>JAFLDZ010000014.1 GCA_017302135.1 Lysobacterales bacterium | reverse complement strand
CAACTGATGTTAAAGAGGAAGTAAAAGAGATATTTGAAGAAATGGATGAGGAGTAATGAAATTTGCTGCTGCTTGAAGAGGAAAAAAGAAAGGCGATGGTGTATGGCAGACCGTCACCGGCGCGACGCGCTCGACGACGGGCAGTTCCGCCAGCGCCTGCAGCAGCGGCGGCACACCTTCGGCCTCGCGCACCCGCACGCGCAGCACGCGGGCGACGCCGCTGATCTGCTCGATATCGTCGAACCGGTAGGCGCCGACCACGTCGCGATCGCGTCGCGGTGTGCGCGCACTGTGCAGGCGCACCGCGCGCATCGCGCCGCCGTGGTGGCGCAGCAGGCGATCGAGCACGCCGCCGTCGATGCGGTCGGCCACCGGCGTGCCGTAGCGGGTGCAGGCGCGCCAGCCGGGGATGTGCGTCGGCATCTCGCCCAGCTTCAGCGTGATCAGCAGTCCGCCGCGGACGGCGTCGGACAGCAGGCGACGGGCTGCGCTCATGGCGTGCTCCAGTGGCCGAGCCGGCCTTCGCTCAGTTCGACGTGGGCGATGCGGCCGTCGCCGAAATCGACCTCGGCCTCGTGGCCGAGCTGGATTGCCATCGGCGCCAGCACGATGCCGTCGTCCTGCGCGGCGACCACCGGCACGCTCTGGCCGGCGGCGCGGACCAGCGGCAGGCGGCCGGGACGCAGGCCCGGGGCGGCCAGGTGCACGCGACGCTGCGCGTCGGGCGTGTCGCCATGATCGACCTTGGTCACCCGCGGCGCGGCGGCGCGCATCAGCGCCTGCTGCAGGCGGTTCACCGGCATCCGCGACAGCCGCGCGATCACGTCGGTGCCGGCCTTCTCCTTCAGTTCGTTGAGCTGCTGCACGGTGCGCACGCCGATCCGTTCCAGCTGACGCTGCTCGGTTTCGGAAATCTGGTCGCCAAGCGCTTCGCGCAGCGAGAATTTCGGATCTTCGGTGCTGTAGTCGACGCTGTTCTCGTCGATCATCGGCTTGGTGATCGTGGTCAACTGCAGCTTGATGCTGCTGGCCTCGGTTTCGCCGGGACCGGCGGGACGCAGATAGATGTCGTCGTCGAGAATCTGCACGAACGCGCGCAGATCCAGCGAGATTTCCTTCACCGCGAAGGTCAGCGGCAGTTTGCCCAGCCGCGCCTTGATCGCCATCGCGGCCTGCGCCTTGTCCAGCTGCTCGGTCAGCGACGAGATGAACAGGTCGAAGGGAACGCCCGCGTTCTGCAGCAGCGGCGGCAGTTGCGCGCTCATGCGCCGGCTCCCGCGTCGCCGCCGTTGCTCCAGCCCAGCGTGAGTCGCGACGGCGTCGATAGCCAAGTATTGATTTCGCTGCTGCGGGTGAAATCCGCGAGCAGCACGCAGCCGCCATCGCGGAACACCGGCTGCACATCGATCGGCAGGGTCATCTCGACCTGCGACAGGCGCATGCCGTCGCGCGCGTCGATCGCCACCAGGCCATCGTGCAGCTCATCGAGCAATTGCGAGAGTTCGCGCAGCATCACGGCCTGCCTTCAGCGGCTGGTGCCGCCGGAGCGGGTGCCGGAGCGGATGCCGGAGCGGTCACTGGCGGCGCGGCGGCGCGCCCGGTCATCGAATGCTGCTGCACCAGCGCCATCTTGGCCGCGTCGGCCATGCGGTCGAGCGGCAGGGTTTCGCTGACGAAATTGAGTTTGACCTCGCCGAACAGATCCGCGCGCACGGTGGATTCGTTCTGCGCGTTGACCGCCACCGTCGAGACCATGGTGGTGCTGCCGCCCTGGCTGATCGCGCCGCGTTCGCCCCAGTTGTTGGCCCCTTGCGGGTCGCTGCTGGTCGCGTACTGCACTGCGGCGGCGTCGCGCGCGGCGGCGCGGAACATGACTTTTGCGCTGATGCTGCCGTCGCGCACCGCGACCCGGTTCAGGCCCAGCAGCACCATCGTCGCCAGCAGCTGCTGGCGCTCGGCGCCGACCTTGTTGCGCACCTGCGGCAGGATCTGCTGTTCCAGCAGTTCGGTCGTCAGCTCCTGGCCGTCCACGCCGTAATCGACCAGCCAGATCGGGCTGAGTTCTTCCGCGCGCGGCGCCAGCTGCGGTTCGGTCTCGCCGCCTTCGGGCAGCTTGAGCACGACATCGCCGGGATAGCGCGACACCAGCCAGTCGCGCGCCTGGTTGAAGGTGACGTTTTCTTCGGTGAACTGGTCGACCGTCTTCGCCACCGCCGACACCAGGCCGGAATAACTTTCCATCTGCCGGATCGAGGCATCGACGATCGCGTCGAAGGTGCCGTGCACCAGCTGCGACACGAACCCGGGAAAATCGATTTCGTTGACCATCGCACCGGCGCGGCGGGCGATGGTTTCGGTGGCCGGCGGCTTGCTGGATGTCGCCGGTGTCGCCGGCGTTGCGGTGGCCGTTTCGCCCGCCTGCGCACGCGACAGCGCTGTCCCTGTCCCGGGCCGGGACGGAAAGATTCTGCCGCTGTTGCGCGTGGTGTCGGACATCGTGCTGTCCTCAGGCCGCCGTGTTCAGAAGGTCGGGTCTTTCGACGCTGGCGTCGCGCCAGCCGTTCTCGCGCTCATGGCGGCCGTCGCCGCGCAGACAGATCTCGATGAACGCATCGGGATTGCCCTGCGACAGACCGCGGAAGCGATAGTCGATGCGCACCCGCAGGCGCGCCACGCCATCGGCGTCGGCGCAGTCTTCGATCTTCGCGATCGCTTCCACGCCGTACGCCAGATTCGCGGGCGTGCCGGCGGAGATGCGGACATCGCCCAGGCTGCCGTTGTTGACGCGGAATTCGATCCGCAGCGGCAGCGGCGTGGGCGCGCCTTCGATCGCCGGCCAGTCGTTGATGTCGATGCGGACATCGGCGGCGGCGGCCGAACTCACGCTGGGCGACAGCGTCGCGGGCGACTTCAGGCCTTCGAGCTGATCCAGCGACCAGCGGCTGCCGCCGGCCTCGCCGATCACCCGGCTCATCCTGGCGCCGAGCACGCGGCTGGGCTCGATCGGTTCGCGACGTTCGCCGTTGCCGTCGAGATTCAACGCGCGCAGCGCCGGCGGCGGCGGCGCCAGACGCAGACCGCCGTTGCCGCGCATCGACAGCGACTGCGACTGCGCGCCTGCGGCGGACACCGGCAGATGCAGGATGCGCCAGTTGCCGTAGTCGGGTTCTGCCATGTCGCCGAAAGCGGCGGCGAAATCCATGAACGGCAGCCAGTCTTCGTAGCCGTTGTTGGCGGGGTGGAAATCGATCGGGTCGTTGTCGAACGCGACCCGGGTGTCCCACGGATTGAGGATCTTCACCCGCACCGCATTCGGATCATCGAGATTGCCGCGGATGCCGGCGACGACCACCGCGTGCGGCGCGCCGACGATCACCACCCATAGCGGACCGTAGGTGTTCAGCCATTCGGCCCACTGCCGCGGCGTGTTGTAGATGCTGGCGTTGGACGGCTGGTCGATGACTTCGAAGCCGTAGTGGTTGCGCGCCGCGTTGAGCAGGTCCCAACCGTAGGAACTGGCGAGGCTGCCGCCGATGTCGTTGATGATCGACTCCGGCGAGCGCGACTGCTGGCGGCGGTGCGCGATGAGCATCGCCATCGATGCCGCCCAGCAGGCGTCCTTGTTCGGCTGCGGAATCAGCGCCACCGGATAATCCGCCGGTCCGTCGTTGCCCAACTGTCGCGACAGGCCCGGGGGCGAGAGGCGAGAGGCGCCCGCACCCAGCGAGAAAGCAGCCGTCGCGGACGACCGGCGGCCGGCGGGCACGCCGCCCGAGTGCATGATCTGGAACTGCAGATAGCCGCCGGTGTTCGCGGTGCGGCCTTCGTACAGCGCCAGGAAATCGGCGAACGACAGTCGGATCGGCCCACGCGCCGGATCGTGCATGAACATGGTGGTGTCGGAACCGTCGGCGGCGCCGCCGCTGGTCATGCCGACCAGCACGCGGACGTGACCGCCGCCGGCAACGCTGGCGACCTGGTCGATATACAGCGGCCCGTTGTTGGCGAGCATGTCGCGCCAGGCTTCGATGGTGTACGACGCAGGCGCTTCGGCCATCAGGTTCCAGGCATCGGCGACGAAGCCGCGCTCATGCCCGTACAGCCCGCTGTTGAACGCATCGAACACCTGCACCTTGTCGGCGATGACGCTGTCCGGGATCGACTGCTGGTCGCGCCAACCCACCACCATCGACGCGGCGGCGGCCCAGCACGACATCGGGCTGGTCTGGTAGGTCATCGGCACATCGGTCCAGTGGACCGAGAACGCATCGCCGAGCGTGCGCACCTGCCGGCGGGCAGGCGCGCCCAGCGAGAAGCTGGTGGTGCGGCCTTCGATCCAGTCGATCTTGGCCGGGGTGATGAAGCAGCCGCGGTTGAGGCCGTCGCTCGCGGGCGCGCCGCTGACGTGCACCGCGCAGACCAGCGCACGCAGGCCGCTGCCGTCGTCGCGCAGCGTGTAGACCGGCGAACCGCTGGCGCGGTGCAGGGTGAGGATCGGGTAATCGATCGTCTCCGGCGTGGTCATCCGCTGCGCATAACCGCCGTGCAGATGCTGCTTTTCGCCATCCATCAGCGCGGTCAGCTCGGGGATCACATCGGATTTGCGCGAGTAGCCGCAGACGACCAGCGGCAGCCGGTCGGACGGCGTGGCGTTGAGGAACTCGAACCACTGCCCGTTCGGCGCATCGATCGGCACGTTGTCGATCACTGCCAGGTCGTCGTCCGAACTGTTGCTGGTGAGATAGCGCGGCGACACGCGCCAGGAGGAAGACGCGACCGTGAAGCGGCCGAAGGGTTCGTTGCCGGCGCCGTTCTTGCCCGGCATCACCACCGCGCTGGCCTTGCCCGACAGGTTGTGCGCGCAGGTGAGGATGCGGTTGCGGCCGATGTAGAAACCGGTGCCGTAGGATTTGCCGCCGCTGCTGTTGGTCATCTCCAGCAGACAGATCGCGGAGTGCGGGAAGAACTGCGTGTTCTCCACGCCCACGAACCATTCCTCGCGCGCCTGGCTGAAGGCGTCGTTCTGGCAGGTCAGGGCGCTCATCGGATCGGCGGGATCGTAGAACGGAGTGATGATCTCCTGCGCGGCGACGTAGGGACGGCGCAGGCCGAGGCTCTGCGCGTTGCTGCCGGTTTCCGGCGCTGCCGCCTGCGGATTGGCGGCGGCCTGCACCAGCTGCATGTAGTGCGCCCAGTCCCAGTAGGCACTCGGGCAATCGTGATTGTCGCGTGGCGACGCTTCGATGTGGCCGATGATGTGCTCGCGGTCCACCGGAATGCCGTACTGCGCGCACAGCCACGCCACCAGCCGCGCCGAGGCTTCGTACTGCGGTTCGGTCGGCGGCAGATCGCGCTGGTTGAGGCGGTAGGGTTTGTTGGCGTTGTGTTCGATACCGATGCTGCGCGCGTTGGCGCTGCTGGCGTGATAGGCGGTGTCGGCATTGCGCACCATCTGCACCACTTCGCCATCGCGGCCGACCACGTAGTGCGCGCTGGAATAGCCGTACTTGCCGGTCCTTTCGTTGTAACGGTCGCCGTTCTGGAACCAGGCGATGGTGCCGTTGATGCTGGGGCCGCCAGCGGTGATGTGGATCACGATGCGGTCGATGACGGCGCCGGCCCTGCGGCCGACCCTGAAATTGTTCGCGTGCGCCGGGACGAAGCGGCTCGCGCCGGGATAGTCGGACTGCGGCGCGTCGAGCCCGCGCGCGGCGTAGCCTCCCGCGTAGCGTTGCGCGACCGCGCCTTCGAAGTATTCGGGCTCGCCTTCGGTGATGCCGTACTGCTCGGAATCGTCGGTGTCCTCCAGCGCGCGGCCGTAGCCGTTGCGGCCTGGATGGGCGCGATAGCCCAGCGACTGCGTCCGGGGCGTCATTGAATCCGGCACGTAGCACGTGCGCGTGGTGATCATGTCCATGTAGTAGACCCAGTCCCACACTGCGTTCGGGCAGGCGGTGTGGGTGGTCCTGGCGTCGGCTTCGGCGTGGCCGAGGATGTGCGCGCGGTCGGGGGTGATGCCGTACTGGTCGCACAGCCACGTGACCAGCGCCGCCGACGCGCACATCTGCGCGGGCGTCGGATTGAGGCCCCGGGTGTTCGCGACGTGTTCGATGCCGATGCTGGTGCTGTTGGCGGAACCCGCATGCCAAGCTACGTTGTTGTGCGCGACCATCTGCACGATCTCGCCGTCCTGGCCGATCACGTAATGCGAACTGACCTTGGCGGCCGGATTCTTGAACCAGCTGATGGTGCCGTTGATGTTGGCGCCGCCGTCGGTGATGTGGATGACGATCCTGTCGATGGTGCGGGTGCCGCCGACCGCGCGGAAGTTGCCGGTGGCGGCGGCTTCGAAGCGGCTCGCCATCGGATATTCGGGCGCGGTCAGGGTCAGGCCGCGTGCGCCGTACCAATCCTGCGCGGTGCTGGCTGCAGCATCGGGGCCGCCTTGATCCGGGATGGGCCCGCCGATGTCGTAAGCGCTGTCCTCGTCCACCGCCGACAGGCTGCGCGCGTAGCGGCCCATCGAGAAGGTCAGGGTTTGGCTCCATTCGGCCGCGATCCTGCGGATCCATGCGAGTTTGTTCGCGGTGATGCGACAACCCAGATTGGTGGTGGCATCGTGCGCGGCGACGTGCACGCCGACCATGTGCGCCTGCGGACCGGCGCCGGTCTCTTCGATCCAGTACACCGGCGAACCGCTGGTGCCGCCGAGGGTCTGGATGTTGTAGCTGAAGGTTTCGTCGCTCGGCAGTTCGCGGATGTAACCGCCCATCATGTGCTGGCGGTTGGGATCGATGGTGTCGTTGACGAAATGTTCGATCACATCGTTCGCGTACCAGCGCGCGGCGTAGCCGCTGACCACCACGCCTTCCGGCCGGCTCTGGTTGAGCTCTTCGACCAGATCGAAATACTGGCCGCTGCCGACCGCGTTCGCCGCGGGCACGCAGATCAGCGCCATGTCGTAGTCGCTGCCGTTGGTGCCGTAGGAATCGTGTTTGCGGAACTGGGTGACGTTGAAGCGGCCGAAGGGCTCGGTCGCCGAAGCGGTACCGCCGCCGTTCTTGCCCGGCACCACGATCAATTCGCTCTGGCCGTCCACGACGTGCGCGGCGGTCATGATCAGGCGCGGGCCGATGAAGAAGCCGGAGCCGTGCAGGCCGCCCTCGGCGGTGCCGTCGGGCACGCGGATCTGGCAGATCGCCGAATGCGGCATCACCCGGGTATCGCCGACGCCGAGATACCACATCGCGCTGTCGAGGAAGAATCCCGCCTGCGCGCGCAGCGCATCCCAGAAATTGCTCGGACGATAGTCGGAGGAAATCAGCAGCGAGCGTGACGTCGCCATCGGGCGACGCCCGGCGCCGTTGCGCATCGCACCGTTGCGCATCGCCAGGCCCTGCGCGGTCGCAGGTGCCGCGGCGGCGGGTGTTGTCGACACTGCCGGCGCGGCAGCGGCCGGCGCCTGTTTCCACAGGTCTTCGGAATACCCGTCGCTGTAGGTCGCGGGTTCGCCGGCACCGACGCCCGTATTCGCGCGCGCGGCGCTGCTGCGGTCTTCGTCGCGCGACGGCGGCGGGGTAGCGGTGGCGGCATCGCCGCCCCAGCCCAGTTCCGCACCGTTGCCGCCGTAGCCGGTGCTGCCGTTACCCGTCGGCGCGCGGCTGCGGACCGTGCGGCGCAGACCGCGTTCGGTCAGGCCCGACAGGCTGACGTACATCGTGCCGCGGTCGGGCATGCGCATGGACACCGGCGTGCTGCGGTCGCTTTCGCGATACGTCGCCAGACCGAAATACAGGCGCGGCTGGCCGACGAACCGCGAGACCACGTCCGGCGGCACCAGATACACCGCTTCGCCGCGCTGCGAAGGCGCCGCGCGGAGCAGACGGCTGGTGTGGAAATTGCCGGGGGTGCGCTTGGTGCGCAGTTCCGGCCGGAGCAATTCCGGATCGGTCGCGATCGCGATCTCGAACAGCGGCAGTTCGGAGCGTACGGTGAATCCCAGTACGCTGAAACGGTCATCGATCGATTCGCGGTTGGCACGGATAACGGCCATGACGGACTCCTAGCGGGACTTCCGCGCGTCGGGAGACGCAGCGGCGGATGCGGATGCAGCGGCGGCGGCCGCAGAAGGGAGGGCGGACGCGGAAGACGCAGCGGCGGCGCCGAGATCGATCCGGAATTCCTTGGGCGCGAAGGCCTTCGACGGATGGTCCGGATCGTGTGCGAGGTCCTGTTCGCCATCGTCCATGACCGTGGAGATGCGCTCCCAGAAACGCTGCTGGGCATCGACGCCGATGCCTTCCAGATGCGGCTTCATGAAATCGATCACCGCGTCCAGATGGCGGAAGAACCCGCGCTGGCCGGTCTGGACGTGTTCCACCGAACCGCGCCACTCCGGTGCGAGGCTCGCGGTATCGCCGCGTTCGCACCAGATGCGGACGATGAAAGCGGTGGTGCGGTCCTCGAGCAGTGCCATGGACGCCAGGCCGGTGTCGGTGCGATGGCCCGACTGTGCGCCGGGCGCATCACCGGCCCGTCACGCCGGCATCACCGCAACATCACATGGCGGGTACCGGGCGTGTGATGTCGGGTGATCGCGGCGTGATGCCGGCGCAGCCATCCGCTGCCGGCAGGGTTCACCCGGACATGCCATGGGGCGATCGATGGCCTGGCGGTAACCGTTCGTTTGCCCGTCGTTCCCGCGCTCGCGGCGATGACGACGTTTTTGCAATGCTCGAAAAAGTGCGGATGCCCCGGGCCTTTGGCGCACCATCGCGCAATCACGACGAGCGGCCGGTGCGCCGAGGCGCACCCTATGCCGCAAGCGACAGAAAAACGCTCAGCTGTCGAGCTGGCGCAGACCCAGTTCAAGCTGCGCATCGGCTGCCGCCAGATGCTGGCGGGCGGTGGCGATGCAACTGCGGGCATGGCGATCCGCTGCGAGGTCGACGACATCCCGGGGCGTGTCGAATGCGGCCAGCGGTGTCGCCGGCGCATAGTCGAAGCGCAGCGGCGCCTGCATCATCGCCGGCGCGGCCATCTGATCGCCGCCGATCGCGCTGTCGGCGATCTGCCGATACAGCAACAGGGTTTCGCGCATGGGCTGGATCGCGAGTTCGCGACGGAGCATGTCGCGGCAGGTCTCGAACTGGCGCAGCGCCTGCGCACGCTGGCCGCTGAGCACGAACAGTTGCATCAGCTCGCGATGCACGTCTTCGCGCAGCGCATCGCAGTCGAGGATGCACTGCGCGTAGCGGATCGCTTCGCCGTATTCGCGACGGATGGCGCACAGCTGCATCAGCCGCCACAGCGCGTTGAGATAGTGGCGCCGGTGTTTTTCGCGCTCGCGCAGCGCCCAGTCGTCGGTGAACTCCAGCAGGATGTCGGACTTGTACAGCGCCACGCCGGCGCGCAGATCCTCGATGTCGTGATCGCCGAGCTGCTCGATCGGGCGGCTCAGCCCGGAAGCGATCCGGCGCTCGAATTCCTCGATGTCCAGCCAGATCGCCTGCGAACCGTTGAGGCCGATCGCACCGCGGCGGTCGCTGGCGATCAACTCGCCATGCTGGAACGGCGCGCATTCGACCATCCTTCGCAGCCGCCACAATGCGGTGTTGAACGAGCCGGCGGTCATCGATGCCATGCGCTCGGGCCACAGCGTGTCGAGCAGCTCGGCGCGGCTGAAATAGCGCCCGCGCCCCAGCGCCAGATAGGCGAGCAGACTGCCGCAGCGGCCCGAGATCGCAGTGACCCGCTCGCCGCTGGCGTCGTTGGCGACGCAGAGGGAACCGAACAACCAGATGCGTAACATCCTGTCGTGTCCTGTGCTGTGGCCGCTCCGGGACGGACGCGGCACGCGGTGGTCCACAGCGCGTCCCGCCGCCCCCTGCGCGGCGCTGCGCCTCTGGAACCATCGCAGGCCTTGCGTAACACGCGGTAAGGCGCCGCGACAGGCCGTGCGCATCGACGCAATGCCGGGCGTCCGCGTCAAGCAATGCTTTCCGTTTGAAGTGTGTGTCCCGCTCGATGCCATGACGCTGAAGGCCCGGACAGCGAAACAGTACAATCTGCAGGCCGGTGCTGTCCTCCGGCTCGAACCGGCATCCATGGAAGCGGCGCGCCATGGATGCGGGGCTCCCACCGCTGAGGGTGATGTCCACCATGAGCGCACTGCCCATCAGAATCCGCAAAGCGCGGCTGTCGGCGCGATTGAGCCAGGCCGAACTCGCGCGCCGGGTCGGTGTGAAACGCAGCGCCGTCACCCAGTGGGAACATCCGCTGGGCACCACGCCCAGCATGCACCACCTGATCCAGATCGCGATCGAGACCGGCACCTGCATCGAATGGCTCGCCACCGCCCGCGGTCCATGCATCCTCGAGGACACCGCAGCATCGGCCGTATCGATCGGCAGTGACGCCCGCAACCCACAGGAAGACGAAGCCCTGCTGCGCTTCCGTCGCCTGCCCGCCCACAAGCGCAGGATCGCGCTGCAGATCCTGCAGGTGCTGTCGGGGTGAGCGCCAACCGCGACGGCTGATCGCGCTGCACGGCGCATGCCGGCCGTCCCGGATCGGCATCTTTTGGGCATTCCGCGAGCCATCGCGCGCGCGCGACCGCTAAACTGTGCGCCATGCGAACCCTCTCCGTCCGAGCCGCCCTGCTGGTGTGCGCGCTCTCCAGCGCTTGGCCGCTTTTCGCCGCGCCGCCTGCCGATACCGGCAGCGTCGACGCGCGTGCGCCGGTCGCGACGACGGCCACGGTCGCTGCGCCGACCCCTGAGGCACCGGCCGCGCCGAAAGCCTCCACCAAACCAGCCAAGCCGGCAAAACCGGGCAAACCGGTCGCGCCGCCGCGGCTGCCGGTGCTCAAACCCGGCCAATTCCTGTGGACGCCGGAACTGGCGCCGGAAGGTCCGGTGATGATGGTGGTCAGCCTGCCGGAGCAGCGGCTGTCGGTGTACCGCAATGGCGTGCGCATCGGCGTGTCCACGGTCAGTACCGGCAAACGCGGATACGAGACCGGAACCGGCGTGTTCCCGATCCTCGAACGGCAGCGCGAGCACTTTTCCAATCTTTACGACAATGCGCCGATGCCCTTCATGCTGCGGCTGACCTGGAGCGGCACGGCATTGCACGCGGGCCGAGTACCGGGATATCCGGCGTCGCACGGCTGCATCCGGCTGCCTGCGGCCTTCGCCGAAAAACTCTACGACGCAAGCCGGCGTGGCGTGATCGTGGTGGTCGCGGATGCGGCCTCGCATCCGCCCGAGGTGGTCTCGCCGGAATGGCTGGCGCCGGTCGACACCGCGACCGGCGCGTTGCGCGATACGACCGGCGATGCGCTCGCCGAGTCGTGGACTCCCGAACGCGCGCCCGAAGGGCCGTTGACGGTGATGCTGAGCACGCGGGACCGCACGCTCGTGGTGCTGCGCAATGGCATCGAGATCGGCCGTGCCAGCCCCGTGATCACCGGCGAGCCGGCGACGGGCACGCGCGTCTATTCGCTGCTGGTGGACGCCAGCGAGGGCGCGCCGCTGACGGCCGATACCACGCTGCCCGATCCTCCACCGACGCTGCGCTGGCAGGCGATGGCGATCGCGGGAAAGACGCCCATGCCGGGCGCGTTCCAGCCGCCGCTGCGGGGCGGACAGATCCGGGTGTCAGGCACCTTCGCGCAGCAACTGCAGGCCGTCCTGCCTGCGGATCCGACCCTGTTGATCACCGACGAGGCCCTGCGCTACGTCCCGCCCGTGGTGCCCCAAACACCTGCAGCCGCACCTACAACCACACCTGCGGTCGCACCACCTGCGCCTCCTGCGCCTCCTGCGCCCGCAGTCCCCGCAGTGCCGCAAACCGATGCGACCACGGTCACAGCGCCACTGCCACCGCCCCCACAAACCCTGCCCGAAACACCCTGAAGGCGCGGCTTGTTCATGTTTTCCCCGCCGGCATGGGGCATCCTCGGGCCATGCATAGACCCGTTCCCGCCCTGTCCGCGACGCTCGCGGCGATCGCACTGACCGCAGCCGCACTGGCGATCAGCCCCTCCGCATTCGCTGCCGATGCCGGCCATGTCTCGCTCGGCACGACGCTCCACGCGACCCACGCCAACCGCGCATCGCCGCTGCTGGGCAGGCTGCAGCGGCTCGCACCCGAAGCCGATCCGAAGGTCATCGCGCTCGCGCTGGAAGCGGCCGAATGCGCCGCCGCCTCGGGCGCTGCGGCCCCGGCGCAGCGGCTCGCGGTGATCGATTACTCGCGGCCGTCCACCGAACGCCGGCTCTGGGTGTTCGATCTGAAGAAAACCGTCCTGCTGTATGCCGAATACGTCGCCCATGGCCGCAACAGCGGCGAGAACTTCGCCAGCGCTTTCTCCAACCGCGAGAGCAGCCACCAGTCGAGCCTCGGCCTGTTCGCCACCGCCGAAACCTACAACGGCGGCAACGGTTACTCGCTGCGGATGGACGGTCTGGAGCCCGGCGTCAACGATCTGGCCCGCGCCCGCGCCATCGTCATGCACGGCGCGCCGTACGTGGATCCGGTCATGGCCCAGCGCCAGGGCCGCCTGGGCCGCAGTTTCGGCTGTCCGGCCGTGCGGCCGGCCGTCGCGAACAGCGTCATCGATACGCTCAAGGAAGGCCAGCTGGTCTTCGCGTATTACCCGGATCAGCAGTGGTTGGCGAATTCGCGCTTTTTCCGCTGTGGGGCGAATCGCATGGCGGGGATTCGGCCGCAGGGATCGCACGCAGCGCCTTGATCTGCATCTGCGGTGAAGTTCGGCGGCGCTGTCTGCGTCGGCGCCGCATGCTGCCCGGGTAATGTTTCGACTCTTTTTCGCGCACCAGCGCGAAAACAGAGTCCAGGATTTACCCGCAAACCATAAGGCACCGACACCGCTTTTTCGCAGGAATCCACGGATCGACCGCGGAAAATTCCGCGATCACTTCAGCAGCGGCACCAGCGCCGGCCAAACATGATCGCGCAGCTTCGGCTGCGCACTGGCGACCGGATGCAGACGATCCGCCTGGAACGCGCGATCGTCCATCGCGATCGGCTGCAGCAGAAACGGCAGGAACGCCGTCCTGTGCTGTTGCGACAGTTCCAGGAACAGTTGCTCGAACTGTTTCGTGTAATCCGGACCGTAGTTCGGCGGCAGCCGCATCCCGATCAACAGCACCTTCGCATTCGCCGCCTTCGCAGCGACGATCATCTTCGCCAGATTGGCGCGGGTCTGCGCAAGCGGCAGACCGCGCAGACCGTCGTTCGCGCCCAGTTCGATCACCACGACCGATGGCTTCTGGCGCTTCAGCTCCGCAGCGATGCGCGCGGCGCCACCGGCGGTGGTTTCGCCGCTGATGCTTGCGTTGACCACCCGCCAGCCGGGTTTCTCCTTCGCGACCTTCTGTGCGGTCAGCGCGACCCAGCCCTGCGCCGCGGACAGCCCGTAGGCTGCCGACAGCGAATCGCCCATCACCAGCACGGTGCGCTGCGCTGCGGGCGTTGCGGCCGTGGTCGCGAGCGGCTGTTTCGCGGGCTGCGCGAAGGCTTGCGCGCCTGCGAATGCGCAGAGCAGCGCGAAGGTCGCGAACACGCCGCGCCATGGCAGCCGATACGGGCGGCGATCAACCATAACGCGCCTTCAACATCGCATAGCAACTGCGCAGCGCCTGCGCTTCGCCGCCGGCCGGGCGACCGGAGCGATCGTTGTCGTTCCAGCTGTAGACATCCAGATGCGCCCACGGCTGTTCGGCGGGCACGAAGCGGTCGAGGTAGAGCGCGGCGGTGATGCAGCCGGCCATGGCCGAGCTGCTGCCGTTGGCGAGGTCCGCGATGTCGCTTTTCAGGTAGCGCAGGTACGGACGATGCAGCGGCATCCGCCACAGCGGATCGTAGTGATGCGTGCCGGCAGAAAGCCAGTCGTTCGCCAGCGCGTCGTCGTTGCTGAACAGCGCCGGCAGATCGGGACCCAGCGCGATCCGCGCGGCGCCGGTGAGCGTGGCGAAGTCGAGGATCAGCTGCGGCGATTGTTCGGCGGCGTAGGCCAGCGCATCGCACAGCACGATCCGGCCTTCGGCGTCGGTGTTGTCGATCTCGACGCTGATGCCCTTGCGCGTGGCGATGACTTCGCCGGGGCGGTAGGCGTTCGGGCCGATCGCGTTCTCCACCGCCGGGACCAGCAGGGTGATCCGCACCGGCAGCTTGCGCGCCATGATCAGTTCGGCCAGCGCGATCGCGTGCGCCGCGCCGCCCATGTCCTTCTTCATGTTGCGCATGCCGGCGGCGGCCTTGATGTCGAGGCCGCCGGTGTCGAAGCACACGCCCTTGCCGACGATGACGATGTGCGGCCGCGCCTTGCCTTCATCGGTATTGCCGCCCCAGTGCAGCACGATCAGCCGCGGCGCGCGATGCGATGCGCGGCCGACCGCGTGGATCGCCGGGAAGTTGTGGGCGAGCAGGTCGTCGCCGGCCAGCACATCGAGATCGGCGCCGTGGGTGGCTGCGATCTCGCGCGCGACCGCTTCGAGTTCGTCCGGGCCCATGTGCTCGGTCGGCGTGTTGATCAGATCGCGCGCCCGGAAGCAGGCCGCGATCTGCGCGGCGATGTCGTCGTCGATATCGATCGCCAGCCGTGCCGGCGCGCGCGTCGCGTCGCGATAGCGGGTGAAGCGGTAGCTGCCGAGGCCCCAGCCCAACTGCAGCGCGGCGGTCGCGTCGGCATCGAGCGCATCGGCGATGCGCCAGTCGCCGGTCGGCAGCGCGTAGGGCGCGTGCGCGTAGGCGAACGGGTCCTTCGTATCTGCAATGCCCAGCACCGCGCCGGCCAGACCTTCGCTGCCGGGCAGCAGCGCAACGGTGCCGGCGGCGGCGCTGAAACCCTGCGCTTTCAGCCAGGCCTGCAGCGGCGCCGACTGCTGTGCGGACCACGCGGCGAAACCGTTCGCGGTCACCGCATGCAGTGGCAGGGCGTGGTCGGCGGTGGCGGTGAAGCCGGGCAATGCGGTCATGGGCGTGTTCCTGAAGAACCTGTTCTTGAAGAATGGACTTCTGAAGAAAGCGTTTCGGACGACACCGGCGTCGCACCGTGCATCCTGTCGAGATGATCGGCCAGCGCGGCCAGATCGGGCACGATCAGATCCGGCCGGATGTCGTCGTGGGGCCAGTGCGGATGATGCGCATCGTCGCGATGCACCCAGGCTGTCCGCAGACCGGCGCGCGCGGCGCCGAGCACGTCCATCTCGATGTGATCGCCGACGTGCAGCACCTCTTCCGGCGCGCAGCCCAGGCGTGCGCAGGCGGCGAGGAAGATGCCGGGATCGGGCTTGGCCGCGCCGTGTTCGCGCGCACCGAGCTGGAAAGCGAAATGATGGTCGAGTCCGATCGCGACCAGGTCGGCGTTGCCGTTGCTCAGCGCCGCGACCGGCAGCTTCGCGCTGATCCGCGCCAGCGCATCGAGCGCATCGGGATAACACTCCACGCGATTGCGTTCGGCGTAAAACACGTCGTAGGCGGCATCGGTCATGCCCGGTATGCGCGCCGGGTCGCTGTCGCTGTCGATGAACGCGCGCTCGAGCGTCAACCTGCGCAGCGCGCCCATGTCGTGCAGCAGGTGCGGGTGCGCATCGAACACCTGTTCGCGCAGGACGCGCATCGCGGGAATCGGGAAACGTTCGGCGGTGCGCGGGCTGTGGATCCGCAGCCAATCGTCGAGCACCTGTTCGATCCGCGCACCGATCGGCGCGAATGGCCAGACGGTGTCGTCCAGATCGAGGGTGATGGCGCGGATATTGAAATGCATGGGGGATTCTAACGGTTGTGGTCCCGCGCCCTCGCTCGCGCTTCCTCTCACACCGCAGTTGCGGGGAGAGGGTGCCCGCAGCGCGGGTGAGGGGCGCAGCCGTCACTGCATCTGCAGATCGCCGCGCTGGCCGTTGCGCCACAGCCGCAGCACCAGCGCGTCCGGGCGCTCGTCGAAGCCGGCGCGGAAGCCGCTGAGGTCGGTGAATTTGCCGATGCTGCCGGCCTGGATCACGTCGCCCTTGCGCAGCCCGTTGCGGGCGGCGCGGCTGCCGCTGGCGACCTTGTCCACCAGCACCCCGGACGCGCCCTGACGGCGCAGCGATTCGGGCAGTTCGGCGAAGCTGGCACCGGCCAGGCGCGGGTCGAGGCTGGCGCCGTCGACCTCGCGCGGCTGCTCGCGCAGGGTCGCCGCGATCCGCAGCGGTTTGCCTTCGCGGCGCACGTCCAGCGCGACCTTCGCGTTCACCGGCTGCAGGCCCTGGAAGTTGCGCAGCGATGCGCTGTCGTCCACGCGCTGACCGTTGGCCGCCACGATCACGTCGCCGATCTTCAGCCCCGCCGTCGCCGCCGCCGAGCCCGGATAGACCCGGGTGACGACCGCGCCGCGCGCTTCGTCCAGCCCCAGCCCCTGCGCGATCCGCGCGTCCACGTCCTGGGTGTCGATGCCCAGCGCGCCGCGCCGCACCGCGCCGCCGTCCAGCAGCTGCGCCATGACGTTGCGGGCCAGATCGATCGGAATCGCGAAGCCCAGGCCGATATTGCCGGCCATGCTGCCGCGCGGGTTGAAGCTGGCGGTGTTCACGCCGACCAGTTCGCCGCGCAGATTGACCAGCGCGCCGCCGGAATTACCCGGATTGATCGAGGCGTCGGTCTGGATGAAGTTCTGGAAGCCCAGGCCCGGCAGGCCGGTACGATCCACCGCCGAGACGATGCCCGAGGTGACGGTCTGGCCGACACCGAACGGGTTGCCCACCGCGACCACGAAATCGCCGACCTGCAGGTGACCGCTGGACGCCAGCGCGATCGCGGTCAGTTTCTGCGCCGGGATCTTCATCAGCGCGACATCGGTATCCGGGTCGGAGCCGACGAACTCGGCCTTCAGCGTCCGTCCGTCGCTGAGCGTGATCGAGACATCGTCGGCGCCCTCGATCACGTGGTGGTTGGTCAGGATCAGGCCGCGCTCGGCGTCCACGATCACGCCCGAGCCCAGCGATTCGGAGATCCGTTCCTCCGGAATGCCGAACATCCGCCGGAACACCGGGTCGTCGCCGAACGGCGTATTCACCCGCACCCGCTGCTTGGTATGCACGCTGACCACCGCCGGGGTGACCTTTTTCAGCATCGGCGCCAGCGAGGGCATCGGCTGGCCGTCGACGGCGGTGGGCAGCACCGCCACCGTCGGCAGCGCGGCCGGAACCGCCGAGGGGGCGGCCATGGCCGGGGTCTGCAGGGTTTCACGGACCCAGGTGGCGGCAAAGCCCCCGAACGCGGCAGCGGCGGTCAGGGCGAGCAGGAGCGAAGTCTTCTTGGTGCGGGCGCGGTCGGTGGTCATCGTCTTCGGGCAGGTCGTCACGCGGGTGGGAAGCGGGCGGGTGAAAGTGGGTGGTGAGTCGATGGAAATGGGGTGGAAAGCCGGCGACGGCGTCCGCTGAACATCGCGGCAGAGTCCCGGGGAATCAAGCCCCGCGAACGCATTCAGGGGCCTTTTGCCACCCGGACGAGTCTCGGTGGCGGGCCCTAAACCGCAGATGAAACCTTCCCGTCGCCTGGCGGTGCCGAAGAAGCTGAACCCGGGTCCCGCCGCCCGGCGGAGAATGCGATTCCGATCGCGTCAAGCCGTTGACTTGGGCCGAACAGGGGCGTAGCTTGGCACCCCGCGTCGCCACTATATCTTGGGGTAAGCGCGACAATAGACCCAACCAATGGTGTTTCACGAGAAATCTTGTTCCACGGAAGATCCCCGGGTCGCAGGCTTCACAACAGGCTTCGACAACAAGCTTTTCGACAAAACTTTCGACAAACAATTTCGTATCAAAAGAAGACATTAGCGTCAGGCGAAAACATCTGGATCGTCAGGGAGTGTCTGCGCGGCGGTTGGATCCGGAACCGCATCACAGAATTCACCGAGGCGTGGAGCGGAGCTCCGCCATCGGCAACAAGAACAACAGGCTGCGGCAGCACCGCGCCTACATAACGACGAGGATGGGAGTGGATGAGCACAGTGCGTCTTGAAGCGGTCGCGAAAGCGAACGCCGCCACCGAAATACCGATGCAGCCGGCGTCCTGGGATATCTGGGACAAGAAATACCGGCTCAAGACCAAGCAGGGCGATGACGTCGATACCGATATCGATGCCACCTACCAGCGCGTCGCGCGTGCGTTGGCCGACGCCGAGCCGAATACCGAAAAGCAGAAATACTGGTATGAGCGCTTCCTGTGGGCGCTGCGCCGTGGCGCGATTCCCGCCGGCCGCATCACCTCCAATGCCGGCGCGCTGGAACACAAGCCGGCCACCTCGACGATCAACTGCACCGTGTCGGGCACCATCCTCGACTCGATGGACGGCATCCTCGAAAAAGTCCACGAAGCCGGCCTCACCCTGAAGGCGGGCTGCGGCATCGGCTACGAATTCAGCACCCTGCGTCCGCGCGGCGCATTCGTCGCCGGCGCCGGCGCCTACACGTCGGGCCCGATGTCCTTCATGGATATCTACGACAAGATGTGCTTCACCGTGTCCTCGGCCGGCGGCCGTCGCGGCGCGCAGATGGGCACCTTCGATGTCGCCCATCCGGACGTGAAGGATTTCATCCGCGCCAAGCGCGAAGACGGGCGCCTGCGCCAGTTCAACCTGTCGCTGTTGATCACCGACGGTTTCATGCAGGCGGTCGAGACCGACGCCGACTGGCCGCTGGTGTTCCCGATCAACGAAAAGGAAGTCGGCGACATCGACGTCAACGACGCCGAGCAGGTGGTCTGGCGCGAATGGCCGACCCACGTCAACTACATCAGCCGCGACGATGGCCTGGTCGCCTGCAAGATCTACGGCCACATCCGTGCCCGTCATCTGTGGGACATGATCATGGTCTCCACCTACGACTTCGCCGAGCCGGGTTTCATCCTGATCGACAAGGTCAACGAGATGAACAACAACTGGTGGTGCGAACAGATCCGCGCCACCAATCCCTGCGGCGAACAGCCGCTGCCGCCCTACGGCGCGTGTCTGCTGGGTTCGGTCAATCTCACCAACTTCGTGCGCAACGCCTTCACCGACCAGGCCACGTTCGACTGGGAGGAATACAAGGAAGTCGTGCGCGTGTTCACCCGCATGCTCGACAACGTGGTCGAAGTGAACGGCCTGCCGTTGCAGAAGCAGCGCGACGAGATCCTGCGCAAGCGTCGCCACGGCATGGGCTTCCTCGGCCTGGGCAGCACCATGACCATGCTCGGCATGAAGTACGGCAGCACGCCGTCGCTGGAATTCACCGACCGCATCGCCCGCGACATGGCCGTCGCCGGCTGGGAAGTCGCCCTGCAGCTGGCCCAGGAAAAAGGCCCGGCCCCGATCATGGAAGAACGCTTCGCCGTGACCGCCGAGATGCTGCGCAAGCGTCCGGAAATGGTGAAGGACGGCTGGAAGCTCGGCCAGGAGATTCCCGGCAAGGTGCTGCACGCCAAGTACAGCCGCTACATGCAGCGCATCGCCGACGTGGCGCCGGAGCTGGTGGACGAACTGGCCGAAGTCGGCGCGCGCTTCACCCACCACAGCTCGATCGCGCCCACCGGCACCATCTCGCTGTCGCTGGCCAACAATGCTTCCAACGGCATCGAGCCCTCGTTCGCGCACCACTACAGCCGCAACATCATCCGCGAAGGCAAGAAGTCGAAGGAAAAGGTCGACGTCTTCAGCTTCGAGCTGCTGGCCTACCGCACGCTGGTCAACCCCAAGGCGATGCCCTACAGCGAAGACCCGTCGGCCAAGCTGCCCGATTACTTCATCTCCGCCGACGACATCCACCCGAAAGAACACGTCGACGTGCAGGCCGCCGCCCAGAAGTGGGTCGACAGCTCCATCTCCAAGACCGCGAACGTCCCCACCGATTACCCCTATGAGGACTTCAAGGACATCTACCGCTACGCCTACCAGCAGGGCCTCAAGGGCTGCACCACTTTCCGCTTCAACCCCGCCGCCTTCCAGGGCGTGCTGGTGAAGGAAGCCGACCTCGAAAACACCCTCTACCGCTTCGAGCTGGAAGACGGCAGCTTCGTCGAGGTCAAGGGCAACGAAGAGATCGAATACGACGGTGAAATGCACACCGCCGCCAACCTGTTCGATGCCCTGAAAGAAGGGTATTACGGCAAGTTCTGACTCCCGGTTTCCCTCTCCCTGCAGCACGGGGAGAGGGGCAGGGATCAGGGGCAACCGGCGTACCGAAACGTTCGCTGCCGGACTTCACCGCACCACCGCAGATCGCGCTACATTCTGCACACGGGCGAAGACCCGTAACCCCAGATGTCACCCCAGAGCATCCCCTGACGAGGAACCACCATGAGCAATGGCAATGTGATCACGGAAGCGATTTCCGACGCCGCCGAAGCGGTGGCCGACAAAGCAAAGGAAGTGGGCGACGCCGTCGCCAACACCAAAGCGGGCAAAGCGGTCGGTAGCGCGGTGAAGAAAGCGAAGAAAACCGCAGGCAAGGCCCGCAAGGCCGCCGGCAAGGCCGTCGACGACGCCAAGGCCAAAGCCGCCTCCGCCGTGGAGACCGTGAAAGCCAAGGTCGCCGGCGCCAAGAAGGCCGCGAAGAAGACCGCCAAGAAAGCCGCGAAGAAAGTCGCCACGAAGAAAGCCGCTGCCAAAAAAGCGGTGAAGAAAGTCGCGAAAAAGGCCACGGCCAAAAAAGCCACGGTCAAGAAAACCGCTAAGAAAGCCGCCAAGAAAGCCGTCGCCAAAAAAGCGCCCGCCCAAAAAGCGGTGAAGAAAGCCGCGAAAAAGGCCGCGCCGAAAAAAGCCGCCAAGAAAGCGGTGAAGAAAGCCGCCAAGAAAGCCGCGAAGAAGAAGTAATCAAGCTCCAAGCCTTCTCCCCGCTTGGCGGGGAGAAGGTGGCCCACAGGGCCGGATGAGGGGCGAAGCCCTACCCGTACACATCACCACACCGCACCGGAACACGCTCAAATGGCCGTCAAGATCGACAAGAAAATCAAGGGTTACGTCGTCGTCAAACCGGAAGACAAGGCCGCCGTCCCCGGCGCCTCGGTCGCGCGCGAAACCGTCGAGGCCGAAATCGACCTGCCCGTCGCCGACGTCATCCAGATGCACGAGCGCATCGAGCGCCCCGAAGTGCTGATCGGCAGCACCTACAAGATCAAATCCCCGCTGGTCGAACACGCCATGTACGTGACGATCAACGACATCGTGCTCAACGCCGGCAACGAGCACGAACAGCGCCGCCCCTTCGAGATCTTCATCAACTCCAAGTCGATGGAGCATTTCCAGTGGATCGTCGCGCTCACCCGGATCATGTCCGCGGTGTTCCGCAAGGGCGGCGACGTCACCTTCCTGGTCGAGGAAATGAAGGCCGTGTTCGACCCCAAGGGCGGCTACTTCAAGGCCGGCGGCGTGTACATGCCCTCGCTGGTCGCCGAACTGGGAATGATCGTCGAAGACCACCTCAAGACGATTGGTCTGATGCACAACCCCGACATGAGCGACGCGCAGCGCGCGCTGATCGCCGAAAAGCGCCGCGCGTACGAAGAGAACCGCTCAAAAAAAAAGCCTGACCTGAGCGAAGCAGCCCCCGCCGCGCATCAGGAAGACATCGAAGTCACCGGCGACGGCGCGAGCTTTCCGCCTTCGGCGACGATGTGTCACAAGTGCAGCGCGAAAGCCATTGTGATCATGGATGGGTGTGCTACTTGTTTGAATTGTGGGTATTCGAAGTGTGGGTGAGGGATGTCTAAATCAAAGCCGGCAAGGATTGTTGTTAGTTACTCTCATCGCGATGAGAGCCTTCGCAGCGAAATGGTCGCTGCGTTGTCCCCTGCCATCCGGGCTGGTGAATTAGATATCTGGTCTGACCACAAGATTGTTCCTGGTGCTGATATTGATAGCGAAATAATGGAGCAGTTAAAAGAAGCTGATGCGGTTGTACTACTTGTCTCTAATGACTTTATAGCATCGGAGTATTGTTTTAAGACTGAATTGGAAGTAGCGCTAGATCGACATAGCAATGGAAGAGCAACTGTGCTTCCGATAGTGGTGCGTCCTACGGACTTCACGGGCATGCCGTTTGCTCGGCTGAAGATGCTTCCTGAAGATGCCAAAGCCGTGACAATTTGGACAAATCGAGATGAGGCTTGGCTGAATGTTGCTCGTGGAATAAGGTCGGCAATAGCTGCATTGCCAAAGAATGAAGAGAAGCCGTCAGTCTTCAAGTCGAAAAACATAAAGCAATGCCTTGCTGAAAGTTTCGACATTCTTCAAAAAAAATATCAAGATCAGATTGCAGGCCCCGGCACGGGCTTTGCTGGGCTTGATGAGCTTTTGGCATTGATGATGCCGGAGGACGTAATTCTGCTTGCTGGGCGTCCTGCATCTGGTTTTTCTGAGCTGGCTGTTTCGATGATTCAGTATGCAGCAATAAAAAGAAAGCAGAAGATCCGAGTCATAAGTCAGAGGCTTTCATCGCAGAAATACGCGAACAGGATGCTGTGTGCAGCCGGGTTTGTCAGCTTGATTGATATAGAGACAGGGCAGCTTGAAGATGAGGACTGGTCGCGTGTTGCCGGAAGTATACGAATACTTAAGGAAGCGGACATCATCATCGATGATGAGACTATTCGATCACTAGATGGATTGGCAAAAAAACTAAACGAAATTGCCGTTGATGGCTGTGACGTTCTGGCAATAGATGGGCTTGAGTATATTTCCAGTGGTTCGCATCAGGATGAAAAGGCGATCGCGTTTTTGCTGCGAGATTTTTCCCGCTCGAAGAAGTGTACATTGATGCTTACGCTCGCACTCGGCTGCCAAGTGGATGGGCGAGCGATCAAGCGACCTGTGATTGCAGACTTGGCTAATTGGGATGCCTTAGAGCACGTGGCGGATAGGATTTTCTTTGTCTCTCGCTCGGATCTTTACGATCTATTAGGTCGAGATTATGGGCAAATTTCACCTCTAATCGTTGATGTGGTGAAGAACACGGATGGAATTCTCGGGGAAGCAGCGCTCAGACTGCATACGAGTAGTGGTGCAGTGAGCGAAAACTAAACCCGGAAGGCGGGTAAAAAAGCGATCTCGTAAGGCGGGTCTTGCACCCGCCTATTCGGTGAAACGACGGCTTCGTTTCACTTCGTGCTTGGTGTTGTGTCGAACTGCGTGATGGGAAGTCGCGATCCGGCAAGCTCGTAACGCGTAAGGTGGACTCCCGTAACCCGTAAGGTGGTTAAGGCCATAAACGCGTAAGGTGGACTCCCGTAGGGTGGTGGTGAGCGCAGCGAACCCCACCAAAAGCGCGGAGCGCAGCGAACCCCACCATCGCCAATGATGACGCACATCTCTCGACCGCCCCACAAGGCGGTCGATTTCGTTTGATGCATGCCGTTCCGAATGTGCTGGCGTGGTGGGGTTCGCTGCGCTCACCGCCACCCTACGTTTGGTCTTGGCGGTCTGATGGTGTGGGTCTTTGCGCGGTGTGGTCGACTTGGTTTGATGTGGGTCGCACCGGATGCGCCGGGATGGTGGGGTTCGCTGCGCTCACCGCCACCCTACGTTCGGGTGTTGGATTTTATGAGTGCCGCGATGGTGTGGTCGGAGAATTCTGACGGTGGGATGCGGGGTTGCCCGATGTTGCTGGCGCTATGCTGCGGGCACGCTTGCCGCATGCCTGATTATCGTCGAATGTGGGTGCCGGGCGGCACGTATTTCTTCACCGTGAATCTCGCGGATCGTTCCCAGTGTCTGCTTGTCGAGCGGATCGATGCGTTGCGTACGAGTGTGCGTGCCGTGCGCCGTGATCATCCGTTCGAGACCGTTGCATGGGTGGTATTGCCAGAACATCTGCATGCTATCTGGACGCTGCCGGAGCAGGATCGCGATTTTGCGACACGCTGGATGCTGATCAAACAAAAATTTTCCCGGCGGGTGCCGACCGGTGAACGCGTATCGACTTCACGGGCCAGGAAAACGGAACGCGGCATCTGGCAACGCCGCTATTGGGAGCATCTGATCCGCGACGAACGCGACTTGCGGAACCATATCGATTACATCCACTTCAATCCCGTGAAACACCGCTACGTCTCGCGGGTGCGCGACTGGCCGCATTCGTCGTTCCATCGGTTTGTTCGGGAAGGCGTTTTGTCTCCCGGCTGGAGCGGGGAATCGATCGACCGGAAAGGTTGACTGCAAGGCGGGTTGAAGCCCCTACGGATCGAATCGTTCGCTGGTATCCATGCGGACGTTGCGCAGATGCGCAGTTGCAAGATGCGAGGCATAGCGGGGTTCGGCGAAATAGCCGATGAGGATGGAGCGACGACGCGCGCCGCTCGGGTTGAGACTGCCGGCATGCAGCAGGTCGGCGTCGAAGACGAGGATGTCGCCTGCGGTGCCTGCGAGTTGCGTGCACCGGAATTCGTCGTTGAGATCGAACGGCGGTGCGCCGGGCGCGGGGCGATGACTGCCGGGGACGAGGCGCGTTGCGCCGTTGTCGGGGCCGTAGTCGTCGAAAAAGGCCAGGGCATTCACCGTGTCGCCGGGCCGCTGCGCCGACAGGTCGCGGTGCAGGCCCTGATGGCCGCCGCCCGCGAGCGGTTCGCGGCCTTCGACCTGCGCAAGAAAGAACCGCTCGCCGATCAATGTACCGACGACCTTCAACAACAGCGGCAGCCGGCAGACGGCCTGCACGTTCGGATCGAGATCCAGCATCGAATGGCGCCAGTCCGCGCCGCGCGGAACCGGCCACTGCTCCGATGGTTTCACGCCCGCATCGAACGCGTCGCGAAGCGCGCCCAGCCATTCCGCCGGGATCGCTCGATGGAGCAGCGCATAACCATCGCGATGGAGCTGGTGGCGGTCGATCATGCGTGCATCCGTTCCGTGCAAAGCCGATTCGTATTGTGATCCGGTCATTGCGGGAAAATACAGCACGACAGCTTCGCTCCCGCATTGCATTCCACGATGGCTGCGGTTGAGCGCGATTTCATCGATCCGGAATACAGCGCATGACGGCTTCCGTAGAGACAGCATGGACCCGGTTCATGACGTTGCAATGTCGAAAGACGATGCTGCGCTGCGACAAACGGATCGCCGTGTTGACCCTGCCAAGGGGACACGATAGGGTTAGCCCCGCCAAGCCCGGGGGCGGGACCATCAGGTCCAGGTGGCAATGAAAACTGGGGCCGCAGTCGTCTGGAACGCCCCGAGTTCTCCTGGGACACACACTACTCATACAAGGAAGCAGGTCATGATCAACCGATTCGGCAAGAACATGCGTGCGCTGTTACCCACTCTCATCCTGGTCGCCATCGGCTCGCCAGCGATGGCCAGCACGCTGAACCAGAATGTGTCCTGGACCATCGATCGCGCCGGCACCACCGCGAAGTATCGTGTTGTCGCCTACGGCGACTCGATCTACGCCGGCTACAACGGCTCCATTTCCAATGCCGCCAAATACGCTGCGCCCACGGTCGACGCCGAATATCTGGCTGCGCTGTGGAACTCCGATATCGAAAGCGTGCGTCGCGCCAAGTCGGGCGCGATCGCCTCCGACGTCTACAACAACAAGATCGTCGCCGAGCGCTCGTACATGCAGGCCACGTCGACCCGCGTGGTGACCTTCGAAATGTGCGGCAACGACGGCCTGCAGGCGCGCACCAGCTTCAAGGGCCAGACCGGCACCTGCAATTACAGCGTGCTGACGACGGCGGTGAACAACTGCAAGACGTACGTCTCGTCCGCGATGAACTACATCAACGCCAACGCCTATTCCGGCGTCAAGCTGAAGGTTGTCGGCAATCTGTACTACCCCGGCTACAACGCCGACAACGTGCTGAGCTCCTGCAACGATCCGGTCACCGGCGCCAAGGTCAATCTGCGCGACAAGTTCCTTCCGGCGATCGCCCAGATGAACTACTGGATGTGCGAATACGCCCGCCAGAAGGGCTTCCAGTGCGCCGACAACTTCGCGCAATACATGGGCGCGGATTACGACAGCAACGGCGACGGCCAGATCGATTCCGATGCGCTGAAGTACGTGCTGGGCGAAAGCGAATCGAGCTACCTGACCCGCATCACCTCGACGCTGCGCCCGACCCTGCGCGACGCCAACACCCACTTCGTGTCGTCGTCGAGCAGCTACGACTACATCCAGTCGGACGACGTCCATCCGACCTACACCGGCGGCACCGTGTCCGCAGGTCTGTGGGGCGGCACCACCGGCACGGGCGCGGCCCGCTACACGTCCTTCGCCGGCGGCAAGAGCCCGATCTGGAACCAGTACGGCCACGAGCGCATGGGTTGGGGCCTGTCGGTGTTCAGCCCGCCGAGCCCGTTCTGATCGCAATGCAGTAGGGTGCGTCTCGATGGACCATCCCGAAAACAAGCATGCTTCAAAGAAGCACACCTCGCCGTCCGGACAGGACGGCGAGGGCGTGCGCATCACCGAGCACGGCACCCGCGGCGCGCGGTCCGTGCTGCTGTACAAGACGCTTGCCGTGGTACTGGCGGCCGGCGGCATCGGTTATCTCATGATGGGCAGGCAGGCGCCGTCGGATTCCGGACAGGCCGTGATCGATGAACGCGCTTCCGATCGCCCCGGCATCGCTGCGATGCAGCCCACGTCGTCCGGAACAACCGCCATGCCGCGCGATATGACCCCGCCACCGGCCGTACCGGGCGGCGATCTGTCCTCCGTGGATCTGGCGGATGTCATCCCGCCGGGCATGGAACCGACGGCCGCGGAAGTCATCGATGAATTGCACAAGGCCGGCATCCACTCGGGGATCGGCGCGTTCAATCCGCCCGGCACCAGTCCGCCGTTGATCGGGCTGGCGGTTCCGGAAGATTTCCAATTGCCGGAAGGCTATGTCCGCCATTACCAGGCGACCGACGACGGCCAGCGCATCGAACCGATCCTGATGTACTCGCCCGACTTCGAATTCTTCGACAGCGCCGGCCGGCGGATCGACATTCCGGCCGACCGCGTCGTCCCGCCGGGCATGGCGCCACCCGGGCTGACGAGCCGCAGGATCACGGTTCCGCCGCCGTTGCCATCCGGGAAACCTTCGCCCTGAACACGCATCGGCGTTTCCACTCCGGCTGGCGCGCGCTGGCCGGAATCGTCATCAGTGCGGCGCTGCTCGGCCTGTATTCGCGGGGCGGCAACGCCTATCTGCTCGGCTTCATCGGCCTGGTGCCGTGGCTGCTGACGCTGGATGGGACCCGCACCGCAGCCGGCGCCGCGCGCAGCGGGCTGGCGATGAGCCTCGCGTTCGTCGCGGCGGTCTTCGCATGGTTCGGGTTTGCGGTTGCCGGCTATCTGGGCATCCCGGAAGCGACCGGTTTCCTCGTATTGCTGGCCGCTGCGCCGCTGCTGCAGCCGCAGCTGCTGGTCTTCGCGCTGGTGCGTCACATCGCGGGCCGCCACCATGGCCCGGTCGTGCGCGCGCTGGCGGGCGCGGCGGCCTGGGTGGCGACGGAGTGGCTGGTTCCCCGACTGTTCGACGACACCCTCGGCCACGGGCTGCATCCGTCGTACGCGCTGCGACAGCTCGCCGATCTCGGCGGTGCGCCCGGCATCACGGTCCTGCTGATCCTGATCAACGAGTGCATCGCGGCGGCCATCGCGCGTCGCGGCGAGGGTGCGCGCGCGCTGCTCCGCCCGTTGGCGGTCGCCGCCTCGGTGCTGGTGCTGATGTTCGGCTACGGCGCAGCGCGCCTGTCGGTGCTGAGCGACACGCCCGGCACCGCCGACACGACCCTTCGCATCGGCATGGTGCAGTCGAACATCGTCGACTACGAGCGCCTGCGTCGGGAAATGGGCGCCTACGAAGTGGTCCGCCATGTGCTCGATACGCATTACGCGATGTCGCGCGAAGCCATCGACCGGCATCGGGTGGACGCGCTGCTGTGGTCGGAGACCGTGTACCCGACCACCTACCACCACCCGAAGAGCGAGGGCGGCGCCGAACTCGATCGCGAGATCCAGGCGTTCGTGTCCTCGGTTCGCGTACCGCTGGTGTTCGGCACCTACGATCTCGATGAAGCCGGCGAGTACAACGCGGCGGCGTTCCTCGAACCCGCGCGGACCGCGCCGCTGGGGTTCTATCGCAAGACCGACCTGTTTCCGCTGACCGAATACGTGCCGCAGTGGCTCGACGGGCCGACTGTCAGACGCTGGCTGCCGTGGACCGGCTCGTGGCGGCCGGGCGATGGCGCACGCGTGTTTCCGCTGCGCCTGTCCGGCGGGCGCGAAATTCCGGTGACGCCGATGATCTGTCTGGACGACACCGATGCCGGCCTGGCGATCGACGGCGCGCGATTGGGCGCATGGGCCATCCTGGGCATGTCGAACGACTCGTGGTTCACGTCGTATCCGATCGGCGCCAACCTGCACCTGCGGGTTGCCGCGTTCCGCAGCATCGAAACCCGCCTGCCGCAACTGCGCGTGACCAGCAACGGAACGAGTGCGGTGATCGATGCGACCGGCACGATCGTCTCTGCCACCGCGATGGGCGAACAGAAACTGCTGATTGGCGAAGTCTCGGTAAGACAACCGCCCGCGACGCTGATGGTCGCCTGGGGCGACTGGGTCGGACGCACCGCGTTCGTGCTGCTTCTGCTGCAGGCGATGTTCTGGGTCGGCAAGGCGCTGAAGCGCACGAAACACAGCGCGTCGCCATCTCGCACTGCGACCACAGCGCATGCGGCTCTTCGGGCCGAGGCCATCGTGCTGGCGCCCGTGTGGCGCATCGCTGCGGCGCTGCTGCGCGTGTTCGCTTTCGGCAGCCTGTTCTGGATGGGTGCGGCGCTGTTGTTCCAGAGCGAACAGATGAATCCGTTGGCGCAGATGCGGATGTTCGCAGCGCTGTGTCTGGCGCCGCTGGCGGCGGCGTGGTGCATCGCGCGCGCTTTCGCCGCGACCGCGCGCATCGAAGGCGACACGCTGGTGCTGGAACAGCGCGAGCGACGCACCGAGATTCCGCTGAAGCGCATCGTGGCGATTGAACCGTGGATGCTTCCGCTGCCGTCGACAGGCGTGTGGCTGCGGATGGATTCGGGCCGGCGCTGGTCCCGGGGTCTTGCGCTGGACGACCCGGCAGCGCTGGTCGATGCGTTGATCGATGCGGGTGCGCCGGCTTCGGTTGCCGAGGCTTCGACCGGCCGCGCGTTGGCGTACGCACGCACGCGTCTGGCCGTTGCCCGCCATCGCCTGCTCGATCATCCGCTGGTGAAGTTCGTGCTGTTTCCGCTGGTTCCGGCATTGCCGGCGTTCCGGCTGCACCAGCACATCGCGTTCGGCGGCACCTTCGGCGAATACCACACCTACGGCCTGCAGGCGTATCTCACCGCGCTCGGCATCTGGTGGGCGTCGTGGGCGATCGGCCTGACGATTTTCGCGGCCTTGCTGCGGGTCATCATCGAAACCGGCACGTGGCTGTCGCTGGTCGTGCGCCGCGAATCCGCGATCGGGATCAGAAGCATGCTCGAAGTTTTCGCTCGGGTCGTGTTTTACGTGGGCGTTCCGGCCTGGCTGCTGATCCGATTCTGGCCCTGGTCACCCGGGTGATGGATTCGGTAAGACAGATACATCTGTCCTACCGAACATGTTTGAATCCGGTGACGGCGCGATGTGCGCTCCACGCGCTCCACGTAGGAGGGCCTTCAGGCCCGAGCTCTTGCTTTGGGGCTTTGAGAAGAGCTCGGGCCTGAAGGCCCTCCTACGCGAAAAACCGCGCCGCACGAAAGGCGAAACCGCCATGACGGTTCCACCTTGCCTTCGCGCACTTCGAACTCAGAACAGGGTCACCGAACACGCACCCAGAAAAGCGCGGGTGCCGTACAGCGCGCTTACCGGCGCGTTCGCGGCGACGGTCGTCGGTCCCAGCGCGGTGTACACGCGCCACGGCGAACCGGCCAGCGAGGCCTGCGTCGCATAGGCGCTGCCGGCGTAGTCGATCCTGCGGACATGGCGTAGCGGGCCGTAACCGCTGGGGTAGGTCCAGTACTTCACTTGCGCGGTGCCGCCGCTGCACGCCGCGCTGCTCACGCCGTCGTTGGTGGTGAACCACGAGGTGGCCGCGTTCGCGCCTTCGCGGGTGAAACTGAAGTGGATGTGGTCGTTGTGCGGCCCGCAGGTCGGGCAGGGACGGAAGCCTTCGTTCGCGCGATCCGATGTCCAGATCACGTTCTTCCAGATGATTTCGATGATGCCCAGCCGCCGCGCCTTGGAATGCGGATTGCCGTATTCGTCGGTGGCGAGGATCCAGTTGACGATCGATTGCGCCCGGGGTTCGGTGGCGTTGACGTAGAAATCGAGCGCGCGGCCTTCACGATGATAGGACGTCGAACTGATGTTGCACGGCCGGCCGATATGCCAGTTCGGGTTGAACTGATTGGGCGCGCCGAACCAGAAACTCAGCAGTTGCCGAAGTCGTTCGGGTCCGGGCTTGTTGGTCGGATTGCAGGCCGGCGGATACTGGTTGCGGGCAGCGTAGGGTTCGAGATTGTTCGGCGGATATGGCCATCCGAGTTCGAAGACCTCGGCTTTGGCCTGAGGTGCGACGCCTGCGATGGCGATCGAAAAAACCGCTGCGACAGACGCGTGTTTGAAAAAAGCCGAGTGTCTGAAAAAAGCCATGATCGAATCCTCCATGTCGTGATCGACCGCTGAAGCATCGCACCGGGCAGGGTTATGGCGAAGTTAAGAGGATGTGAACTTTTAATGGCTTCAAGTCATGACTCCATGCGATGACTTGAAGCGTTTGACCGCGGCGTCGTGGTGCGGGATGCTCGGTGTCGGCTGAAGGCTTGACCGGTCGGGGAACCGTCGCGATCGCTCGACGTCCGGACGTGTTGTCGGGAGTGCCGTGGATGCCGGTGCCGGTCTTCGCCTAGGCGCAGATGGCGCCGCGTCGACGCGCGATGCGCTGTTGTGAAATCCGATCATCTTCCGAGGAAATCGCCATGCGTCTGCGCCTGATGCTGTTGCTGCTCTGCCTGGGCCTGTCGGGATGGATCCCTTCGGCATTCGCGCTCGGCAACTGCAGCAGCGACGCCTATGTGCGCAGCTTCGATGCGCGCTTGAGCGGTGCCGGCTGCGTGCCGCTGGTGGAGACCACCATCCGCTGGGCCGGCGGGCGCCAGCCGCTGCGGATGGTGACGTCGGTGGAGTCCGCGGCCGAGCCATCGCTCGCGTATCTGATCGCGCCGATCCGCAGCCTCGCCGAGCGCACCGGTCGCGCCATGGACGAGATGGGCGGCGTCGAAATCGCGCCGGTCACCATCTATCTCACATCGCTGCCGCCACCGCCGGAATTGGGTGCGAGCCAGCCCACCGCAGCGCTCGCCAGACCCTTTCCCGACGAATGCGAAGTCGTTTTCTACTGGTCGCCGGAGGGCGAGAGCTACGACTTCCTGATGTTCACGCTGGCGCACGAACTGTTCCACTGCATCAGCGCGAAATCGTTCCTGAGCGTGTACAACCACGAGTCGGCGATCTGGTGGTCGGAAGGCAGCGCCGAGTATTTCGCGCATCTGGCTTACCCGGGAACATCGTTCTCGGATGGCGAAGTCGCCGAATTCGACGCGGGTTCGCCGACCCAGCCGCTGTGGAGCTTCACGTATTCCAGCGTGCCGTTCTTTTTCTGGCTCGGCCAGAACGAAGGGCCGAATGCGGTGTCGCGCTTCGTGCACGGTCTGGCCACCGGCGACGGCGCCGCTGCCGAGCACGCAGCGCTGCGGCGGATGATCGCGCCCGAACAGTGGAAACAGTTCGGCGAAGATTATCTCGACGGCAAGATCCGTCAGCCTGCGGGACGACCGATGGCATCGGCGCCGCAGCCGGGCGCGCTGCGGCGCATCAGCGGGCCGGCGACGTACCGGGTCGCATCGCAGCCGTTCGTGCTGCATCGCGAACGCCTGTCGTTCGCGCGCGGCAAGCTGTACACATTGCAGCAGACCGGCATCGATGCAGGATTGTCGGTGGGTTTCTCGAACATGCCCGGGGTCTGGATCTCGCCGCCAGACAATGTGACCGCGTGCCGCGAAGACGTGGTGTACCGCGTGCTCGCCACCACCACCGACGCCACCGGCGCAGCCACGTATCAGATCGCCCTGCCGCCCGGCATGGACAGCGAGGGCGCGTGCTGTCTGGTCGGCGACTGGTCGCCCACGCAGGCGTCGCGCGAGGGCGAAATCGCGATGCTCGCCGACGTTGGCGCGGCCCCGATCGCGGCCGCCGGCGGAAACCTGTCCTGCGAACCGCCCGAGGGTACCTGGCTGCTGTCGTTCGCCGCCGACGGTAGCGGCAGCGTCGATTGGCAGGGCTTCACCAACCGCTGCATCACCCGGGCGCAGGGCGGCGCCATGGAAACCGCCTCCGCGCGCAACGGCACGACCGGGTTCGAGTGGCGGACCACCGGCCCCGGCGGCGGCACCGCGCGCTATGTCGAGAACAGCGTCGAGATGACGATCAACATGAAACTGGGGCCGATGACGGTGCTCGATCGCACTGCGCCCGATGCAGGCCCGTCGGTCGAATCCAACGGCTTCGCCTACCAGTGCGCGGCGGACACGCTGACCATTCAAGGCATCTATGGGCTGAACCATCGCGAGGCGACCTACACGCGAGTGAGCGAGCCTGCGCCGTAGCGTCCGCACGCAGGCGCGCGATTGCACGCGACGCACGTGAGTTCGATGTCCGTTCCCAGTCGCTGCTGACGTTTGTCAGGCTGCGGAAAGTACAATCGGTGGATGCGCGAGCCTGCGGTTCAGGACATCGACGACGCGATCGAAAAAAGGAGAAGAACGATGGGCGGTTTCGCAAGGAAAATACTGGAGAGCGGTCATCAGGTCACGCTGGCGTCATGGGAGCAGTACGAGCCCGCCAGCCATGGCGAGGCGTTGCAGGAAAGAGCCTGGAACGCATCGAATTCGCGCACCGGTCTGGCGTTCTACGATTCGACCGTGAATTTCATGCGCAACGACTGGGCGGCGCACAACATGCCGACCGCGCACGGCAAACTCGGCAACGACAACGTGCTGCTGTTCTTCCACGACAAGACCAAGACCTGGCACTCCCCCGATGCGCTGGATGTCGACCACATCACGCCGTGGAAAGACCATCTGAAGAAGCTTGGCGTTTCCAATATGGCCGAGGCGCACATGGCCTACAACGACGTCGAGAATCTGCGCGTGATTCCCTCGGTCTACAACCGCGCGCGCGACAGTGCCGACAAGATCTTCGACACGTTCGGAACCGATTCCCTGCAGGCGAAGGCGTGGTCCGACAAGCATTTCGGCTTCGACAGCGGCGCTTCGTCGTCGGTATACGATCCGGAAAAGGACTTCGCGCGGCGCACTAAGGCCACGACCGGCCAAGCGTGGACCGAAGAGCATACGCGTGCGGATCTGTCGTTCGACAAGCACGTGAACGGCAAGTGGTTCGAGCAGGAACTCGCGAAGACCTATGCCGGATCGGTGCAGGCCAAGAGCTCGCCCGATGCCGCTCCGCAGGAAGTGCATCTGTTCCGCTGCGCCGCGACCGGTCAGTTGGTGACCCGCGACGCGCTGGACATCGACCACAAGATTCCGTTCGAAGTGTTGCTGGGAAAGATGAAGGAGTTGTACCCGGACGGACTGAGCAAGGCCGATGTGCTGGATGCATACAACGACACCAGCAATCTGCGCCTGGTCAGCCGCGGCGCCAACAGTTCGCACGAGTGGGAATTGAGCAAGACCGGCGAATGGCGCGATGGGGAAAAGGAAAAACCGGAAGGCCGCAACGAGTTCCGCGGCTTCATCGCGAAAGGTGGCGAGCACAACGAGGAAGTCGATCGTTTCCTCGCCGCATACAAAGACCGCACGCCGCCGGTCCGTCAATCGATGGAACAGGATGAGCCGGTGCGGATCCTGATTCCCAGGCACAAGGGCGACGCCAGCGGATCGTCCGATGGCGTGGCGCGGGCGGCGCAGGTCAACGAACTTGGGCATCCCGACAACGGCGTCTTCCGCAAGGTGATGCAGGAGATCGATCGGATCGATCCGCAGGGAACGGTCCTGCCCAATCAGACCGCGCGGGACAACATGGCATCTTCGCTGCTCGTCGCCTCCAAGGCGCTTGGTTTACCGGGCGTGGATCATGTCGTGTTGAACGAAAAGCGCGATGGCCTGATCGCCGTCTCCGGAGCGCTGGATTCGGATGCCAAGAAGCTGGCCGGCGTGTCGTTCGTGGAAGGCGCGCAGCGGACGGTCGAGCAGAACACGCTGGCGCTGTCGCAATTGCCGACGACGGTCGCGTTGCCGAGTTCGGGTATGGAGAAGCCGCACTCGCAGCACGTGTGATCCGCCGCAAGGCGTTCGACGGTCCGGCCACGGTCCGGCCGGCGCGCGGCATCGTGATCGCGGGCACTGACCGGGCGTTGCGTCCCTGTCATGCTTGCATGCAAGGGTGTCGTGGGGGGCGCACCGAGCGGAATCGTTGTTGTCCCGAGGAATCGACCATGCGCGGATCATCCGTTTCGTTGGTGCTGGCCGGGTTGATCCTGGCCGTGTTGATCCTGGCGCCCTGCGCAGCCGAAGCCCGGACGTACACGGTCGGCCCGGTCGGCCGCGATTACACCCAGCTGTATGCGCTCTTCGACGCCAACAACCTCGCGCCGGGCGATATCGTCGAAGTCGACGGCAGTGCGCTCTACGCCAGCGTGGTGGTCGGCGACGACGACGGCGGCGCGCCCGGCAATCCGGTGATCATCCGCTGGCGTCGCGTGGCCGGCGCGACGCGCCCCGTCCTGCAGGGTGGCCTGCATACGATCAAGTTCCAGCAGTCGAACCACGTGGTGTTCGAGGGATTCGAAGTGCGCGGCGGCGCCAATACCTGCGTGTTCAGCGAAGCCCACGACATCACCGTGCGCGATGCGGTGATCCACGCCTGCCCGGGGCATGGCATTCTCGGCGCGGATCTCAATTCCGGATCGTTCACGCTCGAATACAGCGAGATCTACGACGCCGGTTCCGGGTCCACCCGGCATCCGATCTACATGCAGTCCGACGAGATCGCCCATCCCGGATCGGTGTTCCGCATGCGCTACAACTATGTCCACAATGGCAACGGTGGCAATCTGCTCAAGAGCCGGCACGAGCGCAGCGAAATCCACTCCAACTGGTTCGAGGGTTCGGTCTATCAGGAGATCGAACTGATCGGCCCGGATTGCGAAACCCAGGCCAGCGGCTGGACGCGCGCGACCAGGCGCGAGGATGCGGAGCTGTTGAACAACGTCATCGTCCACACGTCGACCACGTGGCCGAATGCGATCCGCCTCGGCGGCGATCTCAACGGCGCCAGCGATGGCCGCGTGCGCATGGTCGGCAACACCATCGTGTTCGATCGTCCCGGTGCGGCCACTGCGGTCTACGTGCAGCTCGGCGTGGGCAGCGTGGAGATGCACAACAACGCGATCTTCCAGACCGGCGGCGCGGCGCCCGCGATCCTGCGCGAAAACACCACCGCCGACACGCCGTTCTGCGCGCCGTTCGTCACCCAGCCGTGGAGCGGCGCGCGCAGTGTGTCCGGCACCCGCAACTGGGTGCAGAGTGCGGCCACGTTCACGCCGCCGGAATGGACCGGCACCGTGACCGGCGGCGCGCCCGGATTCCGCGATGTCGCGCTGCGCGATTTCCGCCCGCTTGCGAGCAGCCCGTTGCGCAATGCCGGCATCAATCGCCCGCCGTCGCCCGCCGCGTTTCCGATGCCGTGGCCGCTGCCGATCGTGCAATACGATCCCCCGCTGCGTGCGAAGCTCGCGATCGGCGATCACCGCGCGCGCATTCCACAGGGTTATTTCACGGTGGACATCGGTGCGCTGGAGGAATTCGCCATCGACAGTCTGATCGGCCCGTTCGAGCTGCCGGGCTCGCCGCCGAAAGTGCGGCGGCGTTTACCGGTGCAGACGGTCTCGCCCGCGCAGCCGGCGCCGATCCAGTTGCGGAACATGCGCCTGCGCGAGCATTGAGCCCGGATAGCGACCGTGCGGGATGTGCGTACCGCTAGAATCGGCCGACGTACATCCGGGCACGGGGCTGCGACATCATGCTGACAACGTTGTGCGCGATGCGGGCATGTCCGCCGAGCATCGGCTCGGCTATCCGCTGGAGCATCTGATCATTCCGGTGCTGGGCGATGGCGATTGGACACCGGCGCCCGCAGGCTGGCAGGAAGGCGTGGAGCGCGGACAATTCTGAAGCGCGGACGCGACAACGGCAGGGCGAACCCTGCCGTCGTGTCGCGGTGCTGCGGTGTTGCGATGTTGCGATGTTGAAATATAACGCTGAAGCCGACGCGGTCAGAGTTTGGCGGCGGTCGGCAGATTGACCTTGTCGATCCCGTGGATCACGCCATTGCTCGAACCGATGTCGGCTTCGGTGACGTGCGCACCATCGATGCTGAACTTGCCTTCGAGCATCTTGATCGGCGCGGCTTGGCCGTTCACGGTCCTGGCGGACTCCCACTTGCCCATATCGGCCGCGCTCTTGCGTCCGGCCAGCACGTGGTATTTCAGGATCGATGCCAGCTCATCCTTGTTTTCCGGCTTCATGAGCGTGTCGAGCTTGCCGGCCGGCAGTTTCGCGAATGCGGCGTCGGTCGGCGCGAACACGGTGAACGGGCCGACACCGCGAAGCGTTTCGCTCAGTCCGGCCTGTTCGACCGCTTTGGCGAACGTGCCGAACGAACCCTTGGCGGCGGCGGTGTCGAGCAGGTTCCTGCTCTGTGTACTGTCCATGGCGACCGAGTTGGGTTTGGCCGCGCCGATCGGGGTGACAGACGGTGCGGCGTTGCCGGTCTTCGTCGCGGCATTGCCCTGCGCATTGGTCTGGGGGATGGTCGGTGTATTCATGATTGTTCTCGTTGAAGCGATCAACACATCTCGGCAACATGCTTTTCAAAGCATGCGCTTCGCGTGGATCGAAAGCGGCGTGGCCGCGATACCCGTCGAAGACGGAGAGTGATGCCCGGAGCGGAGAGTGAAAGGAGGTGCGGCGCTTCCGAGGCGACGCTGCAGAAGTGCATCGCAGCGTCGTTGAACCATACGCGCTGCATTGTTAGCGCAATGTAACTTCGTGCTGTCCGGACGCAGCGCGATGCGGATTCGTATCGAACACGTTCGCTGTCGTCGATCGCCCGCGATCTCGTCGTGGCATCATGCAATGCGACCGCATGACGGCAGTCATTCGATCGATACCGATATTCAACACCAGAGGAACGAACCATGTCTTATGTGCATGCATACGCGGATCGCGAACCGGCACGTGCGGATGTCGACATGATGAGCGGCGCGGTCGTGCTCGAATTCGGCGCGCCGTGGTGTCCGCACTGCATCGGCGCGCAACCATTGCTGAAAGCGGCGCTGGCCGCGCGCGACGACGTGCGGCATCTGAAGATCGAAGACGGTCCGGGACGTCCGTTGGGGCGCAGTTTCGGAATCAAACTCTGGCCCAGTGTGCTGGTGCTGCGCGATGGCGTCGAACTGACGCGCGTCGTGAGACCGGCATCGCAAGATGAAATCGAGCGCGCGTTGGCGATGTTGTAACGCAGCGGCTGTGGTTGAGCGGCGGTTCGTGAAGGTTGTGTTCGATTCAGCGTGCGCCGCGCGTTGCGCGTTCAGTTTGTTCCGCGATGGGCCAGTGTTTGCGTGCGTCGTTCGCCGCGCCTAGCGCGATCGCGAGGATCGTTGGTTAACGCCGCGTTGCGTTCACGTTTGCGGCATGGTTTCGATTCATGGCGGGATTCGCATGGTGTCGCTGCGGTCGGTGCGGGATGACCGGGCCGATCGCTCCTTCATGCAACTCCGGAGAACCACACCATGACAAAACAGATCAATCTTCGTTTGACGGGCCTGCTGGCCCTGTCCGCCGCGCTTGCGGCGCCGATGGCGTTCGCCCAAAGCACCACGCCCACCGCACAGGACCCTGCGCAGACCACCGCGACTCAGCCCGCGAGCCCCGCGCCGCAGAGCGACGCTGCGCCGGCCAAGAAAACCTGGGCCGATCTCGACACCGACAAGGACGGCAATCTGACCAAGACCGAGGCCGCGACCATTCCGTCGCTGCAGGCGGTATTCGATCAGGCCGACGCCAACGCCGACGGCGCGCTCAGCGGCGAGGAATACAAGACCTATCTGGCGATGAACAGTCGGGGCCAGGATCCGCAGACATCCGGTAAACCGAAGAAATAATCGCGACAGACAACGAAGGGCGGACGAAGCGCGTACCGCCCGCGCGACAGGGAATGTCGCGTACGAGTGTCCCGCCGCTGCGGGACCGGCCGATGCGCGGGTGCCAGGGAAGGCGTTCGCGTACGTGCCGTGATCGGAAGTGCCGCAGTGGAAGTCCGAACTGCGCGACGGGTCGCGCTAGTTCGACGCGCCCGCGAAGCCCTGCTGCCGCCACGCTTCGAACACCACCACCGCCACCGCATTCGACAGGTTCAAGCTGCGGTTGTCCGGCCGCATCGGCAGCCGCAATCGCTGGCCGTCGGGAATCGCATTCAGCACATCATCCGGCAGGCCACGGGTTTCCGGTCCGAACAAAAACGCATCCCCGGGCGCGAACGCGACCCGGTCGTAGCGCGTCGAATTGCGCGTGCTCAGCGCGAACAGTCGTGCGGGCGAAATCATGGCCAGCGCAGCGTCCAGCGTATCGTGCACCCGCAACTGCGCGTACTCGTGATAGTCCAGACCCGCGCGCCGCAGCTGCGCGTCTTCCAGCGTGAACCCGAGCGGACGGATCAGATGCAGCCGCGCGCCTGTGTTCGCGCACAGGCGGATGACGTTGCCGGTGTTCGGCGGGATTTCGGGCTGGTAGAGGATGACGTCGAGCATGCGTCATTGTGCCGTGTCGCGCGTTCAACGCCCGAGCGGGCATGCCGCCAGCGGCTCATCTGCAGCGGATTGCCAGCGCTGCGCATCGGCCGGCTGAGGTGCCTGCGGGAATCCGATCCGGGCTTCGATCTGATCGCCGCGCGCATCGCGGATATTGGTCAGTCCAGTGAAATGGAGAAGCCGCCGGTCGCGGTTGTCGTATTCCAGACGGATCTTGGAGGCGACCACGCCCAGCAGACCGTCCAGATGCAGTTCGAAGTGATGGACGATATCGCTGTTGTCGGGCCCGAGGCTGCGCACCTTGAACGGCAGGCTACGCCCGAACGCGGGGACCGCGAAGGCAAGCGCCTGTGGCTTCCCGGCGATGAGTTGCGGCCAACGTTGACGCATGAATTCGTCGAAACCGGCGTCCGCCACCAGAGGCGCCTTGGCGGCGCCCAACCCTCGCGCTGGGCTCTTGCCGCTCCAGACCACGGGTTTGCCCTGTTCGCGTCGCAGCCCTTCGCGATAGCCGCGCGCGTCGACCAGTTCGAAGTCCGGCGCCAGTGCAGAGTTGCGGTAATCGACGGTCTTGCGTGCGAAGGCGACACCGTTGGGGCAGCGATACAACACCATGCGTTCGACGGGGCGTTCGCCCTCGCGGCGGATCAGATGCGCTTCGCGATAGAGCAGGCGGTGATTGTCCGGGTCGCGGGCGTTGCCCTCCATCGCGACCAATGCGGCGTGGGCCGGCACCGTGATCGCACAGCACAGCATCAGGGCGACAGCGGCGTGAGGGGTCCACATTCCGAAACGTACGCGGGGCGCGCAGAATTGGATGCGCGTCCGTGCGTGCCGACGCGATGTCGATCCGCTGCGGTGGATCGGCGGCTTCGTGCCTGTCACCACGGCATGGCCGCACCCTGCCAGTCCAGGAATTTGCCGCTGTCGTCAGGCTTGAGCGCATCGATCACACGGAGCAGACCGGCCACCGAGTCGTCCACGGAGATCTGCGCGCCATCGCCGCCCATGTCGGTCTGCACCCAGCCCGGATGCAGCGCGACCACTTTGATGCCGCGCTCGCGCAGCGCGTGCGCCAGCAGCACGGTCGCCATGTTCTGCGCGGCCTTGCTGATGTTGTAGCTGGGCGTGCCGAAGCGGGTGGTGTTGGCGATGGAGCCCAACTGCGACGACACATTGGCGACGCAGCCGCCATCGGCCAGCGTGACCGCCAGCGCTTCGGTCAACAGCAGCGGGCCGGCGGCGTTGGTCCGGAAGCTGTCTTCCAGATGCGCGGCGGACAGCGCGCCGAAGCGTTCGCCGGAATGCAGTACGCCGGCATTGTTGATCAGCAGGTCGATGACCGGCTTTCCGGTTTCATCTTTTCCGACATCGCCGCCGCAGACCAGCGGCAGTTCGCGGACCAGTTCGGCGCGGGACCTGGCATCGGCGACGTCCAGCGGCAGGACGTGCAGACGGCCGGGGTATTCGCCGGCCAGCGTGTTCAGGGCGGTGGCCTTGCCGGGGTGGCGGCAGGTGGCGATCACCCGGTCGCCGCGCGCCAGCAGGTGGCGGACGAAGGCCAGACCGATTCCGCGGTTGGCGCCGGTCACGAGGCAATGCAGTGGCATGGGAAGGCTCCGAGCGGTAGTGGGCGGTGGGCCGGGACTTGTGGCCTAGTGTCATGCCCTGGCGGGCTCGTTAGCATGCAACGCTGGCCCGGTGCTGTCCAAACCGGCGCGCCGCGATCGAAGTCCAGCCTGCCGATGTCCAGTCAGGCGCTGCCAGACCCACCCATTCCATGTTTCCAGGAGTTCCGCATGTCCATCGTCCGTCCGCGCACGTCCGCGCTCAAACACGGCCTTCTCGCGCTCGCACTGACCGCCGCGCTCGGCGGCAGCCTGTCGCTGGTCCCGCTTGAGGCGCACGCCAAGACGACGCGCAGCGCCGAGGTCGACATCCCGTACCAGCAGTTCACCCTGCCCAACGGGCTGCGCGTGATCGTGCACACCGACCGCAAGGCGCCGATCGTGGCGGTGAACATCTGGTATCACGTCGGCAGCAAGGACGAGCCGAAGGGGCGCACCGGTTTCGCGCATCTGTTCGAGCACCTGATGTTCAACGGCTCGGAAAATCATCCGGGCGAATTCTTCGAACCCTTCGAGCTGGCCGGCGCCACCGACCAGAACGGCACCACCAACTCGGACCGCACCAATTACTTCGAGAACGTGCCGACCACCGCGCTGGACATGGCGCTGTGGATGGAGTCCGACCGCATGGGCCATCTGCTCGGCGCGATCGACCAGGCGACCCTCGACGAACAGCGCGGCGTGGTCCAGAACGAGAAGCGCCAGGGCGAGAACCAGCCTTACGGCCAGGTGTTCGACCTGCTCGGCAAAGCGATGTACCCGGAAACGCATCCCTACCATCACAGCACCATCGGCTCGATGGCCGATCTCAACGCCGCGTCGCTGGATGACGTGAAGAACTGGTTCCGCACCTGGTACGGCCCGAACAACGCGGTGCTGGTGCTGGCCGGCGACATCGACCTGGCCACCGCCAAGGAAAAAGTCGCCCGGTATTTCGGCCATATTCCGGCCAGCCCGACCATGGCGCAGCCGAAGGTCGACGTCTCGCCGCTGGCGACCGATTCCCGCTCCGCGCTCACCGACAAGGTCCCGCAGGCCCGCGTGTATCGCGTGTGGAACGTCGCCCAGTCCGGTTCGGTCGACGCCGACCGCCTGCAGCTGTTGTCGCAGGTGCTCGGTGGCAGCCGCTCGTCGCGGCTTGACCAGCGTCTTTTGCACACCGACAAGTCGGTCGACAACATCAGCGCATCGGTCTTCACTTCGCAGCTCAGCTCGAATTTCTTCATCAGCGCGACCGTGAAGCAGGGCGTCGACCCGGCCAAGGTCGAAGCCGCGATCGATGAGGAACTGAAGAAACTCCTGCGCGACGGCCCGAGCCAGATCGAACTCGATCAGGCCCGCACCGTGATCAAGGCCGGCTTCACCCGCGGCGTCGAGCGCATCGGCGGCTTCGGCGGCAAGGCCGACGTGTTGGCCGAATGCATGGTCTACACCGGCAATCCCGGCTGCTTCCGCAACAGTCTGCGGACCATCAACGCCGCGACCGTCGCCCAGGTCAAGACCGCCGGCGTCCAGTGGCTCGGCGCGGGCAAGGGCAGCCACACCCTCGTCGTGACCCCGGGCGAGCGCAAGCCGCTGCCCGAAGACGCGGCGGTCACGCCGACCGCGCTGACCCTGCCGGCGATCGATCCCAAGTACAAGACCAAGCCCAGCGCCGTCGACCGCAGCGCCGGCGTGCCGGTGCCCAGCCAGTTCCCGGAGCTGAAATTCCCGTCGCTGCAGCGCGCCACGCTGAAGAACGGCACGAAGATCATCCTCGCGGAGCGCGAAGGCGTGCCGGTGGTGCAGATGAGCTATCTCTTCGGCGGCGGTTTCGTGGCCGACCAGGGCGCCAAACTCGGCACATCGAGCTTCGCCATGGGCATGCTCGACGAAGGCGCGGGCGACTACGACGCCATCGCGTTCGGTAATCGCGCCGAATCGCTGGGCGCCAATCTCAGCGCAGGCGCCAATCTCGACGGCGCCAGCGCCGGTCTGTCGGCGCTGAAGCAGAATCTCGATCCGTCGGTGGCGCTGTTCGCCGACATGCTGCGCCGTCCGCGCTTCGACCAGAACGAAGTCGAGCGCGTCAAGGCGAGCTGGATCGCCGGCATCGCCCAGGAAAAAGCCCGCCCCAACGGCGCGGCCCTGCGCGTGCTGCCGCCGCTGCTGTACGGCGAAGGCCATCCGTATGCGATCCCGTTCAGCGGCACCGGCACCGAAGCGTCGATCGGCTCGCTGACCCGCGACGATTTGCTCGCCTATCACGCCCGCTGGGTGCGTCCCGAAGAAGCCACGCTGCTCGTGGTCGGCGACACCACGCTGAAAGAAATCGTGCCGGTGCTGGAAAAGCACCTCGGCGACTGGAAGAGCGAAGGCGCCACCCGCAGCAACGGTGCGATTCCCGAAGTCGCGATCCCGCGCAAGCCGCGCGTGTATCTGATCGACCAGCCGGGCGCGGTGCAGGCCAATCTCTACGTCGGCCAACTGGTGCCCTCGACCCGCGATCCGGGTGCGGTGAAGTTCGATATCGCCAACTCCGTGCTCGGCGGCGAGTTCTCCTCGCGTCTGAACATGAATCTCCGTGAAGACAAACATTGGGCCTACGGTTCCTACAGCTCGGTCACCGGCGCGCAGGGTCAGCGGCCGTGGATGGCGTTCGCGGCGGTGCAGATCGACAAGACCGCCGAATCGCTGAAGGAAATGCAGCGCGAGATTTCCGAATACGCGAGCGGCAAGGCGCCGCCCAAGCCCGAGGAAGTCTCCAAGATCCAGTCCACCGAGATCCGCGGCCTGCCGGGTTCGTACGAAACCGCAGGCGCCGTGCTCGGCACGCTCGGCGGCATCGTCCGCTACGGCCGTCCCGACGACTACGTGTTCCAGCGCAAGGCCGAGATCGAAGGGCTCACCCCGGAGCAGGTCAAAGCCGCAGCTGCGACCGTCGATCCGGACGCGCTGACCTGGGTGGTGGTCGGCGATCTGAAGCAGATCGAAAAGCCGGTGCGCGCGCTGAAGTTCGGCGAGGTCTTCATCGTCGATGCCGATGGCAAGCCCGCCCGCAAGTGACCTGATACGCCCGGTGATTCAGCGCCGTGCGCACGGCGTGTGGCGGTAAACGACGAGGTTCTGTTTTTTCCGCCCGCTGCAGCGATGATTGTCCGATTCAGTCGATGCCCACCATCATGGTGGGCATCGTTATTTCCGGAGTACCGAATCGTGTTTTCCAGAACCTTGCCTTCAAGAACGAAACCTTTGCGCATCCTCGCCATCGCAGTCCTGACCGCCAGCGCCACAGCCTGCACCTGGGTCCACATGGCGCCCGGCGCCTCCGCAGTGAAGGTCGTGACCCAGGCGCCGACCGGCTGCGAGAAGCGCGGCGAAATCGAAGTCTCGGTGAAGGACAGCGTCGCCTTTTATGAACGCAACCATCTCAAGGTGCGCGAAGAGCTGGAAACGCTGGCGCGCAACGAAGCCCCGGGGCTCGGTGCCGACACCGTGCAGCCGGTCGCGCCGCCCGAATCCGGTGCCCAGCGCTTCATTGCCTGGCGCTGTATGAGGTAAGCGGCAGGCGCATGAGGCACCGGACACTACCGCCGGCAGGCCTCCAGAAGCCCCAGGAGTGGCCGCGAACGGGGTTTCCGGGCGTCCGGGAACCGGGAAAACGGCCTCTGGCCCGGTACCGGCATGCGCTGAGGCGCCGAAGCCAGTACCCTATACGGTTCCTGTCTGTTTTACGGCTGAACACCTCATGCTGTTTCAACACGTCGCGATTGCCGGCCTGGCGCACATCGATGCCCCGCGCCAACTGACCTCCGCCGAGATCAACGCCCGGCTCAAGCCGACCCTCGACCGTCTGGGCATCAAGTCCAACGTTCTCGAAGATATCGCCGGCATCCACTCCCGCCGTCTCTGGGACGACGGCGTCGAAGCCTCCGATGCCGCCACCCTCGCCGGCGTGAAGGCGCTGGCCGATGCCGGCATCGACCCCTCCCGGATCGGCCTGCTGGTCAACACCTCGGTCAGCCGCGACTACCTGGAGCCGTCCACCGCCAGCATCGTCTGCGGCAACCTCGGCCTTTCCGACACCTGCCAGAACTTCGACGTCGCCAACGCCTGTCTCGCCTTCCTCAACGGCATGGACATCGCCAGCCGCATGATCGAACGCGGCGAAATCGACTACGCGCTGATCGTCGACGGCGAAACCGCCAATCTGGCCTACGAAAAAACCCTGACGCGCATGGCCAGCCCGGACATGACCGAAGAAGAGTTCCGCAACGAAATGGCCACGCTCACCCTGGGCTGCGGCGCCGCCGGCATGGTCCTCGCCCGCGCCGAGCTGGCCCCGGGCGCACCGCGCTACCGCGGCGGCGTCAGCCGCGCCGCCACCCAGTGGAACACCCTCTGCCGCGGCAACCTCGACCGCATGGTCACCGACACCAAGATGCTGCTGATCGAAGGCATGAAACTGGCGTCCAAGACCTTCGCCGCCGCCAAACTGGCGCTGGGCTGGGCAGTCGACGAAGTCGACGAATTCGTCATCCACCAGGTCAGCAAGGTCCACACCCAGGCCATGGTCGAAGCCTTCGGCATCGACCCGAAAAAGGTCCTGACCATCTTCGGCGAACACGGCAACATCGGTCCTGCTTCCGTGCCGATCGTGCTCAGCAAGCTGCGCGAGATGGGCCGCCTGAAGAAGGGCGACCGCGTCGCCCTCCTGGGCATCGGCTCCGGCTTGAACTGCTCGATGGCTGAAGTCGTCTGGTAAGCAGTGGTCTGGCAAGCCCGCTCCCGCAGGCTTCCCGGCGCTCATCGCCACCGCTGAAGTGAAACCCAGCCCCCGGCCCCGGCCGGGGGTTTTTCGTTGTCCGGCGCGGCTGCCCCATAGGGTGCGCTCTGGCGCACCTGTTTTTTTCGCGGCGATGGCATAGACGGTACGCCACAGGCGCACCCCATGACCGAAGTCGTCCGGTCGACCAGGCCCGAGTCGACGAAGCCCCGGCCAGATACGGGTTTGCGGCCTGATCCGACGGGCCTGCGCGCGGGGCTCCGGCCGGGCCGACGGCCGCCGCCGTCCTCGACGCCTACGGCTGCTCCGATCCGGTGCCGCTGCTGCGCGTGGCGCACGGCAACGACGCGCCCGCCGAAGGCCAGACTCGCGACGAAGCCAAACACGCCTTCGACGATGCGGTGCTGGAACGACTGCTCGCGCTGAACGCCGAACGCTTCATCGCGTGCGGCCCGTGGAAAAAGCGACAGCCGCAACTGCTCGACATGCTGGTGGCGACGGGCCGCGCCCGCGAAGACGCGGGCGATTCCGCGCGATGGGCTGAGTGGGGCGCTCTTGGCGCCCAGCAGCAGCGCTCCTCAACCCCCGCCCGAGCCAGCCCAGCCGCCGCCCACCATTCATCGGATCATCACATGTGACACATTGACAATCATCACATGTGACATTTATCGTGCGTCCATGGAACGCCGATCCTCCGCCTACTACCAGCGCCGCCACCGCGAGCGCCTGCGCGAGCAGGGGTTGATCAAGAAGGAGCTGTGGGTGTTGTCCGAGTACGCCGACGAACTGGCGGTGATCGAACGGCGGATGCGTCGCCCACGGGGCGAGACGCTGCAGGCCGGGGACCTTGAACAGGAGCACGCGATGACCGGAGTTTCGATGCAGCCCGCTGCGCTGTGGACGGCTGCGGCGCTGCATGCCGCGCTGGCGGCGTCGGAAGGCGCGCGCGACGGTGCGATATCGATCGAACTGATCGACGGCGCCGAGCCCGGCCTGTACCTGACCATGCACGACTACGGCGACCTGCCGCTGTTCGTGGCCGTGGTCGGCCGCCAGATCGTGGCCGAGGCCATGCTGTGGCCGGTGTCGCAGGTGCGCGATCCCGCCCGATTCAACGTGGAAGTGCTGCGCACCCACAAACTGTTTCCGCTGTCGACGCTGGGCATCGAAACCATCGACGGCGAAGCGGTCTACATCATGTTCGGCGCGCTGAGCGCGTCGTCGTCGCTCGGCGATGTGCTGTTCGAAATCGAAACCCTCGCCGACAACGTGATCCGCGCCACCGAAGCCTACGAATGGCATCTGCGGGTGGCCGCATGAGTACCAAAGACAAGGCCGGCGGAAGCCGCAAGACGCGCACGGCTGCGGCGCCGGAGACCGAAGCGGTCGAGCCATCGGCGCTGTGGCACCGTCTGGTCACGGCGGTGCGCGGCGGCGTCAACGAACTGGGCGAAGCCATCGCCGACACCCAGGCGCTGCGCATCCTCGATCAGGAAATCCGCGACAACGACGCCGAGCTGCACCGCTTGCGCGCAGCGCTGGCCGAGACGATGGCGCGCTACAAGGTCGCGCAGGAACATCTGGCTGCGGCCAACGCCAAACTGGACGAATACGAGGGCTATGCGCTCAAGGCGCTGAAGGCCGGCGAAGACGCGCTGCTGCGCGAGATCGCGGCGAAGATCGCGCTGCTCGAAATCGAGCGCGACGGTCACGCCAGCCAGGTCAGCGGTTACGCGGATGGCATCGCCCATCTGCGCAAAGTGGTGGCGCAGCACGAAACCACCATCAAACGCCTCAAGCAGCAGGTGGATACCGTGCGCGCCACCGAAAGCGTGCAGCGCGCGCAGGTCGCGGTGGCGCAACGTCGCGAGGGCTCGGACGTGCGCGTGCGCACTGCGCTGGATTCGCTGGAACGCATCAAGCGCCGCCAGGCCGAGCGCAGCGCGCAGTTGGAAGCGGCCGAAGCGATCGCCGGCGACCCGCACGACGACGCGCTGGACGCGAAGCTGCGACAGGCCGGCATCATCGCCGACGACGATCGCGCCGAAGCGGTGCTGGCGCGCCTGAAGCAGAAGCATGACGGCTGAGCGCTCGGATGACTGCCCGCGCAGAACCGGCGCGGCATACACGGTTTGGGGGCATGGGAATGAATGAGTTTCTGGACATCGCGACATCGTTTCCGACCGCCATCTACAGCGTCCTGCTGCTGGTGGTGACCGCGCATTGGCTGCTGTCGGCGCTGGGCATTCTCGAAATCGACACCCTCGACGGTCTGCTGCCCGACGATCTCGGCGTGGACGGCGCCGATGGCGCAGAACCCGGCGGCATCGGCGGCGTGCTGCTTAAATTCGGCCTGCACGGCGTGCCGGTGATGATCATCTTCACCATCATCGCGATCGTCGGTTGGGCGTTCTGCTATTTCATCGACCTGCACGTCCTGAGCGGAATGGATCTTGGCCTTCTGGATGTCGCTGCGGAGACCGCAACGGCGGTCGGTGGCCTGCTGCTGTCGATTCCGGTCGCGCGCGCCGTGCTCGCGCCGGTGCGGCGTCTGCTGCGGCGCTACGAGCCGGTGACGCAGCGTCCGCTGCTCGGACGCTATGCCGAAGTGCGCAGTCCGGAAATCACCCAGACCCACGGAACGGCGTTGATCGACGACGGCGGCGCGGGCTTGATCCTGCAGGTGCGCGCCGATGTGTCCGGGCGGTTCGTACGCGGCGATCGCGTGGTGCTGATCGAGTATCTGGAAGAACAGAATGCCTACCGGGTGATTTCCGGCGGCGAGTTCGAGCAACTTTGACGTCAAAAAGTCCGGCGTGTGTGCGCCGGGTCGTGGTTCATGCATTGAAGAGGGAGAACGTGTGATGGGTGGTGCAGATCTCTTGGGCGTACTGATGATCGCGGGTGTCGTGATCGTTGCGCTGTTGGGCATCGTCGGGCTGTTCAAGGCCTTCTACAACAAGGTGCCGCAGGGCACCGCGCTGATCGTCAACGATCTGTCGTCGACGCCGAAGGTGCATTTCACCGGCGCGCTGGTGTACCCGGTGATCTACAAGAAGGAGCTGATGAAGATTTCGCTCATCACCCTGGAAGTGGATCGTCGCGCGAAAGACGGACTGATCTGCCGCGACAACATGCGCGCCGATATCACGGTCGCGTTCTATCTGCGCGTCAACGAAACCGCGCAGGACGTGCTGAAGGTCGCGAAAGCCATCGGCGCGGAACGCGCGTCCGACAAGGCGGCGGTGAACGAACTGTTCAACGCCAAGTTCTCCGAAGCGCTGAAGACGGTCGGCAAGCAGATCGACTTCGTCAAGCTGTTCGAGAACCGGCAGGAATTCCGCGACCGCATCATCGAGGTGATCGGCAACGACCTCAACGGCTATGTGCTGGAAGACGTCGCGATCGATTACCTGGAGCAGACCCCGAAGTCGTCGCTGGATCCGAGCAACATCCTCGACGCCGAGGGCATCCGCAAGATCACCGAGCTGACCGCAGCGCAGAACGTGATCACCAACGAGCTGGAGCGCAACCAGCAGCTGGCGATCACCAAGAAGAATGTCGAAACCCGCGAAGCGATGCTGGCGCTCGAACGCCAGCAGGCCGACGCCGAAGCGCGGCAGAAGCGCGAGATCGCCACGATCCAGGCGCGCGAGGAAGCCGAGACCGCGAAGGTGCAGGAAGAAGAGCGGCTGAAATCCGAGCAGGCGCGCATCACCACGCAGGAAACGCTGGACATCCGCGAGCAGAACCGAATGCGCGAGGTGGAAGTGGCCGAGCAGAACCGCCAGCGCGCGGTGGTGATCGAGATCGAGAAAGTGCATCGCGCCAAGGATCTGGAAATCGTCTCGCGCGAGCGCGAGGTCGAGCTGCAGCGGATCGACAAGGAAAAGGCCCTGGAAATCCAGCGCAAGGATATCGCCAGCGTGATCCGCGACCGCATCATCGTCGAGAAATCCGTGGCCCAGGAAGAAGAGCGGATCAAGGAAGTGCGCCAGGTCTCCGAAGCCGATCGCCAGAAGCAGGTCAAGATCCTGTCTGCGCAGGGAAAGGCCGAAGAGGAGATGGTGCGCCAGGTCAAGCAGGCCGAAGCCGACGAAACCTCGTCGAAGCACAAGGCAGTCGAATTGACGGTGATCGCGCAGGCCGAACTGGAAGCGGCCGGCAAACACGCGGAAGCGAAGAAGCGCATGGCCGAAGGCATCGAGGCCGAGCGCGCAGCGCCGGGTCTTGCCGATGCGCGCGTGCGCGAAGTCACCGCGGCGGCGATGGAGAAAGAGGGCATGGCGAAGGCCCGCGTGGTCGCCGAAACCATGGCCGCCGAAGCACGCGGTGAGCAGGACAAGGGCGTGGTCGAAGCGAAGGTCATCAAGGATGTGGGCTTCTCGCAGGCCGAAGTGATGCGCGAGAAATACCGTTCGGAAGCCGAAGGCCTGACCGAGAAGTTCGCGGCGCTGGGCGCGATGAGCGACCAGGCGCGCGTGCACGAAGAGTTCCGCATGCAGCTGGAGAAGAGCTTCGAGCAGGCGATGGCGTCGATCGAAGCCAACAAGGACATCGCGCGCGATCAGGCCGATGTGCTGTCGGCGGCGCTGTCCAAGGCCAACATCGACATCGTCGGCGGCGAAGGCGCGTTCTTCGATTCGTTCGCCAAGGCGCTGTCGGTGGGCAAAGCGGTGGAAGGCATCGCCGGCAAGAGCCCGATCGTGCAGGAAGTGCTGCAGAAACTGCTGTCGATGCAGGGCGGCGGCAAGGATGCGCCGGCCAAGGCGACGCAGGTCGAAGAAGCCTGATCTTGCGGCAATGATGCGTGCCGGCCGGGTCGGCCGGTACGTCGGGCAATACGCGGTTTCATGCAGGACAGGACACGATGTCGGATCACCCCACACCCTCGGCGGAGACGTCGGCTGCGGACCGCAGCAATGCGAGTAGCCTGGAGAAAGCTGGCCTTGAGAAAGCCGGCCTCGACAAGACCGGCCTCGACAAGACCGGCATCGACAAGGCCGTCACCGAAGGCGGCGCATACGAGGTGCTGCGCCGCCGTCTGGGCGAGCAGGGCCAGCAGCTGCGCGGCATCGCCGATGCGCTGAATGCGGAGCGGCTGCAGGAATTCGGCGGCAGCCGGATGGAAGTGGCCGGCCGTCTGCGCATCCGCACCGAGCACAACTGCGTCGCGCGCGACATCGTGCAGGTCGGCGACTGTCTGCTGTTCGGCTACAACGTGTTCATCGGCCTGAAGAAGGAAACCCGGGTCGAGGACATCTTTTCGCTGTACCGGCTGGTCGAAGGCCCGGAAGGTTACGACGTCACCCCGGTGGACGCCGCGACGAGCTTCCTCGGCGACGCCGCCTTCGTCAAGGAATTCGCCGAGCTTCACGCCTACTACAAGAACTCGCGGCTGCTGCAACTGGTGGTGCGCGACAGTAAGCTGCTGGCGAGTTTCCAGATCGGCGAGCGTATCGAAGACGTCCGCGTCTTCCGCTGGCAGCTGGAACCCGATGGCGTCGTGCGTTACATCGACAACCGCGGCGAGCGCGACATCGCATTGCCGGCCGCCTACGATTTCGAGTGGACGCGGGCCACGCGCGAGCTTGCGGTCAATGGCCGTCATCCGCACCTGAATATCCTCGACACCGTGTTCGTGGAGACGCTGGGCGGCGACCTCACGGTCAAGATCGAGAACAACACCGAGGACGGGCTGGGCATCTACCGCGAGCCGGTGGACGACCAGACCCAGTCGCTCGACGATGCGCAGATCGACTTCGCGCGCGTCGGCAGCCTGATTTTGCTGCGCGTGCTGCCGTATCGCGAAAGCCAGTGGCGGCATCTGGTCTACAACACGCTGTCGCGCAAGGTGCATCGCATCGATGCCATCGGTCAGGCCTGCGTGCAGCTGCCGGAGGATCACGGCATCGTGTTTCCCGGCGGCTACATGCTGCAGAACGGCGAGACCCGCACCTTCGACCAGGCGGTGCAGGGCATGCGCTTCAAGCGCACGATCCGCTCGCCCAACGGCGAGGACGTGCTGTATCTGTTCTACGAGCCGCTGGACGGCAGGATCGCGCTGTTCGTCTACAACATGATCCAGCGCGGCATGCAGCCGCCGGTGATCGGCCACGGCTACGCGCGTCTCGAAGACGGGCGGATGGTGATCTTCAGCGCGCAGAGCAGCGAGCCCACGCGCATCCATCCGATGCAGGTGTGGCAGACGCCGTTCGCGTCGGACGAATACGCGGTGCGCCAGCCTGCGGGCAATACGTTCATGGGCCGGATCGGCAATCCCGATCTGGTGCGCGGCATTTCCGATCTGCTGAGCCTGTCGCGCGAGATCGAGGGCAACGACGCCTCCGCACAGCGCTACCAGCTGTTGACCCAGACCACGCGGCGGCTGTTCGACCAGTACCACTGGATCGAAGACGCGCATTGCGCCGCACTGGCGCCGCTGCTGCGCGAGATCGTCGCCAGCAGCGAGGCGGTGCTGGACGAATACGAAAAAGTCGAAAGCATCCGCAGACAGTCGGCCGATGCGATGCGCGATGCGGCCGAGCGCCAGAAGGTACTGCTCGGCGGGCTGCATCCCGACAGCTGGGAGCGCGTGCAGGACTGCGTCGATGCGTTGAATGCGATCACCACCCAGCGCGGACGCCTGTTGACCATCCGCGAATACCGCTACGTGGATGTCGCTGCGATCGATGCGATGGAAGCCGAGCTTCTGGATGCGCAGGCGCGCACCGGCGCGGCGACCGGCGACTATCTGGCCGGCGACAAGGCGCTGCATCCCTACGCCGAGCGCGTGCAGGCGCTGGATGCGCAGGCGCAGAAGGCCGCCAGCGTGGCCGCGCTGCAGGAACCGCTGCAGCAGTTGCAGACGCTGTCGGCGGATCTGGACATGCTGTCGGAGCTGATGGCGACGCTGCGCGTCGACGATGCCACCCGCCGCACCCGCATCGTCGAAAACATTTCCGAAATCTACGCCAGACTCAACCAGGCGAAAGCGCGCGCGGAACAGCGGCGCAAATCGCTGGGATCGGGCGAAGCGGTCGCGCAGTTCGGCGCGCAGTTCACCCTGTTCGGTCAAAGCATCACCAGCGCCCTGTCCACCGCACGCGATCCCGAGCGCTGCGACCAGGAACTGTCGCGACTGATGGTGCAGTTGGAAGAACTGGAGAGCCAGTTCGGCGAACACGAGCAGTTCCTCGGCGACATCATCGCCAAGCGCGATGAGCTGCTGGAAACGTTCGAGGCGCACAAACAGACCTTGCTCGACGAGCGCCAGCGCAAGACCCAGTCGCTGGCGGACGCGGCGGCGCGCATTCTCGAAGGCCTCAGCCGGCGCACCGCGCGTCTCGCGGGCATGGACGAGCTCAATGCATTCTTCGCCGGCGATCCGCTGATCCTGAAGCTGCGCGATCTGGCCGAACGCCTGCGCGCGCTGAAAGACAGCGTGAAAGCCGACGATGTCGAGGCCCGGCTCAAGGGCGTGCGCGATCAGGCGGTGCGCGCGCTGCGCGACCGCAGCGAGCTGTTCGAGGCCGGCGGCGATGTCATCAAACTCGGTCCGCGCCATCGCTTCAGCGTCAACACCCAGGAACTCGACCTGACCGTGCTGCCGCGCGGCGATGGCCTGAGCCTGCATCTGACCGGCACCGAATTCTTCGCACCCGTGCGCGATGCGGAACTCGATGCGCTGCGCGATTTCTGGCAGATCACCCTGGAATCGGAATCGCCGCAGCTGTATCGCGGCGAGTATCTGCTCGGTGAAGTGCTGTCGGCGGCGGAGCGCAATGCCGAAGGACTGAGTCTGGATCTGCTGCGACAGCAGGTGAAACAGCCTGAGCAGTTGACCCGCACGCTGCGCGATTTCGCCGCGCCGCGCTATCGCGAGGGCTACGAAAAAGGCATTCACGACCACGATGCGGCGCGGATGCTGGCGGCGCTGCTGCCGCTGCGCGACAGCGCCGGTCTGCTCGCGCATGCGCCTGCGGCCCGCGCCTGGGCCAGCGTGTTCTGGACCCTGGTGCACGATCGCCCGGAGGCGGCGCTCTGGGCCGACCGTGCGCGCAGTGCGCAGGGGATCGACCGCCTGTTCGCGCATCGCGGCGGATTGGCGAGCCTGCGCGAGGACATCGCCGCTGCGATGCGCGCGGAAGCGGAGGCGCAGTCGCTGCCTGTCGATACGGCGCTGTGCGCGCCCGCCGCCGATTATCTGATCGCGGTCCTCGCCGCGCCGCGCCAGCCGTTCGTCTACAGCAAATATGCGCGCCAGCTGTTCGATGGCTTGCAGCAGCGGCTCGTCGCCGAGCGCATGTGGGATGAACTGCAGGCGTCGTTGGCGTCGCTGCGCAACCATGCCGGCGCGCGCTGGCGCCTGGCCACGCAGTGGTTCGAAGCGATGACGCGCGCAGCGGATGCGAACCCTGCGCATGCCGCGCTCGCGGATTACGTGCCCGAAGCGGTCGCGCTGCTGTTGATCGGTGACGACGCGCTGGCGCGCGTCGATGCGGCCGACCTGCGGGTGGAGATCGACGGCCTGCTGGGCGAGCACCCGAGAATCGTTGCCGGCACGATGTCGCTGGGGGTCGACGATCTCGACGAACGCCTGCTTCGTCATCGCGAACACTTCCTGCCGCAGGTGCGTCGCTGCCAGCGCCTGCGCCAGGCGCTGGTCGCGCGCGAGCGCGAAGCGCTGCGGCTGTCGGAGTTCAAGCCGCGTCCGCTGACCTCGTTCGTGCGCAACAAACTGATCAACGACGTGTACCTGGGCGTGATCGGCGACAACCTCGCCAAACAGATGGGCACCGTCGGCGAGAGCAAGCGCAGCGACCTGATGGGCCTGCTGATGCTGATTTCGCCGCCGGGTTACGGCAAGACCACGCTGATGGAATACGTGGCCCACCGGCTCGGCCTGATCTTCATGAAGATCAACGGGCCGGCGTTGGGGCACAACGTGCGTTCGCTCGATCCCGCGCAGGCGCCGGACGCCACCTCGAAGCAGGAACTGGAAAAGCTCAATCTCGCGCTGGAGATGGGCAACAACGTGATGCTGTACGTCGACGACATCCAGCACACCCATCCGGAGTTCCTGCAGAAATTCATTTCGCTGTGCGACGGCACGCGCCGGATCGAAGGCGTGTGGCAGGGCCGCACCCGCACCTACGACATGCGCGGCAAGAAATTCTGCGTGGCGATGGCCGGCAATCCGTACACCGAATCCGGCGAAGTCTTCAAGATTCCGGACATGCTGGCCAACCGCGCCGACATCTACAACCTCGGCGATGTGCTTGGCGGCATGGAGGACGCGTTCAAGCTCAGCTACATCGAGAATTGCCTGACGTCCAATCCGGTGCTGGCGCCGCTGGCGACGCGCGAGCTGGCCGACCTGTATCGCATGGTCGAGAAGATCGAGGGCAAGCCGTTCTCCTCGAATGCGCTGAGTCATGCCTACAGCGCCGCCGAGATCAACGAGATCACCGCCACGCTGGAGCGTTTGATGCAGGTGCGCGACGTGGTCTATCGCGTCAACCAGCAGTACATCGCCAGCGCCGCGCAGGCCGACCGCTACCGCACCGAGCCCGCGTTCAAACTGCAGGGCAGCTACCGCAACATGAACAAGCTGGCGGAAAAGATTTCGCCGGTGATGAACGCCGCCGAGCTGCAGCAGCTGATCGCCGATCACTATCAGGGCGAGTCGCAGTTGCTCACCACCGGCGCCGAAGAGAATCTGCTGAAGCTGGCGGAACTGCGCGATGTCATGAGCGACGCGCAGACCGCGCGCTGGACCCAGATCAAGCGCGACTTCATGCGCAACAAGGCGATCGGCGGCGGCGAGGCCGATATCGGTCAGCGCGTGGTCGCGCAGTTGAACGATCTGGTCGAAGGCGTGCGTGCGCTGGAAAAGCCTGCGGCCGATGCGGCTTCGAACAGCGATCGCAGCGAAAGCGACGCGCCATGGCCGCAGATCCTGGCGGCGCTGGAGCGGTTGTCGGAGCGGTTGGGCGAATCGCGGGCTGCGGCCATCGCGGAAATTGAAGTCGAAACCCCCGCGAGCGCGCCGCTGCCCGACTGGTTCGAGCGGCATGCCGGGCAGCAGCTTCAGCTGCAGCAGGTGCTGACCCTGTTGGCCGAACGCATCGGCGCGCAGACCGTCGCCCTGCAGAGCGCGCCGGCGCCTTCCGGCGGGCGCCGCAAGCGCGGCGCTGCGGACGCCGAGACCGTCCCGCTCAGCGAGCGCGAACTGCAACTGCAGAAGGCGTTGGACGAGTTCTCGGATCGTCTGCTCGGGCGTACGCCGCGATGAGCACGCCATGATCGATTTCGCCGAACTCGACCGGCTCCTGCGCGACAGCGCCGCCGATGCCGTGCTCGACAACGACGAGAAGATCGAGCTGCGCGAACTCGGCGAGAGCCTGAGCCGGGATCGCGTCCGCTATCTGCGCAACCGCGCCTTCGATCTGGTGCGCGAACGCTGGTCGCAGCCCGATGCGGTGCCCCTGGATTTGCTGCGCTGGCTGGAACAGGTGGTGAAGACCCTGGATGCCGGCGCCGATCCGCCGGTGATCGAAGCGCAGGCCTATTTCGCGCCCGGCGACGATTGCCTGCGCAAGCTGCGCGAACTGTGCCTCGGCGCGAAGCGCGTCATCGACGTCTGCGTCTACACCATTTCCGACGACCGCCTGTGCGAGGCGCTGGTCGATGCGCACCGACGCGGCGTGAAGATCCGCATCCTCAGCGACGACCACAAGATCCACGACGACGGCAGCGACGTGATCCGGCTGCGCGATCGCGGCATCGACGTGCGCCTGGACGACACCGCGTTCCACATGCACCACAAGTTCGCGCTGTTCGACGGCACGCGCCTGGCCAGCGGCAGCTTCAACTGGACCCGGGGCGCCAGCACCGGCAACGAAGAGAACCTGGTGGTCACCGACGACGCGCGGCTGGTGCGCAGCTTCGGCGCGCATTTCGAGCGGCTGTGGGGCAAATTCGCGTCCGGCGAGGGCTGAGCTGGGGGCGGCGGCGGTTCGCGCTGCGCCTGTGACAGCCTCGGAATCGTTGTTCGGATCAGCTGATGCGCTGTTCAATTGGGATATCGAACCGGATCAGCTTGGCCTGAGTGGGCATCGTAAGGTGTTGATTCAAATGGACAATCGTGAAGAAATGAGGCTTTCCCGCATCCAAACTGTTTAATTCTGTCCTGAAACTGTTTAATCCAGCTGCCTTACTTTACAATCCCGCCATGCCACGTCCCGACCGCTCAGCAATGATCGATGTTTTCCTGACTCAACTGGTCAGAGATCATCCGCGTGATCTGGTTGCGGTGGTCGCGGAAGAAGTCAAAGTCAGCCGCACCGCGGTCGTTGCCCGTGTACGGAATCTCATTGCCAGAGGGCAGCTTGTCAAAGAAGGGACCACGCGCCCCATCTATCGCCCGGGTCCAAAGCATGTACAGCTGTTTGCCTACGAGCGCGAAGGTCTGGAAGAAGATCGCGTCTGGCGCAAGGACGTGTTGCCGATGCTGCGAAGCGCACCCCAGAACGTGCTTGAAATCGCCCAATACGGGTTGACCGAAATGGTCAACAACGCGATCGATCATTCCGAAGGGAGTGCAGTCGTTGTGGGTGTTCATCAGGTCGGCGAAAGTCTCAGGCTTGCCGTGAGCGACGACGGTGCCGGGATTTTCGCGAAAATTGCCAAGGCGCTCGAACTGCCCGACCAGCGTCTGGCTTTGCTGGAACTGTCGAAAGGAAAACTCACCACCGACCCCAGCCGCCACTCCGGAGAAGGTATCTTCTTCACCTCCAGAATGTTCGATACATTTCAGATCAGCTCGGGAGGTTTGCTCTTCTCCCATGATGCCAATCATGAAAAAGATATCTTGCTGGAAGAATCGAATCCTCTGATCCAGCAGACGAAGATGAGCACGATTGTGCGGATGTGCATATCGATGGAATCCAAGCGACGGATGGAAGAAGTCTTCGCGCAATATTCCAGCGGCCCGGACGAGTATGCGTTCGCTAAGACCGTGGTGCCGGTCAGAATGGCCAAGCTGGGCGACGAAAACCTCATGTCGCGCTCGCAGGCCAAACGCGTGCTGCAGGGCGTGCATCGTTTCCGGCATATCGTCTTCGACTTCGCCAGCGTGGAAAAAATCGGACAGGCCTTTGCGGACGAGATTTTTCGCGTGTTCGCAAACGCGCATCCGGATATCGAACTCGAACACATCCATGCGACGCCAGAAGTGCAACAGATGATCCGTCGCGCGGAAGTGTTGCGCGATGAGAACGCAACCAATCCCAATTGACCCAATGACCACGCCCATGACCGACCGCTACCCGGATTACCCCTTCACCCCCGAACGCCTCGAAGTGCGGCCCGGTATCTGGATGTCGTATCTGGACGAAGGCCCGCGCGACGGCGAGATCGTGCTGATGCTGCACGGCAATCCGTCGTGGAGTTACTACTGGCGGCATCTGGTGCTGGGCTTGAAGGACAAATATCGCTGCATCGTGCCGGACCACATCGGCATGGGGCTGTCGGACAAGCCCGGCGACAAGGACTACACCTACACCCTGCAGTCGCGCGTCGACGATCTCACCCGTCTGCTCGATACGCTCGGCGTCGACGGCCCGTTGACGATGGCGGTGCACGACTGGGGCGGCATGATCGGATTCGGTTGGGCGCTGGCCCACGAGGCGCAGGTGCGCCGGCTGCTGATCACCAACACCGCCGCGTTTCCGCTGCCGGCGTCGAAGCCGCTGCCGTGGCAGCTGAAGCTCGGCCGCGACATGACGCTGGGTGCGCTGATGATTCGCGGCTTCAATGCGTTCTCGGCCGGCGCCGCGCGCGACGGCGTGATCCGCAAGATGCCCGCCGACGTCCGCCGCGCCTACGAGGCGCCCTACGATTCCTGGGCCAACCGCATCTCCACCCTGCGCTTCGTGCAGGACATTCCGCTGAGCGAGGGCGATCCGGCGTGGACGCTGGTGAATGCCTCCGCGAAACGTCTGCCGGCCTATGCCGACCGCCCGGCGTTCATCGGCTGGGGGTTGCGCGATTTCGTGTTCGATCACCATTTCCTCGAAGGTTTCCAGCGCGCGCTGCCGGACGCCGAGGCGCATGCGTTCGAGGACGCCGGTCACTACGTGATGGAAGACAAGCACGAGGTGCTGGTGCCGGCGATGCGCAGATTCCTGGACACGCATCCGATCTGAGCCGCTGGCATCCGGCGAGTTGACCCGGATCAATTCGATCGATCTGCCGACTGCCTAAGCTGCGGCCTTCGCAGCACCCGCGAGGGCGACATGTCCCGTTTCGATATCGTGGTGGTCGGCGCCGGTCCGGCCGGCCTGAGTTTCGCCAGTTCGCTCGCCGGCAGCGGCCTGAAGGTGGCGCTGGTCGAACGCCAGCCGCGCGCGGCGCTGGTCGATCCCGTCGACGACGGTCGCGAGATCGCCCTGACCCATCGTTCGCAGCGGCTGATGCGTGAACTCGGTCTGTGGCAGCGCCTCGCCGAAGACGAGATCGCAACGCTGAGCGATGCACTGGTGCTGGATGGCGGCGACGCCGATGGCCTGCGCTTCCGCCACGAAGACAGCGGTCAGCCGCAGCTCGGTTGGCTGGTGCCGAATCGCGCAATCCGCCGCGTCGCCTTCGAAGCGATGGAGGCGGCGGGCGAGGCGACCCTGATCGACGGCGTGCGCGTGATCGGCGTGCACACCGATGCCGACGGCGCAGAAGTGCGACTCGACAACGGCGAGTGCCTGCAGGCGGATCTGATCGTTGCGGCCGACAGCCGCTTCTCGGAAACGCGACGCGCGGTGGGCATTCCCGCGACGATGCGCGATTTCGGCAAGACCATGCTGGTCTGCCGTGTGCGCCACGCACGCGAACACGCGCAGACCGCGTGGGAATGGTTCGATTACGGGCAGACGCTCGCGCTGCTGCCGTTGCACGATGCGCACACCTCATCGGTGGTGCTGACTCTCCCACATCAGGAGGCGTTGACCGTGCAGGCGATGGATGCGGAGACATTCGGCGCGGACATGAGCCGGCGCTTCCAGCAGCGGCTCGGTGCGATGACTTTCATCGGCCCGTGCTGCGCCTATCCGCTGGTCGGCGTGTATCCGCAGCGTTTCGTGAGCGAGCGGTTCGCGACCATCGGCGATGCCGCCGTCGGCATGCATCCGGTCACTGCGCACGGTTTCAATTTCGGATTGCTGGGACAGGACGCGCTGGCGCGCGCGATCCGCGAAGCGCACGGCGCCGGACGACCGTTCTGGAGCCGCAGCCTGCTCGAACGTTACGAACGCGGTCACCGCCATGCGACGCGTCCGCTGTATCTCGCGACCCAACTGGTCGCCGGTCTGTACACCGACGATTCGGTGCCGGCGAAATTCGTCCGCCGCACGGCGCTGCGGGTCGCGCAGCGGATCGGCCCGTTCCGGCGCATGGTGATGGCCGGATTGACCGACGACGGCCGTCGCGGGCCGCCGCCGCTGCGCAAGTTCGTCGATCGACTGCGTCCGATGCCGCGTTAGCGCCCGAGCACGCGGTCGACGTCATCGCGCGTCAGCACCGCCAGACCGTAGGCGATGCGCGCCTGATCGCACTGCGGATTCGGGGTGCCGTCTTCCCACGACATCCGCAGCTCGCGGCAGGCGCCGGGGCGCGCGTCGTAGATCGAACAGGACACCGACTCGCCGACTGTGCCCTGCAGCGCGATGCAGTGCGGCCGCTCGGCCCAGGTGCCGCGCATGCAGCGCTGATGCGCGCCGAAGGTTTCGGTGAGCGCGATCGGCACCAGTCCGCCGAGGTCGGGCTCGGCTTCGGACCAGTGCAGGCTGACGCGGTAGTGGGCGCAGCAGGCGCCGCAGCTGAGGCAGGGATGGTGCATACGCGATCTTAGAGCGTAACGGCCCAAAGCACCCCGTAAGAGGGCCTTCAGGCCCGAGCTCTTCGGAGAACCCCTGGACATCGTTGTCGCCGTTCGATGTCGAAACGCTCGGGCCTGAAGGCCCTCCTACGGAGGACGGCCGCTACAATTCCGCGATGACGACCACACCCTGCAACATCGCCGCCAGTCTCCCGCGCCTCGCGCGCGAACGCCCCGACCAGGTGGCGATGCGCTGTCCCGGACGCGGCGGCGGCTACGACATCGCATTGACCTACGCCGAACTGGATGCGCGCAGCGATGCCATCGCCGCCGGTCTGGCGAAGCGCGGCATCGTCCGAGGCACCCGTACGGTGCTGATGGTGCGACCCACGCCCGAATTCTTCCTGCTGATGTTCGCGCTGTTCAAGGCCGGCGCGGTGCCGGTGCTGGTCGATCCGGGTATCGACAAGCGCGCCTTGAAGCAGTGCCTCGACGAAGCGCAGGCCGAGGCCTTCATCGGCATTCCGCTGGCGCAGTTCGCGCGCGCCTTGCTGGGCTGGGCGCGCAGTGCGCGCATCCGGATCACGACTGGCGCGCGCCCGTGGTTCGCCGACGCCACGCTTGCCGAAGTCGAAACCGCTGGCGCGCACGCCGGTCCGCAGCTCGCCGATACGCTGCCCGACGACATGGCCGCGCTGCTGTTCACCAGCGGCTCCACCGGCGTGCCTAAGGGCGTGGTCTACCGCCATCGGCATTTCGTCGCGCAGATCGCGATGATGGGCGAGGCCTTCGGCGTCGTGCCCGGCGGCGTGAATCTGCCGACGTTTCCGCCGTTCGCGCTGTTCGACCCCGCGTTCGGCGTGACCTCGATCATTCCCGACATGGACCCGACCAACCCCGCCAAGGCCGATCCGCGCAAGCTGCATGCGGCGATCGCGCGTTTCGGCGTCGACCAACTCTTCGGTTCGCCTGCGCTGATGCGCGTGCTCGCCGAATACGGCCAGCCGCTGCCAAGTCTGAAAACGGTGATGTCGGCCGGCGCGCCGGTACCGGCGGAGGTGGTCGCGACGCTGCGCGGACTGCTGCCGGCCGATGCGAATTTCTGGACGCCGTACGGCGCCACCGAATGCCTGCCGGTCGCGGTGATCGAAGGTCGTGAATTGCTGACGCTGCGCACGCGCACCGAACAGGGCGCCGGCACCTGCGTCGGCCGTCCGGTGCCGCCGAACGACGTGCGATTGATCGGCGTCGACGACGAGGCCATCGACGCATGGTCCGACGATCTGATCGCGCAGGGCGGACTGGTCGGCGAGATCACCGTTGCCGGACCCACCGCCACCGATACGTATTTCAATCGCGACGCCGCCACGCGCGCCGCAAAAATCCGCGAAACCCTGCCCGACGGCACGACGCGCATCGTCCATCGCATGGGCGATCTCGGTTATTACGACAGCGAAGGCCGGCTGTGGTTCTGCGGCCGCAAGACCCAGCGTGTCGTCACCGAACGCACCACGCTGTGCACCGAACAGATCGAGCCGGTGTTCAACGCGCATCCCGACGTGCGCCGCACCGCGCTGGTGGGCATCGGCGAATTCGGCGAACAACTCCCGGTGCTCTGCGTCGAACTGCGCGAAGGCGTGGCCGCGATGGACTGGGAGCAGATTGAACTGAAGCTGCGGCACATGGGCGAAGGTTTCGTCCACACCGCGCAGGTGCAGACCTTTCTGCTTTATCCGAAGCCGTTCCCGGTCGATATCCGCCACAACGCCAAGATCGGGCGGGAGAAGCTGGCGCTGTGGGCGGCGAAACAGAGGCGCTGACCGGCTGGGCCTGCATCCGGCCGGCTGGCGTCGACGTAAGGCCTCAAGCTGTCGCCGTATTCGTCCGTTGCCGGAGTGTTGTATGCGCTTGTTCTGCACCGCGATTGTTTTCCTGCTGCTGATCGCCACCGGTCCGCCCGCATGGGCCGCCGAAGATGCGCAGCTGCAGCCCTGGCAGGAGCGCCTGCCGACGATTGCGTCCGCCGCGCTGCTGCGCGATGTCGATGTGCTCGAAACCAGCTACGCCGCACTGCACCCCGGTCTGCACCGCTATCTGAGCGATGCCGAACTGGCCGATGCCTACGCCGATCTGCGCCGGCGTTTCGCCTCGCCGCAGCGGCTCGATCAAACCTATCTGGCGTATTCCGCATTCGCCGCGAAGATCCGCTGCGGCCACACCTACGCCAATTTCTACAATCAGGGCAAGGCCGTGCAACAGGCGCTGTTGCAGCACCCGCGATTGCCGCTGCTGTTCCGCTGGATCGACGGCGAGATGGTCGTGACCCGCGATCTCGGCTCCGGTGCCGCGCTGCCGCCGGGGACGCGGATCCTTGCGCTGGACGGTGTGCCTACCCATGACATCCTCGCCCGTCTGCTGCCCTATGCGCGCGCTGACGGCCACAACGACTTCAAGCGGATCGCCGACATGCAGCGTATCGGCAGCGGCCGCTATGAAGCCTTCGATGTGTTCTACCCGCTGCTCTATCCGCATGCGGTCGCGCCCAGCCTGCGCGTACGCTACCAGGCCCCCGGCGACGCCAGAACGCGTAGCGTGAAGCTGCGCATGATGGCGTTCGCGGATGCAGACGCGGCGCGCGATCGGAAAGCAGACCCGGCCTCGCCGCTGGGTTGGACGCTTGAGCGGCCGAGACCCGGCGTCGCGCTGCTGCGCATGCCCAGTTGGGTGGCGTACCAGCATCCGGAATGGGACTGGCAGGCGTATGTCGACGGCCTGTTCCGGAATCTTGTCGATGACCAGACCACCGATCTGCTGATCGATCTGCGCGGCAACGAAGGCGGTACCGGCGTGGGCGAGTCGCTGATCGCACATCTCATCGAAGCGCCGACAGCGGTCTCCATCGCCACCCGCAGCGTGCGCTACCGCCGCGTACCCGATGCATTGCGCCCGGCCCTGTCCACGTGGGACGACAGCTTCTACGATTGGGGCGACGCCGCGATCGGGCCGGTCGACGGCTTCTACCGGCTGACGAAATACGACGACACCGAAGCAGGCGTCGTGATCGCACCGAAAGCGCCGCGCTTCGGCGGACGGGTCTGGGTGATGATCGGACCCGACAACAGTTCCGCGACCTTCGAATTCGCCGAGACCGTGCAGCAGCAGCGGCTAGGCATCCTGGTCGGCGAACCCACCGGCGGCAACCAGCGCGGCATCAACGGCGGCGCGTTCCTGTTCATGACCCTGCCGGGCTCCGGAATCGAACTGGATGTGCCGCTGATCGCGCAGTTCGCGGAAAAGCAGGCGCCGGACGCGGGTTTGTTGCCGGATGTGCCGGCACCGGAAAGCGCGAGCAGCATCGCAGTTGGCCGCGATGTCGCATTGGAGGCGATTCTTGTGCGGATTGAACAGGCCGAGCTGTTTCAAAGAAATTGAAAAGTGCGGCACTGGTGCAGCGGGCGGACAGGTTCAGACCGCTCTCAATAAGATCGTTTGAACGGGCCTCAACGTAATGTGGATCGTCGGCGATCGGTGCTGCCGAAGTCGGAGACGAATCCGGCCCACTGCGGCACGCCGCCTTCGATCTCCATCGCCTGCTGCAGGCGCTCGATGTCGGCGACTGCGCGTACGTATCGCGCTCGGTTCGCCGCGAGCTTCACCGACTGCAACAGGCGCCGGGCCGGCTCGTGTTCGCCGCGCTGTGCCATCAGCGCCACCAGCAGGATCAAGCCCGAGATCCGCTTCAGTCGCATGCCGTTGAGCTGGGCGATCGAGATCGCTTCGATGATCGTCTCGCGCGCCGGTTCCATCTGCGCAATGGTCAGCAGCGCGCGGCCGCGGATCAGCATCGCCGCGCACCGCGACCGATGCGAGCCCAGGCGCAGTGCGGAGCGTTCGAGATTCTCCAGACGGGTCAGCGAGACAAAGACGGTCTCGCGGTTATATCCGGAAGTACTGAGCTCGATGTCGATAGCGCTCAGCTCGAGACTGAGGACCAGGTCAGGTCGGTGCGCGCCGCGCGCCGCCGCGAGCGCCAGCGAAATCGCCTTATCGGCGTCCTCGTGCGCTTCGCGGGCGAGGGCTGCGGACGCCTCTACCGAATGCAGCCATGCCTGTGCCCCCAGTGCGCCGAGTTTCTCGATGATCGGAATCGCATCCTTGACCGTGGCTCGCGCGGAATCGAGCTGCGCGGTCAGTAACTGGATCTGCGCGCGACAGCCCAGCAATAGCGCCAGCAACAGCAGATACTCGGGGTTCTCCGCGTCTTTCCCTTGTGCCAGGAGCCCGTGGAGGGCCTTACTTACCAGCGAGTCTGCGTCATGGAAGCGAGCGCGTTCGATCAGGCACAGCGCAAGATTGATCGAAAGCCGCGGCCTCAGTGAGGGATCGATATCGGCCATGCTTCTGCCACCGATCTTGATCCGCTCTGCGGCCCCCATGCATTCGCGGAGCGCGAAGACGGCATCGTGCATATTACCTTGCAGGTAGCGTACGACGCCGAGTTCGTTGAGCAGCCACAGTTCGTCCTCGGCATACAGTGCCGGACGCGGCGCAGGAGGATCCTCGACGATGACGTGATTTCTTCGCGACAGCGAACGCAGTCGGGCGAGGCGACGCAGGTGCGCATGCAGCGCGCTGCGACTGTAGTCGATGGGTTCGGCGACCAGGCCCGCGCGCATCGCGCTCTGGGTGTGGATCGTGGCCCGGATCAGCGCATAGGCGCTGCGGATGGCGACCCGGTTTTCCTGAGTAGGTGTGAGCGCGATCAATTTGTCGAAGAGGTCGCAGGTGGAAGCAAAATCCTCCGCGCTGAGCATCGGCCCGCCGTCCATCAGCATCAGAGACAGGCAGACGCTGTTCTGATCCCGTGCCAGCGGGGCATCCAGTGAGAAACCGCGCCGATAACCGAGCAGCTGACGCATGGCGCTGTGCAGGATATAGCGAGATTTTTCGCTAGGCTGCAGAGTATTGATGTCGTATTCGATCTCAAAGATGAAGCGATAGATCTTGAGTGCGGAAAGCGCGTTCGCAATGGTCGAGTCATCCACGCGATGGCCCAGACTGACGTCTTCCTTGAGTTTCTTGATTTCGGGAATGTTCTGTACCGTGATCCAGTCGATCGGTATCGGGATTGCGTACATCCATTTGAGGATGATATTTTCGACGATGATTTGGTTTCGCTTATCGATATCCATTGAGCGCTGGATCAGGCGATGGCGCTCTTCCAGAAGTACCTCGCAAAGTGCTGCCTGATGGTGCTTCTTGTCGATCGAGAATAAGCGGCCATCGAGAGAATAGTTGCAAATTTCGAGAAAACCTTTCAAGCCGCGGACACCCTCCAGGTTCTGGTATGCACCGTTCATTGCGAGGAATGCCCAGCGGCTTTGTGTCATCGCCTCCGCGAGTCGTCCATACTTGTTGCTGAATTGGGCCCAGCGTTCGCCTCCGATCTGTTTCAAATGTTCTGCAGAGTGAATCTGAAGAGGAGAAATAATCTGGGGTTTTCCCGGCTTTTCTTCGAAAAATTTCGCGAAGATTTCCGCAGACCGTCGACTCCTGACGATAAGGATGAGATGTAGCCCTGCTTTTTTTGCCGATGAAAGGCTTTTTTCACGCAGAGCGCTGAGGAATTTCGCCAGAAACAGCGTAGCGGGTTGCGGGTGGGAGTGGGCCAACAGGCAGTCGGCGTCTTGCAGGCAGAGCACGCGGATGTTGTTGAGCTTAGCAAGAACGTCGGACAGAACGGTCGTTCCGCGCATGGTGTAGCCGAGGCTGATCGCCCTCCAGTCATGCTTGGATTCCGCGTGCTTCTTCAAGAGAGTGAAGTAGGTTCCTCTTCCCTTGCCGGATTCGATAAGCACGATCCGGACCCCTGTGCTTGCTTTCGTGGAAGGTAGAAGATTCCCGATCTTGTTTACGTCTGATTTATCGCTCAGCCCGGGCGTGTCAGGGGCCAGCGCAACGCGATGGACGGCACCGTAGTGTTTCCCGATCTCTGGCGCGTAATCGGTTCCCGGGGGCGGCCAAAGATGCAACTGTGTTTGCCACCCGCGGGTGACGCTCTGCATGTACTCCACCGCGTTGTTCAGCGCGATGGTGGTCGCCATGGCAGACAATTTTTTTACGAAAGCTTCTGCTTTTTTTGGCTGGAGTTTAGCGGGTGACCTGAGAATCTCCTCAAGCAAGATCTTGGCGAGTTCCCTCGCAATGGCGTTGCCATGATGAAGCCGCGGAAAGGACTTGCTGTTGTCGCGCAGATTTTCCAGTCCTTTCCTGAGGCGATCTTTGGAGACGGTTTCTCCATCCGCCGGCAGGAAAGATTCGCGAAGATTCTGCAACTCGGCTCCTAGCGATATGAACTTCTTGTCGATATGGGAGAGCGGGTGCGGAGTGTTGTTCTGCTTCCAAATACCGGGGATTTCCGAGAATCCGCGCCCATAGGTGATGACATTGACGCCGTAGTTCGTCTTGATCTTGAGTTCGAAGGCGCGCGCCCGGTTCTCGTTGGAAAGCAGAGGCATGAGCGCGAAGAGCGGTCGGTTTTTCAGGTTGGCGCTGAGGTAGCGCAACGGTCGCATCGCATCCTCTTCACTGAGGCCGAAGCCGATGTACAGCACGGCGTTTCCGCCGAACAGGAGGCGGCGGGCGTCCTCGAACCCGCGACGGAAGGGATGCTCGTCGTAGTACATCGCGTTGTAGTTCGACGGCGTCAGCACCATGTCCGATGGACGTGTTGCGGCACCGTGTACGTGAACGACGAGATCGTTGGCCGAGGAGGGAACTGCAGCAATGGTGATGAGGTCCGGCGCATTCTCGGGCGAGAGGGAGATCGAATGCGCAGCCCCCCCTATTCTCGATTCACTGGTGCGATCGGGTTTGTCCGCTTTGTCCGCAATCAGATCCTCGGTTTTTACGGTTCTGGTCAGCTCATCGTAGGGGTAGTCGATGTCTTCGAGGAGAGCTTCGATTTCCAGATCGTAGTTGAAGGTCACGAAGCGATGGATGCCGATCCGGCTGCGAAGTTCTGAAAGTGGATCGAGAAGGTTCCTGGGCGCATTGATCAATTCGTTCTTACCCGATGTTGCCGGTTTCAGTTCCGGACAGCCATCGATGGGAAGAGAGTCCACTAACTCGACGATGTCAGCGGGAATAAGATCCGAAGCCTTCGGTGAATCCCTCTCGTCCAGCAATGGAAGGCCTGATAGCAGCGCTTGTAGTTGGTCACCCAGGGGGTGATTCATGAGTAGGTCGCTGCGCCGATAGTAACGATTTGATCTGCTGAAAAGTTTGGCGACGCTGGTCTCGTATTTGGAGCGATCCTCTTTGGTCAGACACATCGCGAGCGCGTCGCAGAGGGCGAGTTGCTCATCCCGGTTGAGCAGGGGGTTATGTTCGGGGCCGGGTTTAGGTTCCTTTTTCGGCGGTGCCCCTCGCCTCTGCTGGTCGTCCCGGAGGGTTTGTATCAGCGAGTTAAAATTCCGCTCCGCATTTTCCGTGGGTTTGTAGTTGGACGTCTCGAACAGCTTGCAAATCTCGTCGACCAGTTCTTTCCAATCCGGATACCCGTACACGACCGATGCGCCGCTGCCGACTACGGCGATAGTCTTGCCGATCGCCAGCCAGCGGAATAGTTGCAGAATTGCACGAGTGCGTTGTTCGGAAGGGTCGGATGCGTCGAGCTCGTGCTCGACCAGCGCGCCCGCGATGGCGTCGTCCTTGTCCGGGTGTGTGTCACCCAATCCCAGATCGTTCTGCATGCACTTCCCCTGTGGCGCGTCGCCCGGCGTCCTTGCCTCGTAAGTGTTGCAGCGGCAGGTGGCGACAACTGGTTCAGTTATGCCCGGCTGGTTCAACGGCTGTCAAGTGCTGCCGAACGCGCAGCCGACGTTCGGTCGCTGGTGTTCCGTGCGTCAGCGAAACACCCGCCGCAACAGATCCGTCGTACGCGATGCCGGATTGTTGCGGATCTGCTTTTCCTGCTCCGCGATCACATGGAACAGACCGTCGATGGTTTCGCGGGTCACGTAATCGTCGAGGTCGGCGCTGGCCGTGCCGCTCGAGCTGCCGCCGAGCAGCGCACCGGCTAGCGCGTTGCCGCCGGCCTTCTTGCTGAAGTCCTTGTACTTCTTGGTGACGCCGACTTCGGCGGTCTGTTTCGCGACGATCGGCAGGAACGCGTCGTACAGTTTCTGCTCGCTGGTGCGGCGGAAAAAATCCGTCGCCGAGGTGTCGCCGCCGCGCACCAGGCCGATCGCATCCTGCAGGGTCATCTGCCGCACCGAGTCGGCGAGGATATTCGCCGCCATCGGCACCGCTTTCTCCGCCGCGCGATTCATCGACAGCTCGAACGCATCGACTTTCTTGCCGGCACCGAGCTGACGCGCGAGATCGGCGAGTCTGCGCAGTTTCTCCGGCACCAGAATCTTCACCGCCTGATCGCGAAAGAAGCCGTCGGGCTTGCCGAGCTGGCGCACCGCGCGATCGACCCCCTGCGCCAAGGCTTCCTTGATGCCGCCGGAGGCGTCGCGTTCGTTGAGGTTCGAGGTGCTGCTGCCGCTGCCGAGCAGGCGGTCCTTGAGCTGCTGTTCGATCGATTGCGCGCCTGCTGTGGCGGCGGTTGCGACGGCGATGCAGGCGGTGAGAACGAGGGCGGAACGACGCATGGCAGGCTCCTGAAGTCGGATGGCGGCAGCATACGCCTCGGCCGACGTACCATGTGCCCGATACGAAGGAAAACAGCATGAAGATACTGGTCACCGGCGGCGGCGGATTCCTGGGCCATGCGCTCTGCAAAGGCCTGATCGAACAGGGCCACGAGGTCGCGAGTTACAACCGTGGGCACTACCGCACGCTGGAGCCGCTGGGCGTGCGCCAGATCCAGGGCGATCTGGCCAATCGCGAGGCGATGATCGCGGCCTGCGCCGGGATGGACGCGGTGTTCCACAACGCGGCCAAGGCCGGGGCCTGGGGCAGCTACGAGAGCTATCACCTCGCGAATGTGGTCGGTACCGAGAACGTGCTGGCCGGCTGTCGTGCGCACGGCATCGGCCGATTGATCTACACCTCCACGCCCAGCGTGACCCATCGCGCGACCCATCCGGTGGAAGGCGGCACCGCCGACACCGTGCCGTACGGCGAAGGCTTCAAGGCGCCGTATGCGACCACCAAGACCATCGCCGAGAAAGCGGTGCTGGCCGCCAACGATGCGCATCTCGCCACCGTCGCGCTGCGTCCGCGACTCATCTGGGGGCCGGGCGATCAGCAGCTGGTGCCGCGGCTGGTATCGCGGGCGAAGGCGGGCCGTCTGCGCTTCGTCGGCGGCGGCTACAACAGGATCGACACCACCTACATCGACAACGCCGCGCAGGCGCATTTCGATGCGTTCGTGGCGCTGGCGCCGGGTGCGGCCTGCGCCGGCAAGGCGTATTTCATCAGCAACGGCGAACCCAGGACCTCGCGGGAGATGATCAACGCCCTGCTGCGCGCGGTCGGTGCGCCCGAAGTCGACAAGACGCTGCCGTTCGGCGTGGCCTATGCGATCGGCGCGATCTGCGAAACGCTCTGGCCACTGCTGCGCCTGAAGGACGAGCCGCCGCTGACGCGGTTTCTCGCTGAACAGTTGAGCACCACGCACTGGTACGACATGGCCCCGGCGACGCGCGATTTCGGCTACGTGCCGCGCGTGACCATCGACGAAGGGCTGAAGCGGCTGGCGGCATCCTACGCGGCGAAGAGCTGAACCCCCCGGGCAGGAGAAGGGGCGACGACCATGCCTGACGGCTAGAATGCCGGCATGACCTCCCCCTTCGACTGGAAACCCCTGGCCGGCCGCGCGCTGGAAGCTGCGCTCAACCGCGCGGTGGCGCTGGATCCGGATACCCGCGACGCACTGCAGCCATTGGATGGCCGCAGCGTCGTGCTGGCCCTCGACGCCGCCGAATCATCGCCACTGGCCATGCGCCTGCTGGTGGAAGGCGACCGGCTGCGGGTCGGTCCGGTCGATGCCGAACAGACGCCCGATCTCGCCGTGCGCAGCACGCTGGGCGGCGTGCTGTCGTTCGGCATGCAGTCGCTGCTTCCGAAGCTGCTGGGCAAACGCGACGACGACGAGGCCGCCGTGCCGGTCGGGCGGATGCGGATCGAAGGCGATGCCGAACTCGCGCGTCGCCTGCAGCGTCTGGCCGAACGTTTCGATCCCGACTGGCAGCAGCCGTTCACGGCGGTGTTCGGCGACGTGATCGGCGTGCAGATCGCGAACGGCATCGCCGCCGCACTGCGTCAGGCGCGCACGGGCGGACAGAAATTCGCCGAGAGTGCGGCCGAATATCTCACCGAGGAATCGCGCGATGTGGTGCCGCGCGCTGAGCTTGATGCCTTCCACGACGATGTCGATACATTGCGCGACGACACCGAACGACTGGCCGCGCGGATCGCGCGGCTGCAGAAGCGGGTTGCGGCATGAGCGCGGTCATGCGCGCGAGCAGGATCGGCCGCGTCCTGATCCGCTATCGTCTCGACGATCTGCTCGACGGCACCCCGGCCGAGCGCTGGCTGAAACTCGCGCGCCCGTTCGTGCCGCGCGCGTCGACCGAGGTCGCGGCGCTGTCGCGCGGCGCGCGCCTGCGTCTCGCGCTGCAGGAGCTGGGGCCGATCTTCGTCAAGTTCGGCCAGATCCTGTCGACCCGCCGCGATCTGATGCCGCCGGACATCGCAGCCGAACTGTCGCTGCTGCAGGATCGCGTGGCACCGTTCGACGGCCACACTGCGCGCGCCATCGTCGAAGCCTCGCTCGGCCAGGACATCCGCGAAGTCTTCGAGCATTTCGACACCACGCCGCTGGCGTCGGCGTCGATCGCGCAGGTCCACGCCGCGCGCCTGCCGGGTGGGCGCGAAGTCGTGGTGAAAGTGCTGCGTCCGGACATCGAAAAACAGATCGACGGCGATATCGCATTGCTCAACAGCATCGCCTCGCTGGTCGATCGCGCGCATCCCAATGCCGACAAGATCCGTCCGCGCGAAATCGTGCGCGAGATCGAAACCACGCTCGCCGCCGAACTCGACCTGCAGCGCGAGGGCGCGAATGCGTCGGTGATCCGCCGGTTCTGGAAGGATTCGCCGGATCTGTACGTGCCGGAAGTGATCTGGAGCCACACCGCCGAGCGCGTGCTCACGCTCGAACGCGTGTACGGCATTCCCAGCGACGACATCGCCGCGCTGGATGCGGCCGGCATTGATCGCAAGGCGCTCGCCGCGAAAGGCGTGCGCGTGTTCTACACCCAGGTGTTCCGCGACAATTTCTTCCACGCCGATGCGCACGCCGGCAACATCTGGGTCGACAGCGATCCTGCGCGCAAGGACAACCCGCGCTTCATCGCGATCGATTTCGGCATCGTCGGCCAGCTGTCCAGCGAGGACCAGTATTACCTCGCCGAAAATTTCATGGCGATCTTCAACCGCGATTACCGGCGCGTCGCCGAACTGCATGTGCAGGCCGGGTGGATGCCGGCGACGATCCGCATCGACGAGCTGGAAGCGGCGGCGCGCGCGGTCTGCGAACCGTATTTCACCCGGCCACTGTCGGAGATTTCCTTGGCCGAAGTGCTGATCAAACTGTTCCGCACCGCGCAGAAATACGAGCTGACGTTGCAGCCGCAGTTGATCCTGCTGCAGAAGACCCTGCTCAACATCGAAGGCGTCGGTCGTCTGCTCGATCCGCAGCTCGATATCTGGGCGGTGGCCAAGCCGGTGCTGGAGAAGATCCTGGTCGAACGCTACAGCCCGCAGCGGCTCGCGGGCGAATTCCGCAAGCGACTGCCGGAGCTGATCACGCGCGCGCCGGACATGCCGCACCTGCTGCACTCCTGGCTGAGCCAGCAGGTCCAGGGCAAGCACGAACTGGCGATGCGTTCGCACGATCTGGCCGAGCTGTCGAATACCATCAACGCGATGCAGCGGCGGATCGTTTCTGCGATTCTCGGCACCGGCCTGCTGGTGGTCGCGGCGGTGCTGTATGCGCTGGAGGCGGGCGGGCCGCGCGTGTTCGGCGTGCCGGCCGCGGCATGGATCGCCGGTCTCGGCGGTTTGTGGGCGCTGGTCGCGGCCTGGCCGCGACGTTGATTCGCGCATCGTAGGGCGGGCCCTGGCCCGTCGTTCCGTCCGGACTGGTAAAGCTTGCAGTGGCCGAAACGGTTTCGATCATCCTGCGTTGCGATTTGGAATGCAGTTACGGCGGGCCATGGGCCCGCCCTACGATGATTTTCCGATAGTCGGCGTTATTTCTTCGCCTTCGCGAAATCGCCAGCAGCGAACACGCTCAGCGTCTCCGGCTTGATGTGCTTGCGGATCGCGGCGTTTACATCGTTCACCGTCAGCGCCTTGAGCTTCGCGTCGAAATCGGCGGCCCAGGCCATGCTGCGGCCCATGTACAGATTGCGTCCGAGCAGACCTGCCACGCTGGCGTCGCTGGCGCGTCCCTGCTGGCGCTGGGTCAGCAGGTCGTTCACCGATGCTGTCAGCTCGGCTTCGGTGATGCCGTCGCGGACGAAACGCGCGACTTCTTCGCGCAGCGCGGCGTCGAGCCGGGTCACGTTCTCCGGCGCCGCGATCGCCTGGATCGTCAGCACGCCGGCATCGTCGCGGCCTTCGCGGCTGCTGTCGGCGGCGATGCTGCTGCCGACGTTGTAGCTCAGGCCTTCCTTCTGGCGCAGGCGGTCGCCGAGGCGCGAGCTCAGCGAGCCGCCGCCCAGCACGTTGCTGGCGACCAGCAATGCCGGGTAGTCGGCGTCCTTGTCGTTGAGCGATAGATTGCTGCGTGCCATCACCACCGCATTCGCCTTGTCCGGCGTTTCCAGCCGGACCGCGCGCGCGGCGACATCGGTGTAGTGCGTGCCGACCGGCATATGCGGCGTCGCGCTGCGCCAGTCGCCGAACAGCGTGCGCAGTTGCGCTTTGACCGCGACCGGGTCGAAGTCGCCGACGATCGCGATCTCGCCTTCGGTGGTGCCGTAGAAATCGCGATGGAAGGCGATCGCGTCCTCACGCTTCAGCGCGCGCATGCGCTGCAGCGTTTCGTCGATCGATTGATACGCGAACGGATGCCCTTCCGGCCACGGGTCGAAGTATTCGCTCATCGCCATGCCGGCGATGGTGCCGGGTTCCTTGCGCGCGCTTTCGAGGCCGGTGATCGCCTGCAACCGGAACTGTTCGAATTCGTTTTCGGGAAAACTTGGATTGCGCAGCACATCGGCGGCGAGCGCCAGCGCATCGCCCAGCTGTTCGCGCTTCGAGTTGAGATTGATGTCCGCACTCTGCACGCCGCCCGACACCTCGGCGGAAGTCTTCAGCGCCTCGAAGCGCTGCGCGATCTGTTCCCGCGTCATCGTCCGACTGCCGCGCATCAACATCGCGCCTGCGGCACTGCCGGCCGGGTCGGGACTGCGCTTGAGCGCTTCGACATCGCCGAAGCGGAACGTGGCATTGACGATCACCGTGTCGCCACGGGTGTCCTTGGGCAGCAGCGAGACTTTGAGCTTGTCGCCGATGGTGAAGGTTTCGGTGCGCGCATCGATATTGGCCGGGGTCGGGTCGAAGGTTTCGCCGGCCGCCAGCGCGGCCTTGCCGGTGTAGCCCTTCAATGCGTCGCTGGCGCTCGGTGCGGCGGCGATCTCGACGCGCTGCGCCTGTTCGGTCGGAATGAAGCGGGCCAGCGTGCGGTTGCTCGCCTTGAAATAGGTGCGGGCGACGCGGTTGACGTCGTCGACCGTGACCGCCGCGATGCGGTCGCGCTTCAGGAAATACAGGCGCCAGTCGCCGGCAGCGACCGATTCGGTCAACGACATCGCGATCGTGTTGACGTTCGCGAAACCGTTCTCGTAGGCGTTGGCGATGCGCTGCTTGGCCTGCGCCACTTCCTCGGCGCTGAGCGGTGTGGCGACCATGACGCTTTCGGCCTGGCGAATGAGTTCCGCTTCGGCCTTGGCGATATCGGCGTCTTTCGGTGCGACCAGGATCAGGTTGGTCATGCCGCTTTCGCGCATGTCGCTGTTGCCGCCGCCTGCGAATGCCGCCAACTTGGTTTCGACCAGCGCCTTGTGCAGGCGGCCGCTCGGCGCGTTGCCGAGCGCGTTCATCAGCACCGCGAGCGCGGCGCTGTCGGGGTGTGTGGTGCCCGGTGTGTGATACGCCAGCGCGACGAAGCCGGCGTCGCCGGTCCGGCGGACGTTGACCTCGCGCTCGCCGTCCTGCGTGGGCTCCACCGTATACAACTTGGGCAGCGCAGTCTTCGGTCGCGCGATCGCGCCGAAATGGCGCTGCACAGTGGCGAGGGTGGCGGCGGGATCGATGCGGCCGGCGACGATCAGGGTCGCGTTGTCGGGGCGATACCAGCTGCGATAGAACGCCTGCAGCCGCTCGATCGGTACGTTCTCCACGTCGGAGCGCGCGCCGATCGTGCTGTTGCCGTAGTTGTGCCAGAGATACGCGGTGGAGCGCAGGCGCTGGAACATCACGGCGCCGGGGTTGTTCTCGTTGCGCTCCATCTCGTTGCGGACCACGGTCATTTCGCTGTCGAGGTCTTTTTTCGCCACGAAGGAGTTGAGCATGCGGTCGGCTTCCAGACCCAGCAGCCAGTCCAGGGTCTCGTCGTTGGCCGGAAACGACCCGTAGTAATTGGTGCGGTCCAGCGAGGTGGTGGCGTTCTTGTCGATGCCGCGCTTTTTCATCTCGCCGGGAATATCGCCGTGCTTCGGCGTGCCCTTGAACAGCATGTGCTCCAGCAGGTGGGCCATGCCGGTTTCGCCGTAGTTCTCGTGCACCGAGCCCACGCCGTAGGCGATGTTGACGGTGACCGTGGGTTTGCTCGCGTCCGGGAACAGCAGCACGCGCAGACCGTTGCCGAGGGTGTATTCGCAGATGCCTTCCACGCAGGGCCCGGCGGCCATCCCTTTCGGTGGCGTCATCGCATCGGAGGCGAAGACAGCAGGCGCCATGGCGAACTGGGCGGACAGCGCGAGTGCGCAGGCCAGTGCGAGGCGGCGGGGAGCGGTGGGCAGATGCATCGGAAAATCCTCGGGATGCGGATCGGAGACAATGGGCGTCGATTCTCGCAGACGCCGCGCGGCATACGATGACCCAGAAGTCCTGTCCGGAGTTCCCCGATGCCATCTCTGCGCCCGCAGAGATACCGGTGCTGTACTGCGACGCGTTCCTGGCGGTCGTCGACAAGCCCGCCGGGCTGATGGTGCACGACAGCGCGCTGGCGCGCGGCGAAACCGATTTCATGGCCGACCGTCTGCGCGAACAGTTCGGCCGGCAGATCTTCCTGGTGCATCGCCTCGATCGCGCGACCAGCGGCTGTCTGCTGCTGGCGTTCGATCGAGAGAGCGCGTCGATCCTGGGGAAGACGCTGATGTCGGGAGATTTCGAGAAAGAGTATCTGGCGATGTGTCGCGGCTGGCCGGAGGAGGATTTCGTCGTGGACCATCCGCTCGACGGTGGCCCCGGAAAACCGCAGAAGAAGCAGGCGGTCACGCATTTCAAAAGGCTGGCGACCTGCGAACTGGCGATGCCTTCCGCCGGCTTCGATACTTCACGCTATGCGCTGCTGCGCGCGCAGCCGCAAACCGGGCGCTTCCGGCAGATCCGGCGTCATCTGAAGCATCTGTCGCATCATCTGATCGGCGATACCAGTCATGGCGACGGTCGCCACAATCGCGCGTTCCGGATGATGGGGATCCATCGGATGTTGTTGCATGCGGAGCGGCTGCGTTTTTCGCATCCGCATAGCGGTGAGCGGGTCGAGGCGGTGGCGCCGGTGGATGCTGAGTTTGCGAAGGCGTTGGGGTTGTTTGGGGAGGATTTACTTTATTGACTGAGTTTTTTTCTTGAGCTCGGGGTGTTTCTGCACGATGTTGTTGTTGTCTCTGCTGGGAGCTTTTGGCGTTGTCGATGTCGGCGCTTCATGGTGTGCCAGTAAGGCCTGGGGCCTTTTTCGCGCTGGTGCGCGAGTGACTTTCTTTGGCGCAAAGAAAGTCACCAAAGAAAACACTTCACGTCCAATTCAAACCTACTATCTGAGATGAAGCCGGGATTTTTCGATGAGACATCCATGTCTCATCGAAAAACGATGCACATCCTGTGCATCGCCCTTTGGGTCTCCTACCAAGGGATAGTGCTCCATGTCTGAAGACCCATCAGGACGTTGGCCTTTAACGAAGTACGAACGATGGTGCGATGAGTCATTTTTAGGGCGGCTCGCTCGAAGAGATTCCAAACCGCCACGTAATAGAACGCAAGTTGCCAGAACAGGTGGGGACTGCTTCGTCCCATTGATATCCAAGCTACCGCATTGCCGGACCTAGATCGTAGACCCGGAGGGCGGCGCACAGGACGTGCGCCGTTTTTCGATGAGACATGGATGTCTCATCGAAAAATCCCGGCTTCGCCTCAGACGGCAGTTTAGAATTGGACTTGAGTGTTTTCTTTGGTGACTTTCTTTTCAAAAAGAAAGTCACTCGCGCACCAGCGCGAAAAAGATGCCAGGCTTTACCCGCTCACCATGAAGTTCCGACATCGACAACGCCAAAATCTTCCAGTACAAATGACAGCAACATCGTGCAGGAACATTACCGACGGCCCTGCACAGAACAACCCACACTGATCCGGCAAACCCCGAAACGCGTCAGCGTTCCCGCCGAAACGGCGAATACTGCCTGACCACATACCCCCATGGAATGATCAGAACCACCAGCAACACCGGCAAAAACACCCAAGTAGTGCCTTCCGCAGGCGACCCCATCAGCGTCCCTTCCGCCCACAGCGGATAAGCCACGAGCACAAGCCAAAGAACCTTGTAGAAAATTTCCAGCAACAGGATCGGCAGCATCTTCAGCGGATGGAACATGCCGATGCCGGCAATCGCCGAGAAACCCGTCCAGACGCACCACGTCACCGCCTTGCCCGGGTCCCATGGACCCTCATGGGTGAGGATTTCCGCCCAGGTGGTCTGCCCGAGCATGAAGAACATCAGCGCGTACAGCGCCCGCAGCAGATGGATGTTGATCCTGCGGACGCCGTCGTAATGCGCCGGATCGCGCCTGAAGATATTCCCGATATCGAAGGCCATGGCGCCGTTCCGTGTGGATTCGACGCCATGATGATGGTAGCGGTGAAGCCGGCAACGTGCTGATCGTCGCCCAACGCATGACACGGGTGGGCGTAGCCATGATCCTGGCTGCGCGATGTCAGGGCTTGCGATCGCTTTCGCTCTTGTCCGTGTTCTGCAGTTCGGTTTCCAGGGTTTTCCGCATGTCGGCGATCATGGTTTGCATCATCGGCTGCATCTCTTCCATCGACAGCTGCATCGCCTGCGGCATCTTGCGCATGATGCTGCGGCCGGCATCGCTGCCGTAGAACACGGTCATCGCCTCGACTTCCTCGGCGGTGAACAGTTTCGTGTAGACCCTGCGGTAGATCGGGCCGAGGGTGTCCCAGGACATCACCTTGCGCATTGACACCTGCTGCTTGGCGATCGTGTCGCGGAGCATTTTGCGCTGTTCGGGCGTGGCGTCTTCGCCCAGGAACTGCTGACCCATGTTTTCGCTCATGGCATCAAGCTGTACGAACATGTCGTCCAGCGTGCGACGCATGTCCATCGTATCCATCAGCTTGTCGACCTGCGCTTCGGTCGCTTGCGCCGCCTGCGCAGGAGACGTCGCGAAGAAGGAAGCCATCAGCGCGACAGCCAACACCGCATGACGCGTGAAACGATTGAATCTGTTCTTGCTGGAATCCATCGCGCCGGATTTCATTGCGGTCGTGTCCTCAGCGCCTGATCGCGTTCTGGCGCAGGCTGTTGTCGAAGCCCTGCTTGAGGTCTTTCAGCAGCGGCAGCAGCAGATCCTCCATGCCCTGCATGGCGCCCTGTACATCTTCGGTCGCGCCGAGCAGTTGGCTTTCCATCTGGCCGTTGTCGCCGTAGGGCGAACGATAGCGCTGGGTATTGTCGTAGGGATTGCTGCGGCCGTATTCCGAGCTGTAAAGGTCGCGTGTAAGCGGGCCGAGCTGGTTCCAGTTGTCGCGGATCATGGACTCGACTTCACTGCGGTACTGCAAGGCGTTCTTCTTGTCGCCCTCGCGCGTGCCGCTGCTGGCGGTGCCGTTGAGCTGGCCGCGCACTTGCGAGAGCAGTTGTTCGGCGTCGCCGATCGAGTTCTCGCGCTGCATCATGGCCTGCGAGAAACCTCCGCCACCGACAGGCAGGGCGCTGGCTGCAGGCGTCGAATAACCGCCGACCAGCGCGGGGTCGCTGCCGCCACCGACGGCGGCGGGGTCTCGCGCATGGATGGGTGCCGAGAGGCAGGCGATGGCGGCAAGTGCTGCGAGCAGGCCGGCGGGGCGCTGCGGGTGACGGGTCATGGTCGATCCTCCATCGTGGACAGGAATCATCTGCCAGCCGCTGGAGCTGGTCAAATGCCGGGCTGGATCAAATGCCGTCCGTCCGGGTCGTCGCGCCGCAGCCTGCCGGTACAATCGCGGGCGGAGGGAACCAGTGAACGCAGGCATCACGATCCCCGAATCGGAACTGGTGGAGCGCTTCGTGCGTTCGTCGGGTCCGGGCGGGCAGAACGTCAACAAGGTGGCGACCGCAGTCGAACTGCGGTTCGACGTGGCGCATTCGGCGGTCCTGCCGGAGGCGGTCCGCGAGCGTCTGCTTGCCCGCCGCGACCGGCGCATGACCCTTGATGGCGTGCTGGTGATCAGTGCCCAGCGTTTCCGCACCCAGGAGCGCAACCGCGAGGATGCGCGCGAGCGGCTGGCGGTCTTCGTGGCCGCCGGGCTGCATGCGCCGACGCCGCGGGTGCCGACCAAGCCGTCCCGGGCCGCCAAGAAGCGTCGGCTCGACGATAAAAAGCAGCGTTCCGGGGTCAAAAAGACCCGCGCCACGAAGGATTGGGATTGAGATGCCGCATGACGATCGCCTGTTGACCCTGCCGCCGAGCCTGCCGCGCACGCCGCCGAACCGCCTCATCCGCTGGGTCGCACGCCAGCTGATGCGCGCGGGCGGCTGGCGGCTGATCGGCGCGTTCCCCGATCTGCCCAAGGCGGTGCTGATCGGTGCGCCGCACTCCTCCAACTGGGACGGTATCTGGGGGTTCGCCGCGAAGATCGCGATCGGTCTGGATGTCCGCATCGTCGGCAAGCATCAATTGTTCTGGTGGCCGCTCGGGCCGATTCTGCGCAGGATCGGCGTGATCGAGGTCAATCGCGAGGCGGCGCATGGCCTGGTCGGCCAGCTGTCGCAGCGTTTCGCGGACGAGGAGCGGTTCTGGCTGGGGCTCGCGCCGGAAGGCACGCGCAAACGCGTCGAACGCTGGAAACCCGGGTTCTGGAAAATCGCCAAGGCCGCCGGCGTGCCGGTGGTGCCGGCGTATTTCCACTACCCCGACAAGGTCATCGGCATCGGCGAGCCTTTCGTGCTCACCGACGACATGGATGCCGACATCGCCCGCATCCGCGCCTGGTTCGCACCCTGGCAGGGCAAGAATCGCGGCGTGTGAGTCCGGCGATGACCGCTCGCACTGGATTTGTGCGGGCCTTCCCTTATTCTTGACCGTGACCACTCGCGACAGCGCACCGGGGACAGCATGGCGTCACTGAAGAAGATTCTGGAAGCGGCCAGGCTGATCGAGCCGACCGACGACCATGCCCGCCCTTCCGCGTCCGTGGAAGACAGCGAACTCGACGCCATCATCCGTCGCGCCGCCGAGGCCGACGCAGGGGCGCCACCCACGTCGCGCGAAGCCGGCGCCGATACCGATGCCCCAGCCGACCCCGGGGAAGCCGCCGAAGCCGTCGGCGTCGAGGAAGGCCTGACATTCGCCGATATCTACGCCCGCCAGAACGTGGCCGAAGCCCCGTTCCCGGTCGAGCGGCTGCTGAAGCTGGTCGAAGGCCTGCGTGCGCTGGATCCCACCACCCGCCGCGCCGCGATCATGGCGATGGACGTCGCCGACGAAACCTGGTCGATGGAGCAGGTGCTGGCCGACGCGGATGCCAAGGTGGCCGCTCTGCGCGGTCATCAACGTCAGATGCAGGGGGCCGCGAACGGGGTGGTGCAGGCCAACCGCGAGCGCGTCGCCGCGCTGGAGAGCAGCCGCGACGGTCGTCTGGCCGAGCTTCGCCAGCAGATTTCCGCGCTCGAAGCGCAGATCCAGGACGCCATCGGCAGCACCGCCGCCGACGTCGCCAAGCTGCAGTCGGAGTCGGAATCGAACAAGGCCGCGCTGTTGCGCGAAACCCAGCGCATCGATGCCCATGTCCTCAACCTCGAAGAACTGGCCGCCCAGTTCCGCCCGGCGGCGAAATAAGCGTCGCCCCACGCGTCATTCCATGCACTCGCGTCATTCCATCCCCCTGTTTTTCCTGTTCGTCTAGGAGCGCCTCATGGCCATCAAACTCACCCCGTTCGCCAAGCTGCTGATCGGCGCGATCGTTCTGGTCGGCAGCGGGTCCGTGTTGTGGAACCTCTACAAGAACCGCAAGGCCGACGGCGGCGATGAAGGCGCCGTGGCCGCTGCGCAGTCCGATGGCGGCAAGACCGCGCCGACCGGCACCTACGCCGGCAAGGGCGACGGCCCGCTCGGTTCCGATGGTCATCCGCTGAAAGTCAGCATCGTCAGCTTCCACGGCTATGCCCCGGCGCTGGTCGCCAATGGCCAGAGCCTGACCACCCGGCCGGGCTCGCTGTACGACAAGGAAGGTTTGAACGTCGAGTTCGTGATCCAGGACGACATTCCGACGCTCGCCACCATCTTCGAAGCCGGCACCGCGCAGTGCGCATGGCGCACCTCGGATTTCTGGGCGCAGGAGCAGCCGAACCTGCGCAACAGCGGTCACGACGCCAAGGCGGTGATGATTGTCGACAACACCCGCGGCGCCGACGCCATCATCGCCAAGGACCCGGCGATCCGCAGCGTCGAGGATCTCGCCGGCAAGAAGCTGGCATTGCTGCAGTTCACGCCGTCGCACGGCATGTCGATCGACGCGATCGACAACTCCGCGCTGTCGGCGCGCAAGAAGCAAAGTGTCGAATACGTGTACATCGCCGCCGAAGACGGCCTTGCCGGCGTGCGCGCCGCGCTGGAGTCCGGCAGCGTCGATGCCGCTGCGCTGTGGGACCCGGACCTCTCGCTCGCGCTGCGCGCGACCAAGGGCCACGTGGTGTATTCGACCCGGACCGCGTCGAATCTGATCTTCGACGTGATGGTCTGCGACCAGCGCGTGCTCAACGATCCACAGGGCCGCGATGCGGTGCAGAAATTCGTCAACGGCTGGATGAAGGGCGTGGACGTGGCCAAGGCCAATCCCGACCAGGCGGTCGACGCGCTGGTGAAGACCGAAGAATTCTTCACCCTGCTGGCGAAGGACGAAGGCAAGCTGTTCGTGAAAGGCCTGTTCGACAATCTGCTGTGGACCGGCGTCGCCGACAACGCGCGCATCCTCGGCATGTCCGGCGGCACCAACCACTACGAGCGCGTGTATCAGCGCTTCGACCAGATCTACCGCGCGGCCGGTGCATTGGCCAACCCGAAGTCGCCGGTGATCGCGCCGCAGGACAGCTTCGACACCCGTTTCATCCGCACGCTCTACGACGCCAGCACGGTGGCGCAGGCCGAATCCAAACAGGTCGAAACCTACACCACGGCCGCGCGCGAAGAAGCGGTGCAGGCGCCGGCCACGGTGACCAAGCCGGTGATCGTCAACTTCAACACCGGGCAGGCGGCGTTGACCAAGCGCGCGGAAAAGATCATCGACACCGACATGGTGCCGTTCATCGAAAACAACGGCAGTGCCTACTTCGAGATCAGCGGCAACACCGACAGCACCGGCAACGCCGCGATCAACAACCGCCTGTCGCAGGCGCGCGCCGATGCGGTGGTCGAATATCTGGTCAGGCAGTGGGAGTTCCCGCGCGAGCGCTTCAAGATCGTCGGCAACGGTTCCGACAAGCCGCTGTGCGATGAGAACAATCCGGGCTCCGAAGGCGTGGGTCTCGACGGTTGCCGCGAAATGAACCGCTCGACCCGCATCGCGGTGTTCGGGGCCCGCCAGTAATGGCCAACGGCTGGAACCCCTACGCCGCATTGCCCGGTGGCATGCGGCGACAGCTGGGCATCGCCGGCGTCGCCGTGGTGCTGCTGGTCTGGTTCGCGCTGAGCGCGAGCGGCTGGATCAGCGCCAACAAACTGCCGTCGCCGGTATCGGTGGTGAAGGCGCTGGGCTACCTGGCGTGGAGCGACGGCAAAAGCCTGCTCTTCAACGCCACGCTGTGGTCGGTCGGGCGCGTCGCCGCCGCCGGCGTGCTGGTGGTGCTGATCGGCGTGCCGCTGGGCATCTTCATGGGCGCGTCGCCGAAATTGAACGCGCTGCTGTCGCCGCTGATCGATCCGTTCCGCTCGGCGCCGGTGGTCGCGCTGCTGCCGATCCTGGTGATGTGGCTGGGCATCGGCGAGACCATGAAGGTCACGTTCCTGTTCCTCGGCGCGGTGGTCTATCTGGTGCCGATGGTGCGCGACGCCATCCAAGCCGTACCGCAGAGCTACTGGACCGGCGCGCGCGATCTCGGCGCGTCGCCGTGGGAATGCATCCGCCACGCGGTGGTGCCGATCGCGATGCCGCGCATCGCCGACGCCATCATCGTCAGCGTCTCGGTGATGTGGACCTATATCACCGTCGCCGAATACGTGAACGCGAAAGTCGGCCTCGGCCAGCTGATCCAGAACGCGCGCCGCTTCAGCGCGATGGACCAGGTGTTCGCCGGCATCGCCGTGATCATCGCGCTGGCGCTGATCACCTATCAGCTGATGCGTGCGATCAAGCGCCATCTGTACCCGTGGGAGACCCAGACATGAGCGCGACCGCAGCCACCGCACCGACGGCGTCCGCGGTCATCGCACTCGACCGCATCGTCCAGGAATATCCGCGTCCCGAAGGCGGCGTGAACCGCGTCGTCGACGATCTCACCCTGCGTTTCACCGGCCCCAGCATCAACATGCTGCTCGGCCCGTCGGGCTGCGGCAAAAGCACGCTGCTGTACATGATGGGCGGCGTGCGTCCGCAGAACACCAACATGCCCACCAGCGGCAGCATCAGCATCGACGGCGTGGCGTGCACCGATGCCCACGACGATGCGGTGATGGTGTTCCAGCGCTACGCCAACCGCCCCGATCTGAACGTCTACGACAACGTCGCGTTTCCGTTCCGCCTGAAGCTGTGGCGCGACCGCATTCCGTCCGCCGAGCGTCACGACAAGGTCATGCACATGCTCGAAGCGGTGGGGCTGGCCGACAAGGCCAAGCTGCTGCCCAGCCAGCTGTCCGGCGGCCAGAACCAGCGCATCGCGCTGGCGCGTTCGCTGATGCTGCGTCCGCGGATCCTGCTGATGGACGAACCCTTCGGCGCGCTCGACGCGCAGACGCGCGAGGAAATGCAGAAACTGCTGGTGAAGTTGTATCAGGAGTATCCGTGTCTGATCGTGTTCGTCACCCACGACGTGACCGAGGCGCTGCTGCTCGGCGATCGCGTGGTGGTGCTGTCGACGCAGCCGGCGCGGATCGCCGACGATTTCGAGATCGCCACGCCCAAACCGCGCGACAGCGGCTGGCTGCGCATGCCCGAAGCGGCGGCGCTGGAACAGCGCATCCTCAGCCGGCTGCATCAGGCGGCGGGCAAGGGCAACGTCCGCGTGAGCGTGTGATCGCGACGACCTGATCGACTGAAATGAAACAACCGCCCAAATCCGTCAGCTATCTGCGCGCCTGGCTCTCCAGCCAGACCAACCTCATCACCCTGCTCGGCGGCGGGCTGGCAGCGGCGGTCGCGTCGATTCCCGCAGGCGGCGCCGGTGCGATCGGCGCGCTGGTGGTGCTGGGCGCGGTGCAGGTGCTGACCGCACTGGTGATTCCGGACTTGCCGACCTTCCGCAGCAAGGTCGACCGCAGCGCGCGCCGCGCCGCCATCGACCAGCGCCGCGCGCAGCTGCAGCAGGAAATCTTCCTGCTGCACGGCGGAATGGAGCGCGTGCAGGGCATGGCGATGTGGCAGAAATACCAGGCCATCGTCGAACGCGCGACGGTGCTGTACCGCATCGCCGGCGAAGAACAGAGCCAGCTCTCCTACGACGACGCCGAGCGCGTCGACAAGGCCTCGGTCGATTATCTGGCGCTGTGGCTGGCCGAAGCGACGATCAAGGACCGCCTGCGCAGCGGCGAGGAAGCGACCATCGACCGCCGCCTGCGCGAAGCCGAGCAGGCGCTGGCCGAAGTGGAAGCTTCCGACCCGCGCTATCGCCACATGAAGATGGCCCGAGATGATTATTTCGCGATCAAGCAGCGCCACGATGGCCTGGTCGCGCGACGGATGTCGATCGAAGCGGCGCTGGTGTCGCTGCCCGACCAGGTCGAAGAGATCTACCAGATGGTCGTCGCCAGCCCGTATTCCAGCGTGCTCGGTTCCAAGCTGGGCGAATCGCTGTCGCGGCTGCAACTGGAAGAAGACATCGAACTGGAGCTGTCGCAGAACGATCTGGACAGCCACTATTTCCAAACCGGCGCGACCGCAGGCGAGCAACATGCCAAGGCCGCGAAACAATCCGCCCGTACCACGCGATGATCATCGGCCAACAGAGCATCGGCCAACATGATCATCGCGCGATGATCCAATCCTCCAGGAGACCCTCATGAGCCTCAACCTCTTCACCCGCCTCGGCAATCTCGTCCGCGGATTCATGTCGCTGTTCGTCAGCGGGCTGGAACAGCAACACCCGGAGATCGCCTACGAAAACGCGATCAACACCATGGTCGAGAAATACAACAAGCTCAAGAACGCCACCGCCGGCCTGATCCGCCTGCGCGAGGACGCCGCCGACCGCCTGCAGAAAGCGCAGGCGCAGCAGCATGAATTGAGTGCGATGCTGGAACAGGCGATGGCCGAAGGCCAGGACGACATCGCGGTGGAACTGATCGAACGCAAGGATGCCATCGATGTCGAAATCGCGTCGCTGCAGGCCGAAATGGAAGCCGCCGAAAAGGATGTCGGTACCGCCAAGACCGCGTTGACCGAAGTGAAGGGCGAAATCGCCAAGCTCAAGGCCGAGAAGGACCGCATGCTCGCCAAGATGCAGAGCGCGCAGGCGCGCGTGCGCATCCAGGATCAGCTCGAAGGCCTGTCGGTCGACGCCGAACTGCGCGCGCTGGAAAACGTCCGCACCGGCATCAAGGACACCATCGCCAAGGCCAAACTGGGCGACGAACTGCGCGAATCCGATCTGGACGTGCGCCTGAAATCCCTGCGCACCAACAGCAGCAAGGCCAGCGCGCGCAACAAGCTGGAAGCGCTGAAGAAAGAGCGCGCAGGGCAGGCGGGCGCGGATCGCACGATCTGATTCCCGGCTGTCATCCCGGGCATGGCGAGGGACCTGCTTCTTCCGGTCCCTCACCGGCTTCGCCGGATTCGGGATGACAGAAATATCGCTAGACCCACGTCGCTGATCGCATCCACGGATAGACCATGACCACACTCAACAGCATCGCGCTGCCGCCCTGGGCCGACGAACTCAAGCGCCGCTATCTCGCGGGCGAGGCCGGGCTGTTCCTGGTCCACGGCAACGTGCACGACGCCATCGCCCACGACGGCAAGCTGCAGCCCTTCGTCGAATTCCTGCACACCGTGGTGCTGGCCGCCAAGCCGCAGCGCTACGAACTGGCGCTGCGCCATGCGGGACTCAAGCAATTCGGCGTCAACGGCAAGGTGCTGGAACTGGGCGAAACCCTGCTGGAAAACATCGGCCATCTGGAAACCCGGATGCGCGCCGGCGACGGCGTCGCGCTGGTGCTGCCGCATGCCGGCGATCTGGTTCCCAACGCGGAGACCACCTTTCTCAGTACCGACGAACGCGGGCTGCTGGAAATCCTCCACGACTGGTCGCTCAGCGGCCTGCTGCTGCAGCGCAACCACATCGTCGTGCTGATCTGCGCGTCGCTGTCGGAGCTGCATCCCTCGCTCAACACCAATCCGCGCATCGCCGCGATCGAAGTGCCGTTCCCCGACGAAGCCGCGCGCGCACGACTGGTCGCGCAGTCCGCGCCGCACATGTCGCCCGAACAGCAGGCGCTGGTCGCCAAGCACACCGCCGGCCTGCGCTTGCTGGAAATCGACAGCATCGTGGCCGAACAACCCGCCGCCGGCCTGTCCGATGAAGAGCGCAAGGCGCTGGCGCTGCAATTGCTCGGCGATGCGCCGGACGCGAAGCAGCGCGCCGACATGTACGCGGGCGTCACCGCCGGCAAGACCCGCGAGGAAATCGCGTTCCTGATTCTCGGCCGCGCGAGCACGCCGGCCGAACAGAAGGGCGATCCCATCGACGCGATGCTGCGCATCATCGGCACCCGCAAGCGCGAGATCATCCAGCGCTCCTGCGGCGATCTGATCGAATTCCTCGATCCGAGCTACGGCCTCGACGCGGTCGGTGGCTACGATCAGATCAAGCAGGAGTTGATGAAGATCGCGGCGACCATCAAGACCGGCGACCGCCGGCTCGCGCCGATGGGCCTGCTCGCGGTCGGTCCGATGGGCGTGGGCAAGACCTTCGTCATCAAGGCGTTCCTGAAGGAAGCCGGCCTGCCGGGCGTGGTGCTGAAGAACTTCCGCTCGAAGTGGGTGGGCTCGACCGAATCCAATCTCGAACGCGTGCTCAAGATCATCCGCGCGATGAGCCCGATCGCGCTGGTGATCGACGAAGGCGACCGCAGTTTCGGCAGCGGCGAAGGCGGCGACACCGACGGCGGTACGTCGTCGCGGGTGATCGCGCGGATCAAGGATTTCATGTCGGACACCGACAATCGCGGCCACGTGCTGACGATCCTGATGACTAACCGTCCCGACAAACTCGATGTCGACATCAAGCGTCCGGGCCGTCTCGACCGCAAGATTCCGTTCTTCTACGCCGACAACGGCGCCGACCGCATGCACGTGGTCCGCGCCATCCTCAAGCGCGGCGGCGCAGCGCTGCCCGCCGATGCCGACGCCGCGTTGACCGAAGCGCTGGACGCGCTCGACGGTTACTCCAACGCCGATCTCGAAGCGATCGCGCTGCTCGCGCTGGATCTCGCGCGCGAAGCCGGCGCCGCGTTGGCGGTCGCGCATCTGCAGCAGGCCATCGCCGATTTCATTCCACCGCAGCACACCGACACCATCCAGCTGATGGAGCTGCTCGCGGTTCAGGAATCCTCGCGCCGCAGCCTGCTGCCGGAACGCTTCGCCAAGCTGGCACCATCCGAGGTCTCGCAGCTGATCGCGGAGTTGAAGCGCCGCCTGCGCCTGTAGCACCGACTCGGCAGGCCGTCGCACGCTTTATTCTCCTTCAGGAAAACAGCATGAACCCGAGTCCTTTGACCAACCGCCGCAATCTCGACTTCATGCTCTACGAAGTGCTCGGCGTCGATCGCCTCTGCGCGTATCCGCGTTTCGCGGATCACAGCCGCGACACCTTCGGCGCAGCGCTGGATCTGGCGCATCAGATCGCGCTGGAAAAATTCCTGCCGCACAACCGCAAGTCCGACCTCAACGAACCGCAGATGGTTGACGGCAAGGTCGTGCTGATTCCGGAGATCGGTGAAGCGGTGCAGGCCTACAACGACGCCGGCTTCGCCGCCGCGCTCGCCGACTACGAAGCCGGCGGCATGCAGCTGCCGTTCGTGATCGCGCAGGCCTGCGACTCGATGTTCTCGGCCGCGAATCCCGGCACGATTGCCTATCCCGCGCTGGCGCGCGGCGTTTCCAATCTATTGGAAACGTACGGCACGCCGGAACAGAAGCGCCTGTACGTGCAGCCGATCATCGAAGGCCGCTATTTCGGCACCATGTGCCTGTCCGAGCCGCACGCGGGCTCGTCGCTGGCCGACATCAAGACCAGCGCCGAACCGCAGGCCGACGGCAGCTATCGCCTCGCCGGCGCGAAGATGTGGATCTCCGCGGGCGATCACGAACTCGGCGAAAACATCATCCATCTGGTGCTGGCGAAAATCGTCGGCGCGCCGGCCGGCGTGCGCGGCATCAGCCTGTTCATCGTTCCCCGATGGAAGGTCGGCGCCGACGGCAGTCGCGGCGAGCGCAACGACGTGCGTCTCGCCGGCCTCAACCACAAGATGGGCCAGCGCGGCAGCGTCAACACCTTCCTGAAATTCGGCGAAGCCGGCGACTGTTACGCCGAACTGGTCGGCGAACCGCATCAGGGCCTGGTCGCCATGTTCCACATGATGAACGAGGAGCGCATCGGCGTCGGCATGGGCGCGGTGCTGCAGGGCCTCGCCGGTTATCTCTATTCGCTGCAGTACGCGAAAGAACGCAAACAGGGCCGGCATCCCGACCAGAAGGATCCGACCTCGCCGCCGGTGGCGATCATCGAACACGCCGACGTGCGCCGCATGCTGTTGCAGCAGAAGTGTTATGTCGAAGGCGCCGAACTGCTCTGCTATTACGCCTCGATGCTGGTCGACCACGCGCGCGACGCCGACGAAGCCGTGCAGCGCGACAGCCATCTGCTGCTGGAACTGCTGACCCCGATCGTCAAAGCCTGGGGCTCGGATCATGCGCTCAAGGCCAACGAACTCGCGGTGCAGGTGCTCGGCGGTTATGGCTTCACCCGCGAATATCCGGTCGAACAGAATTATCGCGACAACCGCATCAATCCGATCCACGAAGGCACCAACGGCATCCAGGCGCTGGATCTGCTCGGCCGCAAATCGATGATGCAGGACGGCGCCGCGCTGAAACTGCTGATGGCGAGAATCGCCCACGCCTGCATCGAAGCCGGCGCCGACGACACGCTGAAACCGCTCGCCGACCAGTTGGCCATCGCCGCGAAACACGCGATCGACGCCACCCGCGCCGCAGGCAAGCGCATGGCTGCGGGAGAAGCGCGCCTCGCGCTCGCCAACGCCACGCACTACATGACCGCGCTCGGCCACCTCACCATCGGCTGGCTGTGGCTGCAGCAGGCGACGATCGCGCAGAAAGCGCTGCCCACGGCGACCGGCGACGACCGCGATTTCTACGCCGGCAAAGTCCAGGCCTGCCGTTTCTTCTTCGCCACCGAAGTGCCGCTGATTGAACACGCCGCGCGTCTGGTGCGCGATGCGGAGCCGAGCGCATTCGACATGCAGGCCGAGTGGTTCTGATCTTTTTGTGGGTGTATCGGGAGTCGAGACGACGATCGCGTAGGGTGGTGGTGAGCCTAAGGTCTCCCCACTTATTTTCCATTTTCACTCCGGAATTGCCGCCAGGATTTTGCGCAACGTCTGCAACAACTGCGGTGGCCAATCACATCGGCGCCGCAGCCATTCCAGCCCCCGACGTTGAT
>JAFLDZ010000013.1 GCA_017302135.1 Lysobacterales bacterium | reverse complement strand
CGCGTGATCAGCGACTGGATCCAGTTCTACAACCACCGGCGTCCGCACCAGGCGCTGGGCATGAAGACACCCGCTGAGGCGTATGCGTTAGCGGCCTGACCTGTGCAGAAAGTGATGGGTCATTACACCCCATCGCCCGGGCACGCCGGCTTATGCGGGTTACAGGCCTTCAATCAAATGCCGATCTTGGCTTTCCTCCAAATAAAAAACTCCGCTCGCAGTTTCTGGAGCTCAGAGAAATTCTCGTCATCGCTAATTAGTCGGCTTCTCAAAAAATCATTTGCGCCAACAATTATTTTTTTCTCGACCAGAAATTCGATCCATGAATATTCAAAGTAGCTTTCCATGACATGACCTTTCGCAATGAGTTCAATCATGTCGACAAAAAAGAAAGTAGCATTCACTTCATAGGGCGTTCCCAGCATTCCTGGCCTGCAATCAAGTGTTGTCTTGAAATGCTCAATTCGCTCTAGGATAGTTGCTATTTTTTTCGAATCTTCGTTACTCATAAGAAGTCGTCAATGTTGTCCAGAATCTTTACTGTATAAGCAGCTGGGCCGCCGTTCAGACGATTCAGATTGTTGATGTAGTCTGCGTAAAGCATGCCGTTCGGGCCCGTAGATGCATCAAACACTCTATCGCCGAGCCTTACGGCAAAATGCTGTGGCGGCGTATATTTTTGCCCTATGTACATCCACCGAGTCACCGTTGGGTTAATTTTCAAATAGACCGGATTAAGGTTGTTATATCTGAAAATATCATGGACGACTTTAGCAGCCTTTTCGCACTGATTAGTTTGCAATGGGAATCGATTCAAATAGCCGCCTACAACGTTATATAACTGTTGCCCCTTCGTCGCCAAGGCAGCTGCTGCCGGTGTCGCACCTGCTTGAGCTATCGTAATTGCTTCTGTGAGGTTTCCTCTCGCTAACGCCGCATTGAATCCGTTGCTCAATGAATCTTCAAGCCCAAAAGGATCAACTCTCATCAGCGGATTACCGCTCACATACCCATAGGTGCTGATGCCGCCATTGAGGCCAATCGGATCACTCTGTGTGTATCTGCCCGTGCTCGGATCATAATCCCGGAAGTAGTTGTAATTCATCCCACTGACACTGTCGTACCGCTGCCCCGGGAACCGCATGTCGAACACGAACGCGGTCGCGTCACCATCGGGGTCCTGGTTCGGGGCCGCCGTGCCGAAGGCTTCTCCGGTCAGATCCCAGCGCCAGACCACCGCGCCGCTGGCGCCGTGTGTCGGGTCGAACACCACACGCGGCGTGCCCAAGGCATCCGCTTCGATGTAGTGCAGGATCTGCCCAGTGGCCATGTTCACCAGCAGGCCCACAGGTAGATCGCCCATCCAGATCGCCTGCTGCGTCGGTGTGCCCGCGTTGTCGTAGTCGCCGATCCAACGGCCCGCCTCGTCGTACAGGCTGTAGGTACTGGTGCTGCCCACGAATTTGCGCACCTGCTCGCCGCTCGCGTTGTACACGTAGTTCATCTGCACCGTCGTGCCGGTTTTCACCTGGCTCATCCGGTTCTGTTCGTTGTACACGTAGGTCTTCGTACCGATGCTCAGCGTGTTGCCGTTGGCGTCGTAACTGCGGCCGGTCACGTCCACGCTGTTCAGCCGATGATTCGTGGTCGGGTAGCTGTATGTGCTCGTCGACGCGCCAATGGTCGCGCTGGTGCGGTTGCCGGTCTTGTCGTAGGTGTAGGCCTGCAATACGTTGGTGCTGCCGTCACTGCTGTCGAGCAGCCGATCGAGCGCGTCGTAGTGGTAAGCGCGCAGCGGCGGGTCGGTCTGGTTGCCGTTGCGCAACGTCTTCAGGTTGCCGACTTCGTCGAACTCGTAGCCCACGCTGAGGCCGTTGCTGCCGCTCACCTGCACGATTCCCGGCTGACCGCTCTTGCCGTACGTGCGGCTCATGACCCGGCCGTTGCCGTAGTTCCACTGCGACACCGGACCGAAGGGGTCGTACAGCGCGCTGTGCAACAGCACCTGCCGGCCGATGCCGCGACGGGTGAGGCCGATCTCGGCGATGCGGCCCTGACTGTCGTAGAGATAGTCCAGCTCGGCGTTGTCCGGATATGCCATCTTCTGCAGCCGGCCGTTCGCCAGATACGCCCAGCGCAGGGTGAAGCGGGTGCCATTGGTCTCCTGCACCTTGCGGGTCAGATCGCCGAAGCGGTTGTAGCAATAGACGGTACTGCCGCTGGCGTCGGTGACCTGGCTCAAGCGGCCAACGGCGAAGGACTCGTCGGTCTGGCAATCGCCCGCTACCGCATCGTAGAGATAGCTTGCGTTGAGCGACGTCTGCTGTGGGTAGGTCACCGCCACGACCCGATTGAGTTCGTCGTAGGTGTACTGCGTGATCTTGCCGTTGTCGTCGACCCGCTGGGTGAGGTTCCCTGCACTGTCGTAGGTATAGTCAGTGGTGCCGGTATCCGGGCTGGCCAACTGCATCTGGTCGCCGAAGCCGTTGTAGAGATTGCCGGTCTCGAGCATCTTCGGATCGGTCACCGTGGTCGGGCGATCCAATGCATCGTATTGGAAGGCGGTCTCCGCACGATCCGTCGCCGTGGCGACGGCGGTCGCGTTCTGCACCGTGCGCTTGAGCCGGCCCAGCGGGTCGTACAGGCTGTGCGTCTCGTGGCCCAACGCATCGGTAACGTTGTCGAGATTGCCTTCCAGGTCGTAGTGGTAGCTGGTGGTGACCGGCGTGGTGATCGCGGGGTTCGGATGCGGCAACGACACCGCTTCGAGTTGGCCCAGCGTGTTGTAGGTCCGCGACAGCTTTCGCCGCGGTGTCCCGGTCGTATCGAAGATCTCCTCTTTCTCCCGGTCGCCATTGCCGTTGAGGGTGTAGACGATTGCATTGCCCTCGCTGTCGCTGATGCTGGTCAACCGACGCGCATCATCGTAGCCGAACAGCGTGTAGGCACCGTCGGGCTGGGTGATCTTCTTCGTCGACCCGTCCGCCCAGTACTCGATCCGCGTGATCCGGTCGTCGCTCTCGCTGCTGCTGTCGGTGCCGCGCACCTTGCTGGCGGTCAGCCAGCCGCGCGTGTCGTAGTCCATGTCGGTAGTCACGCCATTGGTGTCCTTCAACGACGTCACCCGGCCGGCGCCGTCGTAGGCCAGGACTTCGACGACCTGCGCGAGAGCATTGGTGATCTTCCACAGATCGCCCTTGCGATACAGACACGTCGCCGGGGCCGTGGCGCAGCCCGCTGCATCGGCCGCGCGATACGCGTAGGTGGTCTTGTCCTCGAAGCCCGGCATCTCCGGGCGTGGCCCGTTGATCTGCTTGAGCAAACCAACCATGGGACAGGTGCTGCCGGGCGCCGCGACATCCTCCGACTCGCAGTAGCTCAAGCCGGTGGTGCGGGTCGCGTTGTCGGCCGGATCGGTTGCGGTCACCGTTGCGACCTGGTTGCGGGCGTTGTAGCTCCAGGTGGTTTTCGCTTTCAGCGTGCCGACCGCATTGAAGGTGCGCTGTTCGGTGACGAGATTGCTGGCGGGGTCGCGCGCGATCTCCTGACGCCGCTGCTCCGGTGTGCCGACCGCCTCGACCGTCGCGGAGCGATACGCACCCGTGCTGGCGTATTCGTAGTGGGTCGCCACACCCCGCCGGTCGGTGCTGCTGTCGAGCCGACCGACCGCATCGAAGTGCTGTTGGGCGGCCAGTGTTTCCCCGGCATTCTGGACCGCAGTGACGCGCCGATACAGACCCGGCTGGATCGTGTAGGTACGGGTGCCGCCCGCTGCGGTCGTCACCGTGGCCTGGGTGTCGCTGTCGTAACTGACGCTGGTGACATCGTCCGGCGCGCCCAGTGCCCGGCTCTCGATCGTGCGCCCGCGCGCGTCGTACTTGAAGGTCGCGAAGCGCGCGCCGGTTTCCGGGGTGATGCCGGTGAGGTGATGGCGCTGGCTGGGGTCGCCGATCGCGCCCGCCTCGGCGTAGTGATACTGCTTGATCCGGCCACCGCCGTAATCGACGCTGGTCAGGTTACGGTCGTCATCGTAGCCATAGCCGATCGATGCGCCATCGGGCAGCCGCAGATACGACAGCAACTTCACTGCCGAGTATTCGAACTTGAGTTTTCGGCCCTGGCCGTCGGTCACGGTGGACAACAGACCGTTCGGATAGTCCAGGCTCGGATCCCGCAGATAGGTCAAGGTCGCATCGACGCGCGGGTCGGCAGGGTTGACGATCTTCAGCAGGAAACCGTCTTTGTCGAACTCGCGGGTCTCGCCGCCTGCCCGCCGCAGTCGCCAGCGCACCGTGCCCGACGAAGACGACTCCAGCACCGTGTCGGTCGAGTTCTCGCCGCGATACCGGTGGGCGCCGATCTGAACGAAGCTTTCGTAGGTGCCCGTTTCATCCACCAGCCCTGCCAGCGAGCCGCCCGGCACGCCGAAGATGCGGTCGCCGAACGTATGCGTCCAGCCGACGGCAAAGCCCACGCTGGTGCGGAACTGATGCAAGGAATGGTAGTGGCGCGTGAACGTGCGCCCGGCGAACGCGACATCGGGCTCGGCGCGCGCCTTGTCGCCGGTGGCCGGATAGCACGGGTACTTGCTGGCTTTGCAGCTGGCGACCTGCTCGATCGGGCCGGTGATGGTGGCGAATCTGGCAGTTCTGCACAGCATCGGCAGGGTGAGATCGTCGATGCCGTCATTCGCTGTGGAATCGCTCACCCGGTCATAGCCGGCCGAACAGGTATAGCTCGCTTCCTTGTAGACCGGAAAAACCAGATCGTCGCTGCCGCTGGAACACGTGCGGGTCGTGCGGTAGTTCTTCCAGCCGTAGCGGACCGAACCGTAGAACACGGTGACCGTGTTGTTGGCGCTGACCGTGCGATACGGATCGACGCGCAGATTCTGGACTTCGGACGCACCGGTAAACGTGCAGTTGGGGTACATCGCGCGGTATTTTTCCACCGCCTTCGCGGCCAGCTCGGTTTCGTCGGTGCACCAAGTGCTACCCAGATGAGGATCCGTGCTGGGTGCACAGCCATGGCCACCGACCGGCAAGTAGCCGCCCCCTGAACCCACCGATCCTGTCTGGTAACTCGGGGCGTACAGCGCCAACGCCGGCTGGTCCTTCACCCGATAGACATGACTGGTGGTCTGCAGCGGCAGCTGGAACACCGGAACATCCTGCTCCAGCAGCGTCGCAATCGAAGCGTTCTCCGGCGCCGCGCGCATCGCCGCCTCGGCTTCATCCAACGTGTCGCGGCACTGCTGCGGCGTGCTGTCGTAACAGAACTGCGCTGTCGTCTGCGCAAAGGCCGGAACACCCATCCCGGCGAACACCAGCACCAGGAGCAGACGCATCGCGCTCCGCTGCCATGTCATCCGAATACCGTTGCGCCCCTGTCCATCCTGATCCATGCCTGCCCCGTCAACCGATCCGTACATCGAGCCATCGAGCCTTGGACAATCCAATCCGTGCGATCAAGGCTTGGTGGCATCCGGACCAGCGAATCGAACGCCGTCCGTGACGGTAATCACGCTAGTCCTCACCGCAATCCCGGTCAAGTAGCTGAGCGCACTTTGCCTTCACCGCCCCGCACCATCATGGGTGAAGTGCAGGAATCGGGCACACGGCTTCGCTGAATGTCTGCAGGCATGTTCGAGATGACCATGCAAACGCCGTGTTCGTAGCGGCAGCAGCGCGATGCGTGCGAGCGCGATTTGTTGCGGTACCGCTAGACCACGCCCATCACGACCGGCTCGATCCCCGACCGGGCGATCCATTCGAACGCATGGGTCAGCGCGGTCGCGGCGGAGCACGAGAGTGTCGAAATCGCGACCCGCAGTTTGCCGGTCGGCGTGAGCGCAATGTCATCGGCGAAATGGAAGTTCAACCGGGTGCTGTCGCCGCAGGTCTCGCGGAAGCGTTCGCGCAGGATCTCGAGCGACGACGCCTCGAAGCCATCGCCGCGAACCAGGGTCACTTCGATCGTCTCGATACTGTGCTGCGCCGCCTGGAAGCGCACGATGCCCGGCGTGGCGAACACCAGGAATTCGAGAAATTCGCCGACGAAATGCCCTTCCGGCGTGCGCAGCGCGTCCATCCGGCGCCCGTCCACGCTGGCCAACAGCGGCAGGCCGCGACCGCATGCGCAGTTGCCGTGCTTTTCGGTAGCGATATCGCCGTTGGCGTAGCGCATCAGCGGCATACCGTAGTTGTGGAGATCGGTAATGAGGACCTCGCGCGGCACTGCATGCCCGGTGTCGTAGACCGGATCGCCCAGCTCCACATGCAGATGATCGGCATTGACATGCAAGCCTTCGCACGCGTCGCATTCGGAGGCGATCAGCATCACTTCCCGGCATCCGTAGGTGTTGTGGACGCGGCAGCCGAACACCCGTTCGAGCAGGGCACGGTGATGGGGATAGAGCGGCTCCGCAGCGCAGATCAGGGTTTCCGGCGCGTGCACGCGGCGTCCGTGCGCGTCCAGCCATTTCGCCAGTCGCACCAGCGGCGAAACGTATCCCACCAGCGTTTTCGGCCGATCGAGATCGATCGCATCGGCGTAGGCGGCCATGTTGTGCTCGCCCATCACGTAAGCGTTCAGGATCCGACGATTGAATGCGGTGTGATGCAAACGCTCCTTCAGCGACTGGCCGTCGGGATCATGCCCCCACAGGAACAGCACATGCCGACCGAGCGGTGCGCCCGCCCAGCCGTAGCCCCGCAGCATCACCGCAGTGCGTCGTTCGTAACTCTCGCGGGTGTAGCCGATCGTCACCGGCTCGCCGGTCGAACCGCCCGTGGTCTTGTACAGCAGACGATCGCAGTAACCATCGGCCTTCAGCCGCTCGAAATCCTCGCGCAGATCGCGCTTGGTCAGGACCGGCAGTCGTGCGTAATCCTGCAAGCTGCGGATCTCCGCCGGATCGGACATCCCGGCACGGCCCCAGTGATCGCGATAGAACGGCACGCGTTCCCAGCAGTGCGCGATCAGCGTCTGCAATTTTTCCCATTGCAAGGCCTGGATCCGCTCTGCAGGAAGCCACTGGTTCCGCTCGTACTCGGCGAGGTAACGCAGCGTGCCCCGGCGCATCAATCCGGATTCGTACAACGGATACAACACATTGCGGAAAAGAGGCTCATAGGCCCGGCGCAATGCTTTCATGGAACCACTCCCAGGACGATTCGAGCTCCGACATCGAAAAGTCTAAAAGCAAAATCCATGCCAATAACTGCCCGCAACTGCTGCGCGACGGGAACAACGGGAAGCAGGAACGACAGCCGCAGTCACCGACTGCACAACTATCGAATGCCCGACTGCATTCCGTGAGCGCCGCGCGCGCAGGAGGGCGAACCACATCGGAAGACGGCTGTGCTCAGCGCCCCGCGCCATTGTTGATGAAGTGCAGGAATTCCGAACGCGTGCGCGCGTCGTCGCGGAAGTCGCCGAGCATTTTCGACGTGACCATGCTGACGCCGCGCTTGTGGATGCCGCGGGTGGTCATGCATTCGTGCGCGGCTTCGATCACGACGCCGACGCCGCGTGGCTTCAACACGTCCTGGATGCAGCGTGCGATCTGTGCGGTCATCTTTTCCTGCACCTGGAAACGACGCGCGTAGGCGTCGACCACGCGCGCGAGCTTGCTGATGCCGACGACGCGGCCGCTCGGCAGATAACCGACGTGGGCCTTGCCGATGATCGGCGCCATGTGGTGCTCGCAGTGGCTTTCGAATTCGATATCGCGCAGCACGACCATTTCGTCGTAACCGCCGACTTCCTCGAACGTGCGCTTGAGATACTCCTCCGGATCGATGGCGTAGCCGCTGAACCAGTCTCCGTACGCCTTCGCGACCCGCTTGGGCGTGTCGAGCAGACCTTCGCGGGTGGGGTCGTCGCCGGACCATCGCAGCAGGATGCGCACTGCATCCTCCGCCTGCGTGCGGGTGACGCCGTGGCGCTGGTCAGCAGCCGGCTGCGCGTCGTGGGCGGGGGTGGCTGCATCGTGGGGCGTGTCGTCGTGATCGGCGGAGCACATGGTCAGGGTCTCGGTCGTGAATCTGGATGAGGGATGTTATCGCGGCAGGCGAACGCCTACCGCGCTGCATACGTCAGGAAGCGTCAGGCGGATGCAGCGGGAAGCGCCCGCAGCCGCGCTTCCAGCCCGGAGTCGCGCCAGGTCCTGCGGTCGAGCGCGCGATCCAATGCGGTCGGCGTCGCCCACAGCACCGCGCCGCGCCGCGCGCGCGTGAGCGCGGTGTACAGCAGCTCGCGCGACAGCACGCGGGCATCGGCATCCGGGAGGATCAGCACGATGCGATCGAACTCCGAGCCCTGCGCCTTGTGCACGGTGGTGACATAGGCCGATGCGTGCGCCGGCAGTTGTGCCGGGCGCCACGCGCGCAGGCCTTGCGCGGTCTCGAACCACACCGAGGCGTCGCCGCGCGCGTCCTGCCAGACGACGCCGACATCGCCGTTGTAGAGGCCATGACGCTCGCTGTTGGCGGCGATCATCAGCAATCGCCCGTGGAAGTACGGCGTGCGCGCGCCCAGTTCGGCCGCGCACCATGCATTCCAGTGCTCGGCACCGAACGGTCCGCGACGCAGCGCGGTCAGCACGCGCAGCTGCGCGCCCTGTTTCAATGCCTGCTGCGGATCGTCGGCGTCACGCACGGCTTCGAAGGCGGGCAAGGCATCGCAGCGCATGGTCCCGGCGAGCGCGGCGACATCGCCGTATCGCCACGCCAGCGCGGGATCGTCGCTGCGCAGGCGTGCGAGCACCGCCTCGCGGTCGTCGCGCTGGATCGCCTGCGCCAATGCCTGCAGCACGTCGGCATCGGTCTGTCGCCAGCCGCGCAGCAGGTGCACGCGCGATCCCGCCAATGGCGAATGCGCATCGCACGATGGCACGGGCATGCCGAGCAATGCGCTTGCGACATCGGCATCGCGCTTCGGCAGCGCGAGACCATCGTCGCTGGCCGCGCACAGGCCGCCGAGCACATCGCCGGCTTCCACCGCAGGCAACTGATCCGGGTCGCCTAGCAGCACCAGCGTCGCGTCTGCGGGCACCGCTGCGACCAGTTTCGCCATCAGCGGCAGATCGACCATCGAGGCTTCATCGACGACGACCAGATCGAACGGCAGCGGACGATCCGCATCGTGCCGGAACGCGACCCGGCCCGGCTGCCAGCCGAGCAGCCGATGCAGGGTCCGTGCCTGACGCGGAATCGCGTCGGCGTGGGCGGCATCGAGACGGCCGGCGTCGAGATCGGCGCGCAGCACGCCGTCGATCGCTTCGCCCAGGCGCGCTGCGGCGCGACCGGTGGGCGCGGCCAGCGCGATCCGCAGCGGCGCACAGCCCCGCGCCTGCGTATCCGCCACCTGGACGGCGAGCAAACGCGCGACCGTGGTGGTCTTGCCGGTACCGGGGCCACCGGTGATCAGCAGCAGACGCCGACGCAGCGCCGCGATCGCCGCCAGCGCTTGGCGGTCGATGCCGGTGTGCGTTTGCGCTGCCGCATCACGTGAGAACAATCGCCGCAACATGTCGACGAGCGATGAATCGACGGCTGTGGAATCTGCGGCTGGCGGATCGTGCCCATGCGCACGGCGATGCAGACGTTCGGCCAGATCCTGTTCGTAGCGGGCATAGCGCAACAGCGCGATGCGCCCGTTCTCGAATGCGAGCAATGCGTTTTCGGAGCCGGATGCCTGCGCCGTCGCGACCCGGTCGCTGGCATGCAATGCCTCGGTCCACGCGTCGATGTCCGGCAACTGCGCATGGGTGTCCAGCGCGTCCAGCAAGCGGTGCGCGTCCACGAGCGCGAAGCTGCTGTGGCCCATCGCGACCGCGCGCATCGCCAGCGCACCGGCCAGCGCCACCGGCGTGCTCGCACGCAGGCGGTCGCGCAGCAGTTCGGCGAATGCGACATCGACCTGACGCAGCGCACCTTCGATCTGCAGGCGCTGCAGCGCGCGTGCGGCGATGGCATCGATCCGGTCGTCCATGCGCGGATCGTTCATCGCGACATCCCCGCAGTCGCATCCATACCATCGAACAGCGCATCCAATTCAGCGAGCAGCGTCGGCGCGACCGCATCGACATGTACGCCGGCCCGCGACTGCGAGACATCGCCCACTTCATCGTGCAACCGGATTCCGCGCATGAACAGATACACCGCGCCACCGAGATCGCGCGCATCGTCGTAAGTGGCGCCACGCCGCAGCTTCAGCCAACGGCGCAGGGCGACGAGATAGATCAGGTACTGCAGATCGTAATCCTGGGTGCGGATCGCGCGACGCAGACTGTCGGGATCGTAGGCCGGCAGCCGATTGGTCTTGTAGTCGAGCACGTAATGCCGGCCCGCCGGATCGCGGTAGACCAGATCGATGTAGCCCTGCATCAGACCGTCCAGGGTCGTCTGCGCGGGCTTGCGCGCGCGCGGATAGCCGTGTGCCTGCAGCAGCGCATGCACCGCGTCGATGCGCGTCGGCCGCAGCCGGAAATGGAAGGCCATCTCGCGCACCTGCTGCGATGCCGGCAGTTCGCACAGGCGCACGCCACCCGGCAAAGATACGTTCAGCGCCCGCGACACCAGACGCGCGGTCTGCGCGAGATGCGCGGGCGTCGCGGCCAGACCATGGCGCAGCAGCGCGTGTTCGAGCACAGCGCGCTGGCTTTGCGGCCAGCGATCCTCCAGCAGCGACGATTGCGCTTCGGCTTCGCGGGACCACAGCGGCGCATCCGCCGTCTCCAGCGCCTGGTGCACCGCATTGCCGAACGCGGTACCGCCGAGGCTGATGACTTCGACTTCCTCGTCGGGAATCGCAACGACCTCATCGTCCGCACCGCGCAGGATTTCGCCGTCTTCGCTGCGTGCGTGCAGGGACGAGAAGCTCTGCAGGCGCGGGTCGGTGGAGAAACGGCGCCGGGCGATGCGCGCGGGCGGTACGTCCACGCTTTCCGCATCGCTCAGGCCGTGCAGGCGCGTTCGCGGCGCGGCGGGATCGAACGCGCGCACGACGATGCTGCCGCCGGAATCCGCCGCCAGCGCTTCGATCCGCGCCTGCATGCCGGCGTGATCCAGCGCGTCGTTTTTGCGCCCGGTCTTCGCGCCCGCATGCAGCAGCCAATGCAGGGCACTGGTCTCGGTGCGGCTGTTGCGGCTCCACACCACGTGCAATGCATGCTTCGCTCGGGTCATCGCGACGTACAGCTGGCGCTGCGCCTCGGCCTGTTCCTCGCGCTCGACCTGCACCGCGATCGCGTCCGCCTGCGCCGGCGCCAGCACGTCCTTGCAGCGCCACGCACGCGCCGGGCGTCCTTGGGCATCGTGGAAATCCTCGTACGACAGACCGCGCGCGCCCGGCTCGCTGCGCCAGGCCACGAACGGCAGGATCACCACCGGATATTCCAGACCCTTGCTCTTGTGCACGGTCGCGATCTGCACGAGGCCGGCGTCGGATTCCAGACGCAGCTGTCTCGCTTCATCGGCGGCGGCGTTCGCGCGTTGCATCGCGAACCACTGCAACTGCTCGGCCATGCCATGACGCGAAGACGATTCCGCCTGCAGCAGTTCCGCCAGATGCAGCGCGTCGGTCAAGCGGCGCGCGCCGGTGGTTTCGGCCAGCCAGCGCGGCGCCGCATCGGCGATGAACGGCAACAGCGCCGGCAGCGGCCCGCGCGCACGCCATTGATCGGCCGCGCTCGTGAAGCGTTCGAGCTGGTTCTGTCCAGTGTTCTGGCCGGCGTTCTGACCGGTGCTCTGAGCGAGACCATCGTCTTCATCGAGCGCAGCGATCCGCGCGGCGTCCCAGCCCAGCAACCGCGTCGCCAATGCGGCGCGGAAACGGCCGCCATCGCCCGGCTCGACCAGACTCGCGAGCAGCGCGTGCAAGTCCTCCGCAGCGTCGCTGGCGAAGACGCTCGCACTGGACAGCAGCGCGGCGGCGACGCCGGCACGGGTCAGCGCGGCCTGCATCGTCAGCGCCTGATCGTTGGTGTTCGTCAGTACGGCAATCTCCGATGGCCTCAGCGCGCGCGTCCCGCCCGCAACCATGAATCGGCCGTTGCTCAACAGCTCGACGACTGCACGCACCGCCGCATCGCGCATCATCGCGAACTCGTCGTCCTTGGTGCGCATGCCGCCGCGCCCTTCGCCCGGCGGCAGCCAGTGCACGGTCATGCCCGGCACCACCGCATCGCCGACGCGCAGATCGTCATCCCGCGCGCCGCCCGCAGCGATAACCGAATGAAACGCGATGATGTCGTCGACGAACGGCAGCGGATTCGCCGTGAACATGGTTTCGATCGCGCGCAGCACCGCTGGCGTCGAGCGGAAATTGGCGTCGAGTTCGGCGATGCCGCGCGTGCCGTCGCCGGCATCGGCCACGACATGGTCGCGCGCGCGTCGATAGGTCGCGAGATCGCCGCCGCGAAAACGATAGATCGCCTGCTTGGGATCGCCGATCAGGCACAGCCAGCGCGCATCCGGATCGCCAGCTTCGTACATCCGCCGGAAAATATCCCACTGGCGCGGATCGGTGTCCTGGAATTCGTCGATCAGCATCAGCGGCCAGCGCGCGGCCAGCGCGGCGGCGAACTCCGGCGCTGCCGACGCTTTCCAGACGCGCTCGATCAACTGATCCTGGCTGCATTCGCTGCGACGCGCCATCGCCGTATCGAAGCGCGCGATGGCCGCATCGCGCAGCGCATGCAGCGCCGCAGCTGCGATCGATTCTTCGCGCAGCGGATGCACGACGCGCAGCGGATCGCAGAGTGCCGGCAGATCTTCGGTCAACGCGTCCGGTGCTTGCCATAACGCCGCGAGCAGATCATGGACATCGGCGACGACCGCCGCATCGAATACCGTGGCATCCGTATTGGCGGCCGCGCGCCAGAGCTCGGCGGCGACATCGCTCCACACCTCGGTGGCATCGTCGACCACCGCCTGCTCGGCCAACAGTCCTGCACGGAATCCGAACTCGCGCAGCGCGCGATGGCAGAACCCGTGGATCGTGGAAACGGTGGCTTCATCGAGCTGCAGCAGCGCGGCTTCGATGCGCTGACGCACGACCGTGATGCCGTCGCGCTGGATCGCGGACTGCAGCACCGCGTCGGTCATGGCGGCCTCGCCCTGCAGCGCTGCCTCCGGCGTATCCAGCAGCCGGCGCGCGAGCCTAAGACGCCGCCGCAGGCGCTGGCGCAGTTCCTGCGTCGCGGCGCGGGTGAAGGTCACCGCGAGCATCTGCGACATCGATGCGCCGCGCTCCAGCAGCAGGCGCAGCACCAGGGTGGCGAGCGTGAAGGTCTTGCCGGTGCCGGCGCTGGCCTCGATCAGGCGCGCGCCGTGCAGCGGCAGATGCAGGCCGACGTCGACCGCGATGTCGACAGGCAACGACGTGGTCATGCCGCCGGCTCCCGCGCGTCGAACACGACGACCGCGATCTCACGGAAGCGCTGCGCATGCGCCGCGTCGAAGCGGGCGAGCAGACCCTCGGGCCGGAACGCAAGCCGCAGCCACATGTCTTCGCTTTCGCCGCCGCCGCCGAAGGGTGCGAACGCAGCATGCGCGGCTTTCCACGCGGCGCCGACATCTGTTTTGGCATGCCACTGCGCCGCATACGCGAACGCGGTCTTCGGTGCGAACGGCAGTGGTGCGTCGCGGCCTTCGCGCCACAGCGCGAGCATCGCGGCGAGTCTTTCTTCGGCCTGAGCCTGCGACAGACCGGTATAGACGATTTCGACCGGCGCATTGGCTTTGCTGTCGTAACCGATCAGATGCGTGCGCGCCGGTTCGCCGAGCGCTGACGCCAGCAGCAGATGGTCGAGGCCCGCGCGCAGACGCCGCTTGCCGTCGAGTCTGCCCGCAACCGCGATGGCGCGGGCATCGTCATGGACATCGTGGAAACGGAAGGCGATGCCGTGCACCGCAGTCTCTGTGTCCGCCGATACGATGCGTGGCCGTGCCGCTCCGCCCACCGCCGCGCGCGCCGCGAGCAGATCCCGCGCGACCATGCGTGCGTTGTGCGCGATCGCATCGCCATCGCGCCCAGGCGGCAGCAGCGCCTGCGCTCGCAGCCATGACTCGGAGGCTTCGCTCTCGACGGCTTCGTCGTTCTCATGCGACAGCAGCGCATCGATCGCGCCGTAGCGCAGCAAGCCGTTCTCGCCCAGCGGCTCGCGATCGGCGATCTCGTGCGCGGCATCGGGCAATCGCAGGCCGAGCCTTTCGCGCAGCCAGTCGCGTGCAGGGTTGACGAAGAAACGCTGCAGTGCGTCGCGATCCGGAATCGACTGTGCTGCATCCAACGCTGTCATCAGCGAAGCGACGAACGGCGGTTCTATCGTCTGAATCGCTGCGGCCGGCATCGCCCATTCCCGGCGATACGAAAACCGGCGCGGTTCGACATCGCCCGCATCGCCCGCACCGAACGCGCGCGGCGAGAACGGCTGCAGCGGATGCTGCACGCACAGGCGTTCGCGGACGGTATCGCCATGCATGCGCTCGACCGCGTCGAGCAGTTCGGCGATCACCGGCGAGGGTTCGCGGATGCTGCCGTCGCGCGCGTCGCGGCCGCCGTAGCTGAGATAGAACACGTCGCCGGCCGCGCACAGCAGCTGCAGGAACAGGAAGCGGTCGTCGTCGCGCACCGAGCGGTCGCCGAGGCGGCGCGGCGCGCGGCCCTGTATCGCATCGACGATGCGGTTGATGTCGTCGCCCGGTTCGCGACGCGGATACGCATCGGCATCGAGCCCGAGCAGACAGATCACGCGGAACGGCACCGTGCGCAGTGGCACCATGCCGGCGAAGGTCACGCCGCCCGACAGCCACGGACGATGCGACGACGGCTGGGTGAGCGTGTCGCGCAGCGTGCGCTGCACCAGCGTGGCCGGCAGCGCGCCGGCATGCTCGGCTTCGTTGGCGAAATCGTCCAGCGTGTCCAGCAGCAGACGCCGCGCCTGCGCTTCGCTGTCGTCCTGCGGCACCGGCGCGAGCAGCGTCTGCAGCATGTCGGCGAGTCTCGCGCGCCAATCGGCGGCGACATGCGGCGCACGCATCCATGCGATCAGTTCGCGCAGCCGTCGATACAGCGTCAGCGCGCGGTCGAGGGTGTCCGCATCCGCGCCTTCGAGTTCCGGGTACGGCGCGATGTATGCCGCGCCGGTCGCGATCTCCGCCGTGTCCGCGCCGGTGGCATAGCCGCTGAGCAGACGGTCGATGCCGAAATCGAAACTGTATTCGCGCCAGCGTCCGGCGCCGACGCGTGCGCGCGCGGCCTCGTCTTCGCCCCAGCGGATGCCGGCGGCCTCGAACCATGCGTCGATCTTCGCGCGCTGCGCGGCGTCGAGCTGCAGCGCGTGCGCGATCGACGGCGTCGCCAGAAGGTCGCGGAACGCGCCGGCGGTCAGCGGCGTGTCGGCCAGCGCGATCAGGTCCAGCAACAGTGCGATCAATGGATGCGACTGCGCCTGCGGGCGGTCGGCCAGCGAGAACGGGATGAAGCGCGGATCGTCGGGCGACAGGCCGCCGAACACCGCGCGCGCCAGCGGCAGGTAATCGGCGATGTCCGGCGCGAGCACCGCGATGTCGCGCGGCTGCAGCGGCGGGTCGAAACGGGCGTCATCCAACAGCGCGCGCAACTGATCGTGCAGCACCTCGACTTCGCGCAGTTTCGAATGACAAGCGTGCAGCTGCAGCGAGACATCGTCGACATCGAACGTGGATGTCGCGGGTGCGGCGCGATCCAGCACGTCCTGCTGCAGCCGGTGCAGCAGCGTGTCGCGGCCGGGCAAAGCGAACAGTTCGGTTTCGCGCTGCGGCAGCACGATCTCGTACGAGAACAGCTGGGCGAGGATTTCGCGACCGCCCGCACCCCATGCAGTCAACAACGGGTTGTCGCGCTCGGCATCCGCGAGCGCCGTCGGCAGCGACGCAACGCCATCGCGGCGCAGCCGCTCGCGCAGCGATTCGACATCGCCCCAGTATTCGGCGGAGGGCGTGGGCAGATAGAAATCGAGCTCGGACCATTGCCCGACCACCGCGAGCAGATGCAGCACATCCGGCGAGACATGGATGGTGCCGAACGCGGCGACGCGCGGCGGCAGCCCGGGCGGTGCGCTGCCGGCGAACGTGTCGGCCTCGCGGTCGTGACGTGCGAGCCATTCGCCGAGCAGCACGGCGCGATGCGACGTGCCGCGCAGACGCTGGCGCAGCGCGCGCCACAGCTGCGCCTGCCAATCGTCGCGGCTGGCGGGGTCGTTGCGCTCCCAGTCCCGCAGCCAGTCGCGGCGATACGCCTGGTATTTGTCGTAGGCGCCGGCCAGCGCATCGGCCAGCCCGTAGCGCGCGAGCGCATGTTCGCCGATCTCCGCCGATGCGCCGGCCGCACGCTGCAGATGCAGGCGCACTGCGGGCGGCAGCGACGCGGCGCTGTCGTCGAGCAGCGCGTACAGCTGCCAGCGCAGCGATTCGCGATCCCACGGCGAGGTGTCGGGCAACTGCGGATGCGCGCTGCGCAGCAGCCGCCAGACGAATTCAGAGGGCGTGCAGATGTCGAGGTTGGCGGCGACGCCGTAGCGTTCGGCCAAGGCCTGCTGCAGCCAGTGACGCAGCGCGGGCTGCGGGATCAGCACCACATCGGGCGCCAGCGAATCGGGATCCGCAGGCGCCGCCAGCCGCGCGCCCAGATGCGCCGCCAACCGGTCGAGACGGTTGCCGGAAATCAGGTGGAAACGGGCGGAAGCGGTGGGCATCGGTCAGACATGATGCCGGAGACGTCCTGAAGGCGCCTCCTTCGTTGCCGCCGCGAATGCCGGATCAGTCCCGCGCGGGCGGCGGACCGATGTAGTCGGCCTTGCCCAGCGGCACGCCGGCATGGCGCAGCAGCGCGTAGGCGGTGGTGCTGTGGAAATGCACGTTGGGCAACACGTAGCCGAACAGATAGTCGGTGCCGATGAAATGCAGATCGCCGTATGCGCGGGTGGGCACGGCAATCGCGCGCGTCTCCGCGTCGATGAACGCATCGGCCGACAGCGAGCCCAGATAGTCGATGGCGCGCTGCAGACGCGCGTCGAGTTCGGCGAACGTGGTTTCGTTGTCCTCGAAAACGGGCGCCTGCGTGCCCGTCAGGCGCGCGACCGCATTCTTGGCCATATCGGTGGCGATCTGCACCTGACGGGTCAGCGGAAACATGTCGGGCGCCAGCCGCATCGCCAGCAACACGGCGGGATCCCAGCTCTGCGCTTCGGCGTGCGCGGCGCCTTTGGCGAGCACCTGGCGCAGCTGCGCCAATGCGCGGGACAACGGCGGAACGGCGGCGGTGTACAGATCGATGGCCATGGCGTGGATGATTCGCGAGAGGGGAGGACGCAGTGTACGCACGCTTGCGCGCTCAACTCCGCACGCGCACGGACCGCAGCGTCGCGCCGGCGGAATGCCCGGCGCTCAGAATTCGTGCTGGATGTCGAAGGTCAGGCCGTGATCGCTGCCGTGGTCGTCGAGCAGACCGCGATAGCCGAAGGCGAAGGTCCACTGTGTGCGGTTTTCGAACAACGCGCCCAGGCCGATTTCCAGGCGGCTGCGACCGAAGCCGCGCACATCCGCGCGATAGGCCGGACCCTGCGCCCAATCGGCGTAGTGCAACGTGGCCGCGCCGTCGCGCTCCACATCGTGCTGATATTCCAGACGCAGCTGCGGCGCGAACATGCCCCATCGCGTAGTGCTGCGGTAGTCCACGCGCAGACCGACATTCGCCGAACTGCTGCGCAGCGCCTGGTCGTCGTAGCGCAGGGCGTAAACCGGATCGCCCTGCTCGCGATAACCGTCGAGCGTGGCGCGCACGAATTCGAACCGACCATAGGGCGTGAACTGCCAGCGGCCACGTTCGAGATCGGCACCGGCGGTGAGCGCGGCGAACCATTGCCGGCCGGCGCGACGACCGTTCACCTCGCCCGCAGTCGCGGTCGGACTGCGACGCAGCGCGTAGTGCAGCGATTGGTAGCCGAGCACGCCGTCGATGAAGAACACGTCGCCCGGCGCATAGCCACCGTAGGCAGAGAGCGTGTACGCCTGCGCATCGCTGCGGGTGCGGTCGTCGCCGACCCAGGTGCGGTCGCGTCCGTAGCCGATGCCTGCGCCCGCATAGCCATCGCCGATGCGCATGTCGCCGCCGCCACTGACGCCCCGGGTTTCGAAATCCAGCGCCTCGCGACCCTTGCGCGCATCGCGCTCGCCGCTGCCGAGCGTGCCAGCGATCCAGGTGCCGAACAGATAATCCTTTCGATGCCGACTCCCGACGACCTCATCGTCGGCAACCGGTTGCGCGCAGCCCTCGCCAGGCGAGGCGGCGACGCGCGGCGCACAGCGGTCGATCGCACTGCTGGATGCGAACATCAGACCATCGCTGAAGCCGTAGCGGCCATCGCCCGCGCCGTGCAGACGTTCGAGCCGCTGGCGCACATTGACGATCTGCGCGGTCGCGAAGCTGCGCGCGCTGCGCGCCTGCGCATCCAGCAACCCGAGCGCTTCAGCATCGCGCGCGGGGTCGGGACGTGGCACCACGGTGAACGCGATGGTCGCCGGTGCCGAGATCGCACCGCGATTGCCGAGCGTGTACTGGACAGTGGCGACTCCGGAAAAATCCGGCGCGGGCGCGAACCTCAGCGCGTAGCGCGCATTCGCGCCGCTGCCGCCATGGGCGATGGAGACCGTGCCCGCGTGGACAGGTCTCAGCGACACCACGTTCGCCGCAGTGAATGGCGCACCGGTCGCGCCTTCGGTGAGGTCGATCGTCGCGGCTGCGCCCGCCACCATGGTGACGTTGCGCGAAGGGATGACGACCGTCGGCGACACGACGTCCGGCGTGACTGTCGTGGTAACGACCGGCGCTGAATCCAGACCCGCCGGCGGATTGATCTGCAGAGTCAATGCCTGGACGCTCAGCTGTCGAGTGGCCGACGCCACTTCGATCACGAACGGAAATGTTCCGACTTGATCGGTGGTGCCGCTGATCTCGCCATCGGCACTCACGGTCAGCCCTGGAGGCATCGCCCCCTCGATGATCCGGAATCGATATGGTGCGGCACCGCCGCTTGCACTGAGTGGATGGCGATAGGCAACCCCGGCCGTACCCGCAGACAACGCTGTCGATGTGAGCGCCAACGTCGGCGCGGCGATCGTGAAAGCGTACTGTCTGGCCACGATCCGGTGTTCGGCGTCGGTCAGTTGCAGGGTGAAAGCGAAGCTGCCGGATTCGGTCGGGATACCCGACAACGTTGCGGTGTCCGGGTCGAAGCCCAGGCCTTGCGGCAACACGCCTTCCTGCAGCGCGAAGGCATAGGGTGCGGTCGCATTCGCGGCGGTGAATGGCAGCAGATATTCGGTGACCCCCGCGATGCCATCGGGCACCACCGACGGTCCGATCTGCATCGGTGTGTCGATCACCGTCATATCCGTGTTGAACGTCGCGCTGCGCCTGTTCGCATCGACCACATTGAAGACGAAGGCGTATTGCGAAAAATTCGGCGGCGGCAATGGACGCGCAGGGATTCCGGAAATCGTGCCGTCCCCGGCAAGCACGAGCCCCGGCGGCAGCGTGCCGCTCCCGAGCGTGAACGCATAAGGTGCGACACCGTTCGAGACGACAAGCCTGGCGGTGTAGGGCTGCGCAGCCGTCGCGACCGGCAGGACGCCGATATCGAGCACCAGCCTGGGCGGCTCCACCACCATCGTGTACGCGCGACTGGCGGTGATCGGACCGTAGCCGGTGCTGCCGTCGGTCGCGGTAATGGTGATCTCGTAAGACCCCACCACTTCCGGTACGCCGGTGATGGTGCCGTTGGACTGCAGTTGCAGACCTGCCGGCAGCACGCCGGATGTCAGCGCGTAGAGATATGGCTCCTTGCCACCTACGGCACCGAGAGACATCGCGTATGGCGAGCCGACCGCGGCGTGCGACGGCCGCTCGGGCGAAACGCTCATCACGGGAAGTTCCACCACAAACCGGAAGCTTCCGATCGCGGTGGAAGGTGTCCCGCTTGTGCTGTCGGTAACGACGACGGTGATATCGAACGTCCCGGCTGCCATGGGAATGCCGCTGACGCTTCCGTCGCTGCCCAAGGTCAAACCCGGTGGCAATGCGCCGCTCTCCAGCCGAAAGGCGTACGGTTTGATGCCCCCACGTGCCGTAATCGAATAACTGTAATTCCGCCCTGCCGTCGCGACAGTGGGCACGGCTTCATCGATCACGAACGGCGTCTGTTCGACGACCAGCGCGTAATCGCGAGTCACCGTGAGCGGAACGGGCGATGTCCGATCGGTTGCCGTGATCGAAAAACTGTAGGTGCCGGCAACGCTCGGTACGCCGGACATGAAATTGCTGAAGACAAAAATGCCTGGCGGCAAGGCGCCCGCGCTGATGCGATAGGTGTACGGCGCTACGCCGCCGGAAGCGCTGAAAAACTGCGAGTAGTAGACCTGGGTCGAGGCGTTCGGCAGGGTTTCCGGCGAGAGCGTCAATGCCGGCTGCGCCATCGCCTCGACCGGCAGCAGCACAGCCACCGACAGCGCCATGGCCATGAGTGCCGACGCGCATCGGTGGATCCAGCGCTGCAGTATCGAAACGGAAAACGTGGTCATTGCCTGCAGCAGTTCATGGGCTGAAGCTCACCCCACGCAACGATATCACCGCCACGAAAAAAAGCGCCGCTGCGTGAGCAGCGGCGCCGTGTCTTTCTCAGCCGTGGCGACCGACGATCAGAACTTCCTGTCGACGTTGAGCTGGACGCCGTGGTCGCTGTCGCCGCCGCTGCCGATCAGGCCGCGATAGTCGAACTTGAACGACCAGTCGTTGCTCAGATTGAACAATACGCCCAGGCCCAGCATCAGGCGGCTGCGGTCGAAGTCGTTCAGACCCGCGCGGTAGAACGGGCCGGTCGGCAGGTCCGCGTAGCGCATCGTCTGCGCGCCGTTGCCCTTGAAGTCGTGCTGGTATTCCAGACGGAACTGCGGCGACCACAGGCCCCAGCTCGCTTCGCGACGGTAGTCGATGCGCACGCCCACGTTGCCGGTGTCCGTATCCACTTCAAGGTTGTTGTAGGCCAGCGCGAAGATCGGGTCGCCGCGCTCGGTGTACGAATCCAGATCGGCACGCGCCACATCCGCACGTACGTACGGCGTGAACTGCCATGCGCCCTTCTGGATGTCCGCACCTGCCGACACCGAGCCGAACCACTGCGTGCCCTTGCGCTTGCCGTCGACGAAGTTGCCGTTGGTGGTGACGAACCGGCGCAGGTCGTAGTCGAGACTCTGGTAGCCCCACAGGGCGTCCATGAAGAACAGGTCGCCCGGGCTGTAGCTGCCGTACACCGCGAGGGAGTAGGCACTGCCCTTGCTGCGGCTGCCGTTCTCGCCGATGTCGCTGCTGTCGGTGCCGTAACCCACGCCGCCGCCGATCGTCAGCGCATCGTTGACGCGGTAATCCAGACCGGCGCTGAGGCCGTCGGTCTCGAAGTCCACATCGGCGCTGCCGTTGCGGCCATCGTGATTGCCCGAGCGGATCGTGCCCGCCGTCCAGATGCCGTACGCGTTGTTGCCGTCGCCGGCGCGCGCGTTGTTCTGCTCGGCCATCGCGGCGCCGACCGTGCTGCCGGTGGTCGGGCGGTCGCAGCGGCGACCGGGAATCGCACCCACCATCTCCGGACAGTACTGGTCGTAGGACACGCTCAGACCGTTGTCGAAGCCGCCGTCCTGACCCGCACCGTGCAACCGCTCCAGACGCTGCTGGAAGTTGTTGATCTGGGTGGTCGCGAAGCGACGGGTGGCATCCGCCTGCGCTTCCAGCAGACCGCGCACTTCCGGATCCTTCGACGGATCGGGGCGGTCCACGACCGTCAGCGCATAGACCCGCGTGCCGGTGAAGCCCAGCGCGTCGGTCGCCCGGACCGTGAAGTTGAACAGACCCGACACCGTCGGTGTGCCGCTCAATGCGCCGGCCGTGCTCAGGGTCAGACCCGCCGGCAATGCACCCGCAGTCACCGCGAAGGTGTACGGCGCGGTGCCGCCGGTCGCGGTCAGCGCCTGCGTGTACGGCAGTTGCTGGACGCTGTTGGGCAGGGTCGCCGGGGTGATGGTGATGACCGGTGCCGACAGCGTCAGCGTGTAGGCGATGGTCGCCGTCGCTGCGGTGCCGGTGGTGCTGTCGGTCGCGGTCACGCTGAAGTTGAAGGTGCCCACCACCGTCGGCGTGCCGCTGAGGGCGCCTGCGGCATTCAGGGTCAGACCGGCCGGCAGCGCACCCGCACTCAGGCTGTACGCGTAAGGCGCGATACCGCCGCTGGCGACGAAGGTCTGGCTGTAAGCAACGCCCGCCGTGCCTGCCGGCACGGTGGCCGGGGTCAGGGTCAGGTTCGGCGTCGCGATGGTCAGCGTGTAGGCGTTGGTCACCGTCGCAGCGGTGCCGCCGGTGCTGTCGGTGACGGTCACGCTGAGGTTGAACGTGCCTGCCTGCGTCGGCGTGCCGCTGAAGGTGCGGGTGGCCGCATTGAAGGTCAGGCCCGTCGGCAGCGTACCGGTCAAGGTCACCGTGTACGGCGCGATGCCGCCACCGATCGTCAGCACCTGGGTGTAAGCCGTACCCGCCGTACCGGCCGGCAGCGTGGCCGGGGTCAGCGTGAGCGTCGGCACCGCCACCACCACGGTGTAGGCGGTGCTGGTGTTCTGGCCATTGACGTCGGCTGCGGTCACGGTGAAGTTGAACGTGCCCGAGGTCGTCGTGGTGCCGGACAGCGCACCGCCCGAGGTCAACGTCAGACCGTTCGGCAAGGCGCCCGCAGTCACCGCGAAGCTGTAGGGCGCAACGCCGCCGCTGGCGGTGAAGGTCTGGCTGTACGCCAAGCCCGCAGTCGTGTTGGGCAACGTGGCCGGCGTCATCGCAATGACCGGCGCCGGAACGTCGAGCGTGTAGTTCTGGGCGATCGAGAACGGTGCGCCCGCGCCCGTCAGCACCGTGTCGGTGGCGGTAATGGTGACCGGATAGCTGCCCGGCACCGTCGGCGTACCCGACAGCGTATTGCCGCTGAAGGTGACGCCTGCCGGCAATGCACCGCTCAGCACATAGCTGTACGGACCGGGGCTGCCGCTGGCGGTGAAGGCCTGCGAGTACGGCGCACCGTAGGTCAGCGTCTGTACGCCGGCCGCCGGGCTCATGCTCAGCGTCGGTGCGGCAATGGTCAGCGTGTAGGCGCGGCTACCGGTCTGGCCGTTGGCATCGGTGCCGGTGACGGTGACGTTGTACGTACCGACTTCGAACGAGGTGCCGGAAAGCGCACCACCGCTGCTCAGGGTGATGCCGGTCGGCAGCGCGCCGCTGGTGACGGCGGTGCTGTACGGCGCGACGCCGCCGCTCACGGTGAGCGTCTGGCTGTAGGCCGTGCCCGCGACCGGGTTCGGCAATGTGGCCGGATTGACCGTGATGGCCGGCGCCGGGACGTCGAGCGTGTAGTTCTGGGTGATCGAGAACGGCGCACCCGCACCGGTCAACACGGTGTCGGTCGCGGTGACGGTGATCGGATAGCTGCCCGGCACTGTCGGCGTACCCGACAGCGTATTGCCGCTGAAGGTGACACCGGCCGGCAGGGCGCCGCTCAGCACGTAGTTGAACGGACCGGCGCTGCCGCCAGCGGTGAAGGCCTGCGTGTAGGGCACGCCGTAGGTCAGCGTCTGCACGCCGGCTGCCGGCGTCAGGGTCAACGTCGGCGCGGCGATGGTCAGCGTGTAGGCACGGCTGCCGGTCTGGCCGTTGGCATCGGTGGCGGTAACGGCGATGTTGAACGTGCCGACTTCATTCGATGTGCCGGACAGCGCACCGCTGCTCGCCAGGGTGATGCCGGACGGCAGGCTGCCGGCGCCGAGGGTGAAGCCGTACGGGCCGACGCCGCCGGACGCGGTGAGCGTCTGGCTGTAGGCGTTGCCGGCAGTCGGGTTCGGCAGCGTGGCCGGGTTCACCACGATGGTCGGTGCCGCCACGTTGATGATGTAGTTCTGCGCCACCGTGAACGGCGAGCCGGTCCCGCTGGAACCCGTATCGGTCGCGGTGATGCTGAAGCTGTAGCTGCCGGGCGCCGTCGGCGTACCGGACACGGTATTGCCGGCGAAGGTCACGCCCGGCGGCAGTGCGCCGCTGAGGACGTAGGTGTAAGGACCGATACCGCCGCTGGCGGTGAAACTCTGCGAATAGCCGGCAACGCCGTACGGAGCGTTGAATGTGGTCGAAGCCGGTGCCAGCGCCAGCGTCGGGCCGGCCACGGTCAGCGTGAACGCCTGACCGACGGTGAACGGACCGTTGCCGGTGCTGCTGTCGGTGGCCGAAGCGTTGAGGGTGAAGCTGCCCGCCTGGGTCGGCGTGCCGGAGACGGTCACGCTGTTCGCGGTGGAGCCGGTGATCGACAGTCCAGCCGGCAGGTTGGTGACCTGATAGCCGCTGTACGGCTGCGCGCCGCCGTTCCAGGTGAAGGTCTGGGTGTACGGCGTGGCCACGGTGGCCGCGAAGCCGCCGCTGGGGGTGATGGTGATGACCGGGTCGCTCACCGTCACCGTCACCGTGGCGGGCGCGGACGTGCCGCCGCTGTTGGTCGCGAGATAGGTGAACGTATCGGTGCCGGAGAAATCCGGATTCGGTTGATAGGTGATCGTGATGCCGCTGGTGATCTCGGTGCCGTTGGTGGACGGCGTACCGATGGCCACCGAGGTCGGCGCGCCGCCGGTGATGTTCAGCGGCACCGGAGTCGCGCCGCTGTTGTAGGCGACGGTGATCGACACCGGATTGGCGACCGGCGGAACATCGATGACATCGATGCTGTAGCTCTGGGTCGCGGTGTACGGGCCGGTACCGGTGCTGCTGTCGGTCGCGGTGATATCGAAGTTGAACGTGCCCACTGCGCCCGGCGTGCCGGTGATGGCGCCGGTCGCGGCGTTGAGGTTCAGCCCAGCCGGCAATGCCCCGGCGGTGACCGCATAGGCGTACGGCGAGGTGCCACCGGAGGCCGGCGTGATTGCGGCCGAGTACGCCGCGCCCAGGGTGCCGCCCGCCAGCGGAGTCGCCGGCAGCACGATCGTCGGTGCTGCGATGGCGATGGTGTACGCGCGACTGCCCGCGAACGGACCCGGGAACGGGCTGCTGTCGGTCGCGGTGATGGTGAAGTTGAAGCTGCCGCCTGCGGTCGGCGTGCCGCTGAGCGCACCGCCGGGCGAGAGGGTCACACCTGCCGGCAGGCTGCCCGCAGTCACCGCAAACGTGTACGGAGCCGCGCCGCCGCTGGCGGTGATCGTCTGGCTGTACGCAGCCGCGACAGCGCCGTCGGGCAGCGTCGCCGGATTGACCGTCACCGGCACATCGTCGTTGGTGATGGTGCCCAGACCCTGGTTGTCGGCGATCGTCGCGTTGGTCGCGCCGCTGAGGTTGACGAAGAAGGTCTCGTTCGCCTCGGGCACGGTTTCGCCGATCACCGGCACGGTGATGGTGCGGGTGGTCTGGCCCGGGGTGAAGGTCAGCGCGCCGGTGGTCGAGGTGTAGTCGGCCGGCTGGGTCGCGGTACCGTCGGCGGTCGCGTAGTTCACGCCCACGGTCTGGCCGCTGGCCGCGCTGAGGGTGACGGTGAACACCGCATTGACGGTGCCGGCATTGCCCTCGACCACGGTGACATCGTTGATGCTGAGCGAAGGCAGCGGGTCGTCGTTGGTGATGGTGCCCACGCCCTGGCCATCGACGACGACCGCATTGGTCACGTTGGTCACGTTGACGAAGAAGGTTTCGGTCGGCTCGTTGAGCGTATCGCCGTTCACCAGCACGGTGAACGTGTAGGTGCTGCTGCCGGTCGGGATGGTCTGACCGGTGAGCGCGCTGGCCACGTAATCGACGCCCGCCGTGGCACTGCCGTTGGCGGTGGCGATGTCGAAGGTGACGCCACCCGGACCGGCCGGCGCGCTCAGGCTGACCGTGAAGGTGAAGTTGGTGATGCCAGCGTTGCCTTCCGATGCGGTGACATCATTGATCGTCAGGTTCGGCAGATCGTCGTTGAGGATCGTGCCGGTGGCGCTGGCCGGTACGCCGACCGTGTAACCGGCACCGGCGGCGAGGGTCAGGATGACCGTCTCGTCGGATTCGATGGTGGCGTCGGCGGTCGGATTGACGGTGACTGTGCCGGTGGTATTGCCGGCCGGGATGACCAGCGGCGAGGTGACGGTCGCGTAGTCGGTTCCGTTGGTGGCGGTGCCGCCGACGGTGTAGTTGATCGACAACGCGGTGAACGACGCCTGGTTCAACGTGATCGTGTACACCAGGTTCGGCGCGCCGTCTTCGGCAACGGCGGCCGGAGACACGGTGATCGTAGCCGCAGGCACATCGTCGTTGAGGATGGTGCCGGTAGCGCTGGCAGGCGCGCCGACCGTGTAACCGGTGCCGGCCGCGACGGTGAGGATCACGGTTTCATCGGCTTCGACGGTACCGTCGACGGACGGATTGATGGTGATGGTCGCGGTGGTCGCGCCGGCTGGAATCACGACCGTGGCGACGCCGCCGGCATAGTCGGTGCCGGATGTCGCGGTGCCGGCGGTGGTGATGTTGACCGTGGTCGGCGACGACAGGTTCAGGCTGCGGGTGACGGTGTAAATCAGGTTGGTCGCACCGTCTTCGGACACGCTGGCCGGAGCGACGGCGATCGAGACCGACGGCGGCGGGCTGACGGTCAGGGTGAAGGGTTCGAGTTCGAAATAGCTGCCCGGGCCGGTACTGGCATCGGTGACGCGCAGGGTGACCGGATAGTTTCCGGGCGCGGCAGTGGTGGTGCCGCTGATCACGCCGGCGCTGGATACGCTGATGCCGGCCGGGAAGGTGCCGGTTTCCAGCAGATAGGTATGCGGGGCGACGCCGCCGGCGGTTGTGAGCGTCTGCGAGAAGGCGACACTCTGGATCGCTGTGCCGGTAGCCGGGACAAGCGCCAACGAGGGGTTCTGCACCGTGCCGGTGTAGCCCTTGTCGACGAACTGCGCGGTGGGCGTGGTGGAATCCGTTGAGCGGACACTGAAGGAGTAGGCGCCGCGCTGGGTCGGTGTACCGCTCAACACGCCCGCGCTGCTCAGCGAGAAGCCGATCGGCAAGGCACCGGCTTGAAGGGTATAGGTATAGGGCGCAAGACCGCCGCTGGATGTCAGCGTCTGCGAGAACGGGGTGCCGGCAGTCAGCGTCGGCAGGGTGGCTGGGGACACCGTGATCGGCGAGGCCGACGGGGTGATGCTGATCGTCACCCGGACGTCGCCGTTGCCGGTCGCAGTGGCCTCGGTGATCTCGAAGACATCGGTCGAACCGATACCGGTCGTGCCGTTGTGGCTGTAGTCCAGGAACCACTGACCGCCGGTGATCCGGGTCGTGGCGGTGCCGTGATCCTCGAAGTCCCCTGCGCCGGAACTGCCGCCATCCACATCGCCGATCCCTGCAAACGCGATGTTCGATGCGCAGTCCGTGATATTGATCGTGACCGTGCCGCCGCTGGAGACCGTGCCTGTCTGGGGCGGACATTCCGGGGACGTGTGTTGGGCACTCGCCAGCGTGGGCCAGAGGACCCCGAACACCAGTAGCCATACGATCAGGCCAAAGCCGGTAAAGCGGTCGCGACTGCGGCCAGACTGCGTCGAAAGCGTTTGCATGTCCCTGTTCCCCCTGAAAGCGGCCACGAACGATCAGGCCGGTAGCGATCCGCTGCGTTGTTTCTGTTGTAACGATGTTTCCGGACTCCGGGGGCCAGCCCGGGTGCTGGTAACGCTTGAATCCTATTGGAACAGGATTGGCCCGCCAGTGAAAGAGGCGTGCGCGCATACCTGCGAACTGTGCGCTCCCGCATACGCCAGCGTCCGGTCGCGATAGGCCTTGTGGGATCGCTGGTTCAGGTTCAGAGTAAGCCGACGCGGCGCATGGAGCGTCGCGCCAACCATCCAAGGGGAGGATAGCGATGAGCGAATTCTTCATCGGTCAGATCATGATGACCGGCTTCAATTTCGCGCCGAAATTCTGGGCGCAATGCAACGGCCAGCTGCTGCCCATCAATCAGAACCAGGCCCTGTTCTCGCTGCTGGGGACACAGTACGGCGGCAATGGAACCACCAACTTCGCACTGCCCGACCTGCGCAGCCGCACACCGGTCGGCTATGCCTCGTCGGTGGACCCGAGCTGGCAACCGCCGTCGGTGCAGATCGGCCAAAGCGGAGGCGTCGAGAACGTCACGCTGCTGAGCACCAACCTGCCGGCTCACACGCACTCGGTCAACGCATCAACGGCTGCTGGCGACAATCGCAGCGCTGGCGGCCGCGTTTATGCCACCAGCACCAACGCCGGATCGACTCCGCCGAATCTCTATTCCGCCAGCACCGGAAGCCTGGTTCCGATGAACCCGCAGACGGTGGCGCCAGCAGGCGGCAACCAGCCGCATCCGAACCTGCAGCCCTACAGCGTGATCAATTTCTGCATCGCACTCAGCGGCATCTTTCCGTCGCGCAACTGAGCGCGTCCACCCTCTTGATCCGGCTCGGGGGCGCTGCGCGTCCCGGCCTGTACGACTTTCGGAGTGAAGTCCCATGAGTACACCTTATATCGGCGAGATCCGCATGTTCGGCTTCGGCACCCGCGGCGCCCCCAACGGCTGGCAGGGCTGCGACGGCAGCCTGCTGCCCATTTCCGAGTACGACGCCCTGTTCGCCCTGATCGGCACCACCTACGGCGGCGACGGCCAGACCACCTTCGGCGTGCCCGACCTGCGCGGGCGTCTGCCGATCCATCAGGGCACCGGGCCCGGCCTGAGCACCTACGTCATCGGCCAGAAGGCAGGCACCGAATCGGTCACGGTGCTGCCGACCCAGATGCCGGCACACACTCACCCCCTGGTCACGACAGCAGCGGTATCGACCGCACTGACGCCCGGCACCGGTCTGTTGCCGGGTGCGGTCAGCGGGGACAGCTTCTATGTGTCCGATGTCAGTGGCGCGACGCAGGTGCCGATGTCGGCGCAGTCGACGAGCCTCGCCGGCGGCAGCCAGCCGCACGACAACACCATGCCCACGTTGACGGTGCAGTACTGCATCGCCACCCAAGGCATCTTCCCGAGCCAGAGCTGAGCCCGGTAGACCCCTTTCCATCGCGCCATGCAGGCGCGGCCGCAGCGGTCCACGCTCGGACACATGCGGCACACCTCATCGGAGGAACCATGTCATGACTCAACCCTTCATCGGCGAAATCCAGCTGTTCGGCTTCAACTTCAACCCGCGCGGCTGGGCGTTCGCGAACGGCGCCACCCTGCCGATCTCGCAAAATACTGCACTGTTCTCGCTGCTCGGCGTCACCTACGGCGGCAATGGCCAGACCACCTTCCAACTGCCCAACTTCGCCGGCCGCGCCGGCTGCGAACAGGGCAACGGACCGGGGCTGTCGCCGCGCTCACTGGGGGAGGCCTTCGGCACCAACACGGTAACGCTGAACAGCAACCAGATTCCGCAGCATAACCACGTCATCAATGCCTTCGTGCCGGCGAATTCGAGTTCACCTGCAGCGAACGGCGGCCTGTCCCAGCCGCTCATCGGGGCGAATAGACCGTTCTCCGCCGGCGCACCCAACACCACGTTCGCGCCGAACATGATCCAACCAAGTGCGGGCGGCGGCCAACCCCACCAGAACCAGCAACCGTATCTCGGGGTGAACTTCTGCATCGCTCTGCAGGGCATCTATCCATCGTTCCCGTAAGTTGACGGCCATGGCATCACAACGGTTGGCGCCGTTCCCGGCGGAACGCGCCGGCCGCATGCAAACACCCGCGCTGCTTGCCGAGCGCGGGTTTTCTTTGCGCGCCGCACGCGACGACGACCTGCCGTGGCTGCGCGACCTGTACGCATCGACGCGCGCCGAGGAAATGGCGCCGGTGCCGTGGCCGGAGATCGCCAAGCGCAGCTTTCTCGACCAGCAGTTCGGATTGCAGCACAAACACTACCTGCAGCATTTCGGCGACGCCGATTTCCTCGCGATCGAACATGCCCAACGCGGCCCGGTGGGCCGCTATTACCTGCAGCGTGCGGCACCCGACCATCTGATCGTCGACATCAGTCTGTTTCCCGGCATGCGCGGGCATGGTCTCGGCCATGCATTGATCGAAGCCTCGCAGCGCGAAGCGCAAGCGCTCGGGCGCGGCGTCGAGTTGCATGTGGCACAACACAACCATGCCGCACAAAGGCTCTACGACCGTCTGGGATTCAGCGTCACTCACAGCGCCAACACCCACCACCACATGCGTTGGCCTGCACACGAGAGTTGAAGGGCGCTTGCGTCGGCGCTGCCGGCGTCAAACGCTCGCACAGGGTCCCGACTTGGCAGCACCGCTGCGTTAGTCGATGACCGCGAAACACGGTAACGCGCGCCTTTTCAGTTCCTCGTAGGGCGCATAAGCCAAAGGCGTCATGCGCCACGCTGCGTATCGGTGGGCAGCTACTCGAAAAAGGCGCATGACGCTTTGCTTATGCGCCCTACGAACTGATGGAACGATGCGTGGCATGAGCTCCCTATTCAGAAATTTTGGCGACACAGCGGTTGATGATCAACCGTAAGCTGCCAGAAGCGCCTCATGATGCTCATCGGTTATAGATGCTTCAATCTCATCGAGCCATGCGTGAAAGTCATCAGCGGTGTTGAGACTAAATACTTTCACAGCGTAATTTTCAGACAAAGCAACGCTTGGTTTCTTCATCAACTCCGCCATAGCATTATCGATGGCTATCGCATCGCAGTAAGGTGCGTAGTGAGCAATGTGATCGAGATCAGTGTAGTAACCGCGAAGCTTTACCAATGCTTTGTCACGTTGAACATACGCGCCGAGCATAACTTCATGCTTTAAGGTTGCGTGTGTTCGACATGTTATTGAATGCAGAGGAACCTTTGCGAAATGTTCAGATTTGAAGAAATTACGACATACCAGCAAACCAGATTCCAGATTTGTTTTCTTGGGAAGCTGCTGTCTCATGTGTTCAATAATCGGTGTTGAAAGGAGAGCGCCCATATCTCCCTGTGCTGCTGCCTTAAACCATTCAAAGTGCGCCCTCAAATAGATCTTAGCCTGACCCTCAAGTTCTCCAAGAAAGTCCTCGTGAAATGTTGAGCTTTCGTTCCTCCATTCGTCGAATAATGCTACAAGATTCTCCGCAGAGCTAACCTTTCTAGCAAGCTCTTCCAAGCCACTAACCCTGTCACTCTCAACATCAACGAAGACATATCCATCCCATTCGTGAACTTTTTCAGACAACGCTTCTTTTTGATCGACAATATAAGCGGAATTCAAGTTCTCTAACCAAGATCGAAACGTTTTTAATACTTGAATGCGCTCCAATTTATATTCACGCTCGAACTCATGACCTCGACTGGTAATCTTCAAAAAATCGAGAGCTTCCTTGCGGCGCTCCCACTGACGCGTCTCAGACTCATGAACAGATGAAAGAGGGACAGTTAGAGCTTGTGAGGCTGCAAGATATTTAATGCGCTCCATGAGCTCAATTATCTTAGGTTGACCTTTTGTGGGATCAATCTTGTTTCGAAATGCAGCACTGAAAAAGTTTTGGTCGAGATATAGAACTTTCTTTCGCGGAAGGAGTGGCAGAGGGTAATAACTCTTATACGAGCATCGGCCACAACCTCGAAGAATGTGATCATGCTCAATAAGCACGTTTCCAAAACACTGCTCCCCACCACAACTTGGGCAGTTGCCAACAGTGCGAGCAACCAACATTTTCGATCCTCAGACCACTAAATTGAAAAACAAGAAAATAAAGCAGCCAACTTGGCTATACACATCTAAAGTTCTCCTTGCGACACGTTAAGTGCGATTGCACTCACTTACCACAGCGCTTCTTGTAATTTCTTCAGACTGATAATGCCGTAGCCCATCTCCTCATCGACGAACTCGAGGATACCTTTACCGATCACCGTCGCAGAAAATTCTGGTGACATCGCCCGGACACGGCCAAAAGCCTAACATTGCGAGATTCTGCGGCGTCTGCGTCAATTCGATCCCGGGTACGCGCTGCGCGCGTACCCGGGCTACGGGTGGCTTCCGTAGGTTTTATGCCCCACAACACTTCTTGTATTTTTTCCCGCTGCCGCACGGGCACGGATCGTTGCGGTCGGGTTTTTCTTCGCGCTTCAACTGCGTGCGCGGGGTCAGCGCTTCGATGCGGTGACGGTGCAGGTCGGCCAGCATCGCCGGGAGTTGGATGATGATGCTCAGGCGCTCTTCGTAGCCGAGCGGGGTTGGTTCGGCCTCCGGGTCTTCGCCCAGGATTTCGCCGCTGGCGAGGCGGTCGAGGAAGGTGAAGATCTCGTCGATCCAGTCGTGTTCGTCCAGCCACGCGTCCCATGCGGTTTCGCGCAGTTCCACGCCGCGGAAAAAACCGTAGGCCCAGTCGCAGCCGATGTCCAGGGCATCGTCGCTGTGTTCGGACGGGTCCTCGGGCAGCCACAGCAGCGGTCCGAGGTGGTCGGGGGCGTCTGCTCCCTGGCGCACGCGCTGTTCGATCATCCGCCAGTGGGTCGACAGCAGCGTGTCGACTTCGCTCGCTTCGTCGGCGTCCCAGCGCGGTGGTTTGCCGCCCCACACCACCGGCTGCCATTCCTCGGGCGGCACCGTGTCCGGGGACACCGCCAGCGCGGACAGGAAGCCGTCCAGCGCTTCCAGATTGAAGCCCTTGAACGGCACCGCGCGGGTGTCGAGCAGGTCGGACAGGCGGTCGAGCTGGGCGTCGTCGAGCAGAGCGGAGGCGGACATGGCGGTGACAGCGAAGGGAAACGGTCGACAGGGTAATCCACCGCGCCGGAAGCATGGTCACTCCGGTGGAAATGGCCACTCCGCCGGAATCTGCGCCGGCGTATCGACATCGCCCGGCGGGTGCGTGGCGATGTGGTCGATGGGATCGGGCTCGTGGCGCAGCAGCGCGCGCGCGCCCTGATCGCCGCGCGAGGCGGCCAAGGCGGCGAACGCGCTGCGCGGGAACACCGCCGGTACGCCGCGCACGCCGTCGTAGCGCGAGGCGACCATGCGCTGCGGGTGCGCGTCTGCGAGGGCCAGCAGCGCGCGCAGCCACGCGCCGTCCACGGCGTATTGATCGACCAGTATCACCAGCAGCTGTTCGACGGTGGGATCGGATTCGGCGCGCGCGACCGCCGCACGCAGTGATGCGGACAACCCCTCCGCATGATCGGGCACGTCGATGCGCTGCAGGCCCGGCGGCCTGCGCAGGGTGCGCCACAGCGCGTCGGCCTCCGCGCCAAGGGTCAGCAGCACGTGCGGCGTCACCGCCGATGCGGTATCCACCGCGTGCTGCAGCAGCGAGGCGCCGCGCCACTGCAGCCGCTGTTTCGGCTGGCCCAGCCGGGTTGAACTGCCTGCGGCGAGGATCGCGATCAGCGTGGTCATGCGCGGTGTGCGGGTTCCGGATAACAGCGTTCGCGATAGGTCTGCATGGCTTCGGCCAGGATCGAAACCGCCAGCTCCTGCGGATCGCGCGCGCGCGGCAGCAGCCCCAGCGGGCTGCGCAGCCGGGTGAGCGCCGCTGCCGGCACGCCGCGCGCCTGCAGTTGCTCCAGCCGCAGCGCCTGGGTGCGGGGGCTGCCCATCGCACCGACCAGACAGGCATTGCTGGTCAGCGCCTGCTGCAGGAACGGCAGCTCCCAGTCGTGATCGTGGAACAGGGTGACAGCAGCGGTGTAGGCGTCGAAGGACAGCGGCGGCAGCGCGTGCTGCGCCTGCAGGACGTGCAGCGGGACGCCGATCGCCTGCAGCGGCGCATGCAGGGCGCGGTCGGGGCTCAGCGCCACCACGTCGATGTCCGCCGCGCGCGCCTGCCGGCACATCGCCAGCAGCGTGTCGCCGGCGCCCGCCAGCACCAGCCGCAGCGGCGGCAGATGCGGGATGCGGACATCGTGGCGGGACGCCGTGTCAGCGGTGGGGGCCAAGCAATCGGGCGGCTGCGTGGGATCACGCCAGCGCAGATCGAAACGCTCGCGCTGCGCGAGGGCATGCGCGATCGCGTCGATGGTGACGATGGGCAGCGCACCGTCGAACTGCAGGTCCAGCCCGCTGCCGCAGGGCAGCACGATGTCGACATACAGCGAATCGGCGCCGTAGCGGATCCGGCGACTGATGCGTTCGACCAGCGCGCGCTGCGCTTCTTCGATCACTGCGGCATCGAGACAGCCGCCGGAGAACGCGCCCGCCACTTCGCCGCTGGCGCTGACCGCCATCTGCGCGCCGATGCGGCGCGGCGCGGGGCCGTGGATGCCGACCAGGGTGACCAGCGCGCAGGGTTCGCGACGCTGCGCGCTGGCGATCAACAGCTCAAGCGGACGCGGCATCGCACACCGCTGCCATATCCGCTCAGGCCTGCACGAACGGCAGGTCGCGCACGCGCTTGCCGGTGGCCTGGAAGATTGCGTTGGCCACCGCCGGTCCGATCGGCGGCACCGCGCATTCGCCGATGCCGGTGGGCGAGGCGGCCGAGGCCAGCATGTGCACTTCGACCTTCGGCATCGCATCGATCCGCAGCACGCGATAGGCGTCGTAATTGCGTTCGGTCGCCGCGCCGTTGTCCAGGGTCAAGCGCTCGCCGAGCATCGCGCCGAGGCCGAAGCCGGTGCCGCCTTCCAACTGCGCGCGGACCACGTCCGGATTGATCACGACGCCGCAGTCGGACGCCACGACGCAGCGCTCGACCTTGATTCCGCCATCGGCGGTTTTCGAAATTTCCGCAACGGTGGCGACGTAGCTGCCGAAGGACTGGTGCACGGCAACGCCGCGAAAACGCCCAACTGCGACCGGCTGCGACCAGCCCGCTTTTTCGGCGGCCAGCGACAGCACGGCGCGCTCGCGCGCATCGTCCGGCAGCAGCGCCAGGCGCAGCGCGACCGGATCCTTGCCGGTGGCCGTGGCGATCTCGTCGAGCATGGTCTGCATCACGTACGCGGTGTGGGTGTGGCCGACCGAGCGCCACCACAGCACCGGCACCGGCGACGGCGGATGGGTGGCGTGCACGTCGATGTCGGGCAGCGCGTAGGGCGTGTCGGCCACGCCTTCGACCGAGGTCGGATCGATGCCGTCCTTCATCATCATCGACTCGAACGGCGTGCCGGCCATGATCGACTGGCCGACGATATGGTGCTGCCAGCCGCTGATGCCGCCGTCGGCGTCCAAGCCGACGCGCACGCGGTGCACGTGCAGCGGGCGATAGCGGCCGCCGGTCATGTCGGCTTCGCGCGGCCACTGCAGTTTGAGCGGCGCGCGGAAATCCAGCGCTTTCGCGATCTCGGCGGCTTCCACGAACACATCGCAGTCGGCCACCGCGCGCCGACCGAAGCCGCCGCCGGTCTTCATCACGTGCAGATCGACCTGCCCGGGTTTCACGCCGGCGATCTGCGCGCAGACCGCCTGCACCGCGTCGGGCATCTGCAGGCCGCCGTGGATGTGCAGGCGCTCGCCGTCCTTGTGGATCACGGCATTCAGCGGTTCCATCGCCGCGTGCGCGAGATAGGGAAAGCGGTAGGTCGCTTCGATGGTCTTCGCGGCCTTCGACAGCTTGCCGCTGGCGTCGCCGCGCTGCAGCGCGCGCTTGCCGTCCTGTTGGGACAGCGCTTCATATTCGGTGAACATCGCCTGCGAAGAACGCGCCTCCGCGGCGCTGTCGTCCCACACCACCTGCAGCGCGTCGCGGCCTTTGATCGCGGCCCAGGTGTTGTGCGCCACCACGGCCACGCCGCGGCTGATCTGCACCACGTCGACCACGCCCGGCACCGCTTTCGCGGCCGTGGCGTCGAAGGATTTGACCTTGCCGCCGAAGCGCGGGCTGTGCGCAACGGTTGCGGTGAGCATGCCAGGCAGCGCGATGTCGATGGTGTACTGCTGGCTGCCGTCGGACTTGGCGCGCGCATCGATCCGCGACGTCGCGTCCTTGCCGATCAGCGTCCACGCCTTGGGATCCTTGAGCGCGACCTCGCCCGAGACCGGCAGCGATGCCGCAGCCGCGATCAGGCTGCCGTAAGCCGCGCGGCGGTCGCTGCCGGCATGGATGACTTCGCCGTTCGCGACCGACAGTTCGCCCACCGCAACCGCCCACTGTTTCGCGGCGGCCTGTTTCAGCAATTCGCGCGCGACTGCGCCGGCCTTGCGGTAGCGCTCCCACGACGAGGGCATGCTGCTGGAACCGCCGGTGAGCTGGAACGCTCCGCCCATGGCGAGATTGCCGTACCACTTCGGATTGCCGGCGCGGCCTTCCACCTGCACTTTTTCCAGCGACACGCCCAGTTCTTCGGCGACCAGGGTGGCCAGCCCCTCGTAGGAATTCTGGCCCATGTCGAACTGGCTGGAGAACACCGTGACCAGGCCATCGGCGGCGATCGACAGATAGGCCTCGAACGGCGAACCGGCGGCGGGCTTGCCGCCTGCGCCGGTGGCCGGCGCGGCATCGGCCGCGGTGTCCATCTTGCAGCCCACCATCAGCGCGGAACCGATGAGGCCCGCACCCAGCACGAACTGCCGGCGCGACAGCGTGGGCATCGAAGCGGCGGCGGCCATCGCCGGGAGTTTGCGACCGTTGAACATGATCCGTTCTCCTTATGCGAGCGTCGCGGCCGCGGCTTTGATCGCGTCGCGGATGCGCTGATAGGTGGCGCAGCGGCAGAGGTTGCCTGCCATGGCCGCGTCGATATCGCTGTCGCCGGGGTTGCGGTTGGTTTCCAGCAGTGCGATCGCCGACATGATCTGGCCGCTCTGGCAGTAGCCGCACTGCGCGACCGCGCCGGCGACCCACGCCTCCTGCACCGCCTTGGCGACCGGCCCGGCCGCGCCGACGCCCTCGATGGTGGTGATGGGCTGGCCCACCAGCGCGCTGGCCGGGGTGACGCAACTGCGGACCGGCTGGCCGGCGACGTGCACGGTGCACGCGCCGCACTGGGCCATGCCGCAGCCGTATTTGGTGCCGGTCAGCCCGGCGATGTCGCGCAGCACCCACAGCAGCGGCATGTCGTCGGGGGCATCCACCGGCACCGGTTTGCCGTTGATGTTCAGTTCGAAGGGCATGTCGCGCTCCTGGTGCTGTTCGGGAAAAAGCCGGTTCGGAAAAGCCGACTCGGAATAAATCCGGTTCGAAGCGGGCCTTGTTCGGGCAGCGCCGGGCTCGGAAAGCACGCTGCCCGCGAGCCGGAGATACCCGGCTGCGAAGACGATCGGATCACACTAGCAGGCTGCCGAAAGACCTGCCACCGCGAGGCTTTGGGCATGCGGCCGGTGCAGTCGCGGTATGCGCCTCGTATCTTCGGATGCTGCATGCCTGTGCTGCATGCCCATGCGGTCGGTCCAAGTGCAGTCGGTCCAAGCCATCGGCAAATCATCCGCACGCCGCAAAAAACGAAGGGCGCGACCGGAGTCGCGCCCTTGCGTTTGGAACGATGCGGTACAGACTTACTTCGTGACTTCGAAATCCTTGCTCTGCACCACTGCGCCGTCGAGCGACACTTCGACCTTGTACTTGCCGACCGGCCAGCCGTCGGGCTTGCTGAATTCGAAGTTGGTCGTGCCCGGGCCGGCGAGGTTGAAATCCTGGGTCTTTTCGTCGACCGGCATGATCTCGGCGCCATTGGCGAAGGTCAGTTTGGCGGTGAGCTTGCCGGCGACCGAGGCGGCCGGGTCGCTGGTGGTGGTGCCGACCGAGACGATGAACTTGTCCTTCGGCTTGAAGCTCATGGTGGTGGCGGTGAGCTTCATGTCCGGGCCGGTGGTGGTGCCCAGATCGACGCTGGCAACCGATGCGGTCGCGGCCGGAGCAGGCATCGGAGCCGGTTCGACGGCGGCCGGTGCGGGCGTCGGGGCCGGCGCGGCTTCTTCTTTCTTCTTGCAGCCGACGATGGCGACGCTGCCGATCGCGGCAACGAGCAATACCTGATAGAGACGAGTGCGATTCATGGGTGATTCCTCAATGCGGTGTTGTTGAAATGCTGGGGCGAAGGCGGAGCGCGCGCTGCGCGATCAGCCGGCGGACGGGTCGTCGAGATCGCCGTCGCCGTCGACATCGATCGCCGGCAGCTTGATGGTCTGGCCGGGGAAGATCCGGTCCGGATCCTCGATCGTGTCGCGGTTGGCCTCGAAGATCTGGCGCCAGAATTTCGCCTTGCCGTAGAAGCGCTTGGAGACGGCCGACAGCGTGTCGCCCTTCTCGATGGTGTAGGTCTGCGCGCCGGTACCGCCGCCGCCGCCTTCACCGCCGATGATTTCTTCGGTCGAGGTGACGGTGGACTGGACGTTGCTGAAGTCCGGGCGCTCCTGTTCGGTGCTGGTCACCGAGCTTTGCACGTTGGAAAAATCGGGTTTCTTATCGGGTGTGGTCATGGTCGAAAGCTCCTGCCAGATGGCCCGCCCACATTGACATGCGGAATGTTAAGAATCCATATCGTCGATGTGTTTTTTTCGCGACGGGATCACTGGCGCTCGTCGCGCCCGGGCGTTGGTAGCGGCGTGTCGGGCGTCGCCCGCCAGGGATTGATGTCGAGCCCGCCGCGACGCGTATAGCGCGCTTCCACCGACAGCGTCTGCGGGCGGCAGCGCGACTGCAGGTCGACGAAGATCCGCTCCACGCACTGCTCGTGGAATTCGGCGTGATCGCGGAACGAGACCAGATAGCGCAATAGTCCCGCGCGATCGATCTTCGGGCCGCGATAGTCGATGCGCACGCTGGCCCAGTCCGGTTGTCCGGTCACCGGGCAGTTCGATTTCAGCAGCTCCGAACGCATGGTTTCTTCGATGACGGCATCGCCATCGAGCGCGAGATGCGCGGCGTTCGGCGGGCCGTAGTCGTCGATCGCGATGTCGAGCGTATCGATCAGCACCGCATCGTCGCTCACGGCGAACGGCGGCAATCCGAACGCGACGCGCACCGGCGCACCGGCGGCGCGCGACAGATCGGCGATCAGCGTATCGCGCACGTCGTCCGCGCTTGCGAAGCGCGAGGCGTTGAGCGAGTTGAGATACAGCTTCAGCGATTTGGATTCGATCAGGAATGGCGCAGTCGCCGGAATTTCCAGGGTCGCCGTCGCGACCGCCGGCTTGCCGCGCGTGTCCAGCCAGCTCAATTCGTAGGCGTGCCAGCGGTCGTGGCCGATGAAAGGCAGCGCGCGCGCATCGATGCCGATTTCATCGCGGGCTTGCGCGCGCGGAATCGGAAACAGCAGACCCGGGTCGTAGTGCGACGGATAGGCGACTTCGCGGCCGAGGGGAATGTCGTGGATCATGAAGAGGCTTCAACAGATTCGATGGCGTGCGGTTGCGGGCGAGACCCGTGCGTGAGCAGGGCCGTGCTTCACTTTTTCCGGGACGCTCTTGGAAATGGGTCGGTGTACAGCGACGAATTGCTGCTGCACAGGTTGCGACACGCGGCGGCATCCGCCTGCTCCTGCGGCATCTCCAGGCTCAGCGCTTTCTTGTCGACCTTGAAGCGGATCGGGCAGACATCGGCTTCGCCGATGGGAGCGGAGAGATACAGGTGCTTGCCTTGCGCTTCCAGCGAGACCGTTCCTTCCAGCGAGCAACCGCCCTGGGTGGTTGCGAAGGTGTTGGTGTCCAACGTGTAGCGGTAACTGCCGGCGGCATCGCCGGGCTTCAGCACGAGTTGATTCCACGCGACGCAGCGCTTGTATTCGCCGCTGTCGGTGCGCTCATGGCATTCGCCGCGAACGCGATAGGTGCCGCCGAGGTCCGGAAGCGTTTGGCCCGCCAATGCGGGCAGCGAAACGAGCAGTGCGGTCGATACGCAGAAATACGATATTTTCACGGTGGGTTTCCAGGCGTTTCCAGTTACTGAGCGTTGTGTAGATAATCCAGCGTCACCTGCAGCATCGCGCGCAGGCCGACATCCAGCGCGGATTCGTCGAGGAAGAATTCCGGCGAATGGTTCGACGGCGCCTTCATCGCGTCCTGTCCTTTCGGTGTGGCGCCGACGAAGAAAAAGAAACCGGGCACTTCGCGCGCGTAGAACGAAAAATCCTCGGCGCCCATGTTCAGATCCATGTCGATCACGCTGTCGGCGCCGACCGCGCGCACCAGGCTCGGCCGCATCTTCGCGCTGAGCGCGGGATCGTTGACGGTGACCGGATTGCCCTTGGTGTCGGGGATCTGCGATACGGCGGTGGCGCCGTGCGCGGCGGCCACGTGTTCGGCCACGTTCTGCAGGTCCTTGAACACCGCCGCGCGCATGCCTTCGTCGAAGGTGCGGATGGTGCCGATCATTTCCACCTGGTCGGGGATGATGTTGTAGCGGATGCCGCCCTTGATCGCGCCGAAAGTGACGACGACCGGCAGCTTCGAGATGTTCTGGCGGCGGGAAACAATCGTCTGCGCACTGCCGATCACATCGGCGGCAGCGACGATCGGATCGACCCCGCCCCACGGCCGCGAGCCGTGGGTCTGCCGGCCCTTGATGACGATGCTGAAGCGGTCGGACGCAGCCATCGCCGGTCCGGCGCGGTAGCCCAGCTGCCCGGCGTTGAGCGTGCTGAACACGTGCAGGCCGAACACGGCTTCCGGTTTGAAGTCGCGGAAGATGCCCTGCGCCAGCATTTCCTCGGCGCCGCCTTCTTCGCCATCGGGCGGGCCTTCCTCGGCGGGCTGGAACACGAACAGGATCTCGCCCGGCAGATCCGCCTTCATCGCCACCAGCGCTTCGGCCACGCCCATCAGCGTCGAGGTGTGGGCGTCGTGGCCGCAGGCGTGCATCACGCCGACGGTTTCGCCGCGAAACGTCGAGGTGGCTTTCGAGGCGAACGGCAGTGCGTTGCGTTCGGTGACCGGCAGGGCGTCCATATCGGCGCGGATCGCGATGCGCGGGCCGGGTTTGCCGCCTTTGAGCACCGCGATCACGCCGGTGGTGGCGATGCCGGTTTTCACCTCGAGGCCGAGCGAACGCAGATGGTCGGCAACGACTTTCGCGGTGCGCGTTTCGCGGTTGCCCAGCTCCGGGTGTTCATGGAGGTCGCGGCGCCAGGCAAGGACTTTCGGCTGCAGTCGCCCGGCCTGCTGGCCGACTTCGGGACGCTGCCCATCGGCGGCGGAAGCAGGCGGAGCGCCGAGCGCGCAGGCGAAGCTGGCACAGGCGATGGACAGGGCAAGCAGGGTGATGCGCATGGCGGGTCTCCGGAGATCTGGGTCGATGCTATCGCATGTGGCGGATCGGAGCGCCCGCAGGGTCTGGGATTCGCACTCGTCAAACCGCAGCGCGCGTGCGAGGCTTCGCGCTTCGCCCGCCGCTGGCCACGCCCATGTCCGAACCCGCATCCATCCGCCCGCTCGAAGGCGATGCCGCGCTGATCCGCGCGGTCGGCACGTTCGCGCTGACGGCGGCGGTGATCAACGTGATCATCGGCGGCGGCATCTTCCGCATGCCATCGTCGCTGGCGACGCAGATGGGCAGCGCGGCGCCACTGGCGCTGCTGGCCGGGGCATTGGCGATCATTCCGGTGGCGCTGTGCTTCGCCGCGATCGGCAGCCGCACCCAGGCCACCGGCGGGCCGTACACATATCTGACCGCGGTGTTCGGACCGTTCGCGGGCTTTCTCGCCGGCGCGTTGATGTGGATCAGCAATATCGCGTCCAGCGCCGGCGTCGCCGCCGCGCTGTCGGTGCAGGTGGCCACGCTGGTGCCGGCGTTCGCGGACACCTACGCACGCGCCGGCCTGCTGACGGCGGTCTATCTGCTGTTGTTCGCGTTGAATGCGTTCGGGGTGAGGCTCGGCGCGCGCGCGATCGCGGTGCTGGCGACGTTGAAACTGCTGCCGCTGTTCCTGCTCGCGGGCATCGGCGTGTTCTTCGTCGACTGGAGCCAGGTGAGCTTTTCGTTCGGCGATGTGCCGTCGGTGTCCGCGCTGGGCGCGTCGATGGTGCTGGTGATGTTCGCCTACTCCGGCATGGAAACCGCGCTGGTGCCCTCGGGCGAACTGCGCGATCCCGCGCGCAACGTGCCGCGCGCCACCATCGCCGCGATCCTGCTGGTGGTGCTGCTGTATCTCGGGCTGCAGATCGTCGGTCAGGGCCTGCTCGGCGACGGTCTGGCCAAGAGCGGCGTGCCGATCGCCGATACCGCCGCTGCGCTGTGGGCACCGGGCCGCACGCTGCTGCTGATCACCGCCTGCATCTCGATGAGCGGCTTCATGCTCGGCAATCTGCTCGGCACGTCGCGGCTGGTGTTCGCGCTGGGTCGCGACGGTTATCTGCCGCGCGCCTTCGGTCGCGTCACTGCGGCGCATCGCGTGCCGCTGCTCGCGCTGGCCGTGCATGCGGGCCTGGCGTGGGCGCTCGCGCTCGGCGGCAGTTTCGACGCGCTGGCGCTGATTTCCGGCGGCGCGATCTGCCTCACCTACGGTTTCGTCAGTCTTGCCGCGTGGCGCGCGCAGCGCATCGATCTGCGCCAGAACGGCGCCGCGCCGTTCATGATGCCCGGCGGCCCGCTGATCCCCGCGATTTCGCTGCTGGCGATGCTGGCGATCACCGCGACCCTGACCGCCAAGGAATGGAGCGCGATCGGTATCGCCCTGGCCGTGTTGGTGGCGGTTTACGCGCTGCTGCGCATGCTGCGTCGCACACCGGCGACACCCGCCTGATCGATGCCGGCATCATCGTTTCCTGAACGGGCGTGACCGGCGTCGCGACATCCTTTTCGACCGGCTGGCCGTCCGTCGTCGCGATGCGCGTTGTCCGGTTGCGAGGAGTAGGCTGATCCCGGACTCCGGCGCGAATGCCGGGACCGTCGACAACGGTTGCGGGCCGGAGCGAACGAACAAGGAACGCGACATCGTCGCGGGTTCGAGGAGGCGAGCGATGCACGCATATGCATACGCAGACGCAGGCGACGCGCCCTGCAATGCACGCGTCCGTGCGGTGCCACCGGGCACGTGCGACTTTTCCGTTTCGATGAACGCCTCGACATGCTCGCAGGCTGTGCGCCCGTGCTCGCACTCGCATTCGCATGTACACCGTCGTTCCGCGATCACGGCGCAACGCCCGAATCGCTGACTGCATCGCGGATCCGATGCATGTCGGATCCGCTCCCGCCGACGGCGCATGGCGCGTCATCGGCACAACCCCAGGAGAGGATGTCATGAGAACAAGGATTCGCACACGCCATTCCCTGTCTGTCAGCGTACTCGTCGCGCTCGCGGCGTTGCCGGGATCGGGATTCGCGCAGAGTTGGGAGGTCTACTCCGGCCTCAATCCGCATCGGGAACAATTGCACGGCGTCGCCGATGTGCAGTTCTGCGCGGGCGGCGGCCAGGTAGCGACGGGCACGCAGACCGTTCCGCCGACCGCGGCCGGGTTCAACAATATCGTCGTGGAACGCAAAAGCGCCGCCAACCCCCTGGCCGGGCCGTGGCGCTTCAGCTACGACAGCGGCCGCTCCGAAGAGGGGCGCGGTATCGTCGAATACACCGACGGCACAGGCTTCGCGGTCGTCGGCACGTTCGATGCCCTCACCACGCCGCTTCAGACCCACCTGACCATCAGCAAGGTCGATTGCAACGGCAATATGGTCTGGCATCGCAGCTACGGCACCACCGCCGGCAAGCACACCGCCTGGGACATCATCCGTGCGACCACCGGCGACGGCGCGTTCGGCACTGCGGCGGGCGATCTGATCGCGTTGGCCGAATACAACACCGGCACCGTGAACTACGTGCGCGTGGTCCGCATCAGGAGCAACGGCACGCTGATCTGGACGCGCGATTACGCCGTGCCCGTCGGCACCCTGCAGTTGACCGGTCGCGGCATCGCCGAAGTGGATACGCCGTCGCTCGCCGACAACCTGGTGGTCGCGGGCAGCTACGGCAACAACGCTGCGGTCTTCCAGATCGACGGCAACAACGGCGCGTACATCTGCGGTTCGCAGTTGCCGGGTCAGGGCCTGTCGCGCTTCAACGACATCACCCGTCACGGCGGCACTCCCACCATCGCGCCCGGTTTTACGGCGGTCGGCGAAACCCGCACCACCAGCGCCGCGCTGCCGCAGGCGTTCGTCGCCAGCTATCGCAGCACCGGCTGCGCGCTGCAGCGGCAGGTCCACTGGGGCACGCCCAATGAAAGCGAAACCGCGCAAGCGGTGACCGTCACCCGCGCCACCACCTTCAGCACGGTGCCGGCCGGGCAACTGCTGATCGCCGGCAACATCACCGGCGCGTATCTGGGCGTCAGCAGCCGCGACGTGTGGACGCACCTGATGGTGCCGATCAATCTCACGCCCTACGTTGCCGGTGGCTACACCGGGCAACGCTACGGCACCCAGGGCGCCGGCTTGGCGGGCATGGAAACCGTCGCCGACGTGGCCGAAAGCAGCAATGGCGCGCATTTCGTCGGCATGACCATGAGCAACTGGGATGGCTTGGCGGATCCTGCCGACGGCTACTCGGTGCGGATGGGCTTCAACGGTATGCGGACGCTGTGCAGCGTGCCGTGGAGCGGCGCCGTCACCGCGCTGACGCCGTATACGGCACTGGTGGTGACGCCAACGCCGATTTCGCCGTCGACGCTCTTCAACCCGCTGCCGCGCGTCACGCTTCCGGCTGCGCTGTGCTGCGGTATCGGGCCGTGAGTTACCGCTGATCGGCGTTGATGGTCGTTGATCGCCTGCGCAACGGGCGACGATGACGATGCGACCGCTGTCCATGCGAATCCGGCTTCGGCCGGATTCGCTTTCGGGCTACAGCAGGATCTGCGGCGAGAACATCGACGCTTCCGGCAAACGTTCCGCATCGCTCGCGGCCTGCGCCAGCAGGCGATCGGCCTGCATCGGGCCGAGCAGGTCGGCGGCGAGCAGATAGAGCAGATGGGCGAGCGGACGCAGATCGTCCTGCGACTGGAGTTTCGGCAACGCGTCGGAAGCGAAGCGCGCTTCCGCCCAGCGTTCGAAAATCCGATGCAGTTCCTGTTCCCGACCGGCCGTTGCGACGGCAAGATCGCCGACCGCCTGCAGCAGCACGCCCGGGTGGCGATCGGCCTTGGCCAGGATTGCAGCAGCGATCGTCTGTGCGAAGGTCTTGAATACGATCAACTCCGGCGGCTCCACGCGCGCCGTCGTCGCGGCTTCGGTGGGCAACGACGCGGACGGCGACGACGCTGCGGCTTGAATCGCCGCCGGCTCGGCGGTGGGCATCCAGGTGTCCGGCACCCGCGGCAGGTTGTCGTAGGTCTGGGTCAGGCCATGGAACAGGCGTCGCTGGAAGGTCGACCGCTGCTGCGCATCGAAACCCGCGTTCTTCGCCACGACCGCCGCGAAACGGGTGACCACGAAATGCGCCTCGTGGCTGTGATCGCGCTGCCACAGATCGAAAAAGCGGCGGACTTCCTGCGGGTCGGAGAACGTGTCGTGCAGCGCGTGATAGATCACCCGCCGCCGATAGTTCAGGCCCATGCTGGTGTTGTCGTTGGCCGCCATCGATCAGGCCTCGCCGCCCAGATCGCGATGCGTGCGCGAGGCCATGAATTCGCCGTAGCCGATTTCGTAATGCTCGGTGTAATCCAGGCCGCGCTGTTCGTGCTCGGTGCTGGCGCGCACGCCGATGGTGATCGCCAGCAGTTTGTACACGGCCCAGCCGATGGCGAACGCCCAGCCGGCGGCAACGAAGGTCCCGAGCGTCTGCACGCCGATCCGGTGGAGATCGAACAGGTTGTCGCGCATGAACATGCCGGTGGCGATGGTGCCCCACATGCCGCAGAAGCCGTGCACCGAGACCGCATCGACCACGTCGTCGATCTTCATCCGCTGCAGCATCGCCGGGCCGACCACGGCGATCATGCCGCCGACCAGACTGGTGACGATGGCGAAACCGGGATCCATGTATTTCGCACCGGCGGTGATCGCGACCAGACCGCCGAGCGCACCGTTGAGCACGGCCGACATCAGCAGCGGGCGGCGATGGATGGCGAGCGTCAGCATCGCGCCAACGATGCCGGCGGCCGCGCCGAGATGGGTGTTGAGCACGATCACGCCGAGATCCTTGAAATCAGGATCGGCGGCGCCGCCGTTGAAGCCCAGCCAACCCACCCACAGCAGGAACGCACCGAGCGCCGCCAGCGGCAGATTGTGGCCGGGAATTTCGCGGACCTCGCCGGTGCGCGAGAAGCGTCCGAGGCGCGGCCCCAGCACCACCAGCGCGCCCAGCGCGGTGAAGCCGCCGATCACGTGCACGGCGGAACCACCGGCGGTATCGAGGAAGCCCATTCCGCGCAGCCAGCCCGGATTGTCAGCGGTGCCGCCCCAGACCCATGCGCCGTAGATCGGGTAGATCACGCAGACCATGATCGCGGTGCCGACCAGATACGGCATGAAGCGGACGCGCTCGGCGACCGCGCCGCTGATGATGGTCGCGGCGGTGGCGGCGAAGAAGGTCTGGTAGAGCACATTCACCAGCGAGGTGTCGTTGCCGCCGCCGGGAAAGAAGTCGCTGGTGCCGACCATGCCGTTCCAGCTCAGGCCGAACATCAGCCCGAATCCCACCGCCCAATACGCCAGCGAGGCGATGGCGCAGTCGGTGAAGTTCTTCATGATCACGTTGACCGCGTTCTTCGCGCGGCAGAACCCGCTTTCCAGCAGCGCGAAACCCGGCTGCATCAGCAACACCAGTCCGGCGCAGGTCGCGATCCAGACCGAGTGCACGATCTCCTCGGCCGACGTCTGCGCGCAGGCCACGCCCGGCGTCAATGCCGCAACCGCCAAACCCCATCGATGCCAGCGAGTCATGATGTCCCCTGATTGTGAGGCCTCTCCCCAGAGGCGCGACCGAGACTACACCAATCGCGGCCGGCATTGAGCTGATCGAAAGGACTATGCGGGCCGCCGCCGGACTCAGGCCCCGTCCCGCATCGCCAACAGCAGCGAGCCCTTGCCTTCTTCTTGCATGTCCACACGGCGGATCGTGCGGCATCCGCCGTCGCGCAGCCAGGTCTGCAGCAGGTCGGGCTGCTGCAGCGTGGTGCCGACCTCGACCAGCAGGGTCAGCAGGAACGATGCCGCGTAGCGGCCCGGGTTGGCCGGGTCGTGGAAATATTCGTGGATCACGATCAGTCCGCCCGGCTTCAGCGCGTCCAGCGCACGGCGGACGATGTCCTGCGCGTCGGCTTCGGTCTGGTTGTGCAGCACCGACAGCAGCAGGACGACATCGAACTTGCCGCCGTCGCTTCCGCTGCCGAAGTCGTCGCTGACCGCATCGCCCGCACGCAGGGTCATGCGCGCCTGCAGGCCGTGCTGTTCGATCACGCGCGGGGTCTGGGTGAGGCTTTCGGCCAGGTCGAAGACGGTCGCGTGCAACTGCGGATGACGCAGGCACAGGGACGCCGCATGCAGGCCGTGGGAGCCGCCGATGTCGAGCAGCTGGCTGGCGCCGGCGGGGATGTCGATGTGCTGCAGGAGATCGGCGGAAAAATAACCGGCGAACGCTTCCATGTAGCGCGAGAACAGCGCGCCCATGCCGGGCCTGCGCGTCATCGTGGCCCACATCGATTCGGCCGGCCGCCCCTGTCGGATCGCATCGGTGAGCCCGGTCATCAGCTTCATGGCCTCGGCGTTCCACAGCAGCCCCGCAGTGAGGTCAGCCGCTGCCGCCGGCGTGAAATAGTGTTCGATGAACGGTGCGTTGCGGTAGGTGCCGTCGCCGTTGCGAATGAGCAGGTCGAACGATGCCAGGGCGTGGAACAGGCTTTGCATGCCTTGCCCGCTGGCATCCAGCGCGCGCGCCGCATCCAGCGGCGAAGCCGGCTGTCGATGCAGGAAATGGAACACGCCCAGTTCGGCGGCCGAGGTCATCGCCGCGCTCTTCACCATCGGCATGTAGGCCGACATCATCGGGAAGGCGGCGGGCGGCTGCTCGAAGGAGGATTCGGCCAGCGTCGGAGATGCATCGTTCGACATGTGTGCTCACGAGGATTGAAGTGGAAGACCGTTGCGGGCGCGGCCCGGACTCCGGCATCGATGTTCGGCCTCGACGTTCAGCGTCGATCATCGGCGTCGGTCGACATGAGGCTGTGATCGCAAGGTCTCGGCTCGACCGCTGCGGCATCCCTGTCGTCCCTCACGGTTACGGACCATCTGCCGCGTCGGGATTCAGTGCGTGCTTTTCAGTGCGTGCTTTCAGTGCGTGTTCCTGTCCCGATGCCAGCCGCGATGTTTGATGTCCAGATACAGGCTGTAGCAGGCGGTGAAGGCCGGAAACAGATTCTGGATGATGCCCACCGAGTCCTGCTTCGACGAAAAGACGAAATAGCTGAGCGTCATCAGGCTGCCGATGATGCTCATGTACCAGAACAGCCGCGGGATCACCGGCTTGCCCTGGCGTTTGCTGGCGATGAACTGCACCAGCCAGCGGCCGCCGAACATCAGCGCGCCGGTGAGGCCGATCAGTTTCCACGGGCTCATGTGCAGCCCGGTCCACGCCAGCCACGGGATCGGCGAGTTCATGATGTCCACGGCGACGGGATCCATGCCTACAGCTCTTCGAGGGCGGTGCGCTTGCTGCGCACGATCAGCCAGGCCACGCCGCGCAGATCGCGCAGGCCGACCAGGGCGCGGTTGAGATTGTTGTACTTCGATACGCCGCTGGCGCGGTGGCGATGGTTCACCGGCACGCTGACCGTTTTCCAGCCCGCGCGCTGCATCAGCGCCGGCAGATAGCGGTGCATGTGGTTGAAGTACGGCAGGTCGAGGAAAGCCTCGCGCTCGAACAGCTTGATGCCGCAGCCGGTATCGGGCGTGGCATCGCGCAGCATGCGGCTGCGGATCGCATTCGCGAATTTCGACGCCCAGCGCTTGCTGCCGGTGTCCTTGCGGTTCACGCGCCAGCCGGCGAACAGTTTCACGTCGGCGGCGGATTCGTCGCGCTTGGCGAGCAGCTTGGGGATGTCCGCCGGATCGTTCTGGCCGTCGCCGTCGAGCGTCGCGATCCATGCGCCGCGCGATTGCTTCACACCGTTGCGCACTGCGGTGCTCTGCCCGCTCTGGCTGATGTGCTTGATCACGCGCAGCTCGGGAACCTCGGCCTTGAGCGCCTTCAGCACGTCGAGCGTGTCGTCGCGCGAGCAGTCGTCGACATAGACGATCTCGAACGAGGTCAGGCCGCGCAGCGCAGCGGTAATCTCGTTGATGAGCGGCGTGACGTTGTCGCGCTCGTTGAACACGGGGACGACGACGGAGAGGTGGGGTTGGGTCATGGGCGGTGGTATCCGGATTCTTTCTGGGCGCGGATGGCGACGACCGTGATTCGGTCCATGGCTTCGGAATAACGATACAGGGCGACATAGCCACGGCCGCCGCGGCCAATGACCAGTTCCCTGAATTCGCCCGCTGCGGGGCGGCCTATCAACGGACTCGTTGCAAGAACGTCAATCGCCGTACGAATCCCGGTGAAGCGATCAAGCGCATCGACCGACTCGTGTTGGATCAGGTGGTCGAGGATGCGATCGAAGTCGTCAGTGACCTCATCTGCGTAGCGAATGGAAGCCACGCGTTACTCGGAGATCGGTTTCGGCACGGGACGGGGCGGATGTTTGCCCGCCATGCGTGCGTCGAGATACTCGCGCATGTCTTCCCATGTGACGGCCAGACCGGTCTGCAACACCTTCGCATAACGCGCTTCGGCTTCAGCATAAAAAGACTGGCGCTGTTCCAGTGCATCGGCTTTTTCAGCGATGGCTTCAATGATGAGGCCGTGGGTCGAAGTTCCTTCGTGCTCGGCGATACGCGACAGACGCGCCTTCAGCTCATCGGGAATACGAATCGTGGTGGTGGACATGGCAGCCTCGCGGCGGGTGGATGCGGCGAATGTAGCACAAGCGTGCTACAGGCTTACCCGCGCGCCTTCAACCGCTCCAGCACGCCTTCCAGCGTATCCAGGTCGGTGTAGTGGATCACCAGCCGGCCCTTGCCGCCGCGGCCGTGCAGCACGTTGACCTTGGTGCCCAGCGATTCGGACAGATCGCGCTCCAGCGCGACGATGTCGGCCTGCGGCTTGGCCTTGGCGCCGTTGGTTTTCGCCTTGGTGCCCGAAGGGATCTGACCGGCGCTGTACTGCTGCACGCGGTGTTCGACTTCGCGCACCGACCAGCCGAGTTCGGCGGCCTGGCGCGCCAGTGCGATCGCGGCCTGCGGCGCCAGCGACAGCAGCGCGCGGGCATGGCCCATTTCCAGCGCGCGGGTTTCCACCAGCGTGCGGATGTCGGACGGCAGTTCGAGCAGGCGCAGCAGGTTGGACACCGCAGCGCGCGAACGGCCCACGGCTTCGGCGGCCTGCGCGTGGGTGAGGTCGAATTCGTCGATCAGCCGCTGCAGCGCCTGCGCTTCTTCCAGCGGATTGAGGTCTTCGCGCTGGATGTTCTCGATCAGCGCCATCGCGACCACGGTACGGTCGTCGACAACGCGGATGACGACCGGCAGTTCGGTCAGACCGGCCTGCTGCGAGGCGCGCCAGCGGCGTTCGCCGGCGATGATCTCGTAGACCTTGCCGCCCTTGTCCTTGGCGATTTCGCGCACGACGACGGGCTGGATCACGCCCTGCGCCTTGATCGATTCGGCCAGCTCGGTGAGCTTGCCCGGGTCCATCGCGCGGCGCGGCTGGTACTTGCCCGGCGTCAGCGCATCGATCGGCAGCATCCGCAGCGTGTCGGCGGGCGTGGCTTCCAGCGCGGGCGCCGCAGCGGCGGCCTTGGGGCCGAGCAGGGCTTCCAGGCCGCGGCCGAGGCCTCGCGGCTTCTTCGCAGCAGTCATGCGCGAGTCTCCGAAGTGAAGGGGCGCGGACTGCCAGGGCCGGCTTTTTGCGCGCGTTCGCGCTGGTGGCGGATGATTTCGCCGGCCAGTCCGAGGTAAGCGATGGCCCCGCGCGACCCCTTGTCGTAACCGACGATGCTCTGGCCGTGGCTGGGCGCCTCGGCCAGGCGCACGTTGCGCGGAATGATGGTGCGGAACACTTTGTCGCCGAAGTGCGAAGTGAGGTCCGCCGAGACCGCGTTGGCGAGGTTGTTGCGCACGTCGAACATGGTGCGCAGCACGCCTTCGATCTCCAGCGCCGGATTGAGCTTGGCTTTCAATGCATCGATGGTCTGCAGCAGCGCGCTGAGGCCTTCGAGCGCGTAGTACTCGCACTGCATCGGCACCAGGATCGAATCGGCTGCGGTCAATGCATTCAAGGTCAGCAGCGAGAGCGCCGGTGGGCAGTCGACGAGGATGAAATCGTAGCGTTCGCGCAGCGGCTCCAGCGCGCGCCGCAGCCGCTGTTCGCGGCCGGGCTCGTCCATCAGCTCGATCTCGGCGGCGGTCAGGTCGCTGTTGCCGGGCATCAGGTCGAAGCCTTCGGGCACGCGCACGATCACGTCGGCGGCGTGCATCTCTTCCAGGATCACGTCGCAGGTGGAGCCGGCCAGCTCGCGTTTGTCGATGCCGCTGCCCATGGTGGCGTTGCCCTGGGCGTCGAGGTCGACCAGCAGCACCCGCTTGGGCGCCTGCGCCAGTGCGGCGGCGAGATTGACCGACGTGGTGGTCTTGCCGACTCCGCCTTTCTGGTTGGCGATGGCGATGATGCGGGCCATGGTGGGGTCCGGAAGTCTCGGGTGGTCTGGGTGGAGCCGGGGTGCCGGTGTCGGTGAAGACGCGGGCCGAACCGCAGATTATGCCCGTTGCCGGCCGCGGCTGCCGTCAGCCGATGGTCGATTTCGTCCTGCCGACCGTCACCAGATGCCGATCTGCGTCCAGGCCGGGCACGATCAGGGGATGGATCTCCCGCAGTGCCCAGCCGGCGGGCAGGGCCGCGATCTCGTCGTCGGGGCGGGCGCCCTTCATCGCCAGCAGCACACCGTCCTCGGCCAGCAGATGCCCGCCCAGGGTCAGAATCTGCGGCAGCGTGGCCAGGGCGCGGGCGGTGATCGCCATGAACGCGCCGGGCCGGGCGAGCGCTTCGATCCGCGATTCGGCCACTTCGGCATTGCCCAGACCCAGGGTCCGCAGCGCCTCGCGCATGAACCGGGCTTTCTTGCCGTTCGATTCCACCAGGGTCACGCGCAGCCCCGGCACCGCGATCGCCAGCGGGATGCCGGGCAGCCCCGGCCCGGTGCCGAGATCGGCCAGGGTCGGCACCGAAGCGACGAACGGCGCCATCGCCAGCGAATCCAGCAGATGCTTGGTCACCATCTCGCGCGGGTCGCGGATCGCGGTGAGGTTGTAGGTCGCGTTCCAGCGCAGCAGCAGCGCCAGATAGCGCGCCAGCGGGTCGGCCAGCGCCGGATCGAGGCGCAGCGCCAGCAGGCCGGCATCCAGATCGTTGCGGGCGGCGGCGGGAAGATCGTGGGTGGTCATGTGCGGATTATGCGGGAGGTATTTTTGTGGGAGGGGCTGTCGGAGGGCTGTAGGAGGGGCTTCAGCCCCGAGCTCCATTCCCCCAAGCCCACGCCAGGCCACCGTCGCCAGATACCCCGGCACCGGCGACCAGGCCTCCAGCCGCCAATCCTCCGGCGCGCCCAGTGCGGATTCGCAGCCGACCAGCTGCGGCGCGTCGTCATTGTCGTCGAGCGCGAACTGCAGTTTTTCCAGGCCGAACGACAGACCGCGGCCGTGCGCCTTCAGCAGCGCTTCCTTCGCGCACCACAGCCGGGTGAAGGCGTGCTGCAGATGCGCGGGATCGCCGGCCAGCGTCGTCAGCCACGCGGTTTCCTCCGGCGCGAAGAACCGCTTCGCCAGCGCCAGCGCTTTCGGTCGCGGTCGCAGCAGTTCGATATCGATACCGACCCGCCCGCCTTCGACGCAGGCGGCGATCAACCAGTCGCCGCTGTGGCTCCAGTTGAGGTCGACGTGATGGTCGCCGCCGTCCAGATGCGGTCGGCCGAAGCCATCGCGGGTCAGCGCCAACGCGTCCGCCGGCAGATCCCACAGCGCGCCGAGCCACGCGCGCACCAGCGGTTCGGCGCGGTCGCCCCGGCGATACGGCCACCACGCGCACTGCACGGGGCCGAAAACTGCGGTGTTCGCCGATCGAATCAAGGGCGCACGGTTTGGGAGCGGCGGGGCGGCCAGCGTAAGCTAAGCCCGAAGCGGGAACACCATTGCCGGACACGGCGGGAGCAGCGAACGAATGCCGGCAGCGATCGGAACCCACGGAACCAGTGCGAGCGCAGACGCATCGCCGTCGCGCCGTGTCGCCCTCGCCGAAGGCCCCGCCGACCGCGGTTTCGCTTTCGATGCGCGCCGCCGCATCGCCCTGGACCGCTTTCTCGCCGACGTGCGCGGCGTCGCCGCCGGACTGCCCGAAGCGGCCTGCGCGATCAATCTCTGCGAGGACCGTTACCGCTTTCTGGTCGCGTTCTGCGCGGTCGCACTGCGCGGCCAGATCAATCTGCTGCCGCCCTCGCGCGCGCCGACGGCGATCGAAGACGTCCGCCGCCAATATCCCGACAGTTACTGCGTCAGCGATGTCGGCCTGTCGCCCGCACCGCCTCGGCTGCATGTGCTGCCAGAACCGCTTGCCTCGCTGGATGCGCATGCGCTCGACGGACGCATCCCCGAAGTCGATGCCGATGCGATCGCGATGATCGGTTTCACCTCCGGCAGCACCGGCACCCCGAAAGCCAATCCCAAGACCTGGGCCAGTCTGCGCACCAGCACCGCGCAGAATGTCGCCGCGCTGCGCCATCTGTGGCCCGAAGCAGATGCGGGCGGAGACAGCATCCTGCCGGTCGTCGCCACCGTGCCGCCGCAGCACATGTACGGCATGGAGCTGTCGGTACTGCTGCCGCTGCTGGCGCCGGTCGCGGTGCATGCCGGCCGTCCGTTTTTCCCCGAGGATGTCGCCTGTGCATTGGCGCACGCCGATGCGCCCGCGCTGCTGGTCACCACGCCGGTGCATCTGCGCGCGCTGGTGGAATCCGGCATCGCATTGCCGCCGCTGGCGGGGGTGGTGACTGCGACCGCGCCGCTATCGCAGGCGCTGGCCGCCGCCGCCGAACAGCGCTTCGGCTGCGAAGTGCGAGAGGCGTTCGGCGCCACCGAGATCTGCATCGTCGCCCATCGCCGCACTGCGCACGAAGACGCATGGCACGCCTATCCCGGCGTGCGGCTGCATCCGCAGCCCGACGGCACCCTGGTGGAAGCGCCGCATCTGCCCGCGCCGGTTGCACTGGCCGATCTGGTCGAACTGCGCGCCGACAACACGTTCGTGCTGTGCGGCCGCCAATCCGATCTGCTTGAAATCGCTGGCAAGCGCGCGTCGCTGGGCGATCTCACCCGGCGCCTGCAGTCGGTGCCCGGCGTGATCGACGCCGTGGTGCTGCAGCTCGATCCCTGCGAAAACACCGGCGTGCGCCGCATCGCCGCGCTCGCGGTCGCCCCGGGGCTGGACGAAGCGGCGATCCTGCTGGCGCTGCGCCAGAGCGTCGATCCGGTATTTCTGCCGCGCCGGCTGCGCATCGTCGATGCCCTGCCGCGCAACGACACCGGCAAGCTGCCGCGCGAGGCGTTGCTGCGGCTGCTGGGATGAATCGCGGATCAGGATCGCTGCGCTATGATCTCGACCGCGATCTCGGCCGAGATTGCGGCCGATCCATTCCGAACGAGGACAGCACATGACAGGCGCAGGCGGCACTCCCGGCGGTGCAGGACAGTTCTTCATCGGCCTGATGTGCGCGGTGGCCGGTGGCTGGTTGCTGACCAACCAGGTCCAGGTCACCTCCGGCGGTTTCTGGAGCTTCTACGGTGTCAGCAGCTTCGGCCTGTCGCTGATTCCGTTCCTCGTCGGCACCGGCATGATCTTCTTCAACGGCAAATCCATCATCGGCTGGCTGCTGCTGGCGGCGGGCATCACCATCATCCTCGTCGGCGTGCTCGCCAACCTGCGCATCTATTTCCAGCCCACCAGCCTGTTCAATACGTTGATGATGCTCGGGCTGCTGGCCGGCGGCATCGGCGCGATGGCCGCAGCGCTGCGCGTCAAGCCGACGCCGGAGAAATCCAACAGCGATGCATAGGTGCGCTGCTCGCGACTTGCATCCCCTTCGACATCGCTCGGCCACTCCCGCAAACGTCATCCGGTGTTCTGGATGCCGGCTGCGATCCCGTTGACCGTCGCCACCAACGCCTGGAACAGCGCCTCATCCTCGCGGCCCGCATCGCGCCAACGTTGCAGCAATTCCACCTGCAGCAGGCTGATCGGATCGACATAGGGATTACGCAGGCGGATCGAGAGGCGGAGGCGGTAGTCGTCCTGCAGCAGTTGGCTGCGGCCGCGCAGCGACAGGATGGTGTCCGCAGTGCGTTCGAATTCAGCGGCAATGCCGGGATAGAACACATCGTGCAGCGGGCCTGCGAGGCGCGAGTAGCGCTCGAAGATGGCGAGGTCCGATTTCGCCATCAGCATTTCGATATCGTCCAGCATCGCGGCGAAAAACGGCCAGTCGTGCGCCATCGCAGCGATGGCGTCGTGGCCGTGCGTGTCGATGCCGTGAACGAGCGCGGTGCCGACACCGTACCAGCCGGTGAGGCCGGAGCGGTTCTGCGACCACGCGAATACCCACGGGATCGCACGCAGCGCATCGATGCCGCCTTCGCGGCGTTTCGACGGCCGCGAACCCAGGCGTAAACGCTCGATCACATCGATCGGCGTCGCCACGCGGAAGTACGCGGGAAAGTCCGCGTGTTCGTGCACCAGCGCGCGGTAGTGCGAGCGCGAGCTCTGCGCGAGTTCGGCCGCGAGCGCGCGCCAACCGGCTTCGCGCGGTTCCTGCGGGCGCGGGCGCAGGCTGGCGCGCATCACGGCGGCGGTCGCCTGTTCGAGATTGCGCAGGGCCAGCGCGCGGATGCCGTATTTGCGATGGATCACTTCGCCCTGTTCGGTCACCCGCAGCACGCCGTCGACGGTGCCGCGCGGCGCCGCGATGATCGCGCGTTCGGTCTTGCCGCCGCCGCGACTCACGGATCCGCCGCGACCGTGGAAGAACACGATGCGCACGCCGGCCTGCTGCGAGAGTTCCAGCAGTTCGACCTGGGTGCGCTGCAGCGCCCAGCGCGAGGCGAGGATGCCGCCGTCCTTGGCGCTGTCGGAATACCCCAGCATCACCGTCTGCTTTCCGCCGCGCGATTGCAGATGGCGACGGTAGACCGGATCGTCGAACAGCGCGCGCATGATCTCGGGCGCGGCGCGCAGGTCGTCGATGGTTTCGAACAGCGGTGCGATATCGAGCGGCACGTCATCGCCTTCGATACACCCGGCGACACGCGCCAGCGCCAGCACCGCGAGGGCGTCGGCTGCGCTGCGGCTCATGCTGATGATGTACGGGCCGAACGCATGCGCGCCGAAGCTCGCGCGCGCTTCGCGCACGGTGCGCATGACCGCGAGCGTCGGCTGCGCGGCGGGCGCATCGATGACGACCTCGGCGGTGCCGCCGATCAGCGCATGCAGCGGCGCGATGCGCTCGGCCGGCGCGCGCGCGGACCACTGCGGATCGTCGAGCAGTGCGGCGACTGCGGCGTCGTGGGTGCCGGAATCCTGGCGCAGATCGAGCGTCGCGAGATGGAATCCGAAGGTGCGCACGCGCCACAGCACGCGCTGCAGGGCGAAGCGGCCGGCGTGTTCGCCACGGTGGCGGACCAGACTGGCGTCGATGAGCTGCAGGTCGGCGATGAACGCATCGGCATCGGCATAGCCCGCCGCTGCGCCGGTCTGCGTCGCCGACAGCCGCGCGCGCATCAGGTCGAGCAGTTGCCGATACGGCATGTCCGACAGGCGCGGGCTGAGTTTCGCGGCGGCGGCGGGCATCGACAGGATGTAGCCGGCGATGCGCGTTTCGATGGCGTCGTCGACGCTCACGCGGTCGCGGCTCTGGGTGAGGATTTCGCCCAGTGCGTGCAGATCGGCGCGATAGTTCGCCAGCACCTGCGCGCGCTGCGCCGACAGCGCGGCGCGGATGGTGTCGGCGCCGACGTTCGGGTTGCCGTCCATGTCGCCGCCGACCCAGGTGCCGAAGCGCAACATCGGCGGCAGGTCGGATCGACGGTAGTCCGGATCGTCGCCGTACGCGGTCTCCATCGCATCGGCGAACGCCTCGTAGTACACCGGCAGTGCGCGGTACAGCACATTGCTGAGATAGAAGCCGATGTGTTCGACTTCGTCGGCGACCGTCGGCTGATGCGGCGGGGTGTCGGCGGTCTGCCAGCTTGCGGTCAGCGCCTGGCGGATGCGCGCGGTGTCGGCGCCGCGTTCGGCCGGCGTGCGCTGGCGGTCGATGTCGGCGATCAGCCGCTCGACGATGGTGCGTTCCTTGAGCAGCAACGCGCGGCGCACGGCTTCGGTCGGATGCGCGGTGAACACCGGCTCGATCCGCAGCCGCGGCAGCAGTTCGCGCAGCTCATCGAGCGTGACGCCGTCTTCGCGCAATTCGCGCAGCACGGCGCACAGTCCGCCGGGCTGCGGCGCGGCGCTGCTGCGCTGGTAGTGACGGCGGCGGCGGATGCGATGGATGCGTTCGGCCAGATTCACCACGCCGAAGTAGGCCGCGAACGCGCGGACGAGCGCGTCGGCGTCTTCCATCGGCACCGCTGCGAGGCGTTCGGCGAGTTCGTCGATGGTCTTGCCCTGCTCGCGGCGCGCGATCGCGGCACGGCGTACGGATTCGACCTGGGTCAGCAGTTCGGCCGAGACCTGCTCGGCCAGCATGTCGCCGACCATCGTGCCCAACTGCCGCACATCGTCGCGCAGCAGGGTGTCGGTCTCGGCGAATTCGAGGGTGTCGCGGACGCGCATGGTGACTCGCAGTGGGGTGCGAATCGTTGAGATTACACAAAGCCGTCAGGCTGGGGAGATGTATTCGTGTGCAGAGGCAGAGCTGGATCAAAAGCGCCCCTCTGTCGCTCGCTATGCTCGCTCTTCCCTCTCCCCGCATGCGGGGGTGAAGAGGCGCGTTTGCGAGCCATTGGCTCGCGCGCCGATGAACGCCCGAGCGCTATGCGCGAGGGCCGCACGAGGGCGGCCGAAGGTCGAGGGAGGGGCGCTCTTCAATACGCGAACTCGCGGAACACGTGGTCGATGTCGCCTTTCCATTCGCCGTGGTACAGCGCGAGCTTGCGCTCGGCGGCGGTCTGGTTGGCCTCGGCCATTTCGATCAGCGGTTCGAGAAAACGGGTCTCATCGGCGCCGCTGGCGTTGAGCGCGGCGCGGCGACGCAGGCCAGCGACGGAAATCTTCACCGCTTCGCGTGCGAGGTCGCCGAGCGTGCCGTTGCGGAAGGGAACATTCAACGCGAGTTTCGGCACGCCGTCGCGCAGGGCGTTGCGCTCGTCCATGCTGAAATCCTTGACCAGGTCCCATGCGGCGTCGAGCGCGGCATCGTCGTACAGCAGGCCGACCCAGAACGCGGGCAGCGCGCAGATCCGGCTCCACGGGCCGCTGTCGGCGCCGCGCATCTCCAGGAATTTCTTCAGCCGCACTTCCGGAAACGCGGTGGTCATGTGGTCGGACCAATCCGCCAACGTGGGCAGCGCACCGGGCAACACCTGCAGCTTGCCCTGCATGAAGTCGCGGAAGCTCAGGCCGCTCGCGTCGATATATTCGCCATTGCGATACGAGAAATACATCGGCACGTCGAGCAGATAATCGACGTAGCGTTCGTAGCCGAAGCCGTCGTCGAACACGAAGTCGAGCATGCCGGTACGATCGCGATCGGTGTCGGTCCAGATGTGCGAGCGGTAGCTGAGATAACCGTTGGGCTTGCCTTCGGTGAACGGCGAATCGGCGAACAGCGCGGTCGCGATCGGCTGCAGCGCCAGCGAGACGCGGAATTTCTTCACCATGTCCGCTTCGCTGCTGTAGTCCAGATTCACCTGCACGGTGCAGGTGCGGGTCATCATGTCGAGGCCGAGCGTGCCGACTTTCGGCATGTAGTCGCGCATGATCCGGTAGCGGCCTTTCGGCATCCACGGCATCTCGTCGCGGCGCCATTTCGGCTGGAAACCCATGCCGAGGAAACCGATGTCGAGTTCGTCGGCGACGGTCTTCACTTCTTTCAGATGGCTGCCGATCTCGGCGCAGGTGTCGTGGATGGTTTCCACCGGCGCGCCGGACAGCTCGAGCTGGCCGGCCGGCTCCAGCGTGACCGAAGCGCCGTTCTTGAGCAGCGCGATGGTGTGCGCCGGCGCTTGTCCGATGCGCTCCTGCACCGGTTCCCAGCCGAACCGGGTCAGACCGGTCAGCAGCGCCTCGATGCCGCGTTCGCCCTCGAAGGTCGGCGGGCGCAGATCGTCGCGACGGAAACCGAACTTCTCGTGCTCGGTGCCGATGCGCCAGTCGGCCTTGGGCTTCTCGCCGGAGGCGAGCACTGCCACCAACTGGTCGCGATCGGTGATGGGTGTATCGGCGACGTGGCTGGGGCTGGACATGGGGGTTCCGCAATGGGGGACGACAACAAGAGCGCAGCGGAGGCGGGACAGGTGCGACCGGCGCGCGGATAGGCGACATGGGGGCCATACCCTAACATCGCAAGTTCCGCACTATAGCCGCCGCCGATGATGCGCATTGTTGCCCTGCTGCTCTGTCTGTGTTCCATCGACGCCGCCGCGCAGGCGCGTCCGGTGGAGCAGCTCGAACGCGGCAACGGTCCGGAGCCCGCCACGCTGGATGCGCATCGTTGCCAGGAAGTGGCCTGCGGCAACGTGCTGCGCGATCTCTACGAAGGTCTGGTGACCGAGGATGCCGCCGGGCGCTTGATTCCGGGCATGGCCGAACGCTGGGAGGTATCGGCCGATGGCCGCCTGTGGACTTTCCATCTGCGCAACGGTTTGCGCTGGAGCAATGGCGAAACGCTGACCGCCGCCGCCATCGTCGCCAGTTTCCGCCGCGCATTCGCGCCGGAGACCGCTGCGCCGTTCGCCGAACAGTTCGATGCCGTGCTCAACGCAAGCGCTGTGCAATCGGGCAAATCGTCGCCGACGACGCTGGGCATCGATGCGCCGGACGCGCGCACGATCCGCATCCGCACGACGCGACAGGTCGCGCTGCCCGCGTTGCTGACCCTGCCGATCGCGTTTCCGGTGTATCTGCCGGCGGTGACGCAGTACGGCAACCAGCACACGCGGCCCGGGCATCTGGTGAGCAACGGCGCGTACCGGCTGGTCGCGTGGACGCCGCAGGCGAATCTCACGGTCGAACGCAATCCGCGCTTCCACGATGCGGCCAGCGTGCGGATCGCGCGCGTGCGTTTCCACGTCACCGAAGATGCCGCCGCCGAACTGCAGCGCTTCGCGGCGGGCGATCTGCACATCACCGAAACCGCGCCACCGCAGCCGCTGCCGAAACTGCGCGAACGGTTCGGGGCGCAATTGCGCATCGCGCCGTACATCGGCGCGTTCTGGCTGGGCATGAATGTCACCAGGCCGCCGTTGAAGGACGACCCGCGGCTGCGCGAAGCGCTGTCGCTGGCGGTGGATCGCGACAAACTCACGCGCTACATCACCGGTCTTGGCGAAACGCCGGCCTACGGCATCGTGCCGCCGGGCATTCCCGGTTACGACGCCGCGAAGATCCACTGGGCGGATTGGGACCAGGCGCGACGCGATGCGCGTGCGAAAGCGCTGTACCGCGCAGCCGGCTATTCCGACGCGAATCCGCTGATCCTCGAACTGCGCTACAACACGTCCACGCCGCATCGCCGTCTCACGCTTGCGGTCGCGGCGATGTGGCGCGACACGCTGGGCGTGCGCGTGCGGCTGCGCAACGAAGAGTGGAAAGTGTTCGTGCAGAACCGCAGACAGCGCGCGATCACCCAGGTGTTCCGCGGCGGCTGGATCGGCGATGTCGCCGACGCGCGCAATTTCCTCGGCGCCTTCGCCGACGATGGCGCGCTGAACTGGCCCGGTTACGACGATGCGCGTTATCAAGAATTGTTCGCGAATGCGGATGCGGCGCGCAGCGAAGTCGTGCGCAATGCATGGCTGCGCGCCGCCGAAACCCGTTTGCTGCACGCACATGTGTTGATTCCGCTGTACTTCTACACGTCCAAGCATCTGGTCTCGCCGAAAGTGGTGGGGTTCGAAGCGAATCCGCTCGATCGCCATCCCTCGCGCTGGCTGCAGCTGCGACAATAGACCGACCCACTTTCGAGGAGCGCGCGATGCGCCGCTGGCATCTGGAAACACACCGCACCGATCGCGTGGGCTGGCTGCGCGCTGCCGTGCTCGGCGCCAACGACGGCATCATCTCCATCGCGGGTCTGCTGGTCGGCGTGGCCGCCACCGGCGCCAGCACCAGCGTCGTGCTCGGCGGCGGCGTGGCCGGTGTCGTCGCCGGTGCGATGTCGATGGCCGCAGGCGAATACGTGTCGGTGCAATCGCAGGCCGATACCGAGGCTGCCGATATCGCCAAGGAAACGCGCGAATTGGCCGAAGAGCCCGAGCACGAACTGCAGGAACTCACCTACATCTACATCAAGCGCGGCCTGACGCCGGACCTCGCGGCGCAGGTCGCGCAGCAGCTCACCGCGCACGATGCGCTGGGCGCGCACAAACGCGACGAACTGGGGATCACCGATGCGCTGAGCGCGCGTCCGCTGCAGGCGGCGATGGCGTCCGCAGCCGCGTTCTTCGTCGGTTCGCTGTTGCCGATCGGCGCGGTGCTGATCGCGCCAGCGGGCCGGATCGAAACCGTCACCTCGGCGGTGAGCCTGGCGGCGCTGCTGGGCTCCGGCGCGCTCGCCGCCTGGGCCGGCGGCGCATCGCTGTGGCGCGGCGCACTGCGGGTCGGCTTCTGGGGCGCGATGGCGATGGGCGCAGCCGCGTTGATCGGCCGTCTGTTCGACGTGCAGGTCTGAGCCCGGACGCACGCGCTTGAATCGTCTCCGATGAACCGCTTCGCCGCGCGCCTGCTCGAAGCGCTGTTGACGCTGTGGCTGTTGGCTACGCTGTGTTTCGTGCTGCTGCGCGCGGCGCCGGGCGGGCCGTTCGATACCGAAAAATCCGCGCCGCCCGAAGTGCAGGCCGCGTTGGCGGCCAAGTACCGGCTCGATCGCCCGCTGCCGGCGCAATACGGCGCGTGGCTGGGCGATGTGGCACGCGGCGATCTGGGCCCGTCGTTCCAGTATCCCGACTACACCGTCAATCAACTGGTCGCGCAGGCCTTGCCGGTATCGATCCTCAACGGCAGTCTCGCGCTGCTGCTCGCGCTGCTGTGCGGCGTGCCGCTGGGCGTGTGGGCGGCGCGGCATGCGGGCTCGTGGCTGGATCGCGGGCTGATGCTGTTCGCGGGGCTGGGTCTGGCGGTGCCGAAATTCGTGGTCGCGCCGCTGCTGGTGCTGCTGTTCGCGGTGACGCTGCACTGGTTGCCGGCGGGCGGTTGGGGCGAGTGGAAAAACATCGTGCTGCCGGTCATCGCGCTGGCATTGCCGAATCTGGCCTACTGCGCGCGCCTCACCCGCGCGTCGATGATCGACATCCTCCATGCCGAATATCTGACCGCCGCCCGTGCGCGCGGACTGTCGGAAGCGCGGCTGCTGTTCGCGCATGCGCTCAAGCCGACGCTGCTGCCGGTGGTCGCATGGTTGTCGCCGGCGCTGATCAACATCGTGACCGGTTCTGCGGTGGTCGAGCAGGTGTTCGGCATCCCCGGCATGGGCCGTTATTTCGTGCAGGGCGCGCTCAACCGCGACTACACCCTGGTGCTCGGCGTGGTGCTGGTGGTCGGTGCGCTGATCGTCGCGATCAATACCCTGGTCGATGCATTGCGCGCGTGGATGGATCCCCGGCTTCGCGAGGCGGGTTAAGCTCGCTCATGATCCGATACCGGAAGCACGACGCATGATCATCATCTACCGCGCCGCCAACATCGCCGATGCGCATCTGATCAGGCAACTGCTGGAAGCAGAAGCCATCCCCGCATTCATCCAGGGCGAGTATCTGCAGGGCGCGGTCGGCGAGCTGCCGGCGAATACCGAAATCCTGGTGCACGTGGCCGACGAGAACGCCGACGCTGCGCGGGTTGTCGTCGACGAATGGGAAAGTGCCGAGCCGGTGGTGACCGAAGACGAAGCGCTGCCGGAAGCGTTGCCGCAGCGCGCTGCCGGTGGCGGCTATTCGCTGGCGAAGGGGATCGTCCTGTTCCTGATGGTCGTCATCGGCGGTGCTCTGGCGATGTCGCTGGTGTACCGCTACGCGCAGGGCTGAGCGTTCACACCTTCAGCCAGCCCGCCACCACCTTCCTCAACTCATCCACACCCGCCTTCGATTCGGAAGACAGCGTCTGCACGGCGACGCTGTCGCCGTAGGTGGCCTGCAGATCCTTGCGCACCGCCTGCAGGATATTCAGGCCGGGACCGCGACCGAGCTTGTCTGCCTTGGTCAGCACCGCGTGGACGGGCAGTTTGTTGTCGATGGCGTAGCCGATGATCTGGCGGTCGTAGTCCTTCAACGGATGGCGGATGTCCATCACCACCACCAGCCCCTTGAGGGCTTCGCGGCTGCGGAAGTAATCGGCGAGGAAGGCCTGCCAGTGCGCCTGCAGGTCCTTGGGCACCTTGGCGTAGCCGTAGCCGGGCAGGTCGACCAGGTATTTGGCCTCGTGCGGGGGCAAGGCGAAGAACACCAGTTGCTGGGTGCGGCCGGGGGTCTTGGACACCCGGGCGAGGGCGTTCTGCTGGCACAGGGCGTTGAGGGCGCTGGATTTGCCGGCGTTGGAGCGGCCGGCGAAGGCGACCTCGAAGCCACCGTCGGGCGGCAGCTGGCGCGGGGTGTGGGCAGCGAGCAGGTAGTCGGCGCGGGCGAACGGATTTTTGGGGCTGGTCATCGGCATAGGATCGCACGGCCCGGCACGATTGCCGTTTGACCCTGTCCGGCACCGCGACGATAATTCGTTGGTTTCGGCCTGCGGCCGGTGTCCTGCCGGTCCCCCGCCCCGTCCATGGTTGTTTTCTGGAGTGTTGAGCATGCGTCACGCCCGTGCCTACGGTTTTGCCGGTCTCGCGGTTTTTGCGGTCGCGGCGGCCGCCGCCATCGCCCAGACCACGGTCGCGCCCGTGCCCGAAGTTGCGCCGGTCGAAGCGGTGCCGCTGGATGTTTCCGCAGTGAGCGAGCTGGCCAAAGCCAAGGGTGGCGACGCCACCGCCGGCGCTGCGAAGGCCGCCGCCTGCGCCGCCTGCCACGGTCTGGACGGCAACGCCACCGACCCCACCCTCTACCCGCGGATCGCCGGCCAGAGCGAGCGCTACATCGCCCATCAGCTGGCGCTGTTCAAGAGCGGCGAGCGCGTGAATGCACTCATGTACCCCTTCGCCAGCGCGCTCAGCGCCCAGGACATGCGCGACATCGGCGCGTACTTCGCAACCCAGAAGTCGGGCGCGGGCATCGCCGACGACAGCGTCATCGCCAGCGGCCCCAACAAGGGCATGAAGTTCTACGAAGTCGGCCAGAAGCTCTACCGCAGCGGCGACATCAGCCGCGACATCCCGGCCTGCATGGCCTGCCACGGCCCCTCCGGCGCCGGCAACCCGGGCCCGGCGTATCCGCACGTGGGCGGCCAGCAGTCGTGGTACACCGCCCGCCGTCTGCAGGAATACCGCGCCGGCACCACCACGGTGCGCGACGCGGCCCTGTTCAATGTGATGGCCACGGTGTCGAAATCGCTCACCGACGAGGAAATCCAGTCGCTCTCCAGCTACATGCAGGGCCTCCACGCCCGCGTCGAGCAGAAGGGCGGCGGCAAGGGTTGATCGGCAGTATCGTGCGGCCGCTTGTTCAGGGCGCGCGGCTGCAGTCGACCTTGATGACTCCGCTTGAATTGGAACGCCGGCACGGACATCCTCTGTGCTGGCGTTTTTTGTTTTCCTCATCGATCCCCGCACATTTCTGGATTCCGCCCATGTCGCGCTCGTTCCTCTGGCTGCTGCTGTTGCTTCTTCCACTGACCGCTTGCGCGCAGGCACCCGCCAGTCCGCCGCTGGTCGGCGAGGATTACGAAGTCCTCGCCAAGGGCCAGCGCTGGCAGGCGCCGAACGGCAAGATCGAGGTGGTCGAAGTCTTCGCCTACTCCTGCGGGCACTGCGCGGCGTTCCAGCCGTACGTGGATGCATGGAAGAAGAAGATCCCGGCCGACGTGAGCTTCAGCTACGTGCCGGCCGCCTTCGACAAGGAAGACACCTACGGCAAAGCGTATTTCGCTGCGGAGAGCGTCAAGGCGGTGGCCAGGATCCATCAACCGCTGTTCGACGCCATCCACGAGGCCGGCGAGCTGCCGCGCAGCAACGCCACGACGGACGAGATCGGAACCTGGTTCGCACAGCGCGGTCTCAACCGGGCCAGGATGGTCGGCCTGATGGATTCGAAGGCGGTGGCGGCGCAGATGGCAAGGGCGCACGATTTCGCGGTCGCCAACCGCGTCGGCGGCACGCCCACGCTGATCGTCAACGGCAAATATGTCGTTCGCACGCGGGATGCCGAAGACCGGATGCGGGTGCTCGATGCGCTGATCGCGCTCGAACGCGCTGCGGCCAAGAAACGTTGAAGTTGAAAACGTTGAAGTTGAATACGCACGCTGACGCGCAAGACGCGCGCAGTTTCCAGAATCCGACAGGAGATCCACGATGAAGCGACACCTGACCCTCGCCCTCCTGGCCGCGTTCGCGCTGTCCGCCCTGTCGGCCTGCACCGGCAAGCAGGATGAAGCGGCTGCGCCGGCGCCCGATGCCGCCCCCACCGCTGCCGCGCCCAGCGAGGCCGAAACGATGGCCGCCGCCGAAGCCGCCGCCAAGGCATCGGCCGATCCGAACGCTGCGCCCGCCGCCACCGATCCTGCCGCTGCGCCTGTCCCGGCCGAGGCTGCGCCCGTTGCCGCCGCCAACGACGCGATCCCGGGCCTCAAGCTCGGCGTCGACTACGCGATCATCGAGAACGGTCAGCCGTTCGAGCCGCTCAACGGCAAGGTCGAAGTGGTCGAGGTCTTCAACTACGTCTGTCCAGCCTGCGCCGCGTTCGAGCCGTTGGTGGTGAGCTGGAAGAAGAAACTGCCGCCCAGCGTGCGTTTCACCTACGTGCCTGCGGCGTTCGGCGGCAACTGGGACCAGTACGTGCGCGGCTTCTATGCTGCGCAGACCATGGGCATCCTCGAAAAAGCCCATTCGCGCACCTATGACGCGATCCATCTCGAAAACACGCTCAAAGGCGAACGCGGCAACGACAGCGACGCCGAGATCGCCGCGTTCTACGCCCAATTCGGCGTCGATGCCAAGCAGTTCGCCGGCAACATGAAGAGCTTCGCGGTGACCGGCAAGTTCAACAAGGCCAAGCAGTACATCGTGTCGCAGCGCGTCAACAGCACGCCGACGCTGATGGTCAACGGCAAGTACAGCGCGCTAGGCCGCAGCGCCGAGGACCGGTTCCGGATCGTCGATGCGCTGATCGCCCACGAACTCGCCCGGACCGCCGCCCCGGCAACGCCCTGAGCCGCGCAGGATTCCGGCCCGCAGGATGGATTCGACCACAACGACCACGACCGTGCGGCAGGCGGCCACGCCTGCCGCCGCCCTGCGCCGGCTGAAACTGCTCAGCGCCAATATCCAGGCCGGCACCAGCACCCGCCGCTACAGCGACTATGCGACCCGCAGCTGGTCGCACGTGCTGCCGCTGGGCGACAAGCGCAACTCGCTGGACACCATCGCCGAACTGGCCGCGCAGCACGACATCGTCGGGCTGCAGGAAAGCGACCCGGGCAGCTGGCGCTCCGGCTTCACCAACCAGACCCACTACCTCGCCGAGCGCGCCGGCTTCGACTTCTGGAGCCACCAGCCCAACCGTCGGGTCGGCATGGTCGCGTCCAGCGCCAACGCACTGCTGTCGCGGATGGAGCCGGTCGACGTCAGCGAACATCCGCTGCCCGGGCGCATTTCCGGCCGCGGCGTGCTGATCGCCCGGTTCGGCCGCGACCGCGACAGCCTGACCATCGCGGTCGCCCATCTGTCGCTGGGTGCCGGTTCGCGCAGGTCGCAGCTGGCCTTCATCGGCGAACTGCTGCAGGACCACCCGCACTCGGTGCTGATGGGCGATTTCAATTGCACCGCCGAACAGCCGGAGATGTCGCTGCTGTTCCAGCGCACCCGGCTGCAGCCGCCGGCCTGCACCGTGCACACCTTCCCGAGCTGGCGCCCGCAGCGGGCGATCGATCACATCCTGGTCAGCGACGGTCTGCAGTGCGCCGGAATGCGCGCGATGCCGGCCGCCTGGTCCGACCATCTGGCGCTGTCGATCGAGCTGGACGTGCCGGCGGCGCTGCTCGGCTGAGCCACCCGCCGCCGATGTTGATTTGAGTCAAGGCGGTCGCGGCGGGCGCCACCTACGCTGCCACGCATGATCCCGAATCTCGCCTTCGATGCCGAATTGCTGCGCCGTTACGACCGGCCCGGCCCGCGCTATACGTCCTATCCGACCGCGCCGCAGTTCACGGCGAGCTTCGATGCAGACGCCTTGCGCCGTGCCATCGAAGACAGCAACGGCGACCCGATTCCGCGCCGGCTCTCGATCTATGTGCATGTGCCGTTCTGTCTCAGCCCGTGTTTCTATTGCGGCTGCAACCGGGTGATCACCCGCGACAAGACACGCGCCGATGCGTATCTGACCCATCTGTGCCGCGAGATCGCGGCGATCGCGCCGCTGTTCGACCGCGACCGCGAAGTCATCCAGCTGCACTTCGGCGGCGGCACGCCGAATTTCCTCAGCCCCTCGCAGCTGCGCTGCACGGTGGATGTCCTCAAGCGGCATTTCCGCTTCAGCGAGGCCACCGACCGCGATATCTCGATCGAACTCGACCCGCGCACGGTCTCTCCGCAGGACATCGCCGAACTGGCGCAGGCCGGCTTCAATCGCGCCAGCCTGGGCGTGCAGGATTTCGATCCGGCGGTGCAGGAAGCGGTCAACCGCGTCCAGGGCATCGAACAGACCCGCGCGGTGGTCGACGCCTGCCGCACCCACGGCTTCCGCTCGGTCAACATCGACCTGATCTACGGCCTGCCGAACCAGACGCTCGACGGTTTCCGGCGCACCCTGGAAACGGTGATCGCGATGCACCCGGACCGGCTCGCGGTCTACAGCTACGCGCATCTGCCGGACATGTTCAAGGCCCAGCGACAGCTCGACGCCAGCCTGCTGCCCGATGCCGAAACCAAGCTCGGCCTGCTGCAGCTGGCGATCGAAACCCTGACCGCCGCCGGCTACGTCTACATCGGCATGGACCACTTCGCGCTGCCCGACGACGAACTGGCGCAGGCGCAGGAACGCGGCGGCCTGCACCGCAATTTCATGGGCTACACCACCCATGCCGACAGCGACCTGATCGGTCTTGGCGTGAGTTCGATCAGCCATATCGGCGACAGCTACAGCCAGAATCCGCGTGACCTGCCGAGCTGGCAGATCGCCTTGGACGAGGGCCGGTTGCCGGTGTTCCGGGGCATGGTGCTGTCCGAAGACGACCAGCTGCGGGCCGACCTGATCCAGCGGCTGATGTGCCAGGGCGAGATTCCGATTTCGGCGCTGGAGCGTCGTTACGGCATCGATTTCCCGGTCTACTTCGCCGATGCGATGGAACGGCTGCGGCCGCTGGAAGCCGATGGTCTGGTGAGCGTGTATCCGGATCGGATCGAAGTGACCGCCAGAGGGCGTATGCTGCTTCGAAATATCGCGATGTGTTTCGATCGCTACCTGCAGCAGCCAGTCGACACGCCCAGATTTTCCAAGGCGATCTGATCTTTCGTACCGATCCCCAGGCGAATCCTGAAGGAGACGTCCGATGTGGAGTAGAAGGCAGTTCATCGCGGCAGGCGCTGTCGCCGGTATCGGTGCGGCCGGAGGGTTTGGGTTCCGTTCGTTCCGCAATGCAGAGCTCGCGTACGAAGACGCGGCGCAGCGGACATGGCGACCGATGGCAAGCGGCCTTGCCAACCCCGATGCGCGGATGCGCGAACTCGTGCGCTATGCCGCGCTAGCGCCATCCAGCCACAACACCCAATGCTGGCGATTCAGGATCGGCGAGCGCTCCGTTTCGATTCTGCCGGATCTGCAGCGGCGCTGCCCTGCGGTCGACCCGGACGACCACCATCTGTTCGTCAGCCTCGGCTGCGCCGCCGAGAATCTGCTGCAAGCGGCTGCAGCGATGGGACTGCACGGAGATCCCGTATTCGATTCCGGCGCGGATGGCGCGCTGGGCATCGCACTGACGCCGGCCAAACCCCTGCCATCGCCGTTGTTCGAGGCGATCGTGCACCGGCAGTCGACCCGAACCGAATTCGATGGAAAACCACTGTCCAACGATGAGTTGCGATCGCTGCAGGCGGCAGGAACGGGCAATGGCGTCCGGGTCCACATGATCACCGCACCGCAGGCGATGGCGTCTGTATTGGATTTCGTGGTTCAGGGCAACACCGCGCAGATACGCGACCCGGCGTTCGTGCGCGAGCTGAAACAATGGATGCGCTTCAACGGCGCGCAGGCGGCTGCATCCGGCGACGGTCTGTTTTCGGCCTGCTCCGGAAATCCGACCGGCCCCGATTGGATCGGCAGTCGGATGTTCGACGTGTTCTTCAAGGAGAAAGCGGAGAACGACAAATATGCGCGGCATGTCCGCAGTTCGGCGGGCATCGCGGTGTTCGTGTCCGAGGCCGACGACAGGGCGCACTGGATCGAAGCGGGCCGCGCCTTCCAGCGCTTCGCGCTGCAGGCCACGGCGCTGGGCATTCGCAATGCGCATTTGAATCAGCCGGTGGAAGTCGCATCCCTACGGCCGCAGTTCGCCCGCGCGATCGGCGTGGCCAGCGGCCGGCCGGATCTGGTGGTCCGCTTCGGCCGGGGGCCGGAGATGCCAAGATCGCTGCGGCGGCCGCTCGAAACGATGTTGATCTAGGCGCGCATCGTGTTCGGGCTGCGGTCGAAAAGCGGGTCTGGCTTTCGCGCGCAGTACGCTCGCGATGGGGCGCGATATTTCGCGCGACCCATCGATGCGCCGCTGCTGGCCGAGTCGCATCTCGCGCCGCTGCCGCCGGCGATCCAGCGCTATATCCGGCTGACCGGTGCGGTCGGCCAGCCGCGCCTGCGGAATTTCCGCGCGCGTTTTCACGGACAGATCCGCGGCGGACCGGAAGCGCGATGGATGGCCTTCACCGGCGAGCAGCACAACGTCTGCTGTTCTGCGTCGGGACTGTCGCGATGCCCCTGTCCGACTACCGCGCGTTCGGGGCGCGTCGACTGATGGCGTGCGGGCAGGGCGTCTGGCATCCGCCCGAGGGCGCCTACGCCTACCTCCGTTTCGATCTGGACGCGATCGACTACAACGTCTCGCAGCCGTCCTGATGCCGTCGATCGACCGCGATAGGCTCCAATCGACCGGGATAGACCCCAATCGACCGCGATGATCTCCCGCTTTCAAAGCGCAGCGCCGATTGCGTACTATCGCCGGGTGCATCGCGCCCCTTCACCAGCCGCTGGCCGAAATCCCGCATGTCGCGCGCGCGACGCGGGCCGCACCGGGGGCTGCGCGTGACCGGCCTGCCGTTCCCGCGCGTCGACACGCGCACGCTGTCCAACGACGGCGACGAGTTCCATTTCTGCACCACCTGCGCGTTCTCGCAAGCATGCATGTCCGAGGGCATGGACAAGCGCGCGCTGAAGGATCTGCACGTGCTGGTGGAGCATATCGGTCCGTTCCATACCGGCGAACACATCTTCCGCGAGGGCGACCCGTTCGAGGCGATCGCCGCTGTGCGCGCGGGCACCGTGAAGACTTACGTCGTCGACCGCGACGGTCGCGAACACGTGCTCGGTTTCCATCTCCCCGGCGAGGTCATCGGCCTCAACGCGATCGACGGCGATCATTACCCCTGCAACGCGATCGCGCTGGATACGGTCATGCTCTGCCGGTTCTCGTTCCCGAAGATCGCGGTGCTCGCCACCCGCCTGCCCGGGGTGCAGCGACAGTTGTTCCGTCTGCTCAGCCGCGATATCGGCCGCGCCGCGCTGCTGGCCGGCGACTGGTCGGCGGACCAGCGCATGGCCGCGTTCCTGATCGGCCTGTCGCGACGGCTCTCCGAGCGCGGTTTCTCCGCCAACCGTTTCCAGCTGACGATGGCGCGCACCGATATCGCCAACTATCTGCGGCTTGCGCCGGAAACCGTCAGCCGGGTGTTACGGCGCTTCGACGACGACGGCCTGCTGCGTATCGAGCGCCGCGATGTGGAACTGCTCGATCTCGATGTCCTGATGGCGCTGGCCGCGCCGGTGCTGCGCGAGTAACCGGCGCACGCGACTCCTCATCTGTGGGTCGCTTGACCTGCGTCATCGACCGCAGCGCGCCCCGCATCGACCATCTCCTCCACTTTCCGGAGGAGTCTTCCCATGTCCACCACCCGCAGACTTTGGCTGGGCCTCGCCGCCCTGCTCATCGTCGGTTTCGGCACCCTGCTCTGGATGGGCGGAGAAATCCATCGGCAGGCGCCGCCGATGCCCGAGGCCGTCGTCACCGCAGACGGCACCACCATCTACACCCGCGCCGAGATCGAACGCGGCCGTCAGGTCTGGCAGAGCATCGGCGGCCAGCAGTTGGGCTCGATCTGGGGCCACGGCGCGCTGGTCGCGCCCGACTGGACGGCGGACGGGCTGCATCGCGAGGCGGTCGCATGGCTTGATCTGCGCGCGCAGAGCGCGTACGCCAAGCCTTACGACGCGCTCGGCGAAGGCGACCGCGCCAAACTGCAGGCCGAACTCAAGCCTCTGATCCGCAGCAACACCTACGACGCCAACACCCGCAGGATCGTGGTTTCGGACGAGCGCGCGCAGGCGATCGCGCAGGTCTCCGCGCATTACCGCAGTCTGTTTTCCGACGATCCCGCCACCCATGCGCTGCGCGAAACCTATGCGATGCGCGAGAACACCGTTCCCGATGAATCGCATCGCCGCGCGATCGGCGCGTTCTTCTGGTGGGCGAGCTGGGCCACGGTGACCCACCGGCCCGACGACGTTGTCAGCTACACCCAGAACTGGCCGTACGAACCGCTGGTGGGCAATACGCCCACATCGTCGAGTTTCCTGTGGACCGTCTTCAGCGTGCTTTTCATGATCGCCGGTATCGGCCTGCTCGGCTGGCATTACGCGGTGTGGCACGGCAAGGAAGCGCCGGCGACGCCGCCTGCGGTCGATCCGCTGCGCGCGCTGGTGCCCACGCCGTCGATGCAGGCCACCGCGAAATATTTCTGGCTGGTGCTGGCGCTGTTCCTGGTGCAGATTCTGCTGGGCGCGACCACCGCGCATTATCAGGTCGAAGGCCAACAGGCCTACGGCGTTGCGATTTCCGACTTTCTGCCGTATTCGCTCACCCGCAGCTGGCATACGCAGCTGGCGGTGCTGTGGATCGCGGTCGCGTGGCTCGCCACCGGTCTGTATATCGGGCCTGCGGTGTCGGGGCGCGAGCCGAAATTCCAGCGGCTCGGCGTGAACGTGCTGTTTACCTGCTTGTTGATCATCGTCGTCGGCGCATTCACCGGGCAGTGGTTCGCGGTGATGCAGAAGCTCGGCCTCGAGCATAATTTCTGGTTCGGTCATCAGGGCTGGGAATACACCGATATCGGCCGCTTCTGGCAGTGGTTCCTGTTCATCGGCCTGCTGCTGTGGCTGTTCCTCGTCGGCCGCGCGCTGTGGCCGGCGCTGCGGCGCAAGGACGAAATGTCGTCGATCATCGGGCTGCTGTTCCTGTCCACGGTCGCCATCGGCCTGCTGTTCGGCGCCGGCCTGATGTGGAACGAACACACGCATATTTCGATGGTCGAATACTGGCGCTGGTGGGTGGTGCATCTGTGGGTCGAAGGCTTCTTCGAAGTGTTCGCCGCTGCGGTGATCAGTTTCATCTTCGTCAAACTCGGATTGATCCGCGGCAAGACCGCGACCATCAATGTGCTGTTCGCGACCATCATCTTCATGGCCGGCGGCATCCTCGGCACCTTCCATCATCTCTACTTCACCGGCACCACGACTGCTGTGATCGCGCTCGGCGCGAGTTTCTCGGCGCTGGAAGTCGTGCCGCTGGCGCTGATCGGTCTTGAAGCCTACGACACCTGGAAGCACGGGCGCGCCACGCCGTGGATGCAGCGCTATCGCTGGCCGATCCTGTTTTTCCTGTCGGTGAGTTTCTGGAATCTGGTCGGCGCCGGTCTGTTCGGTTTTCTCATCAACACACCGCTGGCGCTTTACTACATGCAGGGCCTGAACCTCACGCCGCTGCATGGCCACACCGCGCTGTTCGGTGTGTACGGCATGCTCGGCATCGGTCTGCTGCTGTTCTGCGTGCGTGGACTCAAGCCCGACGCGGTCTGGAACGAAAAGCTGCTGTCGGGGTCGTTCTGGACGCTCAACATCGGCCTGACCCTGATGGCCGTGCTCACGCTGCTGCCGATGGGCCTGCTGCAATTGCGCGCTGCGCTGGAGCACGGCTACTGGTACGCGCGTTCCGCCGAATTCATGGGCAAGCCGATCTTCGATCTGCTGGTGTGGATGCGCGTGCCCGGCGACACCATCTTCAGTATCGGCGCTGTGCTGGTGAGCTGGTTCGTGTTCCGGCTGTGGGTGGCGCCGAAGCGCAAGGCCGCACTGCCGGCCGGCGAAGCGGAAATTACGTGAATTACGCGCTATCGTCCTTCTCCCCGCACGCGGGGAGAAGGGCCTGCCCCGGATCCGATCCGGGGTCGCGCACAGCGCCGGACGAGGGGCGGCCATGATCGAGTTCTACCCGCAGATCCGTTTCGTCCATATCGCCTGCGTCGTGCTGAGCGGTGCGTTGTTCCTGCTGCGCGGCAGCGGCGTACTTGCAGGTGCCCGTTGGCCGATGTTGCTGCCTCTCCGCATCGCCAGCTACAGCATCGATACCGTTCTGCTCACCGCCGCGCTGATGTTGTTGACCATCCTGCCCGGCGGCGTGTTCGCGAACGGCTGGCTCACGGTCAAGCTGGTGCTGCTGATCGTCTACATCGTGCTGGGCAGCTTCGCGCTGAAACGCGCCAGGGCCCGCAGCGCGAAAGCGGGCTATTTCACCGCTGCTGTCGCGACGTATCTGTTCATGTATTCGATCGCGCGCACGCACGATCCGCTCGGCATTTTCAGGATGCTGCCGGGATGAGGCGCGGCGAAGACATGGTTTGGCGGCCTGGACTTGCTCAGCCGCCCAGTTGCACCCACACCGGCGCATGATCGCTGGGTCGCTCCCACGTCCGCGGCGTGCGGTCGATATCCGCGGCATTCGCCTTCTCGCGCAGCGCATCCGAAATCAACGTCAGATCGATGCGTAAACCCAGGTTGCGGCGAAAGCCCGCCTGACGGTAATCCCACCAGCTGAAGAAGCCGCCTTCGCTGTGATGCAGCCGGTAGGCGTCGTGCAGCCCCAGGTCGAGCAGCCGTTTCAGCGCCGCGCGTTCTGCGGTCGAGGTGAGGATGCTGTCGTCGTTCCACACCGTCGGATCGTGCACGTCGCGATCGTCCGGCGCGATGTTGAAATCGCCCATCACCACCAGTTGCGGGTGCCGGCGCATTTCATCCGCGAGCCAGCCGTGCACGGCGTCGAGCCAGCGCAGTTTGTAGTCGTATTTCTCGGTGCCGATGTCCTGGCCGTTGACCACGTACAGATTGACGATGCGCACGCCGTCGACGGTGGCGGCGATCGCGCGCCGCTGGGCATCGTCGAAATCCGGAATGCCGATGGTCACGTCCTCCAGCGCATGCCCGCGCGCGAGCAGCGCCACGCCGTTGTAGGTCTTCTGCCCGGCGAACACGCTGCGGTAGCCCAGCCCTGCGAGCACCGCATCGGGAAAACGATTGTCTTCGAGCTTGGTCTCCTGCAGCCCGACCACATCCGGCCGCGCATCCTGCAGCCACTGTTCCAGATGCGGCAGGCGCACGTTGAGCGAATTGACGTTCCAGCTGGCGATTTTGAGAGACATGGGGCGGTTTGAAGGAATGGGCCGAAGGAGTGTCGTCGAAGGGCGCGTCGCACGTTGATCATCCTAGCAGCGCGCAGACGGTGGCGGGCCACGCGATCGCACGATGGCCGGATCGGGTGACGCACGGCGTTTTCCTCGACAGGAACCCACTCCGGGTTTTCGCGTTTGTGCCGTATGCGGTGCAGCGTCCGTCCTTGTCGCCCGCACAGGATTCGATGTGGCCGAGACCGATCTCGACTTCGACGACTGGACCGAACTGCTCGGCGTGCGCGAACCCTTGGCCGCATTGGCCGAAGGCCGGGCCTCGCCGGGTCAGGTGCGGGCCGTGCTGGATGCCGCACGCGGCACGTATCCGGACGTGATGGGTGACTACATCCGTGTGATCGAGGGCCTGGACGCGTTTGTGGATACGGTCGCCGACGCGATCGATGAACAGAACGACCGGCTTGACGAGTTCAGCGAAGCGGTCGCCGAGGCGGGCGTACTGTTCACCTGGGATCGCAGCCGTTTGCTGAGCGACGAGAAGCAGGCGCAGATCTCGCGGATCGAGGAATACCTGCACATGCTCGCGGCGCGGGCCGAAGAGGCGGCCGAACAGGCCGACGACGCGGCCGCCGAAATCCAGGACCAGATCGACGCGCTCGAAGCGCAGATTTCGAATCTGGGCGAACAGGCCGACGCGATCCAGGAGCAGATCGCCGAACTGGAAGAGCAGTTGGCGGCAGCCGAAGAAGGGGGCGACGATGACTGAGTCTTCGTCGGCGGTGCGGTGGAGTGCGCGTGATGGCACCTGACCCGTCCGTGCCCGTTCCCATCAGCGAAGCGGTGCGCAAGGAGGCCTTGCTTGCCGAGATCGATCGCGCGCATCGCGGTATCGAAACCGCCGAAATCGAATTGGCGGCCGCGCTCGAAGCACATCGTTTCGCCTTGGCGGCTGCGGTCGCGATCCTCGGTCCTGGCCTGGGAATCGCGGAGGTCGGCGACGCCGATGTGCGCGCCCGGGCGCAACCGAAGACGCCGTCGTCGCGCGGCGAGATGCTGCACGAAGCGCTGGGCGCGGTTGCGGTGAAGTTGATCGCGGCGCGACGCGGTCTTGCCGAAGCGCGACACCGTTTGAGTGCGGCGCGCGGCGCTTGGCGAAAAGACCGTCGCGTGCACCCATGACCATGGAACCTCTGGACCTTCCCGTATTTGCCGCTGAGGATGCGGTCGTCCTGCACGATCGCGACTACCTGCTGTGGCTGCTGCACCGCCTGCGCGGTGCGCGTAAACGCGTGTTGGTCGTACAGTTCATCGCCGATCTGCGCCCGGATGCGGATCCGCATCGGGAGGTCAGGGCGGTCGCCACGGCATTGGCGCATGCCGCCGACCGCAGACTGGATGTGCGCATGGTGCTCAGTCATTTCGTCAGCGATCGTGCTGCGCTCGAGCCCAACCGCGTGTTCGCGCGCTGGCTGGCGCCGCGCGGCGTCGGCCTGCGTCTGTATGGGCCGCGCGAAGGCTCCGCGCGCAAGGACATGCACTCCAAGTTCGTGCTGATCGACGATCTCTGGGTAGCGCTGGGCAGTCACAACTGGACCGTTGGTGCGTTCGGTGCGAATCACGAACAGTCGGTCGCGCTGCGCTCCATCGATGTTGCGGCCAGACTGCGCTCGACCTTCGAGGGACTCTGGGCCACGGCGCAAGCGCCCTTGCCGGAGCCGCCGTCCGCGGCGCCTGTGGCGCGGCCCGCAGATCCCGGAGCGCCCGCATGAACAACCTGGAACGTGCGCTGGTGATCGAACGCATCTCGGCGTGGCTGGGGCCGCAGCTGTACGACGCGCGCTTCGACAACGACTATTGCCGGATCTTCACCCAGGTGACGGACGCGAACCTCGGGGCGCTGCCCGGGAGTTCGAGCGCGGCGGCGCAACTGGATCATCTGCCGGCGCGCTGGGCGACGTTCACCGCCGTCGCCGATGCGATGGCGCGGCGCTGGGCTGCGGATGTTCGCGACCCGGAACGTCGGACGATCGTCTGGCCATCGGCGACGGTGGCCAGCCGGATTCGGGATTTTTCCGGTTCGACCATGCGTCCGGCGCTGGATCTGAATCGTGCGGGCGTTGGCGCGCTGGCCGCGCTGCCCGGGCTGGGGCCGAGCACCGCCGCACGTATCGTCGCGCGACGTACGGCCGAGGGTGCGTTTGCTTCGATCGAAGAACTGCGCGGTATTCGCGGCCTGTCCAAAGCCGATCGCGACAAGGCCGCACCGTTCCTCGAAATCGTCGCCGCGCCGCCGGTGACGGCGTTGCGGCATCCGCAGCTGAGCGAACACGACGGCAACCTGGGGTTTCCGGCGCTGGTCGAAGCATTGCACGCGAGCGGTCTGATGTTCGCGGGAACCGAACCCGCGCCGGACACGCCGCCATCGTCCGCCGCAGGTCGCGCGCTCGGTGAGCTTCAGCGACTGGCGGAAACGTCGCTGCGCGATCGCTTCTGGGAGCACGACCGTCGTGCCGATATCGGTGCGCTGCAACTCGCCGCCGCTGCCGCGCTGCGTACCGATGCGCTGAACGATCGTCCCGAGCGACCGGCGACGGTCGGCGTGGTGCGCAACAGCGGCTACCTGGCGCTGGCGACCGGCCTGATCGAGCGCGCGCGGACGCAGGTCCTGGTGCAGATGTTCTTCATGACCTCGCCGGGCACCGCCTCGCCGGGCGACCGGTTGATCGATGCGATGGTCGCCGCTGTCGCACGTGGCGCGGATGTGCGGCTGATCATCGATACCGACCTGGAAGACGATTACCACGGCGCATCGCGGGTCAACGCCGAATCCCTGGCGCGGCTGGATGCGTCCGGATTGTCTTACCGGCTCGATGACCTGGGCACGACATCGCACAGCAAGGTGATGCTGATCGACGGCGACCAGATGTTGATCGGTTCGCACAACTGGACCACCTCGGCGATGTATCTGCTGGACGAGACGTCGCTGTACCTGGAAAGCGCGCCGCTCGCTGCGCAACAAAGCGCGCGGTTCGAGCACCTGTGGCGGCGCTACGACCCCGACCCCGATCGCCGCGATCTGCATTTCTCGCTGGTGGCTTACCTGCGGCCGTTCGAGCGTCGGCGTCTGGCGGATGCCGGTTACGCAGGCAGTCGTGCGCTGCTCGACGCGCTGGCGAATGCACAAGCCGTCGAAACGCTCGCCGCAGCGACGACGCTCGACCCGGCGCGGCTGCTGCGGCTGTGGCGTTTGTTGAAACTCATGCATGCCTTCGGTTTTCCGGAGGCGACCGCATTCGCGCTCACGCTCACGCCGGTGGACAGCCCCAGCGAGTTCCGCCGCATCGCCCGGGCGCGGACCTTGCGCCATTTGCGCGCGCTCGATCCGTTACCCGAACCCTATTCGCGCCGGAAGATCCGTTTCGATGTGGTGGAGGCGGCAGATGCATGACGAACCCTATTGGGCGCAGACCGATCAGGACAACGATCGTCATGTCTACGTTTACGACACGAACGGGTCTTCCGATACCGCCGACTGGACGCCTCACGGCGAGGGCGATATCCCGGAAGGTCAGACGCTGGAAGAGTGGGCGGCGGATTGGCACGACGAATCGGCGGCGCTGGACAACTGGACGACCTATGGCGACGGCGACGGAGGCGGCGAGGGAGAGGGCGACGAAGAAGGCCCGCCCGGCCCCGGCGAAGAAGGCGACGAAGATCCGCAGGAGACCGATCCTGCCGAAGAGCCGCCGGAAGAGGATGAAGAAGGCGGTGAGGACGGTGAAGGCGACGGCGACGGCGAAGGTGACGGGGACGACGACGGCGACGACGATGAAGGAGATGAAGAAGGCAACGGAGACGACGAGGGTGATGGCGATGGCGACGACGACGAGGGTGATGGCGAAGACTCGGGCGACGACGACGATGGCAACGACACCAGCGAACTCGAAGCGGCGCTGGCGGCGCTGTACGACGCACTCGCAGGGGTCGAAGACGCCATGGGCCAGGCCGAGCAGGACGCCGCCGATGCCGAAGGCCGCCAGGACGAGCAGGAGCGTCTCGCGGAAGCGGCCCGGGAAGAAGCGGAACGGGTCAAGGCGGTTGCGGCAAAGGTCGCCGGCACGGGCGATGACATCCAGGATCTGCGATCGCAGGTCGGAGACGACCTGAACGATATCGCCGACATCGATCCGATGGCCGACCCCGTCCCTGGCGATCCGGTCCGCGACCCACCCACGCAGCCCGCGACCGGCGCCGAACCCGTACTGCTCTACAGCGGCGCTTTCGCGCATACCGCGATCGATCTGCAAGTGCCTTCGCTCGGCATGGAAGTGGTCATCCAGCGCAGCTATCACTCGCAGGCGTTCGTCGACGGCCCGCTCGGCCCGAAATGGCGGCTCGGTTTCCACGACATCCTCAAGCCGTTGGCCTCGGGCAAAGTGCTGCGCCTGTGCGACGACTTTGCCCAGACCGTCTACGCGCCCGACGGCGCTGGCTATGTTTCAGCGCCGGGCTGGCCCGATCTGCTCGAACGCGACGGCAACGGTTGGCGCATCCGCGACGGTTTCGGCACGGTGCGTCGTTACAACGCGGCAGGGCGGTTGCTCTCGTTGAGCGACCGTTACGGCAACGCCTTGCAGTTCGGCTGGATCGGCGGACGGCTGCGCACGATCACCGATCCGGGCGGACGCGTGTATCGCCTCGAATATCGCGCGGACGGTCGCCTGACCGCACTGGTCGCGCCCGACAACGCGACCACTGCCTACGAATACGACAGCTCGGGGCGGTTGACGCGGGTGGTACCGCCCGCACCTGCACCCGGTACGGCCGCAGCCACCGTCGGCTACGGTTACGACGACGGTGCCGATCCGCGCGCGTTGCACAATCTGTCGATGGTTTTTGAAGAGGGGGGCGTCACCGACCCGTTCACGATCGCATACGGCGACAGCGGCCTGCGATTCAACCGTGTGGTCGCGCAGCGTTACGAAGGCGCCGACATCCTGATCGATTATCTGGATGGCAACGGCGGCACCGTGGAACGCCGCACCGAAATCACCGACCGCACCGGCGTGGTGTCGCGGCACGATTTCGACGATGCGGGCCGTCGCCTGCGTGTGGAAGTCCTGTCCGATGGCCGCTCACCCGGCGCGCCCGCAGCGTGGGTCACGACCTTGGACTACGACCCTTCCGGTCTGATCTCGCGGATCACCCATCCCGGTGGCGATGTCGTCGAATACACCTACGACAGCGGCAACGCCGATCCGTTGGCGCGGCAGAATCTGCTGGTCGCCGCGCATCGCCCCGCGCGCGGTGCGGCGGATGCGGATTCCCTGTTCCAGCGCTATCGCTACGGTGCGTTCAATCAGGTGACGCGGATCACCGCCGAGGATGGCCGGGTCACCGATTTCACGATCGATGCCGCCGGCAATACCACCCAGATGCGTGCGCCCGCCGTACCGCGCCCGGGCGGCGGGCAGGCGCGGCCGACGGTCGCATACACCTACGATGCGCGCGGACAGCTTGCGACCCGGACCGATCCCAACGGACTCGTCACCCGCTACCAGCGTTATCCGAATGGCCCGAGTCGCGGCCTGATCGAGCGCGTCGAGGAAGATGCCGGCGGCGGCCGCGTGCGCGTCGTCCGGCATGTGCTGGATGCGCTCGGCAGGACCCTCGAAATCCACGCCGCCGGTGCGGTCGCGACATGGACTTACGACACTCGCGGCCGACCGCTGTCGTTCGCGCGAAACGGCGTGCCGATGCGGCGCTGGGAGTATTCCCGTCACGATAGACTGGTGCGCACGCTGGATCGCCGGACCGAACCCGACGGCACCCCATCCGTGCCCGAATGGGTGGAGACGGTGTTCGAGCATGGCAACGACGGCCGCGTGCGCGCCAGCTGGATCGAAGCTGCCGGGGCGGTGTTGCAGCGCATCGACTACCGTTACGACGGCGAAGGCCGGCTGACGCGCACACAGGGTCCGGGGCAGGCGGATCAGACCTGGGCTTTCGACGAGCGCGGCATCGTCCATGCATGGACGGAAGCGCCCGGCACACCGGATGCGCGCTCGGTGCGACTCGAGCACGACGCCAACGGCCAGCTCGCGGCGAGCTTCGATGCGCTTGGCGCGCAGACGCGCTACGAGCGCGACGATCTGGGTCGCGTGATCGCGACCGTCAACCCGTTGAACGAACGCGAGGAATACGAACTCGACGCGATGGGCCGCACGACCGCGATTCGCCGCCGCGATGCCAACGGCCGGCTGGCGTCCTGGGTACAGCTGATCCGCGATGCGCTGGGGCGACTCACCAGCCGCCGGGTGGCGGCGCTGGATGCGGCCGGCGCCGCGCAGTCCTGGCTCAGCGAATCCACCGCCTACGATCTCGAAAGCAATCCGGTGCGTTTGACCTCCGCCACCGATGCGGCGAGCGTCGCCAGCTACGACCGTTTCGGTTTCGTCGTCCGCCAGGTCGATGCGCTGGGCAATGCGCTCGACTACACCCGCGACCTCGCCGGTCTGCTCGGCGCGGTCGTCCGCGAAGAACGGATGGCCGACGGCTCCACGCTGAGCCTGCGTTACGATTTCACCCGCGACCTCGAGGGCAATCTGATCGCATCGCAGGATTCGATGGGTCGCCGCGAGACCTTCGCCTACGACGGACAGGGTCGGCCCCGCCTTACGACGCGCGCCGACGGCGTCGAGATGCGCACCGAATACGATGCGTTGGATCGCCCCACGGCAAGCGTGCTGCGCGATCCGGCAAGCGGTCGCGAGTGGCGCGAGTCCTTCGTCTGGAACGCCGATGGCCACCTCGAGTCGATGATCGACGCGATGAACCGCGTCACCGGCTTCGAATACGACCGCTTGGGCCGCGTGCTTCGGATCACCGATCCGAACAATGTCGTGCGTCAGCGCACCGCGTGGGATGCCGCGGATCGCATGCGCCACTGGGAAGATGCGCGCGGCGTGAAGGTCGACCAGAGTTACGATGCGCTCGGCCGCATTCTGTTGCGCAAGATCACCGCCGGTGCCGACGTGCTGGGCGCGCGCAGCGAGAGCTTCGAATACGACGCGCTCGGCAATGCCGTGCGCACCCAGGCCGACGCTCTGGTGACCACCGCGACGTTCGACAGCCGCAACCTGCGCGTCGCCGAAACCCAGCACGGACTGAACGTGCGCCGCAGCTTCGACAGCGCCGGGCGGCTCGAAGAATTGCGCCATCCCGACGATGCCCGCGTGCGCTTCGATCACGACGCCCTGTCCCGCGTGCGTCGGATCCGGCTCGCACTGCCGGCAGGTGCCGCCTGGCCCGGCGCGGCGGCAGCGGCCACCGTCGCCGAATACGGCTGGTCGGGGCGCGAATTGCGCGATGTCGTGCGCAGCGCCGGCACCAGCGCGCAGTGGGACCACGATGCCCTCGGCCGGCCGCTGCGCCTGCGTGTGCGCCGTGGCAACACGGTGATGGCCGATCAGATCGTGGTCCGCGATCGCAGCGACCGGGTGATCGCGGTCGACGAAGCGATGCCTGCCAGTGTCCAGCGCCTGCAGTACGAGAGCCGCGATCTGCTGCGGTCGATCGTACCGACCGCGCCACTGGCCAATCGCGACGCCTTTGTCGCCGCCGCCAAGGTCGGCGGCCTCAACGCGCAGTCCGATCTCGACGCGCGGATCGCGGCCCTGAATGCCACTGGCGCCGCAGGCTGGGCGTTCGACCACGACGATGCCGGCAACCTGACCCGGCAACAGACGCCGACCGCCACGCATTCGTACGGCGTGGACGCGAGCAACCGCGTGATCGACGTCGATGGCGCGGTGATCGGCAACGACCCCGCCGGTCTGCTGCGCTCGGCCGACGGTCTGGAGTACGGCTACGACTACGCCGGACGCTTGTGCCGGATCGCCGATGCCGCCGGCAACGCGCTATGGGAGGCGCAGCGCGATGCGCTGGGCCGGATCGCCGCAGTCGCGGTCGCCGGCGCCCGCCAACACCTGATCCACGACGGCAACCACGTGATCGAAACGCGCGACCCTGCCGGCGGCCCGGCGCAGCGCGCCTGGATCTGGGGCGCGCATCCGGCGGAGCTGGCGCTGTACGCCAGCGCTGGCGCCAACCATCCGGTATTGCCGGACTGGCACGGCAACGCCGGCCTGCTGCTGCGCGGCAACGGGCAGCTGCTCGAACGCTATCGTTACGGTCCGTTCGGCGAGCGCAGCGTGCAGGATGCCGCAGGCGCCACGCTGCCGGCATCGGCGGTCGGCAACGAACGCGGCTATCTGATGCAGCCGCATCTGCCCGGCAGTGCGCTGGTCATGGCCGGCGCGCGCGCGCTGCACACGCGCTGGGGCCGTTTCACCACGCCCGATCCCTCGGGCTACACCGACGGCATGCATCTGTACCAGTACGCCGGCGGCGATCCCTACTCGCGTGCCGACCGCACCGGGTTCTCCGCCACTTTCGTCGGCGCCGCGCTGGGCTTCGCCGGCGGCGCCGGTTGGGCGGCCGGCAGCATGATCAACGCCGGCATCCACGAAGCGACCGACGGTGCCTGGGGCGAACGCTGGCAGGGCTTCGGTCACTACGGCAGCCAGGTGGCGCAGTTCACCGCCAGCGGCGCGATGATCGGCGCTGCGGTCGATCTCGCTCCGGTCGGCGGCGGCGTGGTCTCCGCCGGACTGATGGGCGCCGGCATTTCCGGCCTGATCAGCGCACCCGGCGGCGATTGGGGCGAGTGGGCCGGCGACTCCGCCGTGGGTGGAGCGGTCGGGGTCGGGTTCTGGGGCGCGGGCCGGTTGCTCACTCCGGTCGCGGCGGCCGTCCTCGGCCCTGCAGTCGCGGCGCTGGCGACGACCGGCCTCGGTCGGGCGGTGACTGCGGGCCTCACCCGGGCCGGCAACACCAGTGTCGCCTCGGCGGTGCGCGGTGCATTCAACACGCTGCGCAACGGCGTCGGTGCCTTGGCCGAACAAACCCCGGGCAACGGCTTGATGAGCAGCATCGCCGGCCCGGCGATGCGCGCCCACGCCAACCGCGCCCTCGCCGGCCAGGGCATGAGCACCGCCGATCTCGCGCTGATGGATCAGATCCATGCGCAGACCATGGCGCAACTGCAGACCGCAGCGACGACCTGGGGAGGGTTCAGAGACGCCTATTGGGCGGCGGCGCGGCAGACACCCGCCTTCGCGCAACTCTTTCCGGGCGCGACCGGAACCGGCGCCCCGGCGCTGGGAAATCTGGGGCGCTTGAATATTCACCACCTCCACGGCCGGATCCGCGACCTGGTCTTCCGCCAATCCAATCTGACCCTGGTGCCCAACGCTCTGGACACGCCGTTCCTGCACAGCGCGTCCTATCTCACCGGCACCCAACAGCATTTGATCCGTCGCGGCCTGCGCAGCTTGTTCCCGCGTCAGTGGACCAACGGCGCGCTGGGTGCGGCAGTCGACAAACTGCTGCCCGACGGCGCCGATGGCGGCGTGCCCGGCGCGGATTGCTGACCGGCCACGCGGGGAGCCGGGCACGCAGCAGGTTGCGCCAGAGCGCCCGCTGGCCGGGACCACCCGGGTGCGTTGGATTCCGCAGGCTGCAGGTTATTCGCCAAGCGCGCCGGTACGTCTGGACAGATCGGTCAATCTGGACAGAAACGTCACCAGGCCAAGGTTCATCCAGCCAGAAACCGGATCAACCGATCGATCTTCCCGCGATACGGCGGCTTGATCAGATCGGTCGCGGTGAATCGCGCCTGCCACAGCACCGGCATCGCCTTGGTGAAGGCGTCGAAGCCGGCGCGGCCGTGGTACTGGCCCATCCCGCTGGGGCCGATGCCGCCGAACGGCAGATTGGTCGCGGCGAAATGCAGCAGCGTGTCGTTGACGGTGACGCCGCCGGCGATCAGTCGCGACAGGATGGTTTCGACGACGCTGCGGTCGTAGCTGAAGGGATACAGCGCCAGCGGCCGGTCGTGGCGTTCGACGTAGGCCAGCGCATCGTCGAGCGTCGCGTAGCCGTGGATCGGCAGGATCGGCCCGAAGATTTCGTCCTGCATCACCTTCGCGTCGTCGCCGGGTTCGAGGATCAGCGTCGGCGGAATCAGATGTTCGGCATCGGCGCGCGACGCATCGATGCCGGCGAGTTCGATCACCGTCAAGCCGCGCGCGCGCGCATCGTCGATGTAGCCGCGCAGGCGCCGGTACTGGCCTTCGTTGATCACGCGGGTGTAGTCGTCGGCCGCGCCCATGTCCGCACCGTAGCGCGCCTGCACCTGCGTGCGCAGCGCGTCCACCAGCGCATCGCGGCGCGCGGCGTCGATCAAAATGTAATCCGGCGCGATGCAGGTCTGGCCGCCGTTGAACCACTTGCCGCTGGCGAGTCGCGCGGCGGCCTGTTCGATCGGGAAATCGGCGGCGACGATCGCGGGCGATTTGCCGCCGAGTTCGAGCGTGAGCGGGGTGAGATTCGGCGCGGCGGCGGCCATCACCTTGCGCCCGACCGCAGTGGAACCGGTGAAGACCAGATGATCGAACGGCAGCGCCGAGAACGCCGCGCCGAGTTCGGCCCCGCCCAGTGCGACCGCGACCCGGTCGGCGGGAAACACGTCGGCCAGCAAACGTTGCAGCCACGCGCTGGTCTGCGGCGTGTGTTCCGACGGTTTCACGAACACGTGATTGCCGGCGGCGATGGCGGTGGCCAGCGGCACCAGCGCCAGATTCACCGGGTAATTCCATGGCGACATCACTCCGACCACGCCCACGGCCTCGTGCCGGATCCGCGCGCTGGCCGGCCACAGCCGCCAGCCCACGCTCGCGCGCTTCGGCCGCATCCAGCCGCGCAGATGGCGGCGCAGATGGTCGATCTCGCCGAGCACGGTCATGCCATCGGCCAACAATGTTTCGTGCGCGGAACGGTGGCCGAAATCGGCGCGGACCGCCGCCTCCATCTCGCCCATCCGCGCCTTGAACGCCGCCTTCAGCCGCGCCAGATCGTCCATCCGCTGCGCGTAATTTGGCTTGTTCGCCCGCCACGCCTTGCGTAGACGTTCGAGGGTGGGCGCAAGCTCGGACACCGCGTCCGCAGGCGGCGCGCGTTCGGCGTCCGGAACCGGCCCGTCGTGGGCGCTGCCGGCTGCGGTGATCGCAGCATTGGCGGCGGTGATGGCCGCATTCGCGGCGGTCGTGGCGGCCATGGCCGCAGTGACGGTCGTGTTCATGAGGCGAGTTTAGAACGTGCCGCAGGGTCGTGCTTAAATGCGGCCATGACCGATATCAACTCCCTCATCCGCCCCTACCTCCACCATCAGCCCACACTCGGCGACCGGGTCTACATCGATCCCGCCGCCGTCGTCATCGGCGACGTGGTGTTGGGCGACGATGTTTCCGTGTGGCCGGCCACGGTGATCCGCGGCGACGTCAATTTCATCCGCATCGGCGCACGGACGAACATCCAGGACGGCAGCATCGTCCACGTCAGTCACGATGGTCCGCACGCCAAGCTCGGCGGTTTCGCGACCCGGATCGGCAGCGACGTGACCATCGGCCACAAGGCGATCATCCATGCGTGCACCATCGAAGACGCGGCGCTGATCGGCATGGGCGCGATCATCCTCGATGGCGCGGTCGTGAAGACGCACGCGTTCGTCGGCGCCGGTGCGCTGGTGCCGCCGGGCAAGGTCGTCGGCGAAGGCGAAATGTGGCTGGGCAGCCCGGCCAGGTTCGCGCGCAAGCTCAGCGACGCCGAGATCGAAGCCCTGTACTACTCGGCGCAGCATTACGTGCGCTTGAAGGACGAATATCTGACCGGTCGGCCGAAGGCCTGACATGGTCGACTGGCAGCGCTGGCGGGAGACGGTCGCGGACCAGACGCAGCTGCGCGAATGGCGCCGCGACGGCGCGCTGGACGCGGCTGCGACCGCCGCCGCACGCGAGGCGCTGGGCCCCGCACCGGATACCGCGCTGTGGCGCTGGTTTCTGGATCGTCTCGCGCTGTGGCTGGGCGTGGCGCTGTGCGCGGCCGGGGTGATCTGCTTCATCGCGGCCAACTGGGAACACATCGGCAAATTCTCCCGCCTGTACGGGATGCAGGCGCTGCTGGTCGCGGCGGTCGTGGCGGGCGCACGGCTTGGTCTCGCGCGGCGCGGCGGACAGGCGGCGCTGTGGCTGGCGATGGTGCTGCTGGGCGGGCTGCTGGCGCTGATCGGCCAGACCTACCAGACCGGCGCCGACACCTGGGAATTGTTCGCGCTGTGGGCGGCGTTGGCGCTGCCCTGGGCGTTCGCCGGGCGCCATGCGGCACTCTGGCTGCTGTGGGTCGCGGTAGCGAACATTGCGCTTGGGTTGTGGGCCGACACTGTCGGCAGCGACTGGATGAACGACGAGCGCAGCCTGACCCTGGTGGGCCTGTTCGATGTCGCGATGTATTGCCTCTGGAGCATCGCTTCGATGCGCTGGGCCGAGTTCGCCGGCCACGCCGGGCCGCGATTCCTTGCCGCTGTCGCCCTGCTCTGCCTGAGTCCGCCGGCCATCCTTGCAGCGCTCGACCACGTGGCGCCGGAGTTCAGGTACGAACTCTGCGCATGGCTGGCCGCCATCGCGGTGCTGACGCTGTTCGAGCTGCGTCGCCAGCGCGATCGCGCGGTGTTCGCGATGCTGCTGGTGGCTGCGATCGGCGTGAGTACGGTCTGGCTGTACCGGTTGGCGAAGTATGTCGTGTTCGAGGGTCGTGACGAACCCGCTTGGCTGTGGCTGGTCCTCGCCTTGCTGGTGGTGGGCGAGGCGACTGCGGGCGCGCTGTGGCTGCGACGGATGGATCGGCGAAGTATGGATCAGCGCATGGACCATCCCGAGGCGCGCGCATGAGCCTGCCGCACGAGACGCAAACGCTCTGGACACGTCTGCGCACCGCCGGTGCAGTGACCGGCGAAGCGCCCGCGCGGAACGACGGACTGCCGTGGTATCTGGCCGGTCTGATCGGCGTGTCCGCGTGGATCGCTGCGGCTCTGCTGCTCGGGTTTTTCGTCACGCTGTTCGATCATCTCTGGAAGAGTCCTGGCGTCGCCGTCACGGCGGGCGCACTGTGCATCGCTGCGGCGCAGGCCCTGCTGCGGATCGCGCGCGGTCGCGAATTCTTCGAACAAAGCGCCATCGCGCTCAGTCTGGTCGGCCAACTGCTGCTGGGCATGGCTTTCAGCGAATGGTTCGACGACACCGTCTTTTGGGCCGTCATCGCTGCCGTCGCGCTGGCGCTGTACGTCGCGGGCGCGCAGACCATGCACCGTTTCCTGTGCGGTGCGGTGTTCGCTGCAGCGGTGGTCGGTATCTGCAACGAACTCGACACCATCAGTCACGACTTCTCGCAAACGTCGCTGCCGGCACTGGCGTGGCTGGCGTTCGCGGCATGGTGGCGCGCGGAGTACGAAGACGGTCGCGCGCTGCCGGTGTCGCCGCTGGCATGGGCGCTGAGTCTGGCGGCGCTGTTGATGGCCTTCTTCAGCGGTCCGGATCTTGGCCCGCCGGATCACGGCGTGATGACACTGCGGATCTGGATCGTGGATATCGCCGTCGTCGTATTGCTGCCGTTGACGGTGTGGCGACTCGCGGGCCTGCATCGTCTGCTGCCGCTGCTGTGCGCGATCGCATTCGCGCTGATCTGGCTGCGCGCCCCGGGCGTGAGCCTCGGGGTCATGCTGATGCTGATCGCGTTCGCGTCGCATCGCCCGGCGCTGCTCGCGACCGGATTGATCGGCACCGGCGTGTACCTGATCCGCTACTACTATCAGCTGGATGTGCCGCTACTGGAGAAGTCGCAGTGGCTGCTGCTCGGCGGCGTCGCGCTGCTGGCGATCCGCTTCGCGTTGGCGCGTGTCGCTCCGCGCGTCGATGCGGGAGACCATGCATGAAGCATTGGCGTTCGATCCTGCTGTGGGGCGGTCTGCTGCTGGCGCTGGTGGTGGCCAATCACGGCATCGTCCAGCGCGAGCGGATTCTGTCCGATGGTCGTGTGCTGCTGCTGGAACTGCAGCCGGTCGATCCGCGTTCGCTGATGCAGGGCGATTACATGGCGCTGCGGTTTGCGATAGCGGAAGACATCAGAAAAATATTGGAAGAGGACTGCACCGGGACAAGCGAGCACAACGCGCCCGGTGCGGGCAACACTGTCGCAGCGCTGAAGTGTTTTGGTGTTGATCATGATGGTGACGGACCCCGGGTACGCAAAGACGGTTACGCAGTGTTGGCGCTTGATGCCAATGGCATCGGCCGCTTCATCCGCGTGCAAGCGGCGCCGCGACCGGTCGCGCGCGGCGAAGTCGCGGTGCGCTATCGCCAGCGCAACCGGTGGGACATGGGCATCGCCAGCGACGCCTGGTTCTTTCCGGAAGGTCAGGCCGCGCGCTATGCGCCCGCGCGCTACGGCGAATTGCGGGTGGACGAAGACGGCACCGCGCTGCTCACCGGTCTGCGCGACGACAAGCGCAAGCCGCTCTGAACCCGCACGACCGCCTATCGCATGGATGAGATTTGCCCTCTCCCCGCACAGCGGGGAGAAGGTGGCGCACAGCGCCGGATGAGCAACTGTGTTGCCTGTCAAGCGATTTTCGGCTCGCCGACCCATGGTTGGCCATCCCGCAGCATGGCGTTGAGGATGGTGAGTAACTTCCGCATGCACGCCACCAACGCGACTTTCTTGG
>JAFLDZ010000012.1 GCA_017302135.1 Lysobacterales bacterium | reverse complement strand
AAGCCAAGCACTGTTCGATGTCGCGCTGCGACAAGCAGACACCTGTCGTACAGGCTTCAAAACAAGCGTTGACGTCGTGCCCGGACTACGCCAATCGGCGCAGGCTCACGCGCTCGATGCGACCGGCAAACGCGGCGTCCGCCGTGATGCGCAGTGCGGTGTGTCCAGCGGCAGTGAGCGTGTCGATGAAGGTGCCGTTGGCGTTGCGTGCCACGCCGTCGATGGACGTTGTCCCGGCGAGGCGGACGCGCACGCTGCCGGCAGTGACCTGGCTCAACACGACTTCGATGCGGTAGAGACCGCCATCGAAGAACGCGAACGGTTGTTCGAGGTCGGAGGTGATGCCTGCGGCTTTGATTGCTGTGCCACCGACGATCAACCAGCCGGTGCCGAGCGTCCAGGCCGCCTGCGTGTCGAAGTCAGCGTTCGCCAGTTTTTCGCCGCACTCGCAATTGAGGACACGGACGTGCTTTTGGCGACTAGAGAGCGCCCCGCGCCGGCTCTCGATCTCAACGCGGATCATTGCATCGTTCGCGAGCAGCAGAACGTGCGTGTGACTGGTTCCAGCGATGCCTGCGGTTTCGTGAAGCAGCGTACCGCTGAGCGCGTGGACGATGCGCACGGTTGTCGTTGTGCCGGGCTCCGGGCCGATGCTTCCGGCCTCATGTTCGACCAGACGATCGCCCTGCAGCACGCGGTCGCGGTGTGCCCACGCGATCGCCAGCCGCGCGAAGCTCGTTGCGGGCCAAGCATTGCCGTTGATCCGCAACCGCCCTGGCGGATAGGGCCGCGCGTGGCGCGCGTCGAGACGGACCTGCGCGATCGGCGCGAGCGCCGGGTCTAGCGTGCCCTGCTGGGTGCGAGTGAGCAGTTTGGCGTTGACGGTTTCACTGGCGAGGTATTCAGTGGGATCGGCGCCATCGCCAAGCGAGGGCGCACTGGCCGCAGTGACGTCACCAAGGGTATCAACTTGCCCCGGCTGGTGTAGAACATCGTAGCCGCAATTCTGGGCGCCGCCCTACCGGATGGCATCTGACTTGGTGTCCTGTTGATCAACCCGTGGTTGCTTTGGGATGAGAGGGGGGCGTATCAGCGGATTTTTGAGGCGAGCAGGTAATATCGCCTTCAAGCGGGCAATACGACCCTGTAAATGGCAATCAAAGATCGATTGAACTTCAGCATTATCAGCAAGTTATGAAGATCATGATTTGTGGCATTGCTTTTGCTCCATCTTCTTCTGTGAACATGCCACTCATCATCAAGGGGAATTGCTTTTGGCTCTGCTTCATTACGAAAGTTTAGGTGTCCAACGACCGGACATCCTCATGAAGAACGCTTTCTTCGGCATGAAGACGTTCTACGACTTCCTCCGTCGAACGAAGGACTACATGGAGAGCGACGCGGCCTTAAAGCGGCTCGCGTGGAAGCCCGGCATCTCGCCAGTCGATGACGTCACTGATCGGGCGCGTGGTGTATGGGTCCAACTTGAGGAGCCCAAGGACCGTCCGAATGAGCCCGAGTCGACGTTCCGTGCATTCATGGACGAGAACGTGCGCGAAGTGTTCGACCTAATCGGCGACGAGTCGGACGATCCAGGCGAGCGGCACCGTAACGGCAGGAGGAACTTCGCAGACGAGCGCAAGCTCAACGTGCTTGATCGTGACACTGGTACGTCGCAACTTCTGCTTGATAAACGCCCTGAAGGCGCGCAACTGCTCCTGCGCCCGAACACTGTCACGCTGCATAGGCAGATTCAGGCACTGCAAGCACTGCAGAACGCGCCGTCGTCGTTCCATCTCCCATTGTTGCGCCTGATGGAATCTGAGGATCACGCCCGCTGGCCCTCCTTTGAAGCCGCCGAGATCGACGACGGCTGGATGGTGCTGACCGATGTGGCACGCCCTGGCACTGATCAGCAACGCCGCTTTGTCGAGATCGCTATGGCGACACCGGACTTCGTGTTCTTAGAGGGGCCGCCGGGGTCCGGGAAGACCACCGCCATCTGCGAGCTGGTGCTTCAACTCGCGAACAAGGGGAAGCGCGTGCTCCTCTGCGCTTCGACCCACGTTGCCGTTGATAACGTGCTTGAGCGGCTGATGGACGAGCGAAACCCGCACAAGGATCTCGTCATCCCGGTACGGATCGGCGAGCGAAGGAACGTCTCCGAAAAGGCAGGCCCGTGGCAGCTTGAGCGCTTTGTGAAGACGGAGCGCGAGCGTCTCCTCGGGCACCTCGAAGGTCGTCGCGACCTCAGCGAGTCGCAGCGTGTGCTGCTCGACACCATCAGGCACGGCTCGACCACGATCGAGCGCATGGTGCTGGACGCAGCGAACCTTGTCTGCGGCACCACCATCGGCATCCTGCAGCACCCAGACATCAAGGCGAACGGACAAACGACTGCAGCCTTCGACGTGCTGATCGTCGACGAGGCATCCAAGACGACCTTCCAGGAGTTCCTCGTCCCAGCGCTCCTCGCGAAGCGATGGGTGATCGTCGGCGATCCGAAGCAGTTGTCGCCCTACGTCGACGATGCCGCGATGGCAGTGAACGTAGAGGCATGCCTCAGCGATGAGACGATCCGTAACGCCTGCATCGATGTTTTCATGGCAGGTCACGGCGATTCTCGCAGGCGGCGGATCGCCGCGGTGTCGATCGACGGGACCAGAGCCATCGACGTATACACAGCGCAGGCCGCTGCCCGCGACGTCAATCTCGCGAACGCTAGCAGCGACGATGGGCTGTGGGGTGCGGCCGTCGTCGTTGGGACGCTTGCCGACCTGGAGCGCCGTGTCGATGAATTGCCGCTCGACATCGCGACCGTGCGGCACACGGGGGAAGGCCTGCATGCAATTCGGCGCAGGGCTGAGGCATGGCTTCGCCTCTCCCGGCGGGCGGGCGAAGAGCCGCCGGAGTGGGCATCCGAAGTTGCTTGGCGCTTCGCTCGACTCTATGAGCAGCGTTTCGTCCAGGATGTCGAGCACACCGAGCGCGGCACGCGCTCGACGGCTCAGCGGCTCCGGGAACAAATCACGGACCTGCTGCCGGTGGCAGAGACCGGCATGGACGCGGAGAGGGTCTGGAGCGAGATTGACCGTGTGCGTCGGGTCGCGCTCCCATCGATTCTGGAGTCGCTCCGACATGGTTTCGAGCGCGATCCGAATACACGAAAGGGAACTGCACTCTCCGATGGCCTGCCGGCGCCCGTGCTAAAAGCGCGCCATGTGCTGCTCAGCATGCAGCACCGCATGCACCCTGAGATCGCCGCGTTCTCGCACGAGCACATCTATGATTGCGAGGCGCTCTACACGCCGAACTACATCTCGGCCGAGCGTGCTTGGGAGTTCAAGCGCCACGCTCACCGCGCGGTCTGGCTCGATGTCCGCGGCGAGTTCAACAGTCGCTCTAACTCGAACCCCTGCGAGGCCCGCGCGGTGATCGACGAGCTCCAGGCGTTCGACGAGTGGGCGAACCGCAACCCGCGTAACGATGGCCGCCCCTGGGAGGCTGCGGTGCTGACCTTCTATCGTGGTCAGGAACGCGAGATTCGAACCCACTTGCGGCGCTGGGCACAACAGCCGAGCGGGATGCGTCATTTTTGTCGCGGCATCAAGGATCGGCCGTACTTCACTGTCGAGCTGTGCACGGTCGATCGCTTCCAAGGGCATGAAGCCGATCTTGTGATGCTCTCGTTCGCAAGTGCGCGGCCCACTAGCTTCCTTGAGAGCCCGAACCGCCTGAATGTTGCACTCACGCGTGCGCGCTACCAGAGGATCGTCATCGGCGACCGGCATGCGATGACGCGAGCGAAGGCCAGTGTGCTCGGGGGGTTCGCGGAGAACGAAAAATGGGAAACAACTTTGAAAAGGAGCGCTCCATGAAAAGCAAAAAAAGCATCAAGCGTTTTTCTGATCTGGTTGTCCTGATCGGCCAGGCGTCGGACACGCACAGCATGAGCAAAGCCGAAGTCGGATCGGACGCAGGCCATGTCACCCGAGATCAAGATGGTCTGCCCCACATTCGCCTTGAGCGCCCCATCAAATTGTGCTGTTGGCGCGTGATCGGGCAGGTTGCGAAGGCAACCAAACGGCCGGATTTGATGCCCGTACTCCTGCGGGCGCGCGAGGGCGATGGGACCGATGCGTCAGATATCGCAAAGCACTTGCTCTTCGCGCCAAAGTCACGGCGCAGCGTCGCTCAGCGTATGTTGGATCTCGCAGAGCGCTACCGGCTGATTGAGCAGAGGGAGCGTCGCTATTTGCTGACCGAGTCGGGGCACAAAGCGCTAGAAATGCAGCAAGTCTTGGTGCCGGAATACGGCACATGGACGATCTGGGCCAGTGACGACCCGCTGCTCACGATGCCCATCCTGTGCGTCGAGCCATGGGCGGAGCCGAGCGCTTATGAGGAGGTCCGGGGCAAAGGGCGAGACCACGATAACAAGCGGGCTTTCAAAAAGCTGCCGCATTGGGTGCATAACACGACCGGTACCGTTGTTATTCCACTTGTCGGCGGTGCACCGCTTCGAATAGATCAGTTCGAAGCAAACGGCGAAGAGGTGGACGTGGACTCAGAACCGACGCTACGCGCGATGTGGGATGTCTCTGGCGCCCGATTGAGAGTGGACGGCACACTCAATGGCGCGCGAGTGAGCACCGTGATCGACGCGCCGCAAGTCGGCGCCGGGGAGGTCTGGATGCAACTGCTGCAGACTGAGGCGTTATGGCCGCAGTGGGACTCCGCGAAATCTGCCCTAAGGGTCTGCTTCGACGAGACCACGCCTGGTGAGCGCGAGTCCCTTGTGCGCACGGTCGCGTTCAAGCGCCCGAACATCACCGCACTCGGAGTCTTCAAACCGATGACTGTCGATGGGGTCACGCTGCGGGCGTACTCGGCTGACGATGCCACCTTCTGGGCCGAGTGGAGGCTCCGCGAGCGCGTCCGTGACTACGCTACCGCAGAGCGTTTCAGGGTGTGGTCGGCCGACGCGGTTGCGCCGTTCGCGGAATTCCATCCGCTGACGCCCACGAGGCCTTCACTCGCTGAAGCGGTCTGGCGAGCGCAGACAAATCGACCGACACCGGGCGCGTGGCACCTCGTCGCCGCCGAAGACTGGAGGCTGTGATGACCACCAAGCACCACTCCAACTGGCAGAAGGCGTTCGTCGAGGTGATCGACCAGCGGCAGCGTGAGCTGCCTCCCGCGTGGGCCCCAACACAGGCGCCCTCACTCGCGCGCGGCGAGCGAGGGCGTGCCGTATTCGTGTCTGGCCGAAACCGAGAGATGGCGAAAGCAGTCGTCTCGCTGCTCTCGCAAGCGCGCGAGAAAGTGGTCATGTCGAGCTTCCTGCTTGCCGACAAGGCGATCGAGGAGGCCATTCATCAGTCCGCAGCGCGAGGTGTGCGCGTCTACATCCTGCTCGCCTCAGAGGCACGCCTCGGGCGTGAACAGGGTGAAGGCGAGTTCGACAAACGTGTTCTTGAACAGCACAAGGCGATGCTGACACACCTCGGGGGACGTGCACTCTTTCGATCGGCTCCGCACTTCCACGCGAAAGTGGTCGTGATCGATCCAGACACGCGGCCGGCGGGGATCCTGCTTACCGCGAACCTCACGACCGAGGCGCTCGAGAGGAATGAGGAGCTTGCTGTCACGCTCAACACCGCAGAAGTGGCCGAGGTGACTGGCTACCTCAAGTGGGCGATGTGGGAGTCAGCTGAGCACGAGCTGATCGACCCCAAGGACCGCTTTAAGACGACCCGGCGCCTCGGCAAAGTGGTCCACCCCGAAGCGGGAGTCGCGGTGGCGGCCACGACAGCGCACACCAACACCGTCCGTGCGGAGGCGCTGCGGCTCATCGAAGGTGCCCGGTCGCGCATCCTCGTCAGCAGCTTCGGCTGGGATGCTGACCACGAGGTCGTGCGACGGCTCTGCGCGCGCGCGCGCGATGGTCTTGATGTCACTGTACTCGCGCGCGTGCGGCCGTCATCGATGCAAGCGCTTCTGGCGCTGGCGCAGGCCGGGGCCACTGTGCTCGGGTTCCGCTGGCTGCACGCTAAGGCGATCTGGATCGACTCGGGGCACGCACTGGTCATGTCCGCAAACCTACAGCGCGACGGTTTGGATCAAGGGTTCGAGCTTGGCATCCGCTTGTCCGACGGGCGCGCGCAGGAAGTGTTCGAGCGGCTCGTGGGCTGGAGCGGCGCGGCGGCTTGGAGGCTCGATGCCAAGCCTCGCCTCGGCGCTCTTAACGGTGCGGTGAAGCTGTGGCAGCAAGAACAACTCGTCGACGCCGAGATCAAGTCTTCGGTCGATGTGGACCTCGGCGCGGTCACGGCCGCTTCGGTCGCCACGCTTGAGGCGCCACGGCCCGCGCTACCGCAGAGCAGCGAAGCGCCTCGGCTAGCCCATGAACTGCGCTGCACCTGGCAGGTGGTCGCGCCGACGCTCGCGCCCAAGGCAAAAGAGTGGCGACGACCCGCCGGGGAGAAGGACAAAGCACCGACCCCTTACACGCCGCCCGTGTTCCGCGAGCCGGGCGGACGACTGGTGGTGGCGGTGAGCTCCCTTGATGAACTGGAGCAGGCGCGTGTGGTGATGGCCGAGGTCAACGCCGCTACCATCGTGCTCGCTGAAGGAGCGACTCAATGAGCCGTCAAATGGTTACCCTTCTCTGCTGGCACGCGGAGCGCACCGGGGTTGAGGTACTTGAGCAGGCAATCAAGTCGCTTCGGAACCGCAAAATTCGAATCGAGCGCGTGCTGTACCTCGTCCAAGTTGCTCGCATGCCGAAGATCCCCGATATCGTTGAGGGTGCGAAGGTCGAGCTCGTCGAGGTCCCACTCGACGATCCGACGCAGCACGCCGCGATCTATGAACAGGTGCGCTCGCTCGTGCTGCCGCGCGTCCGCGATGACGACGGGAATCTGCATATCAACGTGTCGCCAGGCACGCCAGCGATGCACAGCGTGTGGCTTATCCTCCACGCCGGTGGCGCACTTCCCGAGGGCGCGCAGTTGTGGTCCTCGCAGTACAGTCGCGAGACCAAGCGAACCCGCATTGATCCGGTGAACTTCTCGATCACCACCTACTTGGCCGAGATTCACCGTTTCGCGCGCATCGAACCGGGTCTCGCGGTATATGAACCCCAAGCGCGCTCGGCCGCACGCCGCACGGCTTTCGAGCACCTCGCTCGGTACGCGCGCGTCATCGGAGCACCGCTGCTCATCCTCGGTGAACGCGGAACTGGCAAGACGCGGTTGGTCGAAACGATGGTCGCGACGCTTAAGGGACGGAAGAAGATCGTCGCCGTGCCATGCGGAGGGCTCGATTCTGCCCTTGCGGAAAGTCTGCTATTTGGTCATCGCAAAGGCGCCTTCACAGGTGCAGCTGCTGAGCGCCGCGGGCTGCTTGCAGAAGCAGGAGGTGGGATCCTGTTCCTTGACGAGGTGCAAGATCTACCGAAATCAGCACAGCGAATGCTCGTGCGCGTATTCCAAGATCGCCAGCGTCGCTATCGACCGGTCGGTAGCGATCGTGAAGTGAGCGTGGATGTCGAACTCGTCTGCGCATCAAATCTGCCTCTCACGGAGCTGCGCGAGCGACTGGATGCGGATCTCTTCGACCGGCTGAGCCATCTATCCGTCACGGTACCGCCGCTCCGCGAGTGCCGGGAAGATATTGAGCAAGATTGGCGTCAAGTCTGGCGAGAAAGTCGGCAACGCGAGGATCTGCCCGAGGACGCCCCGTGGTCGCGCGACCTCGAGCAAACACTTCGGGATAGTGCGCTACCTGGAAATCTCCGCGATCTTCAGCGCCTTGCCGTACTCTGCATGGCCTGGTGGTCATCACCCGACTTGAGTAAGGGCATCCGCGCGGCGCTAGTCGAGTGGCAACGCTTCAACTCGGCGCAGAAGCATGAGAGAAACGCTCTCGGAGATGGCTCACGCACTGATCGCATCCATTGGTTCCGCGCACGCCTCGCGCAGTGGGCCAAAGAACAGTACGGGACTTGGGCTGCTGCGGCTGACGCTCTCCGTTGTGATGAGAAAACGCTCCGGCAGGACGCAGGGCTATCGCGTGGCGACCCAAGTGCATAGTTGGTAAATCGGCACGATGCAGCATTGGCATAACGTCCATCTGATTCATGGCCCGATAGCCAGTCATGCTCATTGTGGCTCTTCGTGAAAGACAGTGGGTCGAATCGACTTCTGTCTGCGCGCTTCGCTCACGGCATCAAGGCGAATCAGTTGCGCATCGGGACGACCACCGCGGTGCCAACGAGCCGCCAGCTCACTTAGACGTGTGTGCTCGCGCATCCATCGGATGTCGCGATTGAGCTCTTTAGAGATGCCAGTATATTCCTTCGCCCACTGCTCTTCTTTGTCGAAGAAAGTATAGTTTAGGCGCTTCAGCCCACGAGGAATGAGCTTATCGAGTGTGGGACTGCAAACGACTGGCAAGATCTGCCTGGTGATTCGTTCGGCCTCGTTGATCTCCAAGCCGCAGATCTCTGACGCTACCGAGTCCGGGCTGATCAAAAAAACTACGACATTTGCGGCGAATATGAGGTTCTGTTAGCGCTCCTGCCACGGCTCGCCCTTTGCAATGTCATGCGCATCAAGAAACGCATCAAAGCCGTCATCGATAAGATGGTTGCGCAACCGCTCTGCGAACGCCAGATTTTTGCGTGAATAGGAAATGAAAACCCGGATTTTGACTCTTGGCTCTTCCGTGCGCGCGACCCTCCGCATTCCAAACTAACGATGTGCTCATGCCCTTGAGAAGCCTTGGAACGACCCGTCGACGCTCATACTGGTTGCCAAGGCGCGATGTGGGACATTTTACCTGTCTCTTCTCTCGGGCTCGCCCTTTAGGCGTAGCCGCAGTGTAAACGGAGCGTGTTCACACGCTACAGGACGAACGCTACAGGACGAACCGAACGGAGTTAGGCAAAATCGCGCCGCGCGATCAAGGCGACTTAGGCCATCACGGTAGAAGAATGATCGGGGGTGTCCCCAGCTTTTGCAGCCCCCTGAGCTGAACGTCGCTGCCACAGGCCTTGTGGTGACTGAGGTCAACGCGACGATACTGCACCCAGCGAACGTCATCCAAATGGGGCAGCAATGCTTGCCTTGGCCGCCGTGGTGCCGGGCGAACTTTCAGGCAACGCGAGCGGGCGGCGAGAAACCGATGTAGCCGTTGAAGCGGCTAGATTGCTAGGCTACCGGCAATGGAGTTGCCGAAACGATTGGATAGGGAGAACGGATGAAGCTCATACACACAGCGGACTGGCAACTTGGAAAGCCTTTCGGGCGATTTGAGCCGGATGTTCGTGCGGCCCTATCCGAGGCGCGGTTTGACGCGATTGATGCGATAGGTGCTGCGGCGGAAACGTCCGGTGTCGAGCATGTGCTCGTGGCTGGCGATGTCTTCGATACCGAGGGGCCGGAGGATCGCACGATCGTCCAGGCTATCTCACGCATGGAAAGATATCCATGCTCATGGTGGTTGCTGCCGGGGAACCACGATTTCGTGCGCAGCGGCGGCCTTTGGGACCGGGTGCGACAACGCGTGAACGGCCGCATCAACGTCCTGTGCGACGCGCAACCCATCGAGTTAGAGCAAGGCGTCTGGTTACTTCCAGCGCCGTTGACCCATCGTCGTACTCTTGATGATCCGACCGAAGTTTTTTCGTCGATGGAGACACCTGGAGCGCGCCTCCGCATTGGCCTAGCTCACGGTTCTATTCGGGAATTCAGCGCACAGGGGGATTCGGGAAACCAGATCGCGCCGGAACGTGCCCGTCAGTCAAATCTGGACTACCTCGCGCTTGGTGACTGGCACGGTGTGTTGGAGGTCAATGCGAGAACTTGGTATTCCGGCACGCCTGAATGCGAGCGGTTCAAACGTGACCCGCCTGGGCAGGCACTTCTGGTGGAACTCGAACAAGGGCGCGAGCCGAAAGTGACCCCGTTTCGGACAGGTCGTTTTCAGTGGATCAAGCGCGACTGGCGCGTGAATGATCTGACCGACTTCAACAGCCGCTGCGACCATCTGCTCGGTGAAATCGATTCGCCAACCACGCTTGTCGACCTGTCCTTGGCCGGTATCATCATGCTAGGCGATCGCATGGGCATTCTCGGCCGGCTTGAGGACGACATCATGCACCGCTTGCGGTATCTCGACGTGCGTGCAACTGATCTTGTCGGTAATCCCACAGAGGAAGATTTGAACACGCTGAAAGTCGAAGGAATCATCGGCGTGGCGGCGGCGAAGTTGATCGCTCGAGCGGACGCAAACGGATCGGATGCCGTCCTGGCCAGGCGCGCATTGGAACGATTGTTTGTTGAATACAACCGAGGGTTGACCGCGTGAGCCTGCGCCTGCGCCGGATTGCCGTGAGTAACTTCCGAAAATTTCGGGAGCCGATGGTCATCGAAGGCATTGCGGATGGACTCAACATCATCATCGAACCCAATGAAAGCGGAAAATCGACGCTTTTGCACGCAGTTCGCGCAGCCCTTTTTGTTCGCTACGCGACGAAGAACCAGCTCGCACAGTCCTATGCGCCCTTCGGCGATGCCGTCGCTCCCGAGATCAGTCTTGACCTCGAGATCAACAATGCACAGTGGTCCGTCACCAAACGGTTCCTCAAGGGAGGCACGATTAACGTGTCGGGGCCTGACGGTCGCGCCGAGGGCGATGCGGCGGAAGAGCGTTTGCATAACCTGCTGGGCTCTGTGCGCGATTCAAGCCGAGAGGGTGATGTCGCTACCCACGGCGCTTTGGGGCTGCTGTGGGTTGCGCAGACCGAAGCGCTCTCGATTGAGCCCCCGGGGAGAATTGTTCGGGATTCGATCCAGGCGACTCTCGAAGCTGAAGTCGGTTCGATCATGGGTAGCGCCACATATCAGCGCGTTCACGACCGCATCGGCGAGCTCTTCAGTCAGTATTGGACGCCTACCGCCAAGAAGGGGGGGCTTCAAAATAGCGCACAAGAGCGATTGGACAAGGCTGAGTCCGCGGCTCGCGAGGCTGCCAACCAACTGGCCGGACTGGAGAAAACGTTCGCCGATCTCGACACGGCGCGTACCAGGCTTAGGGGTATCCAGCGGGAGATCGCGGACGACACGGATGCGCAAGATCGCGCGAAGTTAGTCGATTCGTTGAGGGTCGCGAGCGCTGCCGTGCACATCTCGGACACGCGTCGTGCGGAGCATGAGGCAGCCGGTGCTAGGCTTCGTACCCTGGAAGACATCGACGAACGCCACCGTCGCGCAACGCAAGCGCGAGAGGCGGCTCAGCACGACCTTGTTGATATCGAAAGCCGGCGAGACAGGCTCGCGGAGGCGGTAGCGATTGCGAAGCTGCGACATGCAGAGGCGCGTGATGCGCTGGAGCATGCCAGAGCGGCCAGACAGGCGGCGAGAAGCGCGCTTGCCGCCGCCAAGGATCGGATTGATCGAGCGCGACGAAAAGAGGCCATCACTGCAGCGTGTTTACGCATCAATGCACTTACGACGCTTGAGCGTCAGCTCACTGACGAACGTGCACTGGCTACAGCTTTGATTCCCACGACAACACTTGATTCGCTGGAAGCAAACGAGCGTGCTGTCGCCGAAGCGCGTGCGATTCTGTCTGCTGGTGCGACACGGATTCGGATTGAGGGTGACATCGCCGGCATCCTGATCGACGGTCAGTCCTTGAGCGAGGGGGACTTAACGATTACGCGAGAGGCGCGCATTCGTTTCGGCGGCGCTGATCTGATCGTAACGCCGCCGCCTACGACTGCGAGCGCTGAAGTGGCTTTGGCGGTGGCGCTACAGAGGCAAAAAGCGGCATTGGACGAATTAGATGTCGCTGACGTAGCTGCCGCGCGCGCGCGGCATGAGCAAGCCCGCCGAGCCGAGAGTAACGTGCGTGTCCTTGAATCACAGATCGACGCGGCGGCGCCGGCCGATGATCGTATCGATTTGGCCCGCGGTTCAGATGCCTTGAAGGCGTTCATCACCGGTCTTTCGGACGCTGTGCATGATGAGACGGCTGAAGACGATCTTCCCGATCTGCTTGAATCCAGCAACGCATTGGAAGATGCAGAGTTGGCGGCTGTGCGTGCGGAAGGGACGCAACAGAGCACCATCGAAGCGCTCCAGCGCGCTGAACAAGAGCTCGCGCCTTTGGTCGCCGCTGCGGCAAGGGCCGCGAGCGATCTAGCCAACGCAACGGAGCAGATCCAAGCGATCAACGCGCAACAGGAGTTCGCGGATCTTTCGGTTAATCTTGTCCAGGCGAGGATGGAACTGGCGAAAGCAGGCGTAATGCTGAGCGACGCGGAACGTGATGTAAACGCTCACGACAAGGCAGCGATCGAGCGAAGAATCGAGATGATCGATTTGCGCGCGAAGAGCGCATTGGAAGCCAGATCGAAATTCGAAATGGAGATCGCTAGGCTCGAAGGCGCTGTCGAAAGCGAAGGTGGTAAAGGACTAGCAGATCGCGAAGTCGCCGCGCGTGAAGAAGCAGAGGCGGCGCGCTTTGCCCATCAAAGGGTGACTGAAGAGGCCGATACGCTGAAGCTATTGCGCGATACGCTTGACGAGGCGCGGAATGAAGTCTCAGCAAAGTTTGTCGGGCCTGTTGCGAAACGGGCCAAGCGCTATATTGAGCGTCTTCTTCCTGGTAGTGAGCCGGCATTCACAGACGATCTTGCCCTTGGCGCCATTATTCGCGGCGGCGCGTCGGAAGAGTGTGAGCACTTGTCGCAGGGAACTCGTGAGCAGCTATCGGTGCTGCTACGGATCGCTTTTGCCGATCTGTTACTTGATCAGGGGCGTCCGGTTTCGTTGATCTTGGATGACCCGTTCGTTTACTCAGACGACGCTCGGCTTGATGTGATGATCGAGATACTGAGCGAGACTGCACAGCGGATGCAGGTCATCTTGTTGACCTGTCGCGATCGAGCGTTCCGCCATGTGCCTGCAACCCGGCTCTTCATAGGACCACCACTTTGATGATGTAGTTTTTCTAGGCTCTTGTCCGTCGATCTTGATGGCAAAGAGCATCGCTAACACAGGCCTGCAAGCGGATCGGCCAAGTCTCGACTCACGCTCGATGATCTGTTGAAAGAACACCGGCAAAATTCTGCTGCTCACGTAGCTCACTGGCGCGCCCGTTCCGACCGATGTTGCGCTTCAGGAGCTCGCCAGGTATGTCCGTCTTGTGCCAGCAGGCCGGTCTTTTTCAAAGTGGTGCTGACATCAAAACTCAATCTGACTGCAGTGACATGGCTTCGGGAGCGTCAAGCATCTGAAACAGTTGATTTTCAATGCGAACAGCGCGCCTCGACGGGCATTCTGTCTGTCTGCTGAACATTATCGGAGATCGCACGAAGGCGCTTGGCTTCAGTGGGGAACAGCGCGTTCATCAGGCCACACCCACTCGCGCCCAGGAGCGCAGCATGAGCACCCCATCCCAAACCCTGAATGCCACCCAGACCGCAGTCCTGACCCACGCCATCGATCACACCAAAGGCAAGATCCAGTGGTTCCCCGAAAACATCAAAGGCGGTGCGCGCCAGAAGGTCATCGAGGCCTTGTTCAAACGCGCATTGATCATCGGCAGCGACGGCGACTGGATGGTCACCGCTGAAGCCTATGGCGCGCTGGGTCGCGAACGTCCCGACCAACGCGCCACCGCCGAAACGGCGACGCCAACTGTCGAGAAGACGCCCAAAGTCGCACGCAAGAATGCGAAACCGATGCCTGACGCCACCGCATCCGGCGATGGCGAAACGCCCGCACCGCGCACGCGTGAAAAAAAGCACAGCGAAGTTTCGCGAGGCGAAGCCGAGAGGGTGCGAAGCACCCGGCAAAACAGCAAGCAGGCGCAGGTGATTGCGATGCTCAAGCGTCCCGAAGGCGCCACGATCAAGCAGATCTGCGACGCGACCGAGTGGCAGGCCCACACGGTGCGCGGCACCTTCGCTGGCGCCTTCAAGAAGAAGCTCGGTCTGACCATCACCTCGGATAAAGCAGAGGGCGGCGAGCGGGTCTACCGCGCGTGAAAATCATCGCGAGAGAAGCCAAGAATTTGCTTGGCTTCTCTCGCGAACAGCGCGTTCATGTCGATGTCACCCATCAACGGAATAGCACGATGCACACCACGCAGATCACGAACAACACTCCCGCCACACGCAACGACGCATGGGGCTTCTGGGGCACGATGCGCGGCCACGCTGCGACGGCGTGGCCCCTGGCCATTGCCGCCATCGCCGAGGCCACTGATGAGTCATTGGATGCAGCCCGCGCCTTCCACGACAGCCGGGAGGGCCGCCACTTCGCCGACGATGTGAACAACGGCTTGCACGCAGGCCAGACGCTCGATGCGGCAGTGGGATCCGCCACGTCGCGATGGATGCGCTGGACGATCAGCCGCGACACCAGCCGCAAGTACGGCATCCCGCGTGGTTTGCCATTTCTGCAAGGCATGGTCATCCACAGCGGTATCGCCGAGGACGCATCTGCGGATTGAAAATCGGTTGCGATTCCAGCCGCGTCGCTACTGATTGATCTCACTGAGGCCGGACCTTGTCCGGCCTTGATTGTTTGCGCACGCGGCGGTTTTGCCTATGGCCACTGCTGCGCGGCGTGCAGGATCCGAAGAAGGGTGATGACGCTGGGACTCTCGATGTACACCACCACGTAGTTCGACCGAACAACCAGCTCGCGCGTCCCTGCAACGCGCCCATGGCGAAAGGCCTTCGGCTGCGTCCGCAGCAAGGACACCTTTGCCTCTATGTCGTCCTTCAACGCTTGCGCGGCGTCGGGATTGTCGTCGGAGATGTAGTCGATGATCGCCAGGAGATCGGCACGTGCCGTCGATCGCCACTCAAGTGCGAGCACGGCGCTTCTTTTCGATCAATGCCTGGGCGTCATCCATGACCTGCTGATGCCCGACTGGAGGCCGGGGATCGGTCATGGCTTCCTGCACCTTCGCCCGGAACCACGCATCGTAGGCATCGGCGTCGACCGTCAGGCCCGCTGGCAGACCGCCCTCCTTGGTGACCCGGGTTAGCAGGATCCGCACCGCATCGGAAACGGTCAGCCCGACCCCGGCGAGCACTTCCGCCGCCTGGGTCTTGAGCGCATCATCCACGCGGACGTGAAGCATTGAGGTCTGGCTGGCCATGAGGGGTCCTCCTGGCGACCATCGTGTGTCTCAATTGCGATACAGTCAAGGCCAGCCGTGGGAGCCCCGTCGCCCAGCCGTTCAGGCATCCGCCAGATCGTCGAACGCCACGCCATCGTCCTCGCGCACCGCCTGCTCGCCGCTCCAGGTCTGCCAACGGCGCACGATCACATCGACGTACTTCGGATCGAGCTCCATAAGCCGCGCGCGCCGACCGCTCTTGTGCGCGGCGATCAGGGTCGTCCCCGATCCCCCGAAACCATCCAGCACCACATCGCCCGGTCGGCTGGAATTGCGGATGCACCGCTCCACCAGCTCGACCGGCTTCATCGTCGGGTGCAAGTCGTTGCGCTGCGGCTTTTTGATCTGCCACACATCGCCCTGGTCGCGGTCGCCGCACCAGTGGCGTTGCGCGCCTTCGGGCCAGCCATAGAGGAGCGGTTCGTATTGGCGCTGATAGTCGGCGCGACCGAGGGTGAAGGTGTTCTTCGCCCAGATCACGAAGGTCGACCAGTGTCCGCCTGCGGCGCGGAATGCGGCCTGCAGCACGTCAAGCTCGCTGGAGGACATCGCGATATAGATCGCGCCCCGACAATGAGCCAGGGTCGGCGTCAAAGCCGCGAGTAAGAAATCGTAGAAACCGTCGCCGAGATTGTCGTTGAGGATCGCGCGGTCCTTGCCGCGCAGTTTGTCTTTGGCGCTGTTGGCATAGTTCACGTTGTACGGCGGATCAATGAAGACCATGTCCGCCGTCTCGCCTGCGAGCAATCGCACGTAGTTCGCTGCGTCGGTGGCGTCGCCGCACAGGACCCGGTGTTCGCCGAGCTGCCACAGATCGCCCGGTCGAGAGACTGGGATGTCCTCGTCGTCGGGCACATCGTCGTCGTCGACTACGCCGGATTGGTCGGTTTCGTCGCCCGCCATCAGTTCGGCGAGCGCGTCCGGATCGAAGCCGGTCAGGTCCAGGTCGAAGCCGTCTTCCTGCAATGCCTCCAGTTCGGTGCGCAGCATCGCGTCGTCCCAGCCGGCGTTCTCCGCAAGCCGGTTGTCGGCGATCACCAGTGCGCGGCGCTGGGTCGGCGAGAGGTGATCGAGCACTACGACCGGCACGCCATCCAGACCGAGTTTCCGGGCAGCGGCCAGTCGACCGTGACCGGCGACGATAATGCCGTCGCTGCCGACCAGGATAGGGTTCGTGAATCCAAACTCGACGATCGAGGCCGCAATCTGCGCGATCTGTTCGTCCGAGTGCGTGCGCGCGTTGTTGGCGTATGGCAACAGCCGCGACAGCGGCCAGTGTTCGATGCGTTCGGCGACCCAGCTCATGCCGCCGCCCGCGCATCATTGCGGCGTTCGGCCGCGACCGCGTCGAAGGGCTGGCCAGTCGCTTCGAGCGTGATCGGCAGACTCGGAATCTGCTGGCGCACGCGCTCGATCGCGACATCGACATAGTCGGCGGCGATCTCCACGGCGCGACAGACCCGGCCGGTGCGCTCGCAGGCCAGCAGCGTGGTGCCGCTGCCACCGAAGGGTTCGTACACCACCTCGCCCGCATCGGTGTACGTCTCGATCACGAACTGCGGCAAGGCGACCGGGAACACCGCCGGATGGTCAATGCCTCGACCGAGCTTGCCCTTGTGGCGCATCACCCGGATCACCGAATCGGGAATCCGCATGTCCTGCGTTGGCTGGTTCGCATGCGCCCAGTCCAGAGCGCTGCCGTCCTTGCCGCGCAGTGCGGTGGACGAACCATCGGCGCGCAAGTGAATGTCCTGCCCCGCGAACTTGCACGGCACGATCTTGTTGGGCTTGCGGTTGCTGCGATTGAAGTGGAAGACGAACTCAAAACTCGGGGCGAGACGACCGCGCCAATCGCCGGGCAGCCCTGGACCCTGGTCCCAGACATACCAGCCGAAACGACGCCAACCCTGCGCGCGCATCCACGTGACCCAGCTATCCCAATACGTCTGGACTTCGTTGTCGTCGTGGACGAGGCCAAGATTGACCAGCAACTGCGCATCGTCGTGCAACGCAGCACGCGCGGCAGCGAAGACCCCGCGCATGAGCGTGTCCCAATCGCCGATACCGCCGCTGGCGTAGTCGCGCTGCTGGCCATACGGCGGCGAGGTGATGCACAGATCCGCCGTCTCGCCGCGCATCAGCGCTGCGATGACGGCCGGGTCGGCAGCGTCGCCGCAGATCAGTCGATGCTTGCCGATCAGCCACACATCACCGACACGGGACACCGGATCGACTGGCGGCGTGGAATCGTTGTCCCCTGCCCCCTCATCGTTCTCGTCCTCATTGGAATCCGTCTGGGCGTCGGCACCGTCAGCACCGTCAGCACCGTCAGCAGCGTTGGTTGCTTCAAATGTTTCGACGGCATCGAGCAGCCGTTCGATTTCGTTCGCCGAGAAGCCGGTCAGATCCAACTCGAATCCGATATCCGCAAGCTCCGCCAGTTCCAGCACCAGCATCGCCTCGTCCCAGCCGGCGTCGAGCGCGAGGCGGTTGTCGGCGATGACCAGCGCGCGTTTCTGTGCGGGCGTGAGGTGTGCCAATTCGATCACCGGTACCTCGGTCATCCCGAGCTTGCGTGCGGCCAGCAGCCGGCCGTGACCGGCGATCACGCCATTGTCGCCATCGACCAGGATCGGATTGGTCCAGCCGAACTCCACAATGCTCGCGGCGAGCTGCGCAATCTGCGCGTCGCTGTGCGTGCGTGGATTTCTTGCGTATGGAATTAGCGCCTCGACCTTGCGGGTCTCGACGCTGAGAGCGTTGGGCATCGTGGACTCGAAAAGAAGCCCACCGACCATCGCGCCCGGGAACAGGGGGGTCGCGAACGTGATGGCCGATGGGCTGGAGAGAGGGCGCGAGTCCATTCGGATTCGCTATCGCTGGCTGTACACCTGGCTTGGTGCAAACCTGTCTGGTGCAAACCTGCCAAGTGCAAACCTACCAAGTGCAAACCTGCCTGGTGCAAACCTACAGGTTTGCACTTGTGGCGAGGCTTGAATTTACTCCAGTCTTCGCAAAAACCCCTTGTTTTCTAGGATTTTGAAGACCGGATTGATCCGGGGTGCAAACCCTGCAAACCTCAATTCGTGTGCTGACACTAGCGAGGTTCTGCGGCGCTGCCCCCCGCTCAAGCAGGGTCGCAGGAAGGACCCGTAGACCTTCTGGGGCTACATCTGTCCTCGTGGGTCAGCGATGTGATGGCGCAAAGACTACATCGGTGGCGATGTGAAAACAGCCTGCAAATCCGCATCGAAACACGCTGCAATGCGGCTGGTTTCGCCACGTCGCGTCACGCTACGACGCGCTACGATTTCGTGCGTTGCATCCATCCTCGCCGCAAGCACCATCGGCAAGCGTTGATGGGTGCCTGAGGGTCGTCGCGTCAGCATGGGGGATAAAGTACTCCGATCACGGGGGTGTTGTTGCACGCGTCTCGCAGGGGTTTTGCGATCCTGCCGCTTCACTTGCGACTGCTTGCGTTACGTTGCGCGACGCTGCGGTTTCGTCTGCGATGCGTGGTGGCCGACCATTGAGTTCGACCACGATCAACGTCAGCGCGTGACGCCAGCGACGCCACGCAGTCGGCCGCGCGCAGCCGAGTTGCTTGCAGATCACTTTCCACGGCACGTAGCGTGCGCGTGCCCACACCAGACGACGCTGCGACTCGTCGAGCCACAGCAGCCAGCGTGTGGTTTCGATCAGGTGGTCGATGGCCACAGGCGTCGCCGGGATGCGCAGGATCGTCAGCTCGTCCGCATAGCCTTCCCATGACTGGCGGGCGATCTCGGGCCACATCGTGACGTAGCCGGCGACGCGGGCCGGCGGAAGGCGGTGCGAGGTCACGGCCGCCTCGTGGAAGCGGTACTCGACCTCATCGAACGTCCACACGGTCATGCCGCGCCCTCCTGTCCGATGGCCGCGTGCAGAAGGCGCATGCCGCCGCTCATGAGGTGTTGGAGCTTGAACGATCGAGTGTCGCTCACGACGTGGTGATTGGAGGCGAGCAAGGCCCAGCAATTCTTGGTGCCGAGGTCGCGTGCGAGGAGGGTGGGCGTCATGGTGCGGTCCTGTGGGAGTCGGGCCTGACGCAGTCGCCACAGTGCGTGGTTATCTCCCATGTGTGCGTGCGCGCACGCGTAGGGGTTAATCATGGACTGTGGCGTCTGCGTCAGACGGGGTGCGGTGAAGGGCTCAGTCGTCGGCATAGGGGGTGTAGCCGGTCCTGGGTGCGGCCTTGAGTCCGATGCCCCGGAATCCCCGTACACCGAGCGGATTGCGCCACTTCTCGATGCCTCGGGTGATCAGCAGATCGGAGAAGCGACGCTGCGAGCCGACGAACTCGCCCGCAGCCTCGGCCCAGGTCTTCCAATCGTTGAACAGCTCGCCGGTCAGCGCCTTGGCGTTGGCCTCGCGGACGCAGCGTTCGTCGAGCCAGCGTCCCAGCGCGTCTTCGGCCTCGAAATACTCCTCGGTCGCCGACACTACGATCGCGGGGGGCTGCAGGCCCGTGCGCTGCCATTGCAGACATCCGGCCAACGCCCAGGCAAGGATGCCGTCGCGCTCGGCCAGCAGCTTGTCGGTCAACGTCAGGTCGCGACGCTCGGGCGGGATCGTCACCGTGAACGGGATCAGGTGCATGCGCCGCTTCATCGCTTCATCGACGTTGCGGATCGCGGGCTTGTGGTTACCGGCGATCACCAGTTTGAACTGCGGCGTGTACTCGAAGAAGTCCTGACGCATGAAGCGCGCCGAGACCTTGTCGCCGCCGGTGATCGCTTTGACCTTCGACTCGTTCCAGCGCCGGCCTTGTTCGGTTTCGATCGCAGCGACGAAGCGTGCACCGCGCAAGCCCGCGAGATCCGTTGGGTGACGATCGCCGCGCGCCTCCATGAACGTGTCCATCGGTGCGTTGGTCGCGTAGTCGCCGAGGATCGTGGCCAGCACGTTCACGAACACCGACTTGCCATTGGCGCCGGTGCCGTAGAGGAAGAACAGGGCGTGCGCGCTGGTCGCGCCGGTCAGGCAGTAGCCGGCCATGCGTTGCAGGTAGGCCTGCAGCGCAGCGTCGCCGCCAGTGACATCACCGAGGAATGCGCGCCAGCGGGCGCTGTCGCCGCGGGGCGTCGCCGTCGCAAGGCGCGTGTGGTGTTCGCTGCGTTCGTGTGGCCGAACCTGGCCGCTGCGCAGATCGACGATGCCGCGGGACGTGTTCAGCGCATACGGATTCGCATCCCACACCTCGGCGGTGGCGGCGTGCCGGCGGTCGGTGCGTGCGAGGCGCTCCACACCGCCGACCGTGCCACTGGCGGCGAGTTTGGCGGCGAGGCGGTGCGAGTCGGCCTTCAGCGCCGCTTCGCGACACACCGCGCGCACCAGGTGCTGGACCAGGAGGGTTTCGTCGGCCTGCCAGCGGCGGCCGTCCCACAGCAGCCATTTGCCCCAGGCGGCGCAGTAGCGCCAGTCCTCGGCGTAGCGGGTGGTGAACGACAGCGCGAGCGCATCGTCGGTCGCCCACACCGAGGCTTCTTGCGTGGGCGTCGCAGTCGCGGGTTTGATGCTCATGCGTGGGCCGCTGGCGATGAACCCGGCGACATCGAATCCGTCCGCCAGCGCGTCGGCGGCGTCCCAACCCTCGGGCTTGTCCTCCGGCGGCAGCAACACGTCGCAGGCCGTCGCGCCCACGGCCAACGCCGACTGCGCCACCGCCATCGCGTACTCCCAACCGGGTCGATCGCGATCAGGCCAGATCAATAGTGCCTTGCCGATCAACGGCGTCCAGTCGGTCTTTTCGACCGGCGCATTTGCGCCGTGCATCGCCGTGGTGGCGACGAAACCCGCCTCGATCAGCGCTTGCGCGCACTTCTCGCCTTCGACGAGCACGATGCTGTCGGCCGTCGCGATACCCGCTTGGTGGTACAGCGGTCGCGGCACCGGCGCGGCCCACTTGCGACGCATCGCGTCCCAGGGCCGGAACTGCTTCTTGCCGCCGGACGGGTCGTAGCGATACACCACGGCGAGCAGGTGACCGGCGATGTCGCGGTACTCCCATTGCGCGGTCGCCGGACCGAGGGGCTCCGTCGGCGGTCGCTTGTGCGGCTTGCTTTTCGGAACCGGCGCCGACGGCGCGCGTCCGAGCAGGCGGCGGGCGTCCTCCAAGACACGCGGGAATTCGGAGCGCGCATCGAGCCGGTGGTGTGCGGCGATCAGGTCGAACACGTCGCCACCCGTCCCTTCGGCTCGATCGATCCACAGGCCTGCCTTCTCGCCTGTGAGCACGACCTCAAGACTGTCGCCGGCGCTGCCCAATACGTCGCCGATCAGGAAGGTGCCGCGACGTGTCTTCCCGTCCGGAAAAAGCGTGGTCAGCACCGTCTCCAAGCGCTCGAGCAACGCGAGGCGAAGTGCGTTGGTCGTGTCGTCGCCGCCGGAGGCCGACATTGATGCACCAGACGCGTGGCGATCGTCTCGGTCAGACGCGGCCATCGTCCGCCTCCGGAGGCTGCGTCTGCCCAGGCGCGATCACGGTGGCGGTGCGATCGCGCCATCGTTCCAACTCGCTCAGTCGGAATCGGAGCAGATGGCCGATCCGATAGGCCGGGATCCCGCGCGCTCGGCGCTGGGCTTTGTCGTTGAGCCACTGCAGCGGAATGCACAGGGTCTGATGCGCGGTGCGGGCATCGACCATCGGCTCGGCAGGCGGATGCACGGGGTCTTGGGACATGAGAATCTCCAGCGCCGGTGCAGTCAGCGGCACCAGTCGTCGAGCAGAAGTGAAAGATGCGACGAAGCGGAAAGCCGACCGCGTCGGCAAATGCGCGTCAGACGGGATCGCGTGGACGCAATCGATACGTCGGTGGGCCAGGCGTCACGAGACGTGCGCGCGCGAACGAGTCGCGAAGCGTGGGCGGCCACTGCGACCAACGTGTCTCGGGAATGTCGTAGGTGATGTCGAGATACGCCTCGACGCACTCGCCGCCTTTGGCGATTCGCGCGGCCATCGCGGCCAACTGGGTCTGATCCCACGCAACTTGCTCGGCGATCGCGACGCGAAGGCACACCTCGTCTGCATCGATGTCGACGAGGCCCACGTCCTGGCCCGCCTCTGCGCACGCACGGCGAATGCGCTCACCGTAAGTCGCGTCTAGCGCCGCGTCGAGATTGCGACGAAGGGTATCGAGCCCCGCAGTCGCCGCCTCCAGATGCTCGACGGCGCGAAGGGTCTGCATCGGCGTCAGCGTCATCAGCTCAGCGACGGACAGATCCACCCACGCCGAAACTGCGCGCATCGCCTCGCTCATCGACGTCGTGCTCATGTGAACGCGCGCTCGCCGGTGCCGCGACGCAGCGCCTGACGCTCGTACTGCTCGATGTCTTCGCGGCGGTAACTGACGCGGTTGCCGAGCTTCAGGTAGATCGGCCCAATTCCCATCCGCCGCCACTGCTGCAGGGTGCGGACGGAGATGTCCCAGCGTCGGGCGAGTTGGGTTTCATCGAAGGCGCGAGGCTCGTCGGCGACGGCCTGCGCGGTGTTGCGCTCTTGCATGGTGTGTTCCTCGACAGGCTGCAATGGCAGCGGGCGAGACACACACTATTCATCGGACGGCTGGAAAGCAGGTGGAAAAGCGGCTGGAAAATCGACTTTTTATTTTCCAGCCGTTAACGCATTGAATGAAAACGGAATTTTGAGCCAGCGACTCCGTTGACGCCCGCCTTGCCCCGCCATCCTGCGGACGCTAGGATCGGGGCATCTCAGGACGCCCGGATGGAGCTGCCGATGCCGATTGGCAATGGACCGACCTTCCCGAAGGCGTCGAAAAACTAGCGACCGCGCACCGCGCGCAGATAGGGATCATCCAGTGCCGAAAAGCTCATTGAGTTCGTTGCAACCCATCTTCGAGGAATGTCGGGAGTGGCTGGCCTATCCGCAGCACCAAAGCCTATTGGAAGATGAGAAGACACAATTGCAGGCATACCTGGCAGCACCAGGGCAGATCAACCCAAAAGCGCTTTTGAGCCTCAAGTGGCTCGCACATCATTCAAGCATGGCGGCCTGTGAGGCGTATGGCCGGCAAGACCTACCTATGCTGGCTTCGCACCTGAATAACGCCGTCGGCTATCGCGCCTTAGTACTTCGGCTTGAAGCTGCCTTTAGCGCCATGACACCAGAGACGACGGGGGGCGGGCGGCCGGCCCCGTTCAAGGATAGTGTGAATGCTGCAGCGCCTGCCATGCTCGGGCGTTGGGATGTAGCACAGATTTGTGCGAAAGGATTTATCGGAATCGCTGAGAAGGATCAGCGCCTGCGCAACCCGGGATCGCGTCGGTTGCGTCATGGCACTCTGGATGCGTTTCTAATCGGATTGTTCTCCCAAGCATTCTTGATTGAGACCGCTTTTCAATCAATCAAACCAATCCATCCTGTCTATGCAGTACTGCTGCAAAATTGGGGGTGTCCTGATGCCACTGACTTCGTTCCTGCGATGCGGGAGGCTACGGAATTCCATGTCAGCAGAAGTCGTGATTCCACCGACTCAGTAGAGTACGAATTCGACAGCTCCTTCACGCGAGTGTTCCCAGTCGAGCTGCTGATGGTTCAGTCCCTTCGTCGTCGCGATAACTTGCCGGCGATTGAGGTCGGTCACCCGCTCGTCGATGATGCTTGGTCAACAATCGCGCAGTTGCCCAGCGTACCTGCCAACCCGGCGCTGGTGGAGATGGAAGCACGCTTGAAGAACGACTACCCATTGTTTCGCTAAATCGCCACAGGGACTTTGGCCATGAATGACCCGGCAAGAACATCACGTAGCGCTGAATTAGCAGCACTCGCCAAGGCGACGGATGCCAATGGCAACGTCGATCTCACCGCGTTCGAGGCGCAACGTCTCATCTATCGCCACGAATCGATTGACGGTCTGGACGCGAATGCTTTGGTGCGAGACCTGACCGGGTCTGCCGCATATGCGAGCCAGGAAGGAAAGGAGCAGATGCAACCGCTCCTGGACGCGATTGCGGGTCGATTGCCTCCAGATCAAGCGTTGCGTTTCGCTGAAGCGTTAGATAAGTCGAATGTGACCGATACGCTGCTTGAACGACGACTCGAAGTCTTCTCCGAGAATATGGAGAAGCAATGGAATTCATTCAAAGAAAGTGTCGGGCAAGTCGACGCCTCCATCAGCGATGCATTGGCTGACGGCAAACGTTGGGCTGAGCGGATGCGCGACAATCCAGATAACAGCTACCTGGAGCGTGCCGCAGGCAGCCTCACGACAGGTGGTGCGGAGAAAGCTCAGGAGTTGTATGGGCAGGCCAAGGGCGCATCCACCCACGGTGTCGCGATGCTGGGCGAAGTGGTCGATCTGGCTGCATTCGGTGCGCGCTTCACGACAGACCGTGATTTTCGCAACCTCATCATCGGCGCTGGACTGGTCTACGCCTCGGAGACCTACCGTGATCCCAGCAAGCCTGTCGATGACGTTCGCAACGTCGCGGTCGGCGCTTGGAATGAATGGCAGAAAGGGCTGAAGGAAGCGCAAGCGCAAGGGAAGGAACAGGAATACCTCGGTGAAGCCCAGGGCGCGGTCGGAATCGAGCTGCTCGCGGCGATCGTTCCAGCGACCAAGTTGGCGAAGCTCGGCAAGATCGCGAATGCCGTGGATGACGCCACCCCCGATGTGGCAGGTCAAACGGGTCGCCGCGCCGCAGGAGAGGCGACGGAACTGCTCGACGAGTTGGTCGCGTCGGCGCGCAAGGCGCAGAAAGGCGAGAAATGGGAGTCCGACAGCGCAGATCTCATGTTCAGCGGACTCGCTGGCATCAAGCGCAGCCAAGGGGAATTGCGCGAGCTGGTCGACGATATGCGGGCCAAGGGCCAATTGGATGGGTTGCTCGGCAGTGGGGCACTGAATCTTCGTGAATTGAACTATTTGGCGAGACAAGACGTTTCCGTGTTCGACGGCAGCGTGCCGTTCGACAAGGCGCTCGAAAAATGGGTCGGCGACAGGAAGTTGTCGGAACTCACCGACCCGATGGTGGGCGACATGGGTGAGGCGATCGTCGCCCACAAGTTGGCCCGACAGGGGTATCGCGATCTTGTGCCGATCCAGAACAATTCAGGGCACGGCAACGATCTGGCGGGGATCAATCCCGAGACTGGGCGTTGGGAAGTCCTTGAGGTGAAGGCTTCGGTCCAGGGCATCGCGAGGAAACAGGGAGGCAATCCAGAGGACATCATTGTGGATCGCCTCGACAAAGCGGTTCAAGCGGACGGATTGTGGGCACCCAAGAACATGTGGGAAGAGCAAGCGGCCACGACTGCACGGCGCCTATTGAATGAGACGCAAGATCAGATCACCGGCAAACTGGATATCGATGCCAAGTGGGCGCGGGTCAATATCGAGCGTGATGCCGATGGCCGCATTCATGCGGAACCTGAGATCGAGAAATGGAAGACACCCGAGGAACGCAAACTCGATCGACAACAGAAGACCGAGACGCCGGACGAAGCTGCGCCGCGCAAGACGGAAACGCCCATTGAGGAGCGAAAGCCAGACCAACCACAGAAGACTGAATCTCCGGGCGACGCCACACTGCGCAAGGCGGAAGCACCCGTAGAAGACGTGAGCAATGCGAAGGCCGCGATGATTGGGGCTGGGGTTGTCATAGTGGCAACGCCAAAAGAGGAAAGCCCACGTACTTCTTCGATCGTCGATACCGCGCCACTTGCGGCAAGTCTCGCACCTGAAGCTGTCCCTGTGATGATGGCAGGTACGGTTCGGCAAGAGGGCGCGTTACACGCACTCCAAACAAAAGATGAAGACCCCCGGCCGCCGCGTGATGTCCCCGATCGCGCTGATAGGGTTGCACCGCCGCCCTCCGTCGCGTTGCCTGCTCGCCTTTCCGACCCGCGCGACCCGGATCATCTCGACCATCGGCTCTACAAGCAGATCGAAGCCGGAGTCGCCCGGATTGATGCCGAAAAGGGGCGCACATTCGATGGGACCAGCGAGCGCGTGACGATGGCTGCCTTCTACGACGCCAAGGCCGCTGGTATCACCTCCGCCGATCACATCGCGATCAACGAAACCGGCAAGCGACAACTGGACGGCGCACAGGTGGCGGGCGGCACCTTGCTATTCGTCGTACAAGGGCAGGACCCGTCCGATCCAGCAGCGCGCCGCTCCATTACCGATGTGGCGCAGGCGATAGAGCGACCTGTGGAGCAATCGCTGCAGAAGGTCGACACGTTGGCCCAACAGCAGGCACAGGTGCAAGCACAGGCACAGAACAACTCCACTCAAGACGATCCAACCCCCAAAGGACCGCGCCTATAGGAGCTGTGTATAGCCTTGCGAGGAAAACCACGCATCTTCGGACACCGCTTTGGCAAGCGCTGCCTGCCAAGAATTTACCCCATATGCCGTCCGCTCTGACGCGGCGTTAACCCTTAGGAGTTCTGCGATCGCATAGCCTGCGCCGCTGGTCATCAAACGATTGATGTAATCAGCGTAGTAGGTGAGCCGTCCAGCTGCTTGGATGCCGTACCGCTTCGCAAGATCGAACTCCGAAACATGATTGACGACACGTTGTGAGACTGACGCAGTCCATGCAGGGGGCGTCGCTGCACGGAATTCCACATGAATGATTTGAGCGTTTACGATGGTCGCGAATAGCCATTCGTCGCGTGATACCGATGCATCCAAAAAATAGGGATGCAATGTAATGTTGTCTGCCGTCACAGCGCCGCCAAGCTTTCCTGTGTTGCAGTCTCGGCACGCGGGAACCAAATTCAGCGGAAGCACGGATAGGGTTGAATAGGAACCCTTTGGCAAGAAATGGTCAAGTGTCTCGACGACTCCAATTCCACAGTACGGACAGAGATTGCCAGGCGCGGACACTCGAAGCTGATCGTAATAGTTCCGTGCGGGTTTACCTGCCCGCGCCATCTGGTCGGTATATAGCCCTTTAAATTCGCCACGCGAAACTGCACCGAGCGCAAGAAGATGATTGTCTCCTCGCGAATGCGGCGGCCATTGCTCCAGTCGTCCACTCGATGCCAACAGATCGTATGTGCGCTCCTGCTCAAGTAGCTGTGGCCTTATTGCGTTAAGCCTCGTGGTTGCCCCTGTATCCGCGACGCCCTGCACACACGTCGTGAATACGGGATCTTGCCCAAAGCCGGGCTTACTCAAAGTCTTCAAGACGCACCCCCCATCCGGGCTTCTTCTGCGTCCCGGGCGGCGATCATTGACATCAGAATCGCGAGCCCCTCCATGCCGATTTTTTGCCTAAACGCCGCCACGACTTCATCGAATGTGCCGCCCTTTTCGACCTCCTCTTGAAGCATCGCGTGGAAGCCTGACTTGGAGACCTCAAGTCCGAACACCTCTTTCGTCAATAGACCTACGTTCTCGCCAAACGTTTCGCGCTCCGGTCGATCTTTTCGCCACTCCAGCCCGGAGCGATTGAGCTTCCACACACATGATCTTGGCACTTCTTGTACGACAACCGGCGAATGAGTCGCCACGATTGCGACACCGTTTCGATCGTGCAGAAGTTCGGATAGCGCGCGCGTAAAAGCGGACAGCAACGGCGGATGCAAGTGACTTTCTGGCTCATCCATCAAAACTAGAGTCTTCTCCTCCACTAGATTGACGAGTGCCGTAATCGTTAGTAAGACAATTTTGTGCCCAGAGCTCATGAGGGCAAGAAGTTTTCTTGCCTTTTCGGGCGTATTTTCGAAGCTGTTTTGTGCCGAATCTGCTAGCGATGAAAGATTCATCGCTGCGAAATTTCCATCCGAAGCGAGTCGATCGATTGCTTTAAGCCAGCGCATTCTTTTTGCTTCCTGGCTCATGCACATTCCAAATCCACGCACAAAATCTTCAATCAAGTCAGGCTCCGATTTCAGACTCCCCTCAGCATCGGAGCCATCACCTAATCTTGCTTTCTTCATGCCGATGTAAAAGTACTTCGGCCCGCGCTTGGGTTCGGCGCTATCTGGCGGAGGCACAAAGGGATCGAAGACGCTGAACGAAACGGACACTACGCTACTAAAGTACGTGTCTGGCAGTTGCTCCGGTGAGAACATCGAATCGTGCGACAGAAATTGCCCCGTTCTTTCACTCCCGTACTCTGTATGAACGGCCTGGACCATCCCGTTCAAAATCGTCGTTTTTCCGATCCCATTACGCCCGATCAGTACATGGACATTCGTTGGCGGCTTCGAGCCCGCCACGACTTGAAATGTTAGATCCACCGCAGATCGGTTTTTCCCGCCGCTATCCTGATACGCGAATTTGAAATCCGTCAGGACCGCCTCACCCCGCAAGACCCGCCGATACTGACCATGAACGGTCAGCGCGCTCACACCTCGAAGAAGCGAGGTTTCAAACACATCCTCATTCAAGGCGACGCTCAAGGCTGCATCATCGAATGCAACGTCACGCATTCCACCCAGAATCAGCGCTCGCTCCTCTGGTGACAGCAAGCTGAGCGCTTTTTCGTAGTACTCAACATCCTGTCCCACCGAGAACCAACTCTCTGGGAGCTGTGAGAACTGAGCTGGAATCGTGTCCTTTGTCCAGCCGTTCGATTGGCCTTTATAGCCAATCTTCACCGACCCCAGCGCGATATAGTCGCCTGATGCGTTCACATAGTGCAGACCGAAGAGCGTTTTGTAGGAATAATCGTCCCAGTTGTTGGGCAGGAGCTGCACAAGATTCTTCGCAGCGGTATCGACACGTCCGCCAAGACTCAACACGACAAACACAATTGCCATCGTTACGCCCTCGTCATCTTGGTTTCACCAATGCCGTTGCGCACGACTTTCAACGTCGCCGTAGCCGCCTCACGATGCGTACGACAAGAGCCGTACTTCGGGCGGTGATTCTGCGTAGCATGATGCGGCTTGCTACGATCAAGCCGCCATGCTGTACTCGTAATAAGGTCTCTGGCGATCGTCCAAGATCGCGTAGAGCCCATTGAGACGTTTCGGATTCGGCGTGAGCCACGCATCCAAGTGCTCCTCCTTGATCGGGATAATGCAGCGATCGTGTCCTGCGGCCGCGACTTCGGCCGGTGGTTCATCCGTGATCGCCGCGAATGACCAGAGTTCTTCGTCTGCACTTTGCCAGTTCGAGTAGATGCAGGCAATGAGCATGTCTTGCCGCGGTTGCGGGCGGAACTCCAGCACCACGTTCTCTTCAGCCTCGCCCTCGGCGAGTTCCCGGCCTTCGACCTTGTGCCGACTGACGTTTTCATAGAACGCATCGCAGACGATGACGCCGTGGGTGTGGCCGAACTGGCCTTTCCAGAAGCCTTCCAGATTGTCGCGCCTGGCATTGTAGGTGCCGGGATACTTCTCGTCGTAGAACGCGGGTTTGCCTGCTGGTCGGCACTGGTAGCGCATCGGCTTGATCACGCGCTTGCCGTGCTCCATCACCATCACGGGTGCATAGACACCGGGGAAGATCCGGCGATCGCGATCCTCCAGCGTAGTCCGCCGCAGATCCGCCAGCTTGCCCTTCGCCCATTCGATCTTGTTCGTGGCGATGCGCTGGTCGTCGAGCGCCTTCTTCGTCGACTTGGTGCGCAAGATGCGTTCGGCATCAGCCAGGCGCTTGCGCTGCTGGAACAGCAATTGTTCCAGTTCGGATGTGTGCTGCGTGTTCCAGGCCTCGATGCTTCTGGCAATCTCACGCGTCTCGTGCGTACCTGCGCGCATGAACGCGTCGTCCATCGCCTTGGTCGTCTTGACCTTGGCGCCCTGCTCGCGGCTGGCGTACAGCTCCACGAACTCGCGGATGCTGATCACGGCGCCAAAGCGGCGCACGTAGTCCTGATAGGCCTGCCAGACCTGCGCGGAATAGCACATCGACGCGGTTCCCCCTGTCGTCTCTGTTAGTCATTGTGCATCGCGGGCGGGAGGTTGTTACGCCAAGTTCCGGCCGGGATTGAGGTTTTAGTAATTCTACTAAATCGGAGTAGGATGCGCCGTCTCAGGACGTGATACGACCTGCCCCGAGACTCCGGCCCCATGCTTGCCTGTTCATCTTCCCAAACCCGGTTCCGCGCTCAGGGAAGAGCGGGCTGATGGGGGCCGTCGTCGCCCTCGATGGCCTGCTGGCTGCGCGCCGGGTTTGGCGTGGCCAGGCGGTCGCGTCGCCCGTCTCGGCGCCCGAGCCCACCGGCCATGCCGCGCTGGACAAGGCGCTGCCCACCGGCGGCTGGCCAGAACATGCCCTGAGCGAGGTGCTGTTGCCGGCAGATGGCGTCGGCGAGTTAGCGGTGGTTTGGCCGACCCTGGCCCGGCTGACCCGCGCCGGGCAACGGGTGGTCCTGGTCGCCCCGCCGTACCGCACGCATGCGCCGGCCTGGCACTCCGCGGGGATGGACCTGCGGCAAGTGCAAGTGGTCGAAGCGGCGGCGCGCGATGCGCTCTGGGCCACCGAGCAATGCCTGCGCTCCGCGACTTGCAAGGCGGTGCTGTGTTGGCCACAGAGAGCCGACGACCGCGCCCTGCGCCGGCTGGCGACAGCCGCGGCTGACGGCCAATGCCTCGCGATCGCGTTCCGCTCTCTTCGCGAGGGCGCGAACCCGTCGCCGGCGGCGCTGCGGCTGGCGATCGAACCGGCCGAGCGCACCATCCGTGTGCTCAAGTGCCGCGGCGGCACGCCGCCAGCCCGGCCGGTCGCCATGACCGGCACGTACTGAGGTGAAGGCGCATGCGCTGGGCTTGTCTGCTACTGCCGCATCTGGCGATGGATACTGTCCTCCGTGCAGATCCCGAACCCGAACGGCCGCTAGTGCTCGTCGCCGGCCCGGCGCAGCGGCGCGAACTCCACGCCGTCAGCCCGGCCGCCGCCGCGCTCGGGCTGCGGCGCGGCATGCTGGTGTCGGCGGCGCAGGCCCTCACCAGTGCCTTCGTCCCGCACGAGTACGACCCGAAAGCCGAAGCGCAGGCGCGAGATCTGCTCGCGACCTGGGCCTACAGCTTCAGCTCGCAGGTGAGTCTCGATTTCGCGCATGCGCTGGTGCTGGAGATCGGCGCCAGCCGCGCCTTGTTTGGCGATTGGCCCATGCTCTCCCGGCGCCTGCGTTCCGAACTGGGCGACCTTGGATTCCGGCACCGGCTTGTCGCTGCGCCGAACCCCTACGCCACGCGGGTGCTGGCCAACGCGTACGACGAGATCGGCATCGATGACCCCCAGCTCGACCAAGCGCTGGGTCAGTTGCCGATCGAGCGCAGTGGGTTGCCGCTCGAGATCGCGACTGCGTTCTCGCGCATGGGCATGCGCAAGCTTCGGCAGGTATTCGAGCTGCCGCGCGAGACGGTGACGCGACGCTTTCCGAAAACCGTGCTCGCCCACCTCGACCAGATCCGCGGCCACGTCGAGCCACCGTTGCGCTACTTCGAGCCGCCCGATCGTTTCGAGGCGTTCATCGAGTTCGAATATGAGGTCGAGACCAGCCAGGGCCTGCTGTTCCCGTTGCGCCGACTGACTTCTGACCTCTCGGCCTTCCTCTCCAGCCGCGACGGCGGCGTGCAGCGGTTCTCGCTGCACTTCGCGCACGAGTTCCACCCGGCCACAATCATCGCCATCGGCCTACTCTCGGCTGAGCGGGATGCCGGCGTGTTGTTCGATATCGCTCGCAGCCGGCTGGAGCAGATCCGGTTGCCTGCCGCAACGCGGGCGCTGCGCCTGGTCGCCGACGAACTGCCGGCGTTCGTGCCCGCATCGCGCGATCTGTTCGACACCCGGCCGCAGCAGGCGGTGCCGTGGGAGCAGTTGCGCGAGCGATTGCGCGCCAGGCTCGGTGATGACGCGGTCCACGGCATCGGCGTGGAGGCGGACCATCGCCCCGAGCGCGCGACGGGCACGATGATGCCGCGCCTACCGCCACCCGCGTTGCCGGTGCGGCCGGGCTGGTTGCTTGATCGTCCGATTCCAATGCGTGAGACGCGGTTCGAGATTTTGTCCGGGCCGGAGCGAATCGAGTCGGGCTGGTGGGATGACGGCGATGCACGGCGTGACTACTACGTGATCCGCACGTCACAGGGGCAACGCGCGTGGGTGTTCTGTGCGCCGGGGGAGCGTGGACCGTTTCTGCTGCACGGCTGGTTCGCATGAACGACCCTGTGCCCGCGCCGGCCTACGCAGAGCTGCATTGCCTCTCGGCCTTCAGCTTCCAACGCGGCGCCTCGACGGCGAAGGAACTGTTCGAGCGCGCGAAGCGCTGCGGCTACCGCGCGCTCGCGATCACCGACGAGTGCTCGATGGCCGGCATCGTGCGCGCCTACGAAGCCGCGCGGGAATTCGACCTGCCGTTGATCGTGGGCAGCGAACTGCAGATCGAGGATGGCCCGAAGCTGGTGCTGTTGGCCGCCGACCTCGACGGTTATGTCGCACTGTGTAAGTTGATCACCACCGCGCGACGTCGTACCGCGAAGGGCGAGTATCGGTCGCTGCGGACGGACTTCGCCAAGTTGCCGCTCGGGTTGCTGGCGCTCTGGGTACCCACGGATCGGCCGTCGGAGGCGGATGCCGCGTGGTTGATCGGCCTGTTTCCGCAGCGGCTGTGGATCGCGGTCGAACTGCACCGCAGTGCGGACGATGCCGAGCGTTTGTCGCTGCTACGGTCGCTTGGCGAACGCCATGCCCTGCCGCTGGTCGCGACCGGCGATGTCCACATGCATGTGCGACGCCGCCGTTCGTTGCAGGATACCCTGACCGCGATCCGCCATCACACCACCGTCGCCGATGCCGGTTGGCGCCTGTTCCCCAACGGCGAGCGTCACCTGCGGACGCGCGAGGCGCTGTCGGCGATCTATCCAGTCGACCTGCTCACCGAAACGTTACGTGTCGCCGAGCGGTGCCGCTTCACGCTCGACCAACTGCGTTACACCTACCCGCATGAGTTGGTCCCAGAAGGACACACGCCGACCTCGTGGCTGCGAACGCTGACGGAGGACGGCATCCGCTGGCGCTGGCCAGACGGAGCTTCTCAACGGGCACGGGATTTGATCGAACACGAGTTGGCGTTGATCGCAGAGTTGCAATACGAATCCTATTTCCTGACCGTCCACGACATCGTTCGCTTCGCACGCAGTCGCGGCATCCTCTGCCAGGGGCGGGGTTCGGCTGCCAACTCGGCGGTGTGCTTTGCGCTGGGTGTGACCGAACTCGATCCTGCACACATGAATCTGCTCTTCGAGCGGTTCATCTCGCGCGAGCGCAACGAGCCGCCAGACATCGACATCGATTTCGAGCATGAGCGCCGCGAAGAGGTGATTCAGTACATCTTCCATCGCTACGGCCGCGACCGCGCGGCGATGACGGCGGTTGCCAACAGCTACCGAGGACGCGGTGCGGCGCGCGATGTCGCTAAGGCGCTCGGCTTGCCGCCTGACCAGGTGGACCGGCTGGCGCGCACGATGGACCGCTGGGGCGGGCACGCGCCTGTGCCGGAATACCTGCGCGAACAGGGCTTCGACCCGGGCACGTCGATTCTGCGCCGAGTCATTGCGCTCACCTCCGAACTGATGGACTTCCCGCGCCACCTGTCGCAGCACCCCGGCGGCATGGTGATCTCCGAATATCCGCTTTACACGCTGGTGCCGACCGAGAATGCCGCGATGGAAGGTCGCACGGTGTTGCAGTGGGATAAGGACGATCTCGACGCGCTCGGACTCATGAAGGTCGATTGTCTGGCGCTTGGCATGCTGACGGCCGTGCGCAAGACATTGGATCTGCTACGTGCGACGGGGCGTCGCGATCTGTCGATCGCCACCATTCCGGCCGAGGATCCGGCGACCTACGCAATGATCGGTCGCGCCGACACCGTGGGCGTATTCCAGATCGAGTCGCGTGCGCAGATGGCGATGCTGCCGCGCCTAAAGCCTGTCTGCTTCTACGACCTGGTGATCGAAGTCGCAATCGTGCGTCCAGGTCCGATCCAGGGCGACATGGTCCATCCGTATCTGCGACGTCGCCGCGGCGAGGAGCCGATCGACTATCCATCCAAACTGAAGCACGTCTTCGAGCGCACCCTCGGCGTGCCTTTGTTCCAGGAACAAGTCATGCAGGTCGCCGTCGATGCCGCCGGTTTCACGCCTGGCGAGGCCGATCAGTTGCGACGCTCGATGGCTGCTTGGAAGCGCCGCGGTGGCCTCGAACCGTATCGCGAGAAGCTGCTTGCCGGCATGCTCGCCCGCGGCTACTCGCGCGAGTACGCGGAGCAGACTTTCGAGCGCATCAAGGGTTTCGGTAGCTACGGCTTCCCCGAGAGCCATGCCGCGAGCTTCGCGCTGGTGACTTACGCGAGCTGCTGGCTGAAATGCCACGAACCCGCCGCCTTCGTCGCCAGCCTGATCAACAGCCAGCCGATGGGGTTCTACACCCCGGACCAACTCTTGCAGGATGCCAAGCGCAAAGGCATCCGCGTGCTGCCGGTCGATGTGCGCTACAGCGACTGGGACTGCGGGTTGGAATTCGCCGATGGCGATACTCGCGGAAAGCCGGCAATCCGGCTCGGGCTGCGGCTGGTCAGCGGGTTCTCGCAAGACGTCGCCGAACGCATCGCCAGCGCACGTGCGCCGCGCCCTTTCGCCGACGTCGCTGACCTGTGCCATCGCGCCAGCGTCGACCGCCGCCATCAGGCCCTGCTCGCCGAATCCGGCGCCCTCAAGGGCCTCAGCGGCCACCGCCATCGCGCACGCTGGGCCATCGCCGGCGTCGAAGCACCGCTGCCGCTGTTCGACGGCGTACAGCAGACCGCGGAGCCCGACCTCGCCATCCCGCTGCCGAGCGTCGGCGAGGACATGGTCGCCGACTACGCCTCGATCGGCCTCACCCTCGGCAAGCACCCGCTGAGCCTGATCCGCAAACAACTCACCGCGCGGCGGTGCCTGTCCTCGGCGGATCTCGCCAAGGCTCCCCACGGCAAGCGGGTGCGATTTGCTGGCCTCGTGCGTATGCGTCAACGGCCGGAAACCGCCAGTGGCGTGACGTTCGTGACTCTCGAAGACGAACACGGCATGGTCAACGCTGTGGTGTGGAAGCGCACCGCCGAAGAGCAACGACGAGAACTGCTGGAGTCGAGCTTGATGGCGATAGATGGACGGTGGGAGTGCGTCGATGGAGTGCGACACTTGATCGTGTATCGAATGGAGGACTACAAATCGCTAATAACCTCGTTACGGTTAGGCAGTCGAGATTTTCATTGAATGCAGGAGAATTCCAAGGGGCAACTTTCAGCTAGAAGCAGGCCTCGGTACACCTACGAGAACATGGCCTCGCGAACTATTCTGCTTGTAGTCTCGTCGGCTTGCCGGGCTTCCACGAAGTACACAGATGCAGGGACGTACCTTTCAGTGACTCTGCTCCGATGACTGGTTCGCCCCCAATAGTTCCGCCCACAGAACTCTGGTTAGTCGTCAGCCGCTGCGCCGCTGACGATTACTCTTCGAGGACGCACATAGTCGGGCGGGTGACCAGGAGATGGCTCAAGTTCTGCGCTACTAGGCCCGATTTCTTCAACCCCCGTCTCCTGCTGGCTGCCCTGGAATCTCCTTCAAAGCACGTCAAAACTCTATTGATAACAAACGCTTACGGCGCGATAAGTGACGCATTTCGGTTGACAATTGGCCCCATAGCTGGCCAAATACGCCGAACTTCCAAGTGCCCCTCCCATGGTATCCGCCACATCTGTGCCCAGAGCGTCTCGGACAAGGTCCAACAGCCCTGCGAAGAGGCCGCAGTACGACGCCTCGAAGCAACGGCGCGAGGCGAAGCTCCTGCGCGAAGAAATTCTCGATGCATGGAGTCGCTGCCGCGATGCAGTTCGAAGTGGCGACAAGGCAGCGCTGCGCCAGATGCATGTCAGCGCCAAGCAGTGGGATACCGAGATCACTTACTCGAAGCTGCAGGAGGACCTGCGGGCGCTTCGCTCATACTTTCCTTCACCAGCGAAAATCGACCCCGAATCAATCGACCCGATCGTGGTGCCGGTTCGGCCGCGCACAGTGGAGGAGCGGTTGTTCAAGGTCACTCGTGGCTACTGGTCGATGCCCTACTCGAAAGGCTATGGCCGACGTCTGCGCTTCCTCGTCATCGATCGCAGCATCAATGCGTTGATAGGCATCATCGGCTTGCAGTCTCCATCCGCAGACATGGCATGCCGCGACAACTACATCGACGTTGATAAAGAAATAAAGCTACATGTCGTCAACAATACACTGGATGCTTATACCATTGGGTCGACCCCAGCTTACGCGCCGCTTTTGGCCGGAAAACTCGTTGCGGGCTTGCTGCATTCTCCGGTGATTCGCCAGGAGTACTGGCGAACCTATGCCGGACGGAAGACGACGCAGCTCAAGCGCAAAATCCCGCAACCATTGCTCGCTATTACGACCGCAAGTGCCTTCGGGCGTAGTTCAGTCTACAACCGTCTGAAGTTTGAAGAACAACTACTAGCGAAACCGCTGGGATACACCAAGGGATACGGTACCCTCCATCTCGAAGAGCTGTATCCGCGAATGGCCGCATGGCTCATGGCCGAAGGTCTCCACGTTCCCGCTGGTTTCGGCAATGGGCCTCGGGTTCGGTGGCAGAACATCATTCACACACTGCAGGCGCTGGGCCTGTCTTCAAAGTACCTTGAGCACGGGGTGAAGCGCGAGGTTTTTATTTTCGAGCTCGCAACTAACTTTCTGGAAGCGTGCCGCAATGGGGAAACGCCAGCCATGTCGCAATTCAGCGACGATGGTTGGTCAGCGTACTGGAAAAAGCGCTGGTGCTTGCCGAGGGTGCAGAGAGTGCCAGACTGGTTCCATTTCGACGCCTATCGACAAATCGAGCAAGCCTACATCCCCATGTGCCCTTAACTTCAAATCGATACATTTTTCTAGCTAGGAATAGTCAGCTGCATCTTAGGCTTTCTCCCCTCTTAGGCCTATGCGCAAGCCGAGAAGAGCAACTAAAAACACTAGAGCAGGTTGTGCGAAATGGGAAAGCTCCGGATTACCAGAGTCCGGCGATTTATACACCGCAATGGCCGCTGCAAGTGAAACCAAGGCGCAGGCAAACCAAGGAAGAACCCTGCCTACTGCTAGTGAAAAATCATAACGCGTAGCGATGACCTCTTCACGTCGATTTGTACCTTTCATGATTGTCGAATACACATTGACGTTACCAGCGGACGACGGGCGGCCTTCAGACTCTTGCGGAATAGAATGCCCGTCTTCAATTCCGCTAGCCAAATACTCGAAGCAGATACTGCGAATTGACAAGTGACCATAGACGCGACGAAAAACGCTTGAGGTTGACAGCTGAATGGTTTTGACATCGCGCGGTGAATCAACGCGAACGCGTCTCGACGTGATGAACTTTGCGGCCGGGTGACTCACCTCCAAACATACTTCGCCGATCGGATTGTCAATCTTGCCGGCCTTCTCGCGCATGATGGTATGGACATCTAAGGAGAAAGAAAGACCGCCCTCGCAAACCAGTTCGCCGTGGTTTAATAGCGAGGAGTTGAGCTTATTGTTGAGCCCAGCAATGAAAAACAAGTATGGAATATGTCGCTGTACCCTGCCGCGATTCACGCAGTCGTCAATCCTAAAGACCGAATTTGCAACCATTTCCCAAGCTTGAATCGAATAATCTCGCTGGACGCTCGTAGGAACGGTTGTCAATTGCTGCAAGAAATGGCCAGAAGGTGGATCGTCAGAATCGCTTTTTTTGGGAGGCTTGATTGCGATTTTTTTGATATCTTCCCAAAACTCGTTGCCTTCTTGTCTGGCGACCATGAAGTCTCCAAGCACTACGTCCAGTACAATAACAGAGCCTTGGCAGCCAACGCTGATCAGCTTGCAGCGACGCAACGGCTCGACTCTCGGAGGCTCGACAAATTGCGCGTCCAGCAACGCAATGAGCACGACAATATCGCCTAATGCCTTGCCTTCGCTTACGCGATTCCACAACTCAGGACTAACGTACTCCCTGCTGTAACGCAGCCGCACCCTTGCCCCCGACGGCATGCAGACGATATGGACCACGTTTTCGACGTAGCGGCGGTGCCAAAGGGACGTGAGGCACAGCCAAACTAGCTCTCTATCTGTAAACCCGGGCTTTTGAATAACCACACTATTGTTTACTGAAGGACGCATGTGAAAGCTCCTGATTACTCAGCTTCAATCTTCAAGGTTCCTATAGCGGACAGATGCTGCACCATCGTAATGGGGTCGTCGATCGTCAGCGCGAACATACTTCCGACGCCGTCTGAATAGGTGCTCGCGGCGAAGGCCTGCGGTCGGGCACTGACCAGCGCTACTTCTTCTCTTGCAGCCATTGCCAATGCCACACCAACACCTTGTACTTTTGTACCCAGGTGAACAATAGAGATATTATGGCCGGCCTTTTCATCGATTTTCTCGATGAGTAAGCGTGCGCATTCACGATAGTTGCCGACGTCAATGTATTCGATCGATTCAAGAGACGGTTCCATAAAGGCGTCCGCGCCATCACTTGCCCGCAAGGCGTTATGCGATTCCCCGCAGACGACGTCTAGCACAGCCTGCCTTACGGCATTCTGTCGCCACTTGTGTTCCTGGATGTCAGTCTTGGGCAGGATCCAATGAACACGGTCTTCCGTTCCACTGAGCGGTTCTACGCCAAGATGTCCCAGGCATCGTTTCATGCGTGCAGGAGCTGTGGAAGGCAAAGCGATTACGAAAGTAGGGAGATGATCATGATGGCTGCCGGGGTAGAGCTCATTGACTTCCACTTCCGAAACGCCGATCTCGCTAAAATCAGAATCCCCCCACATGATGGGCGGCTCTTGGCGCAGTGCATCACTTGGCTCGTGATATTTTGCCGCCGTTGCATAGAAGATGCTCAAACGCATTTTCCTACCAGAGCGAAGCAGTGCTGCTATGACTGACAGGATCAGTGTCGAAGATGCACCACTAATATCGAAAGCGATATGGAGTTCGCCTGTCTTGTCCGCGAGTGCAGTCTTGATTACCGACGATGTACTTTCTGGGCTATCTGCGTCGAAGGGAACATAATCGCCAGCCGCAAAAGCATCAATTCGTGGCTTTAGTTCAGCTTCGCGTTGTGCATTGTCCTCAGGGTTTGTGCGATATCTGCCCAGAAGGATCGGTCCACGAACCAGGCTCCCGGCACGCAGTAAGGAATCCGGAATGGCGAGGACGCGCTCCTCGAATCCAGCGGACAGGATGTACATGTCGATGGGGTCCGTACAGCCATCGAATTCGCGCATTGCAGGAAGCGTTGCTACTGCTTCCGCGGCCGTCAACGTTCGGACACTGAATCGCTTACGTTGTTTCATTCGCTATCCTCATCCGGAAACAGATCATTGAGGTTCCCATAATCTTGCCCGTAACGCCTGAAGGTTTTGCTCTTGAATACATCGGGATTTGTGAGAAACTCCGCAAAATCTTCTATGCGCTTTATGTCGATGTAGCGATGACGTACGAGTGACGTGCCGAAACTCGGAAGGAGCGATGCTCGAAGCTGCCAGCGAACTGTCCGGCTACCTGCAGATTCCTTGCCACGACTCGAGGGCAACTCGACAAAGATCGCGCGTCGCACTAGTTCCTTGGCAAGCGCTGACATAGCGTGCCTACCATCTTGCAACTGCTCCAGCGCCGTGTACAGGTCGACGTCGCCCGGTAACGTCATCTCGATCCGATACTTTCGGTGAAGCCGGAAATTACCTTTCCGGTCATGATCCGGCGCCTTCACGAGAAGTTCGCTAGCAAGGCTTCCGAATGCCATCAGTATCTTCCCCATCTCCGCGCCAAAAGGATGGTAGCCGCTCACTCGATCACGTAGACCAACTGAGACTTGAGTAATTGCCTGGTGTTGGTGCTGGTGGGAAATCAGGTCATTGGCAGACTCCTCCACGTGAGCACGTGCGAACATCTCCCGAACCATGTGCAGAACTGTAGCGACGTCGCCGCTCCAGGCATTGGCAAGCACCTGGATGCCATGGTAGTGCCACTGATTGCCCTTGCGATGCGTACGGATCGCTTTCGCCAATTCTGGATCGGTCTTGTGCGCGCTCTCGCCAATCAACGTGGTGACCCGACCCACATAGCTTGCGTGTTCCAGGCGCTTATCGAGTAACTCGGTAACGAATCGTTCGCGACCAGCCTCATGATCTGCATCTATTGTTAAAGCACCTGCATCGACCCAGGAAAACTCCCGATTCGCATCAATTTTTGAACCGTCAACGTGTCCCGTACTAAACCCGTGAGGTTCGCTGGACACCTTGAATACATGGCTTGCGTCGCGCTGCCAAAGAATTGAGTTCAATATCTCTTGGATCGGTCTTGATAGGCGATGTGACGTATAGTCGTCCAAGAGAAAAGTGATTGGGAACTGTTGTAGGCCGGGAACCAGCTCAGCCGCCTTCCTGCATACGTCTCGGAGGAACGTTGAGCCCAAAATCAGTTCTCCTGGCTTTCCGTCGAGCAAGTTTCGGGCCAAGCGCAGTCGGGCGCGATCCAGCGCGTCCGCACCCGCCTGTAACGGGTCCATCCCTGCAACCCGGACGAAAGCTATTTCCTTTCCGGACAATTCCTGTATGAAGGACACGATTCCGACTCGTGCGGATTCAGAGAGTCCCATGATCTTCGCGACGCCATCTTCTCTTGCACACAGCGCAAATGATCTGAGCAATTCGCGGATCAGAACGAGATTGAAGTATGTCGTAATACTTTCTGCGAGTTTTTGAGGGCGTCCGGGCTCTCGCGCCAGCCACAGCAAGTCGCTTCCAAGGTCGCTAGCACAACCAACATAGACACCAAAGAATCCAAGACGCGAAAGGCTGTCGAAGTTCGCCTTATGTGTGCCAATGTGGGTCCTGGCGGCCATGTACCGAAACACCATAGACTTGCCGCAGCCGCGAGGCCCCACTAGCACGACTGGGCCGGGTGCCTGCACAATGGCAATCCAAGGCAGATGATTGACGAAGAGTTCAAGCAGCACTTGGTCGCTTGCCAAGTGCTCTGCGCTGATAGCGTCAAAGGGTCGGAACCGCGGAGGCTGCCTTGAGCCATACGCTGTAGCGTTGGAGATTTCCCGAATTCGTTGTAAGTACTCGGTCCGTGGGAAGTTGCGCGCTAGATCGTCATCTGCCAAGACCTTGATAAACGTGGCAAGCTGCTTCATGAACTCGGGGTGCCTGGACGCTATTGCCCGGTTTGCATGAAGCACGTTATGGAGCTGTGCTAGACACTCCGCAATCCTTGACCAGTCATCATGGGGCTTCTGAGTGATTCGATCGATCTCCTTGATGCTTCCCCAGTCGATAATCTTCAGCTTATGAGGCAGTTGGAGCGGGTCGATGTCCAAGAGATCAGGATCTGTTTCGACGAGCATGATGTTGCCCAAATGCAGGTCGTCGTGTTTCCAGCCACGCTTCTCCAAGAACAGCACAGCAGCAAACAGGCCTTCAGCCACCTTGCCAACCATGTCTGGAGTGATGGAGGCCGGGTCGGCATGAATGCGCTCCAACAGCGTACTTCCCGTCAACCACTCGCTGATAAGACAGACCCAAGGCCTAGAGTCGCTCGTAACAGGCTGACCATCGAAGTTGTCGACGCGGCCCACCACTTGAGCTAGATGAATGAAATCTTCGCCACCTCTCAGACTTGCGGCAACTTCGACTTCTGTCAGTGGTGTGTGGCCATCATTGTAGTCGGCCGGAATACACAGCTTCGCGGCATACTCCCGCTTGGTGACAGGATGCCTCACTCTCAGAACAAAGCCCTTCTTTCCGCGCCTAGCGTACCTGAGCGGCTCCACGACACCACGTTCATCCCGGTCAAGGATTTCGTATACGTGTACTTCTGAATTCCCGCCCTTGAACTCCTTGATTGTTAGATGCTCGGGAAACACGGCCCCGGAATCGAGCCACTCACAAATGAGCTCATCCAGCTCAGGTCCTCTCTGCTTATCCATATTTTCCCCTGACAGCCTACGTCGACTTCAAGACTCAACAATTCTTGGTCGCCACATCGGCCAAGAATTGTTGAGTCCCCGCATTACCCCGCGTGTTCATCCTATAACTCTACCTCAAGCAGCTGACGCCTTTCCGATGTCTGTAGCTGGTTTGGGCCGATCCTTTGGATGACTGTGTCGATTGAGCTTGGCGCCGTCGAACCTGCAAGAAATTACAGGGTGATCTACCGTCCATGAGTGGGCATCAAGAATTTATGAGCTGTGGTTGAACTGAATAGCGTTTCGTGAAATCAAGTAGTTGCCACCTCGATCGGATGAGACCAGAACCCGATAAGCCCGATTCGCTTGTGGAAACTTGTTCCGCGCAAACGCATCGACAGGCTTTTCCAGCTCCACGCCCGCCCGCCGCATCAACGTCCTGCGGTCGATCAAGGCACCCTCCAGCTCCCACAAGATTCGCATGATCGCGGCCTGCGCGGGAGTCAAGGCAATGGGCATCACCTCGCCCGGCAGGGTCACCTCACGGAAGTCGTGCGAGAAAGGCCCATATCGGCGCACGGTCGCGCTCAGGCCGGCCGACGCCCCGACGCCGGCCCAAACGGCCTCGTCGGCGACCAGGCCGCCCCCACGCAGGCGGAACGCGGCGGGCAGGGGGACGAGGGTGGCTGGGACACCAGGCAGGAAGACTCGGTCCGGGGGCGAGGTGGTCACGATGACGGCCGGCGTCTCGCCGACGTGGGTCGGCCAGGCGGCTAACAACACCCTCAGGACCATCATGTCCCCTATCTGTTGCCCGAAGAGGACCCGGCGGCGCTGAGCGGCGGTGCGGACATCGCCGATCTTCCAGACCCGGCCGGGTACGATCACCCACGCGGGCTCACCGGCCAGACCCAAGGCCTGCGCCATGCGCCGTCGCAGCCAATCGCCGTCCGGGGCGAGGCGCAGGGTGTCTTTCGCCGTCAGGCTGACCAGCCCGCAATCAATGCAGAATCCGGATCCCACGGCCAGCACACGCACCGTGCGGATTTCGCAGTGCGGGCAGAAAATCACGTCGGCGGGGGCGAGCGTCATCGCCCCGAGCTGCCGCAGTTGGTCGAGGCGTTCGCGTTCGATGGGACTGACCAGCGTTGGCGCAATGGCGGTTCGCCCCTGCTCGATGCAGGCGGCCAGCAATTCCAGAAGGTCCATCGCGCCTCATGCTGTCGTCTGAAACGATGGGCCGGTCTGTAGGTCGAACCCTGGCGCGAGGTGCCAGAAGTGCAGCCACGCCTCCAGCTGCACGCGCGTGCCCGAATCGAATTCGCCCAGATTGCTCCCGCGCCGCCGCAGCGCGACCAAGACCGAACGCCCGATCGACTGCCCGGGCTCGGGAAAGAAGTCGATGCCGAGCTTGGCGGCGATCAACCGAAAGCGTCCCTGCCGCATCGGGTTCTCCATCGGCATCCAACAGGCCAGCAACTCCAGCACGCCGATCCGTGGATTGCCCTCCGGCGCCCGGATGGCGATCTCGCCGCCGGTGGTTTCATCAAGCAGGGTTGCTTCCAACAGGCGCACGTTGTCGACGACCAGGGCGTCGGGGCGTCCCAAGGGCTGTCGCAGGGTGTCGAGCAGCATCGGTTCATGCCGCGGGGTATGCAGTCCGCGCAATCGAAGCGCCTCATCGAACAGGTCGCGGTGGCGCAAGTACATCCACAACGCGCATTGCGCCGGTGCATCGGGCAGATGCAACGCATTCACCGGCCCAGCGTGGGCTTCGTTCACATCGCGCAACGCTGCCAGACCGGCCTCGTCGGCCAACAGGGCGATGCGCCGTAGGCTGGCCAAGACGCACTCTCGAACGGGTGTTGGCGCTCGCTCGATCTCGCCGACGATGTGCCGGATCACCGACGCCGCATCGTCGGTGTCGACGATGCCAAACCGTATCGGCAGACCGCACCGTGCGAGGAAGTCGAACAGGACGTCATCCGGGGGAATCTTCGACAACACATTCACTTGCACTTCAATGCTGGACACAAACGTCTCCAGCGTAAACCCCGACCGGTCGTCGGCAATCCCCTTTGCCGACAAAGCGCACCGCAGATCCACGCTTATTCACTATCGACATACTTAAAGTTCAGAGTCTAGAACGACAGCAAAGGCTGTCAATCACCAAAAGTCATACGGTGGTAAAATTCATTCGTTCATGTTTCTGCGCCGAATCTTGGCGCCTCCGACCAGGGGAGAAAGCGTATGGCGACGGCCTTCAGCCTGCGATTGCGACGACTACGCAAGAATTCAAGTCTCACGATGGACGAATTGGCCCGGGCGGCGGGCATCAGCAAGAGTTACGTTTGGGAACTCGAAAACCGCGAGGTGCCGAACCTGTCGGCGAAGGTGCTGGTCGATCTGGCCAAAGCCCTAGATGTCACCCTTCAGGACCTGCTCGGCGAGCCACCGCCCGTGAAGGCCTCTCCCGAAGACCTGCGCTTCTTCCGCAAGTACATTCGCATGGACCGAGTCGACAAGGACCGCCTCAAGAAGATGATCGAGTTGTTTGAGATGCCCACCTCCAAGCGCGCCAAGCGCGGCCGGTAACGCCCGTTGGACGTCAAACGTCTCGACATCGGGATCGGGGTTGCGGGCGGAGCGACTTGTCGGGCGGACTGATCCGGGGCATTCGGGGCGAGCGTACCTCGACAAGGATCAACCGAAGATCAAATGGCCCAGTCCCAGGCCGAGTAACGGAAGGCGGAGGGGAGGCAAGTCACGCGCCTGTCGGTGGCAGGCTGCTGTTGGATTCCTATCGGCCCAAATGAGTGCTCACGGCTGCGATTCGGCGTCAGGCATTACGCGCGGTTGCGATTGCAGTGCAACGCGAGGGCGCCATCGCACACAACGCCGTGGTTCCTCTTGGCAGGCAATGACGCCATAAAACCGCGTTCCCGAGACCAAGCGTAAGGCGTTGATTTGCAAGGAAACCGAAAATCATCGCTTGCACTTGACAAGCATGAAGTCCAAGGGGACGGAGAGGAGAGAGGGAGAAGTGGCGAATTTATCGCCAATGATGGCGAAGCCGGACGAGGTCGAAGTCCAAGGCCAAAACGCGAAACCCCTGCGGAATGCAGGGGTCGTCGGGTCCGCAGAGCGCGGTTGTCACTGTCGGATTGGCGCGCCTGGAGGGATTCGAACCCCCGACCAACGGCTTCGGAAGCCGCTACTCTATCCGGCTGAGCTACAGGCGCCTGATCCCTTATTGTCCCCGATTCGAGCGGATGGCGCGAGCCTGCCGCTCCGCGACCTCGATCCGATGAGCGAAACACCCGCCAATTCCGCTGAAATTCCCGTCTGGCGCGAACGCTTCGGCCTGTATTGGAAGCTCGTGCGCGGCGATCGTCCGATCGGCTGGCTGCTGTTGTTGTGGCCGACCTGGTGGGGACTGTGGCTGGCTGCAGGGGGCGTGCCACCGTGGTGGACGTTGATCGTGTTCTCGCTGGGCGTGTGGCTGACGCGGTCGGCCGGCTGCGTGATCAACGATTACGCCGACCGCTGGCTCGATCCGCTGGTCGAACGCACCAGGGGCCGGCCGCTGGCGACCGGCGCGGTGCGCGGGCGCGAGGCGCTGGCGGTGTTCGCGGTGCTGATGCTGGTCGCGTTCGCGCTGGTGCTGACGATGAACCGGCTCACCATATTGATGAGCATCGTCGGCGTGGCGCTGGCGGCCAGCTATCCCTATCTCAAGCGCCATACCTATCTGCCGCAGGTCTACCTGGGGCTGGCGTTCGGATGGGGCATTCCGATGGCGTTCGCGGCGATTCGCGGCGAGGTGCCGCCGGTGGCCTGGGTGCTGTACGTGGCCAACATCTTCTGGACCACCGGCTACGACACCTGGTACGCGATGGTCGACCGCGAGGACGACCTGCGTGCGGGCGCGAAATCCACGGCGATCCTGTTCGGCGACCTCGATCTGGTCGTGCTGGGCACGCTGTACGCGCTGTTCTTCACCGGGCTTGGCCTGATTGGCCGTCAGGCGGGACTCGGGGCGGCGTACTGGGCCGGGCTTGGGGTCGCGCTGATGCTGGTGGTATACCAGTTTTCGATCGGCCGGAACCGGGAGCGCGACCGCTGTTTCCGGGCCTTCCTCAACAATCACTGGGTCGGCATGGCGGTGTTCGCGGGGCTGGCCGTGGCGCTTTGGCAGAAAGCCTGACCGCGCCTGCGTTGGACCGGGTATTCGAGCCGGTCCCGAACGAGGCCACTGCTTTGCTGCACTGCAACAACCGTCCAGCCTAACCTGTCCGCGCATGGGTTTTGACGTCAAAAACGCTTCCATGACCCTGATTTGACCGGGTTTTTGCATGAATACGTATGCAGGGCGCTGTCTGTTCCCCGGCCACCGACTACCATCGCCGGGCACGCCGGGGACAGGCTGGACGCCGGACGTGCCGGGAACTGCGGAATACACGCGTCTGACGCGGATTCGCGCATGGGCCTGCTAACGAATTCCAGCTGATGTGGAGGGGATCCATGCAGCCTTTGAAGCGAAACCTGTTGAGTACGGCGTTGGCGTCCGCCACGCTGATGATGGTCAGCACCGCCTATGCCCAGACGGCCGACCAGAACCAAGCACAAGCCGAAGACCTCGATACCCTCGAAGTCGTCGGTATCCGTCGCAGCATCCAGGAATCCATCGATGCCAAACAGGCGTCGACCTCGATCGTCGAGGCGATTTCGTCCGAAGACATCGGCAAGCTGCCCGACACCTCGATCGCCGATTCCATCGCGCGCCTGCCCGGCCTCACCGCCCAGCGCTTCGGCAACCGTCCGCAGGAAATCAACATCCGCGGTTTTGCCGGCGACTTTTCGACCGCGCTGCTCAACGGGCGTGAACAGGTCAGCCTCGGCAACAACCGTGGCGTCGAGTTCGACCAGTATCCGGGCGAACTGACCAGCCAGGTGCTGGTGTACAAGACCACCGACGCGCAATTGATCGGCCAGGGTCTGTCCGGCACCGTCAACCTCAAGACCATCCGCCCGCTCGCTTTCGGCAAGCGCGCCTTCGCCGTCAACCTTCGCGGCGACCAGAATGATCTGGAAGGCGACAAGAATTACGGCAATCGCTTCAGCTTCTCCTATGTCGACCAGTTCGCCGACAACACGGTCGGTCTGGCGCTGGGTTACGCGCGCCTCAACAACCCGGGTCAAGGCCACCAGTTCGAATCCTGGGGCTACGACAACGGTGTGCTCGGCGGCGGCAAGCTCTACGACTTCGAGAGCGACAACAAGCGCGACGGCGTCTTCGCCACGATCGAGTTCAAGCCCAACGACACCTACTCCTCCGTGCTCGACATCTTCTATTCCAAGTTCGACAAGGAAGAGGTCAAGCGTGGCATGGAGTTCGGCTTGGTCTTCGGCCCGCCGGGCGCCCCGCTGACCCGCGTCGACAATGCCGACGGCACTGCCGTGCAGGCGACGTTCGCGAACTTCGACCCGGTCATCCGCAACGACTTCAACGCCGCTTACGACGATCTGTTCTCGATCGGTTGGAACCACACGCTGCAACTCAATGAGCATTGGAGCGTCAGCGCCGACATCAGCGGTTCCAGCGCGACCCGCAATGAGCGCATCCTCGAAACCTACGGCGGCCTGCCCACGGGTACGGCCGGCGACAACGTCGCGATCTCGCTGAACTCCGACGGCTATTTCGATTTCGATTTCGGCTACGACTACGCCGATCCGAACAACATCGTGCTGACCGATGCCGGTGGCTGGGGCCAGGACGGTTACATCAAGGATTTCAAGGTCGAGGATTCGCTGGTGTCGCTGCGTCTCGATGCCGAGCGTACGTTCGACAGCGGCTGGTTCAGCAGCCTGGAATTCGGCGTCAATCTGACCGACCGCAACAAGAGCCGCGCCTCGAACGAATCCTTCCTCTGCCTCAACGCCTGTCGCGATGGTGCTGAAGTCGATGTGCCGGCGAGTGCATTCACGGGCTCCGGCTTCGGTTACGCGGGTCTCAACGGCATCCTCGGCTGGGATGCGCTGTCGCTGTACAACAATCTCTACAACCGTCGCAGCAACACCAACAACGGCGACATCAACGCCAAGAACTGGGAAGTGAGCGAAGACGTGTTCACCGCCTATGTCCAGGCGAACATCAATACCGAATTGGGTTCGATCCCGGTCAAGGGCAACCTCGGCCTGCAGATGGTGAACGCCGATCAGAGTTCGACCGGCATCGCCACTTTCGAAGGCGTCACCCTGAGCGAAGAAGCTTCGCGCGGCGCCAGCTACACCCACTTCCTCCCCAGCCTCAACCTGTCGTTCGAGCTGCCGGCCAATCAATTCCTCCGCGTCGGCGCCAGCCGTCAGATGGCCCGTCCGCGCATGGACGATCTGCGCGCGAACGCCGGTTTCAGCATCGACCGTACCCGCGACATCTGGACCGGCGGTGGCGGCAACTCGGAATTGAAGCCGTGGATCGCCAATGCCTACGACCTGTCGTGGGAACTGTATTTCGGCGAGAGCAAGGCGTATGTGAGTGCGGCTTACTTCTTCAAGGATCTGAAGACCTACATCTACAACCAGGTGACCGAGTTCGATTTCAGCCAGCTGCCGATTCCGCCCAACGTATTGCCGGCCGATATCCCGCCCAGCTCGATCGGCGAGTACACGCAGCCGGTCAACGGCGACGGTGGCACGATCAAGGGCTACGAGTTGGCGGTATCGCTGCCGCTCGACGTGCTGTGGGAGCCGCTGGAAGGTTTCGGCCTGCAGGCGAACTATTCCGACACATCGAGCAGCATCAGCCCGAACGGCCCAGGTTCGTCCGAGCCGCTGCCGGGTCTGTCGAAGTACGTCGCGAACATCACGGCCTACTACGAGCGCTTCGGTTTCTCGGCCCGCGTCGCGCAGCGCCACCGTTCGCAGTTCGTGGGTGAAGTACAGGGCTTCGGCGGCGATCGTACGAAGATCGCGTTCAATGGCGAAAGCGTCACCGATGTCCAACTGGGTTACACGCTGCAGTCGGGCCCGATGAAGGACCTGTCGTTCCTGCTGCAGGTCAACAACCTCGAGAACGAGCCTTTCAGCTCGAGCTACGACGGTCGTTCGGATCGCCCGCGTCAATACTTCGAGTACGGCCGCACCTATCTGCTCGGCGTGAACTACCGGTTCTAAGCAATACCGCTCAGCAATACCGCTCTCAACAGGCGAGCATTTGGCCCTTGTCCGGTTCCCCCCGGCAAGGGCCTTTTCTTTGCTGCGCGCTGCAGGCTTCATCGATGAATACCCCAGGCGGACGTCTCTGCGAATCGCCATCATGATGCTGCGCCGCAACAGCAACCGTATTCACCGCAGCGCGTAAACCGACACGCTATGCTGCTCCACCACTTGGGGAGGACCGCTCATGCTGCGGATGCAACAACGACTGTCGCTGCCGTTCCTGATGCTGCTGAGCCTGCCGTCGACGGCGATGGGATTCGCGCTGGCGGTGCAGATTTCGGCGCTGAGCTGGCTGATGTCGACGAAGTACGGGCTGAAGCTCGACGAGATCGGCATCGTCTGGGCGGCGGGTCCGCTGGCGGGCATTCTCGGCCAGGTCATCATCGGCATCATCAGCGACGGCGTGTGGTTCTGGGGCGGCCGGCGGCGGCCGTTCATTCTGGTCGGCGGCGTGCTGACCGCAGCGATGCTGCTGGCATTGCCTTCGATCGGCGCGATCGACAAGGCGCTCGGTCTCGACGCGATTCTCGGCGTGGCGGTGGCGGTCGCGCTGGCGTTGGATCTCTCGATCAATCTCGGTTTCAATCCGACCCGTTCGCTGATCACCGATGTCACCCCCGAAGGCGCGAAGCGCACGGCGGGCTACACGTGGATGCAGACGGTGTCGGGCACGTTCGGCGTGCTCGCGTACGCCATCGGCGCGATCTACGGCAATATCGCATTGATCTATTTCGGCGCCGGTCTGGCGCTGGTGTTCTCGATCGTGCCCGCGATGCTGGTCGAAGAACCGCGCGTGCTGGCGCATACCGAAACCGCCGCGTCGACCCAGAAACTGGGCGTCGGTGCGCTGCTGCTGCTGATGCGTCCGCTGTGGGCGTTCGCGGTGTACGCGCTGATCGCGATGGGTTTGAAGATCGCGGGCTACCACACCCACAGTCTGTGGCTGGAAGTGGTGTTCGGTACGCTGGCGCTGGTGTTGATCGCGCATGCGTTGACCGAGCGGCAGAGCCTCGACGGCCACGAAGACCTCGCCGGCTTCCGCAAAGTGCTGGCGGCGCATGCGATCAGCTGGTTCGGCATGCAGACGCTGTTCGTATTCATGATCGGCTTCGTGCAGCAGCGTTTCCCGCAGCTCGACGACAAGGCGACCGGGCAGCTGATGTCTTTCAGTTTCCTGTCGTTGAACGCGGTCGCGGCGGTGTTGCCGGGGCTGGTGCTGAATCCGCTGGCGCAGCGTTTCCGCGAGGTGCGCGTGCATGCGATCAGTCTGCTGCTGATGGCCGCCGGCTTCGGTTTCGTCTATCTGTTCGTGCACAGTGCGCCGATGCTGTACCTCGGCATGGCGATCATCGGCCTGGGCTGGGGCGCGATCGTCAGTCTGCCGTTCGCGATCTTCTCGCAGAGCGTGTCGCCGGCGCGGATCGGCCTGTACATGGGCGTGTTCAATCTCAGCGTGGTGCTGCCGCAGCTCGCGGTGAGCTTGGGCGTGGGCTATCTGCTGTCGCAGTTGGAGAACAAGTCGCTGGTGTTCGCGATCGGCGGCGTGTGCATGGCGCTGTCGGCGCTGGCATGGCTGGCGGTGAAACAGGGGCCGCGCCGCAACGTGGCCGAGGATGTGCCCGCCGCGCATTGAGCGCGGTGCAGTTGCCGTCCCGGACGCTGCCGATGCGGGATGGCAGCCAAGGTTCTACACTTCAGGCCAGCATCTGACGGATCCGCTCATGTCGCTTCGCAAAACCAAGGCCACCTCGGTCGATATCGCCCACCGCGCCGGGGTGTCGCAGGCGACTGTCTCGCGCGTGCTGCGCGGCAGTCCGCTGGTCAATGCCGACACCCGCAAGCGGGTGATGGATGCGGTGCAGGAGCTGAACTACAAGGTCGACCGCCGCGCCTCCAGCCTGCGCACCCAGCGTGCCGGCACGCTGGCGTTGCTGCTGTTCGAGGACCCGACCGAAGACGGCTCGCAGATCAATCCGTTCTTCCTGTCGATGCTGGGCTCGATCACCCGCGCCTGCGCCCGCCACAACCACGATCTGCTGGTGTCGTTCCAGCAGCTCTCGGACGACTGGCACGCCGACTACGAGGACAGCATGAAGGCCGACGGCCTGATCCTGCTCGGCTACGGCGACTATGTCGATTACCGGCCCAAACTCGAGAAGCTGGTCGAACAGGGCACCCATTTCGTGCGCTGGGGTGCGGTGCTGCCGGGCCAGCCGGGTGTGTCGATCGGCTGCGACAACTTCGCCGGCGGGCGCCTGGTCGGCGAGCACCTGATCGGCCTCGGCCGCAAGCGCATCGCTTTTCTCGGCGATGCCTCCGGCCACTATCCGGAATTCTGGGAACGCTACCGGGGCTGCGAAGTCGTGCAGCGCGAAGCCGGAATTCCGGCCGAATCCGCGCTCCAGGTCGATGCGCTCAGCTCGGAAGAAGAAGGTTACGAAGCCGCCAAGGCGCTGCTCGGTCGTGGCGTGCTGTTCGACGCGGTGTTCGCGGCCAGCGATCTGATCGCGATCGGCGCCATCCGCGCCTTGCTCGAGCACGGCTTGCGCGTGCCCGAAGATATCGCGGTGGTCGGCTTCGACGACATCGCGATGTCGCGGTTCTGCAATCCGCCATTGACCACCGTGTATCAGGACACCGCCAGCGCGGGCGAACTGCTGGTCGAAACGCTGCTCAAGCGCGTCCACGAACAGCCGGCGGAAAGCAAAATGCTGCCGGCGACGCTGGTGGTGCGGCGGTCGAGCGGAGCCTAGCGACCGCTTCGCGGGTTCATGCCTGCGGGTAGCGGTGGTATCCGTCGAAGTCGGCCTTGCCCACCACGACGCCGCAACTGCGCAGGATCGCGTACACCGTGGTGAGGTGGAAGAAGAAGTTCGGCAACGCATATTCGAACAGGAACTCGGTCGCCGGCAGCGACAGCTCGGCGTCGCCTGCGCGGTCGTGGATCACGCGCGCGCTTGCGCCTTCGAAGCGTTCCGGGGCCAGCGTTTCGAGCAGGCGCCGGGTGCGTGCGATGCGTGCGCGCAGACCGTCGAAACCGGCCGGAAACTCGCCGTATTCGGGTACCGTCTCGCCCGCGAGCGGGAAACTCGCGCGCAGCGCGAAATTCGAGACGATTTCCACCTGCACGTGCAGCGGCAGCATGTCCGGTGCCAGCCGTGCCGCCAGCAACGCGTCGCTGCGGCCGGGATCCGACCCTGCATGCGCCTGGGCAAGATCCAGCAGTGCCGCGAGTCGCGCGAGATAGCGCTGGAACACGACGATCGATCCCTGATGCAGTACTTCCGCCATGCGCGCTTCCATCGCCGAAACCGGAACAGCCTTCGAGTGTAGAAGAACTTCGAGCGTAGCCGCATCACGCGTGCGATGAATTCCTTTTCAGCGTGACTGCACACGATTTCAGCCAGTCGTGCGCTTGAAAGGTCGCTGCCAGCGGCTAGAGTCGGGCGATGTTGCGGTGCACAAAAAGCGCGCCGCAGCATCATCCCCCGCATGGAGAACGACGATGAAGGACACGAAATTGGCTGCTGCCGCCCCGGGTCTGGGCAGCATGGGCATTGCCGTGAATACGACCCCACGCGACGGCGCGCATCCGCTCCGCCGGATCGCCGCCGTGCTTTGGCGCAGCGATCTGCGTTTCGCGCGCAGTGGATGGCAGCGGGTCGCGCTCGCGCTGGCCGCACTCGGCGCGCTGGTGCTGTGGCTGCTGCCGCAGGCGGTGGTGAACGACCCGCTCTCGCTGCTGCATGCGCAATCGGTGCGCATTTTCTACATGGTCGACGATCTGCAGCTGTCGCAGCTGCCGTCGTCCTTCGCCGGTCTGCTGGTGGCGATCGCGATCGGTCGCGCGATTTTCGTCATCATCGTCGGTCTGCTCGATCTGCTGCTCTACCGTCGCGTCACCGGGCGCGCGTTCGATTGGGAGTCGATGATCAACGTGAGCCTGGTCAACGGGTTTCTGATGCTGTCGGGCGTGTTCGTGCTGGCCAACGATGGTCTGCGCTCGTTGCTCGCGCATTACGATCGGCTGCTCGCGAGCGTACCCACGCTGGTCGACCTCAACGGCGCGTTGGCGCTGGTGGTGGCGGCGCTCATCGGCGACTTCTGCTTCTACTGGTCGCACCGGCTGTGCCACAGCAACCGTTTCCTGTGGAACCTGGGGCACATCCATCATCACCGCAACCGCAACCTGACCCAGCTCACCTGCGCCATCGAACCGCCGCTGATGCTGCTGCAGGCGGCGGGTGGAATTTCGCTGCTGATGTTGCCGCTGTTGTCGAAGCTGTTCACCACCGACATCCACAGTGCGGGTCTGGCGCTGATCGTGATGATGCTGGCCGACACCTGGACCGATCCGTCGCACTCCACCGCGATGTATGCGCTGGAATCCAAGTCGCGGTTGCTGAAGTCGCTGCGCCGCGTGCTGGTCACGGTCGGCGTGCATTTCGTGCACCACTCGCGCGAAGTCGAGGGTCGCTACGGCACCGGCTGCAATTTCGGCGCGAGGCTCTCGATCTGGGACCGGTTGTTCGGTACCTACGCCGAACCGGGCGACGCGATCCCGGAAACCGGTCTGTTCGATCCGAAGGCCGACCTCTGCGTGAATCCGCTGCGCTATCTGCTGTTGCCGTATGCGCGGATGGGACTGGAGTTGCGCGGCAATGCGTGGCGCGACTGGCCGCGGATCCTGTTCGGACGTGTCGACTACGAACCGCCGAACCCTGTGCGGATGAGTCATTGACCGGTCGCGCCCGTCCGTGTCGTGTCCTCGCCGTCCGCCGCTGCGCGCAGGGGCGGACAGAGATCGCCGGGCGATGCGTCAGTGCGCGGCGGCGACCACGCCGCCGTGCGCCGATTTCGGTTCGCGCACCAGCACCAGACACAGCGCGCCGAGGATCAGGCTGCCGCCGCTGATCATCAGCGCGTAGATCGGCTGGTTGTCGAAGACCGCTTTCAGCGTGGGGCCCAGCAGCGTCGCGGCGACGATCTGCGGAATCACGATGAACATGTTGAAGATGCCCATGTACAGGCCCATCTTCTTCTCTTCGACGCAGGACGCCAGCAGTGCGTACGGCATCGACAGGATGCTGGCCCACGACACGCCGACCAGCGCGAACGACAGGATCAGATACTGCGGCGACGGTACATACGCCATCGACAGGAAGCCGATGCCGCCCAGCAGCAGCGACACGAAATGCACCAGCTTGCGGTTCACCACGAAGCGCGACGCGTAGAAGCTCAGCAGCAGCGCCACCACCATCGACGACAGTCCGTAATAGCCCATGTACGAGCCGACCAGATCCGCTGCGTTCTGATACGCGCCATTCGCGGTCTGGAACGCTTCCGCCTGCGCTGCGACCGCAGTGTCGAACGCGGCCGGATCGGGCGCCGGGGCCTTGAACACATGTTCGGTCAATGCCGGCGTGGCCATGCTCCACATGCTGAAGAACGACAGCCAGCTGAAGAACTGGACCACGCCGATGCTCAGCATCTGCCGGGGCATGTGCAGGATGTTGTGGACGATCTCGCCGATGAAATTGCCGGAGGATTTCTTCTCTTCAGCGAAACGCTCGAGGTCTTCCGGCGGATACTCCTTCGTGGTGAACACGGTCACCAGGATGCTCAACAGGAACACCATCGCGCCCACCGCGAATGCGACCTTCACCGACATCGGCACCACGCCCGGACCGGCCTCGTTGGACACCCCGAGCTGATTGACGAACCACGGCAGATTGCTCGCCACCCACGTGCCGATGCCGATGATCAGGGTCTGCAGTACGAAGCCGTAGGAGCGCTGCTGCTCCGGCAGCTTGTCGGCGACCAGCGCGCGGAACGGTTCCATGCTGATGTTGATCGAGGCGTCCAGCACCCAGAGCAGGCCCACCGCCATCCACAGCGCCGACGAGTGCGGCATGAAGATCAGCGCGATCGAAGCGAGGATCGCGCCGATCAGGAAATAGGGCCGGCGTCTGCCGAGGATCGGATGCCAGGTCCGGTCGCTGAAGTAACCGATCACCGGCTGCACCAGCAGTCCGGTCAGCGGCGCCGCGATCCACAGCAGCGGCAGCGCATCCTTCTCGGCGCCGAGGGTCTGGAAGATGCGCGACATGAAGCCGCCCTGCAGCGCGAATCCGAACTGGATGCCCAGGAAGCCGAACGACATGTTCCAGATCTGCCAGAACGACAGCTGCGGTTTCGGTTGCGTCGTGCCTGGGTTCATCGTGATGCCTTTGATGGGAACATGTGTGGTGGGCGCCTGTGGTGGAGCGCCTGCGGTGGAGCCCCGTGAGTCGTGCTGCAGCGCGATCGTAAGCGGTCAACGATGCACGCGCGCATCGCGCGCAGCACGTTGCAATGCAGCATTTCCGCTGCAAACGTATTCAACCGCGCGATGCCCTCGTCAGCGTGGCATCGTCGCGCCTCCGGACCAGCACGGCGGTTGCGCACCAGCATGCGGCACGAATGCCTTCGCGGAAGATCACATCGGCTTGGCGGCGCAGTGCTTGGCGATGAATTCCTCGTGGGTGGGCATCACCCGGGTGCAATTGGCGATCACGCCGCGAATCCCTTCCATGTATTCGGTGATCTTCTCTTCCGAATACACGTCGACCATCGCATGGTACGAGCGCGGCTCCACCCGCTGGCCGTACAGCACCTGCATCCAGCTGGGCTCGGCGAACAGCTCGTTGCATTCGCGGAAGATCCGGCCGTTGCTGCGGAACAGCTCCATCTTGCGGGTCAGCGATTCGGGAACGTCCATCGTCCGGCAGTAGTTCCAGAACGGCGTGTCGTCGCGCTCGGTGGCGTGGTAATGCGCGATCAGGAAATCGCGGATCTTGTCGAACTCGAAATCGGCGTGCAGATTGAATTCGTCGATGTCGGTCTGATCGAAACCGGCATGCGGGAAGAACGCGGTCAGCCGCGCGATGCTCGACTGGATCAGATGGATGCTGGTCGATTCCAGCGGTTCCATGAAGCCGCTGGCCAGGCCGATGGCGACCACGTTCTTGTTCCAGAATTTCCTGCGCTTGCCGGTGACGAAGCGCAGCACGCGCGGCTCGGCCAGCGCTTCGCCTTCGAGATTGGCCATCAGCGTCGCGACGGCTTCGTCCTCGCTGATGTACTGGCTGCTGAAGACGTGGCCGTTGCCGACGCGGTGCTGCAGCGGAATGCGCCACTGCCAGCCGGCGTCGCGCGCGGTCGAGCGCGTGTACGGCGTGAGCGGCGTGGTGCGCGTGCAGGGCACCGCCGCCGCGCGGTCGCAGGGCAGCCAGTGGGTCCAGTCGATATAGCCGGTCTTGAGCGTCTGTTCGATCAGCAGGCCTCGGAAGCCCGAGCAGTCGACGAACAGCTGACCCGGGATGCGTTCGCCGTTGTCGAGCGTGATCGCGTTGACGAAGCCGGTTTCGGGATTCTGTTCGACGCCGATGACTTTGCCTTCGGTGCGGACCACGCCGCGCGCTTCGGCGAAACCGCGCAGGAACTGCGCGTAGAGTCCGGCGTCGAAGTGGTACGCGTAGGCGATATCCGCCAGCGGCGAGTTCGGGCGGTCGCTGACCGGATGCATGAATTTGTTGTGGCGCGCGGCGACGGTGTTGATCGAATAATCGTCGAGCGGCGCGGCCCTGCCGGCCTGGCGCATCTTAAGCCAGTACTGGTAGAACGCGACCATGCCGAGGTCCTGGCCGATCTTGCCGAAGCCGTGGATGTAGCTGTCGCCGATCTGGCCCCAGTTCACGAACTCGATGCCGAGCTTGAACGAGCCCTTGGTCTTGCGGAGGAATTCGGCCTCGTCCAGATCCAGCGCAGTGTTGTAGAGCTTGATCATCGGAATCGTGGCTTCGCCCACGCCGACGATGCCGATTTCATCGGATTCGACCACCCGGATCGAATAGGATCGGTTCAACACTTTCGACAGTGCGGCGGCGGTCATCCAGCCGGCGGTACCGCCGCCCACGATCACGATTTCGGACACACGATTGTTTTCGACCACAGGCACAGCGTTCATGCAGCGAAGTCTCATTGAAATGCGCGACCAGTATGCGACGGCGACCGCCGCCGGTCATCCTGCACTGCGGCGATCCGGCATCGGTCGGCGCTGCACTGCATACGTATTCATGCCGCTGTTCGCCATGCTGGTGTCTTCCGCAGCCATGGCTGCGGCGCCACGCGACGCGCTGCGAGTCGCCTGTGACGCCAGCGACGCCGCGACCGTGCTGCATCCGGCCGCCGAGCCCGCCCGCGACGCACGCGCGTATTGGCTCGACCATCGCCTGATCCAATGGCCCGGGGCGAAGACCGACGGCGCTGCGCGCTTCCGGCTCTACCACTCCGCCACCGCGCGGCTGCGCGTGGCGATCGGGCGGCCGGTAAGCGGCGCCGATGGCCATCTCGGACTCGAGCAGGCCAAGGTCGAGATGACCGCCGCGCTGGCCGAACGTTTCAGGTTCATCGGCGAGGGCCCACGGCTGCTGCTCGACGCGGCCGCTGCCGCTGCGCTGCCGGCGCTGCTGCGCGGCCAGCTGCTGCTGGTGCGCGAAGACGACGCGGGCCGCGTGCTCGACGCGACCGCGCTGCAGATGCCGGGTGCGCTGGACGATCTGTACGCGGCAGCGGAGAACGCCACGCTCGGCGTGCATCGTCATGGGCAACCGGCGATCTCCGAAGACTTCGCCACCCGCTTCGCGCTGTGGGCGCCGACCGCGCGTGCGGTCGCGGTCTGTCTGTATGCCGACAGTACGCAGGCGCTACCGGCACGCGCGGACGACGCCACTGGCGTATGGACGCTGGACCTGCCCGGTACGCTACACGGACGGCGCTACGCCTTCCTCGTCGACGTGTTCGTGCCCGGCGTGGGCATCGTCCGCAATCGCGTCACCGACCCGTATTCGGTCGGGCTGACGGCGGATTCGAAGCGCAGCGTGGTGCTGGATCTCGATCATCCCACCACCCAGCCTGCGGGCTGGGTCGGCGCATCGCGTCCGCCCACGCTGACATCGCCCACCGACATGACGATCTACGAATTGCATGTGCGCGATTTCTCGATCGGCGACCGGACCGTGCGTCCCGCATGGCGCGGAAAATATCTGGCCTTCACCGAATCCGACGCGGCCGGCATGCGCCATCTGCGCGCGCTGGGCCAGGCCGGCATCACCGACGTGCATCTGCTGCCGGTGTTCGATCTTGCGACCGTGCCCGAACGCGGCTGCGTGACCCCGGACATCCCCGCCGCAGCGCCGGACAGCGACGCGCAGCAGGCGGCGTCCAGCGCGGTCGCGGCGAAGGACTGCTTCAACTGGGGCTACGACCCGTATCACTTCAACGCGCCCGAAGGCAGCTACGCCACGGACCCCGATGACGACGCCGGGCGCGTGCGCGAGTTCCGTGCGATGGTGCAGGCGCTGCACGCCGCCGGGCTGCGCGTGGGCATGGACATGGTCTACAACCACACCACCACGTCGGGACAGGCATCGAGTTCGGTGCTCGATCGCATCGTCCCCGGCTATTACCAGCGGCTCGACGCCAACGGCAAGGTCGAACGCTCGACCTGCTGCGACAACACCGCCACCGAACACCGGATGATGGCGAAGCTGATGATCGAATCGGCGGCGCTGTGGGCGAAGCACTACCGTATCGACTCGTTCCGTTTCGACCTGATGGGCCACCAGCCGCGCGACGCGATGCTGCGCCTGCAACGCGCGGTCGATACCGCCGCTGGCCGCCGCATCGACCTGATCGGCGAGGGCTGGAATTTCGGCGAGATCGCCAACGGCGCGCGCTTCGTACAGGCCTCGCAGCTGTCGCTCAACGAGACTGGCATCGCCACCTTCAGCGACCGCGCCCGCGATGCGCTGCGCGGCGGCGGCTGCTGCGACAGCGGCGAGGCGCTGATCGCAGGACAGGGCCTGCTGAGCGGACTGCACTACGCGCCGAATGCCCTCAACGCAGGAAAAGACCAACGCGATGCGCTGCTGCGCGCGGCGGACATGGCGCGGATCGGGCTGGCCGGCACGCTGCGCGATGTGCGCATGACCACGTTCGCTGGCGAACACAAACGACTTGCCGATATCGACTACGCCGGACAGCCCGCCGGCTATGCCGCGCAGCCGGGCGAAGTGGTGAATTACGTCGAGAACCACGACAACCCGACGCTGTTCGACATCCTCGCGCTGAAGCTGCCGCGCGACACGCCGCGAGAAGACCGCGCGCGCGTGCAGTTGCTGGGCGCGTCCTTCGTCGCCTTCAGCCAGGGCATCGCCTATTTCCACGCCGGGATGGAAGTGCTGCGCTCGAAATCGCTGGACCGCAACAGTTTCGATTCCGGCGACTGGTTCAATCGCCTCGATTGGACTTACACCGACAACGGTTTCGGCGCCGGATTGCCGCCGTCGAACGACAACGGCAAGGACTGGGCGCTGCTGCGTCCGCTGCTGGCGGATCCATCGATCAAGCCGACACCGGCGGACATCGCCTGGATGCGCGATGCCTTCAACGATCTGCTGAAGATCCGCGGCAGTTCGACGCTGTTCCGCCTGCGCACTGCGAAGGATGTGGAAGCGCGGCTGTCGCTCCGCAATGTCGGCCCAAAGCAGAATCCACTGGTGATTGCAGCGCATCTCGCCGGCGAAGGCTACGCGGGCGCGGGTTTCCGCGAAGTCCTGTATGTCATCAACGTCGCGCCCGACGCGCAGACGCTGACGCTGCCGGAAGAGCGGGGCAAGACCTATGTCCTGCATCCCGTGCAGCGCGCGGCACAGGCGACCGATGCGCGTCCGCGCGATGCCCGCTACGATCCGCTCGCCGGTCGCTTCGCGATTCCGCCGCGCACGGCGGTGGTGTTCGTCATCGAATGAGCGTGCTGGAACAAGCGCGCTGGAAGGATTCCGGTGTTCACGGAAATGGTGTTTTCATGTTGTCTACCGAGGTATCGACCATGCGTCCGCTGATTTTTCCATTGCTGTTGCTCGCGGCTCTGCCCGCGCAAGCCGCCACCGTCGCCGAGGCGTCGTCGCCCGACGGCAAACTGAAGGTGGAACTCGATCTCAGCAACGAGGGTCGGCTGGCCTATCGCGTGCTGCGCAACGGCGAGCCGCTGGTCGGCGATTCGCGTCTCGGCTTCATCCTGCGCAACGGCCGCCAGCTGCTGCGCGGCCTGACCCTGGAAACGCAGTCGTCGCGCAGTTTCGACGAGACCTGGGAACAGCCCTGGGGCGAGCGCCGCTTCGTCCGCAACCATTACAACGAACTGCGCGCGCGCATCGCCGAAAGCAACCACGACCGTCGCCGCTTCGACGTCGTGGTCCGGGTGTTCGACGACGGCGTGGGCTTCCGCTACGAGTTTCCGAAGCAGCCGGCGATGGACGAGGTGCAGATCTCCGAAGAACTCACCGAGTTCGCGATCGCGAAGCCGGCCACCGCGTGGTGGATTCCGGCCTACGAATGGAATCGCGAGGAATATCTGTACGGCCGCACGCCGCTGGCGGAAGTGGGCATGGCGCAGACGCCGATCACGCTGCGCACCGACGACGGCATCCATCTCACGCTGCACGAGGCGGCGCTGGTGGACTACGCGGGCATGAATCTGGCGAAGGCCGACGGCGGCGCGCTGCGCGCCTCGCTGACGCCGGGCAGCCCGGCCAAGGTGGTGCGGCGCACGCCGTTCACCACGCCGTGGCGCACGATCCAGATTGCCGATCGCGCCGGTGGTCTGGTCGAGTCCGATCTGATCCTCAATCTCAACGAGCCGAACGCGCTCGGCGACGTGAGCTGGTTCAAACCGTCCAAGTACGTCGGCGTGTGGTGGGCGATGCATCTCGATCAGCAGAGCTGGGCGACCGGACCGAAGCACGGCGCGACCACCGAAAATACCAAGCGCCATATCGATTTCGCCGCGAAATACGGGTTTCGCGGCGTGCTGGTGGAAGGCTGGAATACCGGCTGGGACGGCGACTGGTTCGCCAACGGCTGGGATTTCGACTTCAGCAAACCCACGCCGGACTACGACCTGCAAGGGCTGGCCGCCTATGCGAAATCGAAGGGCGTGCATCTGATCGGTCACCACGAAACCGGGTGCGCGGTCAGCCATTACGAGCGGCAGATGGCCGCATCGTTCGCGCTGTTCCAGCGCCTGGGCATCGACGCGGTGAAGACCGGCTATGTCTGCGACGCCGGGCAGATCGAACGCCAGGATCGACCGGGCGATCCGGTGGTGCGCGAGTGGCACGAGAGCCAATACATGAGCAACCACCACCTGCGCGTGGTGCAGGCGGCGGCGAAGCACCACGTCGCGATCAACGCGCACGAGCCGATCAAGGACACCGGCCTGCGCCGCACCTATCCGAACTGGATCTCGCGTGAAGGCGCGCGCGGCCAGGAATTCAACGCCTGGGGCAATCCGCCGAATCCGCCCGAGCACGAGCCGAATCTGATCTTCACCCGCATGCTCGCCGGTCCGATGGACTTCACGCCCGGCGTGCTCAGCCTGCAGGGTCGCGGCCAACCGCTGCAGAGCACATTGGCGCGTCAGCTCGCGCTGTACGTGGTGCTCTACAGCCCGATCCAGATGGCCGCCGATCTGCCGGAGAACTACGCCGAGCACATGGACGCGTTCCAGTTCATCCGCGACGTGCCCGTCGACTGGTCGGAAACGCATGTGCTGAACGGAGAAGTCGGCGATTTCGCGACCCTCGTGCGCAAGGATCGCAACAGCGAGGCGTGGTATCTGGGCAGCGTGACCGACGAGAACGCGCGCACGCTTGAAATGTCGCTGTCGTTCCTGAGTCCGAAGCACAGGTATGTCGCCGAGATCTACCGCGACGGCGACGGTGCGCATTACAAGGACAAGCCGTTCGCGTTCGTGCGCGAAACCCGGGTGGTCACCCATGCCGATACGTTGACGCTGCGTCTTGGCGCCGGTGGCGGTGCGGCGATCCGGTTCGTGCCGAATCGTTGATCGATCGCCGATGCGTCTGTTCAATCCCACGCCCCGCATCCAGACGATCCCGATCCATGGGCGCCATGTCTGTCATGTCATCGATGATGCGCTGCTCGACCCGGATGCGCTGCTCGAGTATGCGGCGATGCATGCGAACGACTTCGCCGAGAGCGGTCACAACGCCTACCCCGGCCCCGAGCTGCGGATGCCGGATGCGTTCTCGGCGCAGCTGGATGCGTTTTTCACGGCGCACTTGCGCCGAGCGTTCGATGTGCGGCGTACCGAGCGCATGTACAGCCGGCTCGCGATCACCGCGACGCCGCCGGAGCAACTCGCGCCGATCCAATCGATCTGTCACATCGATCGGTTCGCCGTGGAAGCGCGTCAGCGGATCGTCGCGTCCGTGCTGTACCTGTTTCGCGACGAACGCTTGGGCGGCACCGGTTTTTACGGCCCGAAACATCCGCCGGAGACGATCATGCCGATGATCGCCGATGTTGAGCACATTGATGCCGCGACGTTCCGGGCGCGCTACGGCATCGATACCGGATACATGACCGAATCGAACGCATGGTTCCAGAAAATCGCGTCGATCCCTGCGCGCTACAACCGGATCATTTTCTACGAAGGCACCCTGTTCCACAGCGGCGAGATCGCGCATCCGGAGCTGTTGTCGCGCGATCCCCGCGTGGGCCGGCTCAGTCTCAATGGTTTTTTCACCTGCAAGCGTAGTCTCTCGCCTGCATGAGCGGTTTCTTACGAGGTTATCGCCGATGATCCGCGTCCTGTTGCCAGCCTGCGTCGCGTTCTTCCTTTTGTACACATCGCCGGCGCTGCGCGCGCATGAGCCGGCGACGCATGGCGATGACGCCCGCATCGACACGCTGACGATTCCAGTGCCCGATCTGGCGCCGGATGGTCTGCGCGTGCGCGTGTTCGTACCGAACGGTTACGACCCGCTGGCGGAGATCGGCTATCCGGTGCTGTACATCAACGACGGCCAGGATGCGGAAGGGGTGCGATTACAGGCGACCTTGAACGAATGGATCGACCGCGGCGACATCCGGCCGCTGCTCGCGGTCGCGATCGATATGCCGAAAGATCGCATGGGCGCGTATGGATTTTCCGAGCGCGGCGCACAGCGGAGCCTGATTTCGCCGCTGCGCGTGGGCGCCATCGGCACGCAGGCGCACGCCTATTCCGAGTGGGTCGCGACGCAGTTGGTACCGGCCATCGACGCGCAGTACCGCACCCGTGCGCGACCGGAAGCGCGCGCGATCCTCGGCTGGTCCCTGGGCGGTGCGAACGCGCTGAATCTCGGCTGGCAGTATCCGGAGGTCTTCGCGAATGTCGGTGCGTTCTCGCCGTCGCTGTGGCTGTCGCCGAAGCCCGACGACATCGCAGGCATTCAAGCCAGCCGGTTCGCGCAGCGGATGATCGCGGCCGGCGCTTATCACGCCGGCAGCCGGTTCTTTTTCGCGGTCGGCGATGCCGAAGAAACCGACGACCGCGACGGCGACGGCGTCATCGATGTGCTCGACGACACCCGCGATCTGATCGATGGCTGGCGCGTCGCTGGCGAAACCGAACCGCGTGCGAAAGGCCTGCGTCAGCTCGGTCATTCGGTCAATCCGGATCACGCTGCGAAAGGCACCCGCGCGGACGCGGCGCTGTTCGTCCTCGCTGGCGGCAAACATGAGCAGGCGTCGTGGGCGCAGATGCTGCCGGCGTTCCTGCGTTGGGCCTACGCCGTGCATGCGCCGCCATTGAACGCGACCGGACGCACCGACAGCTGGCAGCGCATGCCGTCTCGACATGTCGACGCGCGCGATGTCGACGTCTGGCTGCCGCCGGGTTACGGCAGCGATCCGCGGCGGCGCTACCCGGTGCTGTACATGCACGACGGCCAGAATCTGTTCGACCCGGCGCTGGGCTACACCGGGGTCGATTGGGATATCGACGGCGCGATGACGCGGCTGATCGAGGCCGGAGACATCCGCGAGGCCATCGTGGTCGGCGTGTGGAATACGCCGCTGCGGTTCGCCGAATACATGCCGAAGGCGCCGGTGCGCACCGACACCGTGAGCAGCGGTGTCGAAGGGCACATGGCGGGCCGCACTGAAGACCTCCGCTCCGACGAGTACCTGCGCTTTCTGGTCGAGGAACTCAAACCCTTCATCGATGCGCGGTACCGCACGCGCCCCGGCCGCGACGACACTGCGGTGATGGGCTCAAGCATGGGCGGGCTGATTTCGCTGTACGCCGCGGCGCAGTATCCGGAGGTGTTCGGCGGCGTGGGCGCGGTGTCCACGCACTGGCCGGCCTGCGACGGCTGCGTGGTCGACTGGTTCGGCGCGCATCTGCCCGATCCGCGCACGCACCGGCTGTATTTCGATCACGGCACCGCCGGGATCGATGCGTTGTATCCGCCGCACCAGGCGCGGGTGGATGCGGCACTGCGCGCGGGCGGTTACATCGAAGGCAAGAACGCGATGACCCGCCGCTTCGAAGGCGCCGACCACAACGAAGCGGCGTGGCGCGCGCGGGTCGAGATTCCGCTGCGCTTCCTGCTCGCGCGCTGAGTCGTCGCGGGTACTATTTCTGTGGCGGGTTGTTCGGCGCGTCGTCGTCGAGACCCTGTTCGGCTTCGCGCAGCAACTCGTCGGCCGCTGTCGAGAACGCCAGCATCGCCCAATTGGTGGTTTCGCGGACATCGCAGGCGACGTGGCGCGGATCCTTCCCACAGAGCCGGTCGAGCTCCTCTGGTACGGTCTCGTCGCCGCCGCGCGCGAACACCTGGGTCAGGTTTTCGCAGCCGATCCGCACGCCGGCCGCGCAGACCTTGAGGTAAAAGGGTTTCGCCTCGGCCCATGCGCCGCCGAGCGCGCGCTGATGCCCGGCGATGTTGCAGCCGTGCAGACTGCCGCGTTCGCAGCAGGCGGCAGCGGTTTCCTTGCCGGGCTGCGGGCAGTCTTCGACCAGCGGTTTTTCCACGAACACCACCGGCGCCGCGCATGACGTCGCGCCGCCGTCGCGGCGATAGACCGCGTACCGGTTCCAGTCGTCGATGCCGAGCAGACGATCGTCGCCGATCCGCTGCAGCACGAAGTCGCCGCCCTTGTCGTGACGGATGCGCACGAGGCCCGCTTCCAGCCGCGCCCGCAGATCGCCGCCGAAGCCGGTGACGATGCCGCGATCGCCGAAATCCAGTTCGCTCATCAATCCGGTGTCGGCCACGTAGCGGCCGCAGGGCAATGCTGTCGCCGGCACGGCCTGCAGCTGCGCATCGCGCAAGTCCGCCAGCGGCGCGACCTGTTTGCACGCTTCCGGATCGCCGCCGCGATCGCAGCCGATGCGCAGCGCGTCGCGGCTCTGCGCGTAACGTCCGCCGATCCACAGTTCTTCCGCGACCCTGGCGCAGATTTTCGCCGACCCGTGACGCGCGCACAGCGCGGGCAGACCGTCGAGATTGGACTGCGGCAGCGGCACATCGTCGGCATACATCGAAGTCGCGACTTCGGCCAGCGCGCTGCCCAACAATTTCGCAATCGCCGTATCGCAGGCCTCCGCCGAGAACGTGGGCGTGCCTTCGCGGCATTCCGGCGGAGGTGCGGCGTCTTCGCCCGCGTAGGCTTCGGGATGCTCCGCGCGCTGTCGCTCGCGGTCGATCGCCTTCACGCACGCGAACGGCATGCCTTCATCGCAGTAGCGCTGCAGCATGGCGTCGGTCGCGAGATCCGCGCTGGCGATACAGGCGTCGATGTCCGCAGCGCAGGTGCCGGGCACGGCGGGGCGTGCGGTGGCGCACGCGGCGATGCTTTCCAGCACGAAAGTCTTGCGGAACGCCGGGTCCACGCCGGTGACCGTACGGCCGTCGGCGCTGACGGTGTAGTCGTCCGGCGAATAGCCCTCGTCGATGTCGTACAGCCGCAGGGTCTTGCCGTCGCGGCGATGGATCTGCGCCGACGGCGCCATGCCCTCGCGCACGATGCGCGCGCGCTCGATGTCGAGCACTTCCAGCCGCGCGCCGGAGTCGGCATCGACGTAGACGCCGCAGGCCAGCGTTTCGGCATGCGCGGATGGCGTGAACAGCAGAGAGATCGCGAACAGGGTCGTGAGCGGCCACCTTCGCAGCATCATGATCGGGCTCCGCGCGTGGGCGCAGGTGGACGGGAGAGCATTTTGCATCAACCACATCGGCGTGCCGGAATGCATCGAAGCATGGTCGTCATTGGGGTAGCCGGCCGATAGAATGCCGCTGGAGTTTCGGCCAGGAAAAGGCCAGCGGACGTTTGCTGAACGAGTGCCGCGCACGGCTACGGAAGGGGAGCAATCGCGGCGCATGCGGGCTCGTTTCGCATGGCGCCACATCCAGACTATCTTTCGCTCATGGCTTGAAAAACAGGGGTTTTCGATGAATTTGTCGCTGCTTGGCGCGTGTTCCGTGAGGGCCAGGCCGCGCCTGTTCGCCTGTGCTCTGGTGTGGCTGATGCTGCCGACCTTTGCATCGGCGCAGACATTGCCTGTCGGCCAGGGCGCTGCGGGTCAAAGCCTGGGCTCGACGCTGGACGCCGGCGAATATCACGCTTGCGCGCTGCTCGACGGCGGCGCGTTGACCTGCTGGGGCGACGGCACTTCCGGCCAGAGCACGCCGCCGCAGGGCAGCTTCACAGCGGTCAGTGCGGGCGTCGATCACGGCTGTGCAGTGCGCGCCAGTGGCCAGGCGGTGTGCTGGGGCAATGCCGGCTCGATCGCGACGCCGCCGCCGGTGGGTGCCTATGTCGCGCTGAGCGCCGGCGATGCCGAGAACTGCGCAGTGCGCACCGATGGTCAGCTGCGCTGCTGGGGCGGGGTGATGGCGGAAGCCGCGCCGACCACCGGTCGCTTTCTCGCCGTCAGCGTCTCGCCGGGCCGTGGCTGCGCGATCCGCACCGACGGCACGCTGCAATGCTGGCAGGCGGCGGGCGTCGCCAGCCTGGGCGCCGTGCCGGCCGGGCGCTATCTGGCGCTCGGCATGGGTACCAGCCACGCCTGCGCGCTGCGCAGCGATGGCAAGGCCCTCTGCTGGGGTTCGAACGCACAGGGCCAGGCCAGCGCGCCGACCGCGCCGAATTTCGTCGCCATCGCGACCGGGCACCAGCATTCCTGCGGGATCCAGGAAAACGGCACCGTGTCCTGCTGGGGAGGCAATCCATCCGGCCAGCTCGACGCGCCGGCAGGCAAGTTCACCGCGATCGCCGCAGGCCGTCTGCACACCTGCGCACGCGACGACGAAGGCTCGGTGCAGTGCTGGGGCGGCAGCAACAGCCGCGGCGAAATCAATACGCCGATCTACGACTACCAGAAGCTGGCGGTCGGTCCCGATCAGGCCTGCGGTCTCGTCTATGAAGGCAATATCGGCTGCGTCGGCGCGACTTCTTCGTTGACCCCACCGGTGCAGCGCTACAACGCACTGAGTTTCGGAAGCCTGTCCGCCTGCGGCCTGACCGTCGATGGCCGCGCCCAGTGCTGGGGCGCATCCCTTGGCCTGCCGCCGATGGATGCGCTGATGGCGATCGCGGTCGGCGCCACCCATGCGTGCGCGCTGCGCACGGACGGCAGCCCGGTCTGCTGGGGCGACGATACCTACGGTCAGGCTTCGCCCATCGGAGCCGACTACCGCACGATCGTCAGCGGCGAACGGTTCAGCTGTGGCTTGGGCAACAACGATGGCCGCGTGCATTGCTGGGGACAAGGGCCCGCGGTCGCGAACGTGCCGCAGAACGAATACTTCTATTCGATCAGCGCGTACGGCGCGAATATCTGCGGCCGCTACGGCGCCAGCCGCATCGCGTGCTGGGGTGAAGACGCGGCCGCGCTGCAGGCGCCCGATGCCGGATTCCTCGAGGTCGCCGTGGGCGCGCACCATGCCTGCGGCGTTCGCATCGCGTCGGCGAACTCGCTCGAATGCTGGGGCGACAACAGCCAAGGTCAAAGACAGTCGCCGTTGGGTAGCGCTTTCTACCGGATCGCCGCCTTCGGCGATACGACCTGTACTTCAGACGATACGCGGATGCTGTGCTGGGGCGCGCAGACGCTGTCGAAGAAAAGTCCCAGCGTGCGTCTCGCCGCAGCTGCGATCACGGCCGGAGATCTGCATACCTGCACCATCCGCGGCAATCGCGGCGTCGGCTGCTGGGGCGACAACACGGCCGGGCAGCGCACTGTTCCGGTGCACTTCGCGCAGGACGCTTCCGCGAATCTCGATCACAGCTGCACGCTGCGCGCCGACGGCCAGTTGCTGTGCTGGGGCGACAACACCCACGCCGGTTCGACGCCCGTCGCCGGCGCGATGCGCGCATTCGATGTCGGTCAGTTCAACGGCTGCGCGGTCGCCGGCACCGGTGCGCTCGGCTGCTGGGGCTGGAACGTCAATGGCCAGAGCACCCCGCCGGCCGGCACTTTCCGCAGCGTCGCCACCGGGCTCAACCACAGCTGCGGCCTTCGCGACGATGGCACCCTCGCATGCTGGGGCTACAACGCCGAAGGACAGGCCACGGCCCCGTCCGGTGCCTTCAAGACGGTCGATGTCGGCGAACGCCACAGCTGCGCAATCGCTGCCGACGGCAGCCTGCAGTGCTGGGGCCTGGGCACGGAAGACCAGACCACGCCGCCGGACCTGCCCGGCGCGAGCTATCGCGCGCTGGCGGTCGGTGCTTTCCACAATTGCGCGATCATCAGCAACGGCAGCATCGCGTGCTGGGGCCGCAACGACAGCGGACAGGCGACCCCGCCCGAAGAAGGCGCCTTCACGGCGATCACCGCGGGCTTCGCGCACAGTTGCGCGGTGCGCGACGATGGTGCGCGCATCTGCTGGGGCGCGAACACCAGCGGCCAGGCGCCGCAGGTGGCGATCGGTCCGGCGGTGCTGCCTGAACTCACCAACGGGACACCCGTCCATATCGATTTCATGCTGACCGGCACTGGCGGCTACGTGCCGCCCGGCGCGAAATACAGGATCGTGTACGGCACCCTGCCTTACGGCACGTATTTCGACCAATACGGCCAGGTCCGCGGCACCCCGGCCGATACGCCCCGCAGCTTTCCGATCACCGTCGAAGCCAGCGACGAGAACGGCTTCACCGCATCCCGCGAGTACACCCTGGTCCTCAGCCGTGCGGCGGATGTCTCGGCGCCTTCGATCCGGCCGATCGTCAACGATGCTTACGATCCCCAGGACTGGTACAACGGCGACGTCCACGTCTATTGGCAGGTGATCGAGGAGGAATCTTCGGTGATCTCCTCCGACGGCTGCAGCGATGTGGATATCGTCACCGACACCGCAGGCATCACCTTGACCTGCACCGCGACCAGCGAAGGCGGCACCAACAGTGTGAGCGTCACCATCCGTCGCGATACCGTCAGCCCATCGACCCAGTTCGACGGACCGCAGCGCGCGGTGTTCTACACCCATCCGCCCCAGCAGTACGCCATCCTTGAATTCTCCTATTCCATGGCCGATGGGGATCTTTCCGGCCCCGCCATCTACTTCCAGTGCAGTTACTTCGGCACCGAAGACTCGTATTTCGATTGCCGCGCGGGCGATCAATACGCGCTCTCTGTATCCGAATCGCCGCAACACTTCTACGTGCGTGCCCGCGACGCCGCCGGAAACATCGACCCGACGCCGGCGGTGCACGAGTTCTACGTGCGCACGGATACGACCCTGCCGGTCGTCACGCCGCAGTTGACCGGCACGTTGGGCGACAACGGCTGGTACATCAGCGATGTATTCCTGCATTGGGTGTTCGAAGATCCGGAGACGCCGGTCACGCCGGGGCAGGGCTGCAGCGACCGCAGCTTCCTCACCGACACGATGGAAGTCGGCCAAATCTGTTTCGCGAGAAGCTATGCGGGCGAGGCCTGGAACATCGCCCTCGTCAAGCGCGACACGGTCGCACCGACCGTGTCCGCTTCGGCCGCGACCCAGCCGAACGCGGCCGGGTGGTACCGGCAGAACGTGACGGTGTCGTACGGCTGCACCGAAGCGACGTCGGGTTTCGCCACGCTCTGCCCCGCGAGCGAGATCCTGTCCCAGGAAGGCACCGGCATCTCCACGACCGTGAAAACGGTACGCGACATGGCGGGTCATGTCGGCAGTTCGAACATCGTCACCGTCAAGCTGGACAAGACGCCGCCGGTCACTTCGGTCACGCCGACCACGCAGCCGAACGCGCTTGGCTGGTATCGCAGCAATATCGTGGTCAACTTCACCTGCACCGACGCGCTGTCGGGCATGGTCGCGCCGTGCACGCCGCAGATGATCGTCAGCACCGAAGGCGCGAACAATCCCGGCGAAGTGGTGTACGACGTGGCCGGCAACAGCACCTACACCGGTGGAACCACTTTCTTGCTCGACAAGACCGCGCCGGCGATCAGCGCCAGCGTATCGACGCCGCCGAATGCCGCCGGCTGGTACAACTACAACCCGACGGTTTACTACACCTGCAGCGACAACGTCTCGGGCATCGCCAACAACGGCTGCCCGTCGCCGCAGCAGTTCAGCCAGGAGGGGGCTTCCGTCTCGTCGTCGCCGTTGACGGTGTCCGACAACGCGGGCAACGTCAGCCAGGCCAGCAATGTCATCACGTTCAAGATCGACAAGACCGCGCCGCTGCTGTCGGTGAACATGCCGCCGGCCGACATCGTGCTCAATGCGAGCCACGACTTCGCCCTCAACGCGACCGACGCCCTCTCCGGCATCGCCAGCCAGAGCTGTGGCGCGATCAACACCAGCACGCTCGGCACCCGCACCGTCACCTGCACGGCGGTGGACCGCGCAGGCAATTCGGTCAGCCGTTCGGCCACTTATCGCGTGATCTACGACTTCGTACCGCTGTCGGCGCCGCTGAGCAATTCCGGCCAGTTGTATCTGGTCGAGGCGCCGCGTTCGGTGCCGTTCGAATGGCGGGTACGCGATGCCAATGGCGCTGCGATCACCAACGCAACGCTGACGCAAACGATCGTGACCCAGGTGACCTGCCCGAACACCGGAATCCCGCTGCCGACCCCGCCGGCTGGCGAGACCAATACGTTCGAGAACTTCGGCGACGGCCGCTACCGCCGCAACTGGTGGATCAATCCGACCAACCCGATCAGCTGCCTGCGTCTGGACATCGTGCTCAACGACGGCACCACCCGCAGCGCCACGATCCGGATCGTCCCGAAGATCCGCCGCACCGGCGGCCCGGGCCAGCCGCAGGTGGCGACGCCTGTCGCGCGTTCCGCACCCTCGTCGCGACCGGTTGCAACGCCACGCAGCACGCCACAGCCGGCAAGACAGCCGATCAAGACCCGTCGTGATGTGCAGCGATCGGTGAAGTCGCGGGGAAAGTGATCACAAGGCACGGCTCGAATAGCACGGCTCGAAATCCGCCGCTCGAAATCCGCTGCCACCGGCATCGGGTGGCGGCCGAAGTCTTTGCGGACAGCGTCATTCCGCAGCGGTTACCGTCTCCGGCTTCACCGCTTCGGGGCTGACCTTCTCGATGGTGTGGCGCAGTTCGCGGCCGAGGATGGTGGTGGCGTCCTTGGCCCAGTTGTCGAGGCGCTGGTCGAACACGAGTTTGCTGTTTTGGTCGGCCCACACGAGTTTCATTTCGCGCAGTTTCTGGATGAAGCTGCGGAACAGGGTCTTGTCGAAGAACTCGGGCGCGGCCGGTGCGTACAGCAGGCTGAGGCGCTGCGCGGCGAGATGGCAGAGGCTTTCCAGTTCAGCTGCGCCCAGCGCGCCGGGGCCGTTCTTGGCCAGCACCGAAATCGCGATGTAGTAGCGCTCGAACGCCTGCTGCAGCGGATGGCCGAGCGCGCGCAGGCGGAAGACTTCATCGGATTGGCCGGCGTTGCGTGCGAGGATGCCGCCGTCGTCTTCGCTGACCTGCTGCAACAGGCCTTCGCGGATGAACACGGCGATGGTTTGTTGGATCTGATCGGCGAAGCCGTCCTCGTCCCATGGCAGGAACAGTTCGGTCTGCATGAACGGATACAGCGAACGGCCGATGCGCAGCAGCACGTCGCGGCTCATCCGCCGGTTGTGCTGGAAGCAGCAGGCGATCCACGCGGTGGCGACGAACAGGTGCAGCACGTTGTTGCGGAAATAGCTCAGCAGCACCGCAGTGTCGCCGTCGACGTGCAGCACGTCGCCCAGCGGATGCGCGGTGCGCGCCAGCACGCCGATGTCTTCGCCGTGGGCGACGATCTGCTCCGGCGTGTGCGGGGTGACGGTGATCCGGTCGGAATACGGCACTTCAGCCAGCAGGGTTTTCGACAGTGCGATCTGCGCCAGCAGATCGGCTTCGCCCATCGCATGCTTGGGCGTGGACAGCACCGCGAGCGCGAGCAGATTGATCGGATTGACGTCGGCGGCGCGGTTGATGTTGATCTGTACGCGATCGGCGAGCGTGTCGATCGCGCCCGCCAGCCACTGCGGCTTTTCGTCTTCGCCGACCGGCGTGCCGTCCCAGTCCGGCGCCTGTTCGGCGAGGATGTCGCCGAGCTTGATCGGCTCGCCGAAATTCACCACCACCTGCCCGTAGTTCTGGCGCAGCACCTTCGGGATGCCCATCAACAGCTGCCAGACCGATTCCTTCGCTTTGGCCTTGCCCGACAGCTCGTCGAGGTAGCTGTTGCCTTCCATCAGTTTTTCGTAGCCGATGTACACCGGCTGGAACAGCACCGGCCGGGTCGGCTGGCGCAGGTAGGCGCGGATGGTCATCGCCAGCATGCCGCCCTTGGGCTGCAGCAGTCGACCGGTGCGAGAGCGTCCGCCTTCGATGAAGTATTCGATCGAAAAACCACCGGCCACCAGCTGCGCGACGTATTCGGAAAACACCGCCGAATACAGCGCGTTGCCGCGGAAACTGCGGCGCAGGAAGAACGCGCCGCCCTTGCGCAGCACAGTGCCGATCATCGGCAGGTTGAGATTGATGCCGGCCGCGATATGCGGCGGCACGATGTTCTTGGTGTACAGCAGATAGCTCAGCAGCAGATAGTCCATGTGGCTGCGGTGACACGGCACGTAGACCACTTCATAGCCGGGCGCGATCTGCTTGAGCGCGTCGAGATGATGCACCAGCACGCCGCGATAGATGCGGTTCCACACCGTGGTCAGCAGGAACGAGGCCGAACGCACCACCGGCGGCGAATAGTCGGCGGCGATTTCGTAGGCGTAGGCGTGCGCTTTCTTCCAGGCGTCCTCGACCTTGCTGTTCTCGCGGCGCGCGGTATCGACGAGCGTCTGCTTCACCGGATCGGCGGACAGCACTTTGTCGATCAGCAATCGCCTCGTCGACAGATCCGGCCCGATCACCGCTTCGCGGAGGCGGTTGAAGTGGGTGCGCAGCACGCGCGACAGTTTGCGGACGGTGCGCTCGGGCGGCAGGTCTTCGGCGACCACGCCGCGCACCGCGACCGGCGCCGAAAACTGCACCAGCGTGTCGCGGCCGTTGAGCAGGATCGCGAGCAGCCGGCGGAAGCGGCCGACCAGGGTCCAGTTCTCGGAGAACAGCACCGAGAACCAGCCGTTATTCCGGTCCGGCGCGCGGCCGACGAAAATCGACACCGGCACCAGTTGCACGTCCATCGATGGATCGGCGCGATGCGCCTCCAGCAGCCGTGCCAGCGCCTCGGAGTGGCGCCGCGCCGGGCGCGCCATCTTCGGCGGCTTGCCGGTGGCGATGTCCACCGCCATGTCCACGGCCATGTCGGCGGCCTTGACCAGAGTGCTGCCGGCGTTGCGCCGCGACAGCGCGACGTAGGCGCGTCCGCGCTTCAGCGGATCGCCGGCCAACGGCCGCAGCCCCGAGGGCAACCCGGCTTCATGGCAGGCGCGGTCGAGGATCAGCGCGTTCGACAGCCCGTAGTCTTCCAGCACATAACAGATCGGGCGCGGGTCGTCGGCCAGCCCCTCGGGCAGCGGCTCGATCCGCAGCTCGATCCAGGGCTCCAGCACTTTGCCCAGCAGGCCGGCCCACCATGGACGGCGCCCGCGTGGCGGTGGCGGCGGCGCAGGCGCGATCGGCACCGGCAGCATCGTCAGCGCGGTTTGTTGCGGTGTCGCGCCGTCGTCGGGCGTTTCGGAGGCATTGTCTTCGACCGGCGATTCGGCGTCGAAGAGTGTCGGTTGGTTCGGTGAGGTCGGCATAGGCGCCGCCATTATGACGAAGGTGGCTGCTTCGTCGCGGTGTCGGTCTGAACTTCGGGTGGAACCCCGGGCGGTTCTTCCGCTGCCGGTGCGGGCGTCTGCTCTGCCTGCGTTGTCGTCACCGGCGCCAGCGCGGCCGCTGCGCGGGCGTGGCGCAGGAAATCGCTGAGGTACCAGTGGCCGTCGATGCGCTCGACCGCGACCACGGTATCGATGGCCTTGCCGGCCAGGCGGTAGCGCATCCGCACCTGGGCGCGGTCGCCCTCCTGGCTTTCCAGCGACAGCGTCATCGCGTCCAGGCTCTGGTCCAGATCGAGGTCGTAGCTGCGCAGGGTGTCCTTCAGCGCGGCGATCAGCGGGGTCAGCCGGCGCAGGCTTTCGTCCATGCCCAGGCGCGGGAAGTCCGCTTCCTCGCGCAGCCCGGTCTGGCGTGCGGCCAGGGTCAGCCGCGCGATCGCGCCGCGTCCGCGCTTGGGATCGCCCAGCGGCGCGCGGGCGCCCCATTCGCTCATCGCGGACACCAGTTGCGCGTAATGCCCGCGTTCTTCGGCGCTGAGGGTGTCGTCGCTTTGCATGAACTTCACCCCGAACAGCCCGAGCGCGCTCGCCGCCGCGCGGATCTCCTTGTTCGCATTGGCGAACTGGTGATCGAAACTGCGGCGCAGCTGGACATCGGCCTTGTCGGCCGACAGCGTGGCCACGATGCCGGGAATCTTCTGGTCGAAGGGCAGCTCATCCAGCGGCCAGCGGCTGCGACCGGCCCGCCAAGCGGCGGCCAGTGGAGCCCGCAGCGGTGGCGGCACGGCATCGCGGGCGAACGCTTCCAGATCGTTGTCGCGCAGATGCTGGCTGAGCAGGGCGACGGCCTGCACGGGCTCGGTCCCCGCGCCCGGCGCGATGCGCTGGCCCGGGTCGCAGCCGGCAGACGCCAGCAGGAGCAACGCCGCCAGCAGTGCGGGCAGTGGGCGTGAGGAACGGGCGGCGGGGCGGGCGGGAAACGGCATCGTCCCGCATCTTGGCGGGCCGGGGCGGGTCCCACAAGCGACCGCCCAAAAAAAAGGAGACCCGGAGGTCTCCCGAAATGTTCCGGCCGAGGCCGGTGGATCACGGTTGTGGCATGGCTCCGGCATCGCCGGATGTGCCACAGGGTATCGGCAGGCGATTGTTAATGCAATGCTTGAACAACAAAGCCATAACGCACTGTTTTTATTGGGCTCATTCGGCGATGCGGAGTGCGTCGCGCTTGAGCGCGCGTCGCTGCTCGCGGGGCTGGCGCCAGTCGTTGTTGAACACCGCCGGCTCCCAGGAACCGTAGGTCGGGTTGGGCAGCATCCACCAGCGCTGGCCGAACCAGCCGCGATGCTGTTCCTGCAATGCCGCGCGGGCTTCGGGCGTGTTGGCGAGGATCTGGGCGAAATCGCCGAGCTGGTCGCCGAACTGCATCAGGACCCGGTAACTGCGTCCGGCGAGCTGCCGGCGGCAGAGCTTTTCCGAGCCCTCCTGCTCGCAGTCGGCGACGAACGTGCCGAGGCCGAGGAACACGCTGTCGTCCTTCACCGGCAGTCCGAGCGCGCGCAGGTTCGCCAGGGTCGGCGCGATCAGATGTTCGGCGCGGTTGGAGATGTAGATCAGGGTGATGCCTCTGACCTGCGCGGCACGCGCGAACTCGACCACGCCCGGCACCGGCTGCGCTTTTTCCTCGCGCACCCAGGCATCCCACGTGACTTCGTTGTATTCATTGCCTTCGCGGACCAGGCGCGCCTGGTAGGGCGAGTTGTCCAGCACGGTTTCGTCCAGATCCAGCACGATCGCCGGCGGCAGCCCGCGCGCGGGCGTCGCGCGCTCATCGGGGACCAGCGCATCCCAGTCCGGGTCCTTCAGCGCCGCGTCGAGGCGGTCGCTGGCGGCGCGGTACACGGTCTCGGCAGTGGCGCGGTATTCCACCGAACGCTGCACCCACAGCACCGCATTCAGATTGTCGTCGGCGGCGACGGTCGCCGCGCCCGGCGGCGCCTCGACGCTGGCAGCGTTGGCGGATGCGCCCTCCGGGAGGGTGCGGCAGGCGCTCAGCCCCAGCGCGGCGGTGAACAGGGCGGTGAACAGCAGGGACTGGCGCATGACGGCTCCACGCGAACGGAATTCCGAAAGTGTAGCCGACGCCTGTGACACGACGCCCTACAACGCGCCTGCAATCAACCCCAGCGCGAACACGAACAGCATCGCCGCGACGATGCGCTGCAGGCCCTTCATCGTGGTCCTGTGCAGCAGTCGGTTGCCGAGCCACGCTCCGGCGAATGCGGCCAGCACCGCGCAGGCCAGCAGACGGTGGTCGAGCGATCCGAAGACGCGCAGCAGCGTCCCGGCATAGACCGCCAGCCGCGATATATCGATGACGCAGGCGATGGCCGCGCCGGTGGCGACGAAGGCCTGCTTGCCCAGGCCGCTGCGCGCCAGGAACGCGGTCCGCAACGCGCCCTGCATGCCGGCGAGCCCGCCGAAGAATCCGCTGAGCGCGCCGCCGAGCGGCAGCCAGCGCGCGTCGAATTCCAGATCGCGCAGTTTCGGCACCAGTTCGATCAGCGCGAACAGCAGCAGCAACGCGCCGATGGCCAGCTTCAGCGGCAGGATCTCGAAGTGGTGATCGAACGCGGTGTAGCGATGCAGCGCCGGCAATGCGCCCAGTCGCGACAGCAGCCATGCGCCGAGCAGCGCGGCCAACAGTGCGGGTACGCCGAAGCGCAGCAGCACGCGCCGATCGATGTGTCTGCGCAGCAGCGCGAGTTTGAACAGGCTGTTGAGCAGATGCACCACGGCGGTCGCGGCGACCGCCTGTTCCAGCGGCATGAACAGTGCGAACGCCGGCAGCAGCAGTGTGCCCAGGCCGAAACCGGAGAAGAACGTCAGCCCCGAGGCCAGCAGCGCGACGATGCAGACGATGACGATGTCCATGGCGAAGATGTCCACGGCGTGATCCGCGCTCAGCCTTCCAGCATCGCTTTGATCGCCGCGAATCCGGCGCTGGCGCGCTCCTGCTTGCGTGTGGCGTCGGCGACCGGATCGGCGCCGTCGCGCTGGATTTCCGCGTCCGGTAATTCATCGAGAAAGCGGCTCGGCGACAGCCGCAGTTTGCTGCCCCAGCGCTGCGCTTCCCGCGAATGCGACAGCCACAGTTGTTCCTTCGCGCGGGTGATGCCGACGTACAGCAGCCGGCGCTCTTCGTCGAGGCGGCCTTCTTCGAGACTGGCTTCGTGCGGCAGGGTGCCGTCCTCCAGGCCGATGATGAAGACGTAGCGGAATTCCAGGCCTTTCGCGCCGTGCAGACTCATCAGCCGCACCTGATTGCCGGCGTCGCTCTTGTCGGCGTGACTCAGCAGGGCCAGCGATGCGGCCAGCTCGCCCGGGCCGGCGCCGCCGCGCGCGCTGTCGAACCAGTCGCCGAGTTCGTCGAGGTTGCCGCGACGGATCGCGAACATCTGCTCGTTCTTGCACTGCGCGCGCAGCGCGGCGAGCAGGCCGGAGCGCTCGTTGAGCTTGCGCACCAGTTCGGCCGGGGTCAGTGTGCGCGCGTCGCTGCGCAGGCCGCGCAGGATGTCGACGAAACCGCTCAGTGCATTCGCCGCGCGCGGCTGCAGTTGCTTGAGCAGACCGATGGATTCCGCGGCCCGCGACATCGGCAGGCCTGCCTTCTGCGCAAGCTCGGCGAGATTTGCCAGCGTGGTCGCGCCGACTTCGCGCTTCGGCGCCTGCACCGCGCGCAGGAACGCGGCGTCGTCTTCCGGGTTCGCGATCAGCCGCAGCCATGCCAGCGCGTCCTTCACTTCGCCGCGATCGAGAAACGCGGTGCCGCCGCTGAGGTGATACGGAATACGCAGCAGTTGCATCGCTTTTTCCAGCGGACGCGACTGGTGGTTGCCGCGGAACAGGATGCAGAACTCCTGCCATTCGGCCTGCTTCGAGTTGTGCAAAAACTGGATCTCGGCGGCGATGCGCTCGGCTTCGTGCTCGCCGTCGCGGCATTCGAGAATGCGGATGCGTTCGCCGTCGGCCTGATCGCTCCAGAGCTTTTTCGGATGCTCGTGCGGGTTGTTCGCGATCAGCGCGTTCGCTGCGCGCAGCACGCGGTTGCTGCAGCGGTAGTTCTGCTCCAGTTTGACGACGCGCAGCTGCGGATAATCCTTGCCCAACTGCGACAGGTTCTCGGGGTTCGCGCCGCGCCACGCGTAGATGCTCTGGTCGTCGTCGCCGACGACGGTGAAATGGCCTTTCTCGCCGGACAGCGACTTCAGCAGTCGATACTGCGCGTCGTTGGTGTCCTGGCACTCGTCCACCAGCAGATAGCCGATGCGCTCGCGCCAGCCCAGGGTGCAATCGGCGTCGCTTTCCAGCAGTTGCACCGGCAGCCGGATGAGATCGTCGAAATCGACCGCATTGAAGGTGTTCAGGCGCTTCTGGTATTTCGCGTACAGCGCCGCCGCTTCGCGTTCGCGCGGGGTTTGCGCGGCGGCCAATGCTTCCTCCGGCGACAGCCCGGCGTTCTTGGCGCGCGAGATCAGGCCCTGCATCGCCTGGATCGCATCGCCTTTCGCACCCGGCATCAGATCCTTCATCTGGCCCAGCGAATCGTCGCTGTCGAACACCGAGAAGCCGCGCTTCAGCCCGACCTTCGCATGCTCGATCTGCAGGATCTTCAGGCCCAGCGCGTGGAAGGTGCAGATGGTCAGGCCTTCGGCGGCATCGCCCTTGATCCGGCGCGCGACGCGCTCGCGCATTTCCTTCGCCGACTTGTTGGTGAAGGTGATCGCGGCGATGCGTTTGGCCGGGTAATGCTTCGACTGGATCAGGTGCGCGATCTTCTCGACGATGACACGGGTCTTGCCGCTGCCGGCGCCAGCGAGCACCAGCAGCGGGCCCTCGGCATGGAGGACCGCTTCGCGTTGGGGAGGATTGAGGCCGTGCATGACGTAGTGAAGGAAGTCGGCATGACTGAAGTCGTATAGGACATCAGTTTACCTGTGCGGGCGCGACGATTCGGCTACCGTGTGCGTCCAATACGGAAATATCACCGCCGCCCCGAGGATTCATGATGCGTTCCCTCGTCCTGTGCATCGCAATGCTGTCTGTCGTGCCCGTGGCGTCCGCTGCCGACAAACCGCCGCCGGATCCGCAGGACAATCCTCTGCTGATCACCGCCGGCTTTCTCGACCACCATCAGGACCTGAAGTACCGCATGCTCGGTCTGGAAGCCTTCAAACAGGGTCGCTTCGACGATGCGCTGCGCTTTTTCCGGCGCGCCAGCTTTTTCGCCGACAAGCCGTCGCAGGGGATGGTCGCCGAGATGTACTGGAACGGTCAGGGCACGCCGCGCGATCCGGTTCAGGCCTATGTCTGGATGGACCTGGCGGCCGAGCGCGGCTATCGCGGCTTTCTGGGTCTGCGCGAGAAGTACTGGCATGCGTTGAACGATGCCGAACGCGCCCGCGCGGTCGAGGAAGGACAGGCCGTGTACGCGCGTTTCGGCGATACGGCCGCCAAACCCCGCTACGAACACCAGCTGCGGATCGGCAAGAGCCAGATGACCGGCAGCCGCACCGGCTTCAATCGCGGCGTGCAGATCGAGATTCCCGGGCCGTCGGGTTCGCAAATGGTCGAAGGCTCGAAATTTTACGACGAGCGCTATTGGAACGCGAAAAAATACTGGGCGTGGCAGGACAAGCTGTGGATGAAGCCGCGAATCGGCAAGGTCGACGTCGGCGAACTCGAAGACGTGCGGCCGCGTCCGGCGAACGCGCAGGATTCGAGGATTCCCGCGACCGCACCCGAGGTCGATGCGCCTGTGCCCGAAGCGCCCGCTGCCGGAACGCCGGCACCCGGTTCCGCATCGCCAACGCCGCCCGGACATTGAAGACCGGAAAGCGCGCGATATCTTCGCGATGCCGCCGCGTCGCCGGTCACATCCGCTGCATTGCCAACGTCGTTCCAGACACCCCACGCTGAAGGAGATCGCCATGACACGACTCACGTCGATACGAGCCACGCCGCGTCTGCTCGCCATGAGCTGCGCGATGCTGGTGCCGATCGCGGCCTGCGCCGCGCCTGCCGCCGAACCCGCGTCCCAAGGCAGCATTGCCGAGCAGGCGGCGACGGTCGATACCGATGCGATGACGAAGCAGGATTTCGATGCGCTGGTGAAGATGGCGGTCAACCATCCCAACGAGTTGCATCGGATCTACGCCAACAAGGCGGCGGCCTCGGGCGACTGGGGCGATGCCGCGCGCCATTTCCGGATCGCCGCGCGTCACGCCGACAAGTACTCGCAGCATCGTTTGAGCATGCTGTATTGGCATGGCGTCGGCGTCGCCACCGATCGCGTCGAGGCTTATATCTGGGCGGATCTCGCCGCCGAACGCGGTTATCCGCAGTTCCTCGCGATCCGCGAGAAGATGTGGGCCGAACTCACGCAGCAGCAGCAGGCCGACGTGCCGACGCGCGGCGGCGCTTTCTTCGACGAGTACGCCGATGCCGTCGCCAAGCCGCGCGTCGAGCGCGCGATCGCGCAGGGCAAGCGGCAGATGACCGGTTCGCGGACCGGCTTCGATGCCGGCCTGATCATTTCCAGCATCGGCCCGGGTAATCAACTGTTCGGTTCGGTCGGCGGCGTCAACCTGAAAACCATGTACGACGCGTCGCGGACCGATCCGAAGAAGTACTGGGCGTTCGAAGACATGGTCTGGAAGAACGGAATGGTGAAGGTGGGCGAGATCGAACATGTGGATGAGGGCGCGTCGAAGCCGGAAGCGTCGAAGCCGTAACTGCGCGGGCAAGTGTCCGTGCCGGAAGTGAGTGGGCCGCAAGTGAGCGGCCCTGAAGTGAACGGGCCGGGGGGACGCATTTGTGGCGTCCGCCCATTAAACTGCGGGCCATGGCCAAGCTCTATTTCTATTATTCGGCGATGAACGCCGGCAAGACCACGACCCTGCTGCAGTCGGCGCACAACTACCGCGAGCGCGGCATGCGGGTGCTGATTTTCACGCCCAAGCTCGACTTCCGGGGCGGTTCCGGCACGGTCGCTTCGCGGATCGGGCTCAGCGCCGAAGGCCAGGCCTTCGAGCGCGACGACGATCTCGACGTCTGGGTCCGTGCCGACATCGCCAAGCACGGCAAGCTCGACTGCGTACTGGTCGATGAGTCGCAGTTCCTCACCCGGCCCCAGGTCTGGCAGCTGAGCGAGATCGTCGACCGGCTGCGCATCCCGGTGCTGTGTTACGGGCTGCGCACCGATTTCCGCGGCGAGTTGTTCGAGGGCAGCCAGTACCTGCTGGCGTGGGCCGACGAACTCACCGAGATCAAGACCATCTGCCACAGCGGCAAGAAGGCGACGATGACCGTGCGCGTGGACGAACAGGGTCACGCGCTGCAGGACGGGCCACAGGTGGAGATCGGCGGCAATGACCGCTACGTGTCGGTCAGTCGCGCCGAATACAAGAAAGTCATGCGCGGCGAAGGCCGCATCGACCCGCTGCAGCAGCCGTTGCCGTTGACCTGAGCTCAGTCGTCGGCGGGCAGCGCCGGAAAATCGTCGCGCCGGTCGTAGAAGCCGTTGATGTCGATGCCGGTCAGGTGCGCGCCGGGCGACAGGCCCAGCGGGACCGGCATCTCCGGGCATGGCGCGCGGATGCACTGCACCTGCTGCACGTGACCGCCGATGCGGTAGGCGCCGTCGCCGCCCGCACCGGTCACGGTCGCAGCGATGACGATGTAATCGCCCGGGACCACGCCATCGATACGATAGCTGGCCTGATTGCGGCCGGTGCGCACGCAGATGGACTTCGCCGACTGGCCGCTGCCGATCGCGCAGATCCGCATCGGCGGAACGACATGCGCCGGATGTGCGATGCGGCCTTCAATCGAGCCGGTCATCGAATCTATCGGCCCATCGTTCCGTGCGTCTGTCGCGCGAGGCTCCGCGCCAGTGCAACTGCTGGCGAGCGTCGACAGGGTGAGGAGGCAGGCGAGGCGGTGAAGCGGCGATACGATCTGCATGAGGATGTTCTCTTGTGGGCGGGTCAGCGGCAGCGGCTGCGCACGCGCTCGAATTCGCGGACGAAAGCGCCGCCTTCGGGCAGCGCCGCGTCGATCTCCGCTTCGATCGCGGCGAGCATTTCCGGGCCGCCGCCGAATCCGGGTTCGAGACAACGCTGGTTGGCGATTGAGGTCGATGCCAGCCATGCGATCTTGCGCAGCTCCGGGTCGGATTTCGGCAATGCCGCGAGTTGTTCGAGCTGGTTGGAGATCGGCGGCGGCGGATCGCCGTGCGCCAGATCGAACAGCGCGAGCGACAGTTCCGCGCGCCGCGTGTGCGGATGTGACGGACCGTAGCCGGCGCCGGCGCGGGTGAGTCTCACCGCATTGACCAGGCGCAGACGCGCGGCCGTGTTTTGACCGAGCGCAGCCAGCACTTCACCGATCATGCGCTCGGTGTCGCCGATCCGCTCATGATCTTTGCCCAGACTGGCGATGCGCAGTTTTTCGACCTGCAGCAGCAGCGGCAATGCGGCCTGATCGCGACCGGCGTCGTGCAGCACCATGCCCTTGTTGAACAGCACGCCCTGATAGATCCACGAGCCCGGGTCTTTGCGCAGCACCGCCAGTGCGCGGTCGAGATGGCGCAGCGCGGTGTCGAAGTCGCCGAGTTCCCAGGCCACGATGCCCAGACTGTTGTCGTCGCGCGCGACATCCTCGTGCTTCCTGCCCAGATGCTCGATCAGCCACTTCTGACTGCTGCGGTAGGCGTCGCCGGCTTCGCGGAAGCGGCCCAGATCGACGTGGATCGCAGCGAGCTGCCGGCGCGCGTTGACGCTCGATGGATGATCCTCGCCGTGCAGGTCGAGGGCGAGACTCAGCGCATCGTGACAATCGCGCTCGGCGACGACCAGCTGCCCGGCGTTTCGCTCCAGATCGCACAGCCGCTGCTTCAGGCCGATCGCCAGCGGATGGCGGTTGCCCGCGCTGGTCTGCAGCTGCGCCAGCGCGTTGCTGAAACCCTCCAGCGCGGCTTCGTTGTGGCCGGCATCGCGTTCCAGATCGGCCAGATCGGCGAGGTTTTCCACCACGCCGACAGTGTCGTCCAAGGTATTGCGGCGCACTTCCAGCGAACGCTGGAACAGCAATCGCGCGATTTTCGTTTCGCCTTCGGCGCGTTGGCAGCGGCCCAGTTCCGAATAGAAGTCCGCCACCTGTACCGGCAGCTGGCGCAGCTGGCTGCGGGCGTCGTTTTCCAATGGACGCATATTCGCGACGCACTCGGCGGGGCGGCCGAGCAGGCGCAGGGTGCGCCCCATATCCGAGGCCGAACTCAGGCGCAGGCTGTCGGGTGGGTCCTCCAGACCGATCAGGATCGCGTTCTGGGTCTTCAACAGGCGCTCGGCTTCGTGATAGTCGCCCAGACCCAGCCGCAGCCGCGCGATCACACCGAACAGTTCCGCGCGATCCAGCGGTTGCCGCGCGAGTTCCCGGTTGCCGCGCTGCACGCCTGCGTCCAGCAGTTTGCGCACGTCCAGCGGCCCCTGCTGGCCGCTGCCGCCGGCCTGTTCGAACAGATTGGTGACGAATTTCTGCAGCGCCTGCGCACGGGTGGCTTCGCGCATCGCCTCCCGCGAGCGCCAGGTGACCAGCACCAGCGCTGAAGTGATCACCGCGAAAATCAAAACGGCCGTCGCCAGCGCCCAGCGATGCCGCTGCACGAATTTGCGGGTGCGGTAGGTCACGCTCTGCGGCCGTGCCAGCACCGGTTTGCCTTCAAGGTAACGATGCAGATCCAGCGCCATCGCTTCGACCGACGGATAGCGATGCTCCGGTCGCTTCGCCAGCGCTTTCAGTGCGATGTTGTCCAGGTCGCCGGCGATCTCACGCGCGCGCCGACGCAGCGCCGGGGTGCGCGAGGGATCGCTGTCTGCCTCGCGCTGCAATGTCGCCGATGGCTTCTGCGGGTCGGAGATCAGGATCGCCTCTTCCCACTCCGCGTCGGTCTGTCGCTTCAGTTTGTAGGGCTTGGTTTCGGCCAGCAGTTCGTACAGCACCACGCCGAGCGAATACACGTCGGTCATGGTGGTCACCGGCTCGCCGCGGATCTGTTCGGGCGCGGCGTAGTGCAGGGTGAAGGCGCGCACTTCGGTGCGGGTGTTGTCGCGGCCCGGTTCCGGGCCGTCGAGCAGTTTGGCGATCCCGAAATCCAGCAGCCGCACTTCGTCCAGCGGCGTGACCATGATGTTCGAAGGTTTCAGGTCGCGATGCACGATCAGGTTCGCGTGCGCGTGGCTGACCGCTTCGCAGACCTGCAGGAACAGCTTGAGTCGGGCTTCGGTGTCCAGATCGCGGCTGCGGCACCAGTCGGTGATCGGTTCGCCTTCGACGTATTCCAGCGCGAGATAGGGCTGGTTGTCGGTGCTGATGCCGGCGTCGAGCAGCCGCGCGATATGCGGATGGCCGAGGCGGGCGAGGATCTGGCGTTCGCGGGTGAAGCGCTGGCGCAGATTGGGGTCGGCCAGTCCGGGGCGCAGCAGTTTCAGCGCGACCCGGCGCTGATACAGGCCATCGGCGCGGCGCGCCAGCCAGACCTGACCCATGCCGCCTTCGCCGAGCAGCCGGTCGAGCTTGTACGGCCCGATCATGCTGTCCGCTTTCGCCATCGGCGGCGGCGTCACCAGCGGTTCGGAAAGGAAGTCCTCGTTGTCGTCTTCCAGCGCCAGCAGGGTTTCGATCTCGGCGGCCAGCGCCGGATCTTCCTCGCGCAGCGCTTCAAGACGCGCGGTGCGCGCGTCGCCGTCAAGTTCGAGCAGCGCGTCGAGCAGTGGCGACAGGCGCTGCCAGCGTTCGGCGTCCATCGATCGACCGCGTCAGCGCTCGCCGTTCTCGTCGCCGAGCGAGGCCAGCAGGAACATGCGTGCCTTCTGCCAATCGCGACGGATGCTGCGTTCCGAACGCTTCAGCAGTTCGGCGATTTCCTGTTCGGACAGACCGGCGAAATAGCGTAGTTCCACCACTTGGGCGAGTTTGTTGTCGACGGCGGCGAGTTTGGTCAGTGCGGTGTCGAGGCCGAGCATGTCTTCGTCCAGACGCAGGCCGCCTTCGACATCGTCCGGCAGCTCGGTGACGCGGTGCAGGTCGCCGCCGCGCTTCTGCGCCAGCCGCTGGCGGGCGTAGTCGACCACCACGCTGCGCATGGCCGAGGCGGCATAGGCGAAGAAATGCGCGCGATCGTCGAACTGCACGTCGCGGCGGCCGATGAGTTTCAGGTACGCCTCGTGCACCAGCGCGGTCGCATCGAGCGTCTGCCCGTACTGTCCGGCCAGCTGCCGTCGCGCCATCGCGTGCAGTTCGTGGTAGAGCGTGCCGAGCACGCGGTCCAGCGCAGCACGGTCGCCGTCGCGGGCGGCATCGAGCCATTGGGTGATGTCGGCGTGTTCGCTTTCGCTCATGGACCGGCCCGGTGCCCCATCGGTAAGAGGGCGACTATACCTCAGGCCCGGCGGCGGCCGGCACCGCCTGCGGCCACAGCAGGCTTGTCATGTTTGGCAATGCCCGCACCAGACCGTGGCGCGCTGCGCCAGCATCGCCTGCTTCAGCGGACGCCCGCAGCGCGGGCAGGGCTCGCCGCCGCGCCCGTAGGCCGACAGTTCCTGTTCGAAGTAACCCGGCATGCCGTCCGGGCTGATGAAGTCGCGCAGTGTGGTGCCGCCGCGTTCGATCGCATAGGCCAGGATGCGGCGGATCTCCTGTGCGATCGTGGCATAGCGTTCGCGCGAGACCTTGCCAGCCGCGCGCAGTGGCGACACGCCGGCCGCGAACAGGGCTTCGGCCGCATAGATGTTGCCCACGCCGACCACGATCTTCTGATCCATCAGGAATGCTTTCACCGGCGCCTTGCGTCCGCGACTGCGCGCGAACAGCAGATCGCCGTCGAAGTCGTCCGACAGCGGCTCCGGCCCCAGATCGCGCAGCAGCGCGTGGGTCTCGCCCGGCGGCTGCCACAGCAGACAGCCGAACCGTCGCGGATCGTTGAAGCGCAGCACGCGCATGCCTGGATCCTGCTCCCTCCCCCGCGAGCGGGGGCGGGTTGGGGTGGGGGTTGCGGATGCGATCAACACATCCACATGATCGTGCGCCAGCACCGGCGTGCTCGCCGGCAACACGCGCATGCTGCCGGACATGCCCAGATGCCAGATCGCCGTGCCGGCGTCGGTGTCCATCAGCAGGTATTTCGCGCGCCGTCGGATCGACAGGATGGTCTGCGATGGCAGCAGGGTTTCGATCTCGCGCGGAATCGGCCAGCGCAGATCCGGCCGGCGCAGCGTCACACCGGCGATGCGACGGCCTTCCAGATGCGGCGCCAGGCCGCGGCGCGTGGTTTCGACTTCGGGCAATTCGGGCATGGGCGTTCGGTCGCGGAACCAGCGCAAAGTCTGACGCATCCCGCCGGGTTCCGCTCAAGGCCCGCGACATGAAAAACAAGCTACGCCCACCCATGGGGCGCTGCCTTGGCGCACCGCATCCGTGAAAGGCTGGGAGGGGGCGTTCCGCATACGCGCCAGCGCAGCGGGAGGTCGTGGTCACTTCCGGCACAGGCCCGCGAGCGACGCGCGGTCTACCGTGAAACGCACACACCGCGAACGATCGGAGCTGCCATGCGCGAATCCTCATCCACTGCCGTCGAACCCGGCGGCATCGTGTCCGGCACCTTGGCCTGGGCGCTGTTCTTCACGTTCGCCGCGACCGGATTGAAGATGCTGACCGAAGGCCTGACCACCGACCGCGATGGCCTGGCGATCTGCGGCGGCGCGCTGATGCTGCTGTCCTTCGTGTTCGGGCAATGGCCGGGCCTGGCGACGCTGCGCTCGAAACGCGGCTACGCCGCTGCGCAATGGTGCGTGGGGCTGATCGGGTTCGCGGCCATGGTGCGCAGCGTGTTCGTGTTCGGCATGGGACTGATGTCGTAACCGCAAATGTCGTAATCACCGATGTCGTAATCACCGATGTCGTACCAGACGAGCCGCGCGTGCGCTTCCCGCACCCCGTGACTCGGCCGCAGGCGCATGACAGACTGCCGCCATGCGCATCTTCGCGACCTTGAACCTGTCTGTCCTGTCGGCACTGCTTGCCCTGCCGATCCCTGCGGCGCATGCCGAAGAGGGCGTGGTCGACATCGCATTCGTCGGCGACATCATGGTCGCCGAGACCCCGGGCGAATTGATCGAGCGTGGCGAAGACCCGTTCCAGCCGTTCGCCGCATGGCTGCACGACGCCGATCTGCGGGTCGGCAATCTGGAATGCGTGATCGCCACCGGCGGCACCGCGGAAACCAAGCCCTACACCTTCCGCGCGCATCCGCGCACGCTGCCGGTGCTGGCGCGGCATTTCGATGCCTTCTCGCTGGCCAACAACCACTCCGGCGATTTCGGTAAAGCCGCTTTCCTCGAACAACTGGGCCTGATGCGCCAGGCCGGCCTGCCGTATTTCGGCGGCGGCGCCGATCTGGAAGAAGCGCACAGGCCGTGGATCGTCGAACGCAACGGTCTGCGCATCGCGTTCCTGGGCTACGACGAATTCAAGCCGCGCGCGTTCGAGGCCGGCGCCAACAAGCCCGGCATCGCCTGGAGCGGCGAAGACGAGCAGGTGATCGACGACATCGTCGCTGCGCGCACCCGCTACCACGCGGATCTGGTGATTCCGTTCATGCATTGGGGCTGGGAAGACGAAGGCTATCCGAGCGAGCGCCAGAAAGTTTTCGCGCGCGAAATGCTCGATGCCGGCGCAGACATGGTGGTCGGCGCGCATCCGCACGTCACCCAGGGCGCCGAGATCCACAATGGCAAACCCATCGTCTACAGCCTCGGCAATTTCCTGTTCAACGGCTTCGACACCGAAGCCACGCAGACCGGCTGGACGCTCAACGTAACGATGGACAGACAGGGTGTGGTGGCATGGCGCACGCATGTCGCCCGTCTCGACAAGAACGGCGTCCCGCATCCGGACCCCACCACCGCCAGCCCCTGCGGCAAGCGCGGCGACCGCAACGTCGGGCAGTGCCGCGATGAATAAACGCCAGTGGTTCATCGCATCCATCGTGTTCTGCGCAGCGCAACTGTGCGCAGCGAACGCGCACGCCGACAACGTCCGCTGCCACATCATCTACGGCGGCGAAAACTTCAGCGTCGACGCCGCCCCGACCACGGCCCCGTATCAGGTGCCCGCGCAGAAGATCGGCCGCTACTTCGACTTCAAGGCCAGCTACGTCGCCGCCCCCGAACGCGCCGCCGCCATCAATCTCTACGTCTATGCCCTCGCCAGCGGCGAACCGGTGCTGATCCATCAGGCGAAACATCGCCCGCCCTTCATCGTCGGCGGCTCGCGCTATGGTTTCACCGGCCTGCACTTCGTCTATGAACCCAGCAAGGGCAGCGAGCTGCAGTATTGGTGTGAGCGGGTGGGGTAGGGGCGTTATGTGTGGGGCGTGGGGGGTGACAGAAGATCAAAAGCAGCCCCTCATCCGGCCTTCGGCCAGCTTCTCCCCGCGTTGCGGGGAGAAGGACGAAAAATCATCTTTCCGATGATGCTTGGTAGTTGAATTGTTCGGGTTGCCTGAGCTGGCCGGATTGCCCTGGCGACTCCCTCTCCCCGCAACGCGGGGAGAGGGTGCCCGCAGGGCGGGTGAGGGGGCAGCCGCCGAAGTGGCTGCTCTGAACGCCGTGTCGATTTTTATCGGCACGGCTGAAAGGTCATTGTCTAAAGCGACTCGCTGGTATCACCGCGATAACTGGGTAAAGCGTCGTTTGCATATTCCTGTGCAGGTGCCAATCGGCTCCGGAATCATCCCGTCAACCACGCGTCAGGCCATGCTTTGCCAATCGCCATTGGCAGGCTGGCGTTGAGTGCCTGCGCGCTGTTGTGCAGACGCAACCGCAGCTGCTGCGGTATCGAGGTTTCGCTCTTGCCCGCATGCAGCCGGGATGCGTCCGGATTCATCTTGCGACGAAGGTGTTCCGGCAGGCCGCGCAATTGTTTCATCGCCTGCATCCTCACCGCATCGCGCGCCCGTCGGTGATCGAAACTCACCGGGATATCCCGATCGATTTCCAGCCATCCGCACAGTTCGCGGAAGCCCGTCTCCGGCGCAGCGTACATGTCTTCGAATATCAGGACGCGGAGCTGGTGCTCAGGAAAAAAGTAACGCCATCGTGCCAGCGGTGTGGTGATATCCAGCAAGCGCAGGTAATTCAATCCGAACGGAAAATAAGTTGCTTCGAAACGGGCTTCCCCGGTGCGGAAAATAGCTGTTTCCGGATTGGTGTCGCCTTCGTTCCCGGTCCGCAAATACAGATCGTAAAGACTGATCAGCATGTCCGCCGGATTTCTCAGCATCACAACGATGCGGGCATCGGGGTGCGCTTTCGCAATCAGTGCCGGTGCATCCCTGCTGTAGAGATACCAGACCGAAGCTTCGGCACGATAGCGTTGATCGCCCGCTGCGGAAAAAAGCCGATGATAATCGTCTGGATCGGACACCGTATGCGGCTGGGCGGGTAGATCGGTTGCGTAGAAGTGCGGTTCCTTCAACACGGATGTGTAGACATCCCGATGTTGCTTCAGTGCAGCGAAAAGCGATGTGGTGCCGCATCTTGGCGCACCGATGACGAAGAGATTCGGTGACTTCACCACGGGAAAAGGGTCCTGTCCTTATAGAATTTTCCGGTCTCTCCGCCACCGTCCAGCGCCAGCCATAGAATCGTTTCCGCTCCCTCTTCCGGAGAGCGAGGTGCCGCAACGCCGCCGAGCTTCGTTCGCACCCAGCCCGGGGTCATGCAATTCACGCGGATACCGCTGTCGGCAAGCTCGATGGCCATGGCTTGGGTCAATACATTCAAGGCCGATTTGGAACTCCTGTAGGCCAGATTGTTGCCCTCGATCTTGGTGGAACTGCCGTGCCCGCTGGATACGTTGATGATGTGCGCCTGCGCGCGCGCGCGCATCAGCGGCAATGCGTACTGACTCAGCCGCCAAGGCCCGAAAAAATTGACTTCAAACGTCGCCCTCGCCTGCGCCATGTGTTCTTCGCTGGGTTTATCGCGGACGCCCACGGACATCCCTGCGTTGTTGACGAGCAAATCAAGATGCCCGTGCACGGTGGCGATGGTGTCGATGGCTGCAAGCATCGAGGATTCGGAGCAGACATCCAGTTGAATCGGGATCACACCGGTCAGTCGGCGCCGTTCAACCGCCGCCTTGCCTTCGGCCAGATCACGGCATCCCATGTACACCTGCACGCCTCGCCGGGCGAATCCTTCGCAGACAGCAAGCCCGATACCACGATTGCCGCCGCTGACGAGGGCGACGAGATCGCGATCGACTGCTGTGTTCATGGCACTTCCTCCCGATATTGTGGGAAACGGTTGAACAGGAACATCTCCTTGTGTCTGACAAAATCGCCGAGTCTGCGGTCGAAGTAATCGCGGGCATGCAGTCGCGCCCTGGCTTCGTGCGCCTGTTCCGGCATCACCGGCCGATGCGTGCGAACCTGACCCAGCAGCTTCGTGTCGACGCCGTAGTGTTGAAGGTGATCGGCGAGGTCTTGATTCAGCGTCTCGGTGCGCAGGAACTCCACCGGATATTCGTAGGTGCTCAAATGTCCTCGCTGGAGATCGGATGCGGTGATGCTGGCGAACGCAAGATGCGGATCGCGGCAGAAGAATCGGATGAATTGTTCGGAGTGCCAGCCCAGCGCAAGATCCGGGGGCAGTTGCGGCGACTCGTAACCATTGCTCACACCGCGATGCACATTGATGAAATACCGATTCGCGATGGCCACGAAATCCTCGAAATCGACTTGCGGATACGCCGGAAATCGTGTCCGTATCAGCGCGGGATCGCAGTACTCCTGCGGGTGCGTTTTCCACCAGCCGTAGTGGTACTGGGAGACGTACCGTTCGAACGGTGAGCGGATGACCGAGACTATCGGTTTGCCGCGATGGGCGGCAGGGATTTCCTCGCAGGTGGCATGTTTCCGGCCCGTCTCCACCGCGAGCGCCCCGTACACGAGCCTCAGCATCTCGGTGATGAAGGTCCCGCCCGTCTTGGGCATGTGGATGAAGACGAAGTCGGGCGTGATCAACATCGCGATCAAGCCCGGAGCGGCCTGGTATCGCCGGAGAATGCGCGTCTCAAACCCGCGCCGAGATAACGACCGCAATAGTCGCCATAGAGCACGCCCTCATCGGTGAGACGCAGCAGATCACCGTTGTGATCGATCAATCCCTCGTGAACGAGATGGGCCAGTTCCTCTGCCAGAACCACATCCAGACGCATGCCATGCCTGCGCCTGTATTCGCCCAGGTCGATCATGGTCGTTTTCAGGCCCATCACCACGTCACGCAGCATGTGGTCCGCGCTGCTGAGTTCCAGCACCCGCTGTGTCGGGCTGAGCCCGCTCTCGACACGCGCCAGATAGGCGTCGATTTCGCTGAGGTTCTGCCTGGAATAGCCAGAGACCGTGCCGAACGCGGATGCGCCGAAACCGTACATGTCCTCGCCGCGCCAACGGCTGATGATGTGACGCTGGGGATATTTGCCTTCGCGGGTGAAGGTGAAATATGTGGATGGCAGATAGCCGCTGTCGCGTAGACGTGCGAGACCCCAGCGGGCGAATGCGATCTCCTCGTCCACTCCGGGCAACGAGAGTTTGCCCTGGCGGATATCGCTCATGTAATGCGCGTTCGAGTAGAGTTCCAGCTTGTAGACGGTGACCGCATGCACGCCCAGGCCAATGGCGCGATTGATGGAATGCTGCCAGCTCTCCGTCGTTTCGCCTTCGAGCCCGGAGAGCAGGTCGATGTTGACCACTGCTCCGGTCTTGAGCGCGCGTTCGATTGCCCGGGAATTCTTTTCGTCGGTGTCGTGGCGGCCGGTCAATGCAACGACCCTGTCGTCGAACGACTGGATACCGAAGCTGATGCGATTGACGCCCAGATCCGCCAGCCCGTCGATCATGCGGTTGTTGAGCGTGATCGGTTCGATCTCGAAAACGAACTCCGGTTCGTCCAGCCGGAAGCACGCTTCGATCGTTGTCTTGATCCTTGCCAACTGTTCCGGCTGGATCACGCTGGGCGTGCCTCCGCCGAAATAGATCGATTTCACGACCCGGCCGCGCAGTCTGTGCGCATCCGCGACCTGCTCGATTTCACGGCACAGGGCGTTGACGTAACGCTCGCGGACCGCGTGCGAAGATTCGGACAGAATCTCGATCTTGAAAAAACAGTAGCGACAGCGTTGGAGGCAGAATGGAATGTGGAAATAAAGATGCAGGGGCTTTTCGGCCGACAGATCGTCTTCGCTCGCGGATTTCCAATAGCGCTGGGGCGGCCAGGCCACCACGAAGCCATCGCGATTCGGTGCTTCGTTGCGATAGTCGGGCACGGTCTCGTCGGTTCCGGAGCCCGTGTCGCCGACAAGTGCGATCTTGAGGTTCTTCATGGCGCTTCGACCACGGGTTTGCGATCGGGCAGTCGCCTCTGAACAAGCGAGACCACGCTGCCCAGCGATTTGAATGTGGCCGTATCCAGGTCTTCGTCCAGGATCCTGATCGAGAACCTGCGCTCCAGATGATCGATGAACTCGGCCATGCTGATCGAGTCCAGCGCCAACCCGTCTTCCAGGAAAGACGCCTCGTCTCCGACCTGCTCGTAGCTGAGGTTGAGGTCCAGATCTTCGACGATGATCTGCTTCAAGATCGCGATGATCTGTTGTATATCCATGGCAATGATCCTTGATGATGGCGTTTCTGTCGGGTTTTCCGCTGCCCAGACAAGGCAGATCCGAGACGAGCGTATACCGGTCAGGTCGTGCGAAGACCGGCAAAGTCGATGATGCGAGATGCTTCATGGCATCAATGGTCAATGCGGCTGCCGAAGGTTTGATCACAACGGCGATGGCCTTGCCGAGCGCAGTTTCCTCTTCGAGCACGATCGCCACCGCGAGTTCGATGCCCGGCCAGTCCATGATGGCGCGCTCCAGCTCCGCCAGGACGAGCAGTTTGCCCGCACGATTCAGACTGTGATCCGCCCTGCCTTGAACCGAGAATGTCCCCTCGCCGGTGAAGGTTGCGATATCGCGGGTATTCCATTCGGGCGGTAAAGCCGAGATCACTCCATGATGGGCGATATGCGTCGCGGCATAGGGGTGGGCCACGACGAGAACGCTTTGCCCGGCGCCGCGGTCGGCCGGGGATGCGCGCACGCCCTGGAGCGGGTGGAGGGTTTGCGGCTGGTTGGGTTCGGACAGCGCGATCACGCCCAATTCGGAGCTGCCATACAGATCGACAACCTGATTGAAGACCTGCCGTGCCTGCGCATGCAGCATCGGTGGAATGCCGTCGCCTGCCAGCACGATGCCACGGCAACTCCGCAGCGATTCGTGCTTGCGTCGCAGCAACGTGCGCAGCAGATGCGGCGTCGAAAAAACCCTCGTGGGCTCGAAGGTGCGCAGGGCATCGTTGAAGCCGAGAAGATTGGCCTTGGGCAACAAGTGGATCTCCGCACCGGCCAGCAGCGCTGGCACAAGAGCCGCGCCCAGGCCGTACAGATGATGCAAGGGAACGGTGATCAGCACCCGGTCATCGGCGGTGAGTTCCAACCTGCGCCTCACCAAGGAGCCGGTTTCGACAAGATTGCGATGGCGATGCCAGATCACTTTCGGTACGCCAAGCGTCCCTGACGACAGCACCGCGAATCCTGCTGGAAGTCTTGTTGTCTCATCGCAAGGCGGTGTGGCTTTCCACAGTGCATTTGCCCCGCTACCCGCAGCCGTTGCGGCAATATGCGCATCGCACAACGCAGGCTGTGTCGCATCGCGCGCGCAGAAGAGTACCGGGCGCTGATCGACGATCGCCGCAAGTTGCAGCGACAGCATGTCGATGTCGCCTATCCCGAGCAGCGCCGGGAACCGATGCGCCCGATGCGCTTGCCATCCTGCACGCCCGCGGGCCAGCAGCGTTTCGACCGTCGCGGTTTCACCGCCGATGTGCAGCAAGCTGCCGCTGCCTGTGAGGGCTTCCGCCCAGGGTTCCACGGCATGGGTGACGATTCTCCTCGCGTTCATCAGGCACGTTCCAGGGATTCGTTGTTGACAAACTCGCGGATTTCGGCGCATTGGACGCCATTGAATTTCAATGCGAAATGTCGCGAGATCGCCCAGTCCAAGTCGGTATGAAGCGTGAGGGGCGCACGCACGCACACGATCGCGATATCGGATTTTTCGAGCAACCCAAGATGTTCCGGGTCGAGTAATTTGCCGATGCCTTCCTCACGATCAATGAGTTTCTGCCGCTGCCGGGTATCGAGAAACGACAGTTGCACCACAGACTCCGCGACAACGATGACGTTGCGCTCATGGCGCACGTACAGTCGTGAAAAGCGGTGCAGGATGTCGCCGTTGCCGGGGTGATTCTCGACATGCTGATGCAGCACGTCCACTTCGACCGCCATTCCGGAGACGGCCTGCAGAAAGAATGTCGTCGAACCTTGCAGCGCCAGATATTCAGTCAGTCTTTCGGAAAAAGCGAACTCTGTCCGAGAACCGTCCGTCTTCGATACAGCGCCATCTGCGCTCGCAAGCGTGGTCCGGAAAGCAGATGAAGACGGGGCCTGTGCGTCCATGGCGAAAAATCATTCCTTTGAACACGATCACGGCGGGTCCGCGTCGTGTGTTCGGCTGTGCAGTTCCATGCACGGATCAAAGTGGCTGTTCGCTTCCTCTGCCGCGAGGAGTGCGTGATCGGACTATATGCGGAACAGACTCAGAAATACAATCAATCTGAAGTGGAAATGTCACAATTTCAGCAGCCGCATATCCAAGCCAATGCATGTGAAGGCAAAGTTCAGCGTCCGAGCGAATGACTACCGCAGCGGCACGTTGGGCATGCCAATGACGAAAGGTGAATCGCAGACCGTCCAAGCCTTCAACGCACACGCCCATCCAGTGAGGCGTGTGCTGTGTTTTTCGTCATTCAACGTTTGTCAGAGTATGAAACCCCGACTCTGTTGCCGTCTTTCCTGCAGGTCTCATCAATATTCATCCCGACTGCGGCGCAAGCGACGCCTCAATGGACGCCGAAAACACCCAGGCGGTCTGACGGCAGGGCTTGGCATTTGGGTCGTAGCCGCCGATGTACAGCATCCCCGGTTCGAAGGGAGACGCGGTGATGCTGCGGGCGGCGACGAGTTCCTGCGTGGACCGCATGTCCGGGTATCCGATCCGACGAAGTTCATATCGCTGCCCATCCGGATAGCGGATGAGATACCACGCGTCCCGCACCCATTCATCTGCGGGGTGGGTGTCGAGCCGGGTGCTGTAGGTGGCCCCCAGTCCGGTGAAAAGAAGCGTCTGGCCACTGTCCGGATCGGCCACGGGAGTGAAATCGTCGTAGGCCACCACGCCATAGGTGGGGCGCTTGCCCCAGTGCGTGCCGAGGAAATCGAGTACATCCAGCTCCACTGTTTCCCGGAAATCATCATCGGGATCGATGCGCACCACCCGGCAACGATCTCCTTCCAAAGCCGCCAGCAGCACTTGCCCAGAGCCCGATGGCCGGGAGACGGTCGTGAGCCCGCGTAGTCCGCTGCTGGGCACGATCAGCGGAACGGGGATCGTATAGACCTTCTCCCAGCGCGGCATTTCTCCATCGACCCGTCGATAGATATCCGGTTTGATGCTGACGTATAACCGGCTGTTGCATTCGGTGAAAGCCATGGGGCGGCGTGTGTATCCCCCCATTTCCGCTTTGTCTTCCCAGCGGATTTTGCCGGGCACTTCGGGGTCGTAAGTGCCGCTGAATATGCCGAGAGGCGAAGTGCCGGCGAATACGCGCTGCAGGCCGGTCACCTTGTCACGATAGACAAAGAAGCTGCGGATGCTGGCTACGCCAGAACCACTGCCGAGGTGCGTACGTGTCCAGTTGCCTGTGTCGTCATCCCGGCTGTCTACGTAAACAGTGCCTCGACTGTCCGAAGGCGCAGCGAGCAACAGTGATGCGGGCGTCTCAAGCCTTCGCCCGTTGCGGTCCTCGGTGAAGAGCACTGACTCAAGCGTTGCACGCCAGTGAGCGCGCTCATACTCCCGATCCAGCCGCCAGTTGTCCTCCGGCTGGTCCAGCACGATGATCTGCGCGCCGATCGATGGATCCTCCGGCAGGTACGCATTCAGTTTGTACGAGAGCGAGCAGAAGAGTCGTCCATCATGGGGCACCAGGTGCAATACTTCGGTGCCGCCGAGAAGTCGATGGCTGTCATCGCATGCCCCGGCCTGGAAGACCTGACGGAATGGGGCGGGCGCTGTGGCGTTCGATACTTCCATGTCCGTCTCTCAGTCGAAGAAAGAATCAAGAATGTCGAGGGAGGCCGGCTGCCGGGCATGCGCATAGATCAGGCGCCTGAATGCCTGCAGATGTTCGCCGTCCGCGCCGAAATGATTGGGGATCCATCGATGGATGCGTGTCCCCATCCCTTGGATATCGTGATCGGTGTAACGTTCCAGATGTTCAAGAACATTGGCTGCAGCCGAATACCCCCGGCAGAGGAATTGCAGGATGCGAAAGGTGGTCCGGAAGCTGGTATCCAATACGCGGCGGTGCGTGATGAGCCGAAGCGTTTTCGCTTGCAGATCCGCGAGGCCGCAGCCAAGCGGATCCATCAGTGAGCCATCGCGGCAGTCATAGTAGAACGCGTTGACCGAAAAATCCCGCATTTGAGCATCCTCGATCAGATCAGTACGTGAAATGAAGGTAGTGCTCCACATATCATCGTTCTGGATATCCTTCCAACTGCGCAGGATGTTGATGTCCACCCCTCCCGAGACAGCATCTCCCCACCGCAACGTGCCGAAACGCTCATTGCACATGCGCACCGTATCGATTCCGGCATATGCATTGCGCAAGAGGCGGCGGACCTCATCAATGGGATGATCGACCGACAGATCGATGTCCTTGCCCGATTGGTCTCCCAGCCAGTCCCTGGGGGCGCCACCGGTAATGAAAACGCGCATGCCCGCGTCCTGGAACAAGCCGATGACGTCGGACAAGGACACCTCGCACGTGTCATTCCGATAGACCGGCTGTGATAGCGCAGCTTCCAGCCGCCCCGGCCCGAACGCTCTATCGACCAGTTTCATATCGCGACATGTCCCATCCTTGGATACCAACCATTTGCAGCCTCCGCTGTGTTTGTGCTTTTTCAACCGAAGTTCTCAGGATCTGGTGCCTACGCCGCGTCCGAGCAGAATCAATGCGATTATGGACAAGCCGGCAACAAGAGCCAGCATCACAACAAAGGCAATGCCGATATTGAGATCGCCGACACCAAGGACGCCACAGCGAAAAGCGTCGATCATGTGCAGGATCGGGTTGATCTGCGACACGCCCTGCCAAGGCTGGTCCAGCATGCTCACCGGATAAAATACGCCCCCGAGATAAGCAAGCGGAGTCAGCACGTAGGTCGATACATATCCGATATCGTCCAGTGTCTTAGCATATAGCGCATTGATGAAGCCTATGAGGGAAAAAATCGTTGCGCCCAGCAATGCCGATACAAAAGCGATGAGCGGGTGCGCGATATGCAGCGAAGTGAATAACAGCGAGATCAGCAATACAATCGTACCCACTGCAACGCTTCGCATCACCGAGCCGATGACGTAGCCGAGAACGATCGCCCAATTCGGCATTGGCGATACCAGCATCTCCTCCACCGCACGATTGAACCTGATGAAAAAGAACGAGCTCGAAGTATTTCCGTAGCTGCTGGTGATAATGCTCATCATCACCAAGCCCGGCACGATGTATTGCATGTAGGTGAAGCCATCGTCGAAAGTTCCGATGCGATCACCGATCAATCGGCCGAAAATCGCGAAGTACAGCGTCATCGTGATCGCGGGCGGAATCAGTGTTTGTACCCAAAGACGCATGATGCGCACGAGCTCGCGTCGCACGATGGTTTCCAGTGCAATGAGGTTGGCGGATGAACTCATGCCTTACGGTGTCTGCGGCTGGTGGCCGGGTACGAGTGTCGTCACGGCATTTTCGTGCGTCTCATGGGCATGCGTCTCGTGGGCATTGGCCCACGCATTGGCCCGCGCAGTAATGCGTGCGACGAGGATTTTCTTGGATACGCTGTACTCCAACCAGCTCTGCCCGGGCACTGCTGCCAATTCGCGCTTGAGGTCTACATAGCGTTCCTGCTCTTCCGGGTATGCCCGCATGAAATCCCGGAAGTTCTTGACGTCAGTGAACCGCTGGCTGTCTGCGGGGCAGGTGTGAACGACGAACGAACTTTCGCCGCCCGTGCCGATCCGCCAAAACCACGAGAAAGTCTCGGCAATCGGGCTTTCGCCGTACGCTTGATAACCGAGTTCGGCCAGGATCCTGCTCTGGCGCTCTGTCGAAAGCGGGGCGCGCATCGCCACGGCGATATCCAGGATGTTCTTGCTGGACAGATATGGTATGGACGTGCTGCCGATATGTTCGACGCCGATGACGTTCTCCCCGGCCAATGCGGCTTGCAATCGTCTTTTCTCGCGTTCGAACGTTTCTGGCCAGCTCGGGTCGTACTCGCTCTGCATGTTCAAGTCGAGTCTGGGCAGGCGCACACGCGAATAACGGCGCACGAACTGTTCGACGGTCTCTCCACCCAATTCACCGGGGTGCACATCCTCTTTGAGTCGCCTGATGATGCGTGCTAGCTGCAGCGCGCCCGCGATTCGTTCAGCGGGAGCGTTCATGATGCCGTGCACCGGCGCCAATGCATGTGGACCGTTCTGGACGGATGACCGGAGCGCGTCAGGTCGCGCGCTGGTCCTGCGGGAGACCGTGCCCGAAATGGCGTTGCGGTGGTTGGGGCACGGACGACGCGAGGCGGCATGCCAAATACGGGGAGCATACTCATCCGCAGCGAAGTTCCACCAATGCGGAAGCGCGAAGAGTGCCTCCCAACCCACAGCGCGGGCCACCAGCACCGGCGCGTCAGTAGCGCCAGGACCCCGCTGTTTATCAAGCCGCAGCGGGTCATCAGGACATCGGGATTGATCTTGTCTGCAGCGGGTGCATTCGGATGCGAAACGGGGGGTGGCGGGGTCATCCTGATCCTCAACACGACAACTGGGCATCGATAAGGACGATAGCATAGCTATTGTTCTACGGATCGTTGCGGCTCAGCGTGAAGTATGCAGCATCGTAAACAGGATCCAGACGCGTCGTGCGCCTATGAAATACGCGATAAGGACACCCGAAACGCCTCGAGACAGGAAGCATCGCATGGTGCACCTCGCCTGCGATTAGCGTTCCTCATCCGTGATTGAAAACGGCAGCAGCACTCGAAATGCGTTCGATGTCCGCGACCACCGCGTCGATCGCCTCCGACCACGCCTCAAGATCGAAATTCTGCGGATCGTCGTGCCCACCCGCGAACGATGCATCGATCACGGCATGGCAGGCGGGGATCATCCATTCGCCGGCGCGGATGCTGGCGGCGATGTAGGTCAGCGCAAGCAGATGCATTTGCTTCGGCGTGAAGCCCGGGCGTTGCGCGATCCGGTCGTTGACGCAATGGCCTTCGGCATTCGTCAGGGGCGCGTCGGCCTCGACTTCCGGGCGGCGCAGTTGCACGTTCTCGATATGCAGGAATCTCCCGCGCGTGCTTTCGCCGATGGTCATTTCATGTTTCGTGGCGCGCCACGGTACGGAGAACGTGCGTCCCTGCGGCGAATAGGCGGCGCCGTCGCGGGTCAGGAACAGATGCGCCTGCTTCGATGATTCCCAGGTTGCGGCCATGTTCCAGCTTGCGTCGGGGGAATCGCTGTCGCCGGGAAATTCTTCGCGCGTGCACAGGATGTCGCTGGTGTCGTGGATGACGAAATACAGCGCCGGATGTGCGGGTTCGCCTTCGGTCGTGGAGAGCGGTTCGTCGAGGCCGCCGCCGAGGCTGGTTTCCTGGATACCCTCTGCTTGCAGATAGCGTCTGAGCGCCGAGCGACTGACGGAAACGGGTTGACCGATGCGTGCCGCCAAATGGGCGGGTAGTGGGGCCTCGGTGTCTGCGATGGTGCCGCCTTTGCCGACGGCGCGCAGCAGGCAGGTCGCTTGTTCGAGTGCGGTGCCTTGATAGCTGAGGCTGGCGTCGTCCCAGCGGCAGGCTTTGCTCCAGGCGGTGCAGGGGAAGAGGGACAGCAGGACGGCGAATATGCAGGAGAGTCGCATGGGGGTTGCGTATTGATCGGTACGAAGAGCGGCCCCTTGTAAGTTATCTCCCTGCGTCAGGCCGTTGCCCCTTGTAAGTTATCTCCCTGCGTCAGGCCGTTGCCCCTGTGATTTCGAGATCGTGGATGAGCCTGGGTCGGCGCAGGGTTGATCTTCATCACCCGAACAGTTGCCAGGGCGCAAAGCCCGTTTCTGCAAGGCAGGGTTCCCGAGGATACGAGCATGAATGAATGTTGGGTTGGAGTGGATGTCTCGAAGGCGCGGTTGGA
>JAFLDZ010000011.1 GCA_017302135.1 Lysobacterales bacterium | reverse complement strand
GCAGTCCGCCCTCCACGGCCAGAATCTCCGCGATCGCGCCTTCCACCTGCGCACGATCCGCCAGATCCAGCGACCGGTAGCGGATGCGTCCCGCGCCCAGCGCGACCAACGCATCCAAACGCGACTGCTTTGCGCCCGACAGCGCACCGCGACCGGTCAGGATCACGCGACCATGACGCGTCTGTTCCAGCACCGCCTGCGCGAACAACACCCCAAGACCACCCAGACCGCCGGTGATCAGATACACCCCATGTTCCTTGAACACCGGCTCGCACGGCAGCTGCGCCTGCGGCTGTACCTGCCAGCCCAGTCCCTGCGGTTGCGTCCCACGATCGAAACGGATCACCGGCTCCGATGCGTGCGCCCGCGCCTGCTCCAACTGCTGCGCCAGCGCCGCCGTCGTCACCTCGCGGCCGGTCAGCACCAGCTGACCACGGAACAGCGGGTTCTCCAGCGTCGCCGTCTTCAGCAGCGCCGACAGACCCGAAAACACCGCGTCCTCGCCCGACTCGCCCACCACCACCTGCATCAGCACCGCACCCTCGGGCTTGCCCGACAGCACTGCACGGATCCGCTCGAAACACGACAACGCATAGTCGCTGTAACGCGACGCCAGATCCGCCGCCGATGAATCCGACAACATCACGCAGCGACTGCCTGCCATCAGCGACGCAAGTGAGTCGATCTCGATCCCCGGAAGATCGCACACCACGACATGCCGCTCGGCCCACGCCGTCGGCGCAGCCTCTTGCGCAACGTCTTCCGCAATCGCACGCCACTGCGGCACCGCCCTCAACACACCCGATGCCGACGCGTCCCCGGTCGCGGTCGCCGGACCCAGCGCACGCGCCGAGAATCCGCACATCTGCACGCAGACCGCGCCCTGCTCGTCGCTCAGATCGATATCGAACTTCGTCACCGCATCGCCATCGCGGCTGCCCGCCGAATAGCGGACCCAGACCCACATCGACGTCCCGCACTGGCCCAGCACCCGCACCGTGTCCACCGCGAACGGCAGACGCGACTGGCCCGAAGCGTCCATCAGACCCACACACGCCTGCAGCGCGCCATCCATCAGACTCGGGTGCATCCGGTACTGGTCCGCTCCGGCGCGTACGCACGACGGCAGCTCCAGTTGCGCCAGCAGTTGACCCGCGCCCTGATACACATGCCGCACCGCACGATGCGCCGGCCCGTACATCAGACCCATCGCCTCGAACGTCGCGTACACCGCATCCGCGCCCAGCGCACCGCGGTCCATCCTCGCCCGCAACATCGGCACATCCAGCCGCGCCGGCGTCGTCTGCGGGACGTACGCCGCGCGCCCCTGGCAATGATCCTTCCGCCGCGCGCCATCGCCACTCACGATCTCGTACTCGATCTCGCCGTCGAGCGCACCCGACAGCGCGATCACGACCGGCGTTGCGCCGCGCACCACCAGCGGCTGCGCCCACACGCAGTTGCGCAGCTCCAGCACCGCACCGCGCGCATCCGCAGGCACCGCCTGCTCCACCGCCGCGCGCGCCATCTCCAGATACGCCACGGCAGGCAATACGCATTCGTCCGTACCGCGCAGCTTCACCTGATGATCGCGAAGAAAATGCTCTTCCCCCGTCAGCACCGAGCGGAACGCCTGCCGGCTCAAATCCGATACGTTCGCGTGCAACAGCGGGTGCAGAGAGGTTTGCGCAGACGCGAGCGTCTTGACGTGGCGCTCCTGCGCCTGAATCCAATGACGCTCTTTCGCGAACGGATACGTCGGCAGATTGACCCGCTGCGGCAGTCGATCGTACAGCCGCGACCAGTCGATCTCGATGCCCGATGTCCATAAAACGGCGAGCTGGTCGATGTCTTGCTCTTGCAGCGCCTGATCGATCAACAGACGAGCTGATTTCGTCTGCCACAGACGGGCCGAAGCAGCATCGCTCCTGCCATCGGCAAACCATCCATGCACCGGATCCTTGCCGTCGTTCACCCAAGCATCGAGTTTCGACTTCAATTCCCCACGGCTGGCGACTTTCAGCGCGAGACGCACCTTCATCGGCGTGCGTCCAACCTGCCAACTGTAGATCGCGTTGCGCAAGCCGCTTTCCCCATCGGCTTGATCCAACCAGGCCGATACCCGCCGTGCGTACTCGCGCAAACCATCGCGACTTGCCGCAGACAACACGAACAACTGCGGTTGGTCGTTCTCCGGAAGCGGTTCGATTCCGGGAAATTCCTGAAGGACGACGTGAGCGTTGGCGCCACCGGATCCGAAGCTGCTCACGCCCGCGAGGCGGACGGGCGCATGCCAATCCTGCAGCCTGCTCTGGATGTAGAACGCATCGTCGAGCTCGACCTTGGGATTGAGCGATTCGAAATTCACTGTCGACGGAAGCTGTCGATGCTGCATCGACAGGATCACCTTCAACATGCCGGCGAGACCCGCCGCAGACTCGAGATGCCCGAGATTGCTTTTCAGCGACCCCAATCCGCACGACTGCAAAGTGTGGGTCGCGGCACGCTGGGCGTAGGCGGACTGTATTCCCTGTACTTCGATCGGATCTCCCAGCGACGTGCCGGTGCCATGCGCTTCGATGTAGCTGAGCTCATCCGAGCGGACGCCGGCGTTGTCCCAGGCCGCCATCAACAGCTCGCGCTGCTTGACCGGATTGGGTACTGTCAGGCCCGAGGCGAGACCGCCGTGATTGATCGCGGAGCCCTTGACGACGGCATGGATGCGATCGCCTTCCGCGATCGCGCGGCGGAGCGGCTTGATCAGCAGTACGACGGCGCCTTCCGCGCGCACATAACCATCTGCCCGCGAATCGAAGACTTTGCATCGGCCATCCGCGGCCAGCATGCCCGCTTTGTGGTACGCGAGCGAAAGATCCGGGTGACAGATCACGTTCACGCCAGCGACCAATGCCGCTGAACACTCGTTCCGGTGCAGCGATTGCATAGCCGTGTGCAGCGCGACGAGCGAAGACGAACATGCGGTGTCGACCAGAAGACTCGGGCCCGACAGATCGAAGAAGTACGACACCCGATTCGCGATGACGGCCAGAGAACTGGCGACGCCGAGGTGCGCCTCCACTTCCGTCCCCGCGTCCTGCATCAGGCGACTGTAATCGCTGTTGCTGGCGCCCACGAAAACGCCGACGTCGGAACCCGCGACGTCCGAAGGACGCACGTTCGCATCCTCGAAGCAGGACCAGGCAAGCTCCATGATCATCCGCTGTTGCGGATCCATCATCTGCGCTTCGAGCGGAGAAATGCGGAAGAAAGCCGCATCGAAAGCTTCGAGGCCCCTGACGAATCCACCCTGATCGATCGCGGGCCATTCGCGTGGGCTCGGCCAACGACCGCGCGTATCCGGATAAGCGTCGATCACGCATGCGCCCTCGGCGAGCACATTCCATAGATCCGCAGGCGTCTCTATTCCGCCAGGCAAACGGCAGGACAATCCCACGATTGCGATATCGGTGTCGGCGATATCGATCGCGGCCGGTTTACGTTCGAGTATGGGCGGCTGCACGCTGCGAACGGCGGTCGGCTGGTGGACGTCCTGATGCCCGAGCTTGACCGCAACCTTTTCGACCGTGTTGAATTCGAAAAAAAACGATGTCGACAGCCGCTTTCCGCACGCTTCCTCGAGAAGCGTCTGCAATTGCAGAAGACTGGCCGAATCGAGACCCATTTCCATGAACGGCCGATCGATACCGAAGTTCGCCCGCTCTTCGCCCAGCAAGACGATCGACTGGTTGCGCAGAAAATTCCGGACCTGTTCCTGGTCGAGCATCGGCAACGGCGTTTCGGCAGCCCCGTCTTCACGGAGCACCCTGCGCTTCATTTTCTGTATGCGGTCGAGGATGTCGTACGACACCAGCACGCCATTGGTCTCGTTCTGCACATCCAGCGGGCGATAGCCCGGGATCGTCTTGACGATCGAAGCGCCATGGGAATGATGGAATGCCAGAACCGGATCGCGATCCGCGCCTTCGCGAAGGATGTATTGAGCGAAGGGCTCGTCGGCGGTGCTGTCATAGCGCTTGCAAAGCGTCACGCCTACGACCTGCCGAACGCCCGCGATCAAACTGCAGCGCTGCAGCATGAATTCCAGCAGAAAGTCGCCGTAACGGAGGTTCTGCACCTGCGGATCGATATTGACGGCCAATAATTGTATGACCGCTCCCGCTGCGCGATGCAGCTTGTGCACGTTGGCGGCGTTGCTGTCAGCGAGCTCGTCGGCAGAATCGATCCTCTGACTGTAAACCACACCCAGCACTCGACCCTCGCGCTCCAGCACGAACTGGCCTTGCGGATAATTCGCGATTCGGGCGCGGATTCTGGCTTTCGAACTCAAGGTGTGCTGCCAGCAGAGCCGCTCCAGTTCGCATAGCCGTTCGATATCGCGCTCGGTCGCGTGTCTTACGCGGTAATCGCGCTTGACCAACCGATGCAGACTCGATTTGCAGGCGCGCGAGACGCGCGGGTAGCGGCCGACGTATCCCTCGTTGAAAAGACCGACTCTGGCCGCCAGGCAAAAGAACGCCTCTGCGGTAATCAGACGATTGCCCGAGAGCGCATCGAACGCTTCGAGCCATGCGCTGTCGACATCCGGCGATCCGGACTGCACTGGAGTCATCGGCGTCGCATGCGCCTGCAGCAATACGTGCCGGGAAACATGTCCGGTGGAAGCCCACTGCTGGAGTTCACGTTGCCATGCGGAAAGCACAACGAGCGCTTCCATCGACTGCCCGGATTCGTCGAGGTAAACCGGCTGCTCGTCCGCCAATACCACGAGTTCCTGATCGCAGGACACATCCCGGCCATCGGAACAGCCCAGCAACGAACCCGCATGGACAACGATGGCCGTTTCCATTCCGGTCAATCCGGTCTTCTCAACGTTCTCGCGCAGCGAGGACGCATTTCCTGCATCGACAGCGATCGCTCTCGGCTGGGGAATCGATGCATCGTTGGAACGCGCGCGGGCATCGGTCGCGGCGCGCACGACCTCCTCGAGCATTGGATCGTTTTCAAAGCCAATAATCAGATCGGGGCAAGCCTCGGCCAGAGATTGCTCGAACAGCGCATCGAGATCGCTCTTCAATTCAGCGAGGACATCGCCATGGGACACGTCGGCGAAGGCAAGCGCCTCTTCCAGCGATACGGGCGAGCGCTTCCGGCTGTCCATCAGCTCCCGGACAGTGGCCGCATCGCCACACAGCAGCTGATCCAAAACGGCCAGTATCGGACGGTATCGAATCGCATCAGCGAGCAATGGCATCTGCAGGAATGCGGCTCCAGCAGGCGTCAATCGCCCTTCCGCCGCGCTGATCCAATGGTGCTGCGAAAAGAGCTTGTGGATACCTTCGGCCAGAACCGGATCAAGACGCCGCATCGCCTCGTCGAAGTCGGCGGGATCCAGTTCATTGAGCGCCGATGCCGCCAATACGATGGTCGCGCCGTCTGCATGAGGCCCATACAACCGACGGTCTTCCGGCGACAGGGAGCACGATGTTTCGATCGTCTTCGCCAGTGCGCTCGTCAGCGCGCCGGCAACGAGGAATTCATCGGGGCTTGCTGCATAAAGAGAAGAAAAATCGCCGTACGAGGGCGGACACGAATATCCGTGGGCGAGTCTGTAAGCGGTGCCGTCCTTTTCTTCGAGAAAACCAAGCGCGCACAGACTCCGAAGCACGACGCCCAACGTGCCGAAGTTGGCGTTCAATTTGCGCGCCAACGTCCCGCTATCGAGATAATCGTGCGCATCGAGGCTGTCGAACACTCCGAGACGCCGGCAGGACTCGATGATCGCGGTCGCGAGATACCCGTAGCAGCAATGGATCGGATCCAACATCCCTACACCTCATACAGATCGGGGCAGCGGCGCAATGAGCGCAGTCCACCGGCAATTTCTCGTTCCGACCGTGCCGGAAAACAGCGTCTCGCCCCGTAGGCCGGCTTGTTCCGGACAGGCGCATCATTCCGCGTACGCACCGCCATGAAGTTCGGCGGCCTGCGTTCGATGGGCATCAAAACGTCAATCGTTCATACCCCTCATCAGCAGCATCGTCCCGCCATGCGATTCTTTCCAGAATGTCTTTGGCGTCCTCGAAGCGATTCGATTCCTCGGTAACGGGATCCATCGAAGCCATCGGCTCGGCAGCCGCAACGACAGGCGTGTGCTGTTCTTCAGACGGAGTCGCTGCGTCGCGAGGCAGAACCGGAGAATCGTCCATCGCTGGCGCAGCCAGCCGATCAGATGCCGGATCGGCATCGAACGGAGCGATTTCGCCGAGGTAAGCGGCAAATTTCGCGATCGTTGGATGCTCGAAAATCACGCTGGGCGAAAGACCGAGACCCAGGCGGCGATTGACGACACGCACAAGCGAGGCAATACCGAGCGAGGTCACGCCAAGCTCGAGCAGATTCTTGTCCGACGCCAACGTTCCGGGTGACGACTGCAATTGCTGCGCCAATTCTTCCCTGATGATGCGCTCCGCCATTTCGGCTGCGGTTCGCGGTTCTGCAACGGCCGCGAACGACAACACCTGGACCTCGCCGTCGTGGCCGGCGCGATCGTCGGCATGAAGATCCGAATCGGCATTCACAAGAGACGTTTCGACGGTATCGACCCAGTGACGCACGCGCGCGAACGGATAAGTCGGCAAGTTCGAACGCACTGGTCTTGCTTCGCCATAAAGCGAAAGCCAGTCGATATCGACGCCCTTCACCCACAGTTCCAGCAACGGGCCCAGATCGTTGCTGGACAGCCATTTGGCGACGATCATCGCCTTGATATCGCGGTCGCGATTGATGAGATCGACGCTTTCCGAATCGCGGCCTGCGCCTCCGAGATAGGCGCCGTCGATCGCCGCTTTTCCAGCCACGAACATTGCCAGTTTCTGCTTGAGTTCGTCGACGGACCCAGCGAGCAGGCCCAGTCGCTCTTCCATGCTTTCCCTGCCCGCCTGCAGCGTGTAGGCGACACTGGCGAACGCCGCATCATCGACAGGCGGGTTTTCCTGCAGATGATCGAGGAGATCGCTGGCCCGTTGCCGCAGCTGTTCCCTGCTTTTCGCGGAGAGCAGAATCAGGCGTGCGAGTTTCCCGGCATGCTCCGTATCGCGGCTGGCCACCCTCTTCTCGCGGACATACTCCTGGACGATGACATGCGCATTGACGCCGCCAAAACCCAACGAGCTGATGCCCGCCGTCAGCGGCATCTCGGTGCCGGAAGCGTCTTTGATCGCAGACCAGTCTTCCGAGGTCTGCGCGATGCGGAACGGACTACCGTCGAGCCGGATCTGGGGATTCAACTTTTCGAAGTGCAGCACGCCGGGAATCTTCCGGTGCCGGATCGCAAGCATCACTTTGATCAGCGAGGCGATGCCCGAGGCGGCTTCGAGATGCCCTATGTTGGACTTGACCGAGCCGACCGCACACCGCGCTCCTGTCGCGGTCGAATCCTGGTCCGCGCTCAGTTCGCGGAATGCCTTTTTCAGACCATTGATCTCGATCGCGTCGCCGAGCGCCGTGCCGGTGCCGTGCGCTTCGATCAGGCCCACGGTCGATGGATCGACATTCGACCGCCGATAGACATCGACCAGAAGATCGGCTTGCGCGACAGGATTCGGCGAAGTCAAGGACATCGCTCGCCCGCCGTGATTCACCCCGCTGCCTTTGACAACGGCGTAGATCGCATCGCCATCGGCGATGGCAAGATCGAGCCGTTTCAGGAAGACGGCCGCACAGCCCTCACCGCGGACATAGCCATCGGCACGATGATCGAATGTCTTGCAACGACCATCGCCCGCGAGCATGCCCGCGCTGCCAAGCGCCAGTTGCAGCGTCGGCGTCAGCATGAGATTCACGCCACCCGCGATCGCCATCGTGCATGCGCCGCTGGAGATCGCCTCCACCGCGTGGTGCACAGCGACCAGCGAACTCGAGCACGCCGTATCGATGGCTTCGCTGGATCCACGCAAATCGAGCAGATAGGACAATCGATTCGGGAGGAGACAATGCGCCATCCCTGTCGCCGAATAGCCCACGATGTCCGTGTCCGCTTCGCGGAGAAGTTCGACATAGTCGAATCCACCGAGTCCAACGAATACGCCCGTCCTGGTTCCGGCCAGCTCCGATGGCTTGTGACCAGAGTCTTCGATAGCGCTCCACGCCGTTTGCAGGAACAGGCGCTGCTGCGGATCCATCAATGCCGCTTCAAGCGCCCCGATACCGAAAAACCCAGCATCGAACTTGTCGACATCGCGAATGAAACCGCCCCAGCGCGCTTTCGCCATATTCGCCTGGTTGCGGGAATCGCCCTCATGCGCACGCCAATCCCAACGCTCCGATGGAATTTCCGAGACGAGATCGCTCCCTCCCAGGATATTGCGCCAGAACGCATCGGGGGTATCCGCACCCGGGAAAACGCCAGCGAGCCCGACGATCGCGACAGGTTCGTTCGCGAACGCATTCCGCGCACCGGGCCGCTCGTCGAGACCGGCAGGATGCGGATCCTCCGGATGCGATCGCGCCTGCGCGATTTCGACAGACGCCCCAACCGGCGAAGAAGTCTCTGCGATCTCGCTCGAATAGTGTTCTCGCAGCTCGGCGACATGCATCGTCAGCAGATACTCGCTGAATGCCTCGAATGTCGGGTATTCGAACAACACCGCCGGCGCGATATCCAGCGCGTACGTTTCGTTAAGCATGCGGAAGAAATTGGCGACGCCGATCGAATCCAGACCATACTCGCTGAGATTGGCATCGGGCTCGATCTGATTCTGGTCGACAAGCAGAACCTGGCTCAAAATGCGCAACAAATCGCGTTTGAGTACCCGTTCGAGCCCGAGATCGTCGCTCTGCGTCCGAGCGGGGCTGCGCGTCGCCGCCATTGCCGCTGCAGCATTCACTTTGCGCTCGCCGGCTGCCGGCATGGCGGTTGCGTACTGCAAAGTCCGATTCAGCATGGCAAGCTGACCTTCCATCACCAGGCTGCGTTGCCGGCCCAGCAATATGCTGCGCGAAAAAGCATCAAGACCATTGTGCGTCGAGAGTGGCGTCATGCCCGTCGTCTGCGCCAATTGTTTCTGCACGGCGATGGGCGCCTGCATCCCGCCTTCGGCCCAAAGCGGCCAATTGATCGCCAGTGTGCTGCCGCGTCGCTCGCCTTTTTCGACAAGATCGTTTCGATACTGCGCGAATTCATCGAGGAACGAATTCGCGGCGGCATAATCCGCTTGCCCCGGATTTCCGAAGGCGCCGGATATCGACGAGAACATCGCGAAGAAATCCAGATCAAGATGCCGGCTGGCTTCGTCCAGATTCGATCCACCGATGACTTTCGGCGCCAGCACGGACAGGAATTCTTCCGGGCTTTTCCTGGGTATGAGATTGTCCGCGACCATCCCGGCACTGTGGATGATGCCGTGCAGACCACCGTACTCTTGTTCGACCCAGACCATGAGCTGCGCGACCTGCGAAGCATCGTCGAGCGCGACCGAACGATACGAAACGCGACCGTTGGCGGCGCTGTTCAGCGCATCGAACCGATCGCGTTTCTTGCCGCCAAGTTCACCGCGGCCCGTCAGGATCACGCGCCCGTGGCGAGTCTCATCCAGAATCCGCTTGGCGAATAGAACACCCAAGCCGCCCAGACCACCGCTTATCAGGTACACGCCGTGTTCTTTGTAAACAGGAGCCGTGGCGACCTGCAGATCCGACTCGACTTTCCAGCGCAACACCGAGTACCTGGAATCCGCTGCGCAACGTACCACTGCCTCAGCGCTACGGGATTGGGCATATTGCAATTGCCGCGCCAATTCCGGCGTCGTCACGTCAGGCCTGCAGAGCACGATCTGTCCGCAGAATCTGGGGTTTTCAAGTTTTGCCGTTTTCATCAGCGCCGCAAGGCCGATGAGCACCGAGTGTTCGTGATCGTCCGGGACGACCACCTGCATCAACGCATTTTGAGAGAGGCTGTCGCGGAAGATTTTCTGTATCTGCTCGAAACACGACTGCGCATAGTCGACGTAGCGATGCGCGAGGTTGCCTCCGCGCACGTCTGCACGCGCCGCGCATTGGCTGCCGGCAAGTACGCCTTCAAGTTGCTGCGACTGGATCGATGGCAACGCGCACAGCATGACACGCCATTGCGCCCATGCGCCCCGACTCGGACCTGCCGATTGTTCCGCCGTCACCTGTTCCCAATAAGGCGCTGCGACGAGCATGCCGACAGCGTCATCGATACTGCTGTCGGCTGCCTTCGTTGGCTTCGGTACGGCGGCGATCGCGATCTCGTCGCGCGCGCCAGTTACATGGCCGCGCTCGAAACCTACCGCACCCGGAATCCAGCAGCGTTCACGAGCGAACGGATAGGTCGGAACCGCCAACCGCTTCGAGGTGCGTGCACGGGGCATTTTCCGCCAATCGATATCGGCGCCCAGTACCCATTGCTCGGCAAGCGTCTGCAGATTCTTCTGCTCCAACAGTGCCTGCAGGGATTCGGCCCCGAGCAGGGAAGCAGCAGCATCCTTCTTGCCGGACCGGACGGTGCCACGGCACAGTGCGCTCGTGCTTTCGCCGCCCAGGAAGTGTCGAAACTGCTTACGCAGGTCATCCGCATCGGCAGCCACCAGCGCGAGACGCTCCGTCATCTCGTCCCTGCCGACCTGCAGCGTATAGGCAAAGTCGGCGAAATCGACCGCTGCCGAATCGAGATGGGCAAGCATCGCCTCGACATAGGCGTGCAGACGATCAACCGTTTTCGCTGAGACTACAATCAGCTGCGGGCCGTCTTCACCATTGTCTTGGGTGGTTTTCGGGGGCAGGTATTCTTCCAGCACGATATGCGCGTTCGCGCCGCCGAAACCGAATGAACTGACGCCAGCACGACGCGGCAGCACTTTGCCGTCCTGCGAGACGGGCGCTTCCCAATCGCGCGTGCGATCCGCGATGTAGAACGGCGAGCCTTCGAGCTTGATGTAGGGGTTGAGTTCTTCGAAGTGCACGTTCGCCGGAATCTGGCGGTGCTTGATCGCCAACAGCACACGCAGGATGCCCGCGATGCCCGCTGCGGTTTCGAGATGTCCGATGTTCGTTTTCGCCGAGCTGAGGCCGCAATGCGGCGTTGTCGCCGGCTTGCGATCGTGCTTCTTGTACAGTTCGCCGAACGCCCTGGTCAGCGCCTGGATCTCGATCGGGTCGCCGATGCCGGTGCCGGTGCCATGGCATTCGATGTACCCCACGCTGCCGGGATCCATCTCCGCTTTTTCGTACGCATCGACGAGAAGTTCGGCTTGCGCCGCCGAGTTCGGTGCCGTCAGCGTCGTCACCCGGCCGCCATGATTTTCCGAAGTCGCGCGGATGACCGCGTAGATGTGGTCCCCATCGGCCTCCGCTTTCGACAACGGCTTGATCACGATCGCGCCGGATCCTTCGCCGCGCACATAGCCATCCGCCCGCTTGTCGAAGGTCTTGCACTTGCCGTCGTTGCTCAACATGCCCGCCATGCCGAACGAGATGTAGGCCGCCGGGCTCAACATCACCTGCACGCCACCGACGATGGCCATGTCGCTGCTGCCGGTGTGGATCGACTCGATCGCACGATGGAGCGCGACGAGCGAGCTCGAGCAGGCCGTATCGATCGGCGCGCTGGGGCCTCGCAGGTTCAACAGGAAGGAAATGCGGTTGGCAAGGACCGAGTGCGAGTTTCCGGATGCCGAATAACCGTCCAGGTCGATGTCGAGGCGGTTCATCACGTCGACGTAATCGTTGGTCGCCGCACCGACGAACAGGCCCGTCCGCGTACCCGAGAGGTCCGACACTCGATGGCCGGAATCCTCGATCGCCTTCCAGACCGTTTCCAGGAAGATCCGCTGCTGCGGATCCATCATCTGGGCTTCGCGTTTCGATATGCCGAAGAACAGAGCGTCGAACTTGTCGACCTCCTTCATGAAGCCGCCCCACTTGGAGTTCGACTTGTTGACTTCCTTGAACGGGTCTCCGTAGAACTCTTCCCAATTCCAGCGATCCCGGGGAATCACGGTGATGAGATCGTCGCCGCCCTGCAGGTGATTCCAGAATTCTTCGAGGTCGTCCGATTGCGGCATGACGCCGCTCATGCCGACGATCGCGATGGGCATGGCCGCGAAACGGTTCGCCGGAACAGGTCGATTGGCTGGATGCTCGTCGACGCCCTCGAAAGCGCGCGGATTCCAGCCTTTGTTGATCTGCATGGGCGTGTCGCCAGTCGACATCGACTGATCGACAGACGCAGCGACGGATGCCGCTGGCGCCCCGGAATTCGGCGCGTTGTGGACTCGACCGATCTCCTCGCTGCGTTCGGCCGCAAGATACTTCGCGACTTCCTGTATCGATGGGTAATCGAAGAACAGAACGGGCGTCACGTCGACGCCATACGTATCGTTGATCTCGTTGGCGTAGGTCGTCAGGCCGATCGAATCGAAGCCAAGATCGAGCAATACGCTGTCCGGCGAGATGTCGTCGGCATCGAGCTTGAGAAACTCCATCGCGATCCGCGTCAACTCGGCCTGCACGAGTGCCGCCATGTCCTGCTGAACGCTAGAGCCCGCAGGTGCATTCGACGTCGCCGGCGTCGCCGACACGGGTGCAACCGGCTTTTTACGGAGGCCCCAGGCGATTTCGATTTTTTCCTGAACCCCCTCAAGGACGGCGAGCTGCGTGGCATCGGACGCCAATCCTTCAACAAACGCTTCGATACCGGTATCGGTAGAGAGCAGCTTCAGGCCCAGCGTCTTGGTGAAGAGCTGCTCGGTCTGCTCATCCACTCGCATGCCGCCGTCGGCCCAGAGCGACCAATTGAGGCTCAGCGTTCTGCCGTGGCGCGTACCCGACTTGCGCTGCTCTTCGCGCCTGTAGGCGAAGGAATCCATGAAGTGGTTGGCGTATCCGTAGTCGCTTTGGCCGGCGTTGCCGCCGACCGCTGCCATCGACGAAAACAGTACGAAGAAATCGAGCGGATCGCCGGCCGTAAGCTCGTCGAGATTCAGTGTTCCGTAGATCTTCGGCGCGAGCACCGCTTCGAAATCCGGGCGCGTCTTGTTGCGCACATAGGAATCGCGGAGCACGCCGGCACTGTGGATGATGCCGTTGATTTCCCCGTAGAGACGCTTCCCTTCTTCGAGCAGGCGCTGCGCGTCCGCAAGGTTGGACACGTCCGCCTCGATATACGCGACTTCAGCGCCCAGGGCGCGCAGCTCGGAGAGCTCGGCTTCGCGTTCTTCGGACAGCTTAGAACGCCCGGTGAGCAGCAGTCGTGCCTTGTATGTACTCGCCAGGTGCCTGGCGAAAATCAGGCCAAGGCCGCCGGCACCACCAGTGATCAGGTAAACGCCGCCTTCACGCAGTGTATCGGTCGTCGCGGAGTCGGCGACGCTGCGCGCCAGATCGAAAGATTTCAGTTTTCGGATCTGACGTTCGCCGTCGAGATAGCGAACGGCGACGGAATCGGCTGCATCATCGCGATACTCGGCGCTGATGGCGGCGAGCACAGGATCGAGCGCCCACGCGTCCTGCCGCACTTCGAGCGACTTGCACGACAACTTCGGGAATTCGAGGTGCACAGCGCGGAAAAACCCGCTCATCGCCTCGTTCTGCAACTGGATTTCGCCGGTGCCAGTGGCGTAGACATACACCAGTTGCAGCTTGCCGTCGACTTTGGTCTTGACGAGCGCCTGGCACAGATTGAGAACAGCGTAAACGCCGCTTTCGAGCGTATTCTGGAGCGCAGCCCCATTCTGCGCACTGATGTCCGTGCGCATCGACCAGGCGAAACAGATTTCGCGGAACTTGCAATTCCTTTCGGCCAGAGCATCGAGCAATCGCGCAAAATGCTGAGGGTCGGCAGGGTCGATTTCAAACGTTTCCGGATCGATCTCGTGGTAGCCAGCCGCCGGGCGCACCAACACAACGCGGCGCGCGCGAGCGCTCTCACCGAGCTGTAGACGATACAGGTCGCGCAGCGCATTGTCGGTATCGAACAGCAGGATCGCATCCGTTCGTTCCACGTCCGGGCTGGATGCCGCGGCGGGAAGCGGTGCGGCATCCCATTGCTGTTCGTAATAGAGTTTCGCAAAACCGGCATCGTCTTTGCCGACTGCCGGCTCCTTGTTCACTTCGGTGATGGGCACGCCGGTCGCTTCCTTGATCCGGACGAGAACCTTGCCGTCCTCATCCATGATCACGACGTTCTTTCGCGATACGCGCGAATTTTCGACCCGCCCTTCCGTCATCTCCGTCACGTAGGTCCAGCAGGTCGACACCAGCGGGTAGACGACTTCCACCTCGCCGATCGAAAACGGCACCAGCATCTCGCCGGTGGCGGTGCCGAGCTGCGCCGCGACGCCGGCCTGCAATGCGCCATCGACCAGCGATGGATGCAGCAGCATCGTCTGAAGATCATCCAGCCGGGACGCCGGCAATTTCAGCAGTCCGAGCGTTTCGGTTGCGCCGCGATAGACTTCCTGCAGCGATTGAAAACTGGGCCCGAGATTCAGGCCGAACGACTTGAACAGCGGATATGCATCGCGACCGTCGAGCACTTTCTCGCAACGCGCCTTGATGCCGGCAAGGTCGATATAGTCCGCCGGCGCGGCCAGTTCGCGCTCGGTCGAATACGTGAGCCTGCCTTGGGAGTGGAGTATCTTTTTCCCGTTCTTGTCGTCGCTGAAAACCTCGAAGCGGACTGAGTCGTTGGCGGGTTTCAATTCGACCCAGGCATCCACGATCGAATCGGCTCTGACTGCGATCGGGCTGACCCAGATGACATTGTGCAGTCTGCGAACAGGTCTACCCGCAGCGAGTTCGCCGGCCTTGCGCGCGAGCTCGAGGTAGGCCACGCCGGGAAGCGTCGGCACGCCCATGACGAGATGGTCGTAGATGAAGAATTCGCGCTCGTGGAAGCTCTTCTTGAACAGTTGACGTTCGAATGTCGATTCGTTGCTGTCGATCAGGGCGTTGATGCCGGCGCGATGTGTCGCGACCATTCCCGGCATCGGTATGCTCGCTGGAACCCAGTGGCGTTTGTCCGCGAAAGGATATGTCGGAAGCGATACGCGCTTGCCGATACTGGCGCCGTTGACGCCGCGCCAATCGAGCAGCACGCCTTCGGTCCACAGCCTGGCGATTTTGTTGGTGTCCCGGCGCCGGGACAGCAGACCGATCACTTCCAGCCGTTCGCTACGGCTCATCAGCTTCACGATCGCGTCGGCATTCTTGACGTTGCCGACGACAACACCCTCGTTCCGCTTGCCGGAAATGAACGCCATCAGGCGATCCATCAACTCCTGCTTTGACCGGGCCAGGATCGCGACCCGGTGCTCGAATGCCTTGCGGCCGATCTGCAGGGTGAACGCGATATCGCGTATGGACTCTGGCGCATCGGTCATCCCAAGAAAATCGTGCAACCGCGTCGCGACATCGGAAAGTTGGGCCTCGGTACGCGCCGATAGCGGGAAAATATGCACTTCCCGGCCGGACGTCGGCGCTTCGTCGATCACCGGCGCTTCGTAATTCTCCAGGATGACGTGGGCATTGGAACCACCCGCACCGAACGAACTGATGCCCGCGCGCAACGGCAGCCGGACGCCATCGATGCTCTTCGATGTCCACTCTTCGAGATTCTGCTGGATATGAAACGGCGAGTTCTCGAAATCGATGTATTCGTTGAGTACGGACGAATGCAGTGACGGCACGAGCTGCCGGTACTGCATCTGCAGCAGCACCTTGCTCAAGCTCGCCACACCCGCCGCGGCTTCCAGGTGGCCGATGTTCGACTTCAGCGAGCCCACTGCGCATGAGTTCTTGGAAACGGGATGGCCGCGGAACGCGTTGTTCAGCGCCGAAACTTCCAGCGGATCGCCCAGTTCGGTGCCGGTTCCGTGCGCCTCGATGTATCCGATACTCGATGCGTCGACGTTGGCTCGCTCCAACGCGGTGCGGATGAGGCTGGTCTGCGCTTTGGGATTCGGGACGATGAATCCGCTGGTACGTCCGCCGTGGTTGACGACGACACTCTTGATCACACCGTAGATATTGTCGCCGTCGGCAATCGCCTGATCGAGCGGCTTGATATACACCGCACCGACACCTTCACCGGCGACATAGCCGTTGGCGCCATGGCCGAAACTGCGGCATAAACCGTCTTTCGAAAGCGCGCCGCCGGACCAGTTGATATCCCATTTGCACTGGTGCAGGTCCAGGTTCACGCCACCGACGATCGCCGAGCCGCATTCGCCGGCGTAGATGGCTTCGCAGGCGAGATACAGCGCGGTAAGACTGGAAGAACACGCGGTGTCGATCGTCAGGCTGGGCCCGGAGAAATTCATCCAGTACGAAACGCGGTTGGCGATACTCCACAGGAACGAGTTTGGCGAATGCGTGCCGCCCAGATGCTTTTCTTCGATTCCGACCGCCTGATAGGTTGCCCACACGGCACCGACGTATACGCCGACCCTCTGCGCGCCTTCCTCGCGATTGATCAGTTCGGGATAGTAGCCCGCATCCTCCAGGGTCTCCCAGGCCACTTCGACGAACAAGCGCTCCTGCGGATCGAGCCGTTCGGCGTCTTTCGGGGGAATATTGAAAAAAACGGAATCGAACTTGTCGACAGCATCGATGAATCCGCCCCGGTATCTTTCCACCGGGCCGTAACGCAGACGCTGCTCGTAACGCTCGGTCGGCAACTCCTCGATGCAATCGCGGCCCTGCTTCAGGTTTTCCCACAATTCTCCGATATTCTTGGCCATCGGATAGCGGCCAGCCATGCCGACGATGGCGATGTCGCGGATTTGGCGAACGTATCCGTTTTCACCGTCCGGAAGCGCGGGCGCGGTTACAACGCCGTCTACCAGGTCATTGCCTGCATCCGATGTTTCGGATGCGGTCTGTTGAATCTCTTCCGATGAAATCAATTGTTCATTCTCCGCAACAGCTCTGGATGTCAGCGACGGTTGCGGCATCGACCCGGATACTTCGATCATGGGTTCCTGCGCATCATCGGAAACGTTGTGATATTGCTTGAGCGTATATTTCGTGGTCATTTCGCCGAACGAACCTCGCGCTTCCTTCGACAGAACGACTTCCGGAATATTGGACATCCGCTCGAAAAGTCCGCTGAGCCGCTTCGCGATTTCGTCGACTTGGGTTTTTTCCAGTCCCAACGGGATCGCCAGACGCACAAGGTTTGCGGTCTCGCTGCGTCGTTGCATGCCGACACTGTGCGCGCCGGCGCGTATTCCGGCATTCAAGTACAGCCAGGCGACGAAAGAAGCGACAGGCTGTTCAAAGCCGCTGAAAACGTCCAGCTTCTTGACATCGACCAATATGCAGTGAGCACCGGGCGGACAGACGATCGGCACGCCACGCGCTTTCAATGCCGACCAGACAGCATGTACGGCATTGATGCGCTCCGCGACGAGCGTCTCCAGATAGCGCCGATCCCGCAGCGAAAGCGATACCAGCTTGCGATCAAAGGCATCCAGCCCGGTGCCGGCCTCTTCGACCGCGACGCGCGCGGCACGGAACAAGGCCGCATCATTCGTCGCCAACAAACCGCCTTTGTTGATGGCGAAGTCTTTTGGCAAACTCGCCACGACCGTATCGGCGCAGGAAAGCACTTCGCGAACGACGTGCCAGAGGTCGCTGCCCGCATGCTCGGATTCACGCTGGAGCAGGAAGCTTGCGTTCTCGAGAATACGGGTGGCATCGAGTACGAGCGGTATCGAATACGGGCGCAGCAGCGCCTTGATGTCTCTCAGATGGGCCACAGAAACCGGATGGCCGCCCGCCGCATTGTTGCTCACCTCAACGAACACCATGGCAACCGTTTGCGGATTGTCCGCAAGAATCTCCGCGAGCGTCTGCAACGCCAGATCGCTTTTCCCGGGCTCATCGATATCCAGGCGAAAGAACGCCGGGCACGGCAGTTCTTTCGGCTTGAAATCATTTTCGATCTGATGGACCAGATTGGTCGGGAACAGCACGTTCTGAAGGACAGTGCCTTTCTTCGGCCAGGCTCGATAGAGTGCCTGTTCCGCTGTTCTTCCGGATTCCGTATGCACGAAGTGCGCGAACGGAAATATCTCGCGCAGGCTGGCATTGTCGTCGCCTGGTTGCTGCAGCCTGCCGTGGAGCTGCTTCATGCGCGCATCGATCACGGGCATCGCCAGTTGCGCCCACGAATCTGTCTTCAGATCGAAGTCGATCCCTGCGTGCGCCAGTTGCAACGGATTGTAGAAGGCGTCCGCGAGCATTCTTGCTCGGGGACCTCCCGGAATCGGCACCCCTGCAACTTCTGCAACTGCGACAGCCGCATCTGATTCAGCAGGATTTACCGGGATCGCGCTGTCTGGCCCGGGAGGCTCAGCATTCTTTTTTTTTTCGACGCCTTGTGCGTGTGCCTCAGGCGGATCTTTCGATATGCGCATGCTGTCAGCGGCCGCCTCGTCCATGTCCTGCACGGGCAGCGGTTCCATCGACGGCATGACCGTGTGGTTTTCCGCATCGGATGTCTGCGCGCGCGACGGATCGGCGATCATCATGATGATGTCGATGACGCTGTCGGGATTGCCGCAGCCGGCCTTCCGGCACAGAAAAATGGTCTGCGCTTGGGGCCGGAACTTGTTTTTGAACTGGAAATTTCCCTGATCGTTGAATATGTTCTGTTTGTGCAGATCATCCAACAGCTTGTCTACTTCAGGGTCCGGATTCTCCGACTGTTCGATACGACAGCCATAGGTCCCGCCCAGGCTCAATAGCGTTCGGCCTTCGGCAACGAGCGTTTCGATGATGCTCACGATGGAGAACTCGAGTCCTCCGCGCAGCATGTCCGAACCATAGAACTCAAGGTCCATCAGATAGCCGTTGTCCGCTTCGCAGAGAGGCGAGATCAGGACGACGTTCTGAAGAATACCGTTCGCGCGCGTCAGGAACAGCCGATGCCGCGGGTGCAGAGTCCCCGTGAGGATCTCCTCTTTCGCCGCTCTCACGAGCGGATTGACCATTGTTTTTCCCGCGCACCAGCTGTCGATGACACGAGCGATTTCCTGGTCGACGATCGGCTGCGTTCCGCAACGATACTCGGACACCTCGCACGTCCCCGCCTTTTTGAACGAAGACACCTGATAGCGGAGACGCTGCATCGCCGTGCCCTTCAGCGTGAACTCGGGCAGATTGGGAATTCGCTGCACGACGCCGAAGGGGGTCGCGGAAAATGCCACGCCCGCGATCGACGAAATCGGCGCGTGGAACAAGAAGTTGAGTTGGTAACCCTTTCGCTCGCAATGCGCCAGAAGTTCACCGGCGACGGCCTGGAAGCAATCGTCAGGCCCGGTGTAGGCGTATACCAGTACGATCTTGCGATGGCGGCTGTAGTGAAAATAACCCTGCCTGTCGCTACCGATGAAAAGATTCGGCGCGATGTGCGCGATCCCGCGCGATGCCGACCCTTCATTCTTCCATTTGTCGAACAGAGCCTGCGCCCAAGGGCCAAGCTCAGGATGGGCAAGGACATCCTTTTCCAACATCAAAATCGGCGCACGACCCGATGTATGACCAAGACCGGTCTCGGCTGCGGCATGATTGCCCTGAGCCGTGGAGGTATCGCTTACGTCTTCCATACAACTGCCTCAAGAAAAGCGACTACACCTTGTCACTGCACCGTCGTGGCCCCTGTATCTTGCAGTTGATCGGCGAACATTTGTCCAAGTTTCTCAACATGGTTGTCCGCAAAATAATTCGCAAGGTCGCAGATATTGAAGTTCTCGAACAGCAGCGTTTTCGGCAAAGTGCCGAAATCCCTTTCCAGGCGGCGGAGAATTTTCAGCACGAGAAAAGAGTCGATACCGAACTCCCGGAAGGGAGTGAACGAATCGAACGGGTGTTCAGCGGGATCCAGCGGCGGGTCCGCTTCTTCAAAGGACTCGAGAATTACACCTCTGAGGTAAGACTCAGTGAGGTCCTGCAATAAATCACGATCAATCATCCTCGGATGTCCTTATATATCAGAGACCCGGCTGTTCAAGAAGAACTGCCGGGCGAAGCGAACGAAGAAAGACACCTAAATATCCAATCATCCGAGGATCAAACGCTTAGGTGGACGTTGACCCGAATTTTCAGGATTACACCCTTCTTGTTTTGTGTCAAGCATTCAGCTTTTTGCGATTTTGTGTGATGCCATCTCTTACTATGCGACGCCCTTGTGCGTACGTTTGTGACAGATAAATGTGTCCAACTGGTGACATGCGCTTCCTCATTCCAGCAAAGAAAACAAGGCCTGTGGCCGCTTCGCTGGCATCTCTGGCGTTTTCTTTTTTTGAACTGCACGGTTCACGATGTGGAATAACGGACGCATCTCTTCATTAGTGTGACCGACAACGCTGTCAAAGGTTGAACAGGCTTGCTGTTTCAATGAATTTTTGCATGCGAACCTCGAAAGCAGACGCACGGCGCCTGCCGGTGAATGCATCGTCCATGCATGGTCGAGACCGCAAAATGCGTACAGCGCCTCATTTTACCCGCGGCCCCATAGCAGTCACCGCGCAGTTGTCACTCAGTCGCTCTGCTGCACATCCCGAGACCGGATCAGTGCAAACGGTTGCAGCGACGTGGTACGCGCATCGACAAACGGACAATGATGACGGCCGCAGTCCTGGGATTGAAATCATGAATCCAGCACTCTTGGATGGCGCTTGCCCGCATTGGGTGCGGAGTACCGTCCCGATCTGAAACTCCCGATCTGAAACTCCCGATCTGAAACTCCCGATCTGAAAGTCCCGGTCGCAGGACCGTCGCCCTGCTAGTGCGCAGCACACACTGGAACCTTCGGGCGCTTGCCGTCCATCGTGCCAGAGTTCGCCGAATGATATCGATTCGCAGTCCATGCAGCGGCTCGCGTCGAGCGCACAGCAATTGGATTCTGCAGACTTGCCAAGCCGGGACCGGATGATAGACTCGAAATCTATCAGTCAATTCATGGGACTTGCCGTCATGGATACGGACACAGAAGCGCTCGCACCGGTCATCCCGAGCGAAGTCGCCGCGACGCTCGTTGATCCGAATGCCTACGCCGACATCGGGCGAATCACCGATGCTTACTCGTGGCTGCGGCAGCACATGCCCCTCGGCGTCGCCAAACTGCGCGACTTCGACCCGTTCTGGGTCGTGACCAAGCATGCGGACATTCTTGAGATCAGCAAGAACAACAAAGCTTTCCACAACGGCGACCGAGCGACGATTCTCACCGATCAGTACACCGATGCGATGGTGCGTTATCTGCGCGACGGCAGTCCGCATCTGGCGCGCACCATGGCGCACATGGACGACCCTGATCATCGCAAATACCGCGCGCTGACCAGCAACTGGTTCATGTTGTCCAACCTCGCCCATCGGGAAGAGGCCGTTCGGGGCATCGCCAGAGAGTTCGTTGATCGCATGCTTTCGCATCAGGGCGAGTGCGACTTCGCAAAGGATGTCGCGATGCTGTACCCGCTTCGCGTCATCATGCAGATACTCGGGGTTCCGATCGAAGACGAACCGCTCATGCTGAAATTGACCAAACAGGTCTTCGGCAGTCTCGATGAGGATCTCAATGAATCCGGGAAAGCCAAGCAAACCGCCGAACAGGGCTTGTTCGACCTGAGCAAGGCCGTGGAGACCTTCTTCAAGTATTTCGACGTCATCACGCGCGATCGTCGCGCCGCGCCGCGCGACGACCTCGCCACGGTCATCGCCAATGGAACCATCGACGGCGAGCCCATCGGCAACTTCGAGGCGATGTCGTACTACTCGCTGGTGTCGACTGCTGGACACGACACCGTGAGCGCGTCCATCGCAGACGGGATCATGGCCCTGTGCGAATTTCCGGAAGAGTTCGACAAGGTGAAGGCAGATCCGACGTTGATCCCGGGGCTGGTCGAGGAATCGATACGCTGGAGCAGCCCCGTACGTCACTTCATGCGTACGGCAACGACGGATTATCAACTGCGGGGCCAGAACATCCGCGCGGGAGATTGGCTGATGATCTGTTACCTGTCGGGAGACCGCGACGAGGAAGTGTTCAGGGATCCGTTCAAATTCCAGATCGACCGGACACCCAACAAGCAACTTGCGTTCGGGTTCGGTGGGCACATGTGCCTCGGCCAGCACTTGGCGCGGCTTGAAATGCGCGTGTTCTTCGAAGAACTGCTGCCCCGCATCAAGTCGCTTTCCTTCGCAGGCAAGCCCGAGCACTCCAAGGCTGTTTTCGTCGGTGGATTGAAAGCGTTGCCCATCCGCTTCGAAGCGGCCTGAGCGAGCGCTTCGTTCTGCAGGCCAGCCGTCTCAACGACGGCTGGCTGCCTCGCGGCTGCGGTTGTCATGCCTGTTCGTTTATTTTTCCCACGGAAACAGTCCTTCCTGGACGTAGCGGGAAATGGCACGCAGATTGTCCTCGTCCCTGAATACCTCCAGATTTCCGGCGATGGCGGCCTCCCGGTGTTCGGCCAGCGGCGTGCCCAGTCGACCCACATACGTTTTGTAGCGTTTCAGCGCGGTGCGCGAGAGACGCCGCAAGCGCATCACATGACGGCGCAGCAGCGCCTCGCCCTGCGCCTCGAACGCATCGACAAGCCCGCATTCGTACGCCTGTTTCGCCGAAATCGCCTGTGTCGACAAGGTCAGAAAATGCGCTTTCTGGAAACCGATGCGACGAATCAGGAACGGCAGGACGCAGGCCGGATACAAACCGAACAACAGTTCCGACAAACTCAACTGCGCCGATTCGTCGGCAAGCACGATATCGCTTGCGCCGATGAAACCGAGGCCTCCCGCATTCGCCTTGCCGCGCACGAAGGAAATCACCACGAACGGCCCGGTCGCCAGTCTCAGCCAGAGGTCGTACATGGGACCGGGCCCTTCGTATGCCACATATGCAGGATCGCATCCCTTGGTCACTTCATTGAAATCCGCCCCCAGGCAAAACGCCTCGGGCAGACCGCTGAGCACGACGATGGTCGCCATTTCCTCGCAGATCGCAATGACCGCGCTGCACTCGGCAACGAGCTGCGCATTGATCGCATTATTGGACGCAGGGCGATTGAACTGCAGATAGCAAACCGAGTCCTCGAAACGGACCTGGATGGTTCCGTAGCTCGGCACTTGGCTCGTGGAATCATTCGGTGACATCGACATGCTCCGGATGGGTCACTGATGACGCTGCCAGCACAGCGCAGTGTTCATTCCCCCGAACCCCATGCTCAGCGTCAGCGCATGTTCGATTCGATGCTGGACGGCAGACGACCCGACCCACTTCATATCGGGATCGATCGGATTCTGGAGGTTGCGCGTCGGATGCAGCTTGCCTTCGCGCATCTGCAGCAACGTCGCGATCACTTCGACCGCGCCGGCAGCCGTCAAACCGTGGCCGATCAGCGACTTCGACGCATTGAGCCAAGCACCCGCAAGGCCACTGGCACGGAGTGCGGCGATTTCGGTTTCGTCGCCAATGACCGAGCCTGTTCCGTGAGGATTGACATAGTCGACCTGTGCAGCCGACCACTCTGCGCTGGCGAGCGCATTCCGGATGGCTCTTGTCTCTCCTTCCAGCGAAGGATCCGGGTTGCGGTTGGCATCCATCGCGATCCCCCAACCGGCAAGTCTGGCGTACGGGTGTACAGCGCGTCTGCGGCTGGATTCCAACGATTCGATCACCAGTGCCCCGGAGCATTCGCCGTAGATGAAACCGTCGTGATCGCGGTCGAACGGGCGGCACGCGGCACCAGGCTGATCGGCGAAACGGTTCGAGCCCATTGCGCCGAGCGCCTGAAACCCGCGGCATTCCCAATACGACAGATCCATCAATGCACCGACTGCAATGCATGCGTCGACCTGCCCGGTCATCACCGCCTGCGCGGCCTGGAGAATCGCCAGTTGACCGCTGGCAGACGCCCCGCCAGCGGTGTAGGCGAAACCGCGGATTCCGAATTGCGAAGTGCACAAACCGCATAGATCGGTGTCCATGAAGGTCATGCCGTAACTCGGGCGCAGGAAAGCGATGCGATCCCGATAAGCATCCTGTATCTGCGTGATCTCGCGCTGCTGCACGTTCGCGCCACCGACGACCAGGCCGACCCGCTCGGGTTCGATTTCGGACAAACGCGCCTCGCTCCACGCTTCGTGCACGACCGTCAACGCGGCCTTCGCCGACAGGGAAGCCGTTCGGAGCGTTGACGCTGGAATCTCGCCCGGAACGATCAGATCGTCGATCTCAGCACCGATGAAAGCGGAATCCCTTTGCCGTCCAGGCCGCTGCATGACGCGGAAAGCGTCGTGGCCGCCGAGCAACGCATCCACAAAGGCCTGTTTACCCTGTCCTATCGCGCTGACGACGCCCATACCGGTTACGACCAGGTGCGTATCCATTTCCGCGCTTCTCCCGCACCCCGTACCGGTGCCGCATCGTGGTGAATCGAATGCCCCGCATCGCAACAAGTGTGCGGGCAAGGACGCAGAAGAGCAAGCCGACACATCAGCATGTCAGCTACTGCATCGGCGGCAAGGGCAACACCAGTCGAGCGATGGCACCAGGCCCATCGGAGCGATTCTCGAGCGTGACTCGACCGAAATGCATCGCGGCCACATTCCTGCACAACACAAGACCGATACCGGCACCATCGACTTTTGTCGTGTAAAAAGGAACGAAGAGATTACCGGTGTTGGCGATGCCCTTGCCGTTGTCGACGATCTCGAATTCGCAGTAGCCATCGCGGATGCTGCAACCGAACATTACCGGCTCCGGACTGCCTTCATTGGCCTCGAGAGCGTTCTTGATCAGATTGATCAACGCCTGCTCGAGATGCACCGGGTCTCCGTACAGCAAGACATCCGGGACGTCCACGACCCGTCCGAGTCCGGACTGCGCGAACATGCCCTGTACCCGCTCGACCAGTCGAGCAGCGGGAAATACGACTTTCTGGGCTTCCGGCAGTCTGGCGATGCGCGAGTAGACGGAAATGAATTCCTTCAGGCCTTTCGCGCGTTGGCCGATCACGCTCAAGCCATCCCGCAGAGCGTCCGAGAACTCGACGCCGTCGCCTCTGGAAATGATCGTCTCCAGTGTCTGGCAAAGCGAGGAGATCGGCGTCAGCGAATTGTTCACTTCGTGGCTGATGACCCGGATCAGCCGCTGCCAGACGAGAATTTCTTCTTCCGCCAGCACCTGCCGGAGGTCGACGATGAATATGATGCGGCTGGGCTTGCCCTGATGCCGGTACCACTGTTGGCTGACCTGCCAGCGGCTTTCTGCGCCCGGGAAGCGGAAATCCAGCACACGCGGGCCGGCAGTCAGAGGAACATCCACGAGCGCCGTATCCGAGAAGTCGACTCCCATCAGGTCCGTCTCCGTGGATCGCAGCAATTTTGCCGCAGGCGGATTGACCAGACGGATTCTGTCGTGGGCATCGCACACGACGATGGCGACGCCGATCTGGTTCACCACTTTCCGCAACACGCCCAGCAGTTCCTGCTCGGCGTGTCGGCCGCCTTCCATGTCTCCGATCAAGGAGTTGATCTGGCGATACAGTCCGGCCAGTTCGCCCGAGTCCCGAGCATGCGTCGCCTTGATGCTGTACTCGTGCTCGCGAGCGGCTTCGACGAGGTTACTGAGCGTCCGGATATGGCGGAGCACTTTCACTCGCACGGACAGCGCGACGATCGCCAGCCAGACGATCGTCGCGAGCGCGAATGCGACGACCGCACCTCCCGACACGGCCCCATCGATCATCAAAAGGATGCAGATGCAGATCGATGGCATCGCCCCGCTGAGGATCCACAGCACCACGCTTGCCGTCGGAGGCAGCCGCCGGCTCGGGGGCACGCTCCTCGTGCGGGAGCCGTGATTCAAACCGATTCCCGCTTTCCGAGACGTCGATAAAGCGCCGAGCGGCTGATACCGAGCGCTTTCGCGGCGGCTACGGCGTTGCCGTCATGGCGAGACAGGGTCTGGCGGATGAACCAGACCTCGGCCTGCTCCAGGGTGAGTCCGTCGATCCCCTCGAGGGCCGTGTCGTTCCATGCCGGAGGAGGCTCCAACTGCAGGTCGCGCTCGGTGATCGCCTGCTGCTGCGCAAACAGCACGGAACGTTCGACGACATGCTGCAACTCCCTTATGTTTCCTGGCCAGGCGTACTTTTCGAGCGCGGCGCGAGCACCGGAGGAAAATTCCCGGGCCGGCGTCCTGTAACGCTCTCGCGCCTGTTTCAGACAATCTTCCGCCAAGAGCTGGATATCGGCCGGCCTTTCGCGCAGCGACGGCACTTTCAACGTCACGCCGTTGAGCCGGTACAAGAGATCCTGGCGGAAGTTGCGCTCGGCGATCAACGCGTCGAGATCGGCATTCGTTGCGGAAACGAAGCGGATATTGGCTTTCTTGGTGAAAGAACTGCCCAGCTTTTCGTAGCTGCGCTCTTCCAGCAAACGGAGGATCTTCGCTTGCTGGGTAAGCGGAAGATTGGCGATTTCATCCAGGAACAGCGTGCCTTGGTCTGCGAGCTCCACCCTCCCGACACGCTCGGTCTTCGCATCGGTGTATGCGCCTTTGGTGTGGCCGTACATCTCGCTTTCAAACGTCGATTCGGAAATCGACCCCATGTTCACACTGATGAAGGGACCGTTGGCGCACGTGGAGTGATGATGGATATAGCTGGCGAGAAGGCTCTTCCCCGTGCCGTTTTCTCCTGTGATCAGGATCGGAATGGAACTTTGCGCAACGCGCTGCGCCATCGATAGAAGCCGGCTCATCTCCTCGGAGCGGGAAATGATCTTGCGGTCCGCGTCCTGGCGGTACAGCAGCGTATTCTCGGCACGCAGCTTTTTTTCCCGGCCTTCCAGAGCGCCGATCTTGAGCTGGGTGCGGATCGTGGTGAGGAGACGGTTGTTGTCCCACGGCTTCTCGACAAAATCGACCGCACCGCTTCGTATGGCTTCAACGGCAACGCCGATCGTGCCCCAGCCGGTCATCGCAACGACCGGAAGATCCTCCGCTGCGTCGCGCAGTGCGGCGATCAGCGAAAGCCCTTCTTTTCCAGAGGTCGTGTCTTCAACGTAATTGAGATCGACCAGCGCAAGATTGAAAGGCTCGCGGCGTACGGCAGCGAGCGCTTCCGCTGGCGATCGGCACGCGACGCACCCCATTCCCTCACTCAGAAGCAGGAGCCTGAGCGCCGTGAGGATGCTTTCGTCGTCATCAACAATCAGTATTCGCATCGTCCAAATCCTACCGCACACCGGGTGCCGATCACGATTCCCTGCCCGACCGGAAATCAGGGCGCTCCGACCGCTGCATGGATTGAATCATATTTCTTTCAAGATCAAATAGATAGAAATGAAATCCGCGCACGACCACTGATCCGCGCGAACGATCGCGTTCAAGTTCCAAAGACGTCGATCCGGCGTCGCTTCAATCGAGCCCCCAGGCATCCACAGCGGAGACGGCGCCCTGGAGGTCGAAGCTGACACGGACAGCGGACTCCTGCCGTTCGCTCTGGCTGCCGTGCTCGGCCAACCGCCGCAGGACATACCAGCAGGTTTGCCCGATCGTCTTCGGGTGTTTCGCCATTGGCGCATACAGCGGGCGGATCTCATCGGGCTCACCAAGAATATCGCGCACATCCGCCGACGACATGCCCGGTTTGATGCGCACATAACCGGCGCGGATCGCGGCGGATCGCTCCGGGCCGGCGATATGCGGGTAGGTCGCGATCACGCGCTCATCGCCGCTCATGCCCGACGCCATCCCGCCGACGGACAACAGCGCCGCCATGACTCCCTGCACAAGGCGCGATACGGACATTCCGATGCTTCTCCGACGGTGAGTGTCATTGGATCGAACGGCGAATCAAGGTTTCACGCCGACGCGTCCCGCAGCGCGAAGCCGACGCGCTGCGCCAGCGTATCGAACCCCGGAAACGAGGTGGCGACATTCGCGATGTCGCCGATCGTGAACTCGCCTTCGCAGCGCTGACCGGCGATCGCCGACGCCATCGCGATGCGATGGTCGCCGTGGCTGTCGATCACCACCGGCTTGGCGGGGTCGACGACGAAACGGCCGCCGTGGATCGTCGCGCCGTCGTCGACCTCGTCGACGCGGATACCCAGCGCCCGCAGCGCCGAGGACATCGTCGCGAGGCGGTCGGATTCCTTCACCCGTAGTTCGGCGGCGCCGCTGACGCGGGTGCTGCCGGTGGCGCAGGCGGCGGCCACGAACAGCGCCGGAAATTCATCGATCATGTCGGGCACGATATCTTCCGGCACGTCGATGCCGCGCAGTTGCGTCGCCCGCACGTGCAGATCGGCCACCGCTTCGCCGCCCTGATGACGCGCATCGGTTTCGACGATATCGGCGCCCATCATCCGCAGCGCCTGCAACAGGCCGGTGCGGCGCGGATTCATGCCGACCGCTTCGAGCGTGAGGTCGGAACCCGGAATCACGCTGGCCGCCACCAGGAAAAACGCCGCCGACGAGAAATCCGCCGGCACCGACACGTCGGTCGCGCGCAGCGCATGCCGCCCGTCCGCCCCGCCGCGCACGCGCGCAAGGCCGGGCGAGAACTCGATCGGCCAACCGAATGCGGACAGCATGCGTTCGGTGTAATCGCGGGTCGGATGCGGCTCGCGCACCGTGATGTCGCCATCGGCATACAGGCCCGCGAGCAGCACCGCGGACTTCACCTGCGCGCTGGCGACCGGCAAGGTGTAATCGATGCCGTGCAGCGCGGATCCGCCGCGAATGCGCAGCGGCGGCAGGCCGCCGGCTTCGCTGTCGATATTCGCGCCCATCATCGCCAGCGGATCGATCACCCGCCGCATCGGTCGCTTCGACAGCGAGGCGTCGCCGACCAGCACGCTGTCGAACGCCTGCCCCGCCAGTACGCCGGTCAACAGGCGCATGCCGGTGCCGGCGTTGCCGCAGTCCAGCGCTTCGGCGCTCGCGCGCAGGCCGCGCAGACCCACACCGTGGACGATCCGCGATTGCGGCGACGGCGCTTCGATCTTCACCCCGAGTTTCTGGAACACCGCCGCAGTGGCGCGGGTGTCTTCGCCTTCGAGAAAACCATCGATCCGCGACACGCCTTCGGCCAACGAGGCCAGCATGATCGCGCGGTGCGACACCGACTTGTCGCCGGGCACGCGGATACGACCCGTCAGCGGTTTGCCCGCACCGACGATCCAATCGAGTCTGTTCGCGCCGCTCATGCCAGCACCTCATCGAGCGCGGCCAGCAGCCGGCGATTTTCGTCGGCATTGCCGACCGTGATGCGCAGGCAGTGGCCCAGGCCGTAGCCGACCATCGGCCGTAGTACGACGCCGACTTCGCACAAGGCGGCTTCGATCTTCGCGACGCGCGCGTTGTCCCCCGGCTCGGCGAACTGCGTGAGCAGGAAATTCGTCTGCGACGGAAACACCGTCAACCCGCGCGCGCGCAGTGCCGTTGCAAGCACGCCGCGCTGCTCGGCATTGCGCGCGACCACCCAGTCGAGGTGTTCGACGTCACCGAGCGCGGCCTCGGCCGCAGCCAGACCGGCGCTGTTGACGTTGAAGCTTTCGCGCACCCGCTCCATCACCGCGATCAGGCCGGGATGCGCGATGGCGAAACCGACGCGCAGCCCCGCCAGCGCATAGGCCTTGCTGAAGGTGCGGGTGACGACCAGATTCGGGTACGCCGCCTGCAGCGTCAGCGCCGACGCGCATTCCGGCGCATCGACGAACTCGGCGTAGGCCTCGTCGACCACGACCACGACGTCCGCCGGCACCTTCGCCATGAATGCAGCGAAGGCGTCGGCGCCGTACCAGGTGCCGGTCGGGTTGTTCGGATTGGCGAGATACACCAGACGCGTCGCGGGCGTGATTGCAGTGGCGATCGCGTCGAGATCGTGGCCGCGCGGCATTGCGTGATCGTCGGCATTGCAAGGCGCGACCCGCAGCGTGGCGCCCGCGCACTGCGCGGCGATCGCATAGACCGCGAAACCGAACCGCGAAGCGACCACATCGACGCCGGGCCCAGCGAACACCTGCGCGAACTGCATCAGCAATTCATGCGAACCGTTGCCGAGCAGGATCGATGCGGGCTCGACGCCGTGCTTCGCCGCCAGCGCGCGCTTGAGATCGCCGCCGAGCGGATCGGAATAACGGAAACTGTCGTGGATCGTCGCGAGGATCGCTTCCTTCGCGCGCGCGCTGGGTCCGTACGGATTTTCGTTGGAGCCCAGTTCGATCAGATGTCGCCCTTCGAAACGGCGCCGGAACGCGACCAGATCGTGGCCGGGATCGTAGGCCCGAAGCTTCTGGATGCCGGGCTGGGCCAGTGCCGAAAAAAATGCTTCGTCCGTCATGCAATTCCTAAGGTACGGCGACCGGATACGACCCCAGCACCCGCACATCGCCGGCATACCGGTCGATCTCGGCCAGCGCGTCCTTCAGCGGCGATTCCTCGGCGTGGCCGGCGACGTCGATGAAGAAGGCGTACTGCCACAAGGCGCCGTGCGCGGGGCGCGATTCGATCCGGTTCATGCTGATCGAGCGCCGGGCCAGCGGTTCGAGAATCTTGTACAGCGCACCGGGCTGGTCGCGGATGAAGACGAGCAGCGAGGTACGGTCGTTGCCCGACGATGGGAACGAGGCGCGGCCGATGACCAGGAAGCGCGTGGTGTTGTCGCTGCGGTCCTCGATCGGGCCGGCCACCACTTTCAGGCCGTAGACATGCGCGGCGTTCTCGCCCGCGATCGCCGCCGCATCGTCGGCGTTGCGCGCGCGGCGTGCGGCTTCGGCGTTGCTGGCGACCGCATGTTTTTCGACCTTCGGCAGATTCTGCCGCAACCAGCCCTTGCACTGCGCCAGCGACAACGTGTGCGAATAGATGCGTTCGATGTCTTCGATATGCCCGGTGCGCGACAGCAGATACTGGTGCACGCGCAGCTCGACTTCGCCGCAGATCATCAGCGGCGAAGTCAGGAACAGATCGAGCGTCGACTGAATGGTGCCGGTGCCCGAGTTTTCGACCGGAACGACGCCGAAATCGGCATTGCCGGCGGCGACTTCATCGAACACCTCTTCCACTGTCGCCAGCGGCATGGCCTTCGCCGAGTGTCCGAAATGCTTGTACACCGCCTGCTGCGAGAACGTGCCTTCCGGCCCGAGATAACCGACCCGCAGAGGCTCCTGCTGGGCCAGACACGCGGACATGATTTCGCGGAACAGCCGCACCAGCACTTCGTCGGACAGCGGGCCTTCGTTGCGATCGACGACGCGACGCAGCACCTGCGCCTCGCGCTCGGGGCGGTAGTAATCGACCGCCGCCGCGAGTTTGCCCTTGGCCTTGCCGACCTGATGCGCCCAGATCGCGCGTTCGGCGATCAGGGTCTGGATCTCGTGGTCGATGCCATCGATCTGCGCGCGGACCGCGAGCAGATCGGGTTTGCCCTGGGCGTCGGTGGGAATCTCGACCGATGGCTTCGGCGCGGCGGCGGTTTGGGTCGCGGTTTTTTTCGCCGCGCGCTTCGTCGGCTTCGCGGCACCGGTGTTTTTGCGCTTCTCAGCCATGACGCTGCTGGAAGTCTTTCATGAAATCGGCCAGCGCCTTCACGCCGGCGACCGGCATCGCGTTGTAGATCGAGGCGCGCATGCCGCCGAGCGCACGGTGACCCTTGAGCGCCATCAGGCCGGCGGCCTTGGCTTCGGACAGGAACGGTTTGTCCAGCGCTTCGTCGTGGAGGAAGAACGGCACGTTCATCCGCGAACGCACGGCGGCGTCGACTTCATTGCGGTAATAACCGCCGGATGCGTCGATCGCCGAATACAGCAGCGCGGATTTCTCGGTGCTGCGGCGGGCGAATTCGGCGACGCCGCCTTCGGCCAGCATCCACTTCACGTTGAGGCCGAGCATGTACCAGTTCCAGGTCGGCGGCGTGTTGAGCATCGACTCGCCCTTGAGGTGCGAGGCGTAGTTGAAGATGTCGGCACGCGGCTGGCCGGCACGCTCGAGAAGATCGCGACGCACGATCACGACCGTGATGCCGACCGGGCCGAGATTCTTCTGCGCACCGGCGTAGATCACGCCGTATTTCGAGATGTCGACCGGCTCCGAAGCGATGCTGGAGCTGAAATCGGCGACCAGCGGCACGTCGCCGACATCCGGCGTGTAGCGGAATTCGACGCCATGGATGGTTTCGTTCGCGGTGATGTGCACATAGGCGGCATCGGCGGAAAGCTGCCAGGTGTCACGCGCGGGAATGTCGCGGAAGCCGCCGGCCTCGCTGGTCGCGGCCACGCGCAGATCGACATAGGGTTTGGCCTGCTTGATCGCGGTCTTGCCCCAGTGACCGCTGACCACGTAGTCGACGGCCTGACCCGGCGCCGCGAAATTCAGCGGAATCAATGCCTGCTGGGTGGTGGCGCCGCCGCCGAGGAACAGCACGGCGTAATCGTCCGGAATCGACATCAGCGTGCGCAGATCTGCTTCGGCTTCGGCGGCGACCTGGATGAATTCGGGGCCGCGATGGCTGTGCTCGACGATGGATGCGCCCGAGTCGCGCCACTCCAGCATCTCATCCTGGGCCTGGCGGAGGACGCTCTCGGGCAGGGTGGCGGGACCGGCACTGAAATTGAAGGCGCGAGACATCGTGGTGTTCCATGGACGTGGGTTGGCCGTCGAGTATGCCGCAGCGCAGCATCGTTTGGGGAGGCGAACACGGTCCCGTAAGGAAATTTAAGTCTACGGCGCAACCGAATGCCCACTACCTTCGTCTTATAGTCGACCCCTGTTAGATGGATATCCGCCCATGCCCCTCCCCGCCTCCCTGCGCGACGCCCTGCGCATTCCCACCGCCGAGATCACCGACGAGGCCGTCTATCACGACCGCCGCCGGCTGCTCGGGCTGCTCGCCGCCGCCCCGGCTCTGGGCCTGTCCGGCTGTGCCGAGGCCGAACCTCCCGCCCCGCCGAAGACTGCGGTGACCCCCGCCCAGCTGAAGTCCGGGTTCCGCACCGGCGAGGAATTGACCCGGCTGGAGGATGTGACCAGCTACAACAACTTCTACGAGTTCGGCACCGGCAAAGCAGACCCTTCGCAGGCCGCGAAGACCCTGCGGACCAAGCCGTGGACGGTCACGGTGTCCGGCGAATGCGCCAAACCGGGCAAGCTGGACCTCGCCGATCTGCTCAAGGGCATCAAGCCCGAAGAGCGCATCTACCGGCTGCGCTGCGTCGAAGGCTGGTCGATGGTGATTCCATGGCTCGGGGTGCCGCTGGGTGCGCTGCTGAAGCGCTTCGAGCCGAATTCGAAAGCGAAATACGTGGCCTTCACCAGCCTCGCCGACCCCAAACAGATGCCGGGCGTGCGCTACGACTCGATCGACTGGCCCTACCGCGAAGGCCTGCGCATCGACGAAGCCATGCATCCGCTCACCCTGCTCGCCACCGGTCTGTACGGCAAACCTATGCCGCAGCAGAACGGCGCGCCCGTGCGGTTGATCGTCCCGTGGAAGTATGGGTTCAAGAGCATCAAGTCGATCGTCGAGATCAGATTCGTGGAGAAGATGCCGCCGACCGCCTGGAACGATCTGCAGCCGTCGGAATACGGATTCTTCAGCAACGTCAATCCGAACGTGGATCACCCGCGCTGGAGCCAGAAGACCGAGCGGCGGATCAGCGGCACCGCCAGCAAACTGTTCGCCGAACGCATCCCGACCCGTATCTTCAACGGCTACGCGGAGCAGGTCGCGGGGATGTACAAAGGCCTCGATCTGAAAAAGTGGTTCTGATGGCATCGGCCTCCCGGAACCTCATTGCCGCCAAAACCCTCGTACACCTCTTCTGCCTGACCCCGCTGGCGATTCTGGCCTGGCAGTTCTGGGACGTCTTCAAGACCGGCAGCGATGCTCTGGGCGCCGATCCGGTGGCCGAGGTCGAGCATCGTCTCGGCCTCTGGGCGCTGCGCTTCCTGATGATCGGACTCGCGATCACGCCGCTGCGCCAGCTGACCGGACAGGCCGTGCTCATCCGCTTCCGGCGGATGCTCGGGCTGTACGCGTTCGCCTACGCCACCCTGCATTTCGCCGCCTATCTGGGGCTCGATCTGCGCGGCTACTGGCTGCAGATCTTCGAGGAGATCGTGAAACGGCCCTACATCACCGTCGGCTTTGCCGCCTGGCTGCTGTTGCTGCCGCTGGCGATCACGTCGACCCAGGGCTGGATGCGGCGACTCGGCCGGCAGTGGGGCCGGTTGCACAAGCTGGTCTACGCCATCGGCGTCTTCGCCGTACTGCATTTCTGGTGGCTGGTGAAATCCGACATCCGCGAACCGGCGCTGTACGCCGGCATTCTCGCCGCACTGCTCGGCTGGCGGGTCTGGAAATGGCAGCAGCGACGGCGAACAGCCGCGGTGCGCTCAGTCGCCGCCCAGCAGCAGTAACGCGGCGATCACCGACGCCAGCAGCACCGCGGCCAGCAGCAGCCACGGCAACCGCCGTCCACGGCCGCGCTGCGCCTGCACTGTCTCGCTGGCATCCTCGTGCTCGACGACCCGGGTCAACAGCGAGGTGCTGCTGGCCGGCGCTTCGATCACGAAGCGGTGATGCACGTCGAACACGATCTGGTCGCCCGGCGACAACAGCGCGTCGCGCACGGGATTGCCGTTGACGATACTGCCGTCGCCGCTGCCGAGGTCGCGCAGGACCACCTGGTTGCCGATCATCTCGATCCGCGCATGGCGTTCGGCGAACGCCGGGTCTTCGATGCGGATATCGGCCTCGTCGCTGCGACCGACCAGACGCGGCGCCTCAAGCGTGAAACTGCGGCCGTGATGGCGGCCACCAACGCCACGCACCACCACCCTGCAGTCGCCGCGGAATTCGCCCGGCACATGGCGCAGCGCGTCCGGCAGCGCCTCGACCGCGCGCGAAGACACCAGCAGCATCTCCACACCATCGAGATAGATCGCATCGCCCAGCCGCAGCATCGCCATGCGTTGCACCGGGCGGCCGTTGACGTGGATGCCGCGCGCGCCGTCGGCCACGGTCATCCACACGCCACGACGATCGACGAACAAGCGGATCGATGGCGCGTCGAGATCGGACACCAGCCCCACGGTATCGCCAATGCGACCGATGGCATGAACGCCCGCAGCGAGCGGCATTTCCGGGTGGTGATGTTCGGGGAATCGCAGTTTCAGACCTTTCATGCGACCGCAATTTATCATGGGACCGGCCCGCAGGCCTTGGAACCGCGGCCGGCAGTGCGCACAATACCGGCCATCCTCAAGGGAGATGCCCATGTCCATCGATATCCGTCATTCGCACTCGTTGCCGCATGCGAAGGCGCGCAAAGCCGTCGAGGAAGTCGCCGAGAAGCTCGCGGAGCGCTTCGACTTCGATTACGCATGGGACGGCGACACCCTCAACTTCAACCGCTCCGGCGTGGACGGCAAGATCGCGCTGGCGGCCAAATCTCTGCATGTCACCGCGAAGCTCGGCTTTCTGGTCTCGGCCTTCAAAGGCCCGATCGAGAACGAAATCCGTCGTGTGCTGGACGAACGCTTCGGCTGATACGGGACCAAAACTCAAGACACCCGGATCAAGCCCGTCGTCATCGTGGCTGTGTCTGCCCGCCGCTGATCAGCGATCGCGGATCGGCTTGCGCGCAGCGCCTGACGGCGGATGCGCATCCGGCAGCGGTGCGAACGGCTCGGGATGACTGGCGAACAGCCGGCGCGCAACCTCGCGCTCGCTGCGCTCGATATCGGCAATGAAGCCGGACACATCGTCCAGCTTGGCGTAAGCCCCGAAACCGCGCTCCAGAAACGACTGCAATTCGCCGAAACCGGCCGCGCGCGCCGGCCCGCGCAGCACGCTCAGCAGGGTCGACACGCCGCGAGTGCGCAACGCATGGCCGAGGCCGTAACCGGCGACCACGATCAGATCGATCTGATGCGCACGCAGTCGCGGCAGCCCAACTTCGCGATACGCACGTCCATACAGATCGTCATCCATGGTTTTGCGTCTGGGCGCCAAACGCTCCAGGGCTTCGGCCATGCGCAGATCGAAAGCATGGCTCAATGCGCCAAGCTCGATCGCATCCGCCAGCGTTTCCAGCAATGTCTGCGGCAGCAGTCGCTGCATTTTCCCTGCGACCCGGGCGATGTCGGAATCGCGGCGGCTGAAATCGCGGTCGCCGTAGAGATCGGTCAGAAAGAACTCCGCTGCGGGCTTTCGCTTCGGATCCTGCATGAAGCCCTGGAAACTCGCCGCCAGCCGCGCCGCCTGCCAGCGCCGCAGCTCGGGCAGCCATCGTCCGTCGTTGCGGGGATCCCGCTCGGGATCGTGCACTGCCTGGTGCCATGCCAACCGGCGGGCCAGCAGGACGCTCAAAGCCCGTTTGTCGAGCCGACGCCGGCCGTGCGCAAAGTCTGGAGTGACGATCTTCATCCGTGCAGATGATCGGCGTCGTACGACTGATCGGCAAGCTTGGCGAGCGGAGCGCGTCTGCAGCGACCAGGATCAGCCGTCATTCGTTCAAGGAATCAATGACTTGAATCCAGGTATGCGACGGCTCCGCAGCATACGACCATCGGACAAACGCCGCATGCGCGCCTTTCGGCTACACTCGATGAGTTCCCCAAGTGCCTTCTGCATGCTCTCACTTCACGCCGCCAGCCGACCCGTTCAAGCCAAATCAGGCAAGCGCAAGCCGACCTCCCGCACTCCCGCCCCGACGTCCGCCCGCATCGGTCTCGCGATCGCCGGTGGTGGTCCGATCGGCGCGATGTACGAGCTCGGCGCACTACGCGCCCTCGACGATGCATTGGACGGGATCGATCTGACCCGAATGGATTGCTATGTCGGCGTCAGCAGCGGCGCGTTCCTCGCCGCCGGGCTGGTCAATCGCATGTCGACCACCGAAATGTGCCGCATCTTCATCACCGGCGAGAGCGACGATGTGCGCTTCCGGCCGGAAACCTTTTTGCGCCCAGCCGTATTCGAATACATGCGCCGTGCCTCGGCACTGCCGAGACTGACGCTGGAATGGTGGGGCAGCCTGCTCAATCCGCGCGAATCGCGGCTGTCGGACCTGATCCTCCGCTTCGGCGGCCTGGTGCCCGCCGGATTGTTCGACAACACCGAAGTCGAGCGCTTCCTGCGCGAGATTTTCAGTCGCGGCGGGCGCAGCAACGACTTCCGCGAACTCGATCGCGAGCTTTACGTCGTCGCGGTCGATCTGGACAGTGGTGAAGCCGTCCGCTTCGGCGGCAAGCAGTGGATGGATATTCCAATTTCCAAGGCCGTACAGGCCAGCGCCGCACTGCCGGGCTTGTATCCACCCGTCGAAGTTCGCGGACGTCACTACGTCGATGGCGCATTGCGCCGCACCATGCACGCATCCGTGCTTCTGGAGCGCGGTATCGACCTGCTGATCGGCATCAACCCGCTGGTGCCATTCGATTCGACCCGGGTCGACAGCGATGCCGGCCGTCGCGGCCAGGTCGACCCGCATCGGATCTGGCAGGGCGGCCTGCCTGCGGTGATGTCGCAGACCTTTCGCACGCTGCTGCAGTCGCGCATGCAGGTAGGTCTGGCGAAATACGCCCAGCAATACCCGGACATCGACCAGTTGATCTTCGAACCGAACTCGAACGACGGCGAGATGTTCTTCACCAACGCTTTCAGCTTCTCGAATCGTCGCCGTGTATGTCAGCTGGGATATCGCAACACCCTGCAGGATCTACGCAATCGCGCAGAAACCCTGCGTCCTGTGCTGGCCGCTCATGGCATCCGTCTGCGCGATGAAGTCCTCGCTGACCGCCACCGCACCGTACTGAGCGGGATGGGCAAAGCGCCACCCCGCAGCACCGAAACCACCGCACGCCTGCGTCGCGCGCTGGAAGAAACCGAACACCTGATCAAACGCCGCAATCGCGGTTGATCGCGTCACCACGCGCACTCCTTACGGGACATCACGATGGCCGCACCTTGCGGCATCGCGATTCCTCGTGTGAATACTCTAGACAACTCCCGCATTCTGCGGCTCAATCGATCACGCGCCCGCTGGGAGGGCATCATGGCCAAGTTCAAGAAAGCCGCTGCAAAGAAGACCACCGCCAAAGCTGCCGATGCGCAGGCGCAGGCCGAGCACCTCTCCAAGTCGCTGAGCGAATCCGCACAGCAAGTGTGGCTGGCCGGCGTTGGCGCGTTCTCGCGCGCGCAGGCCGAGGGCACTAAGTTGTTCGAAGGTCTGGTGAAGGAAGGCATGGGTCTGGAACAGACCATGCGCAAGTTCGCAGGCGGTCGTGCTGAAGTGGTCCGCGATGTGGTTGAAAACCGCGTTGGTCAGGCCCGCGAACGCGCCACCGACACTTGGGACAAGCTGGAAAAAGTCTTCGAAGACCGCGTCCAGCGCGCCCTCGTCAAACTCGGCGTGCCGAGCCGCGAAGATCTGACCGATCTCAGCAGCCGCGTCGAAGCGCTGACCGCCGAACTGCGCCGTCAGGGCGGCAAGCCGGCAACTGCGCCGCGCAAGGCTGCGAAGAAAGTGGCCAAGGCCGTGAAGGCTCCAGCCAAACGCGGCCGCAAGCCGGCAGCATCGAAGGCCTGAGCGGCTGTAATGCCAAATTTTGAATGAACGGAACCGGGCGGAGACTCGCCCTCGACTCCCGGTCCGATCATTCATCTGTTAAGTTTCAGCTGTCATCGCGTTGCCTTCGTGACGCGAGTTCCATACTCAGGTTTTAGCGGCCTCAAGCCGCTCTTCGACCCGCCAACCAGCAAAGAAGACCGTAGCTCCCCTCCCCTCACGGCTTCAGGTAGGCGGGTTTCTTTTTGTCCTGAGAAAGGCAAACCGGCGAGTTGTCGCCGCAAATCAAGCGCGGCATGCATCATCCGGAGTCGCAAAAAAGAAGGCAGCCTTTCGGCTGCCTTCTGTATTTCAAGCTCGCCGACAAGCGTTACCAGTGCACGCCGCGCATCAACGAAGCGAATGCGATCTGTTCCTGGCTGGGCTGGTCTTCCTTCAGCGCTTTCTTGTCGCCCTTCGCCGCCGCCGAATCCGGGAACAGCTCGAACGCGGTGCTCATGATCACCTCGTAGGCCTTCGGTGCGACTGCGTTGAGCACCGCCGAGAAGATGCCGAGGCGGGTCGCGATCCGGCTGGGTTTCTCGATGATGCCCTTGACCACCATATCCGCAGCTTCATCCGGGCTCAGGGTGGGCACGCTTTCGTACATCTTGGTCGGCGCGATCATCGGCGTACGCACCAGCGGCATATTGATCGTAGTGAAACTGATTCCCTTGCCGGACAACTCGCCCTGGGCGCAGCGGCTGAAGGCATCCAGTGCTGCTTTGGAGGCGACATAAGCCGAAAACCTCGGCGAACTGGCGAGCACACCGATCGAACTGATGTTGATGATGTGACCCTTGCGACGCTGGATCATCGTCGGCATGACACCCATGATCAGACGCAGGCAGCCGAAGTAGTTCAACTGCATGGTGCGTTCGAAATCGTGGAAGCGATCGTAGCTGAGTTCGATCGAACGACGGATCGAGCGGCCCGCGTTGTTGATCAGGATATCGACGTGGCCATGCTCCTTGAGGATCGTGGCCACCAGCCGGTCGCAATCGGCCATGTCGGCGAGATCGGCGGTGTAGGCGAAAACCTTGCCGCCGCCCTTTTTCATCTCGTCGCGGGCCTTGAACAGCTCTTCTTCGCCACGGGCGACGATCACCGTGGTAGCGCCGGCTTCGGCCAGCCGCTGGGCGGTCGACAGACCGATGCCGGACGAACCGCCGGTCACGACAACCACCTTGCCCTTCACCTTGCCCTTCAGGCTGCGGTCGATGAACAGGTCGGGATCGAGGTGACGTTCCCAGTAGTCCCAGAGACGCCATGCATAGTCGTCCAGCCTCGGCACCGAGATACCGCTACCCTTCAGCGCACGCTCCGTCTCGCGATTGTCGAAGCGGGTGGGATAGGTGATGAATTTCAGGACGCCCTTGGGAATCTTGAAGTCGCGCAGCAGCATGCCGATGAAACGCTTCACCGGCGGCAGGCTGCCGACCGCACCGCGTACGCCGCTTGGGACGAAGGCGAACATGCGCGCGTCGAGGCGCATGGTCATTTCGGGGGCATGGCCGGCGCGGGCGAAGGTGTTCAGCACCTCGCCGACGCGCATCGGTTCCGGATCCACGAGGTGGAAGCAGTGACCGTCAAGTTTGGGTTTGTGGGCGATGTGATCCATGGCATCGACCACGAAATCCACCGGCACAACGTTGATGCGACCGCCTTCCAGACCGAGCACCGGCATCCATGGCGGCAGCATTTCGCGCAATTTCTTGAGGAAGGTGAAGAAGTAGTAAGGGCCGTCGATCTTGTCCATCTCGCCGGTCTGCGAGTGGCCGACAACCATGCCCGGACGATAGATGCGCCATTTGATGCGCTTTTCCTTGCGCACCAGACCTTCGGAATCGTGCTTGGTGCGCAGGTAAGGGTCGTCCAGACCCTCGGCTTCATCGAACATGTCCTCGCGGAAGACACCCTGATAGAGGCCGGCGGCCGCGATCGAACTGGTGTGATGGAAACACCCGGCTCCGATCGCTACGCCCAGATCCAGTGCGTTCTGGGTGCCTTCGACGTTCGCCTTGCGCTGGCTTTCGGCATCGGCGGTCAGGTCGTAGATCGCCGCGAGGTGGAAGAAGTGCTTCACCTTGCCGGTCAGGGTCTTCAACTGCGCGGCGGTCAGGCCGCATTTCGCGGCGGTCATGTCGCCATGCACCGGCACCACCCGCTTCATGTCCCAGGCCATCTTCTTGGCCAGCGCATCGAATTTCTTCTGCGAATCCTTGCGCACCAGCACATAGACCGTGCCTTTCCGCTTCAACAGATTACCCACCAGAAAGCGCCCCAGAAACCCGGTGGCACCGGTAACGAAATAACTCATGTCCTCGCCCTCATGAGAATAGAGCCTGACATTGGGAATCCCCGGTCAGGTTCCGGGACTGCGGCGCAGTCCGAAGCGGCTAAGTTGCCAGAGCCGGCGTTCAAGAACAATCCGGCAGCGTAGGGTCGGCTCCCCGCCACAGGGTTCCCGGCAGCGGACGCGGGCAGGGCGCATACCCGTGTGTCGTATTGACCCGCCCCGCGCACCATGCTGTCATGCCGGCTTCACGGGAGGGTTAGAACCATGTCCGATCTGCAGAAGAGCTTCGAACAAGCCGCGAAAGATATCCAGAGCCTGGCCGAGCGCCCGGACAACGACACCCTGCTGCGCCTGTACGCGCTGTTCAAACAGGGTTCCGAGGGCGATGTCAGCGGCGCCAAGCCCGGTTTCTTCGATTTCGTCGGCACTGCCAAGTACGAAGCCTGGGCCAAGCTCAAGGGCACCGCGCAGGACGATGCGAAGAAAAAGTACGTCGATCTGGTGAAGAAGCTGGCCGGCTGAGGCCCACTGGCCCGGGCCACTGCCCCACTCTCAGATGGCAAGACAGACCCGACAACGGATTCTCGACACTTCGCTTGCGATGTTCAACACGCAGGGCGAGCCCAACGTCACGACCAATCACATCGCGGACGAGCTGGAGATCAGCCCCGGCAATCTCTACTACCACTTCCGCAACAAGGACGACATCATCGAACAACTGTTCGCGCGCTACGAGGAGCGCATGGACAACGCGCTCGCTGCGCCCAGCGGCCGTCTGCCCGAGCTGGAAGACATCTGGCTGCAGTTGCATCTCGTGTTCGAGTGCATCTGGGACTATCGCTTCCTGTATCGGGATCTGGTCGAAATCCTCAGCCGCAACCGCCGCATGCGCCTGCGTTTCGCACGCATCCTCAAACGCGCCGATGAGCGCGCTCACCTCGTGATGCGCGGCTTGTCGCAGGCGGGGATCATGCGCGGCTCCGCAGATGAACTGAACGCCGCCGCCACCAATGTGCTGGTGCTGTCCACGTTCTGGCTGAACTATTCGGCCGCCCGTGGCGACAAGGACGAACAGATCGCGATCCGCCAGGGCATCATCCAGGTCATGATGCTGCTGGCGCCGTTCCTGCGGGATGCCGAGCGCGTGCATCTGAACACGTTGATCCGCGCTTATCAGGATTGAGCGGACGGCCCGGACCTGCCTGGATGCTGTGGTCCAGTTGAATCCGCCCCCCCAAAGCGTGCGTTGGCGCATGGACTAGTCGCATGCTACGGGGCTATGGTGAAAGCCACAGGGGACTCTAATGAAAAAGGAACTTCACATGAAACGCGCCACGCTCAGAACCGCCCTGGTTTCCGCCGCACTCGTGCTGCTCGCCGCGTCGTCATCCGCGAATGCGGTCTGCCGCAGGAACACCTGCTATCAGCAGCTCAACCAGTGCCGCGCGACAGGCACGCCTTACATCATCTGCTACGGCGCCTATGAGGACTGTCTGATTCGCAACGGCTGTCAGATTCCCTGATCGGCGCAGTTCGATCGTTTCACGACCGTGCGCGCGCCAACGGCGCACGGTTCTGCGCATGATGCTTACACCGCCGCTCCGGCGGCATGTCCCGATGCCCACGCCCACTGGAAATTGTAGCCGCCCAGCCAACCGGTGACGTCGACGACTTCGCCGACGAAATACAGCCCGGGTACGCGTTTTGACTGCATCGTCGACGAAGACAACTCCTCGGTGTCGACGCCGCCCAGCGTCACCTCCGCCGTGCGATAACCCTCGGTGCCGTTCGCGACCAGCGGCCAGTGCTGCAACTGCTTGGCCATCGCGCGCAGTTCGGGATCGTTGAACTGGCGCATCGGGCGACTCGGAAACCACAGCTCGCAAAGACGCTCGGCGAAACGCTTGGGGAACAGCTCACCCAGCGCGTTGCGCAGTTCTGCGGCTGAGCGTCGCGTCCGCAGATCCTTGAGCAGGTCGAACGCATCGCCCTGCGGCAGCAGATCGAGGTGCAACGCATCGCCGACATTCCAGTACGACGAGATCTGCAGGATCGCGGGGCCGCTGACGCCGCGATGGGTGATCAGCATGGAATTGCTGAATTCGCGGCCGTTGCATTCGGCGGTGACCGGGAGTGCCACGCCGCTGAGGTCGGCCAAGTGCTCTTGATGCTTGCCGGTCAGCGTCAGCGGTACCAGTCCGGCGCGGGTCGGCAGCACCGTGTGGCCGAACTGGCGCGCCAGTTCGTAGCCGAAGCCGGTGGCGCCCATGCTCGGGATCGACAGCCCGCCGGTCGCCACCACGAGCGAGGCTGCGCGCTCTTCGCCCTGCGTGGTCCGCACGAGGAAGCCGCCATCGAAGTTTTCCACGCGCTCGACGCTGCATCCCGTGTCGATGCGCACGCCGGCATCGGCGCATTCGTCCAGCAGCATCTTCACGATCAGCTTCGACGACTCGTCGCAGAACAGCTGCCCGAGTTCCTTTTCGTGATACGCGATGCCGTGGCGCTCGACCATCTCGATGAAATGCTGCGGCGTGTAGCGCGCCAGCGCCGATTTGCAGAAATGCGGATTGGCCGAAATGAAATTGGCGGGCGTTGCGCCGGTATTGGTGAAATTGCAGCGCCCGCCGCCCGACATCAGGATCTTCTTGCCGCAGCGGTTGGCGTGCTCGATCACGCGCACGCGACGACCGCGCTGACCCGCGACGCGCGCGCACATCAGGCCCGCAGCGCCGCCGCCGATGACCAGCACATCGACTGTGCCTGCATCGGCCGTCGCGGCAGCGGTCGTGGCTGGTGTCATGACGGCGTCCGGAGGGCGATCGGACCTGCATTGTAAACGGCGGGCAAGCGCCAGCCTTGCGCCGGACCCCCGACCTCACCGAGCATTGCGGTTTCGCCTGCCCCGAATCTCCGAATGCTGCGTCTGACCGAACTCAAGCTGCCGCTGGACCATCCCGAGGCGGCGTTGCGCGCGGCCATCGTCCAGCGGCTGGGCGTCGCGGACGGCGACATCGCCGGGTTCACCGTCTACAAGCGCAGTTACGACGCGCGCAAACGCAGCGCGATCACCCTGATCTACACGGTGGATGTCGAGCTGCGCGATACGCTCGAAGCCGGCGTTGCCGAACGAGGACTTGCGCACGTCACGCCCAGCCCGGATATGCGCTATCGCTTCGTGACGCATGCGCCAGGCACGCTGAAATCGCGGCCGGTGGTGATCGGTTTCGGGCCCTGCGGCCTGTTCGCGGCGTTGATTCTGGCGCAGATGGGTTTCCGGCCGATCGTGCTGGAACGCGGCAAGGCGGTGCGCGAGCGCACCCGCGACACTTTCGGCCTGTGGCGCCAGGCGGTGCTCGATCCCGAATCCAACGTGCAGTTCGGCGAAGGCGGCGCGGGCACCTTCTCGGACGGCAAGCTCTGGAGCCAGATCAAGGACCCGCACCATTACGGGCGCAAGGTGCTGGAGGAATTCGTGCTGGCCGGCGCGCCGGAAGAAATCATGTACGTCAGCAAGCCGCACATCGGCACGTTCCGGCTGGTCAGCATGATCGAGAAAATGCGCGCCACCATCGAATCGCTGGGCGGCGAGGTCCGCTTCGGCGCGCGGGTCGAGGATGTCCGCATCGAAGACGGTCGCCTGCGCGGCATTGTTCTCAAGGATGGCGAAGAACTGCCCTGCGAACACGTGGTGCTGGCGATCGGTCACAGCGCCCGCGATACCTTCGAAATGCTGCACAGGCGCGGCGTGTACATCGAAGCGAAGCCTTTCTCGATCGGTTTCCGGATCGAGCACCCGCAGTCGATGATCGACAACGCGCGCTTCGGCGCGTTCGCCGGGCATCCGCTGCTCGGTGCCGCCGACTACCGCCTCGTGCATCACGCCAGAAACGGGCGCGGCGTCTACAGTTTCTGCATGTGCCCCGGCGGCACCGTGGTGGCGGCCACCTCGGAAGTCGGCCAAGTCGTCACCAACGGCATGAGCCAGTATTCGCGCAACGAACGCAACGCGAATGCCGGCCTCGTCGTCGGCATCAGCCCCGCCGATTACCCGGGCGATCCGCTCGCGGGCATCGCGTTCCAGCGACAGTGGGAGCGCCAGGCGTTCAAACTCGGCGGCGGCGATTACTGGGCGCCGGGACAGCTGGTCGGCGATTTCGTGCGTGGCCGGGCATCCAAAGACTTCGGCGACGTGCAGCCTTCGTACACGCCCGGCGTGCGCCCGGGCGATCTGTCCACCGCCCTGCCCGACTACGCCATCGCCGCGATCCGCGAAGCCATTCCGGCGCTGGACCGCCAGCTCAAGGGCTTCGCGATGCACGACGCGGTGCTCACCGGCGTGGAGACGCGCACGTCGTCGCCGATCCGCATCACCCGCGGCGCCGATTACCAGAGCATCAACACCCGCGGCCTGTATCCCGCCGGCGAAGGCGCCAGCTATGCCGGCGGCATCTATTCCGCCGCGATCGACGGCATCGAAGTGGCGCAGGCGCTGGCCTTGGCGATGACCGGCGACTGATCGGCCGGGATTGATGAATCAAGGCCGCTGGACCGCTTGCCCGGTGCTGCGGGCTCAGCGCGAAAACCGGCCCCGCAGACGATGGGGTCTGACCCACCCGGCTTCCGAATAACCGTCGACGAAGCAGACCTTCACCTCCGCCATGCCGATGCTGCACGGATGGATCCACACGGAAGCGTCCTGTTTGTCACGGGTGATGAACCACAGGCCGTCGCCATGCGCCAGGCCCCAACTGCCGACCCGATGCACCAGCAGATCGGCCTCGCCTCGCGCCGCGACGATGGCCACGCGTAAGTGCGCTTCGCCCATGTGTTCGGTCTGGTACACCCTTGCCATTACGCCCTCGCCATGATCTCGTCCCCAAGGTTGTCGGCGACCGCTTGCCCGTGCCGGCGACGGCTCGCATACTCTGTCCACGCCACCGGAAGGATATGGACGATGCTGCTGGAGATCCTGCTGAACCTGCGCAACGGCCGCGAACGCGTCAGCGTGATCCATCGTGCCGGCCATTTGCGGCCGGAACTGGGCACCGCACAACCGCAGGAAGATACCCGGCGAGCGTCGATCCCGGGCCACTGGGGCTGGGTCGAGCAGCCCACCCGCATCGAAGCGCCCGCCACCATCGACGAACCGCTGCCGACCCGGACCCAGACCATCCTGTCCTACCGCGTCCCGGAGGACGTGCGCCAGGCGATCAACGGCGACGTGACCGATGCCATGCCGGCGTCGCGCAAGCATGGCTTCGTGCTGGACCTGAAACTGTAGCGGGCGCCCGATCGCAAGCGCTGGGTGTACCCGTCAGTCATCTTTCTTTCGTCCCGTATTGACCGTGACGACAGGGCTGCCGTGCGGCGCGAACACATTGATCGCGTTGGCTTTCCGGATCAGCGGAACATCCTACAGATGGGTACCGACCTGGGTCGAATGCTCCTTGCGGGTATCGGACACGATTTCGTTGAAGGCATGAAAATCCGGCGTCGCGGTTGGGCCGGAATTCTGGGACCCCAATGCCCCGGTGCCGAATTGCGGATTGTGGAACAGGTTGGAGACCTCATGCGCCGACTGCGGTTTGGACAGCAGATAGCCCTCGAACGAAGGGAACTGTTGGCCGAACGCATCGCTGGCACGCCCCACCGCCCGGGACTCGACACCGATGGCATAGGCGCTCGATTTTTCCGGCGTCGGCGACGCCTGCCCTTTCACGCCCGAAAGGAAATGCTGCTTGAAGCTCTCGTCCACTTGCCCATGGATATCCTCCGCCAGGCTCGCCAGCTTGACCGTCGACAGGTCCTGGTCGCCAGCGAATATCCGGGCATGCGGTATCCATGTGGTTTTCGGCGGCTCGATCGGCGGCTCGACTACCTCCTCGACCGCCTCGTCGTTCTTTTTTTTGCGCCCACCGGTTTTTTTCGGCGGTTTTTCGGCGATGCCGGTGAAGTCGACGCGATATCGGATATTCACGCCGTGGTACTGGACGGATGTCGGATCGCCCAGCTTGATCTGGTTTCCCGATCTGGATTTGCGCCCATCCGCCAAGTCCTGGACCTTTGCGATCTGCTCATCCTTGCGGGCATGGATCGCCTTCAGCAGTTTGTCGCCCTCGTCCGAGATGTATCCGTCTTCGTAGTCTTTCGTCGACAGATGCCCGGGCTTGGTCAGGTTCGCATCCGACTTCGGATCCCATGGCTGCCTCAGCTTCTGGAACTGGTCACTGATCGCTGTCGAGTAGGTCGAGGCGGGATGCACGGTGCTGTTGATCTGACGCAGAAAGCTGGCGGTATCCGGAACCGCGACCGGCACCGCGATCGGCAACACCTGCGGCGGCGGCGTGAAAGGCTCCGTGTCCCGCTGCGTCGCCTTCAGTTTTTTCAGCGGAGCCTTGTTTTTGGTGGCAATGTCGTTTCGTGTCGCCAGATCGCGCTTTCTATCGTTGCTCATGACTTTCCCTCTTCAGCCGATCCATCGCGGCAGCGAATCCAGCGACACTCCCGAACAGGGCCCTTGTCGCGCCCGCCATTTGCATCGAGCACCGGGGAATGAACCTCGTTGCCCATCGTCTTCTTCGTCGCTCAGAAATTGAAATTGTGATCTTCGATCCGTCGCACGGGGCTCAGGGGAGTCTGGGTCGGATTCTTGTCCTTCGACATCTCGCGCAGACTCTTCAGGTCCAGTCGTGGCACCTGCGAATGGGTCGAGGTATTGAACTTCACCTTCGATTGCGAGTCGCTGCTTTCCTGATGCAGCAGCCGCATCGCTTCCTTGACATCGCCCTTGGCCTTCACCAGCAATTCCTTGTGCGTCTCTGGCACCAGCGTGTCGTAGCCGCTGATCAGCAGATTCTTCGCGGTGAACATCTTGTCGGTCTCGCGCACGGTCTGCACGCGGTTGACGAGTTTGTCGAAGCCGCCGGTGTTGTTGCCTGAAATATCGCCGATATCCTTGAACTGCGAGTAGATCGGCGTCTTGGATTTGCCGACCGTCGACTTGACCGTCTCCAATTCTTCCTTGGGCGACATGAACAACTGTATGGTCGCCAGTTTCGACATGATCGACAGATCGTGCTCTCCGCGATTCGGATCATCGAATGTCTTGGCGAGGATCTTTTCGCGGCGCGGATCGCGGGTGCCGTGTTCCTTGGTCAGCGCGCCCTTGGTGCCGCCGACGTTCTGGGTCTTGATACCCGGCGTATGCCCGCTGAGCGGCTGCGAAGAGTCGGTCTTGTCGCCGTACTGGTTCAGACTGGGCGAGTCCGTTTTCCAGATCAGGGTAGCCTGATGGCTGCGCTGATTGAAGACGGTTTCGGCTTCGTCGTCTCCCATCTTGAAGCGCTTGGTGCGCTGGAATTCGGTCCGCACGTTCTCATCGGCGCTGATGCCCCAGTTTTCCGTGGACTGGGTGATGGCCTTGATGCGGATATCGGTGGATTTCGGCGTCTTGCTTTTGACGAACGTCGGCAGCTGCTTCTTGAGACTTTTCAGCCGCTCGCCGCCCATCTGCCACAAACCGGTCTCGTTGACGCTCTGCTTGAGATCCAGACTGCTGAAATCGAACGATGGCGGCGGCGTCGGCATCAGCGACAATTGCGTCGACGACTGCTGCGGCGGTGGTGGCTGAAACACGAACGGTTGGAACACGGACGGTTGGAGCACGAATGGCGTGAAGGAGACGCCGGATCCGTTGTCATCGCGCGGCGGCTGCATGGAAGACAGCGTCGGCCTGGAGGGCTGGAGCTTCCTGCGCTTCTCCAGGACTTCGGACGACGCCATCGGGAACCCGTATTCCGGATGCGATCGTCCCCCCATGGACATCGGCGACGGCGTCATCTCGTCGTACTTGCGCTTGCGCAGCAAGGTCGATTCGTTCGTAGACGGCCTGTCGATGTTCATGGAAGACACTCCCTGGGCTTTCGGTGAAGGCAAGGCTGCGCGTGCCGACGGCGATGCATGCGAGGCGCGCGACGAGGCTGGAGGCGAATGGCGTTCTTTCAAGTTTCGTCATCCCCGCGAATGCGGGGATGACGGCGCTCGCCAGATGCCTTTCGAATCGAATGAACGGCTATTCCTTCTTCAACTTCGGGCCCGGTCTTCGAATGGGCCCGACCGGATCAGGAACCAGGGCATGCACGGCCTGCGCCGCCCGATCCGCCACCTCGGATGCGAATGGAACATGCGTGGCATGCAAGGCCGCAGCCACCGGCGCAACGCCGGTGAGCGCACGCGCGCCGCTTGCCATCGCGCTCAACCCCATTGTCGCGGCGCCGCTCAGATTTCCGCTGGACAGCGCTGAAAATGCACTGCGCGCCTCGTCGTACGCGACGCTGCCCTGATGTCTCGCATGTTCCCCATCCCATCCATGCGTGGGTCCGGGCAGCATCGACAGACCCGTACTGACGCGGCCCATGATCGAATGCGGCGTCAATTCGCTCATGACCATGCTGTGGGCACGTTCACGCAGTGTCGGCTGTACCACCTGCGGCTCAGGCACATCGGGAACGGGATCATTCGGCGGGCCGACCATCACGCCCACGGTCTGCAGGCGCACGTGCGCGGGGAGATCGTTCATCGGCACCTGCCTGAATGTCCCCGACTCGCTGCGTCGCCTGAGCGTCGGGTGCACCATTTTTCCTCTCTCGTCCGACATGTTCCAACTCCGTTTGTCTATCGTTGAATGCGTGCTTGCTCTCGTCTCGAATCCGGATGCCCTGCGGGTTCCCGCTCGAACCGATCGCAAGCATTTGGATGATCAAGAAATCGCCCGGATCGTCTTCACATCGGAAGCGCCGGTAAATCGACTTCGCTGCCATGCCCGCAATCCTGTCGTTGCGAGGGTGCTTCCATCGCACGGGCGATACTGGCGAACAGAACAGGCGTCTCGTCGCGCTCGCCGTCGCCGTCGAACACCGGATAGTGCTGGTCACGGCAATACGCCAGCATGGCGCGCCATTGATCGAGCGCCACGCCATCGATGACTGCGACGTTCTGAAGCACGTGCTTCGACAAGGCCATGAGCGCGCGCGGATCGCCTCCGTGCGCATGCAGCATGGCGAGGCATTGCGAAGGAGAAACCGCAGGGAATGCATGCAGCGCCTGAAGCAACTGCAGGTGATCGTCCGGATGCGGCAACCCATGCACTTCGGGCAGGCATTCCTGCAGGCGGCCGCCAGCGACGTCGTGCAGCGCGATGTGCAATACCCGGCCATCGTCGTCGCGCTGGGATTGCAGGACGCTGGCGCCGTTGGCGCGATGCCAGCGCGCCAGCGCTTCGAAATTCACGCGCAGCGTCCCATGCGCATCGCAGCCACGCATGTTTCGGTTTTCCGGGTCCAATGCCCCCATGCGGATCTGCGCACGATCCTTCGCACCGTGATCGGACCCGCGCAGCAGCATCCGTCCTCCGCTGGCGCGCAGCAGTGCGGACAGGGTTTCCATCGCGCCGCGCGGCAACGTGAAGGTGGCGCCGTCCAGCGATTCCCGGTAACCCGAGAGCAGCCGCATCACGCCATCGCGCTGCCTCGCGGGTCGCCAATCGATGGCGCCATCGCCGTCGCTCCAGGCTTCAAGCAGTTCGCCTGTCCGCGCGGCGTACAGGCCCTGCCACTGCGACGACAGCCCTTCGTGCGCCAGCACGACGATCGGATTGCGGATGCTCTGCGAAGGCATGCCCTGCCCTTCCCGATCGAGAAACAGGTCGCCGCCGGCAACGAACGGCTTCAGCAACGCATGGGCCGAGAGGCGCGCGTGATGTTCGGGATCGGAGCAGCGGGCCAGATAGCGGATCGGTGGACCGCGCGGCGCGCGGCCGGCCAGCGCCCGCAATACCCGCCATGCGCGCTCGCCCTCGCCCGGGGCAAGGTCGATGATCCACACCACCTCGGCCGGATCGATGGCATACGTCTTCAGCCCCGTGAGCAGGAACGCCAGCACCGTCTGCGCATCGTCTTCGGCTTCGCGCAAGGCGCGCACGCGCCCGCACATCCATCCAGGACGCATGGTGCCGGTGAAGGGACGCCATCGGGCCTGGTCGCGGGCGGGCATCGGGTCGGGTTCCATCAGCATGCCGCGCACCGCCGTCCGCGACGGTGGCCTCCTGGCATCTGCGATGGTGCGATCCGGCTGCGCATGCGTGCTCACTTCCGGTGTTTGAAGGCGGACAGCGCGCTGGACTGCCTGCGCATGATCAGCAGCGCCGCGAACTGTGTGGACGGCGAGCCGGAAGCGGACGGCGCTGCACCATTGCCTTGTGCGTGGCTCGCCTGCGCAGAAGCGATGTGCTGCCGCAGTTGCGACAGCAACTCGCGGTGATCGATCGGCTTTCCCTGCGCGTCATGCGGACTTCCGGACATCTGCGGCGCATGCGAAGCGCCGTGTGCCGATGTGATCGATGCCGATGTGATCGGTGCAGAGGCGATCGGCGCGGATTCGATCGGCGCAAAGCCGGACCCGCGCGGCATCGCCTTGGTCACCTGGCGCAGCGAGCGCATCGCCTGGATGCCATGCCCCAGCGTGGACAGCAGGCTGGACTTCGGCCCTTGCTGCAGTTGGCTCAACGCTTCGACATGATGCTGCGCCTTGGCCGCCGCAGGCGCAGCGCGCTGGAATGCCGCAGTGGTGGCAGGCGATGCCTTGGCCGCCGCCTTGAATGCCGAGGCGACGGTCGCTTTGGGGTCGCTGCTTTCCTTGCGCATTTCGCGCGTCACCTGGCGCAGCGAATGCATCGCCGACACGCCGTGACGCAGCGAAGACAGCAGCCCCTTGCCGGGCTGCGCCAGTGCTTTGAGATGCGGGGTCGCGGCTTTGACCGATGGCGCGGCGCGCCGGAAGGCCGCTTGCGCGGCGGGCGATGAATTGGCCGCGTTCTTCAGTGCATGCTTCACGTTCACCGGCGCCTGCCGATGCGGCTGCGCCGTCTTCGGCATCGACAGACGCACTTGCGCTGCGATCACCAGTGCGATCGGTTTTGCGGTGGGTCCATTGCCGGATGGTGTGCTCATGCGATGACTCCTCTGCGGCGCATGCGCCCGAAGGCGCGACGAATGCTCGGCTGCCCGGTCGGGCTGCTCGATGGGCAACATCAACGATCAGCCGGCCCGACTCTCGTGCCCGGCCGCCGGGTCGCCCAGCCCGAGCAGTTCGAAGATGTTGATCTGGCCTCCGCAGCGCACGAACACCTCGCTGTAGAGCTGCGCCGTATTCAAACCGCCCCACGCGACCGCGCGCCGGATCAGATACGGCACCGGACTGTGCGGTTCGATCGTTTCGAGCGCGTGCGCGATCTCGGCCAGGGCGGCATACACCTCGCGCCGATCCAACGATCCTGTCATCGACGCCTTCGCGGTATCGCCTGCGTGCGCGTTCTCGCCCTGCGACGCTGGCGCGTCCTCGTCGTCGCTGCGGGTCGGTGTCGTCACGCCACGACGACGCGCTTCGGCCACCACCACCACTTCGATGCGTTCCAGCAGATTGCGCATGGCGCTCAGTCCGGGCGCATCGCTCCCGAGCTGCGCATCCAGGGTGTGTTCGAGCGACTGCAGCGCTGCGATACCGTCGCGCAGGCAGTCGCGCAGGAACACGATCCGCGCATCCGGCGTACAGGCCAGCGCCGCGCCGACATCCGCGAGCGTGGCGCCTTCGATCTCGCCCTCCCGCTGCTTGCCCAGACTGGCGCGCAGCTGCTCGTTGCGCTGCGCCTGCTCCCAATCGTTCCAGGCGTATTCGTGTCCGCTGCCGGTCGCGGTGATCGCCACCCGGCGCAGCGGCGGCAGCAGCTTCTGGCCGATCCACAGCAACAGGTTGATGCGGTGCTCGCTGTCCTGCGGATGCAGGCTATCGCCGTACTGCAACAGCAGCGCATCGATCAGGCGCAGACACGGGCCCAGCGACTGGAAGCCGCTGCGCGCGATCAGCGCTTCGAACAGCCACGCCGCAAGCTGCAGGTCCTTGCTGCGGCCGGCCAGCGCGGCCGCCGCCAACTCGCTGGCTGCCACCCAGTTCGCGCGCTTGAGTTCGCGCTCCCACGCGCCCAGAGGCAGGCTGGCGTCCTCCTCCTCGCGCTCGTGGCGGATGCGGCGGTAGGCCTCGTCCTGCGCGGCCGGCACGCCCGCCGGCGCCTCGGCGGACACCGGGGCGAGCAGTTCCTCCCAGGCACGGCCCAATGTGCTGCGGAAGTAGCGATCCGCCGCTTCGACATTGCCTTCTGCATTTCCGGTCATCGCTGATCTCCCATCTCGCTTCGGTGCTTGCTCACGCTTCCTGTCCCTACCGTCTTGCTTGTTCGCCTATCCGCATCGCGGCATCCGCGCACTACTCCACCGGCGCACTGCGCGGGAATGCCCCGGGCAGCACGATGGTTTTCTCTGTCTGCGTCTTCGGATCGACCGTGGTCAGGACCCAGGTCATGAACACGCTGGCTTCGCTGTGCGCCGGCTTGCCGTCTTCGCCCACCGCCACGCTCTGCAGCGGTACGCGGAAACCCAGCAGGACCTGACCGGGGACGGCCGACCGGCTGTTGGGCATGCGATAGGTGTCGATGAAGCGCAGCAGCGCCCACGGGCCTTCGATGCTGAAGGTCGCGGTCGCATCCTGGGCGCTGAGCTCGGGCTGGGCGGGATCGGTCAGCGGACGCCACGGCGAACGCGCCGCCCAGCGCAGATGCAGCGCCAGCCGGTCGCCGGGCAACCACTGCAGGGGCTTCAAGCCGTTCGGGAACGCGGACTCGGCATCCTCCACCTTCAGCCGCCAGGTCAGCAGTTGATCGCCGCCGATCGCTCTGGCGGGTTCCGCCGGGAATACGGTGGTCAGCCCCAACACGTCCAGCTCGCCCGGCGCGCCGACATTGCCCGCGAAGAACGCGGCCACCGCATCGAGTTCGGCGACGAAGCCCTTCGCCGCGCGCCAGCGGTTGCCGTCCATCGCGTTGAGCGCAGCCAGGATGCTTTCGCGCTGTTCGGCATAGTCGAGGAAGAACGCCCGCACCGCCGCCGGAGCGGCATCGCGCGCGCCGGGTTCGCCGAAGGGATAGCGGCCGGCGAGATCGCGATTGAAGCGCGTCGCCAGCGCGTCGTACACCGACTCCGCCTGCGCCTGGCGCTGGTCGCGGCAGCGCAGTTGCACCTGCCGCTCCAGTTTGCGGCGGCGGTCCGAGAACAGATCGTTGCCGAACTCGGGCGAGGTGTAGGCCGCCAGCAGACTGGCGCAGTTGGCGTAGGTCATGCCGGTCAACTGGGTGATGAAATACGCATCCAGATTGGCGACCTGGCCCGCAGGCTCCTTGCCTTTGGTGTAGCGGTCGATTTCATCGCGCGTGTTGCCCCAGAACGCAGCGGTCTGCGGCGTATCGCGCCAGGCGTCGTCGACGCCGGGCGTGTCGCTGAGCAAGGTCAGGAACGGATCGGCATAGCCGGCCAGCACCTGCGCGCGCGCGACCTGGCGGGCGAGGAAATCCCTGGTCACCGGCAATCCGCCGAGGGTGAACATCGCATCGGTGCCCACCGCGACCGGTGGCGCGTACAGCCGACTGATATCCGCCAGCGCATCCACGCCGCCCAGATTGTCCGCAGCGAACCCGCGCGCGCACTGGCGCACTTCGGTGCCGCCGTCGGAAAAGCCATAGCTCGCGTAGGCGTTGAGCACCGCTTTCAGTGCGTCCATGCCTTGCGCAAGCTCGTCGCCGACGCGGGTGAGCTGCGCATCGGTGCGGTTGGCCGCTTGCTGATCGGCCTGCGAATCGCCCGGTACCCGCTGGGCGCGACGCAGGGTGTCGTCCAGCGCGTGCGCCAACGACTCCCGGGCCAAATTGTCGTAGAGCGGTCGACCGCCTTCTTCCAGCGGCGGCAGTTTCCGCGACTTGGCGAAGTCTTCGTATTGGCGGAGATAACCCGCCGCTTCCGCAAGCTCGTTGGCGCGCCAGTCCGCAGCCGCGCCGACGCACGCGAACGGCCGGGCCGAGGTGAGCTGCATGTAAGGCAGCTCGGCCAGCGCCGGCAGCCCGGACAATTCGTCCTCCAGCGGCGGCGCGAGCGTCAGCCCGCCCTTCCCGGCGATGAACATCGGGCCGTACGGCGCCATCGTCATCGTCGCCAGCGTCTGCATCTCCGGCTGGTGGCACTGCTTGGGGCCGAAGCGCTGCAGCATGCCGGCCATGCCGGGGAGATTGCCGTAATGGGCGATCAGCGCTTCGACATCGGCCTTGTTGGCGTTGACGATGTCCTGGCAGGGATTGCGTTCGGCGGAAGAGCCCAGCCACGACTGCTGCACCCACGACAGCCAGATGCCCATGCGCCGCGTGTTGTCGAGGATGGGCGGCTGGCCTTCGTTCAACAGCGCCAGCAGATCGTCGCCCACCGCCACTTCGCGGCTCAGCGCGGCGCGAAGACTGGTGCTGCGGGCTTCCATCGCGGCGGCGAGGCGCGCGTGCAGGCCATTGGGCATGACCGGTTCGCGCACATCCTCGACCTTGCGGAAAGCATCATCCAGCACCCCGCCCTCGCGCCACACGTCCCTGGGCAGCGGTTCGTCGAACACATACGACGACAGCGCGTCGAGCATCCCGATCAGCTGACGCTCGTCCAGTGCGCTGTTCTGTTTCGACAGGGTCCGGAAGCGCACGAGGTTGTCTTCGAGATCGCGCGCATCGACCACCAGCTGCCGGAAATCGCCGCGCTCGCGCGACAGCACGTTCCCGGCTGGTGCGTCGGGAATGCGCGCGGACATCAGCAGATCGCGCGAGCGCTGCTCCAGCAGGCAGGACAGGGTCGGCAGCAGCACTTTCTGCACGGTGGAACGGCCGATGGCCGTCGCGCTGCCGCTGGTCAGGCGGGTATCCACCCACGACAGCGGAATCGCCAGATAGCGCGAGCCGGTTTCGATCCGCGAGACCTGCGCCAGCAGCGGATACACATCTTCGCGGGCCAGGCATTCGCCGCTTTCGGCGGCCGGAACGCGCGGCGCGACCTTGTCCAGCGAGTCGATCGCCGAGACCACGGCTGCGACCTGCTTCGATTCCCTGTAACCGGCGATGGCCAGCGCGACGAACAGACCGACCGCGGCGGCGACCGCCGCGACCTGCAGTTGATGAATCAGGCGATTGCGCGACCAGATGCCCTGCCGCGTCGGCTTGGCCAGCGCCGGCTCGCGCAGCGCCCTCTCCGACACCAGGGCATCGACGAAATCGACATCGCCGCGCGTGCCTTCGGCGATGGTGCCGTCGGCTTCGACCGAACCGGCGAAATACAGGCCGCGAAACAGATAGCCGCTCTGCCATGCGGTGGTGCGGAATACGGTTTCCATCCACTGCGCCAGCGGCTCGCGCAACTTGCCGAACTGGCTGGGGAACAGGAAAAAGCCGTCGGCATCGTCGATCGTTTCGCTGCGCGCGGCGACGTCCGCCTGGATCTCGCGCATGCGCACGCCGACCCGATCGAACGCATTGTCGACCCAGTCGGAAGGCGGCCGGCTCTGGTCCTGGGCGATGGCGGAATAACCGATCATCTGGCCGAGCCGGTCGGGCGCCTGGCTTTGCCAGAACGATGCGAATCCCGGAATGTCGTCGCACTGGGTCACCACCACGTAGGCGGGCAGCATGAATTCGACGCTGGACTGCAGCCGGCTGAGCTGGCGGCTGACGTTCTCGGCCAGCGCGATCCGCTGCGACAGCTTCACATTGCACAGCGAGCGCGCCGATACGCACAGCACGAGACCATCCAGCGGCCGCTCCGGACGCAGATCGTTCAGCGCCTTCAGACCACGGTTCCACTGCTTGGCCTCGGGCGCGCCTTCGTCAGCCGCCGCCAGCGCGCCGTCGCCATCGATGAGTACGCCGTAGCGGAAATACGACCACTGCATGCCCTCGGCCTGCAGCTGGTCGGCATGCTTCGGCGGATGATGGCGCCAGGTGTCCGAAACCGATGCGATGAAGCTGCTCTTGCCGGCGCTGCGTTCGCCCAGCACCAGCAGCCACGGCTGCGCATAGCGCCATTCGCGACGGGTCGACAGGTAGTCGATGGCGGCCAGCATCCGCTGCAGCCAGGCCCGCACCCGCACGCAGATGCCGCAGCTGCCTTCGGCGTCGCCCAGGGTCACGATCGCAGGCTTGCGCAGACGCCGCACCGCGAGAAACGCGAGCAGCAGCACGATCAACACGCCGGCGCCCGTCAGCGATGTTTTCAGCACATCGATTCTGGAGAGATCGAACGATCCCAATCCCAACGCCCCGAGATCGAAGCCGCCGGGCTCGGCTGCGCCCTGCGCGGCAGCCGTCGGGGCAGCGGCGGCAGGCGCAACTGCGGTAGGCACGGCTGCAGCCGGCGCAGTTGGAACGGATGATGCGGTCGCGGCGTCCAACATCATTCGCCCGCCCCGACAGCGCTGCGGAAAGGTTCGAGCAGCCACAGCCACATCACGCTGGAAATCACCAGGAAAGCGATCAACACCATCGCCCCCGCCGCATACCAGGGCGACAGCGGCGCGAGCCGCTCCGGCGTACCGCCGGCCTTCAATTCATCCATGGTCTGCGGAAACGCCAGTTCGGTCGCGATCGCGCCGTGCTCGCGCTCGACCAGCCGGTACAAGCGGTTGCGCAGCGCATCCAGTTCGCGATCGCTGAGCGTGCCGCGATAGCGACCCTTGAAGCCCAACTGCAGCGCCATCACCATCACCGCCGCCAGGTCGACCTGCAGCGGATCGGGAATCTGCGCGGCCAGCAGGTCGTCGGCCATCTGGAAAAAACGGTTGCCGGCATTGCGCGACTGGAAGAGGTTGTATTCCATCAACAAATCCAGCCAGGCATCGCGCCCCGGCCAATCGACCTCGAGAATGAAGATCTCGTCGGTCACCGCCGCCATCACGTACATGGCCTTGCGATGGGCGTCGATCTCGGTCGGCTTGCCGGTGCGCGCCACCTCTTTTTCCTGCAGCCGCAGCACCGCCGCGAGCCTGGCGCTCAGGCGTGCGGCGAGCTCGCGCGGATCGGTCGGCTGCGGCTCGTCGCCGACCGACAGCACCGCACCGAGACGACCTTCGGAAATCGCCTGCTTGCTGTCCACCACCGATTCGAAGAATTCGGCGAACCGGGCCAGCAGGAACAGCGGGGCGCCGGTGCGCTCAGGCATGTCCCGACTCCGGCGACGGCTTCGACGACGGCATCGCAACGGCTGTCGGCTGCGGCGCGGGCGCAGCGCCGCCCGCCTGTTTGCGGTGATGGAGAATGATCGCCGCCGGCGCATATTGCGCATCGCCCAGCACCACCATCGGCAGGCCGGCACGGAAACTGTCGACCAGACCCTGCGGCATCTCCAGTCGCTCGCTGCTGACCGCGAAGATCAGGGCATCGGCACGCAGGCCCAGACCGGTGACTTCGCCCGGGTTGAGCAGACGCACCGCAGCACCGGTCAAGCGCCGCTGCCGCAGTACGGGCATCAGATCGCCACTGGCGATCCAGGCCTGACCCAGCCAAGCCTGCAGATCGCTCGCGCTCTGTCCTTCGCGCTTGCGCAATTCAAGATAGACCGTCTGCGGGCTGTCGTCAGGCAGCAGCCGCAGATACATGCCGTCGCCGAGGTGCGCGAACTCCGGGCTGTCCCAATCGGTGTTGACCAGCGCCAGCTTGCGCATCACGAACGCCAGCGCCGCCTGGAACTGCGGTTGGCAATCGTCGTGACGGTAGGGATCCATCTTCAGCGGACGCGGATTGCCACCGATCGCCGCCATGCGTCCGACGATCTGCGCCATCGCCCACCACGCCTGCTGCGGCGAGCACAGCGGATCGAACAGGAGGGTATCGACCAGCGGCAGGCAGGCCGCGATCTCGCGGGCGATGCGCAGATGCATCCTCGCCTCGCTGCTCAGGACAGCGACGGATTCCGGCGCATCGTCCTCGCTGCTGCCGGCGAGTTCGCGCAGCTTGTCCCACAACTGGTTACGCAGCGCGGCGAACTGCTGTTGCAACCCCTGCGCGCCGAGGAAAGCCGACGCACCGATGCGGAACATCGGCGGGTGATAGCGGGTCAGCGAGACCGCGCCATAACCGTCGCGGATGATTTCCAGCAGCGGCAGCGCATCGTAGCCATCGGGCACCTTGTCGGCGAACAGTTCGATGCAGGCGCGCTGACGCTCCACCACCACGTCGCCGATGCCGGTCACTTCGTCCAGCGTTTCCACGCCCTGCAGACTTTCGTAGCGGCGATGCGCGGTGCCGCTGCCGGTCGAGATTCCCGGCTTCGCGCCCGCGCGCGGAGGAATGGCGAGAAACACCCGCACCGGCACGGGTCTTCCGTCGGCGCCGTTGCGGGGCTCGACTTTCAGACTCAGGTCGCGCCCCGACTGGTTCGCGCGGAACACCAGCGGCAGGCCGTCCGGCATCACCGCATCGCATTCGACGACTTTCACCAGACCATCGACCAGGCGCGTGGCGTCCAACTGCAGGCGCCGCACGCCCCAGACGTGCGGCGTCAGACTCGCCAGTCGCTGTTGCATCATCGCCTGCGCATGGATGTCGTTCTGCTGGAAATGCTGCGGCGAGAGCAGCATGCCCTCGGACCACTGGACCGCATCGGGCAGGAATTCGTTGTCGGTCATGCGATGCTCCTCATTGCTCTGATACCTCGATCGACTTCGCCTGCAGGCGCAGCGCGGCCTTCTTGTATGCCGTCAACGCGATCGGCGGCCAACCCCCGGGGTCCACGTAATTGGCGAACGCGTAGACCGCCAACCCTTTCCTGCGGGTCTTGCGCGGCAGTTCCACCGCGAAGACTTCGTCGGGCGAAGCGCTTTCCACCGACACCACCTCGATGTCCTTGCCCAGCGATTTCTTCAAGCCATCGCGCTGACGGAACCAGTCCGGCCCGGTCTTGGGCAATGCGGCGATGGCGCTGCTGCTGTAGACCACCACGATGTCCAGCTGCGTGCCGTTGCCGCTGTTCGCACCGGGGTCCGCGGCAACGCTCAGGCTGCGCAGCGACGCATGCGGCGGGCCGATCCCGAGCTTGCTCTTGATCGATCCGCAGCCCGCCAGCGCGCACAGCGCGAGCAGCAGCACGGGAAGATGGCGCGCGCCGGTCACGACAGCACCAGCACGCGGAACTGGGTCGGCAGCAGACAGATGCCGACGGTGTTGGGCAGCAAGCCGTTCTGGCCGTTGATGGACGTCAGCCGCGACACGAAGATCGCGCCGACCAGCAGCTTGAAACTGCCGAGGATCGAGCGCTTCGGCCCCATGCACATGCCCGATACCACGCCGACACCGACATCCGCCGTGCTCAGGGTGCTGATGGTGATCAGGTTCTCGACCAGACCGCCGCCGTACAGCACATTGAAGACGGTCGGAATGTTGGTGATCGAAAAATCGATGTTCGCCTCCGGCACCGGGATGATGCCGACGATGCAGACATCCGGGAATCCGAGGCTCATCACGCCGAGATTGTTGTTCGCGAACATGGCTCAGCCCATGCTGATGCGTTCGGCGTCGACCTTGATGTCGTTCGCCGCGGTGAACAGGGCGTCGTTGCCGTGCAGGCGCAGCAGCGCGCGCACATCGAGCAGGTATTGTCCGATCTTGCCGACGTAATGACTGGCCTGCTCGACGATGGAGTCGGTCACGGTCACGAACAGATTGCGTCCATTCAACGACAGGGTGCCGCCAGCGGCGCTCAACGAAGCGTCGCCGGCACTGCCCATGTGCAGACTCTCGGCGGCGTGCACGGCGATACGCGCCTGGCACAGCGACATGCCGGTGGCGCCGGGCACGCTCAGGCGCGCGCTGCCGCTCTCATTGCGGGCGGACTCGCTGCGAATGCACATGTTTCTGGCGAGGATGTGCAGCACATGGCATGGGCCATCGGTCGATGTGCTGACGAGGACGCGATCGCCGATCTGCAGTTCGACCAGACAGCTCACCGCGCGCAGCGCGCGCATGCCGTTGCCGAGCAGGCAGCTGCCGTCGTCGAACAGCACGGTGATGCGCGTGTCCGCGAGCGCCACGGGCGCGGCCGGGGTGACCGGCGCGGCTGGCGCGATGGAATCTGCATTCAAGGTGCGCAAGGGAGGTTCTCCAGTTCCAGGGTGGGGGCTTCGATGTCCAGCAGCGCGGCGTTGGTGCCGCGCATGCCTTTGCGCTGCACGCGATGCATGCGGACATCGGTCTGACGGGTGTTGTGGAAACCGCTGTTCTGCAGCTGCACGCGGACGAATTCGCCGCCGCTGATGCCGGCGTGATCGAAGCGGGAGTCGCGCAGATCGCAATCGGCGAAGCGGACATCGCGCATCCGGCTCTTCTCCCAGCTGCTTTCGCGCATGGCGCAGCGTTCGAAGCGGACGCCATCGACCACGGCGGCGTGGAACAGCGCGCCGTGCAGATCGGCGCCGCGCACGCTGCACCGGGCGAAGCGCGCGGACAGGAACATGCCTCGCTGCGCGCGCAGTCCGTCCAGATTCGCGCCTTCGAAATTGACCTGGATGCAGCCGGATTCGCCGAGGTCCGCGCCGCGCAGATCGGCGCCGCGCAGATCGCTGCTCTGCAGCTGGCAGCGCTGGATTTTCGCGCCAGCGAGCTGCTGTCCGCGCAGATCGTTGTTCATCAGCGCGCTGAGGCTGGCCTGCAGGCCGGACAGCGCGGTCGTGCGCAGATCGGTGTCGCACAGCGCCGCCTGGTCGAACACCGCATCGCGCATATCCACGCCCTGCAGTCCGGCCTTCCACAGCACGCTGCGCTCCAGACGCACGCCGCGCATCGCGGACGCCGCGAAATCGCAGCCGCTGGCCGCGCTGCGCGCCAGATGCGTGCCCTGCCAGTCGGACCCGTTCAGCGCGCAATCGACCAGCACGATCTGCGCGGGTGCGCCGATCGGCATGCGCGCATTCGCCATCCGGCAACGCACGAAGGTGGTGTTGCTCAGGGCCGCCGCACGCAGATCGACGCCCTGCATCTCGCAGTCGATGAAGCAGGCCCTGGCGAGATCGCTGCCAGCGAAATCCGCACCGGTGAATACGCAGGTTTCGAACATGCCGCCGGCCAGCGCGCGATCGCGCATCGACAGCGCCTGCAGCGACAGGCCGCTCACCGGCCGCGACAGCCGCAGCAGGCGGGCGATGTCGTCCCAGCTCGGGGCAGCATCCACGACGGCAGCAGTCATGACGGCAGCGCTCATGACAGCCTCGCCGGTTGATCCACGCGCGCGCCGGCCATGCGCGCGCCCTGCATCGCGGCTTCGCTCATGTCGGCCTGCACCAGCACCGCGCCTTCCAGCCCGGCGTCGCGGAAATCGGCCTTGCGGCACAGCGCCTGGAAGAAACTGGCGTTGGCCGCGTCGATACCGCGCAGGGTCGTGCGCATGAACAGCGAGCGATGCAACTGCGCGCCACGCAGGCTGGCGCCGCTGAGATCGGCCTCGCCGAAATCGCAGCTGGCGAGCACCGCGCCATCGAGACACGCACCGTTCAAGGCGCTGCCGCGCCAGCCGCATTTGTTGGCGCGCAGCAGCGACAGACAGCTGTCGCGCCAGTCGGACTTGCCACCGGCATAGACCGTATCGAGGGTCGCGCCCTGCCATGAACTGCCGGCCATCGATGCATCCATCAGCACGCTGCGGCTGAGCGTGGCGCCATCGAAACAGGCACGACCGAAATCCGCCGAAGGCGCGACGCACATGCGCCAGCGCGTGCCCACCCAGTGGCTGCGGGCCGCCTTGGCCTGCATCAGCACGGTGCGCGTCAATTGGGTGTCGTCGAGCTGGGCATCGCTCAGATCGATACGCATCAGCAGCGCATCGTCGAGCTGCGCGCCGCGCAGGTCGGCGGCGGACCAGCAGGCATCGAAGGCGCGGGCGCCGACGAGGTTGGCGCGCACGAACAGCGCACCGCGCGCGGAACCGCCGCACAGGTTCGCGCCGTGCAGACGGCAGCCGGAAAGATCGGCGTGATCCAGGCAGGCCGCTGTCAGCGCGGCGGCGGAGAGATCCGCACCGGCCAGACAAGCGCCGCTCAGATCGGCGCGCTCCAATTGCACCTCGCGAAGATCGGCACCGCGCAGATCGGCGCCGCGCAGCCACGCACCGGCGAAATCGCGCCCCGCCAGCGATTCGCCGGCGCGATGCATCGCCAACAGCCGCGCGCCGAGCGCATGCGCGACGGGATCGGGCAGCGGCGCCTGCAGGGTCGTGGGCTGCGCCGCCGCCGTGCGCGCGGCACGCTGCAGCGCTGGCAGACCCGTCCACGCAGCGCGTGCTTCGGCCAACCGTGCGCGATCCACCGCGCCGGGTGCCGCCTGTTCGGCGAGCGCCAGCGCGTGCGCCAACTCCGGCGGCAGGGGCGCCTGCTGCGCGGGCGTCAGCAGGTCGTACGCGGGCGTGGCCGCGCGCGCCAGCGCAGCGTCGGTCTGCTCCGCAAGCGTTTTCTCCGGCATCGGCGGCGCTGCGGGCAATTGCGTCGACAGTGCGGCGAGTTTGGCTTCGCCATCGCGACGCGCGTCATCGGCCAGCACCTGCGCACGGGCGAAGAGTTCGGCCAGATCGAAATCGCCCTCTTCGATCGCATCCATCGACACCGCCGGCAGCAGCGGTGCGGGCGCCTGCGGTGCCTGGTAGTCCTTCGGCTTGTCCATGCCGCTGCGCTGCCAGAACTCGTCCATCGTTTCGTCCAGCAGCGCCTGACGCTGCGCCTGCGCCGCCTGCGCTTGCCGCGCGCGCATCGCCTCGCGTTCGGCCTGCCGCTGCGGACTGCGCTCGGGCGCCAGCTGGGATTCGTTGAAGGCATGCATCGCGGCGGTCTTCGGGTCGCGGCGCAGGGCCATGACCTCGCGATAGTGCCCAGCGCTGCGCGGACGGGCCGCTGGATCGTAGGCCACCATCAGCGTGTCGACGTCCAGCGCATCGCTGTCGGCGACCGTCGCTTCGCCGCGATACACCATCAGCCCCACCGCCACTTCCGGAAAGAACCACACCGTGTCGCACTGCAGCGCGATATCCTGCGCAGCGTCGGCGCCCTGCCCCTGCATGAGCACGAACGCCCGCGCCTGCATCGCCGGCAGACTGCCGGCCAACATCGCTTCGGTGGGATGCAGGCCTTCCAGCCGATAGGCTTCGCCGCCAGCAAAACGGCCGTGGAACTGCTGATCGATCGGCGACAGGTTGTACAGCGAGAAATCGAAATCGCGCGGCAGCCCCGGAAAATCCTCGCTCAGCCAGCGCTGGTCGTAGGTGCCGCTGGCGATCCGCTTGCGCTCGGCATGCGCCAGCGACTGCGGCGCGAAACCCGCGTACGGCTGATCGCTGCGGCCCGGCGTCACCGGTCGGTCGGCGTATTCGATATTGGGCATCCTGCCGGCCTGCACCTGCAGCCACGACAGCGGCGGCAGATGGCCGCAGCCCAGCGGATTGTCGTGATCGGCGCCGCCGTAGGCGCGATCCAGCGTGAGCGGCATGGTGGTGAACGGCGCGGGCACGTGCACGCAGATCGAGCGCGTCCAGGTGCGGTCCCAGCGCCGGTCGCCGATCACCCGCAGCCGTTTGTCCACCGGTCCGCACTGCAGTCTCACCTGCATCGATTCGACCGGCTTCGGCGCGTGCGCCGCGCCGCAGAGCATGACTTCGGCATGCGCCTTGGGCAGCACGTGATCCAGTGGGAGTCCCGCCGGCAGCTGCGGCAGCACCTTCGGCCACTGCAGGTTGTCGACCAGGAAACGCTCGTCGCTGCGGCCCAGCGCGAAGAATCCCAGCGCCACGATCGACAGCCGGTGCCGACCCTGGAAACGATAGGGCTGGTGCAGCACGCCCAGCGTCAGCGGTTTTATGATCTTCATCGTCACAGCACCAGGATGATCACGGGGATCTGCATCACCGGACCGTTGAGGTCGATGCTGGCCTGATCGGACTTCGCCGAGACGTGCACGCCCGGCCCGGCGACTTCGATCGTCGTGCTGGAGCCGGTGACGCTGAGCGTATTGGATTCGCTGGTGACGCTCAGGGTGTTGTTCATCCCGGTCACGGACATGCGGTTTTCCATGCCGGTGATCGACACCGCATTGCCGGTGCCCTGCAGACTCAGATCGATGTTCGCGCCGACCAGCGAATTTCGGTTGCTGGCGAGGGTCGCCGAATTGGCATTGCTCACGCCAACGACATCGTTGCTGTTGGTCGCGCCGATCGCGCTGGAACTGCTCTGCGCGGCGACCGTGGTGAAGTTGTGGACGATGTTGTGGGTGCTGCGGCTGGTGCTGGTGCCGGTGATGGTGGAGACGTTTTCCGAATCCGCGAAGATGTCGCTCTTGCTGCTGACCTTGCCGTGGTGGGTGCTGTTGTTGGTCGACGTGCCGCTGATGGTGGTGTTGGAGAGCACATCGCCGGTGTGGGTGCTGTCGTTCTCGACATCGCCTTCGTAGGTCGCGACGGATTTGGTGTCGCCGTGGCTGTCGCTCTTGGAATAGGTGTTGCCCCACACCACCGAACGCGATGACTGCACCGCCGCCAGGGCGTCGGCATCGGGCGCCTCGGGCTGCACCTGCGCGGGATCGCTCTTGCCGACCACCGATTGATGATGGCTGCTGCCGGCGGCGCTGAAACTCTTCTGTTCCAGGCTCCACGAATTGCTGTAGCTCGAACCGTAGGACCAGGATTCGTTCAAGACGCCTTTTTCGTTGTTCTCGGTAGTGGAATAGCCGTAGTTGCCGCCGCGCGAGTAGGAAGCATCGCGGAATTTTCCGGTCGCATACGCGTCCTCGACCAGCGTCACCGCCTTGCTGACGTCGCCGCGGGTCCACGGTTGCCCGAAGCGGATGCTGCGGCTGTCGCCGAAGCTGGTGGAATAGCTGTTGCCGACCTGGGTATGCGCGGTCCAGTTGGAGTCGGTGATGGTCTTGCTGCCGTCGGCCTGGACCATGTTCTGGACCTCGGGCAGTTCGGACTCGTCGTTGGCGCGCGACACCCACACGCTGCAGCCCACTTCGGGAATGCTCTGCATGTGCGAGGCCAGCTTCACCCACACCGGCGGCGCATCCGGGCCGTCGCAGGAAAAACGCACGTACACGCCTTTCGCGTTGAGCTTGCGATGCACGCCCTGGCTGTCCTGCAACAGTTGGCGCCCGAGGTTGAAATCATCGGGCACGTAATACGGCCAATCCTGTATCGCCTCGCTGCCTGCGGGCGTGGTGACATGCGCCAGCACCATGCCCTGCTGGGTGTCCTGGATGCCGACCATCGACACCAGACCCTCCGCCAGCGTGGCCGAAAACTGGTTGCTGTAATCGCCATCCAGACTCGAACTGTGCTGCACGTGGGTCAGCACGAACTCGACATCCTTCAGCTCGGGACGCACCTCGGAACCGGTGTAGTCCGACGGCGTGGGCTGCATGCGGAAGCGATGCCCGACCCGGAACGCGGCGCAGCGGCTGGCGCCGCTGAACTGCACGTTCGCGGTATGCATCGCCAACTCGGTGGACTGCGCGAAATCGCGCACCTGGTTGTCGCTGAAACCGTACTGCACGATCTTGTACTGCTTGAACGGCAGATCGCCGGTATCCGGGCGGCTGTTGGCGCGGAAGCTGGTGAAGCTGGCCAGCGGATCGCCCGGCTGGGTCACGTCCCAGGCTTCGCTCTGCAGCGTGAACACGCCATCCACGCCGCTGCTGCCCATCGACTGCTGATAGCTGTACTGCGACACCGTGTCCCACTGGTGCATGCCCAGTTCGTCCATGCCGGTACTGGTGTAACGCAGCGCCCGGTCGCCGCTCAGCGCGGGCGGATACGCCGGCTGGTTGTCGAACACCATCACGTGCCGGCCCGCACTGTGGGTGAAGTAATAGAACACGTGCGCCTTGGTCATCAGCCGGCGCATGAATTCCAGATCGGTCTCGCCCGCCTGCAGCCAGTCCTGCACGCGCGTGGAGGCGATATTGGCACTGCCGGTCAGGCCATCGAAGGACGCTTCCACGCGGTGCTCACGGCACAGCTGCTCCAGCACTTCGCGCACGCTTTTCTGGCCGAAGATGCGGTAGCGGTTGGTGAGTCCCATCCGCCACGCGGCCGGCCGCATCGTCACCCGGTAGAGACCGGGAATCTCGATCGCGAACGAGGCAATGATGCCGTTGAACAGCGAGAACTCGCCCACGTCGCCGCCGCCGAGCGCAGACGACAGCGCCTGCTGACCGGTGCTGTGGTCGTCGAACGCGCTGTTGCCGATGCCCACGGTGATCGGCCGGCCGATGATCTGCGAAAACACCAGCGCTTCGCCCATCTCCGCTGCGGTGGTATCGCCGTGCAGTTCGAGCTGGTATTCGAACAGATCCGAAACGCTTTCCTGGCCCTGGAACTGCAGCAGGCGCAGCGCGCTGTCGCCCAGCACGTTGCCGCCCGGCATCTCGATGCGGCAGCCCTGGAACAGCTGCGGCTGCTCGACCAGTTGCACCGCAGTGCCATCGATCGGATCCACCGGCAGGTTCATGCGGCGGCTCCCGCGTCGAAGGCGTCGATTGCATCGAATGCGGCGATCGTGAAGCGCACGGGGCGCCCGTGATGCCGCCCGAGCCAGGCAGTCTGCCCGAGCCGCAAGCCCAGACCACCAACGCGCCGGGGCGACTGCAGGCGCGACGGCGGCACGGTGGCGGAATCCAGCGTCAATTCCACTTCGCAGTCGAAGCGGCGATCCAGCAGCATCCGCACCAGCGCAGCCAGACCTTCATGCGCGGCGCCGGGCTGCACATCGCCGGGGTACGCACGGCGCAGCGGCAACAGCGCGCAGGCGGCATCGAACGGCATGCGCGCGACGTGCAGGCGCACCGATGCATGCGCGTCCCAGGTATGGCTGCCGAGCAGGCTCTGCTGTCCCAGCGCATGCCGCTGGCGTCCCAGTGCGATACGGTCGCCCGGTTCGATATCGCGCCAGCGTCCCACCATCGTCTGCAGCCGGCACAGCACCCCGAGATAAGCGCTGAGCACCTGGGCCACGACCGCCGCGCTTCTGCGGTTGTTGACCAGCACGCCGGCCAAGCCCAGCCAGGCGCGCATCGGCAGTGGGATCTGCGCCTGCTGCGCCGGCAGGGCCACGCCCATCAGCGCGCGCAGTTGCATCGCGTAGCGGGTCCTGTCGGGCTGCGCCGGGTCGAGCGCGCGCAGCGAGCGTCGCTTCAGTTCGTGTCGCAGCACATGCACGCGCTGGTTGAAGACATCCAGGAATGCGGCCATGGCGTGCGCGCCGACGCGCTCCTGATCGCGTACCCATTCCAGGAACGGTTCGGGCAGCGGCCCCAATTCGCTGGCGACGCAGTAATTCGGCGTGCGCAGTTCGATGCGTGCGGGCATCTTGCGCCCCGCCCGCACTTCGTGACGGAACGCCGGCATGGGCTTGGCCCGCATCAATCGCGTGACTTCGTGCCCGGTGAAGTTCGCGCGCAGATCGGCGCGGAAGCGCAGGCGCAGTCCGACCGGCCATGCGCCCTCTCCGCCGGTACCCGGCTTCTGCTGCAGCAGACGCACCAGCTGGAACACGTTGAAGCGCGCGTATTGCCCGATGATCGCCTGGTTCAGCGACACCCGATGGGGATCGCTGCCGTTAGAGCCGCTGCCGTTAGAGCCGCTGCCATTCGAGCCGCTGCCATCCGAGCCGCCGCCGCTCGAACCGGCGCCGTTCAAAGGAGGAGTTGGTTGCCTGCCAATGGTGGCCATTCCTTGAGCACTCCTTTGAAGTTGGGCATGAACAGGCGCACCTGCACCACCGTGTTGACGGCGGCGTACAGGGCGAAGAATTGGCGCAGAACCGCGCAGAACAGAACCGCACTGGTCTCCTCGAAGCGGGAATGATCGAGCGTGAGATCGATTTCGAAACCCTGCGCATAACCGCCGGGCCGGCCTTGCCAGCGCACCAGCGAACGGCTCTTGATCGAGAGGATGCCGTCGATCGCGCGATGCCCCAGCGTGCTGCTCGGGCCCACATGCTGGCGCAGGATGTCCTTGAGCGCGGCCAGCGCATGCGGGCCGTTGGTCAGCGACAGATGATTCAGCGCGAGCTGCGACACCAGCAGCCACGGCCGCTCGCCGGTCATCGGCGGGGTCTGGTGCGCGGTCGGCTTGCCCAGCACGCGCATCTCGGTGATCGGCGCGGCGCCTTCGACCTGCAGGAAGTCGCCGACGCGCAGACGTTCGGGCATGCGCCGGTTGGTGCACAGCGCACTGCCGCCGATCACGTCCTCGGCCGGATCGGTCAGCACGAATTTCGCATCGAGAAAAGACACGTACAGCTCGGTGCCGCCGATGCGCGGGCGCTGGCTCGCTTCGCGCCGGGTGATGTAGAAGTAATCCTGCCCCTCGACGTGCTGGAAATCGTCCATCGTGAAATACGGCACCACCGCCCGCGGCTTGGCGCCCGCGCGCACCGCATCCAGACGGTCGATCCGGTAGATCTCGCAGTTGTCGTGCTGCGAGGCGTCGCCGGTCAGCCGGTATTCGTAGCGCGAGTGGTCCAGATTGAGCGGGTCGATGCGCTGCTGGTACAGATTCACCAGCGGCACGCAGTTCGTCGCCAGCATCGCCGGGGTGAGGCGCAGCGCCGGATTCGGCGGCACATCGAGCAGGAACAGCAGATCGACCGTGTCGCTGGCGGATTTCAGTTCCAGCGACGCGATATCGAAGAACAGGAATTTTTCCGGGAACGCGAAATATTCCTGCAGGATCCGGAACGCCGGATGCGCCTGCGGATGCGACGGCAATGCGGCCTCGTCGGGCTCGAACCCGACCCAGCGCAGGCTGTCGGCCGGCAGGATGTGCGGCGCCGTTCCGCGCGCCTGGCTGTTGCCGGGATCCTCGACCACCGCAATGCCGCGCAGATTCACGCCCAGCAGATGATGCAGCGCATACGCGGCGCTGCCGGCTTCGGCGTTGAGGTGCAGGCGCAGCTTCTGCGGCTGCAGCTGCGCCAGTGACGCGCGCCCCTGCTTGCGCAAACGCACGCGCAGGATGCCGCGCACATCGGGACCCGGCGCGAGCAGCGGATAGTCGCCGGGAGACACGATGCCCAGCTCCGTGACCGTCAGCGGACACAGCACGGTCTCGCTGCAGGTGCGTAACCTGCACACCGCGCTGCCGCCGCCCTTGACCGGCACGGTCGCCATCACGCTGCGGCCGCGTTCGATCACCGCAACGCCGTCGGGCTGCACGCCGATTTCGGCGATCAGCATCGACGGCAACGGCGCTTCCAGATGCGGATACAGATCGCCCAGCAGCGCATTGGGCAGATCGCCCTGATCGACTTCCAACTGGTAGCGCAGACGCCCGGTCAGATAGGCGAAGGACTGCATCATCAGATCGACCTGCGGATCGGAAGAGCGGCCGCGCTGCAGGCCGAGCATGTTCGCCTGCTCGGGGAAATCGTTGGCGAACTCGCTGGCTTCCTCGCACAGGGCGGTCAGCTCCTGCTGATAGAAGTCCTTGAGGCGGTCCGCCGGGGAATGCATGCGCGCGCTCCTGTCCGCGCTCAGAACGGCGCAGCGACGCGCACGTTGCGCGGCTGGTCTTCATCGGGAAACACCGCGCTGACCAGCAGTCCGTAGGGGCTCAGCGGATCGTCGTGGCGCTCGACGCTCACCTGCACCGACGTCAGCCGCGGCTCGTAGCGCGCGATCGCATCGCCCAGGGTTTTCGCATAGGCCTCGAACTGCAGGGTCGCGCTTGCGCCGATGGTCGGCACCGAACGCATGCCCCACGGCACCACGCCGACCGAATCGCCTACGCTGCGCGCGGTCGATGCGATGCGCTGGATCTGCGCGATGACCGCTGCGACCTGGTCGAACGACTCGGAACGGCCATCCAGGTTGCGGGGAAGAACACTCAGACGCTCGAACAGGAACTGCATGGGGACCCCGCACTGGGCAATGCACTGGCAGGCGGACCGCCGACGCGACGCATCGGCGGTCCGGGCGCAACTCGACTCAGGTGAAACTGCCGATCGGTCGGTTGTGCATCACGCTCCAGCCCTTGTGGATGCTGCCCTTGGTCGACATGTCCACGTCCTGGATGGTGTAGGTCCACAGGATTTCGGTGAAATTGAGCTTGAACTGCTCGGTCGGCATGTCGTTGGGGTGCGACTGGAACTGGATCTCGCTGATGATCGCGTCGCGCAGCGCGAAGGTCATGATGTTGCCGGTCCTGTCGCCGGAGTTGCGGGCGATGTACAGCATGGTGGGCTCGTCCTTGCCCGACCCCAGCGTTTCGGCGCGCAGGCAATAGTCGTAGAACTTGACCGATGTCTGGTCGACGTATTTCACGCAGGTGAACTCGGTGATCACCGGACGGCCCGAGGTGCGGGCCTTGTTGCTGACATCGGTGGTGATCTGCTGCTTCATGCCCTGGTGGATCGATACCAGTTCAAGACACATGTCGAACTTGAAAATCGGGTCGCGCTTCCACGAATCGTCGGTGATGTCGTCGATATAGGTCGAGCTGGTTTCCCCGATGACGTCTTTTTTTCCGGGCCGCAAGAGAATCAGGTCCATTGCTTTCGTTCCTCAATATTGAATGTGTTGGGCGATGTATTGCCGGACGGCCTTGTGAATGCCTACTTCGGCAGATCGGCCACCAGCCGGATCGATGTGGTCAGTTCTTCCAGCTGGAAATGCGGCTTGAGGAACACGGTCGCCTTGTACGCGCCGGGTTCGCCCGGCACATCCACCACCACGATGGACGCTTCGCGCAGCGGGAAGGCCGATTTCACGTCCTGCGACGCGCTGTCGTCGAGCAGCACATACTGCGAAATCCAGGTATTGAGGAAGTTCTCGACATTGCCGCGGGTCAGGAAACCGCCCACCTTGTCGCGCACGATCACCTTGATGTAATGGGCGAATCGCGAGGCCGCCATGATGTAAGGCAGACGCGACGACAGCGCGGCGTTCGCGTTGGCATCGGCATTGATGTACTTCTTCGGCCGGTTGGTGGTCTGGCCGCCGAAGAACGCCGCCTTGCCGCTGCCCTTGCTGTGGCACAACGCGATGAAACCCAGATCGTTGATCTCTTTTTCGCGACGGTCGGTGATCGCCACTTCGGTCGGACAGAGGATTTCCTTGAGGCCGTCGTCGCCGCCGCTGCTGAAGGTGTAGATCGGCAGGCCTTCGACCAGACCGCCGCCTTCGACACCGCGGATCGCGGCGGTCCAGCTGTACAGCGAGAACGCATTGGTGATGCGCTCGGCCAGGAAGTACGCGGCGTTGCCCCACAGGAAATTCCTGTTGTCCGGCACGCCGTCCTCGGTCAACACCTCTTCCTCGAAGCGGAACCCCTCGGCCGGCAGCGTGTCGTCGCCGTACGGCAGACGCAGCATCACGTGCGGCAGCACCAGCGAAACGTAGCGCGAATCCTCGGTGCCGCGGAACTCCGACCATGCGGTCAGATCGGCGCCTTCGAAGATCTTGGCCAGATCGCGCGGCTTGGCCAGATCGCCGAAGTCCGGCAGTCCGAACATCGCCGGCGAAGCCGCCGCGAGGAATGGCGCATGCGCCGCCGATGCCACGCTGGACATCGCGTTGATGAAGGTCATGTCGGACGCGCCCGGGCCGATTTCGTAACCGCCCAGCAGCATGCTGTAGGGCGAGCCGCCGAACGTGCCGTATTCGGCTTCGTAGATCAGCTTGAACAGTTTGCTCTGGTCGAATTCGACCGCCTTGGACATGTCGTCCTGCAGCTCCTTGAGCGTGGCATTGAGGATCCGCAACTTCAGCCGCGTGCCGGTTTCGGTGCGCGACACGAGATGGAACAGCCCGCGCCAGGTGGCTTCCATTTCCTTGAACTTCGCGCTGTGCATGATCGCCGACAGCTGCTTGCTGAGCGCAGCATTGATCGCCGCCACCGCGGAATCGATCGACAGGGCCGACCCGCGACCGACACCGCCGCCGCCGGCGGCGCTCACGACCGCAAACACATGGTCGCGCATCGCGGCGGACACACCGGTCGCGAAGTCGGCAGGCGCCGGGAACGCCGTCGCCAGCATCGCGGACACCCGGGTTTCGACCGCGCTGTACGGGGTCGCGGTTTCGATCGCGGCGACAAGCGGCGGCAACGTGGTCGTGCTGTTGGTCTCCAGCGCCGTTGCGGTCGTATCGGACACTTTGGCGTTGTTCGGATCGTCCAGTGCGGCCAATTCCTTGACCGCGCCTTCAGCAGCCACGGCTGCGGCTTCGAACGGCGCGACCGCCGCCTTCAGTGCGGCCCGCGCTGCATCGCTGCCGGTGGTCGGCCCGCCGGCCGCGCTGATGTCGTCCTGATGCGAATCCTGCGTCTTGAGATAGTCGGCCGCCTTCCGCAGCGCAGGCGCGGCCTTCTGCTTCAGGGCATCGCTCGCGGCGTGGATCTGTGCGGTCGTCGCGGTCGCCGGCTTGGCATCCGCAATCGCCTTCACCGCATCCGCCAATACCGTCAGTGCGGACCTGGCCGTGGACGCCCACTGCGCGCCGGTGCTTTCCATCGCAGCCACGGCATCGTCGAGCGCCTTGGCGGCCGTGTCCTTGACCTCGGCGCGGGCCTGGGCATCGCGCAGCAGCTTGCGCTGCTGGTAGATGGCGTCCAGCACCGGCACCTTGCGGACGACGTTGACCGGCTCGAAATCGGTCATCGATTCGAACACCACCGCGCCTTTGAGCGCACTGCCGTCGCTGCCCGGCAGCACGTTCTTCACGGTCTTCAGTTCGACGCGCGGGACGCTCTGCTTGAGCACCTCGTTGAAATTATCGCGATCGATGTCGACGATCTTGCGATCCCTGTACTCCGGCAGCGCGGCCTTCGGGTCCGCCGGATTCGGATCGCGGTCGCCGGACAGGTCGGCGAAGATGCCGACCACGAACGGGAGTTCACGTTTCTCGATGGCGCCATTGGTATGCACGTCGTAGGTGATGCGCACACGTGGTGGACGCACCCGCAACAGCTTCTTCTGAATGCTTTCGCTCATTCGCTTGCCCCAACCCTGGGTTGTGTTGATATTCGATGCGTCCGACTTGCGGACCCGTGGCGGCTGCCGGACTGCATGCAACCTTCGACAACCTCGTGTCGTTCCCCGGCAATCGGGAAACGATCGGCAGTTGCTTCGCGGATAACAGTAACAAGATGCGTGCCAACCCGAGGCGATGCGAGAAACCCCTGAAAAACAAGGCTCTCGCTCAAATCCGGAAGAATCGTCTGGCGTCGATGGAGTGAATCCGGACCCGCCGCGCATCGGCGGAACGAAGCATGCATTGCAGCGCAGCGCGCAGCGATTCCTTTCGAATCAATGCTTCGCACGCGGACGATGCGCAAACCGGAATCGCGATGGGGCGTGAGTGGATTTTTCCCTCGCCGGGTGGAATTCCACCCATCGCTCGCTCGCGTCCAGCGACTTCGCAGCACCGGAAAAGCGACATCGACACTGCGCGGATCGGCTGTTATCGTCGAACGTCGGGCACAGCGATCGGATACGCCGATGAGCAGCAACGAAGGCGGTGGAAAGTTCGGGCCCGGTGCCCGCAAAGCCGCGAGCAAGGCACTGGGCGGTGCCGGCGGCATCCCCACGCCACCACCAAGACCCGGGGCATCGCTCGCGATCGCATCGGCTGCGCAATCGGCGGCCGAGGATTTCGCCGCTGCGGCGCCACCACCGCGCATTGCGCCACTCGCACTACCACCACTTGCCCCCGCACCCATCGCAGCCGCACCGTCGCTGAGCGATGAAGCGGCCCGGGCCAAGGTGGCCAGGGCGGGATTGCGCCAGTTGAAACGCGACCAGCCCACCGGCGGCGGGATCGTGCATACGCCGACCGGCGATGCTTCCGCATACAAGGTCTTCGAGCGCAATACGCAGGGGCAGCGCGTGGATTACATCACCACCGCCAGCGAGGCCTTCCCCGACAGCCGGGAACCGAAGCGGTACGCCCATGTCGCGGAAGATCTCACGCCTTCGGCCGCCAATGCCGCACTGGGAACCCAGCCGTTGAGCGCGGAAGAAAGCGTCGCCGCGCGGCGTGCCGCAACAACGGCCAAGGCGCTCGCGGATGTGTCCGAACAGCAGCGCAACGGCGGCGGAAAGCACGCCAGAGCGGCATTGCGCACCGTCGGCGAAGAACATTTGACCCCAGCCGATGTCTACGCGGGCGCGACCCCTGCATTTCCCCAGGCCAAGCGTCCGAAGGGCGTGCAATATCATCGCGACGTCATCTCTGGCGCCTTGCCGGTGACGCCAGGCTTCAAGACCGTGGTTGAGCACTTCTCCGACAGTTCGGAGGATGAGGAAGTCGCAGCGCTTTCACCACGCGAGGCGATCCACCGATACCGTCTCCACACCGAAACCTCGGCGGTTCGCAAGCGACTCAGCGCAGCTGCGGCTGCCGAAGAAGCCCCGACGCCAACGCCCCGCAAGCGGCGCGCGGTCAGTCCCGCAGTGGACGAGGATTCCGAAGTCGAAGCGCCCGTGGCGCGAAAACGCCCTCCCCCGGAAGAAGAGGGAAAAGAACTGGATCGGAAAAGAGAGAGCAAGCGCCGGCGTCGATAGTGCGTTCAACCAGCGTCGATGACGATGCCGCGCACGACCATGCTCGGCAACGCGCTCTGCGCGATGGCCTGCGCTCAGATCGTGTTCGATCGCTTGCGTCCGCCGCCGCCCATCGGCATCGGCGCAAGTCCTCCGCCACCGCCGCGCCCCAGCGGCGTTTTCACGACGTGTTGATCGGTCGTGCCGTGTTGGCTGACCGATTGCGTCAGCGCTTGATGATACGAGGGCGCGGTCACGCCCTGGGTATCGACGCGATCGCCGTGGCGGGTGTTGTACTGCGGAACGAGCGCGTTCGTATCGCCGACGCCCGTCAGCGTCGGAAACTGGCGACGACCACGGTCGCGCATGTCCTGGATCACCCGCCGTGCATCCGGGAGATGCATGAAGGGCACATGCACCTCGCGCATCTGCGAGGGTTCGATCGACGGACGCTGTGCTTCGAAAGGCTCGCGCAGCACGGTCGACTCGCTGGAAGGCGACAGGATCGAGAACGTGGAGCGCATGCGCCGGTTCGCTTCGTCGACCTGCGACGGTCCCGACAGCACATTCGAGCGCCTGCCGTTGAGAACGCTACTCACGTCTTCGCTCGGCATCCTCAGCATTTCGAAGCGCTGCATCAGGTCCATGCCACCGCGGACTTCTTCGTCGGTCTGACGCCGCGTGCCCAGCTCCACCGAACGCTCCAGCGAAACCGTGAGCGAGCCATGATGCGGATTTTCCACCGCGGCACGCGAGACCTCACGCTGCTGTCGCAGGCCATCGACCTTCGGTACGCGGGTGACTTCGACATGGTCGGCATCGCGCAAAGGCCCGTCGTGCGACGGATTGAAGTCGATCCCGCGTCTGCGCATCTCCGGCTGCGGCAGGATGCCATGCGTCAACACGCTGCGCATGGTCATGTAGAAGCCGAAATCATTCGCGCTCGGCAGCGACATCGCACGCGGCCGGCCGCGCGGAGCCTGCGGATCGCGGGCGGCATCGCGATTCGGACCCGGGCCCGCCATCTTGATGCCGGGCGGCAAGGGAATGAACGGTCCGCGATCCGGCGAATAATGACCATCGAAGCCCTTGCGTCCGCGACCCGGATCATCGCCGCCGCTGCCACCGCTGGCGCTCGCGACCGCTACGCTGTCTTTGGCGCTCACGGCCGCCGCCTCGCATCGGACAGCGACAGCGGCATCGCGACCCGGGTCTCTGCGCCCATCCGCTCGAACAGGGTCCGCAATTCCTCGACGCTGTCCTCCCGTGATTGTGCGCCGCCCCAGCGATAGAACATCTCGTCCGCGTTGGGCGGTGCCGGACAGATATCCAGGGCATAGAAGCCGAGCTTTTCCAATGCACGGCGCGAAGCCGTATTGTCGTGGAACACTTTCGCATAGCAGGCGCGCAGACCGGATTGCTGGTGCGCGTCTTCCAGCAACAGCCGCACCGCCGCCGGGCCCAGGCCATGGCCCTGGAAATCGCTGCCCAGCCAGTAGTAGAAGAATCCGACGTCGCCGCGCACGATCAGACTCACGCTGCCGATGAAGCCCCAATCGGCATGGATCACCGCGTACACGCGCTGATCGCCATAACCCCAGCACTGGTCGAGCCAACGATGCCAGTGCGCTTCGTCGTCGAATGTCGGCAGGCAGCAGCGTTGGGCGATGGCCGGATCGAAATACTGCCACCGGAAATCTTCCGCGTGGTGATGCCCCATCGGCTCCAGCCGCAACCGCTCGCCGACGATGGCCGGCGCGCTGCCGTCGACGAATGCGATCCACCGTTTCAGCGCATCGTGCATCTCCAGCGCCCAGCGATCCTGCGGATGCAGCAAGGCCAGCGTTCGGGCACCGGTCAACGCCGTCTGCGCCGCACCCAGCCGCAGATGCGCCGTTGCGATCAGCGCACCCGCCCATCCGGGCAACTCGTCTGCGGCTTCCATCCGTTCGCAGATCGCCAGCAGCAGCGGCCAATCGCACCAGGCGCAGGCCAATTGCAGCAGCGTCTCGCGAACGCACGCAGGCGCGGCCCATGCGAGGCGCAGCGCTTCGCGCAGCCGGATCAACCATGCGATACGCGCCGCTGGCGCCAGTTCGTGCGTCCGCGTCAGCACCCCGGGCAGCCAGCGCTCCAGCGCCTGCGGCGACCACTGCGCGGATTCGAGCGCATCCCATCGCATCGAAAGCGTCGACTCGACCGGCGCACCGCTGCGCTCGAACGGCGACGGCAGCGCGTCATTCCATGCGTCAGCGCGTGCATTCATGGCTGTCGGCTCATGTCCATTCGGGGCATGTCCATGCCGCCAGACGCGAATACCAACACTGTCGACAGGCCGTTCATCACAAGGGGTCGAAGGTGATGTTCGTGCGTGGGGCGCGGTTGGACGTCGTGCGTGGCGACAGCGGCGGAGTGTCTTCCGGGGTAAAGGCACCCTTGGCTTTGCGTTGTATCAGGCCGCTGCCCGTATCCACGTATCGATCAGTGCGATCGGGAGGTGCATGGCCACCGGGCAAAGGTGCCACGTAAGTTTGCCGCAGCCGTGCAATGGTCGAACCCTCCTCTGGCGGGGTATGAACGCTCAAATCGCTCAGATGCCCCGGCCCACCGTCGACCGCTGCGGAATAATGGGGATACGGACTGACGCCTGCAGCAGGCGCAGCCGGATCGCGCAACGGACGGAAGACCCTGCGGCCTTCCTTGGTGACGTCCCCGTCGATGTGCACCGCAGGCCGTCCATCGATCGTCCGTGGAACGCGCGCCACTGGCACGACCGGGATTGCCGGTGCAGCAGCTGGGCCAACTGCGTCCACTCTCGGAGCAAGACCATGCGAAGGAGCAGCGCTGGCAGCAGGCGCGTGAAAAGCAGACAGCGCAGGGCTCGCTGAAGCGGCATTCGGCCCGGGAACAGGCGGGCCGAACGCGGACAGCGATGGAGACGCAGCCGCCCGCGGCGGTGGAGGTGCTCCGCTGTGGCTTTCGCGTTTGGGTTCACTCATCGGAGACTGCTCCGCCTTCCGTGTGCATCGGCGTCCTCCCGGATCGCAGCTTGACCCGCTGATCCCGGCGGGGCACTAGCGGGACTTTCAACGGTGCGACTCATGACGGCAACGGCCATTCCCCTCAGCGTCCGAATGACTTGCGCAGCACCGTGTCGGTCGGCGCTTCCCACTGCATCCGCGACGTCTTGATGCGCAGGTCTATCGCATCCAGCGACGTCTGGTTCAAACGTCCGGGCTTGCCCACTTGGCCGATCGGAAAGCTCACGCCCTCGGGATGGGTTCTCGCCATCGACAGTTCGCCCATGGTCTTGCTCTGCTGCGACGGCAGCATGCCCATGCGATGGTAGAAACCGAACGCGCTGGGTGCGGTCATCGTCGTGCGCACGAAGGGTTTGCCCATCTCCTGCGCGTCCATGGCGATCTGATGCATCAGCAACGTACCGCCGCCCGGTTTCCCGGAGACGATGCCGTGTACGGTCAGATCGGTGGCATTGCGGTCGTAGCTCGCGGTGCCCTGCGGGTTTTCGATCTCGCCGCGCTTGCCGTCCACGCTGGGCCGCCGATGCACATATTCCTGCATCTCGACCCACTGCCCACCGCCGGTTTTTTTCTTGCCGCTGCCGAACCAGTCCATCGCCGCTCCTTCATTTTTCCACAGCCACGCTTCCCAGCAGTCAAAGCAGTCCGTCAGCGATTGCGCACCTTGCAGCGACGCCTCGTGACTTCATCACACAGCAATTTCCGCGCCATCCGCAGCAGCTGCTGCAGGCTTCATTCAAATCAATTGCTTGCGCGGAGCGCCCGCATCCGTTCGCTGCGCATGAGGTGTTTTTCGACCTCATGCCGACGCAAGCCACGCGGAGGATCGACGGCGCAGGCCGTAGCGATCGTCGGCGATATTCGCGGACAGGCCTGCATCGACGGCATCACGGCGGACGAAAGCGGGCTGAGTCGTTTTTCACCCAGTGGGTGAATTTTCACCCCACCCAACGACGACACTGCGGCACGGACGCGCCCGACCGTGGCGCGACGATCGCGGTGTAGATTCCAGAACAAAGAAAAAGCCGCCGATGGCGGCTTGCGGGACGCGGACCCGGAGCCGGGCGCTATACGCGCGGGCGCCGCCAGAGAATCTGGTTGCCGATGCTGACCGGCTCCACTTCACCCATGGTTTCGAGCCGTTCCAGCGCGATCTGGGTCACCACCGGCGACTCGCTCAGACCCGGCCACAGAATCCACCAGCGATGGATGCCATCGAGCGTATCCGCGCTGCCCGGGCGGGCGGCCAGATAAGCGCGGATGGCATTCTCAGCGAATACAACGAGTTGTTCATCCATAGGGCGGATTCGAAAGAAATGTGTCGACGGATCGTGCGGCAAGAATACCGCGCGACACGGCGGATTCGGGGCGATTCGGATCAAAATCAGCGCACAGCGTGCAACCTGCCCGCCCGGGAGAAGCCGGATATTCACGGGCACTCGCGCCGCGCGAAATACAGGGTGAAATGTCGGGAAAAATATCGGGAGAAATACTGCCGGTGGCAATCCGAACGGCCACGGCGGAAATGCGCACGCGAGGTGCGCGCGATGTGGAAGACCGTTCTTCGGCAGCGCGCTAGGCCACCTGTCCTTCGAACCCACCCAGCTTGTACTTGCGCACCAGCTTGCCGAACGCGCTGCGCTCCTGCTTCGACAGCCGCGCGGCCTGCGAAATATTCCCGCCGGTGCGCACCAGCATCGCGCGCACGTAGCTGCGTTCGAACTCGGCCACGGCATTGGCTTTGGCATCGCGGAACGGCGCATCGGTGCTATCGATGTCGACCTGCGGCACGGCCGCGCCCATCAATGCCTCGCACGATTCGCGCAGCCGCAGTTCGGTATCGTCGCTCATCAGGAACTCGCGATGGATGATGTTCTCCAACTCGCGGACGTTGCCCGGCCAGCCATAGCGCTGGATGAACGCCAAACCCTCGGCATGCAGCTGTTTCAGCGGCAGACGGTACTGATGGCTCAGACGCTGCAGCACGGCGCGCGCAAGTACGCCGGCATCGCCTTCGCGATCGCGCAACGCCGGCAGATGCAGCGACAGCACATTCAGGCGATAGAGCAGATCCTGGCGGAATTGGCGCTTCTGCACCCGTTCGGGCAGATCCGCATTGCTCGCCACCAGCACGCGCACGTCCACTTGCCGCAGCGTGCCGCCGCCGACCCGCCGATACGTACGGTCCTGCAGGAAACGCAGCAGCGCCGCCTGCGCCTTGAGGCTCAGCGTGTCCACCTCATCGAGGAACAGCGTGCCGCCTGCGGCCTCGCCGATCAATCCGTTGGAAGCGGTCTTCGCATCGGTGAACGCGCCGCGCTCGTGGCCGAACAGCTCGCTTTCGATCAACGATTCGGCCAGCGCGCCGCAGTTCACCGGCACGAACGGCTTGTCGGCCCGGCTGCTGAGATAGTGGATCGCGCGCGCCGCAAGCTCCTTGCCTGTGCCGGTTTCTCCGGACAGCAGCACGGTGGCATCAAGCGCCGCCAGCTTGTGGATTTTCGCAAGGACTTTCTGGAACTGCTCGGATGAGCCCAACAAGTTGAATCGCGAATACGCTTCCATCGTACTCCCCCGGATATTGTGATCGTCATGACGGGCGCGACCGCGTCGCAGCGGCACACGCGCGACAGACACCCCATGAACGCAATCCATGACCTGCAACGGCCTGCTTTTCGAAAAAAAACCGCCGGAGCCCCTGCTCCGTCTGCGTTCCGCATGCCTTCCCTGTGCGCTACTCCCTCCCTGTCACACCCGATCGCCCTTCACCCACGCTGCGTGGGCACACGTCAGACAATCTCCGACCGTCGATCAGACGAACGACGCGTGTCGGACCTGCTGCAAGCCGACGATCAGAAAAACGAAATGGCGCTGCCGGACTTCAGACGGTGCGCGTTGCGATTGATGTGTTTGACGCTGCCCGATGCGCAATGCATACGTTTGCGGACAAGCAGTCCGACGGCAGGAGGATGAAGATCGAACCGAGGCATCGCACCATTCCCTGTTCCTTTGCCAGCAGCCGATCTTAGGCCAGCCGTTTTTCAGATACAAGCGTGTCTGCACACGACGCGATGCCTGCCGCGGGAAACGCAACGCGAGCAACGGCAGGAAAGATTGAGCCGAGCGATGCCCGACATGCGTTGGCAAGGCAGGATCGATTGCGCCGCACGATGGCCATCGCGGGCCGGGAAATCACATGCGCCACGTTCGCCATCAAAGTCGCAGACCATCCCGCCGCGCGGCATGCGCGTTGTGAAGAATGACGACCACAGCAGGACGGGTTCAGCGAAGCGATACCCATCATGCGTCGGACAAACAGTGGCTTCTCGTTCGACATCAAAAGCGATGGGTATCGTTTCGCTCGACCCATCCCACTTTGCGATCCTGGTTGGCCGAAACCGATGCGCATCCGCTGATCGCGAGTTGCGTCTTCCATTACGAGTTCGAGTTCATCCACCCGTTCGAGGACGGCAATGGCCGGATGGGCCGGCTGTGGCAGACGCTGATCCTCCGCCAATGGAAACCGCTGCTCGCGTATCTGCCGGTTGAAACAGTCATCCGCGACCGGCAGGACGCCTATCATCAGGTGTTGGCGGAGGCGGATCGGCGCTCGGATGCGACCGTCTTCATCGAATTCATGCTGCAGGCCCCGGCAGACGCGCTGGACGATGCGGTGTCGACCAACCCAACGTTACCGGCTGACCGCCCGCGCAAGACGCTGGTTGGACAACAACCGGCAAGGCCATTGAGCCGGAACGAAAACGGGCCGCACTGAGGCGGCCCGCATTTCGCATGGAACGATTGAAACGCTGCGGTTGAAGCAGGGCGGTTGAAACTCAGCCGCCCTGGGTCAGCGGCACTACGCGGATTTCGACGCGACGGTTCATGGCGCGGCCGGAATCGGAGTCGTTGCTGGCGACCGGATAACGCTCGCCCATGCCGACCACTTCGAAGCGTTCGCGCATCAGGCCTTTGCCGGCGAGGTAATTGGAGACCGAGCCCGCGCGCTGCTCGGACAGTCGCTGATTGGCTTCATCGCTGCCGATGCTGTCGGTGTGGCCGCTGATTTCGACGACGGTCTGGTTGTACTCGGCCATGGTCGATGCGACCTGGTCCAGCGCGGAATAGAACTGCGGCTTGAGGTTGGCCTTGCCGAAATCGAAGGTCACGCCATCGGGCAGATTGAGCTTGATCACGTCCCCGTCGCGGGTGACTTCGATCCCGGTACCGGCGGTACGACGGCGGAGATCGGCTTCCTGGCGGTCCTGGTACACACCGACCGCACCACCGGCGACTGCGCCGACACCGGCGCCGACCAGCGCGCGCTGGCGACGTTCGAGGGCGTCATCGCCGCTGAGGATGCCGGCCACCGCGCCGATGGCCGCGCCGATCAGGGCGCCATTGCGGGTCCGGTTCGGGTCGTCGGGAGCCGTGGTCTGACCGGTGTAGGTCGCACAACTGGTAAGCAGCAGACTGGTCGCGATGGCAACTGCGACCGAGGCATGGGAGGACTTGAACATGGGGAACTCCTGTTGACCGGCATGAAAGGCGCCGGTGGGCGGAGTCACCTTAGGCCCGGGAAGCTGACAATGGGCTGTCTGTGCAAGCTGCAGCGGTCGCCGGGCAATACGCATGCCCGGTGTGCGTTCATCGAAGCGTGAGCGCGACTCAGCTGAGCAGGGCCTCGGCGGCGACCGAATCCATCGTCTGTTCCCAGCTGCCCATCAGGGTGAGATACAGCAGTTTCTCGAACTCGGTGCCGAAACGGCGGATCACCGCGTCCGGATCGGGAACCAGCTTGGCATCGGCGATCAGGCCGAAGTGGACCTTGCCGTTGTAGCTCAGGATCGACATGCCGATGCCGATGGAGCCGGTCTGCGGCACCCAGAACATCATTTCGCGGATCTTGCCGCCGGCCAGGTACAGCGGCTGCTGCGGGCCCGGGACATTGGTCGCGACCGTGGTCGCCTTGCGGCTGAACATCTCCAGCGCGAGTTCCTGCACCGGCGCCGGCGCCATGCCGAGCGCCGCCAGCAGCCCATACGCGACGATCGCCTGCCGCGAATTCTTCAACTGGTGCATGCATTCGGCGACATGTTCCAGGCGCCGGATCGGGTTGCTGATGCCCACCGGCAGATCGAGAAACACAAGACCGAAATGGTTGCCGAGCTTGCGCGCGTGTTCGAGCGGACGCAGGTTCACCGGCACGGTGGCGCGCAGGGTCATGCCCTCGACATGCTCGCCACGTTCGATCATGTAATCGCGCAGCGCACCGGCGGCGGTGGCCATCAGCACATCGTTGACGGTGCAGCCGCAGGCGCGGCCGACCGCCTTGACTTCCTCCAGATCCAGCGGATGCGCCCAAGCGACGCGCTTGCTGACGCCCAGCTTGCCGCGCAGCAGCGACGGCGGATCGTCGGGCAGCGCGAGCGCCTGCACGAGTTCGCGGGCGATATCGCCGCCCTCCTTCGCCAGCACGCCGGCCAGGGTCGGATCGCGGTACATGTCCATGCCCTTTTCGAGCATCTTGCTGCCGAGCTTGGCATAGCGCTCCACCGCGCCGACGCGGCGCGCGACCTTGGCGCCCTCATGCTTGAGCCAGGCTTTGCCCAGATCGGCGCCCTTGCCCGGCTCGCGGGCGGTGTCGGTGAGCGACAGCAGGACCTGGACCAGCGCGATACCGTCGGCATAACTGTGGTGGATGCGCGATACCAGCGCCGAGCCGCCGTGGTATTTCTCGACCAGATGGAATTGCCAGAGCGGCTTGGTCTTGTCGAGCGGGCTGGACGCGAGCGCACTGACGAAGCGTTCCAGCGCCTTCTGGTCGGCGCGGCCGGGCAGCGCCGAAAGCCGCACATGCCAGTCCAGATCGAAATCGTCGTCGGTCTGCCACGCCATGCCGGCGGGCGTCTCGACCGGTTTCATCCGGAACCGGGAGTAATCGAGGAAGCGCTTTTCGATGACCTTCTTCAGTTTCGCCAGCGAGATCGGCTCATCGAACATGAGCACGCCGGTGATCATCATCGGATTGGTCGGCCGCTCCATCCGCAGCCAAGCGGTGTCGACCCGCGACATGGATTCGCGGCGCGGACGCTTGAACGCCGGCTTGTCTGCGGACTTTTGTTCGGTCATGCGTCTCTCCCCGTCTTGGCGCGAGTGAATCACGCGCGACAGCCGCGGTCAACGCGAACCGGGGCGGCTCAGCCGCTGTCGCCGCCGATCGTGCGGTAGGCATCCAGCGCCGCGAGACGGCCACGGGCGAGATCGACGATGGGCTGTCGCGGGTAATCGGGCGCATACCGGGCCAGCGTCAGCGGGTCGGTCCACGGCGCGAATCGCAGCGCAGGCGGCAACTTCGACAGCTCGGGCAACCAGCGCGTGATGTAGGCGCCGTCGGGGTCGAACTTTTCGGCCTGGGTCACGGGATTGAAAATGCGGAAATACGGCGCAGCGTCCGCGCCGGTGCCGCCGATCCACTGCCAGCCGAGGGTGTTGTTGGCCAGGTCGGCGTCGATCAGGGTGTCCCAGAACCAGCGCGCGCCTTCGCGCCAGTGGTAGCGCATGTGCTTGCACAGATAGCTGCCGACGATCATCCGGACCCGGTTGTGCATCCAGCCGGTCTGCCACAGCTGGCGCATGCCGGCATCGACGATCGGCACCCCGGTTCGGCCGTGATGCCAGGCATCGCGCATCGACGGGCTGACCTTGGCCCATGGGAAATCGGCAAAGCGCGGATTGAGGTTCTGTTCCGTCGTCTGCGGAAAATGATGCAGAAGATGGTGGGCGAACTCGCGCCAGCCCAGTTGCCGGAGGTAGCCGTCGATCTCCTCCGCCAACCGCGGCGTGCGCAGCGACAGCAGCACCGCTGCGATCCGCCACGGCGCGATCTCGCCGAAATGCAGATGCGGCGACAGTTGCGAGGTGCCGGCGTGATCGGGACGATCGCGTTCCTGGCGGTAATCGCGCAATGCGCCATCGGCGAAGACATCCAGCGCGGCGCGCGCGCCGCATTCGCCGGGCTGCCAATGCGTCCAGAAACCCGTATCCCAACCCAGCGGCGGCAACAGTTTCAGCGCGTCCAGCGACAAGCCACGCGGACCGTCGTCGACCTTCGGCAGGGTCGCGGGCGCGTCGTGCAGCATCGGCAGATGCAGTGCGGCATGACCCGCGCGCCAGAATGGCGTGAAGACCTTGTACGGGCCGCCCTGTTTGGTCGCGATCTGCCAGGGTTCGAACAGCAGCGCGCCGTTGTGACTCTCCGCGCGCATGCCCTGATGTTTCAGCGCGGCCTTGATCGCGGTGTCGCGTTTCTCGATCGCTGGTTCGTAGCGTCGATTCCAGAACACCGCCTCGGCGTTGCAGGCGGCCGCGAGCGACTGCAGGGTCTGCAGTGTGGGCGAATGGAAAAAACGCAGCCGCGAGCCGCGTTTGCGCAGCTCGGCGTCGAGTGCGGCCAGCGAGTGGTGTCGCCATGCCTCGGCCGCCGCGCCGGGCACCCAATCGCCCTCCTCGTCCGGGGCGTGGATGTAGACCGGAATCGGCGCATAGCCGGCGTCCAGCGCGGCCTGCAGCGCGGGATTGTCCGCCAAGCGCAAATCATTGCGGAACCAGACGATCGCATTCGCCATCAACTCACCTTCACTGTGGGTCTTACGCCAAGGAAGCCACCGTCCACGGCGATGATCTGCCCGCTGATCCATGCGGCACGCTGCGAAGCAGCACATTGTGACATCGGGAACGCCGCGAGTTCGGCGGCATCGGCGGCCTCTCCGTGGCGTCCAAGAGGATACTGCGCGGAAACCGCCCTGCGCGCCAGATCGCTGGAGACGAATCTGGCGCCTGTGATCGGGCAGGTCTGGCGAGATGGGCTCATCGCGGAATCTGCGCGGCGGTGGAAACCGAACCCTCCGGCATGTCGGAAGCAGGCACCGCAGTGGCGGCCAAGGCCGCACGCAGGTTCGCCGCCCGCTCGCGGATCGCCTGGATGCGCTCGGGCGCCAGCCGGTCCAGGTTGCGCCACTGCATGCCCGCGCGCGGGTGGTCGCGGAAGCGCGCGGCGTGGCGGTCGAGGAAATCCCAGTACAGCGTGGTGAACGGGCAAGCCTTCGGGCCCAGCGCTTCTGCGGGATCGAAGCGGCAGCCGGCGCAGTGATTCGACATGCGCTTGATGTACTGGCCCGACGCGGCGTAAGGCTTCGAGACCATTTTCCCGCCGTCGGCGTACTGGCTCATGCCCAGCACATTCGGCAACTCCGCCCATTCCACCGCATCGACATAGACCGCGAGATACCACGCATGGATCTCGCGCGGCCGGACGCCCAGCAGCAGCGCGAACAGCCCGGTCACCATCAGCCGCTGGATGTGATGCGAATAGCCCAGGTCGAGCGTCTGCCGCAGCGCGTCGCGCATGCAGGCCATCTGCGTGTCGCCGGTCCAGAACAGCGCGGGCAAGGGCTGATCGGCGTTCAGCGCGTTGTCGTCGAGAAAGCCCGGCATGCGCAACCAGTAGACGCCGCGCACGAATTCGCGCCAGCCCAGGATCTGGCGGACGAAGCCTTCCACCGCTTCGATCGGCGCCCTGCCGGCGCGCCACGCCGCCACCGCCGCGTCCACCGCGCGGCGCGGCGACAGCAGTTTCAGATTCATCGCAGCGGACAGCCGCGAGTGGTACAGCCAAGGTTCGCCGGACCAGATCGCATCCTGATAGCGGCCGAACAGCGGCAGCCGGTGTTCGATGAAATCGTCCAGCGCCTGCTGCGCCTGCGCTGTGGTCAGCGGCCAATCGAAGCGGTCGAGCGTTCCGGGGTGATCGGCGAATCGCGCAGTGATCAGCTCGATGACTTCGCGGGTGACCGCATCGGCCGGAAACGCGCGCGGCGCCGGCAGCATGCCCGGGCCCTGCTTGCCGAAGGTGCCGCGATTGTCGGCATCGAAATTCCACTGCCCGCCCACCGGCTCGCCGTCTTCGATCAGCACCTCTTCGCGTTTGCGCAGCCAGCGGTAGAAATATTCCAGCCGCAGCTCCTTGCGGCCTTTCGCCCAGTCGGCGAAGTCGTCCGGCGTGGCGTAGAAATGCAGATCGGGACGCTCGGCCCAATCCACGCCGGCATCGCGGCAGACCTGCGGCAGCGACTGCGCCAGCCGCCATTCGCCCGGCTGCACCGCCACCACACGTTCGGGCTTGAATACAGCGAGATCCGCCGCCAGCGCCGCTTCAAGCGTCGTTAACGCATGCGTCGCGAACGCATGCGTGTCCAGCGCGCGGTACTCCACCCGCCAGCCGCGCGCGATCAAGGCATCGCGGAAATGGCGCATCGCTGCGAGGAACATCGCGATCCGCGCCTTGGTGCTCCAGACCTGGGTGGCTTCATGCGCGACTTCGGCCATCCACACCGCATCGCAGGCGGGATCGAAACCGGCGAACGCGGCAGAGTCGGCGTCTAGCTGATCGCCGAGCACCACGACCAGATTGCGGATCTTAGGCTGACTGATCTTCGGATGACTGATCTGCGGATTGCGGACCTGCGCGTCGGAAGTCATGCAGGGCGCATCAGGTCTGTGCAGTATCGGCGCCGCGATACTCGCGCGGAATGCGGTCGTTCAGTCCGACCAGAATCTCGTAGGGAATGGTCCCGGCCGCCTGCGCGACCGCCTCGCAGCGGATTTCCGCATCGCCCTGTCGACCGATCAACACCACGTCGTCTTCGTTGTAAGCGGTGCCCTGCGGCCCGAGATCGACCATGAACTGATCCATGCAGATCCGACCGACGATGGGATGGCGATACCCACGGATCAGCACTTCGCCGCGCGACGACAGCGAACGCGGATAGCCGTCGCCGTAACCGATCGGGATGGTGACCACGCGCGTGTCGCACTGCGGCGTCCAAGTCGCGCCGTAACTGACCGGGTGTCCGGCTTCGACCACTTTGAAGTACACGACCTGAGACACCAGCGACAGCGCAGGCTCGAGATCCACGGTGGGCTGCGACGCCGGATCGGGCAGCACGCCATACAGCGCGATGCCGGGGCGGACCATGTCCAGATGGGTCTCGGGAAAATGCAGCACCCCGCCGGAATTGGCCAGGTGCCGCAGCGGCATCGGCGCGCCGATGCGGTCGAAATGCGCGCAGGCGTCGAGGAAGCGTTCGAGCTGCAGCGCGGTCATCGGCGATGCGGGGTCGTCGGCGCAGGCCAGATGCGAATAGACGCCCTTCACCACGCACCAGGGCGATGCGACCGCCGCTTCGATGAAGGCGCCCGCGTGGTAGCTGTGCACACCGATGCGCTCCATCCCGGTATCGATCTTCAGATGGATCGTGGCCTTGCGACCAAGCGCCTCGGCCGCGCGTTCGACCTGGCGCAGCTTGTCCAGCGACGACACCGTGATGTCCAGATTGTGGACGATGAACAGCGCCACCTGCGGCCCGAAGATGCCGCCCATCACCAGGATCGGCACCTGCACGCCCGCCTGCCGCAGCGCGATGCCTTCTTCGAGGAAGGCCACACCCATGTACTCAGCCCCCTGCGCCTGCAGATGCAAGGCCACGGGCACCAGACCGTGGCCGTAGGCGTTGGCCTTGACGATCCCCATCACCGGCACGCCCGCATGCGCGCGCAGCGCACGCAGATTGTGCGAAAGCGCATCGAGATCGACGTGGATCCGGGTCGGCCGCTCGCTCGCCTCGGCATGGCGATGGCGCAGGGCATCGATGTCGGCGATGGCGGGAGTCGGTTCGGTCATGCGGCATTTTAACGGCCGCAGGGGCGCGTGGCGTTGCCCGTTTCGCATATTTCAAGAGGACCACAACCTCCAGCCCTTCGGTGCTCGACTCGCTGCTGCGGTCGACATCTGCAGACGACACGACATCGTCTCGATCCTTGCCTTGATCCATGACGCGGCGCACATTCACCGGCGCCGCACGGAATTGCAGCCATCCAACTACGGCAGTACTCTGCACCCGCAGGGGATTTTTCAACGGAAAAAAGGAATTGGCCATGAAAACAACGCTGAAATCGACCGTCGGCACACTGGTGACGGGACTTCTCCTCGCCGTGTCTTCCGGCAACGCAGCCGCAGTGGATCCCTATGGATGCGCGGCAGAATTCCGTGCTTGCCTGGCTGCCGGAATCGATGCGGATATCTGCAGGGACGGATACTGGCTCTGCCGGTACGGTTATCTGCCGGCAAAATCGGCAGCGCAGATGATCCCCGGCGATCGTCGCTACTGATTCCGGAATCCACGCCCACCATTTCAGGAACGAAGCTGCCTTTGTCGAAGATGCCTGCCGTATATGCGGCAGGCATCTTCGTTGTGCGCAGAAGCCGGACGCATCGTCCATACATTGGCGATGAGCGATTACGAATACCGGTTTGAAATATGCATGAACAACGAGGGATGCGACCCCATTCCGTGAGTCCACCGCTGCACGGAAACGAACAAGGGCGCCATCGGCGCCCTTGCTTTTTTGCGTTTCGAAAAAATCAGGCCTTGCGTGCGCGCTTCACTGCTTTGACGGTCTTCGTCGCGGTGGTGCGGCGGACGTTCTTGCTGCCCGGCTTGCGACCGCGACGGGCGGTGCGCTTGGCTTTCGCCGGCTTGAAGCGGGCGACCAGTGGCGACAGCGTGGTTTCGAGGGTATTGCTCAACTGGGCGGCACCGGTTTCGATGCGGTTGCGCAGTTCGCAGGCAGCGGCGCTGAGATTGGACTGCACCTGGCCGACGGCGGCGGTCGCCTGACGGCGCGCTTCGACGACACGGTCGGCGGCGCCACCGACAGCCGCGAAGCCCTGCTTGCGAGCCATCGACGCCAAGCCCAGACCGGCGAGCCACAGGTGGCGCGGCGTTGCGGCGGGAGTGGAAATACGGGTTTTGCCGGTGATTTTCTTGCGTGCCATGAGTGATCTCCGTTGCGGGGATGCCGGGGGGCCCGGCTTTGGACGCAGTCAGCATGGCCCCGCACGGCAGAGCAAACACACTAGGCAACGCCCACGCCGCAAGGCCTGCAGGGCTTGCCACGCATCGCGACTCGCGGGATGCTGACGGCTTACTTTGCGAGGACTCGAACATGGCCAAATCCAGCTGGGCCGCCTTCCCCCACGACGCCAAAGCCTTCGCCTATGCCGGCGATGCGCTCAAGAAAGCCTGGCCCAAGCTGCATGCCGGCGATTGCGAACCCTTCCCGGATGCGAAACACACCGCAGCGCTGATCAAAGCCGCCGGCAAGGCCGCCCCGAAGGGGATGGACGCCAACGCGCTGGCCGAAGCGCTGCAGGATGCGTGGCGCAGCTTCCACGCCGGCGACTTCAAGGCCGCATTCGAAGCCGGCGAAGCGCTCGGCCCGGTCGGCGCCTCGGTCGCCACCAAAGCGATCGGCATCCACGCCACCTACCTCGTCGACAACGACGCGGAAAAGCTCAAGCGTTTCGAACAGGCCGCAAAACTCGCCGAAGCCGCCATCAAGGCGCTTCCCGATGAAGCCAACAGCCACTACCGCCACGCCTTCGCGCTCGGTCGCTACAGCCAGGGGCTGTCGATCGCCAAAGCGCTGAAGGACGGCATCGCCGGCAAGGTCCGCACCTCGCTGGACACCGCGCTGTCGCTGGCGCCCAAACACGCCGAAGCGCATACCGCGATGGCGATCTACCACGGCGAAATCATCAACAAGATCGGCGCGATGATCGGCGGCCTGACCTACGGCGCCAAGGCGTCCGAGGCCGAGAAGCACATCAAGGAAGCGCTGAAGCTCACCCCGGCCTCGCCGATCGCCAACATCGAGCACGGCAACCTGCTGATGCTGCTGCACGGCGACAAGAAGGAAGACGCCGCCGCAGCCGCCTACGAGAAAGCCGCCGGCTGCAAACCGCTGGATGCGATGGAAGCCCTGGACGCCGCCTACGCCAAATCCGAACTGGAGTAAGCCTCCCCGCAGCACCGGGCGTCTCCCGGCTTGCCTCGGTTTCGCCCACTCCGTACAATCATCAACCCGATCTCCGGGCGGTTAGCTCAGCGGTAGAGCATTGCCTTCACACGGCAAGGGTCGCAGGTTCGAACCCTGCACCGCCCACCATATCGATCAAACGGTTGTGCGATTTTCCTTGCTTGCCACGGCATGCAGTACGGAAAACATACGGAAAACCGATCTGCGCAAGCAGGTCGGTTTTTTTGTTTGTGGGGTGGGCATGCACTGCCCTTTCCCTGGATTTGCTGTTCCACACTCAAGACATGCCGTCGCGAACACCGGCGTTGATCCGAATTTCCCCGACGCCGGGGCTCTGAAGCCCCAGCGATGATGAAATTTTCACCATCGTCGAAGCTTCCGGCCCCGCGCGCGGAGTTCCCAAGCCACGGCGGCGATGCTTTTTTCTTCGGCGTCGAGGCTGATCGCTGCGATGTTGGGTCAAATCGCTTCGACGTTGAGGCTCGGAGCTTCGACATTGAAGCATCAGAGCCTCGACGCTGAAGATCGAAGCACCGCCGGTGACACATCAAGGCTCAACCATGATGCTCAGAGCCTCAGCCACGACGCTTCCAGCATCACAACCCAACGAACCAATCGCTTTCGTAGCCCGGTTCTCGCCACCGGCGAGAGCCGGGATCGCGGCGGCGAGCGAAGCCGACCACATGGCTGATCCAACAGCGCGGCCGCTCATGCCCCTCAACCGTCGCTTCGCGCCACCTTCTCCCCGCGTGCGGGGAGAAGGAAAGGTTCAACCTGCCCCGCCGCTTTCCTTCTCCCCGTGCCCCGCACGGGGAGAAGGTGGCCGAAGGCCGGATGAGGGGCGCTGTTAGCCCATGACCATACAACGAGTGCGTGAGCCGTGCCGTTCCCATCGCTGAGAGCGTCGGGGCCGCACTGGTTCCATCTTGGGCGAGTCCGGTTGGGCTGCTATCGGCCAATAGCGGCGTTGGCAATTAAACCTGACCCCATTTTGTGCGCTAAGTCGCCGGGCGTCCGGGTACCATCGCATCAAGCGCCCACGATGGTGGAGTACTCACTCCCCCCAAAGGCCACCCGCCTTCTGCTGGACAACTGCATGCCCCTGACCCTGACCCTGACCCTGACCCAATTGGAACGCCACATGCACTTCAGGTCGTGCGCGTGACCGCCAACTTCCAACAACTTGCGAACTTCATCTGGTCGGTCGCCGACCTGCTGCGTGGCCCTTACCGCCCGCCGCAGTACGAGCGCGTGATGCTGCCGCTGACCGTGCTGCGCCGCTTCGACGCTGTACTTGCGCCCACCAAGGCAAAAGTACTCAAGCGCCATGAAGAGCTGAAAGCCAAGAAAATCCCCAACATCGACGCCGTTCTCAACAACTTGGCCAAGGATGAGGATGGCCGGTCGCTGGGCTTCCACAACCACAGTCAGCTCGACTTCCAGAAGCTCAAGGGCGACCCGGACAACATCGGTCGCCACTTGGCCGACTACATCGCCGGCTTCTCCGAGAACATACGCAAGATCTTCGAGCGCTTCGAGTTCGATAAGGAGATCGACAAACTCGAAGAGTCCAATCGCCTCTATCAGGTCGTCGCCCAGTTCGCCGAGATCGACCTGCATCCGCGCAAGGTCGACAACATCACCATGGGTCTAGTGTTCGAAGACCTGATCCGCCGCTTCAACGAAGCCGCAAACGAAACGGCCGGCGATCACTTCACCCCGCGTGAAGTTATCCAGCTCATGGTCAACCTGCTGCTGGAGCCTGACACCAGCGTGCTGACGCAGGCCGGCGTCATTGTCACCATCTGCGATCCGGCCTGCGGTACCGGCGGTATGCTGGCCGAAGCACAGAACTGGATCCGCGCCCACAACGAGCAGGCCACGGTCAAGGTCTTCGGTCAGGATTACAACCCGCGCTCCTATGCTGTGGCCGCCTCTGACCTCTTGATCAAGGGCCACAAGGATGGTCTGGTGGTGCTGGGCAATACCCTCACGGAAGATCCGTTTCCGGATCATCACTTCGATTACCTGCTGGCAAACCCGCCCTTTGGTGTGGACTGGAAGGCAGAGAAAAAGATCATCGATCGCTGGCCCAACTTCCGCGGTTACAGCGGCAAACTGCCGCGCATCAACGACGGTGCCCTGCTATTCCTGCTCTACATGATGAGCAAATTTCAGGACTACAAGGCGGGAGACCTCGACAAGTCCGGCTCGCGCGCGGCCGTAGTGTTCAACGGCTCGCCCCTGTTCACCGGCGGCGCCGGTAGCGGCGAAAGCGATATCCGCCGCTGGATCATCGAGCACGACCAACTCGAAGCCATCGTCGCCTTACCCGAACAGATGTTTTACAACACCGGCATCGGCACCTTCATCTGGGTGGTCACCAATCGCAAGGCCAAACACCGCAAGGGCAAGATCCAGCTGATCGACGCGCGCGAACGCTACACGCCAATGAAGCGCAGCTTGGGCGACAAGCGCCGCTATCTCGATCCGACCGCGCTCGACGCCGTCACCCGCGAACATGGCGCGCTGGACAACAGCAAGATCAGCCGCGTGTTCGACAACATCGACTTCGGCTACCGCCGCATCACCGTGCTGCGCCCACTGCGTCTGCGTTTCGAGATCACTGACGACGCAAGAGAGCGCTTCCTCGACACCTGCCCCGAACTCTACGATGCGCTGTTGTCCATCGAAGACCGCATGGGTACCGAGCCGCAGTCCGACTGGAATATTGTCTGGGCCCAGGTGCAGAACATCGTAAAGACACTCCCGGACGATCAGGGTTGGGCCAAAGGCGGCAAGGGCACCGCGCAGCGGAAGATCTTCCGCGAATGCTTTACCACCGTGGATCCGGACGCCGCACCCGTGATCGCCAAACGTCACAAGGACGACCCTCTCGGCACAGAGGACCTGTTCCCGGGGCAAGTCCTTTCCGACCATCTGAAAACCAGAGAGTTGTACGCGTTGTTGGGCCTGCATCGCGACGGAAAGAAGCATCTGATCGAGTACGAACCCGACCCTGCTCTCAAAGACGCCGAAAACATCCCGCTGAAAGAAGACATCGTCAGCTACGTGCGGCGCGAAGTGCTGCCATACGTGGCAGATGCCTGGATCGACCGCCAAACCCTGGACGAACAGGACGGCGGCATCGGTAAGGTGGGCTATGAGATTAACTTCAATCGCGTGTTCTTCCAGTACCAGCCACCGAGGCCGCTGGCCGAGATTGATGCGGAGCTGTCCGAGGTGGAGAAGCGGATTCTGGGCTTGTTGAGGGAGGTGACGGAGTGACGCTCACCATGCCTGTAGGACCAGAAGCTCGGCGCCTGCGTTTCCTGTTCGACACCAAGTCGGGTGCGACGCCTTCGAGTGGCGTTGAAGAGTACTGGGATGGCGACATCAACTGGGTGACGCCGGAAGACCTTGGTAAGCTCGCAGATCGCTATGTCCGAGAAACTCGCCGTCGCATTACTGAGGAGGGCTACAACAACTGCGGGGCCAGCCTCGCATCGGCGGGTTCGATCGTTCTCTCGAAGCGCGCCCCAATTGGACAAACCGCAATTCTTGAAACACCGTCCACTTGTAATCAAGGATGCTTTTTATTGACCAAACTCGACGGTGTAGACGAGCGCTTCTACTTCTACAGTCTGATTCACTTGCGACCGGCGCTGGAAGCCTTGGGGCGCGGCTCTACCTTTATGGAACTGTCGACAGATGACTTGCGTTCGGTGTCGATGCCGTTCCCCAGCAAAGAGACGCAATGCCGAATCGCCAACTATCTCGACCGCGAAACCGCCCGCATCGACGGGCTGATCGCCGAGAAGGAACGCATGCTGGCGTTGCTGGAGGAAAAGCGCACGGCCCTCGTCAGCCGTGTCGTCACTCGTGGCCTCAATCCCATCACCCCGCTCAAACCATCCGGTCAGGAATGGCTTGGCGAGATTCCGGCACATTGGCGCCTGGAGCGCGCCAAGAATCTCTTTACTGTTCGTGATGAACGCTCAGACGATGGCTCAGAAGAACTGCTCACCGTATCCCATATCACCGGCGTTACCTCACGCTCCGAGAAGGACGTGTACATGTTCGAGGCTGATGACAAAGCCGGTTACAAGCGCTGCATGCCCGGCGACCTGGCCATCAACACCTTGTGGGCTTGGATGGGCGCGATGGGCATCAGCCCCTTGGCAGGCATCGTCAGCCCCGACTATCACGTATACACATCGAAAGGCGAGTTGCTGCCCGAGTACGTGGATCTTCTATGCCGCTCACGGCCCTTCGTGGCCGAAGTGAGCCGGTGGTCAAAGGGCGTCTGGTCTTCCCGCTTGCGCTTGTATCCGGAGAACTTCTTCGAAATGCGCCTGCCTGTGCCCCCACACGACGAGCAACTCGAAATTGTCCGCGCAGTCGAGACGGATCAACGTAAGGCGAATGCTCTGCGCGACAGCTTGCAGTTGTCGATCACGCTGGCGAAGGAACGCCGCGCCGCACTGATCACCGCCGCCGTCACTGGACAAATTCCGCTCAAGGAGATGATCGGATGAAACTAAAAAGTATTGGGCTGACAAACTTCCGGGGACTAGAAAGACTCGATATCGACTTCGACGACAAAATGACGGTGATCGCAGGTGTGAATGGGGTCGGGAAATCCTCGATCCTGGAGGCCATCGCAATCGCATTCTCCCATGCGATGCCGGAATTCACCTCGTCGCGTGAAAAGCCACTATCGCTCGCTAACACCGACATCCAACAAGGTAAATCTTCCTGCAGCATTGAAGTAGAAAGCACGGAGCTGTTGGCAGCAAGCCTGATTACATGGCTATTTAAGGAATCTCTGGGGGAAGGGGAGCAGCGCGCAATCGAAGACAGGCTGCTCTCGATGAAGAAGGATCTGTCGGCAATGGAAAAAGGGACCCCCACTTACAAAAACCTGAAAAATGAAGTCGTCTGGGCGGAAAAGAGGCTACAAGGCAATTTCGAAAAGCGCATGAACTGGTTGTTTACCGAAACCTACGAAACCGATGCGCGGATGAAGCAGCACTTGAGGAGCAGCCCTGGGCAACCCCTGGTCGTCTACTACTCCACGAAACGTTTTCTTTCCCGCCTCCCTCCAAAACTCGCTAATGCCCCACCATTCAAGCAAGCTGCTGCCTACACAAAATCTTTGAATCAAGTCGAAGTATCACTGAGTGACTTTGCTAAGTGGCAGCGCGCATTGTTTTCGCTTCTAGTTTTAAGAAAGAACAGCGAGTATGGCGCAAGAATCCTGAAATCTCTCACTGAGGCCGTTACAGCATTGCTCCCAGATATCAAAGAATTCTATTTTGATCGGGGCAGTCCGCCGCACTACTCCGTGATGAAATACGCGACGATTCGAGAGCAAGTGGAAGGTAAGAAACTTGGGAAGAGGCTATCTTTGGAGCAATTGTCCGACGGCGAGCGCGGCTTGATAGCGCTAGTGTTCGATCTCACCCGTCGCCTCGCGATTGCCAACCCGGACAGCGATAATCCGATAGCTGAAGGCGGGGCGCTGGTGTTGATTGACGAGATCGAATTGCACTTGCACCCAAGTTGGCAGCGTCGCGTTCTGCGTCAATTGCAGAAGATATTTTCGCAATGCCAGTTTGTCGTTACCACGCACTCTCCGCAGGTAATTGGGCAAGCGCGCCCTGCAAAATTGCGTCTCTTATATCAAAACGAATTTGGCAACATTTCGCTTGCGCCAGTTTCACAGTCCTTTGGTATGGACAGTAGCTGGATACTGGAAAACATCATGGGCGTTCCCGCACGCGATCATGCGACGGAACAGAGTTTGTCAGCGATCTTTGATGCGATCGATGAAGATGACTTTGGAAAGGCACGGAAACTCGCGAACACATTACGTGCCGACATCGGCGATTTCCCTGACCTGCAGGAAGCGCTTTCACTGCTGGACCGACTATCACTACTGAGGTCTGAATGAGAAGGATTTCCAAGACCCATTCACCACAAAAGCTCAAGACGTGGTGTGATGAAAACAAGGATATCAATCACGGTTACACCGATCTTGTGGGGACAGAAGCACACATAGATCTTAAACTCAAGCTGCTCGAAGAACAGGGCTGGATCTGCGCTTACACAGGACGGTCTATCAGTAATGACTCCTCCCATATCGAACACCTGAAACCACGCCAAACGTGTGCCGAATGGGAGGATGTCGAGTACCGGAACGTAGTCGCATGCTTCCCGGCCAACGGCGGTGACACTTCCCATGGGTATGGTGCGCCCATCAAGAAGAACTGGTGGGATGAGTCTCGGTTCATTTCGCCGTTGTCCAACGACTGCGAGCGCCGTTTTCGCTTCGTATGGAGCGGACACATTCATCCAAACCCGGATAATCATGAATCTGCTATAGCGACGATCGACAAGATTGGATTGGATACAGGCTCGCTTTGTAACCTGCGAAAGAAAGCGATTGATGGATTTTTCGGGTTCGGTGCAAGGACTCGTAATCGTGCTCTGTCCATTGAACAGGCCAGAACACTGCTTGATCGTATCAATCGCCCAGATAATGATGGGCGCTTGACGGAGTTCTGTTTTGTAATCCAACAGCTTCTTCCAAAATACATTGCAAACTTGGGCAGAAGAATATGAAACTCACCAGCGAAGCCGCCTTCGAAACCGCCATCGAGTCGGTTCTGCTGGGCGACGGTTACACGCGGGTCGGCGTCAAAGGCTTCGACCGCGAGCGGGCGATCTTCGCCGATCAGTCGCTGGACTTCATTCGCAGCACCCAAGGCAACGTCTGGGAGAAGCTGGAGGCGCTGCACGGCGAGCAGACCGGCGCACGGGTGCTGGAGTGCCTGTGCAAATGGCTGGACACGCATGGCACGTTGGCCACGTTGAGGCATGGCTTCAAGTGTTTCGGCAAGACGCTGCGTGTGGCCTTCTTCCGCCCGGCGCACGGGCTGAACCCTGAGCTGGAGGCGCGCTATCAGGCCAACCTCTTGGGTCTAACCCGGCAACTGCACTTCAGCCCCAAGAATGAAAAGTCGCTGGACGTGGTGCTATCGGTCAACGGCATTCCGGTGGTGACGCTGGAGCTGAAGAATCCGCTGAGTGGGCAGACGGCCGCGAACGCCATCCACCAGTATCGCCACGACCGCGACCCGCGCGAACCGATCTTCGTGTTCACCAAACGCGCGCTGGTGCATTTCGCGGTGGATACCGAAGAGGCACATATGGCCACGCGCTTGGCGGGTTCATCCACCTACTTTCTACCCTTCAACCGGGGAATGGACGGCGGTGCTGGCAACCCGCCGGACCGCGAGGGGCGCAACTACAAGACCGCCTACCTGTGGGAGGAAGTGCTTCAGCGCGACAGTCTGCTCGACCTGCTTGCCCGCTTCCTGCATCTCGATGTTGAAGAAAAAACGACAGATGACGGCAAGAAAATCCGCAAGGAGAGCCTGATCTTTCCGCGTTATCACCAGTTGCAGGCGGTGCGCCAGATGGTGGCGGCAGCGGCCAGCGAAGGTGTGGGTCATAACTACCTGGTCGAGCATTCGGCCGGCAGCGGGAAAAGCAACACCATTGCCTGGCTGGCGCATCGGCTCTCCAGCCTGCACAGCGAACTCGACGAGCGTATGTTCGACAGCGTCGTAGTCATCACTGATCGCGTGGTGCTGGACCGCCAATTGCAGAACACCATCTACCAGTTCGATCACCGCCAGGGCGTGGTGCAGAAGATCGATGAGGATTCGCGCCAGCTCGCCGAAGCGCTGGAAGCCGGTGTACCGATCATCATCACCACGCTGCAGAAATTCCCGTTCGTGTCCGCCCAGTTGGCCAAGCTGAGCGAGGAGCGCGGCGAAGGTGGCAAGAGCCATCTGCCCACGCGGAAGTACGCGGTGATCATCGACGAGGCGCACAGTTCGCAATCCGGCGAGACCGCGACAGAGCTCAAAGGAGTGTTGGGTGGTGCCGAACTTCGACGCAAGGCGCAGGACATGGCCGAAGAGGAGGGTGAGGTCGAACTCGAGCGACTCTTCCGTTCCATGGCCAAGCGCGGCCGTCAGCCGAACATGAGTTTTTTCGCTTTCACGGCCACCCCCAAGCACAAGACCTTGGCGATCTTTGGCCGCAATGGTGAACCCTTCCACCGCTACACCATGCGTCAGGCCATCGAAGAAGGCTTCATCGAAGACGTGCTGAAGGGCTACGTCACATACAAGACTTTCTACAGACTTGCCAAGAAGGCGGTCGATGACCCCAACGTCGAGCGCAAGAAGGCGGCAAGAGCGCTGAGCCAGTTTCTGAAGACCCACCCACACAACGTGGGCCAGAAGACCATCGTGATGGTTGAGCATTTCAACACTTACACGCGCCACAAGATCGGCGGCCATGCTAAAGCGATGGTGGTCACCGGCTCGCGGCTGGAGGCGGTCCGCTACAAGCAGGAGTTCGATCGCTACATCAAGGAGAAAGGCTACCCGATCAAAAGCTTGGTGGCGTTTTCGGGAAGCGTTGAAGACGACAAGATTTCCGAGAAGACTTACAGCGAAGTGCAGATGAACTTCGGACTCAAGGAAAGAGAACTGCCCGATACCTTCGCCAAGCCGGAATTCCGTGTGCTGTTGGTGGCCGAAAAATATCAGACCGGGTTCGATCAGCCGCTGCTGCATACGATGTATGTGGACAAGCGCCTCGCGGGGATCCAGGCGGTACAGACCTTGTCACGCCTCAACCGCAGGCACCCACTGAAGGACGACACCTTCGTACTGGATTTCGTGAATGACCCCACCGAGATTCAGGAGGCCTTCCGCCAATACTACGAAGGCTCAGTCATGGGCGAGCAGGTCGATCCGGACAAACTCTATGAGGTCAAAGCCGAGCTCGATGCCTCGGCCATCTATCTGCAGACGGAGGTGGCCGAGTTCGCCCGCGTCTTCTTTGCGCCCAAGCGCCGGCAAAGCCCTGGCGATCACAAGGCCATGAACGCGATTCTCGACCAAGCCGCCGCCCGATTTGCGCAATTGCAGAACACAGAAGAGGAAGAGGCGGAGCTGTGGCGCGGAAAAGTACAGGCGTTCCGCAATCTGTACAGCTTTCTGAGTCAGGTGATTCCATACCAGGACAGCGATCTTGAAAAACTCTTCACCTACCTGCGGCATCTAGCGCTGAAGCTGCCCAAGCGCAAGAGTGGACCGACATATCAGTTTGATGAGGAGGTCGAGCTCGATTACTACCGCCTGCAGAAGATAAGCGAAGGTTCGATCAGCCTGTTTGAGGGGTACGCGAAGCCACTGGATGGCCCGCGCGAAGTGGGCTCGGGCATGGTGCGCGAAGAGCATGTTTCGTTGTCTAGGCTCATCGACATCATCAACCAACGCTTCGGTGGCGAACTCAATGAAGCGGACCAACTGTTCTTCGACCAGATCGCTGAAGCGGCGAGCATGAATGAGGCTTTGCAGAAAGCTGCCCAGGTGAATTCTCTTGATAAGTTTCAGCTGGTGTTTCGGCAAGTGCTGGAGTCTCTCTTCATTGAGCGAATGGAATTGAACGAGGAGTTGTTTACCGATTACATGGGCAAGCCCGAGATGCAGGAATTGGTCTCGAAATCACTGGGGAGTCAGGTCTATGATCGGTTCTCAGCATTGCGAGCTCGCGGAGAAGGGGCTTCGGGCATTTCTGGGTCATGATTAATGCGCGATCTTGTTGTTCCTGATCGGTCAATATGTCTCACCGACAAGACGAGGCGATAACGCATAACACAGCAAAGCGAGCGAAAGGGGGCAAGGATGAACGCCAAGAACGACCAGATATCATCAAACGCAACGTGGTTCGTCGGCGCCAGCTATGGCGGGACAGATGACCAGATGCCGCGATTTTTGTCAGAAGCAATTTTGGAGAACGGGTACGATGACAAATATCTCGATCTCGTGCGCTCTATGCGGCCAGGGGACCGGATTGCGATCAAGCGCCGTAGGGTGGGCTTTATGCCCACCGTCTTGCAGTTCAAACCATGGCGGTTGTTGGATGGCGCGCGAGTGATTTCGACTTCATCGCTGATGCTCGTCTCGCATGCGATGCGATGGTGGGCATAAAGCCCACCCTACGACACTCGACCGCTACTCATCCAAGGGCGTGATCGGATCAATTCCCCGGTTTCGATACTGCCGCAGATTTGCCAATGACCGCGCGCGCCCGACATCGGTTCTTGGGCCTGTAGATGCCCCGCCGTGCCATTTGCACCGCAGCTTCCCGGGAACGCTCAGGCCTTGGCAAGGTTGGCCGTCGCGGCGTCGCCTTGCACCGCGGATCACTTGTCAGAATCTGTCGAATGGCCGGGGCATGTGTCGAGTTCCGTTTCCATAGCCAACACGCGTCCGCCACCCCGCTGCGAGGCGGCTTAACTCAGGCGTTAGGCGTCACCAGATGCCAGATTCCCATAGCTCGAAGCAATTGATGCTCGCGCGCAACCCCGGAGGACCGCATGGACAGACTTCGCAAAACCTCGCTCCTGGCCCTGCTGGCCCTGACTTTCCCCCTTCTCCCGGCCCACGCCAGCTGGGGCAACAGCGCCGGCGGGGGCTACTACGGCTCGCCCGAGGCCGCCTGCAAGGCGATGCTCGAACCCGGCACCTTTTACATCTTCAGCCACGCCAAGGTAAAGCCCGGCGACCCGAAGACCTACCACTGTTTTGAGAAGGCCAAGGACGGGTCGGGCTCACCCATCTACTACGGGCTGGCGAACTACTCGGACGAGCCGACGACCGAGAACCTCAAGAAAGGCAATCTCGGGGAGCGACTGGCGACCGACTGCCTGGCGGCGGACGGCCACGACATCATCTTCTTCAAACCGCAGATCGAAGGCACAAACCAGGGCGGCATCGACATCGTCACATTGAAGAATCACACGGTTTACTTCATCGACAACAAGGCGTTGACAAAGTCCGGCAACGTGTCGTCCGTGAGCGCGTTGACGACGAACTTCGAGAAGAACAAGGAAGCGTTCCTATCCATCTGGAGCGACCACGCACAGAACTTCAGTCTCCCCCAACACGAACGGATGCTCTATGTCGAACTGCTAGGGCAAACCAACACCGGCCATTTCCACAGGGTGGTGACGAACGCAAGCGCGGCGCCTGACGACAAGATCACTCGGGACGTGACGAACAAACTGGCCAGTCAGGGCATCAAGTTCATGAACGTGCACAAGAAGAACGGATGTGCCGGCTGGTGAAGGTGCCCGGCGGGTTCCGGGGTTCCACCGGCAGTAGAGCGCAGTAGGGTGGGCTTTACGCCTAAGGTCTCCCCACTTATTTTCCATTTTCACTCCGGAATTGCCGCCAGGATTTTGCGCAACGTCTGCAACAACTGCGGTGGCCAATCACATCGGCGCCGCAGCCATTCCAGCCCCCGACGTTGAT
>JAFLDZ010000010.1 GCA_017302135.1 Lysobacterales bacterium | reverse complement strand
TGATGCCTGGCGACAACGTGAAGATGGTGGTGAGCCTGATCAATCCGGTGGCGATGGACGAAGGCCTGCGCTTCGCGATCCGCGAGGGTGGCCGCACGGTCGGCGCTGGCGTCGTCGCCAAGATCATTAAATGATGGTTTGACCTGCGCGCGCGAAAGCGCGCGCAGGTTTATTGGATCGTCGCCCCTGTAAAGACGGCGATCTGACAGCTTCAACGTCAAAGGCGGGCAGGACCTCGCGGATCCCATCCAACCCAGAATAAAAAGAGGTCTTCGATCGCTTGCAAGGCAGATCGAAGCCCCTCTATAATGTAAGACCACTTCGCGAATCGTCTTTGGGCGACTCGCGGATAAGCGAAATGAAGCGCAGGAAGCGCTTCGTCTTCGCCGGACAGGGAAACGTCGCAACGGCATCGCCCCCGCCCGCTCCGAGAATATTCGGGGCAACTGCGGCAGGGGCATGTTGTCGCGTCCTTGATTCCCCGTCTGGCAGACCGGCTTACCGGTCTGCCTTGTTTTTGAAAGTCAGATAAGTTTTGGGGATTGTTCGCTTTCTTGAAATTTGAAGATTTTCAGTCACTTGTAATTCAGTGGTTGCAGGCGTTTCAATAAAAATAACGGGGTTCGACGCACTTAGCCGTCGGGCCTGTCGCTCTTTCTACGAGGAATTCCGTCATGGCGGACCAAAAGATCCGGATCCGGCTGAAAGCGTTCGATCATCGTCTGATCGACCGTTCGGCCAGTGAGATCGTCGAGACGGCGAAGCGGACCGGCGCACAAGTGCGCGGCCCGATTCCGCTGCCGACCAAGATCGAACGCTACACCGTTCTGGTGTCCCCGCACGTCGATAAAGACGCGCGCGACCAGTACGAAACCCGCACGCACAAGCGCGTGCTCGATATCGTCGACCCCAACGACAAGACCGTGGACGCGCTGATGAAGCTCGAGCTCGCGGCCGGCGTCGACGTCCAGATCAAATTGACCTGAGGCCGCCACAATGACCGCGAAGAAATATTCGTTGGGCATCGTCGGCCGCAAGGCCGGCATGAGCCGACTGTTCACCGAAGATGGCAAGTCCATCCCGGTAACCCTGATCGAAGCCACGCCAAATCGCATCGTTCAGATCAAGACCCCGGAATCCGACGGCTACAGCGCCGTACAGATCACCGCTGGCGTCAAGCGCGCAGCGCTGATCAACAAGCCGGAATCGGGTCACCTTGCCAAGGCGAAGGTCGAAGCCGGCCGTGGCCTGTGGGAACTGCGCGTCGAAGCCGACAAGATCGGCGACTTCCAGGTGGGCGGCGAGATCAAGGCCGACATTTTCGAAGTCGGTCAGATCGTCGACGTTCAGGGCATCACCAAGGGCAAGGGTTTTCAGGGCACGATCAAGCGCTGGAACTTCACCATGGGCGACGCGACGCACGGTAACTCGCTGTCACATCGTTCGCCGGGCTCCATCGGTCAGCGCCAGACGCCGGGTCGCGTGTTCCCGGGCAAGAAGATGTCCGGCCACATGGGCGCCGAGCAACAGACGACGCAGCGTCTTGAAGTGGTCAAGGTCGACGCCGAGCGCGGTCTGATCGCGATCAAGGGCGCGGTCCCGGGCGCCCCGGGCGGCGACGTCATTGTCCGTCCGACGACGAAGTAAGGGAGACGACAATGGAACTCGCCATCAATAAAAGCAGCAAAACCGTATCGGTCTCCGACGCCGTTTTCGGTCGCGAATTCAGCCATGACCTCGTGCATCAGGTCGTTGTTGCCTATCGCAATGCCGGTCGCGCAGGCACCAAGGCGCAGAAGACCCGCGCCGAAGTCAACGGCACCACCAAGAAGTCGAAGAAACAAAAGGGCGGCGGCGCACGTCATGGCGCGCTGACGGCACCGATCTTCGTCGGTGGCGGCCGTGCGTTCGCGGCGAAGCCGCGTAGCTTCGCGCAGAAGGTCAACCGCAAGATGTATCGCGCCGCGATCGCCGCGATTCTTTCCGAGCTGAATCGTCAGGGTCGGATCACGATCGTCGAGTCTTTCGACATCGATGGCCCGAAGACCAGTGGTTTGATCGAGAAGCTCAAGGGCTTCGAGCTCGGCAAGCGCCCGCTGATCGTCACTGAAGACGCATCCGAAAACCTGTTCCTGTCCGCCCGCAATCTGCCGTACGTGCAGGTGCGTGATGTGCAGGGTCTGGATCCGGTTGCGCTGGTCGGCGCTGACAGCGTCCTGATGACCGCTGATGCGGTCAAGAAGATCGAGGAGTGGCTGGCATGAACGACGCCAAGCTCTATAGCGTAATCCGTGCGCCGCGCGTATCCGAGAAGACCGTGCGTGCCCAGGAAACTTCCAATCAATACGCGTTCGAAGTCGCCACTGACGCTACCAAAGCCGACATCAAGATTGCCGTCGAAAAGCTTTTCGACGTGAAAGTCCAGTCGGTCAACGTGCTCAATGTGAAGGGCAAGAACAAGGCGTTCCGTAACCGTAACGGTCGTCGCGGCGACTGGCGTAAAGCCTACGTGACGCTGGCCGAAGGCCAGTCGATCGACGTTACCACGGTCAAGGTCTGAGGACTCACCGATGCCATTGATGACATTCAACCCTACTTCCCCCGGTCGCCGCAGCGCGGTCCGCGTGGTCACGCCGGGCCTGCATAAGGGCGCGCCGCATGCCGCGCTGGTCGAGAAGCAGGGCAAGACCGGTGGACGCAACCACCACGGTCGCATCACCACCCGCCACATCGGCGGTGGTCATAAGCAGCACTACCGCATCATCGACTTCAAGCGTGACAAGGTCGGTATTGCTGCGAAGGTCGAGCGGATCGAATACGATCCCAACCGCACCGCGCACATCGCGCTGCTTTGTTATGTCGACGGCGAGCGCCGTTACATCATCGCTCCGAAGGGCCTCAAAGTTGGTGACACGGTGATCTCGGGTAACGACGCTCCGATCAAGCCCGGCAATACGTTGCCGCTGCGCAATATCCCGGTCGGTTCGACTGTGCATTGCATCGAGATGAAGCCGGGCAAGGGCGCGCAGATCGCTCGCGCTGCCGGTGCCGGCGTCCAGCTGGTCGCCCGCGAAGGTATTTACGCGATGCTCCGTCTGCGTTCTGGCGAAATGCGCAAAGTGCCTGCCGAATGCTGCGCCACCATCGGCGAAGTCGGCAACACCGAACACAACCTTGAGAAGCTCGGCAAGGCCGGCGCCAAGCGCTGGCGCGGCATCAAGCCGACCGTTCGCGGCGCGGCCATGAACCCTGTTGACCATCCGCACGGCGGCGGCGAGGCGAAGGCCGGCCAAGGTAACCCGCATCCGGTCACTCCCTGGGGCGTCCCGACCAAGGGTTACAAGACCCGCAAGAACAAGCGCACGCAGAAGTTCATCGTGCGCGACCGCAGGAGTTAATCGACCATGGCACGTTCACTCAAGAAGGGTCCGTTCATCGACCACCATCTCATCAAGAAGGTGGAGACTGCGGGCAACAACAAGAAGCCGATCAAGACCTGGTCGCGTCGCTCCACCATCCTGCCGGAAATGATCGGGTTCACGATCGCCGTGCACAACGGCAAGAATCATGTGCCGGTGCTGGTCAACGAGAACATGGTCGGTCACAAGCTCGGCGAGTTCGCGCTCACCCGGACCTTCAAAGGTCACGGCGGCGACAAGAAGGGCAAGTAAGACATGGCGACCATCAACAATAGCAACGACGCGAAAGCGATCCTGCGTACAGCCCGCATCTCTCCGCAGAAAGCCCGCCTGGTTGCCGACCAGGTGCGCGGTCTCTCCGCTGAGCGTGCCGTCAATCTGCTTCGTTTCTCGGACAAGAAAGCCGCAGCCATGATCCGCAAGGTTGTGGAATCGGCGATCGCGAATGCCGAGAATAACCAAGGCGCCGACATCGATCTGCTGAAGGTCAAGACCATCATGGTGGATGAAGGTCCGATGCTGAAGCGTTTCATGGCCCGCGCCAAAGGCCGCGGAACCCGCATTCTGAAGCGCACCAGCCACATCACCGTGGTCGTGGGCGAGGGCAAATAAGTATGGGCCACAAAGTACATCCGACCGGTATCCGCCTCGGCATTTCCAAAGACTGGAATTCCAAGTGGTATGCGGGCAAGAAGGAATTCGCCGGCTTTCTGGCTGCGGATCTCAAGGTTCGCGAAATGCTGCGCAAAAAGCTTGCGGCCGCCGGAATCAGCAAGATCCTGATCGAGCGTCCGAACAAGACCGCACGCGTCACCGTACACACCGCCCGTCCGGGCGTGGTCATCGGCAAGCGCGGCGAAGACATCGAGAAATTGCGCAAGGAAATCAGCGATGTGATGGGCGTGCCCGCGCACATCAACGTCACCGAAGTCCGCAAGCCTGAACTCGACGCGCAGCTGGTGGCCGAATCGATCGCCCAGCAGCTTGAGCGCCGGATCATGTTCCGTCGTGCAATGAAGCGCGCTGTCGGCAATGCGATCCGCCTAGGCGCGCTTGGCATCAAAGTCAATGTCGCTGGTCGCCTCAACGGCGCCGAAATCGCCCGTTCGGAGTGGTATCGCGAAGGTCGCGTGCCGCTGCACACCCTGCGCGCCGACGTCGATTACGGTTTCGCCGAAGCGCATACCACCTACGGCGTCATCGGCATCAAGACCTGGATCTACAAGGGCGAAATCTTCGATTTCTCCCAGGTCGGCCAGGAGAAGCAAGACGATTCTCCGCGCGGCGAGCGTGGGGATCGTAACGACCGCAATGATCGCGACCGCCCGCGTGGCCCGCGTCGTGATCGCGAGGCGAGGGACTAATCATGTTGCAACCCAAGCGAACCAAATACCGCAAGCTCTTCAAAGGCCGTAACGACGGTCTGAGCTGGAGCGCCAATGCGGTCAGTTTCGGCCAGTACGGACTGAAAGCGACTGCGACCGGTCGTCTGACCGCCCGTCAGATCGAAGCCGCGCGTCGGACCATTAGCCGTTACGTCAAGCGTGGCGGCAAGATGTGGATCCGTGTGTTTCCCGATAAGCCGATCACGCAGAAGCCGATCGAAGTCCGCATGGGCTCCGGTAAGGGCAACGTCGAGTACTGGGTCGCACAGATCCAGCCCGGCCGCATGATCTACGAGATCGAGGGCGTCGACGAGGCGACCGCGCGCGAGGCTTTCCGTCTCGCCGCCGCCAAGCTCTCGGTCACCACCACTTTCGTGACCCGGACGGTGCGCTGATGGAACTCAAACAACTCCGTGCCAAGTCGGCCGATGAGCTGAAGAGCCACCTGCTCGATCTGCAGAAAGAGCGTTTTTCGCTCCGCATGCAGAAAGCGACCGGCCAGCTCGCCAAGACCCACGACATTCGTCGCGTGCGCCGTGAAATCGCCCGCGTCAACATGTTGCTCGGTATGAAGAAGTAAGGACCGACGACCATGAATATTGAAATCAAGCCGGATACCGAAAAGAAGCAGCGCACTGTCCAGGGCCGCGTCGTCAGCAACAAGATGGATAAAACCGTCACTGTGCTGGTTGAACGCCAGGTCAAGCATGAGCTGTACGGCAAGTACATCCGCCGTTCGACCAAGCTGCATGCCCACGACGCAGAGAACAGCTGCAAGGAAGGCGATGTGGTGCGTGTCGCCGAGTGTGCCCCGATGTCCAAAACCAAGAACTGGCGCGTCGTCGAAATCGTCGAACGTGCAGCCGAATAACCGAGGAGGCTGAATCATGATCCAGATGCAGAGCCATCTCGAAGTGGCTGACAATTCCGGCGCCAAAGAAGTGATGTGTATCAAGGTGCTCGGCGGTTCCAAGCGCCGCTACGCCCACATCGGCGACATCATCAAGGTGTCGATCAAGGACGCCATCCCGCGCGGCAAGGTCAAGAAGGGCGAGGTGTACAACGCCGTCGTGGTGCGCACCCGCAAGGGCGTGCGTCGTGCCGACGGATCGCTGATCCGCTTCGACACCAACGCTGCAGTGCTGTTGAACAACAAGCATGAACCGATCGGCACACGTATCTTCGGACCGGTAACGCGCGAGTTGCGTTCCGAGAAGTTCATGAAGATCGTCTCGCTCGCGCCCGAAGTGCTCTGAGCGGAGGAATAGACATGAATCGCATCAAAAAGGGCGACCGCGTGGTCGTCACCGCCGGCAAGGACAAGGGCAAGCAGGGTGATGTCATGAGCGTTGCTGGCGACCGCGTGGTCGTTGCCAACATCAACATCATCAAGCGCCACACCAAGCCGAACCCGCAGGCGGGTCAGCCCGGCGGCGTGATCGAGCGTGAAGCTTCGATCCATATTTCCAACGTCATGCTGTTCAACCCGGCCTCAGGCAAGGGCGAGCGCATCGGTATCAAAGAGCTGGAGGATGGGCGCAAACTGCGTGTGTTCCGCTCCAGCGGTGAGGCGGTTGACGCCTGAGGAATGCAAAAATGACGACACGTCTGGAACAGTTCTACAAGGATGAAGTGGTACCGAAGCTGATGAAACAGTTCGGTTACACCAATCCGATGCAGGTGCCGAAGCTGGTGAAGATCACGCTCAACATGGGCGTGGGCGAAGCTGCTGCGAACAAGAAAGTGCTCGAGAATGCGGTTGCCGATATGGCGAAGATATCCGGCCAGAAGCCGGTGGTCACCAAGGCTCGTGTCTCGGTCGCGTCCTTCAAGATCCGCGATGGTTGGCCGATCGGCTGCAAGACCACGCTGCGTCGCGCCAAGATGTACGAGTTTCTGGATCGCTTGGTGAACATCTCGTTGCCCCGCGTCCGCGACTTCCGCGGCGTTTCAGGTCGCGCGTTCGATGGCCGTGGCAACTACAACATGGGCGTGAAGGAACAGATCATCTTCCCGGAAATCGATTTCGACGCCGTCGATGCGGTTCGCGGCATGGATATCGCCATCACCACCACCGCGAAGACCGACGCTGAAGCGAAGGCCTTGCTGGAAGCCTTCCGCTTCCCGTTCCGCAACTGATTCCAGGACAGGCATCCCATGGCAAAGACATCAATGGTGAACCGCGAGGTCAAGCGCAAGAAGCTCGCGAAGAAATTCGCGGCCAAGCGTGACGCGCTCAAGAAAATCATCAACAGCCAAGACGGCGATTTCGAAGAGAAGATGGCGGCCGCCACCAAGCTGCAGAAGCTGCCGCGTGACTCTTCGCCGTCCCGCCAGACCCTGCGCTGCGTGTTGACCGGCCGCCCGCGCGGCGTGTACCGCAAGTTTGGTCTCGGCCGTAACAAACTGCGCGAAGCCACCATGCGCGGTGACGTTCCGGGTCTGCGCAAGGCCAGCTGGTAAGCAACCCTTCGGGGCTGTTAGACTGGGCGGCTGCCAGATCAAAGTGGTTTCGCAGGCCGGTTCGTCCGGCCCGCAGCCGTCTCCGGCGGCAGGCTTCAAACGCTCCGTCCCGGGCAACCGGGTTTCCTGGCAGGATTCAACACTGCCGCTCAAAACATACAGATTTCGCGAAAGCGGATATCGGTGCTACTCATAAGGTGACTCTCAATGAGCATGACTGATCCCATCGCCGACATGCTGGTCCGCATCAGAAATGCGGCCGCAGTCGGTAAGCAGACGGTGAAAATGCCGTCGTCGAAGACGAAAGTCGCGATCGCCAACGTCCTCAAGACGGAAGGCTACATCGGCGACATCCGTGTGATCGAAGAAGGCGCCAAGGCGACCCTCGAAATCGCATTGAAATACTACGAAGGCAAGCCGGTCATCGAACGTCTGCACCGCGTGTCGCGTTCCGGCCTGCGCCAGTACCGTGGCAAGGACGCGCTGCCGAAAGTGCTCGGCGGTCTCGGCGTCGCCATCATTTCCACCTCCAAGGGCATCATGACCGACACGCAGGCGCGCCAACAGGGCGTCGGCGGTGAAGTTCTGTGCTTCGTGGCGTAAGGAGAGCTCGCCCATGTCTCGTGTCGCCAAAAAACCGATCGCCTTCCCGAAAGGCATCGAATTCAACATCCAGTCCGATAGCGTAAGCGTCAAGGGACCCAAGGGTACTTTGAAGATCGCGAAACCTGCCGGCATCGAAGTCACGATCGAAGATGGCACTGCCCAGCTTTCGGCCAATGAAGACGCTCTGATTCCGCTGACCGGTACCCTGCGCGCCATCATCGCGAACATGGTGCACGGCGTCAGCGAGGGTTTCGTTCGCAAGCTTGATCTGGTCGGTGTCGGTTACCGCGCATCGATGCAGGGCAACGATCTGAACCTGTCGCTCGGCTTTTCGCATCCCGTCGTGTTTCCCGCGCCGGAAGGCATCACCATCGCCACGCCGACCCAGACCGAAATCCTGGTTTCTGGTGCCGACAAACAGCGTGTCGGCGAAGTCGCGGCGAAGATCCGCGCGTTCCGTCCGCCGGAACCCTACAAGGGCAAAGGCGTGAAGTACTCCGACGAAACCATCATTCGCAAGGAAGCCAAGAAGGCCTAATCGGCCTATCCGCTTCCCAAGGATCAAGATCATGAGCAGCATCAAGAACACCGCCAGACTGCGCCGAGCCAAATCCACCCGCGCACACATCCGCGAACTCGGCGTACCGCGCCTGACCGTGCTGCGCACGGGCCAGCATCTGTACGCCCAGGTCTTCACCGCCGATGGTTCCAAAGTGCTGGCAGCTGCCAACACGATGCAGACCGACGTGGGCGATGGCCTCAAGAGCAAGAAGAACAGCGAGGCTGCCGCGAAAGTGGGTCGCATGATCGCCGAGAAAGCGCGTGCTGCCGGTATCGAAAAGATCGCTTTCGATCGTTCGGGTTATCGTTATCACGGACGTATCAAGGCGCTTGCTGAAGCAGCCCGCGAAGGCGGTCTGAAGTTCTAAGCAAGTGCTGAGTGGGCGGGGGCTCGTCCCCGCCCGCGTTTCATCCGCCGGTGTGGCAGACACCGGGCGCGTCTTCCGGTTCCGGGCGGCGCGAAACACCCGATGTACATCACAATCATAAGCGGCGAAGCCGCAATTTTCCCAAACTCAAACGAGATATCGAAATGGCAGAGCAACGTGAATCGCGCGGCCGCGATCGTGATCGCAACCGCGAAGAAGTCGATGATGGCATGATCGAAAAGCTGATTGCGGTCAATCGCGTCAGCAAGACCGTCAAGGGCGGTCGCCAGTTCACTTTCACCGCTTTGACGGTGGTAGGTGACGGCTCCGGCAAGGTCGGCTTCGGTTATGGCAAGGCACGCGAAGTGCCGGTCGCGATCCAGAAATCGATGGAGTACGCGCGCAAGAACATGAGCAGTGTCGACCTGAATAACGGCACGCTGTGGCATGCCGTCAAGTCCGGTCACGGTGCCGCCCATGTATTCATGCAGCCCGCTTCCGAAGGTACCGGCGTCATCGCCGGTGGCGCGATGCGCGCCGTCCTCGAAGCTGTCGGCGTCAAGAACGTTCTGGCCAAGGCCACCGGTTCGCGCAATCCGATCAATCTGGTGCGCGCTACACTGAAGGGTCTAGAAGCCATGCAGTCGCCGACCCGCATCGCGGCCAAGCGCGGCAAGAAGACCGAGGATATCCAGCATGGCTAATTCCGACAAAAGCGGCATGATCAAGGTTCGCCTGGTCAAAGGTCTGCGCGGCACCCAAGCACGTCACCGTCTCTCGGTGAAAGCCTTGGGCCTGAACAAATTGAATGATGTCCGTGAACTCAAGGACAGTCCGCAGGTGCGTGGCCTCATCACGCAGTTGCACTATCTTGTTCGCGTAGAGGAGTAATCGTATGCGCCTGAATACACTCAAGCCCGCTGACGGTGCCCGCAAAGAGCGCACTCGCGTCGGTCGCGGCATCGGTTCCGGTCTCGGCAAAACTGCGGGTCGCGGCCACAAGGGCTCGTTCGCCCGCGCGGGTAAGGGCAAGATCAAGGCTGGCTTTGAAGGCGGCCAGATGCCCATGCAGCGTCGTCTGCCGAAGATCGGCTTCCGCTCGAAGATGTCGAAGGACACCGCTGAAGTGTTGCTGTACCAGCTGGACAAGCTCGAAGGCGTCATCGACCTTGAAGTGCTCCGCGCCGCCAAACTGGTGCCGCCCGGTGTGAAGAAGGTGAAGGTCGTGAAGAAAGGCGAGCTGAGCAAAAAACTCGTGCTCAAAGGCATTCTGGCGACGGCTGGCGCGCGCGCGGCGATCGAAGCCGCCGGCGGCAGTTTCGAGGAGTAATCCGGGCATGGCGCGAAGCGCGAATGCAATGAGTGGCGTCGGTGGTGGGCTCGGTAAATTCACCGAACTCCGCTCCCGTCTGCTGTTCGTGGTCGGGGCGTTGATCGTCTATCGCATCGGGTGCTATATACCGGTGCCGGGCGTCAACCCTGATGCGATGCTGGAACTCATGAAGTCCCAGGAAGGCACCATCGTCGACATGTTCAACATGTTTTCCGGTGGCGCCTTGGAGCGCTTCAGTCTGTTCGCGCTCAACGTAGTGCCCTACATCTCGGCATCGATCATCGTCCAGCTGCTGGTTCAGATCGTGCCCAGCCTCAAGGCGATTCAGAAGGAAGGCGAGTCCGGTCGTCGCCGAATCACCCAGTGGTCGCGTATTGGCGCGATACCTTTGGCTGTGTTTCAGGCTGCCGGTATCGCCACGGCACTGCAGGCGTCGGGTGCCAATAACGGTATTCCCGTGGTGTATTCGCCGGGAATGGGCTTTGTGCTCACCGCAGTCGTCTCGTTGACAGCCGGTACGATGTTCCTCATGTGGCTCGGCGAGCAGGTGACCGAGCGGGGCATCGGTAACGGCGTTTCCTTGATCATCTTCGCTGGCATTGTTGCGGGTTTGCCAGGTGCAGTCCTGAATACGCTCGATCAGGCCAGCAAAGGTGACATGAGTCCATTGACGGTCATTGCGATCATCGCGATTGTCTTGGCTTTCACCTACTTTGTAGTATTCGTCGAGCGAGGGCAGCGTCGGATCACAGTGAACTATGCTCGGCGCCAAGGCGGCCGCAATGCTTACATGAATCAGACGTCTTTCCTGCCGCTCAAGCTCAATATGTCCGGCGTGATTCCTGCGATCTTCGCCTCATCGATCATCATGTTTCCGGCAACGGCGTCGACCTGGTTCAGTGCCAGTGGTAATGTCAGCGTGCTGCAGAAGGTTGCCCAGGCGCTCTCGCCCGGAGAGCCGCTGTATATGATCCTCTTCGCAGCGCTGATCATCGGCTTCGCGTTTTTCTATACCGCACTGGTATTCAATTCGCAGGAGACAGCGGACAACCTGAAGAAATCGGGTGCATTGATCCCGGGCATCCGTCCGGGCAAGGCGACCGCTGACTACATTGATGCCGTATTGACGCGATTGACGATGGCAGGCGCTATTTACCTGGTAATCGTTTGCTTGCTGCCGACGTTCATGCAGACCGAGCTTGGCACATCCTTCTATTTCGGTGGCACTTCGCTGTTGATCGTGGTGGTGGTTGTGATGGATTTCATTGCCCAGATACAGGCGCATTTGATGTCCCACCAGTATGAAAGTCTGTTGAAAAAAGCGAATTTGAAGGGAGGGTCGCGGGCGCGCTGAGTGACCGAAGTCGCTCCGCCCCCGGTGACTTGGTATCCCACGGACACCTACGGGTCCATACCTAAGGATGGCAGCACAGTATTTCCGCTTTTCCCGCTCTCACGGGGAAGCAAGATGGGCGACCTGCGCGGCGGTCTCGAGCGTGGGTGGACCGAAGCCAGTGCCGGCACATGAGGAGTGCCGACCGGTAAATTGGAGCCACTTTGAAAGAGGGGTTCGAATTCACCAGTTTCAGTCTATCGCCGGAGCATGGGCACTCTCCCCATGCCGGAAGAGCCGACGATTCCCTTTCAAGGGTTCCGTTGGTCGGCGTTTTTTGGCGCTGCCTCTTCCCTCAAGATCGAGGCCCTGTTAGAATTTCGAGTTCACTTATCCAAGTGCCCTATCCGCCGGGGTGACCCGGTCGCCAAACCAGTTGGAGATTCGCGCATGGCGCGTATTGCAGGTGTCAACCTGCCTGCCCAGAAACACGTCTGGGTTGGGCTGCAAAGCATCTACGGCATCGGCCGTACCCGTTCGAAGCAGGTCTGCGAAGCCGCAGGCGTTACTTCGAGCACCAAGATCCGCGACCTGTCCGAATCCGAGGTCGAGCGTCTCCGCGCCGAGATCGGCAAGATCACGGTCGAGGGCGACCTCCGTCGTGAGGTCGGCATGGCCATCAAGCGTCTGATGGACTTGGGCTGCTACCGCGGTCTGCGTCATCGTCGTGGCCTGCCGCTCCGCGGCCAGCGCACCCGGACCAATGCACGTACCCGCAAGGGTCCGCGCAAGGCCATCAAGAAGTAAGGGGCAACGATCATGGCCAAGCCTGCAGCAGGCAAAACAAAGAAGAAGATCAAGCGAGTCGTCACCGACGGCATCGCCCATGTCCACGCTTCCTTCAACAATACGATCGTCACGATCACCGATCGCCAAGGCAATGCCTTGTCATGGGCGACTTCGGGTGGCGCTGGTTTCCGCGGTTCGCGCAAATCGACTCCGTTCGCAGCGCAGGTCGCCGCCGAAAAGGCCGGCAAGGCTGCGCTCGATTACGGGCTGAAGGCGTTGGAAGTGCGGATCAAGGGCCCGGGCCCGGGTCGCGAATCGGCCGTGCGTTCGTTGAACAGCGTCGGCTACAAGATCATCAACATCATCGACGTGACGCCCATCCCGCACAACGGGTGTCGTCCGCCGAAAAAGCGTCGCGTTTAACGCGACGGTCTGAGGAGCAGAAACCACCATGGCTCGTTATATCGGTCCCACCTGCAAACTCGCCCGTCGCGAGGGCGCTGACCTCAGCTTGAAGTCTCCAGCCCGTGCGCTCGATTCGAAGTGCAAGCTGGAGCAGAAGCCCGGCCAGCATGGCGCTTCGCGCAAGGGCAAGCTCTCTGACTACGCGACACAACTGCGTGAAAAGCAGAAAGTGAAGCGTATCTACGGTCTGCTGGAACGCCAGTTCCGTAATTACTACAAGAAAGCCTCGACGAAGAAAGGCAACACCGGCGAGAACCTGCTGCAGTTGCTCGAAACCCGACTCGACAACGTCATCTACCGCATGGGTTTTGCGGTGACCCGTCCGGCTGCTCGCCAGTTGGTGTCGCATCGTGGCGTGCTGGTCAACGGCAAGTCGGTGAATTTGCCGTCCTACCAGATCAAGGCAGGCGACGCGATCACGTTGTCCGAGCGCGCTCAGAAGCAGATGTGCGTGCAGGAAGCTCTAAATGTCGCCTCGACCATGGATCTGACTCCGGGTTGGATCGAAGTCGACAGCAAGAAATTCGCTGGCGTGTTCAAAGCAGTACCGGATCGCGGCGATTTGCCGGCTGACATCAATGAAGCGCTGATCGTCGAGTTGTATTCGAAGTAAGCGACGGCGAGACGCTGCCGGTTCGACCGGCGGCGAGACTCCCACCCCCACGGTCTTCGCGCGTCGCGCGACGACCGCCTCCCTCGCCCGGGGAGGCCCCCGAAACACCGCCGCGGCTGCGAGGCCCCGGCTCCAGGAGACACCACAAGATGACGGTATCCGCCAACCAGGTCCTGCGTCCGCGCGCTCCGCAGATCGAGCGCCTTGCCGGCAACCGCGCCAAGGTTGTGATCGAACCGCTGGAACGTGGCTATGGCCACACCCTCGGCAATGCGCTTCGCCGAGTGCTGTTGTCTTCGATCCCCGGCTTTGCAATCACCGAAGTCGAGATGGATGGTGTACTGCACGAGTACACCACAGTCGAAGGCCTGCAGGAAGATGTACTGGAAGTGTTGCTGAACCTCAAGGATGTCGCGATCCGCATGGGCACCGGCGACGCCGCCACATTGAGCCTGAACAAGCAGGGCCCGGGTGTAGTCACCGCTGGCGACATCAAGACCGACCACAACGTCGAGATACTGAACACCGACCATGTGATCGCGCATCTGACCAAAGACGCCGCACTCAACATGCGTTTGAAGATCGAGCGCGGTTTCGGCTACCAGCCGGCTGCCGCTCGTCGCCGCCCGGATGAAGAGACGCGCGCAATCGGCCGCTTGATGCTAGATGCTTCGTTCTCGCCGGTCCGTCGCGTTGCCTACGAAGTCGAAGCCGCTCGCGTCGAGCAGCGTACCGACCTCGACAAACTCGTCCTCGATATCGAGACCAACGGCACGATCGATGCTGAGGAAGCGGTGCGCACTGCCGCCGACATCCTCACGGATCAGTTGTCGGTGTTCGGCGACTTCACGCATCGCGATCGCGGGGCTGCCAAGCCGGCCGCGACCGGGGTCGACCCGATCCTGCTGCGTCCGATCGACGATCTCGAACTGACAGTGCGTTCGGCCAATTGCCTCAAGGCCGAGAGCATCTACTACGTCGGCGATCTGATCCAGAAGACCGAAGTCGAGCTGCTGAAGACCCCCAACCTCGGCAAGAAATCTCTGACCGAGATAAAGGAAGTCCTCGCACAGCGCGGTTTGTCGCTCGGTATGAAGCTCGAAAACTGGCCGCCCGCCGGCATTGCCGCTCACGGCATGCTGGGCTGAGCCCTCGCTAGAACATGAATCATGATCCCGGCACAGGGTGCCGGGGATAACCAGGAATCACGACCATGCGCCACCAGAAATCCGGACGCAAATTCAGCCGCACCAGCGCTCATCGCGAAGCGATGTTCCGCAATATGGCTTCCTCGCTGATCAAGCACGGCCTGATCCGCACCACGCTGCCGAAAGCGAAAGAACTCCGTCGCGTCGCCGAGCCCTTGATCACGCTGTCGAAGATCGATGGCGTCGCCAATCGCCGCCTCGCCTTCTCGCGTCTGCGCGACAAGGAAGCGGTGGGCACGTTGTTCACCACGCTTGGCCCGCGCTACCGCGAGCGTCCGGGCGGCTACCTGCGCATCCTCAAGTGCGGATTCCGCGACGGCGACAATGCTCCGATGGCGTACGTCGAGCTGGTCGATCGTCCCGAAGCAGCGGCCTGATCGCGTCCCGGTCGATCGTCATTCCTTATGGACGGTCACGGAGAGGCATATCAGCAACTGCACAGTCGTTAATGACGAAGACCCCGGCACGTGTCGGGGTTTTTGCTATCTTGGCTCCGTATAACGCCCCCGCATCACGGATCTGGAACTTCACCGGGCTGATGCGGGTCTTCGAGAGACCGTTCTTCTCCCGCGCTGACGCGCCATCACGCATGCAACCGAATCTCTTTCGCTGGTCGTTCCGCTCCCAGTACCTGCTGGGTTTCCTGGTCTGCGTAGCCTTGATCGGTTTTGCGGTCCTTTCGCAGGACTGGTGGGGACTCAATCCCTGTCCGCTGTGCATTTTCCAGCGCATCGCATTCGCGGGTATGGGCGTCGTATTTTTGCTCGGCGGCCTGCATGCCCCCAAGGGTATTTGGGGCCGGAGGATCTACGGTCTGCTTGCGTTGATCCCCGCAGGCATCGGCCTCGGTATCGCCGGGCGACATGTCTGGCTGACCACGCTGCCCGAGGACCAGGTCCCGGAGTGTGGTCCACCGCTGCAGTTCATGATGGAAACCAATCCGCTGACCGACGTTGTCCGTAAAGTGCTGACCGGCTCCGGTGAATGCGCCAAGGTCGACTGGGTGTTCTTGGGCCTTTCCATGCCCATGTGGAGTCTGTTGTGTTTCGTGGCGCTGACCATATGGGCATTGCTGGCAGCGTTCAGTCGACGGAATCCCACCTGACGCGCAAAGTGAGCCCGATAGTGGGGTCACTGCCATGGCTCTCGTGTCGATGCTGTCTGTTGGGGTCGTCCAAGGCTGCTCAACCCCTGTTGTGGCGAAAAAGATGTCGTGGCCGTCATTCCTTTGTTATTTTGGTTCTTGGTCTGCCTTTTCCCGCTTGGTTGCAAGGCCGTTTTTTTGATGCAGCGATTTCGATATCTGCGTCATAGCGATCAACGCGATCACATTGGTCGGACTGCGTTTGACCGTAGTGATAATTGGCTGCCGCACATTGAAAGCCGTTTGTTGAAACTGATTCGTTCGTCAGGTTGAAGAAGATGCCCCGTACACGCTCCGAAACACTCCAATCCGCTGTTGCGCCCCCAGAGGGCTGGACCCCCGCGAGTTGGCGCGATCGCCAAGCGCTGCAGCAGCCGGCATACGGCGACGGGCAGCAACTGGAAGGCGTGCTTGGAGAACTTCACGCGTTGCCGCCGCTGGTCACTTCACGCGAAGTAATGAATCTGCGCCAGCAATTGGCAGAGGCGCAGGAAGGCAAGCGCTTCCTGCTGCAGGGCGGCGACTGCGCCGAAATTTTCGACGACTGTACGCCCGAAGTGATATCGAATCGCCTCAAGGTGCTGCTGCAGATGAGTCTGGTGCTCGTCCATGGCCTTCGCCTGCCAGTGGTGCGCGTTGGCCGTTTCGCAGGCCAGTACGCCAAGCCGCGCTCGGCCGATATGGAAACCAGGGACGGCGTGACGTTGCCCAGTTATCGCGGCGATATCGTCAACGGGCCGGAGTTCATCCCGGAAGCGCGCGTCGCAGACCCGCGGCGCATGATCAAGGCGCATGCGCGTTCGGCGATGACGATGAACTTCATTCGCGCGCTGATCGATGACGGTTTCGCCGATCTGCATCACCCCGAGTATTGGAATCTCGGCTGGGTCGGTCAGTCGCCGCTCGCCGAGGAGTATCAGAAGATGGTTGCCGGCATCGGCGATGCCGTGCGTTTCATGGAGACGCTGTCCGGATCATCGCTTCACAATTTGCGCAGCGTCGAGTTCTACACCTCGCATGAAGCGCTGCTGCTGCCGTACGAGGAAGGCGTGACCCGCCAGGTGCCGCGCCAATCCGGTTGGTTCAACCTCGGCACGCATTTTCCGTGGATCGGTATGCGCACCGCCGCAGTCGATGGCGCGCATACCGAGTACTTCCGCGGCATCCGCAATCCGATCGCGATCAAGGTCGGACCGTCGGTGTCGCCGGATCAGTTGCTGCGGCTGATCGACGTGCTCAACCCGAATGATGAGCCCGGTCGCCTGAGCCTGATCCATCGCATGAGCGCCGGGTCGATCGCTGAGAAGCTGCCGCCGTTGCTGGAAGCGATGAAGCGCGATGGACGCCGTGTGCTGTGGATCTGCGATCCGATGCACGGCAACACCGAGTCCACCAGCAACGGTTTCAAGACCCGCCGTTTCGCGAATATCCGCAGCGAGTTGGAGCAGGCGTTCGAGCTGCATGCGGCGGTGGGCACCCGTCTTGGCGGCGTGCATCTGGAGCTGACCGGTGAGGACGTGACCGAATGCACCGGGGGCGCGCGCGATCTCACCGAGATCGATCTGGAGCGCGCCTATCGCACCACGGTCGACCCGCGACTCAACTACGAGCAGGCGCTGGAAATCGCAATGCTGATTGTCCGCAAACAAGCGCAGATCAATGCGCCGACGATGCTCTGAGTTCTGCTTCGGACGCAGGTGGTGATGATATAGAGAGGCCCGCTTAGTGCGGGCCTCTTCGTTTCGGTGATGCTTGCGCTGCGTGTCGGTGCAGTTATGTCAGTTCGAGTCTGTCGGTTCGAGTTTGTCAGTTCGATTGCGTCGACGTCGTCGGGGCCGATTTCTTGATCAGCGCCTCGATCGCCGCAGGCAATGCGAAAACTTCGGCTGCCGGCGCTACGGGATCGTAAGACTGGATCGTGATGAGCTGGGTCATGCCAGCGGCCTTGCCCTTCATTCTGGTGGGCAGTTTGATCGCGCCGAAGCTCTTGTAGTCCGACACGTGGCTGATCTGTTTCATGTCGCCCATCGGCGATGCGACGACCGATTCGGTCGACAACATCAGGCCGTCTTCGGTGCCGTAGCAGTCGGCGGTTTCGCGGCCCGACGTCCATTTGATTTCGACGCGGTAACACGGGCGGCCTTCCGATTCCGACAGCGCGACTGTCGTTGCCGAAGCGATCACGCCCGGGTCGCGAATGGTGATCCGGGGGTCGCCCTGTTCGATGATTTGTTCGCGCTCTCTGCCTTCGAGCAGGCGCGGACCGTTCATCGGGTCCATCGACCACGCGACGCCGCCGCTGTAGCCGCTGCGGAAGTCGCCGGCGCCGGGTATCGCCATCAGCGACGCGCGATCGCTGCCGTGCCCGTACATCGTCATGTCCAGTTTCATGCCGTTCTCGACGATCTCCATCTGGACTTTGGTGGTGCCGTCGCCGCTCTTGGCATAGGCTTCGACGCCGCCGGACGCGGCGATATGCGCATCGATCAGACTGCGTGCGGCCGGTAGTGCGGTGGTCGCCGTTTCGGTCGCTTGAGCGAACGGAGTGAGGGCGAGCGTCAAGCAGATGGTCATGGTGGTACGGTTCAACAGTGTCATGTGCGACTCCGGTATCGTGAAGTTGAAGCGGAAAGGATGATAAGGCTTGCGGATCATGCCGAGGCGTCGATCCAGGCCAGAGCGGCCTCCAATGCAGGATCGCGGCCGTCTTGCAGGGCGCGGGCGGTCGGTGGCCTGGGCGTATCGGGGGTCACGCCGATGCCTTCGATACGGCGCCCGTTGGGATCGACGAAATCGGCGGTCGGGTAAAGCAGATGATCGCCCGAAGGCAACGGGATGCTTGCCGATACCAGCGCCATGCCGGCGCTGGTATCGCCGAAGATACGGGCCCGGCCGAGCGCCTGCATACCGCCGGCGAACATGTCGGAGCAACTGGCCGAGCCTCGATCGGTGAGAATGGCAAGCGGGCCCGAAAACCGGCGGATGTCCTTGCCGTCGTTGTCGACCACACGCGGCAGCGCGGTGAGTTTGAGGTCGCCGCCGGTGGTGATCATGGTGCCCAGCGACACCGGCTTGTCGATGAACAGGCCGCCGATGGCGCTCAGCGAAGCGATCAGGCCGCCACTGTTGCCGCGCAGATCGATGATCACACCGCGACAATCGCCATTCTCGCGCAGCGCTTGCATCAACCGATCGTAGGCTGGCATCGCCCACTGGCTGTATTCCACCTGCAGGACACAGCCGCCGCCAGCAACCGGAAGCCTGTGCGATTCGAAGCGCAGCGGCAGCGGCGGCAGGTTGGGCAACTGTACGGTTTGCGTTTGCGTATTCTCGAGGGCGGTCAGGGCGACCGTACGCACCTTGCCGTCGGTGTCCCGCAGTTGAAGATCGAGCTTGGTACCCGGTGCAATGGCGCTGACCATCGCGTTCGCGGTCAACTGCAGGACGGTGAGGGCACGCGGCTTGAGCGATTCACCTGCGCTCCTGGATGCGAAGACTCTGGTCAGATCGAAGCTTCCGATTCTCTCCACCGTCCAGCCGGGGCGAACGCCTGCGGCTGCGGCCGCGTAGCCGGGAACGACACGTTCGATCATCATGCTCTGATCGATGACCGCAAGGCGCAGGCCGAGTTCGGCATTGCCCGATTTCGGGGCTTCTCCCTTCTTCGGAAATGCGCTGGATGGAATCAGTTCGAGGTGCGACGCCTTCAGCGCTTCGAGCAACTCTGATATCTCCCGGCGCAGACCGTCGATATCCTTCGCATTTTCGATGTCGGGCTGATGCTCGGCCTTGAGTCCCGTCCAGTCGGGGCTTGCCTGTTTGCCGTTGAAACCACTGTTCTGCAGGCGTTCCCAGACCACCGCGAAGGTTTCCTTCGCACGCAGTTCGTCGGCGTGCACGCTGAGTGAGGCGAACGAAAGCGAGAGCACCAGGAGCGATGTGGCAACGAGTTTCATGGCCGAATGTTTCCTGAAAAGAAAGGGGACAGTTGCAATCCGGACGGCATTCCGGCTCGCATGCGACCAGGACGGATGCGGTCAGAAAATGTGACCGGAACAAGAGCCTGCGACGGTCGATCTTCATCTTCCCAGCCGTCTCATGATGCGATCGGCTGAGCATTGGATGTAACCACTGCCGACGGACGAAGCGATGGACACTGCTTCAAGCGGATACCCGGACCAATCGTCCAGCGAGACGTCTCCAGTCGCATGGGCCAGAAGTCCTGTTCGATTGACGCAGGGTTGATCCGGTCACAGACTGCGTCATGCCCGCGAATTGCGGGCGACGCAATCGTGATCGGAGAGGTGCGCAAGTCCATGACGCGAAGATTCGACCAGTACCGCGGTGCACCGATCGTGGTCGTTGGCTTTGATCGGCACTGCCGCGCCGCGAAAAGACCATGCTGATTCACTGGGCATTCGATCCCATACTGTTCTCTGTCGGACCATTGACGATCCGCTGGTATGGCCTGCTGTTCGTAGGTGCTTTCCTGATCGGGCAGTGGATGCTGGGCCGCATCTTTGCCGCCGAGTGCGTGCCCCGCGAGAACGCGGAACGCTTGATGATCCATGCGTTGCTCGGCGCGGTCATCGGCGCCCGATTGGTGCATTGTCTGTTTTACGAACCCGGCTATTACCTGTCGCATCCGTTGGCCATCCTGCGCATCTGGGAAGGCGGGCTGGCGAGTCACGGCGGGGCGCTCGGTATGCTCTTGGCGCTCTGGTTTGGCGCGCGTACGGCGCAGCCGAGGTTGCCGTTTCTCTGGTTGATCGATCGTGTGTCGATGCCCGCCGCACTCGGTGCGGTATTCGTGCGTGTCGCGAATTTCCTCAACTCCGAGATTGTCGGCATTCCGACATCGGGCCGATGGGGCGTGGTGTTCGAGTCGATCGATGCGTTGCCGCGTCATCCCGCCCAGTTGTACGAGGCGATCGCCTATGCCTTGATCTTCGCTGTGCTGTTGACCATTTATCTCCGCAGCGGAAAGCGAACGCCGGAGGGTCTGCTGTTCGGTGTATTGATGGCGCTGGTGTTCTCGGCGCGCATCGTTGTTGAATTTTTCAAGACGCCGCAGGCGGCTTACGAAGCCGGTCAGTTGTTTACTGTGGGTCAGTATCTGAGTCTGCCCTTCGTGATGCTGGGGGTCGTGATGATGGTGAGGGCAATACGGCGGCCCCCGGGTCCTTGAACCAAAGTGTGTTCAACGGTGCTCGATTCGGCTCTTTCCGATCTGTCATTTGCTTGCCGAGAACGATGATGGACGCATGGGGTACTGGCGTATTCGACAACGATACGGCCTGCGATCGGGCGCATGGACTGGATGTCCAGCACGACCAGTCGTTGATTGATCGCATCCTCGAGGAGGACTCGGAGATTTTCGAGCTTTGCGATGGCTCCGGGCGTCTGGACGAGAGGAAGCGTGAGGTGGACGATCTGCGGTTATGGACCCACCTGACCTGGGTCCTCTTCGTTTGCCGTTGGCGCCTGTGAAGACGGTACGCTTCTGCTTGTAGGCGCGACTGTTCTTCGACCGACTCCGGCTGAGGTGTGCGATGGTCGATGCATTCGAGTGGATCAAACTCTCCGTGGGCCTGCTTACGCCGCTTGTGGTCCTGGTGCTCGGGTTGGTGATCAACCGGAAACTGGAATATTCAAAAGCGCGGATGTCGAAGGAAAGAGAGTGGGAATCTTACTGGGCGAGCGCTTTCCTGCGCGTCGCGAACGATTTCAACGGCTGCGCGACCAGAATCGTCACATCAATGGCGCTGCTCGCCAGATACGTCAACGAGGACGACGATATCGATGGCGCCAACAGGATCATCGCTGGATTGAACGAGGTCACCTCGATGCTTTCGGCTCTCGAATGGGAGCTTCAACAATATTCCGATTTCGCCCAAGTCAATGGTCCCGCTGTGAGAGCCAGGGGGAAGCGGTTGTTTCATGCGGTGCAGACGTTGATCCAGCAAAGAAGCGGCGACCTCGAAGAGATCCGGCGCATGCAGTTCGAATTCACCGATGCAGTGCGGCTCGCGCATTCGGAAATACTGTCGATCGTTCCGGATCGCTCGTTACGCAGATTCGATCCGATCCCGTCGAACGGGCGCGAACAGACCGGGTCATGAACAGACCGAGTCATGTGCGGAGTGGAATGCCGATATGGATCCCGCCCACAGGACGGGCTACTCCAATTCGCGATGGAACGTCGCAACGTCGCGCCAGCCGTGTTTGCGCGCGTGCGCAGCGAGCGTTTCGGCCAGATAGACCGAGCGATGCTTGCCGCCGGTGCAGCCGAAGGCGACAGTGATGTAGCTGCGTGTGTCCGCTTGAATGCGCGGCATCCAGGTGTCGAGGAACGCGGTGATCTGCGCGACGTATTCGTTGACCTCGCTCTGGGTGTCGAGATATTCGCGCACTTCGCGGTCGCGGCCGGACAGCGGGCGCAGGCTGGGATCCCAATGCGGATTGGGCAGGCAGCGCGCGTCGAATACGAAGTCGGCGTCGGCGGGCACGCCGCGGCGGTAGGCGAAGGATTCGAACAGCAGCGACACTGGCCGGTCGGCGTTGAGATTCAGCTCCGCGATGACACGGCGTCGCATCTGGTGGACGTTGAGCACGCTGGTATCGATGATGATGTCGGCCTGCGCCCGCAGCGGTTTCAACATGCGTCGCTCCAGCGCGATCGCATCGGCGAGCGCGAGCCCGAGATGGCTCAATGGATGGCGACGTCGCGTTTCCGCATAGCGCTTGAGCAGAACGTCGTCGCTGGCGTCGAAGAACACCAGCTTCGGGTCGAGCCCGATCGCGCCTGCCTGCGACAGCCACGACGGCAGCTTCGAAAGATCGGTGTTGCGGTTGCGCACGTCGATGCCGACCGCGAGTTTCGGCGGCATGTCCGCGCCGGAGCCGCTGCCTTTGCCGGTGGCGCCGCGCACGAATTCCGGCAACAGTTCGGCAGGAAGATTGTCGACGCAGTAGTAGTCGAGATCCTCGAAAGTATGCAGTGCGATGGATTTTCCGCTGCCGGACATACCGCTGACGATGATCAGACTGGAGTCCTTCGAACCCACGGGGGCGATCGGCGCGCTCATGAAGCTGCACTCATCATTCGGCGCGCTCCAGAAAATGCGAATGCCGGGCCATGAACGCTGCAGCCGGATCGACGCCCTTGATCCGCAGGATATGCGCACGGGCGGCGGCTTCGGTGAGCACGGCGAGGTTGCGGCCCGCCATCACCGGCAGAGTGATCATCGGCACATCGAGATCGAGCAGGCGCCGTGCGCCGAGATCGCCGATCAGACGTTCGTAGCCGTCGGTCTGCTGTGGTGCCTGTTGCGGCTGCGGGCGCGCGAGGTGAACGATCAGGCGCAGATATTTGTTCCGCTTGACCGCAGTGTCGCCGAACATGCTGCGTACGTTGAGGATGCCGAGACCGCGCACTTCCAGCAGATCCTGCAACAGGTCCGGGCAGGCGCCATCGAGCACATCGGGGGCGATCTGGGTGAATTCGGGTGCGTCGTCGGCCACCAGGCGATGCCCGCGTGTGACGAGTTCCAATGCGAGTTCGCTCTTGCCTGCGCCGGAGTCGCCGGTGATGAGCACGCCGATGGAATAGATCTCCATGAACACGCCATGCACCGTGAGGCGCGGTGCGAGTTTGCGCGCGAGGTGGTACTGCAGATGATTGAACAGTTCGTGCCCACGGCGCGGTGAGCCCCACAGCGGCGTGTCCGAAGCTTCGGCTGCGGCGCGCAGATCCTCCGGGCAGGGTTGACCTTTGCTGATCACCATCGCCAACGGGCGGAACTGGATGATCTTCTCGATCGTCTCCGCGCGTTGATGCGCATCGAGTGCGTCGAGCCACGCCAGTTCCTCGGTGCCGAGAATCTGGACCTTGTTCGGATAGATGATGTTGAGATAACCGGCAAGCGATGGCCGGCGAGCGACGGTATCGACCGCTTCGAGCACGCGCTGTCCGCCGCGTTCGCCAGCGATCCAATGCAGAGCGAGTCGTTCTTGTTGCTGATCGAACAGGTCGCGGGCGCGAATGCTGGCGTTCATGGGCTGCGAAAGGAGAGTGGGAAGAGATCGCGCCGGCGTGCGGCCTGCGCCGCGACGCCGGCTGCGATCGGAATGGATCAGCCTGGATCGACGATCTGGGCGAGGCCTTCGCCGCGATGATGATCGACCATTTTTTCCTTGTGCTTGAGCAGCAGCCGGTCGAGTTTGTCGGTGAGCAGATCGATGGCGGCGTACATGTCCTGGCCGTTGGCGTTGGCATGCAGCGTGCGGCCGGAGATGTGGACGGTGGCCTCGGCGCGGTGATCGGGTCGGTCGATGCTGAGCTGGGTGCGGACGACATCCATCGGATGTTCGAAATGTCGACCGAGGCGCGAGAGTTTGGTTTCGACGTAGTCGCGCAGGGCGGGGGTGACTTCGATCTGGTGGCCGTGGGTTTCGATACGCATCGACGGTGTCCTCTGGTTGCCGGGCCCGGGTCTCCACCGCGACATCGGGCCCAGCCCGTCGATGCTGCGATGCCGGTTCCTCCACCTGTACCGGAGGTCCCGTACACAAGGGATGTTGGGTCCTCGTTGCCTTCATGCAAGGTCGGGATCGGGCGGACCGCTCCTTTCCGGACAGGGTACCCCAGCCCGGCATGGACGCAAGTGCGACAGGCGGCAGTTGCGGCAGGCGAACGCGACGAGTGACGTGAAGCGCGCTTGTATGCTCGTCTGGGCGCCGGATTGTTGGTGTTCAGGCCATGCGTACGCGTTCGTGCGATGCGGGAATATTCATCGCCTCGCGATATTTCGCGACAGTGCGACGTGCTACCGGTACGCCGGACGCTTTCAGCGTGTCGGCCAGTTTTGCGTCGGACAGCGGTTTGCGCGGATTCTCTGCTTCGATCAGCCGTTTTATCATCGACTGGATTGCGGTGCTGGACGCTTCACCACCGCCTTCGGTGCCGATGCCCGACGCGAAGAAACTGCGCAGCGGCAGCGTGCCGCGCGGTGTGACCGCGTATTTGCGTGAGATCGCGCGCGACACGGTGGATTCGTGCAGGCCGACTTCCGCGGCTACTTCGCGCAGCGTGAGCGGACGCAGGGCCTGCTCGCCGAATTCGAGGAAACCCGATTGTTGACGGATCAGGCAACGCACCACTTTCAGCAGGGTGTCGCCGCGCGCTTCGAGATGTTTGAGCAACCAGCGCGCCTCTTGCAGCCGGCCGCGCAGGTAGCTGGCGTCGCTGCTGCTGGCGTGTTGGATCATGCCCTCGTAGCCGCGATGAATGGTCAGCCGGGTGTGACTGCCCGCGAGCGCCGCCCGCCAAAGCCCCTGATGCCGCCAGATCACGCAATCCGGGGTGATATAGGTGTCTGCACCCATCCCGCCGTGCTGGGCGCCGGGCCTGGGGTCCAGCGAACGGACCAGATGCAGTCCGGTCGCGACCTCGTCCGCTGGCGCGTTCATTTCGGCGGCCAGACCATCCGCGCCGATCTTCGGCAGCCGCTCCAGCGGCCCCGCGACGATCCGCAGCGCCATGGTCTTCCCGGGGGTGTCGTCAGACAGGGCTTCGAGCTGGAGCGTGAGGCATTCGCGCAGGTCGCGGGCACCGATGCCCAGGGGATCGAAACGCTGGATCTGGCACAGCACAGCGGCCACTTCGGCCGCGCCGACGTTGAGCTCCGGTCGCAGCATCTCGGCGATCGCGTCCAGCGGTTCGCGCAGATAGCCATCGTCGTCGATGGCGTCGATCAGCGCGGCACCGATACGCTGGTCCTGCGGCGAAAGCCGGGTCAGATGCAGTTGCCAGGACAGGTGATCGTGCAGGGATTCGGCGCGGACCAACCGGTCCATCGGGTCCGCGCCATCCTCGTCGCTGCCGCTGTTTCCACTGCCGGAACTGCTGGTATTCCAACTGTCCGGCGGCTCCCAGCTGTCGTCGTCGTTGCCATGCTCGCGTTCCGTCGACTCGTCGGAACTGGTGGCATCGGGTGCGGGCGCCTGTTCAGGCATGCCTTCGGGCGTACTTTCGGCCGGGTCGCTGTCGGTCTCGGCCCAGTCGAGCAGCGGATTGCTTTCGACCGCGAGGGTGATTTCGTTCTCGAGTTCGAGCGAAGACAGTTGCAGCAGGTGCAGCGCCTGACGTAGTTGTGGCGTCAGGACGAGCTGTTGACCCAGCGATGTCTGCAGGCGTGGCTTCATGTCCCTATGGTAGATCGTGGCGTCTTGCCGGGGCTACAGCGGAATGATCGGCCCGGCAGCCTGTGAGTCCCGGAGCCGGAAGTTGGGAGAAACGACTTACAGGCGGAACGACTCGCCAAGATAGACGCGGCGGACTTCCTGGTTCGCCAGCAACGCGTCCGGTGCGCCCTGCGCCAGGACCGCACCTTCGCTCAGGATGTAGGCGCGGTCGCAGATACCGAGCGTTTCGCGCACGTTGTGATCGGTGATCAGCACGCCGATGCCGCGGTTCTTCAAGTGACGCACGATCCGCTGGATCTCGCCGACCGAGATCGGGTCGACGCCGGCGAACGGTTCATCGAGCAGGATCAGCCGCGGTTTTGCGGCCAGGGCCCGGGCGATCTCGACCCGACGGCGCTCGCCGCCGGAGAGACTGGCGCCGCTCTGCTCGGAGACGTGGGCGATCTGCAGTTCGTCCATCAGCGACGCGAGTTCGCGTTCGCGACCGGCGCGGTCGAGGTCGGGCCGCAGCTCCAGCACCAGCCGCAGATTGTCGGCCACGCTGAGCTTGCGGAACACCGAAGGTTCCTGCGGCAGATAGCCGACGCCGCGCTTGGCGCGGGCGTACATCGGTTCGCCGGTGATGTCGTGGCCGTCCAGGGTGATGCGGCCGGCGTCGGCAGGCACCAGACCGACGATCATGTAAAAGCAGGTGGTCTTGCCGGCGCCGTTGGGGCCGAGCAGGCCGACCACCTCGCCGGCATCCAACGTCAGGCCGAAGTCGCGAACGACTTCGCGCGACTTGTAGCGCTTGCGAAGACCCTCCGCGATCAGCATCAGGGTTTGCCCGCTGGCGCCGGGGTTTGCGCCGACTTTGGCTGAATGGTCATCTTCACCCGGCCGCTGCCCTGACCGCCGCTTTCGAGGCGACCGCTCTTGAGATCGTAGGTCAGGCGCTGGCCACTGGTGCTGCCGCGGGGCGTGGTGACGGTGTAGTTGCCGGTCAGCACCACCACATCGGTGCTCATGTTGTAGTCGATGCGATCGGCCTTGGCGGTCATCGGCGAGCCGTCGTCCATCTGCTGCTTGAGCACGGCCTGGCTGCCGGTAAGGACCGCGCGGACGACTTCGCCGCCGCTCTGATGGATATCGGCTTTTGAAGCCCGGATATCCAGGGTGCCCTGCTTGATGACGACATTGCCCGACAACGTGTTGATGCTGTTGCCGTCGAGGGTGCCTTCCTGGTGGTCGGACTCGATATCCATCGGCTGATTGCGGTCCGACTCGCGTGCGAACGCAGGCACGGTGGTGAAAACTGCGGCTGCGAACAGCGCGACAAGCGGAAGGCGCGCGCAGCGGGCGGGCATGGAATCAGCGGCGGACAGTGACATAGCGGGACTTGACCTCGGAGCGGAACACATAGCGTTTCGTGGTCGTGGACACCGCAAAACCGCGTCCACGGAGTATAGAGCCGGGCTGAACGATGGTCATCACGGCGTCGGTGCTGGCGCGATTCTGGCCGGGAAAGACGTTCAAACGCTCGGTGTTCATGGTGATCGGGCGCAGATCGTCGGCCGGGCTGTTGGCCTTCACGTCGCCGATCAGCCGGATTTCCTTCTGGTCGGCGCTGACCCAGCCCTGCTTCGAGCGGATGTCCCAGTATTTTCCGTTGCCGTCCGGCACCTGGAACACCGGCGTCGTCAGCGACATGCTGTCGTCGTTCGGGCGACGCTCCAGATTCGGCGCGCGCAGGGTGAAGGATTCCTTGCCTTCGCCGTTGAGCGCGGTGAGTTCGAAATCGTGCAGCACATAGTCGGGGCGCGCGCTCGCGGCGGCGATCTGCACTGGCGGGTTGCGATGCTTCCACACGGCCCAGCCGCTCAACAGTGCGCCGATGAAGAGGCACAGAATGATGACGCCACGCCAGCTCATGACAATTCCCCGGTCGGCGTCGATGGTAATGGCTCATCGAATCCACCCTGCGCGGCGATCAGCAGGTCGCACAATTCGCGCGCCGCGCCTTCGCCGGCATTCGCGCGCGTGCGCAGCTCGGCCTGTGTCGCAGTGAAAGCATGCGCGTTGGCGGGCGCGACCGACAGACCGACTGCGCGCATCGCCTGCAGATCGGGCAGGTCGTCGCCCATGAAGCAGACCGCATCCAGGCCGATGCCGAGTTCTTCGCACAGTTCGCGCACACAGGCCAGTTTGTCCTTCACGCCGATGTGCGCGCGCAGGCGCAGCTCATCGGCACGTCGGCGCGCGACTTCGCTGTGGCGGGCGGTGATCAGCGCGACCTCGATCCCGGCCTGGCGCAGCAGCACCAGGCCTTGGCCGTCGTGCACGTGAAACGCCTTGAGCTCGCGACCTTCGCTGTCGAAATACAGGCGGCCGTCGGTCAGCGTGCCGTCGACATCGAAACAGGCGAGACGGATGTTGCCGGCGCGCGTCAGCAGCATGCTGTCGCGTCCGGCGCGTTCGGTCAGCGTCATGTGTTCGGCGGAGGCGTGTTCGAGCGGTGCGGAGGCCATCAGACGACCCGCGCCCGCAGCAGGTCGTGGATGTTGAGCGCGCCGACGACGCGACGTTCGCCGTCGACCACGAGCAGCGCATTGATCTTGTGGGTTTCCATCAGTTGCGCGGCTTCGACCGCAAGCGCGTCGGCGTCGATGGTGACCGGGGTGCGGGTCATGAGTTTGTCGATGCGGGTTTCGCGCACATCGGTCGAAGGGTCGGCCAGCGAGCGGCGCAGGTCGCCGTCGGTGTAAAGCCCGAGCAGACGGCCGTCGCCATCGACGACGGCGGTCATGCCAAGCCGCTTGCGGCTCATTTCCAGCAGTGCGTCGCTCAGCGTGGCGTCTGCACCGACACGCGGGACCTCGTCGCCGGCGTGCATCACATCGGCGATATGCAGCAGCAGACGTCGGCCCAGCGCGCCGGCCGGGTGCGAGCGCGCGAAATCCTCGGAAGTGAAGCCACGGGCTTCCAGCAGCGCTACCGCGAGGGCATCGCCCATCGCCAGCGAAGCGGTGGTGCTTGCGGTCGGCGCCAATGCCAGCGGGCAGGCTTCGGCGGGGACGCTCACATCCAGATGCAGGTCGGCTTCGCGCGCCATCGTCGATTGCGCACGGCCGGTCATGGCGATCAGCAGATTGCCCTGGCGCTTGAGCACCGGCAGCAGGGTGAGGATTTCGTCGGATTCACCGGAGTAGGACAGCGCCAGCACCACGTCGCGGTCGGTGATCATGCCCAGATCGCCATGGCCGGCTTCGCCTGGATGCACATAAAAGGCAGGCGTGCCGGTGGAAGCGAGGGTGGCGGCGATCTTGCGCGCGACGTGGCCGGACTTGCCCATGCCGATGCAGACCACCCGGCCTTGGCAGGCCAGCAGGATGCGGCAGGCCGTCGAGAAATCGCCATCGATCCGGGCCGCCACCGCCGCCAGTCCGTCGCGCTCGATGTCGAACACCCGACGGCCGCTGTCGGCCAAGGCGGCGTCGCTGGCGGCATCGGGAGAAAGAACGATGGGTTGAACTGAGGCGTTCGCCATTGGGGAGCAGACGGCTTTCCGTTACGCTAAGCGCGCAATTCTACGCACCCGCCCCCGGGATTGCCCGCACCGCCCATGAACGCAGCATCGCGCTGCGCAGGACCCAGACCCTCCGATGACCCCCGACACCATCCGCGAATTGATCGAACAGGGCCTGCCCGGCGCCCAAGCCCTCGTGCAGGGCGACGACGGGGTACATTTCGAGGCGCTGGTGGTCTGCGACGCCTTCAAGGGCAAGCTGCCGCTGGCCCGTCACCGCATGGTCTACGCCACCCTCGGCGAATTGATGAGCGGCGAGATCCACGCGCTGTCGTTGAAGACGCTCACGCCGGAAGAAGCCGGGTGATCCTGTAATGGATGGTTTCGCAGGATCGGTTGACCAGCCATGCGGCTGTTGAAAATCAGCTGCGATCTGTAGTGCCGTGCCACCTGTTACAAGAAAAGCTCGCGGCTGAAGCCGCTCCTACAAAAGAAGACCATGCAGAAAATCGTAGTTACCGGCGGTGTGCCGCTCCAGGGCGAAGTCCGTATTTCCGGCGCGAAGAACGCGGTGTTGCCGATCCTGTGCGCGACGCTGCTCGCCGATGGGCCGGTCGACATCGGCAACGTGCCGCATCTGCATGATGTGGTGACCACGATCAAGCTGTTGCGCGAACTCGGTGCGCAGGTCGATCACGACGTCGAGAACGGTCATGTCCGTGTCGATGCGCGCAGCGTCAACAGCCACATCGCCCCCTACGAGCTGGTGAAAACCATGCGCGCGTCGGTGCTGGTGCTCGGCCCGCTGCTCGCGCGCTACGGCGCGGCGGAAGTCTCGCTGCCCGGCGGTTGCGCGATCGGTTCGCGCCCGGTCGACCAGCACATCAAGGGCATGCAGGCGCTCGGGGCCGAGGTCAGCGTCGAGCATGGTTTCATCAAGGCCAATGCCGAGCGTCTGAAAGGCGGCCGCGTCGTGTTCGATATGGTCAGCGTGGGCGCGACCGAGAACGTATTGATGGCGGCCACCCTCGCCGATGGTGTGAGCGTGCTCGAAAACGCCGCCATGGAACCGGAAATCGTCGATCTGGCCGATTGCCTGATCGCGATGGGCGCCAGGATCGAAGGCGCCGGCAGCAACCGCATCACCGTGCATGGCGTAGAACGTCTTCACGGCGGCAAGCACGATGTGGTCGCCGATCGCATCGAAACCGGCACCTTTCTGGTTGCGGCGGCAATGACCGGCGGCCGGATCGTCTGCCGCGCCGCACGTCCGGACACCCTGGATGCGGTGATCGACAAACTGGTCGAAGCCGGCGCCGAAATCACCGAAGACGGCGACAGCATCACCCTCGACATGCACGGCAAACGGCCGAAAGCGGTGAACATCGCCACCGCCCCTCATCCGGGTTTCCCGACCGATATGCAGGCGCAGTTCATGGCGCTGAACTGCGTCGCGGAGGGCGTGAGCGTCATCAGCGAGACGATCTTCGAGAACCGCTTCATGCACGTGCAGGAACTGCATCGCCTGGGCGCCGATATCCGCATCGAAGGTCATACCGCGATCGTGCGCGGCTTGCCGCAGTTGAGCGGCGCACCGGTGATGGCGACCGACCTGCGCGCTTCGGCGTCGTTGATTCTCGCCGGTCTGGTCGCCGATGGCGACACGATCATCGATCGCATCTATCACCTCGACCGTGGATACGAACGCATCGAAGCGAAGCTGTCGGCGCTGGGCGCGAAGATCAGGCGCATCGACTGATCTTCGCGCTTCGACGAACGCAGTCCCGTCAACGAAAAAGCCCTGGAATTCCAGGGTTTTTCTTCATCTTTTGCAGATTTGTCGACAATCCAGCAGCGATCCTGCCGCATTCAACCGACGTCGATCACTGCACCGACACGATCTTCAGATCGATATCGTCCTTGCCATCCTTGCGCTGCAGGATGCGCGCCGGCAGCGCCAAGCCTTCGACCACCCAGATCAGCATCTGTTTGTTGCCGTTGCTGCTGACCAGTTTGGTCGCCTGACGCGGTTTGCCGCCGATGATGATGCTTTCCTTGCCGGCGACGGTGAAGCTCATCGGTTTTGCGCGGCCTTCGTCGACCATGCGGTAACGCAGTGGTTTGCCGGCGACGGCATCGCGGGCGATGGCGAGGTTCATCAGCAGGCCATCGACGTCGCCGGTTTGCAGCGGCACCGGGCCGGCGCGTTCGGGTTTGACGTCGCCGCTCCAGCGCGCTTCGCCCTTGGCCCAGTCGTAGACCGCATTGCGGCGGATCTTCTTGACCAGCAGCAGTGAAGCGTCGGTGCCGGTGAGCGGACGCCACTGGCCGTCGCGGTCCTCGAACACGGTGGTCTGGGTCAGCTGCGCGACCTGATTGCTGATCTTCAGGGTGTATTTCCACTGATTGCCGCCCTGCGATTCGATGGTCATGCGGCCGTTGGCCGACAGACCCATGTAGCTGGCCTGGTAATCGGCGGCAAACGGTTCCAGTGCGCGCGCGGGAGCCGCCATCGCGGATGCGGCGACGAGCGTCGCGGTGAGCAGCACGCTGCGGACGATGGGGGAGAGGGCGAGGGGAATCATGATGGTCCTTGGGGGATGGATCATTTGTATTCGATCAGACGCAGATCGACGGCATCCTCGCCGTCCTCGCGCTGCAGGATGCGCACCGGGGTCGGTACGCCTTGTGCGACCCAGACGACGGTGTCGTCGTTGCCGCCGTTGGTACGGGCGATGCGCAGGGTCGTGTAACTCAGTTCGCCCAGCGTCACCGTTTCCGGCTCGGCCGCGACCTCGTAGACATGGTCGCGCACCCGACCGCCTTCGACGAAACGATAGCGCAGGATGGCGCCCGGGCGGGCATCGCGGATGATCGCGAGATTGATCAGCAGACCGCTCATGTCTCCCGGCTGCAGGGCGACGGGTTGCCGGTGCTGCGGTTTGAGGTCGCCCTGCCAGCGTGCGCTGGCCTTGTTCCAGTCGTACGTGCCGACGGTCTTGCGGCCCATGAACAGGCCTTTGCGGACGGTGCTCTGACCGAGCGGGCGATAGGCATCGCCGATCACATCGAAGGCGGTGCTCTGCTGCAGATTCAGGCCCAGCACCCCGGCCAAGCCGCGACGGCCTTCGATACCGAGGTCGACGCGCCACTGCGAGTCGTGGTCGTGGACCACGCGCATCGTGGCGCTGCCGGCCGGTTTGCCGTGGTATTGCGCCTCGTAGGTGGCGAGGAAGGGTTCCAGCACCGGCGTGGGGATCTCCAATGCGGGGCTCTCCAGCCCGGATGGCGAGAGGATTGTCTGTGCATGGCCTTCTGACGGTGCGCAGACGAGCGCGCAGAAAAGAACGAAGGCGGGGAGGGCGGAGAGTCGGCGCATGACGGGCGGCATCATGCGAGTCGCCGGTTGGCTCGCAGCTGAAGAGGGGTATCGAGCGCTGTGTCGTTCAGGTAAACGCCTTTCCGGCCCAGCCGCAGCCGGCCTTCGCCGAGCAGCCGCACGGTTTCGACCAGCAGCGGATGTTCGTGTTCGCGCACCCGCGCGGCGAGGGCTTCGGCGGTGTCGCCGGGCAGCACCGGCACCCGTGCCTGGGCGATCACCGGGCCGCCATCGAGATCGGCGGTGACGACGTGCACGCTGGCGCCGTGTTCGCACGCACCCGCGTCCAGCGCCTGCTGGTGCGTGTGCAGACCTTTGAACGCAGGCAGCAGCGAGGGGTGCAGATTGATCATGCGACCCGGCCGGACTTCGACTTCCGCCGCGCAGATCAGCCGCATGTAGCCGGCGCAGACGATGAGGTCGGGCCGCACGGCATCGACGGCGGCAAAGAACGCGGCGTCGAACGCTGCGCGCGATGCGAACATCTTCGGCGACAGCGGGGTCGCCGGAATGCCGGCATCGCGCGCGCGCCGCAGCGCGGCGCATTTCGATTTGTCGGAAAAAACACCAACGATTTCGGCAGACAGTTCGCCGGAAACAATGGCGTCGATCAGCGCCTGCAGGTTGGTGCCGGCGCCTGAGGCAAGCACCGCAAGGCGCAACACCGCCATATCAGCGCGGAGAGAACAATGCTTTCACCGACGGCTTGGTGATGGTGACCAGCGTGAACACGCCGAGGACCGTGCCGAAGGGCATCATCATGCAACTGAGCGCAGCGACGACCATGCACAGCATGTGCCGCCGCCTCTCCCGGAGACAGCGTCCGGCATAGACGATGAAGCCGGAAAACGTCAGCCCGCAAGCGATGAACACGGCGGCGAACACCACGAACAGCCAACCGAAGAAACGCGCTTCAGGATCGGTGCCTTCCAGTCTCCCGGTCACCATCGCCACGCCGATCACGAGGTGGATCACCGGAATCAGCGAGAACAGCGCGGTGATGCCGCCGACGATGTAATGGAAGATCGAGAGCATCCGCAGATGTTCGAGTTCCTGTCCGGTGGTTTCCGACGCGATCGTGGTCTGTTCATTCATTGCCGTTTCCTCAGCCGATCCGTACGCGCTCGCCGCTGTCGTGCGTGCTGATTTCGCCGATCCGCCAGTGCGGCAGCGCGAGGCGGTCGAGTTCGCCTTCCAGCGCGGAAACCGCAGCCGGTGGCGCGATCAGCACGAAGCCGATGCCGCAGTTGAATGTGCGCCACATCTCTTCGCGGCTCACATTGCCTTCGCGCTGCAGCCACTCGAACACCGGCGGCAGCGGCCACGAGGATGCGTCGATGCTCAGGCCGAGGCCGTCGGGCACGACGCGGATGATGTTTTCGGTCAAGCCGCCGCCGGTGATGTGCGCCATGGCATGCACGTCGCCGCTGTGCGCGCCTGCGAGCAGTTCGAGAATCGGTTTGACGTACAGGCGCGTCGGCGCCATCAGCGCATCGACGAGTGTCACGCCATCGTTGAGTTCGAGATCGGCGGGGCGGCCGGCGCGATCGTAGATCCGACGGATCAGCGAGTAGCCGTTGGAATGCGGGCCGCTGGAAGCGATGCCGATCAGCACGTCGCCCGAACGCACCTTGGCGCCGTCGAGGATCTTCGATTTCTCCACCCCGGCGACGCAGAAGCCGGCGAGATCGTATTCGCCCGGCGGGTACATGTCGGGCATTTCCGCGGTTTCGCCGCCGATCAGCGCGCAGCCGGACAGCTCGCAGCCTTTGGCGATGCCGCCGACCACGGCCACGGTGGTGTCGACGTCGAGTTTTCCGGTGGCGAAATAGTCGAGGAAGAACAGCGGCTCGGCGCCCTGTACCAGCACGTCGTTCACGCACATCGCCACCAGGTCGATACCGATGGTGTCGTGACGATTCAACTGCTGCGCCAGTTTGAGCTTGGTACCGACGCCGTCGGTGCCGGAGACCAGTACCGGCTCTTTGTATTTGCCCGAGAGGTCGAACAGCGCGCCGAAACCGCCGAGTCCGCCCATCACTTCGGGCCGGAAGCTGCGTTTCACCAAGGGTTTGATGCGCTCGACGACTTCGTTGCCTGCGTCGATGTCGACACCGGCGTCGCGGTAGGTCATTCCTGCGGAGGCGGGCGGGGTCTGGGTCACGGCGGCTCGCGGTGCGCGGAAAGGCAGAATTGTAGTAGAGCCTGCCCCGGACTAGATACGGGGGCGGGCCCTGGCCCGCCATTGCGCGACTCCAGGCGGTGTCCTGGATCGACAGAAATGGCGCCGCTCCAACACCGAAAGATTGCAGTCGTGGGCCAGTGCACACTCCAGTTGTGGCACCATTTCCGGCGATAGCCATGGTTCGGGACGTGAAAATGCGGCAGTCGAGTGAAGGTTCGGTGCGGTGGTCGGCGCGGATGCGCCGTGGAATCGGCAGGATGTTGGGCTTAGGCCTGGCGTTTGCGCTGCTGTCGCCGATGGCCCATGCCCAGCGGGTGGAAGGCGACCGCGCCGCAGCCAGCGGGATCTATGAAGCCGAAGTCCCGGTCAACAACCAGACCGATACCGAACGCAACAACGGCTTCGCCCGCGCGCTGGCGCAGGTGCTGGCGAAGATCAGCGGCGATCGCGGCGCGACCGGCCGTCCCGGTGTCGGCCAGGAACTGCGCCGCGCCAAGGAGTACGTCAGCGGCTACGACTACCGCCAGGACCAGGGCGTGTCCTCGACCGGCGCACCGACCTTCAAGACCATGCTGGTGGCGCGGTTCGATCGTGCGAAGGTCGACGGCATCATCGGTGCGCTCGGCCTGCCGATTTGGCCGCAGCCACGACCCAAACCGGTGCTGTGGCTGGCGATCGACGACGGCAAGGGTCCGCGTCTGGTGGCGGTGGGCCAGAGCAACGCCGCGCGCGCGGTCCTCGACCGCGCCATCGAACGCGGTTACCGCCTCGGCCTGCCGTCGGGCAATGCCGCAGAACAGGCTGCCGTCGGCGCGATCTGGCGCGGCGACACCGGCGCCATCGCCCGAACCTCCGCCCGCTACAGTCCGCCGATGCAGCTGATCGGCAAGCTCTATCGCAAAGGCGCCGGCTGGAAGGCCGACTGGACCTTCGTCGACGGCGGTCGCGTGCTGTCGAAATGGTCGTCCGAGAATGCCGATGCCCGCGCCGCGATGTCCGCCGGCGCCGATGGCACCGCCGACGCATTGATCCGCCGCTATGCGCGCGGCAGCGGCGCGTCCGGGCCGGCCGGCGCGTATCGCGTGCGCTTCACCGGGATCGACAGCGCCGACGACTACATCCGGCTGATGGGTCACCTGCAGGACATTTCGGTCGTCCGCAAGGTTCGGCCGATCAGCGCAGGCCCCGACGGTCTGCTGCTGGAACTGGATCTGATCAGCGGCCTGCCCGGGTTCCGCAAGATGATCGGCAGCCGCGGCATCCTGGTCGGCAGCGACACCGCCGAAGGCAGCAGCGATCTGCCGACCTTCGACCTGCGTTGAGCACCCCGATGAACGATGGTTCCTTCAAGACCGGCTCGATCGACGAGATCGCCACATTCTTCCGGCGTCTGCAGTGGGCGCTGCTGTTGCTGGGCGTCGGTGCGCTGATCTGGGTGATGACTCCGGTGTTGACGCCGTTCGCGGCGGCGACCCTGCTGGCGTGGCTGGGCGATCCGGTGGTCGATCGTCTGCAGCGGCGCGGCCTGTCGCGCAACAGCGCCGTCGCTCTGGTGTTCACCCTGATGGTGCTGGTGTTGATCACGCTGGTGCTGATCCTGGTGCCGGTGATCCAGGATCAAGTGGTGGTGTTGGCGAAACTGGTGCCGACGTACATCGAATGGGTCCTGCGTACGGGCTTGCCTTGGCTGCAGGCCAAGACCGGTTTGAATGCCGCCACTTGGCTCGATCCCGACTACCTGCTGGAGATGCTGAAACGCAACTGGAAAGGCGCCAGCGGTATCGCGACCCAGTTGCTGGGCGTCGTCACCCAATCCGGCTTCACGGTGCTGGGCTGGTTCGCGAATCTGGTGTTGATCCCGTTCATCACGTTCTTCTTCCTGCGCGACTGGGACACCTTGGTGGCCCGCGTCGCCGGTCTGGTGCCGCGCAAGCACATCGAAATCGTTTCGCTGCTCGCGAAGGAATCCGATGCGGTGCTCGGCAGTTTCCTGCGCGGCCAGTTCATGGTGATGCTGGCGATGGGCGTGTTCTATTCAGTCGGCCTGTGGGGTGTCGGGCTGGAAGTGGGCGTGCTGATCGGCGTGCTGGGCGGCCTGCTCACCTTCATTCCCTACATCGGCCCGACCACGGTGTTGCTCGGCGGCAGCGCCGCTGCGCTGATGCAGTTCGGCGACTGGCAGCACCTCGTCGGCGTGCTCGCGGTCTGGGGTGTGGGTCAGCTGCTCGAAAGTTACGTGTTGACGCCCAAACTGGTCGGTGATCGCGTCGGCCTCAGCCCGGTCACCGTCGTGTTCTCGGTGATGGCCGGCGGCACGCTGTTCGGCTTCCTCGGCATGCTGCTGGCGCTGCCGGTCGCGTCGGTGGCGAATGTGCTGATCCGGCATCTGCATGCGGGCTATACCACCAGTCATTTCTATGTCGGCGATGTGGCGGAGACGCCCAGGATCGAAGTCGCCGCTTCGCACCACGTCCGCGATGCCGATGCGGCGGAGCCGACGGACTCCGCGTGAACGAACGTCCGTTTTCCGCGCTGGCGGCGCAGCTGCCGCTGGCGCTGCGGTTTCCGCCCGATCAGCGTTTCGAGACCTATATCGCTGCGCCAGAGGGCACGCTGGCGCAGCTGCAGGCGCTGGCGCAGGGGCGCGGCATCGCCAGCAGCGTCTATATCGCCGGCGCGGCAGCCACCGGGAAAAGCCATCTTCTGCTCGCGACCTGCGCCGAGGCCGAAGCTGCCGGCCTGCGCACCGCCTATCTGCCGCTGTCCGCCGCTGCCGGTCGCCTGCGCGATGCGCTCGATGCGTTCGAACACGCCGATCTCGTCGCGCTCGACGGGCTGGAAGCGATCGCCGGCGATCGCGAGGACGAAATCGCGCTGTTCGACGCGCACAACCGCGCGCGCGATGCCGGCCGAAGCCTGCTGTATGCGGCGCGGGCGATGCCCGATGCCCTCGATCTGGTGCTGCCGGATCTGCGTTCGCGGCTGTCGCAATGCGTACGGATCGCGCTGGAACCACTCGACGACGATGGTCGCGCGGATGTCTTGCGCGTGCGTGCGCAGCGACGCGGCCTGCAACTCGAAGATGCCGCCATCGACTGGCTGCTCAAGCGCGTCGATCGCGATCTGGTCAGCCTGACTTCAATGCTCGACCGTCTCGATCGCGAATCGCTCGCGGCGCAGCGGCGGTTGACGGTGCCGTTCCTGCGCAGCGTACTGGGCTGATCCAAACGAACCCGATCAGCGACATCGGGTTCGGCCGGGTCGTTGATCTTCAGCCGTAGCGATTGAGCACCGGCGCTGCGTGGCCCGGCTGCGGGTCCGATTGTGCGATCTGCTGTTGTTGCGGTGCGGCCACCTGCTGCTGCGGCTGCGCGATCTGTTCGGCCTGACGGAAGGCCTGCATGGTCGGCTTCAGCTCCTGATCACTCACGCCGACGCGCAGATTGTGATTGGTCGGGTCGTAGATGTCGTGGCTGTTGCCCTTGACCGCGTACACAGCGCCCTTGTCCGCTGCCAATACGCCGATATCGACCTTGTCCATATGATTGGCTTTGGTCACCAGGGTCATGTTCGCGGCGATCTGGTCGAGCTTCTCGGCGGATGGCCGATCTTTTTCGGGCACATTGCGATACGCCATGTCCACGGCATTGCTGCTTTCCATGTAGCGCTTGTGATCCGGATGATCCGGATGCGTCGGCTGCAGCGCGACCTTCACGAACTGCCAGCGGTCGACGGTGTCGGCCAGCATGGTGTCCGCGCTTTGCGGCAGTCGCCGCGTTTCCGCGCGATCGTCGAGCAGGGCACGGTGTTTCTGGTCTTCGCTCGCGCCATCGCCGACGCGACCGCTCGGCGCATGGAACGTGGAAGGCGCGACGTCCAGCTGATTGCCCTTCGCCGTGTCGCGTGGGCCGGGGCCATTGATGAATTCGTCGACCCGCCAGAGTTTGGCGTTGTCCGGCCGGTGGATCATGTTCAATTCCGGCCGCAGCGATTCCGGCATTTTTTCCAGCAGCGGCTCGCGGTGCATCGTGTTGAGATAGTCGATCATCAGGTTGCCGGAGCGGTTCGACAGGCCGTTCTCGCGGGGTCCGCCGCCGACATCGCCATGCGCGCCTGGGACGCGCACGCCGGAAAGGCTTTCGTCGCCGGAAATACCGGTTGAAATGATGTTCGATACCGGGAATTTTCCGCGAAGCTCGCTTTCGGCGGTGATCTGGAAGCCCGACAGCACCGAGTGCGGCATGCGTCGATCGTTGTTGTAGGGTTCGCCGGTGCCGACCGGATCGAACAGGCCCACCGCCTGCGCGGTTTTGCCCGGCGCGACGAGCTGGGTGCCGTCCTTGTCCTGGATGCCTTTTTCATCGACCAGTCTCGAAAACCCGGCGGCCTGTTCTGCGCCGCGGCTGAAACCCACCGACACCACGCGCACGCGCATGTCGGTTTCCGGCGAGCCGTCGCCGAAGCTGTATTCGCTTTTCCACTGTTTGGTCTGCTCGGCCAACTTGCCGTACATCGTCTCCAGACGATCGCCGTAGCTCGCGCCGGTCGCGTTGTCGTAGAGCTTGTAAAGCGGCTGGCCCTGCTGCGTGCCCGGTCCGGCGAGGTAACCGTGTTTCACCGTGCCGTCCATGATCTGGCCGTCGCCTGCGCGCTCAAGTTCGTTGAACTGCTCGCGCAGCTTGCCGACGTTGGTCATTTTTCCGGGTTTGTTGTCGGCATCGTTGGAGGTGCCGTCGAACAATGCGTAGAAGACGCGATCGCGCGGATCGGCGTGCAGCACCGGCACCTGCGTCGTCGCCAACTGCGTGATCGCCCGGTCGTAAGCCTCCATTTGCTGCTCGGTTGCCGGACGCGGTTGCCTGTCGTCGTTGCCGCCCATCTCTGCTTCTCCTGACATGCTTCCGGGGCCGCAAAGCACGTCGCGGCTTCTGCTTGACGCTCTCCCGGATGCTATCGAGAAGCTGCGGCCGGGTTGTCGATCATTCGTTCAAGAGTACAGACTGATTCAGTATTTCGAGACGTTCCGGCGTGCCGACATCCGTCCACTGTGACGCGTGTCTCTCTCCGGTCACGGCGTTGCAGTTCATCGCCGCGCGCAGCAGCGGTGCGAGCTTGAAGCGCGGCTGCTTTTCGCGGGCGCCCGGAGCGTCGCCGATGATACGGCGCCAGTCGTCGAACAGACTCGGGCGATACACGCCGATGCCGGAGAAGGTCAGGCGCATGCCGGGGTCGCCGGTTTCGGCAACCTCATCGGGGTGCGGCGTTGCGCTCAGCAGTTGTCCGTTGCGCAGCAGGGTGAAATCGCCGCGTGCGTTGTGTTCGGGGTTGTCGACCATCACCAGATGCGCATCGCCGATGGGATCGCGCGGCAGTTTCGCGAAGTCGTAGTCGGTCCAGATGTCGCCGTTGATGGCGATGAAGGGTTCCTCGCTGATGCGTTCGCGGCCGAGCAACGGCAGCGCGTGCCACATGCCGCCGCCGGTTTCCAGCGGAGTCGGACCTTCGTAGGTGTATTCCAGATGCATGCCGAACTGGCTGCCGTCGCCGAGTATTTCGGGAAACCGTTTCGCCAGCCAGCTGGTGTTGATCACGACATCGTGGATACCGACTGCCGCGAGTTTCCGCAGATGCCACACGATCAGAGGCTCGCCGCCGACAGGCAGCAGCGGTTTCGGCGTGGTATCGGTGAGCGGCCGCATCCGTTCGCCCAGCCCGGCAGCGAAAATCAAGGCTTTCATGGCGCTGTCTCCCCCCGGGGGCGTTGCGGGCACTGTGCCATGAGTCTGCAAGCAAGAATTGTGCCGTTGGGCACGCGACGCACGATGGGTCAGCCGAACGATGGACGCACGTGCCGGTCCAGCAACTCGCCCAGCGGCGCCAGCTCCGGATACTTCGGCACTACGCCGTCGAGATAGGCGAGGAAGCGTGGGGTGTCGTCGAGGTACTTCGGCTTGCCGTCGCGATAATTCAGCCGCGCGAAGATGCCCATCACTTTCAGGTGACGCTGTACGCCGATCCAGTCCGCATCGCGGCGGAAACGCGCCAGCGTAGGCACGGGCAGTCCAGCGGCGATGGCGCGGGCGTGGTAGCGGTCCAGCCAGACATCGACCCGGTCCTGCGGCCAGCTCAGGAAGGCATCCTTGAACAGGCTCAGCGCGTCGTAGGCGATCGGCCCGCGCACGGCGTCCTGGAAATCGAGCACGGCCGGGCCATCGTCGGCCGGCATGAGGTTGCGCGGCATGAAATCGCGATGCACCAGCACCTGCGGCTGCGCCAATGCGGCTTCGATCAATTGACGGTAGACCCGTTCGAGGTTTTCCAGATCGCCGCAGTCGAGGGTCACGCCGAGATGCCGGCCGAGGAACCACTCGTCGAACAGTTTCAGTTCGCGGCTCAGCATCGCTTCGTCGTAGGCCGGCAGTTCGGCCGGCGGTGCGATCGCCTGCAGCGTCAGCAATTGCGTGACCGCGCCGTCGAACAGCGCATCGGCGTTGTCGGCGTCGATCACGTGCAGATAGGTGTCGCCGCCCAGATCTTCCAGCAGCAGGAAACCGTGTTCGACATCCTCGGACAGCACCTGCGGCACGCGTACCCCGCCGGCTTCGAGCAGCGCTCGGATCCGCAGCCACGGCCGCACATCTTCCTTGTCCGGCGGCGAATCCATGACGATCACGCTTCTGGAAGCGAGCGGGCCCTGTGCAGTCCGCCCGCGCCAGTAGCTGCGGAAACCCGCGTCCGTCGAGGCGCGTTCCAGATCGAGCGCTGGCTCGCCGGTGGCACTGCGTGCCCATGCGGCGCGGGCGGCGGCGCGGGGGTCTGATTCGAGATCAAGAGTCATGCGGGACAGGCGAGGGCGGCAAAGACGACAGGGTAAACTGCCGGGCATCGTTTTCGGGAGCAGGTCATGGTCGAAGTGCAGGCGGTGTTGTTGTCGGGCGGATCGGGAACCCGGCTCTGGCCGCTCTCGCGCGAGGCCTATCCAAAGCAGTTCCTGCCGCTGGTCGGCGACGACACCATGCTGCAGGCCACGTGGCGCCGGGTCGCGGCGCTGTCGTCGCATGCCCCGATCGTGGTCGCCAACGAAGACCATCGCTTTCTGGTCGCCGAGCAGCTGCGCGTGATCGGCGCGCCGACGCCGCGGATCGTGCTGGAGCCGGTCGGTCGCAATACCGCGCCGGCCATCGCCGCTGCAGCGTTGATCGCGCGCGCCGATCCGCAGCACGAGGACGGCGACCCGCTGCTGCTGGTGCTGCCGTCGGACCACGTGGTGCGCGACGACGCGGCGTTCCGTGCGGCCGTGATCGCCGCGACGCCCGCCGCCGAAGCCGGCGCACTGGTGACGTTCGGCATCGTGCCGCAGGCGCCGGAAACCGGCTTTGGTTATATCCACGCGGATACGGGCGAAGGCGTGCGCAAGGTGCTGCGGTTCGTCGAAAAACCCGATGCCGCCACCGCGCAACGTTACCTCGATGAAGGCGGTTACTACTGGAACAGCGGCATGTTCCTGTTCCGCGCCTCGCGCTTTCTCGAAGAACTTGCGAAGTATCGTCCGGACATCCTAGCCGCCGCGCGCGCAGCGTGCGAGCACCTCGATCCCGATGGCGAGTTCCTGCGTCTCGATCGCGACGCGTTCGCCGCATCGCCGTCGGAATCGATCGACTACGCGGTGATGGAGAAAACCGATGCGGCGATGGTGCTGCCGGTCGATATCGGCTGGAACGATGTCGGCTCGTGGTCGGCGCTGTGGGACGTGAGCGAACAGGACGCCGACGGCAATGCGCATCACGGCGATGTGATCGCCATCGACAGCCGCAACAGCTACGCCTACGCGCAGCGGCTGGTGGCGCTGGTCGGCGTCGACGACCTGATCGTGGTCGAAACCGACGACGCGGTGCTGGTCGCCGCGAAAGACAAAGTGCAGGAAGTGAAACAGGTGGTCGCACGCCTGAAAGCCGAAAAGCGCAGCCAGGCCGCACTGCATCGCGAAGTGCACCGCCCGTGGGGCAGCTACGACTCCGTCGACGCCGGCCCCGGCTTCCAGGTCAAACGCATCAAGGTCAAGCCCGGTGCCGCACTGTCGCTGCAGTCGCACAATCGCCGTGCCGAGCATTGGATCGTCGTGCGCGGTACCGCTCGCGTCATCCGCAACAACGATGTGTTCGAATTGTTCGCGAACCAGTCCACGTACATTCCGATCGGCGCCAAGCACCGGCTGGAAAATCCCGGCGCCGAAATCCTGGAATTGATCGAAGTGCAGTCGGGCGATTATCTCGGCGAGGACGATATCATTCGGTATGAAGATGTTTATGGGCGTGGGTGAATGTGCTTCTTGCCATCGCTCGCTGCGCTTGGTTCTCACCTCTCCCCGTGTTGTCGGGTTGGATAGCGCGGCAGAGTCGTTTCAAAGTCTCACTCGATCCGGCCAGTGGGAATACTGCGCTCAATGAAGCGATCCTGACATGAGGCAGACACGTGGAAGTCGAGCCGGCGATACTTGGCGAACCGGGCACAGGACGCATGCCATTCGATCTTGTCATTACCCCGGAAAAGACTGCATCGCCGCTCAATGCTGATACATCGTCAAAATTGCAGAAGGAATGATGTGAGCGATCTTCTGAATCGCGATTTCAGTGTCGTGGCCTGAATAAGGCCAATCGTGGCTTGTACCCTGACGCGCTCGGGCAGGGGATTCAAGTTTCGCAGCGAGTGGCAGATGTTGTTGAAAATGCCGCGTTTAAAATTCTGGGCCGCATACGGCTTGGCTGTATGCATTGGAGATTCATGAATCTGGCGCTGTTCGACTTCGATGGCACGCTCACCACGCGCGACATGCTGCCTGCATTCGTGTATTCCGCAGTGCCGCCGATGCGGCTGCGCGTTGGAAAGCTGTTGCTGGCGCCGTGGGTCGTTGGCTACAAGCTCGGGTGGGTATCGGGTGTCTCGATCCGGAAAAAGATCGCGCTGGTCGGGTTTCGCGGCATGACGGAAGCCGACTATCTCGCCGCAGGCGAACGTTTCGCTCAAGAGGCGTTGGCGCCGGTGCTGCGGCCTGAAGCGATGGCGCGCGTGGCCTGGCACAAGGCGCGCGGCGATACGGTGGTGATCGTCTCCGGTGCGTTCGATGTCTATCTCTCGCATTGGTGCCGTGCGCATGATCTCGAACTGATCTGTTCAAGGCTTGAAGTGCTGGATGGTGTACTCACCGGCATGTACGACGGCGCGCAGTGCGTACGCGAAGAAAAGCCGCGACGTGTTCGCGAGCGGTATGCAGTCGAGAGTTTCGATGCGGTGTATGCCTATGGCGATACGCCGGAAGATTTTGCGCTGCTCGAAATCGCCGGGCACCGCTGGTATCGCGGTCAGCCGATGCGGTGAGAGATGTGCGGGAGGGGCTTCAGCCCTACGCCCGCGAAAGCGGTCGCGACTGAAGCTCCTCCCGCAAGAAACGTCGCTCATCCCCGGATCGCAACGCGATCCGGGCTACGAACTGCTTCGTGGGTTCAGCCCAACGACGCCAACCACTCGTCGTCCGAGCCTTCGTTCACGCCTTCGAACAGGAAGGTCGAGAGATAGCGTTCGCCGGTGTCGGGCAGCATCGTCAGCAGCACCGAGCCTTCGGGTGCGGATTCGGCGGCCTTGATCGCGGCGGCGGCGGTCGCGCCTGCGGAAATGCCGACGAAGATGCCTTCTTCGGTCGCGAGCCGCCGCGAAGTGTCGCGGGCGAGCACGTCGTCGATGAGAATGATCTCGTCGGCGATCGTGCGGCTCAGCACGCCGGGCAGGAAGTCCGGGGTCCAGCCCTGGATCTTGTGCGGTTTCCATTCCTGGCCGGACAGCAGTGCCGCGCCCGCAGGTTCGGTGCTGATGATCTTGATGTCGGGTCGTGCGAGTTTCAGCACTTCACCGGCGCCGGTGATCGTGCCGCCGGTGCCCCAGCCGCTGACGAAATAGTCGAGGCGCTTGCCGGCGAAATCCTGGAGGATTTCCGGGCCGGTGGTGCTGCGGTGATACGCGGGATTGGCTTCGTTCTCGAACTGGCGGGCGAGGAACCAGCCGTGTTTTTCTGCCAGCTCCTTCGCTTTGCGGACCATGCCGCTGCCGCGTTCGGCGGCGGGCGTGAGAATGACTTTCGCGCCATAGGCGCGCATCAGTTTGCGGCGTTCGATCGAGAAGGTTTCGGTCATGATCGCGACGAACGGATAACCGCGCGCGGCAGCGACCATCGCCAGAGCGACGCCGGTGTTGCCCGAAGTCGCTTCGATGATCGTCTGCCCGGGCTTCAACGTGCCGCGGCGCTCGGCATCCAGCACGATCGCCAGCGCGAGACGGTCCTTGACCGAGCCGCCGGGATTGAACGATTCGACTTTCGCATACAGCGTGACGTGCTTCGGCGCGACGCGATGCAGTTTGACGATGGGCGTGCGGCCGATGGTGTCGAGGATGTTGTCGTAAAGAGCCATGGGGAATTCCTGGGTCGAATCGGGTTCTGGAAAGAATGGGTATTTCAAGTCCAACGTGCTGCGATGGTGGCGTCGGTCATCGACATCGGAGATGAATGCGGGGGCGCTGTTTCATGCGGCTTCCGCGAGTGCGTGCGCGTGCGCCTGCGGAGACAGGCCGTCGGTGATGTCTGCGGGCATGCCGAGCGGCGCCGCGCCGAACCAGTGCAACTGCGCGGCGAGCGCGGCGACTTCGCCGACGAACAGCAGCGCGGGGGATTGCACGTCGTGACGGCGCGCAAGCGCAGGCAGATCGTCGAGCGTGCCGACGATCACGCGCTGTTCGGCGCGCGAGCCGTTTTCGACCAGTGCACAGGGAGTGGACGCCGCGCGGCCGTGCGCGATCAGGCGCGCGCACACGCGTTCGAGTCCGGAGACGCCCATGTAGAACGCGAGCGTTTGCTGTTCGCGGGCGAAACCGGCCCAGTCGAGGCCGTCGTCTTCGGCTTTCGCATGCGCCGTGACGAAACGTACCGACTGCGCGTGATCGCGATGGGTCAGCGGAATGCCGGCGTACGCGGCGCAGGCCAGCGCGGCGGTGATGCCCGGCACGACTTCGTAGCCGATGCCGTGCGCGCGCAGGAATTCGAGTTCTTCGCCGCCGCGGCCGAAGATGAAGCCGTCGCCGCCCTTCAATCGCACGACGCGTTTTCCGGCGCGCGCGTGTTCGAGCATCAGCGCGTGGATCTGTTCCTGCGGGACATGGTGATGACCGGCTTCCTTGCCCACCTCGATGCGTTCGGCGTCGCGGCGCGCGAGATCGAGCACCTCGGCGCTGACCAGACGGTCGTGCAGGATCACATCGGCTTCGTTGAGCAGACGCAGGCCGCGCAGGGTGAGCAGGCCGGCATCGCCGGGGCCGGCGCCGACCAGCGCGACGCGGCCTTCGGCGGTAACGTCCGTCGAGGCATCGATCAACGCCAGCAGCGCATGTTCGGCGGACGCGCGGTCGCCACGACGGAGCATGCTCTGGATGTCGCTGCGCATGACCGCGTCGAAGAAACGGCGGCGCGCGCCGGTATCGGGAATCCGTGCGCGGATCCGCCGGCGATGTTCGACCAGCAGATGGCCGAGCGTGCCGAGCGACGCGTCGAGTTCGGTTTCCAGACGTTCGCGCAGATGTCGCGCCAGCATCGGTGCGCCGCCGCCGCTGGAGATCGCGATCTGCAGCGGGCCGCGCTCGATCCGTGCCGGTACCTGGAAGCTGCACAGTGGCGCATCGTCGACCACGTTCGCCCAGATCCGCCGCGCCTGGGCGGCTTCGGCCACGCTGCGGTTGGTGTCGGGTTCGTCGGTGGCGGCGATCACCAGCCAGACGCCGTCGAGCCAGGCCGGGTCGAAGCGGCCGTGCAGATGCTCGACGCTGCCTTCGGCGACCATCGCCGCGACTTCAGGGTCCAGATCCGGCGCGCCCACCCGTACAAACGCCCCGGTCGGGAGCAGGGCGGCGATCTTGCGCCGCGCCACGCTGCCGCCGCCGACCACCAGCACAGGCCGGTCGCGGAGGTCGAGGAAGGCCGGGAACAAGGTCGGAACCGGGTCGGACATGGCCTGCAGCGGGTCTGGAGAGGGGCAGTCCACCGTAGTTCCGGGGCCGGGGCGCTGGAAATGACGGCAGTGCTTGGTTATATGCTCTTTGGGCATAAGAAGGTATGGGTATTCCGATGGGTTATCTGTTATTTCTATCGCTTGATTCGGATAAAGAGATGTCGAACAGCCCGATCTGTTCCGGCAGCCAGTCGCTTCGTCTGCATTCGCATCGCCTCCAACCGTACTGCCCTACGCCTGATTCGTCCGGAACGCACTCGATATGACCTTGGTCCAGCTGCGCTATTTCGTCGCGATCGCCGACGCCGGCTTCAACATCACGTTGGCGGCCGAACACGTGCATGCGACCCAGCCGGGCCTGTCGAAGCAGTTGAAGCAGTTGGAGGATGAACTCGGTTTCCTGCTGTTCGTGCGCAAGGGCCGCAGCCTGGAAGGGTTGACGACCGCCGGCATCCAGGTGCTCGCGCATTCGCGCAAGATGCTGAGCGAAGCGGCGAACATCCGCGCCTTCGCAGCCAATCAGCGCCGCGACGGTCAGGGCCAGCTGCTGATCGCCACCACCCACACCCAGGCGCGCTTCGTGCTGCCGCCGGTGATTTCGCAGGTGCATCAGGCGTATCCGCAGCTGAGCATCCATCTGCAGCCCAGCGCCGACGGCGACGTGCTCACTCAACTCGCGCGCGGCGACGCGGATCTCGCGCTGATCAGCACGGCCGGCGACGCGCCTGTCGACGGGATCGCGATCCCGATGTTCCGCTGGCGGCGTGTGGTGCTGTTGCCGCGCGCGCATCCGCTGGCCAGGACCGGCGCGCGGCTGACGCTGGCCGATCTCGCCGGTTTTCCGCTGGTGAGCTATGAATCCTCGATCCGTCCCGAGTCCTCGCTGCGCCGTGCGTTCGCCGAACGCGGGCTGGAACCGCAGCTGGCGATGACCGCGCGCGACGCGGATCTGATCAAGACCTACGTGCGCGCCGGCATCGGCGTCGGCCTGCTCGCGGAAATGGCGGTGAGCGCGATCCAGGACGCGGATCTCGTCGCGCTGCCGGCGCCGGATTCGATTCCCGAATGCATCGCGTGGGCGGTCCTGCCGCGCGAACGCGTGCTGCGCGACTACACCGTCGAACTGCTCGTGGCGCTGGCGCCGCAGCTCGATCGCCACGATCTGCGCCGCATTCTCGCCGGCAATCAGATTGCGCAGTGGCCGGCGCCGCCGACGTGGGCGGAGTTGAGTCAGGTAATCACGAGCTGAGTTCAGTGACGGGAACTCCGAAATTCCTCGTCGCATTGGGCGGCGCGCTGTGCGGCATCGCGTTGTTGATCCTTCTTCTGCCCGTGCCCGAAGCCGATCCGCAGGGAGGTGCGCATCTGCGTGCGGGGGCGTTTCTGATGCTGGTTCCTGCCGCTGCGTTGGTACTGATCGGCTACGGCATCCATCGATATCGAAAGCGCTGAAGGGAACAGGGTGCGCATGTCCCGCACCGCAATCCCGCAGCGATGCTTTCGTTGCGCCGCAGGCGGCATCCTATCCGCAGGCATTCACGCGCTCTTCGCCAGCTCCGACCAATTCTCGTGCAGACCGCATTCGCGCTTGAGGCCGAAGAAACGGGTGTCTTCTTCGTTCATGCCGTCTTCGAGGCGACGGGTGGTGTGGATGTCGCCGATCGAAACGTAGCCCTGATCCCACAGCGGGTGGTAGGGCAAACCGTTGGCTTCGAGATACTTCCAAACGTCGTGATCGTTCCAGTCGGCGATCGGATGCAGTTTCCAGCGGCCGTCGCGCAGTTCGAGGAAATCGATGCCGGAACGCGTGCTGGTCTGGCTGCGGCGCAGGCCGGCGATCCAGGTGCGCACGCCAAGTTCGCGCAGCGCGCGCTGCATCGGTTCGACCTTGCGCAGTTGGTTGTAGCTCTGGATACCTTCGATCCCGTTTTCCCACAGTCGTCCGTGGCGCGCTTCCATCCACGCGATGCCGACCTGTGGCCGGTAGACCTTGAGATTCAGCGACAGGCGTTCGGTCAGTTCGTCGATGAACCGGTAGGTTTCCGGGAACAGATAGCCGGTGTCGATCAGGATCACCGGGATGTCGGGCTTCGCCTGCGTGGTCATGTGCAGTGCGACCGCTGCCTGTGCGCCGAAGCTCGACGACAGCGCATGATGGCCGGCGAGATGTTCGACCGCCCACTGCACCCGCTCCGGCGCCGTTTTCGTGGCCAGCCAGCGGTTGAGTTCGGCGAGCGCCTGCGGCGATTCGGCCGCGGTGATCGGGTCGGGAAGGCTCATGCGATCAACTCCAGTGGCAACGTCCTGCTGCCCGTGCTTTCGAGAGTCACGACGCCGCTGCGGACGAGGAAATCGCCGAAGCGTTCGCCTGCTTCGCGCTGTGCGGCGTATTGCCGGAACAGCGGGTCGAGGCTGTCGAGGAGGGTGGTTTCGTCGATGTTTTCGCGGTACAGCGTGTTCAGGCGCTGGCCGCGATGGTCGGCGCCGAGCATCAGGTTGTAGCGGCCGGGCGCCTTGCCGACCAGCGCGATTTCTGCGAGATACGGCCGCGAGCAGCCGTTCGGGCAGCCGCTGATGCGCAGGTGCAGATCGGCGCCATCGAGGCCGTGCGTCGCGAGTCTGGCTTCGAGGCGGTCGACGAATGCCGGCAGATAGCGTTCGGCTTCAGCCATCGCCAGGCCGCAGGTCGGCAGTGCGACGCAGGCCAGCGCGGCTTTGCGCAAGGGCGATGCGCTGCGATGGGTGTCCAGCGCGTATTCGCCGATCAGCGCATCGATCGCTTCGCGCTGGGCATCGTCGAGATTCGCGATCAGCAGGTTCTGGTTCGCGGTGAGGCGGAATTCCGATGCGCCGCCGGCAGCATCGAGCAGGGTGGCGATGGCGCGCAGGCCGCTGAGGTGTCGCGTGCCATCACGGTCCCAGATCCGGCCGGCGATGATGCGCAGGGTGAGATGCCAGCGGCCGTCGTCGCCCTGATGCCAGCCGAATTCGTCGGCGTTGTGCGCGAATTCGAACGCGCGTGCCGGGGCGAAGCGCACGCCCGAGCGACGTTCCACTTCGGCCTTCACCTTGTCGAGGCCGTGGTCGTCGATGGTGTATTTCAGCCGCGCGCGTTTGCGCACCGCGCGGTTGCCCCAGTCGCGCTGCGTGGTGATCACCGCTTCGGCGACCGCAGTGACCTGATCTGCCGCAATGAAGCCGATCACATCGCCGATGCGCGGATAGGTTTCGGCATCGCCGTGGGTCGCGCCCATGCCGCCGCCGATGCTGACGTTGTAGCCGAGCAGCGCGCCGTCGTCGCCGCTGCCGTGATTGCCTATGACCGCGATGAAACCCAGATCCTGCGCGAATACGTCGACATCGTTGCTCGGCGGCACCGCGAAGCCGATCTTGAACTTGCGCGGCAGATAGGTCGCGCCGTAGATCGGTTCCTCTTCCTCGCCGCTGCCGGCGACTTTTTCTTCGTCGAGCCAGATTTCGTAGTAGGCGCGGCTGTTGGGCAAGAGGTGCTTCGACAGTGCTTCGGCCTGCGCCTGCACGGTGGCATGCACTTGCGACAGATACGGATTGGAGGCGACCGCGATATTGCGGTTGACGTCGCCGCAGGCGGCGAGCGTGTCGATCAGTGCGGCGTTGATCGCCTGCATCGTCGCCTTGAGTCTGCCCTTGATCACGCCGTGGAACTGGAATGCCTGACGGGTGGTGATGCGCAATCCGCGTTCGGCGTAGGTGGTCGCGATGGCATCGAGCTTCAGCCACTGCGCCGGTGTGACCACGCCGCCGGGCGTGCGGGTGCGGATCATGAACGAGACATCGGGCTCGAGCTTTTGCCGGCGACGTTCGTCGCGCACGTCGCGGTCGTCCTGCTGATAGCTGCCGTGATACTTGATGAGCGTCTGGTCGTCGTCGGCCAACGCGCCGGTGATCTGGTCCGCGAGCGACTGCTGCAGCGTGCCGCGCAGGCGGCCGCTCTGCTGCTTGATGTCTTCGACCGAATGCGCGCTCATTTTACAGCCCTGTCCATCAGTACACGTCCCGCGCGTAGCGGCCCTGCGACTGCAGAGCGTTCAGATAATCGGTCGCGTCTTCCGCCGACTTGCCGCCGTGCTCGGCGATCGCTTCCAGCAGTGCCGCATGCACATCCTTGGCCATCCGCGTGGCGTCGCCGCAGACGTACAGATGCGCGCCGCTTTCCAGCCACGAGAACAGTTCGCGGCCGTGTTCGCGCAGCCTGTCCTGCACATAGACCTTGTGCGCCTGATCGCGCGAGAACGCGAGGTCGAGGCGATGCAGTTCGCCGCGCTTCAGCGCGTCCTGCCATTCGAGCTGATAGAGGAAATCGCTGCGCGCATGCGGATTGCCGAACAGCAGCCATTGCCGCCCCGTCGCGCCGATGACTGCACGTTCCTGCACGAATCCGCGGAACGGCGCGACGCCGGTGCCGGGGCCGATCATGATCACGTCGCGCGACGTGTCGGTCGGCAGGCGGAAGCGTTCGTTGCGTTCGATGAACACCGGCAGCGATGCGCCTTCCTCACGGTTGGCGAGATAGTGCGAGGCCGCACCCCAGCGCAGCGCGTCGCCGTGCCGGTATTCGACGTGCGCGACCGTGAGGTGCGCTTCGTCGCCGACGGCCTTGCGGCTGGAGGCGATGGAGTACAGGCGCGGCTGCAGCGGACGCAGCGCTTCGACCAGCGCTTCGGCAGTCCACACGCCCGGATGTTCCTGGAGCAGATCGATGATTTGCGATTTCGCCATCAACGCAGTCAGACCTTCGCGTTGATCCGGTGCGAGCAGGCGATTCAGCGCATCGCTGCCGGCGTGCGCGGCATGGGTCGCCACAAACGGACGGCTCAAGCGGGTGATTTCGCGCTTGCTGCCCAACCACTCGCGCAGTGTGCGGGTGTCGCCGCCGTGTTCGACGGCGGCATCGGCATCGAGATCGAGCGCTTCAGCGATCGCCTGCACCAGCGCAGGCGGATTCTCGATCCACACGCCTAGCGCATCGCCGGGTTCGTAGTCGAGGCCCGCGCCTTCGAGCGAGAGTTCGAGATGACGGATGTCGCGATCCGAACCGCGACCGGTGATGCGCTGGTTCGCCAGCAGCTCCGCCGCGAACGGGCGTTCGCGCGTCCAGGCGACCGGAGCGGTGTGCGGACGCAGCGCAGTGACGCTGGCGAGCTGCGGACGCGGCTTCAGCGCTTCTTTGGCTTCGGCATACAGCTGCGACGACCACGGCGTCGCCACGCTGTCGATGTCGAGATCGGCGTCGGCGCGGGCGACCCAGCGCTGCGCACCCAGGGCTTCGAAGCGCGCGTCCAAGCGTTGACCGATGGCGCAGAACTGCGGGTAGCTGGAATCGCCCAGGCCGAGCACCGTGAAACGCAACTGCGGCAACGACGGCGCGCGCTTGCCTTCGATGAATTCGACCAGTGCGCGGGCATCGTCCGGTGGGTCGCCGTCGCCCTGGGTGCTGATGACGATGGCGAGGAAACGTTCGTCCTTCAGCTCACGGGTCTGGTAGGCGTCCGCGCGCAGCAGGCGCACGGGCAGGCCGTCGGCTTCGAGTCTGGCGAACAGCGCTTCGGCGATGCGGCGTGCGTTGCCGGTCTGGCTGCCGTACACCACGGTCAGACGCGTGCGCTCGACATGGTCTGCAGCCACGCTGTCGGCGTTGGCGCCGACCGATGCCAGCGGCACCGCCCCCTGCGCCCTCGCCAGACCGGCGGCATAGCCGGACAGCCACCACAGGCCGGCAGTGTCCAGCCCCTCGACCAGATGGGCGATCTGGCGGTAGGGCTCCGCTGACAGGGGCGTCTGCGGCAGTGTCGACAGGGTTGCGGCGGGATTGGCGGGAGACATGAAGGCGGCCTGCGGTCCGTGCGGAGGGGGTCCGAGCGACGATTCAGCCTAGGCTTCCGTATCCGCTCCCGGAAGGGAGCAGTCGTTATGCGCTTATGCTCCGCCGCACTTTCCGCATCCGGGGTGGTCGCCGATACTGGAACCCTGTCGAGAGGATCGTCCCCCGAATGGATCTGCCCCCGGATTTGATCCTCTACATCGTGATCGGCTTTGCCGCGCAGCTGGTCGACGGTGCGCTGGGCATGGCCTATGGGGTCACTGCGTCCAGCCTGTTGCTGGGTTTCGGCGTGCCGCCAGCGGTCAGCAGCGCGACCGTGCATGCCGCCGAGTGCTTCACCACCGGCACCTCGGCGATCTCCCATCACGCCTTCGGCAACATCGACCGCAAGCTGTTCCGGCGGCTGCTGTTGCCGGGAATGCTGGGTGCGGGCGTCGGCGCTTATTTGCTGACCACCATCGATGGCGACATGCTGAAGCCCTGGATCGCCGGCTACCTGCTGCTGATGGGCGCGATGATCCTGTTCAAGTCTTTCCGCGAACTGGTCCCGAAGGAAGTCACCTCGCACGTGTCGATCCTGGGATTCTTCGGCGCGCTGGTGGACGCCATCGGCGGCGGCGGCTGGGGACCGATCGTCGCCAGCAACCTGATCGCGCGCGGACACGAACTGCGCCTGACCGTGGGCAGCGTCAATGCGGTGGAGTTCTTCGTGACCCTGACCGCGTCCGTGGTCTTCCTGCTGACGATGGGGACCGGCCATCTCGGCATCGTGCTGGGACTGGCCCTGGGCGGCGTGGTTGCGGCGCCGTTCGGCGCCTGGTTGCTGCGCTTCGTGCGGCCGCGCTTGCTCATGCCGGTGGTCGGCGTACTGGTGATCGGCCTCAGCGTTCGCACCCTTTACCATACCTTCGCCGGCTGATGCATAACTGATGCGTTACAGTCCTCCCGCACGAATGCAGGCGCGTTCCCGCCCGGCCAATACATTCCGGAAGCCATGTCCTATCCAGCGTTGAGTCATCTCGATCGCCTCGAAGCCGAGAGCATCCACATCCTGCGTGAAGTCGCAGCCGAATTCCGCAACCCGGTCATGCTGTATTCGGTCGGCAAGGACAGCTCGGTGCTGCTGCATCTGCTGCAGAAAGCGTTCGCGCCCGCGCGATCGCCGATTCCGCTGCTGCATGTCGATACCGGCTGGAAATTCCGCGAGATGATCGCGTTCCGCGATCGCCGCGCGGCGGAAACCGGCATCGCGCTGCGCGTGCACACCAATCCCGATGGCGTGGCGCAGGGCATCGGCCCGATCACCCACGGCGCCACCGTGCACACCGATGTGATGAAGACCCAGGGCCTGAAGCAGGCGCTGGATCTCGGCGGTTTCGATGCGGCCATCGGCGGCGCGCGACGCGACGAAGAGAAATCGCGCGCCAAGGAACGCATCTTCTCGTTCCGCTCAGCGCAGCACCGCTGGGACCCCAAGAACCAGCGCCCGGAACTCTGGAGCCTGTACAACACCCGCATCCACAAGGGCGAATCGGTGCGCGTGTTCCCGATCTCGAACTGGACCGAGCTGGACGTGTGGCTCTACATCTATCGCGAAAAAATTCCGGTGCCGTCGCTGTATCTGGCCGCCGAGCGTCCGGTGGTGGAACGCGACGGCGCGCTGATCCTGGTCGATGACGACCGCCTGCCGCTGAGCGAAGGCGAAACCCCTGTGCTCAAGCGCGTGAGATTCCGCACGCTTGGCTGCTATCCGCTGACCGGCGCGATCGAATCCGAGGCCGATACGCTGGAAAAAATCATCGCCGAGATGCTGGTCGCGACCACGTCCGAACGTCAGGGACGGGTGATCGACCACGATCCTTCGGCGTCGATGGAGAAGAAGAAGCAGGAGGGCTATTTCTGATGAGCACCAGCATCCAACATGCCACGGCCCAGCATCACGACGCCGATGCCGCCGTCGCCGCCTATCTGCAGCAGCACGAGCACAAGCAACTGCTGCGCTTCATCACCTGCGGCAGCGTCGACGATGGCAAGAGCACGCTGATCGGCCGTCTGCTGCACGACACCAAACTGCTGCTGGACGACCAGCTCGCGGCGCTGGAAGCCGACAGCCTGCGCCACGGCACCCAGAACGGGCAGATCGATTTCGCGCTGCTGGTCGACGGCCTGCAGGCGGAGCGCGAGCAGGGCATCACCATCGATGTCGCGTACCGGTTCTTCAACACCGATCGCCGCAAATTCATCGTCGCCGATTGCCCGGGACACGAGCAGTACACCCGCAACATGGCCACCGGCGCGTCCACCGCCGATCTCGCGATCGTCCTGGTCGATGCACGCAAAGGACTGCTGACCCAGACGCGCCGCCACAGCTACATCGTCTCGCTGCTGGGCATTCGTCACGTGGTGCTGGCGATCAACAAGATGGATCTGGTCGACTACGACGAGGCCGTGTTCACGCGGATCGTCGACGACTATCGCGCGCTGGCCGCGCAGCTCGGCATCGCGCATGTCACCTGCATTCCGCTGTCCGCGCTCAACGGCGACAACATGCTGGAACCTTCGGCGCGCATGATTTGGTACACGGGCACGACGCTGCTGGAGCATCTGGAAAGCGTCGAAATCAATCCGGTCGACATCGGAGAAGCGCGCCGCGACCTGGGCCTGCGCATGCCGGTGCAGTGGGTGTGCCGTCCGGATCAGAACTTCCGCGGCTTCGCAGGCACGATCGTGTCCGGCGCGGTCGCACCGGGCGACGAGATCGTCGCGCTGCCATCGGGCCGCCGCTCGCGCGTCGCGCGCATCTTGGCCGGCGATGGCGGCGATCTCGCAGGCGCTGCAGCGGGACAGGCGATCACGTTGACGCTGGAAGACGAAATCGACATCAGTCGCGGCGATGTCATCGCCGCCACAGACGCACCGTCCGAAGTGGCCGACCAGTTCGCCGTGCATCTGCTGTGGATGGGCGAACACGCGCTGCTGCCGGGGCGCCCGTACTGGCTGAAGATCGGTGCGCGGACGGTCGGTGCGTCGATCACCGAGATCAAGCACCGCGTCGACGTGAATACCCAGGAGCATCTGGCCGCCAAGTCGCTCGATCTCAACGAAGTCGGTTACTGCAATCTGCATCTCGACCAGCCGGTGCCGTTCGAGGCCTACGCCGACAGCCGCGAACTCGGCGGTTTCATCCTGATCGACCGGCAGACCCACGCCACGGTCGCGGCGGGCACGCTCGATTTCGCACTGCGCCGCGCCGCCAACATCCACTGGCAGCATCTGACCGTCGACAAGGCCGCGCGCGCGCGCAGCCTGGCTCAATCGCCGCGCTGCCTGTGGTTCACGGGTCTGTCGGGCTCGGGCAAGTCCACGGTCGCCAATCTCGTCGAGAAGCGATTGATGGCGAGCGGTCTGCATACGTATCTGCTCGACGGCGACAACGTCCGTCACGGACTCAACAAGGATCTGGGGTTCAGCGACGAGGATCGCGTCGAAAACATCCGCCGCGTCGCCGAGGTCGCCCGGCTGATGGTCGATGCCGGCTTGATCGTGCTGGTGAGCTTCATCTCGCCGTTCCGCGCCGAGCGGCGGATGGCGCGCGATCTGTTCGACGACGGCGAGTTCATCGAGGTCTTCGTCGATACGCCGCTGGCTGTGGCCGAATCCCGCGACGTGAAAGGCCTGTACGCGAAAGCGCGCGCCGGCAAGATTCCCAACTTCACCGGCATCGATTCGCCGTACGAAGTGCCGGAGGCGCCGGAGCTGCGGCTGGATACCCAGGCCGAGACGCCGGAAGCGCTTGCGGAGCGCGTAGTGAAGCGATTGCTGGGCGGTTGACGCGCAGAAAACAAAAACGCCCGGCGCATGGCCGGGCGTTTTACTCCGCGACGCTGATATCTCAGCGTTTCTTGCGGATCATCTCGAACACGAACAGCAGCACGATCGCACCGATGATCGCCACCACCCAGGTCATGATGCCTTGGCCGGGGTAGAGGTAGCTGCCGATCGCCGCACCGGCGATGCCGAGCAGGATCGTCATGATCCAACCCATCGCATCCGCGCCGGGCTTGAACAGGCGCGCCAGCAGACCGATGACCGCGCCGCCGACGATGTAACCCAGGATGCCTTCGAACATGGAGATGTCCCCTCGATTGCAGGGCGTCGAATCGACGCCCCGGCATCCTAGCAGCCCCCTGCCGGCGCATCCCGCGCCGCCGTTCAGCCGTTCAGCAGCAGCCATGATCGCCGTGATGATGGCCGCCGGCCACCGCCGCCACGCCGACGGTTTCGCCGCGCACGCTGGCGTTGCGGTGTTCGGCGATGACCCGGGCCACGCACGAAGTGACGCGTTTGCCCATCGGGATGTGCAGGAATTCGTTGGGGCCGTGCGCGTTGGAATGCGGGCCGAGCACGCCGGTGATCATGAACTGCGCACCCGGGAATTTCTCGCCGAGCATGCCCATGAACGGGATGGTGCCGCCTTCGCCCATGTACATCGCCGGTTTGCCGAAGAAGTCGCGGCTGGCGGCGTCGATGGCCTGTTCCAGCCAGGGCGTCATCGTCGGCGCGTTCCAGCCGGTCGAATCCTTTTCCAGATGCAGGGTGACTTCGGCACCGTTCGGCGGGTCGCGCAGCAGCGCTTCGGTCAGCAGTTCGCCAGCGTGCTTGCCGTCCAGCGTCGGCGGCAGGCGCAAACTCAGTTTCACCGAAGTGCAGGGGCGCAGCACATTGCCCGCCGACGACAGCGGCGGCAGGCCGTCCGCGCCAGTGATCGACAGCGCCGGACGCCAGGTGCGGTTGAGCACCAGTTCGGTGAGATCCGAATGCATCGGCGTCATGCCGGGCAGGAACGGGAACTTGTCGTAGACCGCAGTGCCCAGCACCTCTGCGCAGGTTTCCGCCTGCAGCATGCGATCAGCCGGCACTTCGACATGCAGCCCGTCGAGCAGGATGCGGCCGGTGTCCTGATCTTCGATCCGCGACAGCAACTGGCGCAGGATCCGGAAGCTCGACGGCACCACGCCGGAGGCGTCGCCGGAATGCACGCCTTCGTTCAAGACTTTGATGGTGAGATTGCCGCCGGCGAGGCCGCGCAGCGAGGTGGTGCACCACAGCTGTTCGTAGTTGCCGCAGCCGGAGTCGAGACAGACCACCAGCGACGGCTTGCCGATGCGCGCGGCGAGATGGTCGACGTAGGCGGGCAGGTCGTAGCTGCCGGATTCCTCGCAGGCTTCGATCATCAGCACGCAGCGCGCGTGCGGCACGCCCTGCGTCTGCAGCGCCTGGATCGCGGCGATCGAGCCGTAGATCGCATAACCGTCGTCGGCGCCGCCGCGGCCGTACAGACGATCGCCCTTGATGACCGGCGTCCACGGGCCGAGATCGTCGTCCCAGCCGGTCATTTCCGGCTGCTTGTCGAGATGGCCGTACAGCAGTACGCAGTCGTCGCCGGTGCCGGCGTCGGCGCTGGCCGGAATCTCGACGAAAATCAGCGGCGTGCGGCCTTCGAGGCGTACCACTTCGACCTGCATCCCCTGCACGTTCTGCGCACGCGCCCAGGTTTCCATCAGTGCGACCGCCGCGTCCATGTAACCGTGCGCGGCCCAGTCGCTGTCGAACATCGGTGACTTGTTGGGGATGCGGATGTATTCGACGAGCTGCGGAACGATTTCGTCGTCCCATTTGTTGCCGACGAAATCCTGGATGGAAGCCGGCTCGAATTTACTGATGTCCATGGCGTCGAAGACCCGTGTGGAGAAGTACGGCCATTGTACGCCCGCCGCCCCTGGCGGGCCTGGGCTGTAGGGGTTTTCCTACCCCCGGATGCGGCGTTCGCCCGCCCCCGGGCGGGTGGTCCGGCGATGTGGGCGGATGGCCCGAATCCGGAAACTGTCCCTGTCGACGAAACAACGCCGACAGCGAAGACCGACCCGGTCGAAACCGTCAAACCCACTCATCTTTCACGCAAAGGACACCACCATGAACCTGTTCAATCTCAAATCCCTGATCGCCGCCTCCACCCTGTCGCTGGCCCTGCTGGGCACCGCTTTCGCGGCGGAAAAGGTCAACATCAACACCGCAGACGCCGCCACCATCGACCGCGTGCTGGTCAACGTCGGCCCGACCAAAGCCGAGGCCATCGTCGCCTACCGCAAGACCCACGGCCCGTTCCGCAGCGTCGAACAACTCGCCCAGGTCGACGGCATCGGCCTGAAGACGGTCGAGAAGAACCGCGAAATGATCCTGATCGGCGGCGGCGCTGCTGCTGCGCCGACCGCAGCGAAGGCCCCGGCGGCGGCCGTTCCCAAGAAGCGCTGATGCAGCCCATCCTCGCCCTCGCGCGCTGTGCTCGCGTTTCCCTCTCCCCGCCTGCGGGGGGAGGGTGCGCGAAGCGCTTGCCCCGTCCTTGGCTAGCACTCGATACGGGGGCCGGTAAGAGATGAGCGGTGAGTCTCCTTCGCTACACTCGTGGCGTCCGTCCCGGAGCCTCGCATGATCGACAACCTGCAGCTGATTCCCGCCCACGAATACCGCCGCGAACGCTGGCGCAACGGCTTGGGCTGGACCCGCGAGATCCTGCGTTCGCCCCAGAACGGCGAAGACTGGGACTGGCGGCTGTCGATCGCCGAAATCGAGTGCGATGGGCCGTTTTCATCGTTCCCGGGCGTCGAGCGCGAGCTGGTGTTGCTGCACGGCCAGGGTGTGCGTCTGCGTTTCGAGGACGGCGACGTGTGCGATGTCGAGCCGCCGCACGGGCGGGTGCGCTTCGCAGGAGAACGGGTCGTGTCCGGCGAACTGATCGACGGACCGACCCACGATTTCAACCTGATGTGGCGACGCGACCGCATCGATGCCGAACTCTGGCATCGGCCGCTGGTGGGTTCGATGGTGTTGTTCGTCGAACCCGACGACGTGTGGGTGGTCCATATCCTGTCGGGTCGTGCAATGGCGATTGATGCGGTGAATCGCGTCGACGCATCGATAGGCGACACCCTGGTATTACGGGCAGGTCCGGAGCGCGCGCGTTTCGCGCTGGATGGTGGCGGTGAGCTGCTCGTCATCCGTATGCGGCGTGCAAAGCGCACTGAAATGTGACCTGGAGCGGTTCGCGTTCGCGACCTGGACATGCGAATACCGGGAAATCTCCGGAGAATTCGCGAATGTTGAGCATGATCAAGAAGCGTCGGAGTGCGCGTCCCTAACCTGCGCGCCACTTCCTCTTGCGCAAGGGCGTCCCTCATGGGATTCGTGCTGTATGAATCCGGCGAACACAGTTGCATCGCTTACAACGATCTTGTTCGCGGCGACGATGGCGTCCAGGCGAACCAGTTCCTGATCAAGCATGGTACGCATTCCGCTCTGATCGATCCCGGCGGTTCGCTGCTGTACACGCCGTTGATGCTTGCGCTCGGGCGCAATGTGCGTCCGCATCAGATCGACATGATCCTGTGTTCGCATCAGGACCCCGACGTGATCGGTTCGGTCGACAAATGGCTGCTGTACACGCAGGCGAAAGTCGTCTGCTCGCGGCTGTGGGGACGCTTCGTTCCGCATCTGGTGCCGCACTACATGGAGAACGCAGGGAGCGAACGCTATCTGCTGGTCGAGGACGAAGGCGCGCGCATTCCACTGGGCGATGCCGATGTGCTGGCGTTGCCGGCGCATTTCATGCATTCGGTGGGCAATCTTTCGTTCTACGACGAAACCAGCCGGATCCTGTTTCCCGGCGACATCTGCTCGGGATTGGTGGCCAGCGGCCGAGCCTATGGCTTCGTCGAGGATTTCGAGGCCTATCGGCCGTGCATGGAGGGGTTTCACCGTCGCTACATGGCGAGCAATCGCGTGGTGCGCTTCTGGGTGGACATGGTGCGGGAATTGAATCCGGCCATGATCGTGCCCCAGCACGGCATGCCGTTCCGTGGCGACGCGCAGATCGCGCTGCTCGATTGGCTGCAACGGCTGGAGTGCGGGGTGGACCTGATGAAACAGGAACATTACCGGCCGCAGGTGATACGTTCGGTGGTGCCCGGGCTGCGCTGAAACAAAGGATGCCGGGCGTTCGTCGCGATCAGGACAGATTCGCGACCAGCACCACGATCATCGCGGTTGCCGACACTGCGGTCACGCTGACCAGCATCTGCCTGGGCGTACGTCCGCGCGCCCACAGCCACAGGCCCGACAGCCCCAGCAGGATCATGCAGATCGCGAAACTGTCGCCGAGGATGCGCCAGCCGGGGCCGCCGCTGGAGGCCTTGTGCAGTCGATTCAGCGCAGCAAGCGTGCTGTATTCCGATCGTTTCAACTCGGCGGTTCCGCTGCCGACCTTGTACTCCAGCGTCCAGCCTTCGCTGGCGGTGCCGCCGTTCAAGGTCCAGCGCTCAGGCCCTTTCGCCGGCTCGCCGGGCGGCGGTTTGCGGATGATCTGCGCCTCCAGGCCTTCGGCTTGCGCCAGCCAGAGCGACAGCGCTTCCGCGCTCGCGCGCGCCGGAGCGGGAACCGGCAGTTCACGCTTGTCGAGTTCCGCACTATTGCCCTGGGGCCACGCGCCATCGCCGAAACGGTGGCTCATGATCAGGCCGGTACTGCCGTAAAGCACAGCCGCCAGCGCACCCCATGCACCGATCCACAAATGCAGTTGCCTGATCCAGCGATGGAGGTTCGCGCGGGGTCGGCGTGCGGCGGGGGAGGTGATGGATGCTGACATGGCGGGACTGCGATCTTGTGGGCGTGAAGAGTTGCGCGACGGGGAATAGATAGCGCGACAGCTATCGTCAGAATTTGAAGTTCAATGTCACATAGGCCGCGCGCGGCGCCCCGGGCGTGATGTTGTTGTCGGTATGCGCCGATTGGAAATACGTTTTGTCGAATAGATTCTCGATATTGAGCTGCGCCGAGAATCGCGCGTCGAATCGGTAGAACACCGCGCCATCGTAGCGGGTATGACTTTTGAGCGTCACCGCGTTGCTGATGCTGGCGTAGGACTCGCTGCGATAGGTCGCGCCGAGCGCAACACCCCAGCGATCGTTGAAATCGTAGCGGTTCCACAGACCGAACGATGTTTCCGGCGTCTGCGCCAGCACCCGGCCGGCCGGGGTGTTGCCGACCGTGCGCACGGTGCGCGCGTCCAGCCACGCGTAGCTGCCGATGACCTGCCACTTGTCCGCGAGCTTCCCGGCAAGCGAGAGTTCGACGCCGTCAACGCGCTGGCTGTTTCCCTCAAGCAGGATCAGGCGGGTCGAATCGTCGGGATCGGTGATCGCGGCATTGCTGCGATCCAGGCGGAAGACGGCCGCTTCGGCGGTGAGGCCCGGTCGCAGCTCCCACTTGGCACCGACTTCGGTGTTCTCGAACTCCTCGGCGTCCAGCGACTGGCTGTTGAAGGCGAGCGAGCCGAGCTGTTCGCCCGAACGCGGCAGATAGGTCACGCCGTAGCTGGCGTACAGCGACAGGTCTTCCACCGGTTTGAACACCACGCCGACGCGCGGCGACCAGAGCGCGTCCGAAGACGACAGCTGCCGCCGATCCGCCGCAACGCCCGTGCGCAGATCGGTGAAGTCGACATCGAAGCGGTCGTAGCGCAGACCGACGATCGCCGACCATTTCGAGGAAAACTCGATCTGGTCCTGTGCATAGATCGCAGCGACTTTCGCGATGCCGGTGTTGCGCGCATCGCCGCTGCCGGCCGAGCTGTTGTTGGCATAGACCACGAGCGGCGACACCGTCGGCGCGGCAAGCGGCACCACGCAGTTGCCGGCGCCGGTGAGGTTCTGGCAGGGCGAGCCCGCACCAAGCACGAACTGCCCGCTCCGGCGCAGGTTGTCGGTGTCCTGGCGGCCGAACTCCACGCCGGCCATGAACTTGTGCTCCACCGCGCCTGTGGTCGCGGAAAAAATCAGATCGGTCTGGTTGAACAGGTTTCTGCGGTCGGTGGCGTTGTTGTAGGCGGAAAGCGCGACCGTCGTGCCCGCAGCGTTGACGTTTCCGGGAAATACGTTCTGATAGAACTTGTCGTATTCGGCGACGCGGGTGCGGTTGCGCAGCACGGTGCCATCGCCGAAATCGTGTTCGATCAGCGCATTGAAGGCGTTCACTTCCACATCCGCACGGCTCGCTTCGGGGTCGCCGAAGAACGTTGCGCGATCGGTCGCGACCGGATGGCGGGTGCCGTTGAATGCGGTCGCATACGACGGAATCCCGCGGTCGGCAGTGCGCTGATCGCGGAAGTATTCGTAACCCAGCGTGATCAGCGTCGTTTCGCCGGCGTGGATCGCGGCGGTCGGATTCAGACCCCGGCGCTTCACCTCGTAGCCATCGCGGAACCCTTCCGAATCCTCGTAAACGCCGGTCATACGGAACGCGAACGCGTCGCCGAAGGGATGCGCATAGTCGGCGGTCGCGCGGCGTTTCTGCCATGAACCCAACTGCAGGCCGAGACTCAATACCTCGCGCCAATCGGCGGTCTTGGTGACACGGTTCAACAGACCGCCGGGGCTGCCGCGACCGAAGATCATCGCGTTCGGGCCCTTGAACGCCTCGATCCGCTCGATGTTGTATGTGTCGCGGTAGTACTGCACGTCGTCGCGCATACCGTCGACGAAGAAATCCGCGGTCGAACTGTTGCCGCGAAACACCAGCCCGTCGCGATTACCTTCGCCCTGGGTGGTGCCGATGCCCGGCACGTAGCGCACCGCATCGGCCATGCCCTGCACGCCCTGGTCGCGCATCTGCTTCTCTGTGATCACCGTGATCGCCTGCGGCACATCGCGCAGCGGCGTATCGGTCCTGGTCGCGCTGGTGCTGCGCTCGGCCTGATAGGTGTTCAGGCGCTGCCCCCGTACGCGGACGGTGTCCAGGTCCACGGCTTCTTTCTCTGCGGCGGGCATGTCAGCAGCCGCGAAAACCGGTCCACAAGAGAGGCCAGCGAGGACAACCATGCACGCAAGGGTCAAAGGGTTGGGGTGAGGCAGACTGTGCGCCATGATGATGAAAGATCCATGCAGAACGCCGTGGGGGAGGCGCCGTGGGCACATGTTAATGATAATTATTCTCAAATGCAATTCATTCGCATAAGTGCTGCTGCAGTGTGTTGAGCAGGCCGTGCATCGCAGCTTTGATCGGTCGTGCCCACCGCGTACGATGCCGCGACCACGCTTCGGATAACGTTTCCGTGAACCTTGATGGCCTCTGCCGCACCCGCTTCCAGAACAGCATGGAAAACAGCTTCGATAACAGCCGGATCGACGAAGGCGCCTTGCTGTGAGCCTGCTGATGGTCCGCCACGGGCAGGCGAGTTTCGGCGCCGCCGACTACGACAATCTGTCCGAACGCGGACATCTGCAGGCGCGACGCCTGGGCGATTGGCTGGCGCGCGGCGGTCACCGTTTCCGGGCCGTGGTGGTGGGCGGGATGCGTCGGCATCGGCAAACCGCCGAGGGCGTGGCCGCCGCTTTCGCGGAACGGGGGCAGCCGCTGCCCGAGCCGATGGCAGACCCTGGTTTTGCGGAGTTCGATCACGAAGCGGTGTTCGGCGCGTATCAGGCGCGCGATCCGGAACACCCGATCGTCGTGGCCAGCCGCAGCGGCCTGCCGCGCGATGTCGGCCCGATGTTGCAGGCGGCGCTGTTGGCGTGGGCGAGCGATGAGTTGCCGGGCCTGCCGGAAAGCTGGAGCGCATTCGGCGAGCGCGTGAGGTCGGCGGGCGATCGGCTGGAGGCATTGGCGGGCGACGACGAGGTGCTTGTGCTCAGCTCGGGTGGCGTGATCTCGCGGCTGGCGCAGATCGCGCTGGAGGTGCCCGATACGCGCGCCGTCGAATTGAATCTGTCGCTGCGCAACACCGCACTGTCGGAGTTCCATCCCCACGGCGGCCGGCTGCGGATGGGATCCTGGAACGCGCTGCCGCACCTTCACGGCGAACGTGCGCTGTGGACGTACTATTGATTTCGCGATGGCGCACGTTTTCGAGAATCCGATGAGCACCGAACGCTCCGCAAGCCTGTTTCCCTTTTCCGAACGCTCTCGCGAACTGCAGGCCGCCGTCGCGCGCTTCGTCGCCGAAAAAATCATTCCTGCCGAAGCCGGATTCCAGGCGCATGCGGCCGATCCGCAGACGCGCTGGACGATACCGCCGTTGCTGGAATCGCTGAAGGCCGAGGCGAAAGCGCAGGGGCTGTGGAATCTGTTTCTGCCGGACGCCACGCACGGCGCGGGCTTGAGCAATCTCGACTACGCGCCGATCGCCGAACTCACCGGGCGCAGCCTCTTCGCGCCGGAAGTGTTCAACTGCAGCGCGCCCGACACGGGCAACATGGAAGTGCTGCTGCACTTCGCCACGCCGGAACAGCAGGCGCCGTGGCTGCCGCGTTTGTTGGCCGGCGAGATCCGTTCGGCGTTCGCGATGACCGAGCCGGATGTCGCCAGTTCCGACGCCACCAATATTGCGCTGCCGATCGTGCGCGACGGCGACGAGTTCGTCATCAACGGGCGCAAATGGTGGACCACCGGTGCCGGCGATCCGCGCTGCGAAATCCTGATCGTGATGGGCGTGACCGACCCGGACGCGCCGGTCCACCGCCGCCAGTCGATGGTGCTGGTGCCGATGAATACACCGGGCGTGCGCGTGCTGCGGCCGCTGCTGGTGTTCGGCTACGACGATGCGCCGCACGGTCATGTCGAAATCGAATTCACCAATGTCCGCGTACCGGTGGCGAATCTGCTGCGCGAATCCGGCAGCGGTTTCGAGATCGCGCAGGCGCGGTTGGGACCGGGGCGCATCCATCACTGCATGCGTTCGATCGGTCTGGCGCAGCGCGCGCTGGAGCTGATGGTCCAACGTGCGCGCAGCCGCGAAGCCTTCGGCCGGCCGCTGGGCGGACACGGCATGGCGCAGGAAGCGATCGCGCTGTCGCGCTGCGAGATCGAACAGGCGCGTCTGCTCACGCTGCAGGCCGCCGCTGCGCTGGATGCGCACGGCAACAAGGGCGCGAAGGATCTGATCGGCATGATCAAGATCGTCGCGCCGCGCATGGCCTGCGCGGTGATCGACCGGGCGATGCAGATCCACGGCGGCGGCGGTCTGTCGCAGGATTATTTTCTGGCGCAGGCTTACGCGGGCGCGCGTTCGCTGCGCTTGGCGGATGGGCCGGACGAAGTGCATATCGCGTCGCTGGCGCGTTCGATGTTGAAAGGATGAAATCGAACGAATGAGCATGCCGCATCCGCTCGATCTTCCGGCAGACGCGCTGGCCGCGTATCTCGAAGCCCATGTCGATGGCTTCCGTGGCCCATTGACCGCCACCAAATTCAAGGGCGGCCAATCCAATCCCACTTACCGCATCGATGCGGCTAGCGGCACCTGCGTGCTGCGCCGCAAGCCGCCGGGACCGTTGCTGCCTTCCGCGCATGCCGTGGATCGCGAATTCCGCGTGCTGCAGGCGCTGCACGGCACGTCGGTGCCGGTGGCCAAGCCCTTGCATCTGTGCCGCGACGAGTCGGTCATCGGCTCGATGTTCTATCTGATGACTTTCGTCGACGGCAGAATCTTCTGGGATCCGTCGCTGCCCGATATGGCCGCAGCCGATCGCGCCGATATCTATCTCGGCATCATCGATGCGGTGGCGGCGCTGCACACCATCGATCCGATCGCCGTTGGTCTTGGCGACTACGGCAAACCCGGCAACTACTTCGAGCGCCAGATCAAGCGTTGGAGCGAGCAATACCGCGCCAGCGAAACGCGACCGGTCGCGGCGATGGATGCGTTGATCGACGCGCTGCCTGCGCGCTGCCCGGCCGACGACGGCGTGGTCGCGCTGGCGCACGGCGACTTCCGTATCGACAATCTGATGTTCCATCCCGACGAGCCGCGCGTGATCGCCATCGTCGACTGGGAACTGTCGACGCTCGGTCATCCGCTCGCGGACCTCGGCTATTTCTGCATGGCGCTGCGCCTGCCGCGCAATCCGGCGCTGCCGGGATTGGCCGGCTTGGATCGCGTGGCGCTGGGGATTCCGGACGAAGCCGCGCTGCTCGCGCGCTATTCGCAGCTGACCGGCCGACCGATTCCCGAAGACTGGCCGTTCGTGCTGGCGTTCAGTTTCTTCCGCCTCGCTGCGATCGCGCAGGGCGTCGCCAAACGTGCGGAGCAGGGCAATGCTTCCAGCGAGCAGGCGATGCAGGCGGGGCGGATGGTCGAGATACTGGCGACGCTGGGGCTGGATGCTTTGAACTGATGCTGTTTGTGGCGTGCTGTTTGTCGCGACTGCCGTCGCTCCCACGAAACGCTAGCGATCGTCGCGCACCCAGATACCGCCATGCTCGATCTTGACCGGAAACTTCGCGACCGGCTCGTAGGCAGGCGCGCACAGCGCGGTGCCTTCGCGGAGATCGAAACGCGCGCCGTGCAGCACACAGGTGATGCTGCCCTCGGCCGTGTCGATGTCGCCGGACGACAATTCGAATTCGTCGTGCGTGCAGCGATCTTCGAGGGCATACAGTTCGCCGTCGAGATTGACCACCAGAATGGGTGTTTCGTCTGCCCAGACCACGGTTTTCTCGCCGGGCAAGAGTTGCCCTGTCGCGCAGACGAAAGTCCAATCGCTCACGGCGCGCCCTCCAGCATTTTCTCGAGCACCTCGAACTGCAGGTCGTCGCGTTTGGGCAGACCGTAGCGCGGGTCGCCGTACGGGAACGGTTTCTTGATCCCGGTACGGAGATAGCCCCGGCGTTCGTAATAGGCGATCAGTTCCTCGCGCGCATCGACCACGGTCATGCGCATGCGCGCGCAGCCCAGCGTGTCGTGCGCGATGCGCTCGGCTTCCGCCAGCACGATCTTGCCGACGCCGCCGCCCTGCGCGTCGGGGCTGACCGAGAACATGCCGAAATACGCAGTGGGAATGCCACCGTCGCCCGGCTGCTTTGCGACATTGGCGCAGGCGACCAGGCGCGGCCGATCGTCATCGCTGCTGTCGATCGCCAGCAACACGATGCTGCCTGGTGTGTCCAGATCGGCGCGCAGCATGTCGGCATCGATGCGCTGACCATCGAGCAGATCTGCCTCGGTGGTCCAGCCCTGGCGGCTGACATCGCCGCGATACGCAGATGTGACCAGTGCGATCAGCGCCGGGATGTCGTCGTGGGTGGCGGTGCGGAAACTGAGCATGACAGACAAACGGTGGATTCCTTTTGCGCGGTGGTTGCGATCAGCCCAGGAGGCGACGGACTTTGGTGAGCGCGACGGCGAAGCGTTCGATTTCGTCGTGCGTGTTGTAGAACGCGAACGAGGCGCGACAGGTCGCGGCCACATCGAAGAATTGCATCAGCGGGTGCGCGCAATGATGGCCGGAGCGCACCGCGACGCCCTCCAGATCGAGCAGCGTCGCCAGATCGTGCGCATGCGCGCCTTCGACCAGAAAACTGATGACGGCAGCCTTCTCCGGTGCAGTGCCGAGGATACGCAGGCCGTCGATGCGGGTGAGTGCTTCGGTGGCATGCGCCAGCAGTTCGGCTTCGCGCGCTTCGACCGCCTCCATGCCGATGGCGGTGAGGTAATCGACCGCCGCACCCAGACCGATATGGCCCGCGATGTTCGGCGTGCCCGCTTCGAAACGATGCGGGCCATCGTTGAAGATCGTGCCCTCGAAGCGCACTTCCTTGATCATCTCGCCGCCGCCGAGGAACGGCGGCATCGCGGCGATGTGCTCGCGGCGCGCCCACAGCGCGCCGGTGCCGGTCGGGCCGCACATCTTGTGGCCGGTGATCGCGTAGAAATCGCAGCCGAGGGACGGAATGTCGAGGGCGCGATGCGGCGCGGCCTGCGAACCGTCGATGACGCTGACGATCCCGCGTCGACGCGTTTCGCGGCAGATCTCGCGCACCGGATTGACCGTGCCCAGCACATTGCTGACGTGGGCCAAACCGAGGATCTTCACCTCTGGCGTCATCGCCGCGTACAGCGCGTCGATATCGAGCGAACCGTCTTCGCGGATCTCGGCGACCTTGATCTTCGCACCGGTGCGTTCGGCGACCAACTGCCACGGCACGATGTTGGCGTGATGCTCCATCCGCGACAGCAGGATCGCGTCGCCGGGCTTCAGTCGCGGCAGCGCCCAGGAATAAGCGACGAGATTGAGCGCGAACGTGGTGCCGCTGCACAGCACCAGCTCGTCGCGGTGCGCTTTGAGAAAACCCGCGAGCTTCGTGCGCGACGCTTCGTAGGCTTCGGTGGCTTCGGTGCCCAGCGCATGCACCGCGCGGCTGACGTTGGCGTTGTGATGGCGGTAGAAGTCATCGACGGTGTCGATGACCGATGCGGGCTTCTGCCCGGTATTGGCGGAGTCGAGATAAATCAGCGGCTTGCCGTGGACTTCGCGGGACAGCAGCGGGAAGTCCGCGCGGATCGCATTCCAGTCGTGGACAGTGTCGATGGTAGGGATACTCATGCAGGCGTCACTCGCGCGAGATGCGCATCGAGTACGGTCGTCAGCGATTCGCGCAGCGTGCTGTCGTCGATGCCGGCCAGCACTTCGCGGCAGAACGCACCGGTGAGCAGTGCGCGCGCGTCCGCTTCGGGCAGGCCGCGCGAACGCAGATAGAACAGCGCAGTCGGATCGAGCTGGCCAACGGTCGCGCCGTGCGCGGCCTGGACTTCGTCGGCGTGGATGACCAGCACCGGCTGGGTATCGATCTCGGCCTGCGCCGACAGCAGCAGATTCTTGTTCGAGAGATTCGCATTGGCGCCATCCGCACCTTCGCGGATGACGATCCCGCCGTGGAACACGGCGCGCCCACGCCCGGCACCGAGTCCGCGCCACAGCAGGTCGCAGGACGTGTTGCGGGCGATGTGTTCGATGCCCAGGCGCGTATCGAGATGACGCTTGCCGTCGGCGAACAGCACGCCGTTGGCGGTCAGTGATGCGCCGTCGCCTTCGAGACGCACGTTCAGTTCGTGTCGCGACAGCGCGGCGCCGAGTTCGAGATCGGTGCGTCGATACCCGGCATCGCGCGCCAGTACCGCATCGGTACGTGCGAAAACGTTCGCACCCTCGGCGTCCGCCTGCACGCGTACATGGGTCAAGCGTGCGCGCTGGCCGAGATGCAAATGGCTGACATGGTTCGTGAGGCCCCGATGTTCTCCGAGCGCGATGTGATGCTCGATCAGATCCAGAGCCGCATCGTTGCGAAGATCGATGAAATGCCGGAGCGCCACTGCCGTTTCGGCGGCAGCACCGCTGGCGACGAAGACGAGATGCAGCGTCGTCGAGGGGCCATCGACGGCATGGTCGACGCGCACCACCGCGCCTTCCTCGGCCAGTGCTGCATTGAGCACGGAGAACACTTCGTCCGCGCCCGTGTAGCGGCGCTGGAGGAAGTTCGCGTCGCGGGGTTCCATGTTGTGTAGCACCCAGGACAGCGGCATGGCTTCGACGCCGGTCGGCAGCGTGGAGATGTCGCTGCGTCCGGCATCGATGCGGCCGTCCACGAACACCATGCGCGGCGTCGGGATCTGCGCGAGGCGCGCATCGAGCATGCTTCCATCGAAACTCACGGCTGTCGCCGGCACGAACGCACGCCGCTCCAGCGCGCGCAGCGACGTGTATTTCCATGCTTCGCTACGCGGTCCGGGCAGACCGTCGCGCAGCGCGGAATCCAGCGCCTCACGCCGGTGCGCGCCTAGATCCGCAGCCTCGCGCTGGGCGAGGCCGTCGAACACTGCAGCGAAGGAGTCGAGCAGGGCGCTCATCGTGCGGTCGCTTCCGGTGCGACGCGATCCTTGATCCAGGCGTAGCCGTGTTCTTCCAGCTCCAGCGCAAGTTCCGGGCCGCCGGTTTCGACGATCCGGCCATCGGCCAGCACGTGCACCACGTCCGGCTTGATGTAATCGAGCAGCCGCTGGTAGTGGGTGATGACCACGAATGCGCGGTTCGCGCTGCGCAGTGCATTCACGCCATCGGCGACGGCTTTCAGCGCATCGATGTCGAGACCGGAGTCGGTTTCGTCGAGGATCGCCAGCTTCGGTTCCAGCACCGCGAGCTGGAAGATCTCGTTGCGTTTTTTCTCGCCGCCGCTGAAACCCTCGTTGACGCCGCGATGCAGCAGTTCATCCTTCAGATGCAGCACTGCGAGCTTTTCGCGCACCAGTTTCAGGAACTGCATCGAATCCAGTTCGCTTTCCCCGCGCGCCTTGCGCTGCGCGTTGAGCGCGCTGCGCAGGAAATACGTGTTGTTCACGCCGGGAATTTCGACCGGATACTGGAAGGCCAGGAACACGCCGAGCGCAGCGCGTTCTTCGGGGGCCAGCGCCAGCAGGTCGCGGTCTTCGAACGTCACGGTGCCTTCGGTGATCTCGTAGCCGTCGCGACCGGCGATGATATTGCCGAGCGTGGATTTTCCCGCGCCGTTCGGGCCCATGATGGCGTGAACCTCGCCGGGCTTCACCTCAAGCGTAAGCCCCTTGAGGATGTCTTTGCCGGCGATGCGGGCGTGGAGATTGTCGATTTTCAGCATGATGGGTTCGTCATTGTTGATTGCGGCGATTCGTGAAGGGGCAGGCGCTCAGGTACAGGGGCCTTCCCACGCGAGCTTGCGTGGTCGGCTGGCGGCATCGGTCACGATGGAACAATAGGCGTAGCTGGAATTCGCGAACGTCGGCAGTGCCGGGCATTCGAAGGTCGGCGTATCCAGTTCCGGAATCGTCGTCGCATCGCCTGCGATCGTGCCGATATGGCCTTGCGGATCGGTCCAGAATGCGCGCGGAGGCTCGCCATGGACGCGGAACTTCAGCAGGTCCCCTTCGAGGCCGAGCACTTCGGCTTCGTAGGGTTTGCCCCAGCGCTTCAACTCCTTGCCGCTGTCGTCGAACTCGACGACGTAGTCGGGCACCAGCGCCGGATCGTTCAGTGGCATCCGCGACACGCGCACCACCGGGCTGCCGCCGCATGGGCCATCGTCCCAGCGCAGGATGCGGGGGTCGTCGCCTTCCTTGCCGTCGGCGTTGGTGCTGGAAAACGCGAACTCGAAGGATGCAGCCGCTTCCGCTGCAGGTGTCGCGGGCACGCGGGAGGGCGCCGATATCGCGGGAGGCGTTGTGGTCGGTTGCGGCATCGATGCGGCAGGCGGAACCTTCGACTGCGGTGCAGTGTCGGCTTGGGGGCCGGTTTTTTCTGTGCAGGCGGCAACCGTCAGCAATACGGTCAGTGCGAACAGCAGTGGTTTCATGGCACGGTCCATATTCTTCAGTCTTGCCGCTCGGGCGACCAGCGCAGCAAACCCCAAGCGGCGAACAGCGCCCAGACGGCTTCGAGCACCACGAAAGGCATGAAGCTGACCAGCCAGGCCGAGTAGCCGCACAGCACGGCGCCGACCATGTTCATCGCGAGGAATGCGCGCGAATGTTCGGAAATCGTCCGCCGCTGGTTGAGCACGAAGGCGATCAGCAGCAAGGACACGCCGAGCGTGCCGATGATGTCGCTGAGCGTCATGTGCGAGTGCCGTCCGAGAGTTCACGCAGCGCACCGATGGCCTCGTCGCGGCGCGCCCATGGCACGAACAGATGATCGTGGTAATAGGCGGATACGGCATTGCAGGGAATATCGCGCGCGGCCAGTGTGCTGGCGATCGCCGCCAGCATGCCGACGGCTTCGAGACTGGAGTGGATGCGCAAGGTGATCTGCGCCCAAAGCGCTTTATCTTGGGTGTCGGCGACCGCAACGTCATCGACAGCGACGATGATCGTGGTGCCTTCCTGTTCCCGGAACAGCATGATCGCGTCGGCGGGAACCGCTTCGCCCGTCGGCTGCGAGCGGATCGCGCGCGGACGCGCGGCCAGCTCGGGTGCAAGCCCGGCCAGCAGCCGCTGCAGATCGGTTTCGCCGATGGCGACGGCGTTCATCCGACCGAACCTTCGAGCGAGACTTCCAGCAGTTTCTTCGCTTCCACCGCGAATTCCATCGGCAGTTCGCGAAACACCGTTTTGCAGAAGCCGTCGACGATCAGCGAGACAGCGTTTTCCTCGGAAATCCCGCGACTGCAGCAGTAGAACAGCTGGTCGTCGCTGATCTTCGAGGTGGTGGCCTCGTGCTCGACGGTCGCGCTTGGGTTCTTCACTTCGATGTAAGGGAAGGTGTGCGCGCCGCAGCGCTTGCCGATCAGCAGGCTGTCGCACTGGGTGTGGTTGCGCGCACCGTCGGCGCCGCGTTCCACTTTCACCAGGCCGCGATAGCTGTTCTGGCCACGACCGGCGCTGATGCCTTTGCTGACGATCTTCGACTTGGTGCGCTTGCCGATGTGGATCATCTTGGTGCCGGTATCGGCCTGCTGACGGTGGTGGGTCAGCGCGACCGAATGGAATTCGCCGCTGGAATCGTCGCCCAGCAGCACGCAGGACGGGTATTTCCAGGTGATCGCGGAGCCGGTTTCGACCTGGGTCCAGCTGATCTTGCTGCGCGCGCCGCGGCACTCGCCGCGCTTGGTGACGAAGTTGTAGATGCCGCCAATCCCATTTTCGTCGCCGGGATACCAGTTCTGGACCGTCGAATACTTGATCTCGGCGTCGTCCAGCACCACCAGTTCGACCACCGCCGCGTGCAGCTGGTTTTCGTCGCGCATCGGCGCGGTGCAGCCTTCGAGATAGCTGACGTAGGATTTTTCCTCGGCGATGATCAGCGTGCGCTCGAACTGGCCGGTGTTGATCGCATTGATCCGGAAGTAGGTGCTCAGCTCCATCGGGCAGCGCACGCCCTTGGGAATGAACACGAAACTGCCGTCGGAAAACACCGCGGCATTAAGCGCCGCGAAATAGTTGTCGCCCGCCGGCACCACGCTGCCGAGATACTGGCGGACCAGATCCGGGTAGTCGTGCAGCGCTTCGGACATCGAGCAGAAAATCACGCCTTTTTCGGCCAGCTCCTTGCGGTATGTGGTGCCGACGCTGACCGAATCGAACACCGCATCGACGGCGACGCCCGCCAGTCTCGCGCGCTCGTGCAGCGGTACGCCGAGCTTGTCGTAGGTGTCGAGCAGCTCCTGCGGCACTTCGTCGAGCGACGCGTATTTCGCTTTGGGTGCCGAGTAGTAGCTGATCGACTGGAAATCGATCGGCGCGATGTCGAGCTTGGCCCAGTGCGGCGGCGTCATCGTCAGCCAGTGGCGGTATGCGGCGAGGCGCCAGTCGGTCATCCACTCGGGCTCGTTCTTCTTCGCCGAAAGAAAGCGGACCACATCTTCATTGAGACCCGGCGGCAGGGTGTCGGATTCGATGTCGGTGACGAAGCCGGCGTCGTAGCGGCGGCCGAGCTGTTCGAGGATCTCGGCGTTCTGGACTGGTGCGCTCGGCACGATCTGCGGGTCGGGGCGGTTCATGGGAACTCCTCAGCGGGCCGACAGCGAGACGGGAATGGTTTTGCGCGCCGCAGCGCCGGCGGGCAACGTCATATCCGCCAGCGTGACCCGACGCAGGGCGTCGGCGACGACATCGTTGATCCGCCGCCAGTTGGCGCGGGCGCCGCAGGACTGTTCGATGCCGCAGTGGCCGTCGTGGACGCTGCATTCGGTCATCGCCAGCGGGCCTTCCATCGCTTCGACGATTTCCACGAGGGAAATCTCGCTGGCCGGGCGGGCGAGGCGATAACCGCCGGTCGCGCCGCGAAAAGCCTGTACCAGCCCGGCCTGCGCCAGGGGTTTCAGCACCTTGGCGACCGTTGGCGCTTCCAGACCCGCGCGCTCGGCCAGTCCATTCGCGCTGAGCATGGTTTCGCTGGCGCCGGCCAGAACGGTCAGCACCACGGTCGCGTAGTCGGTGAGTTTGGTGACTCGAAGCATGGGATTGTGGGCGCCGGGCCGCATTTGGCGGCCGTGATGTTGATACAGGACCGAAATTGTACGCTTTCGTCCTGAATGGCTCAATCCGGTGTGCTAGACGGGCAGGTCGTGCTGCTGCATTTCTCGTCTGGCGCGCTTGGCGCGGATTCAAGTCGCTCTTCTGGGGCGTTTTCAGTCCGGCTATGGAGATCTTCTGGAGCGGTGCCTGGCGCGACTGGTTCTGAGCGCCTGTTCATGGCCTCTCTGCGGGGTGTGTTGCCGTCCGGACCCGCGTTGTGCGCAAGCAGGAGCGCAGTCGGGCAGGTCCTCCTGCGAGATCACCATCAGGCATTGCTTGTATTCGGGATGCCGGTGACCGGCTGCATCGTCCGCACTTCGAGAGAGGAGACCGGCACGCGCCGAGTCGCAGCGGCGCGCGACCGCCACAAAAGGCGTGGGATCGGAGATAATCCGGCCAAATTCCAACGTTTTCGAGAGCCGCATCGCCATGTCGAAGAAGAAGATCGTCGCCCGCTTGTCGCCCATCCACGGCAATGGCGTGTTCGCCGACGAAGCCATCCTGAAGGGCGATCGCATCGTGCGTTACAAGGGCAAGGTGCGGACCCACGACGAGGTGGACGAGGCCTATGGTGATATCGACGAGAACGGGCACACCTTTCTGTTCACTCTCAACGACGACTACGTGATCGACGCCAATGTCGATGGCAACATCGCACGCTGGATCAATCACAGTTGCGCGCCCAACTGCGAGGCGGTGCTGGAAGAGAACAGCAAGGGCAAAGGTCACAAGGACAAGGTGTTCATCGAAGCGATCCGCGATATCGAGCCCGGCGAAGAGCTGACCTACAACTACGGCATCGTGCTGGACGAGCCGCATACTGCGAAGATGAAGAAAGTCTGGGGCTGCAAGTGCGGCGCCAAGAAGTGCACGGGTACGATGCTGCAACCCAAGCGCTGAAGCGACAGCAGCGTTGCCGCCAAACTCCGCAACGCCGAAGTGACAGCGGATGCGCCGGGCATGAAGTTTCCATGACTTAAGACAGGCGCCCGCGCCGGACGAGTGCCGCAGGATGCGGCCACGTTTCTCCGGGATCGCGCCATGCGCCTATTGCTTCTCGCGGCGGTCGTCTCGATGCCTCTGCCGACGTTTGCCCTCGATATCGACGGCAAGGTCGATTCCACGGAATGGTCCAGCGCGCAGCGTATCGACGACTTCCGCATGACCCAGCCGCTGACCCGCGAGCCGAGCCGGCACGCGACCGAAGCCTGGTACATGGCGACCGCCGATGGTCTTGCCGTTGCGTTCCGAAACCGCCAGCCCAGCGTTATTCCTCGCACCCGACAGCGATTCCAGCGCGACGACAACGGCAACGTCGACCGCGTGAATGTGTATGTCGATTTCGATGGCGACGGGCGCAGCGGCTACAACTTCATGCTGGCGCTGTCCAACGGCATCGGCGATGGCACCATCGCCAACGAAAACCAGTTCAATAACGATTGGGATGGCGCCTGGAAGCATGCGGTATCGGAAGACGACGACAGCTGGTCCGCAGAGATACTGATTCCCTGGCATATCGCGCCGATGCGCAGCATTGATGGCGACACCCGCACGATCGGCCTTTCGCTCGACCGTGTGGTCGGCGACACCGGCGAGCGCATGACGTGGCCGGCGATCAGTTACACCGAGCAGCGTTACCTCAGCGCGCTACAGAAGGTCGAGGTGCCGCAGTTCAGCCAGTCGTTGCTTGCGGTCACGCCGTATGTCGTCGGGCTGTACGACAACATCGATGGCAGGACGGAGATCGATGCCGGCGTCGATCTCTTCTGGAAGCCCAACGGCCAGTTTCAGCTCAGCGCTACGCTCAACCCGGATTTCGGCCAGGTCGAGAGCGATGGGATTGTCGTCAATTTCAGCGCGATCGAAACCTTCTTCGGCGACAAACGCCCGTTTTTCACCGAAAACCAGGGGTATTTCGAAGTGCCGTTCGGTTCGCTCGGCAACGCCCAGCAGTTGATCTACACCCGGCGCGTCGGCGCCCCCGCCGACGATGGCAGTGGCTCCGGCGACGTGACTGCTGCCGCGAAGATCAATGGCAGCGTTGGCGGATTCGGCTACGGGGTGTTCGCAGCGACCGAAGGCGACAGTGCCGGTCGCGATTTCTATGCCCTGCGCGCGACCCGCGGATTCGAAGGTCAGAGTATCGGCGCGATGGTGACGCGGGTGAATCGTCCATTCCTCGGGCGCGAGGCGACCGTGTATTCCTTCGATCACCAGTGGGCGCCGAACGCGCGCTGGAATGTCCGCACCAATCTTGTCGGCTCCAGTATCGACCAGCACGGCGACACCGTGCGCGACACCGGTGCGCAGGTGAAAATCGACCATGACATCGGCGACGGCTGGCGCCAGCAGTTGTACATGCTGCACAGCGGAGAAGACCTGCAGCTCAACGACTTCGGTTTCCTCGATCGCAATAATTTCAATTACGCGCGCTACGAGCTTTCGCGCCGTTTCACCGCGCTGGCGGGCAGTTCGCCCTACGCATCCCATCAGTGGCGTTTCGCGGCTTCGCGCCGCAGCAACGATGATGGCGTGATTATCGCCAATGCTTTTGCCGTCAATCGAAACAGCGAGCGCCGCGACGGCGGCAATCAGTTCTTCGAGATTGCCGCGTGGATGCCGGGTCACGACGATCTGATCACCCGCGGCAACGGCGTGGTCGATCATCCGGGACGGCTGTATGCGTTCGCTGAACGCTTTTTTCCCAAGAAGGAGCACTGGTCTCTCTACGGCAGCGTGAATTACAACGCCGAAGGACTCGGCGGTATCGACCGGGGGGCATGGACGTTCTATCTCGAGCCCAATTACGCCATCAACGACAATCTCAGCGTATTCGCGGGTCTGGAATTGCAGCGCAACCCGGACCTGACCCTGTGGCGGGGCGGCGATCTGCTGGGCACGTTCGGCTCCGATCAGGTATTCCTGAACGCTGGCATCGTTTGGCTGATCGGCTCGAAGCAGGAGCTGCGCGTGCGCCTGGAAGCGCTGGGGTTGGATGCCGAAGCCAAGCGCGCCTGGCGGATCTCTGCCGACGGCAAGCCGGTGCGCAGCAACGATGCGCTCGATGATTTCGCTGTGCGCAATCTCGGCTTCCAGGTGCGCTATCGCTACGAATTCGCGCCGCTGTCATACCTGTACGTGGCGTACGTTCGCGGGGGATCGCTGTTCGATACGGGGGTTGGCCCGTATTCGGTCCGCGACGAGTTCAGCGGCGCATTCGACCTCCGCGACAGCGAGCAGTTGCTGGTGAAGTTGTCCTACCGGTTCGAAATCTGAAGTCAACGAAGCCGGTCGCCGATCGGCAGCAGCTCAATCGATTCCAAGCCAGCTTCTTCGAGGTCAGGGCATGGCTGCGGGTTGTCGTAGCGCGAACCGCTGGTGTGACCGCGAAATGCCCAGCATGCTTGTCGCTGCGCATGCCGGGACCGTCGATACCCACATCCAATCCAGATGCAGTCGGGTCCTGTCCGGCGGGATCGAGGCTCACGCTGAGATCAAGTGACCAGTCGATCGTGCCGTATCGACGTGCGTGGTGCCTGTCGGTCGAGGTTGCCGAGCGGTGCGCCGACGGTCTCTCAGTCGACCAAGGACACCGCAACGGAGCGGATGCATGGAAGCGTGGCGCGCGTACCGGTCACGATGTCGGCTGGCAGGAGTGACTCTGCTCTCGTGCCGGGCGAGTGTCAGCACTGCTCCCGCTCTCGGGATGACATATTTTCACTAACCCCGGAGTGCGGCGATGCACCCTTCATCGAAGCGATGGCACCAAGAAAGCATCGATCACGCAGGGGGCTTTGCGCACGCCGGTGACCTTGCAGAGGCGGTGATATAGCGGATCAGCGCCGCATTGAAACAGTTCAATGGTGAAGGCAAGCCGGGCAGTTCGAAATCACCGGCACCGGCTGTACCGTTGTTCGGTATGCCAGTGAAGCGGACTACCTTTGAGGTGGAGGTTGCCCGGCAGATGGCGCTGAGTCGTAGCCGAAATGCAAAGAAAAAGCCGTATTCCTCACGGGAATACGACTTTTCCGGTCTCCGTCGCGGATGGGCTCGGGATGATCGAAACGACGGGTACGGTCAGGCCGTGGCTGCATCCTTGAGCTTCTTCATCGGACGGACCTTCACCTTCACGGTGGCCGGTTTGGCTGCGAATGTGGTTTCCTGGCCGGTGAACGGATTGATGCCCTTGCGCTTCGGTCTGGCGGCAACGCTGACGGCAGTGATTTTCAGCATGCCCGGCAACACGAACGTGCCGGCACCCTTTTTGCCGATCGAAGCGTGAATGGCCCCTTCGAGAGCGGCCATGACGGCGCGCACATCCTTGGCTGCGACGTCCGTCGCGCCTGCGATGTGCGCGACCAGCGCCGACTTGCTCATCACGTCCTTGATCGGTTTCGGGGCGGCCGGCTTGGAAGCGGCCTTTTTGGCGGCAGGTTTCTTCTTGGTTGCCATGAGAGTTCGATTTCCTCGTCGAATGGAATTGAGTTCGTGTCTGGGCCGGACGGCATGCCGGCCTGCGCACTGTAGGCCAAGGCTACGCTGTCGCCAAGCCCCCGGACGGCTTTTTTTTCAGGCTTTTTCGCGTTCCGAGCCTGGCGCTGTCGCATAAATCGAGGAAACAGTCTCAATGGAGCGTATCCGGTCTGGTGGCGTGATCCGCAGGCAGATGGATGCCGACGCTGCATATGGCCATCTTCCGGACAAAGCGCGGTGATTCACCGCGAGATGATCGTGACCCTGATATGGGCCTGTTATCGAATCCGATTCGTGCAGGCTTCACGTTTCCTTTCGGTGTGCGCATCTCGTCGACTGAAGCGGGCGGCGACGTGCCAAACAGGGCATTGTCCCCCGCTTTGATGTGCGTGCTGACATTGGGGCTGCCTGCGTTATTGGCCATCTCCATTCGAAAGCACGCTTGCGGCGGCGCCGACGATGAGTGGATCCGCCTTGCGCGCGATGCGTGGATCTTTGCCCGGATATGGCAAGGTATCGAGGAAATGACGCATGCAGTTCAGCCGTGCCCGCTTTTTGTCGTCGGATTTGATGACCAGCCACGGTGAATCTGCAGTGTCCGTGTGGAAAAACATCGCATTCTTGGCTTCGGTGTATTCCGACCATTTATCCAGTGATTGCAGATCGATCGGCGAGAGCTTCCAATGCTTGAGCGGGTCGTTGCGGCGGGCTTTGAACCGTCGCAACTGCTCTTCCCGGCTGACCGAAAACCAGAATTTGTAGAGACGGATACCGCTGCGGACGAGCATTCGCTCGAATTCAGGGGCTTCGCGCAGAAATTCGAGGTATTCGGCGGACGAGCAGAAACCCATCACCCGTTCGACGCCCGCACGGTTGTACCAACTGCGGTCGAAGAACACGAGTTCGCCCGCAGTCGGCAAGTGCTCGATGTAGCGCTGGAAATACCATTGGCCGCGCTCCTGGTCGTTCGGCTTTTCCAGTGCGACCACGCGTGCGCCGCGGGGGTTGAGATGTTCGGTGAAGCGCTTGATGGCGCCGCCCTTGCCAGCTGCGTCGCGGCCCTCGAACAGGATGATGACGCGCTGGCCGGTAGCCTTGACCCAGTTCTGCACCTTCAACAATTCGATCTGCAGTTTCTTCTTCTCGGCCTCGTACTCGCTGCGGCGCATGCGGGTGAGGTAAGGGTAGCCTGCAGGAAGCGGTGCGCTGATACTGTCTTCGTCGGTCAGCGGTACTGCTTCCATCCTTTGCGCGGCCTCGACGGAAAGGCCGGGTTCGAGCGCAGGCACGGCCGCGATTTCGACACTCTCCGGAAGAACGATGACTTCTGCCGTTACTGGCGCGGATTTGCGTGCGCGGGTTGTGCGTGGCGGATTCGGCTTGCGGGGTGCTGCGGCGCTGCGGGAACGGGGCACTGGCGAGACTCCTGGCTGCGACAAAAATGTCCGGTACCTGCTGGGGTACGCGGAAAACCAAGGCCATCGTCTGTCGACGGTGCGCGTCGCGCTTGAGCAGAGTCAAGTTTTGCCCGACTTCACGCCACAGGTTCGCGTTCAGGCTGCTTCATAGGCGCCGTAGCCGCGCAGGCGCCGGTAGCGGAGGTCGAGCAGGTCTTCGACCGGCAGCGCTGCCAGCGCATCGAGTTCGTTGATCAGGATCGGTTTGAGGCGTTTCGCCATTTGCACCGGGTTGCGATGCGCGCCGCCGATGGGTTCGCGGACGATCTTGTCGATCAGGCCGAGTGCTTGCAGGCGCTTTGCGGTGATCGCCATGGCCTGCGCGGCCTCCTGTTTCTTGTCCGCTGTTTTCCACAGGATGGAGGCGCAGCCTTCCGGCGAAATCACCGAATAGGTGCTGTATTCGAGCATCAGGGTGCGGTCGCCGACGCCGATGGCCAGCGCGCCGCCGGAACCGCCTTCGCCGATGACTGTGCACAGGATCGGGACTTTCAGCTCCGACATTTCCAGCAGATTGCGGGCGATGGCCTCGGACTGTCCGCGCTCCTCGGCATCGATCCCCGGCCATGCGCCGGCGGTGTCGATGAAGGTCAGCACCGGCAACCGGAAGCGTTCGGCCATTTTCATCAGCCGAAGCGCCTTCCGGTAGCCCTCGGGTTTGGGCATGCCGAAATTGCGGCGGACTTTGGCTTTGGTGTCGCGGCCTTTCTCGTGCCCGATCACCATCACGCTACGGCCGCCGATGCGGGCGAGACCGCCGACGATGGCGTTGTCGTTGGCGAAGGTGCGGTCGCCAGCGAGTTCTTGGAACTCGTCGCAAATCACGCGCAGGTAGTCGAGCGTATAGGGCCTAGCCGGATGCCGTGCCAGCTGCGAAACCTGCCAGGCGCTGAGATCGCGGAAGATCTGCGCGGTACGCCGGCGCAGCTTGTCCTGCAGCGCGTGGATTTCGGCATCGATATTGACCTCGGGGCCGGTGCTGGCTTGGCGCAGCTCCTGGATCTTGGCCTCCAGGTCGGCGATCGGTTTTTCGAAGTCGAGGTAATTCGGGTTCATGCGCGGCTGCTGGACCAGAAGCGGAAAGGATTCAAGTCTAGCCGAGGAATGCCGGGAACACCGTACCTGGGAGTAGGGTGCTTTGCTGGTGTCACGACGCCCAAGGCTTGCCCATGGCCACTTTGACCGTGCGAACCCCGGGCAGTGCCCGCAGCCCACTCGGCAGGTCCGCCTCCACGCGGACGGATTGGGCGCCATTGAGGTCCAGCGTTCCAGCGCTGCCCAGCGGCAGGAGCAGGTCGTAGCGCAATGGTGTAGGCCCTGGCCGATGCTGTGCGAGCAGGGCGTCGATGCGCTGCATCAGCCCGGGTTCGCGCAGATCCAGTCGCAGCGACAGTCGTTGCGCGTGTTGCGCGCAGATCTGGCGGTAGTCCCAACAGCGTCGGGCACGCAGCGAGAAGCCGCCGCTGAATTCGTCCTCGCGCAGGCCGCCTTCGACCACGAGAATGCGGTCCCGCGTGAGCAGTGCCTGGTATTCGAAAAACGCCTCGGCGAAGAAGGCGCATTCGATCCGTCCACGACCGTCCTCCAGATGGACGAATGCCTGCGAATCGCCGCGCTTGCGCATTCCGACCACCTGGCCGGCGAGAATCACGGTGGCTTCGGCACGCCATTGGCGGCCGCCCTCGGCATCGCCGCCGACCCGCTGGCCACGACCGCGCGAAGACTGTGCCCCCTCCCACAGCTGATCGAGCTTGCCCAGATCGGTGCCGACCAGCGCGTTCAATTCTTCCCGGTAAGGGTCGAGCGGATGGCCGCTGAGGTAATGGCCGAGGGTTTCGCGCTCGCCCGCCAGCTTCTGCGACAGCGGCCAGTCCGAGGTTTCGGGCAGTTCGAGTTTCAGTTCCGGCGCGGCTTCGCTGAAGCTGCCGAACAGCGAAACCTGCCCCGCGTCGCGCTCGCGCGCGAGCTGTTCGGTGGCCTTCAGCACTTCCGGCAGTTGCAGCAAAAGCGAGGGCCGGTTGCTCCCCAAGCCATCGAGTGCACCCGCGCTGACCAGCGCTTCGAGCGTGCGCCGGTTGAGTTTGCTGCTGTCGACGCGTTTGCAGAAGTCGAGCAGATCGGCGTATGCGCCGCCACGATGGCGCTCTTCTGCGATGGCGTCGCAGGCACCGCGGCCGACGCCTTTCACCGCGCCCAGGCCATAGCGGATCGTATGGTCGTCCATGGCCTCGAACATGAAGCCCGATGCATTCACGTCCGGCGGCATGACCAGCAGCCCCAGCGTGCGCGCTTCGTCGAGAAAACCCACCACTTTGTCGGTGTTGTCCATGTCCGAGGACAGCACCGCGGCCATGAATTCGGCCGGGTAGTGCACCTTCAGCCATGCGGTCTGGTAGGCGACCAGCGCGTAGGCCGCCGAGTGCGACTTGTTGAAGCCGTACTCGGCGAATTTTTCCATCAGATCGAAGATCTGCGTCGCGGTGCGCGGATCGACCCCGCGTTCGGCCGAGCCCGCCTCGAATTTGGCGCGCTCCTTGGCCATTTCCTCGGCCTTCTTCTTGCCCATCGCGCGGCGCAGCAGGTCGGCGCCGCCCAGCGAATAGCCGGCCAGCACCTGGGCGATCTGCATTACCTGTTCCTGATACACGATCACGCCGTAGGTCGGCTTCAGCACCGGCTCCAGCGCCGGATGCGGATAGCTCACCTCGGTGCGGCCGTGCTTGCGGTCCACCCATTCGCGATCCATCCCCGAGCCCAGCGGGCCGGGGCGGAACAGCGCGGCGAGCGCGATGATGTCTTCGAAGGTGTCGGGCTTCGCGCGCTTGAGCAGTTCGCGCATGCCGCGCGATTCGAACTGGAACACCGCGACGGTGTCGCCGCGCGCGAACAGTTCGTAGGTCTGTTTGTCGTCGAGAGGCAGGTCGGTGATGTCGAGTGGCGCTTCGCTTGCGCGCGCACGGCGGATGTTGATCGCCTTCACCGCCCAGTCGATGATCGTCAGCGTGCGCAGGCCGAGGAAGTCGAACTTCACGAGGCCGATCGTTTCGACGTCGTCCTTGTCGAACTGGGTGACCGGATTCTTGCCGCCGCCCTGACCGTCGTGTTCCGCGAACAGCGGGCAGAAGTCGGACAGCGGATCCGGCGCGATCACCACGCCGCCGGCGTGCTTGCCGGCGTTGCGGGTCAGATCTTCGAGATCGAGCGCCAGATCGATGAGTTCGCGGAAATCCTCCTCGGTGTTGTAGCGCTCGACGAACTCGCCGATCGCACGGTCCGGATCCTTCCTGGCCTTGTCGCTGCGGCCCAGCACGTCTTCCAGCGACAGCGGATCGGCCGGCTGCAGCGGAATGAGCTTGGCGATGCCGTCGACGAAGCCATAGGGATAGCCCAGCACCCGGCCGGTGTCGCGCACCACCGCCTTCGCCGACATCGTGCCGTAGGTGATGATCTGGCTGACCCGGTCGCGGCCGTACTTGGCAGCGACGTAATCGATCACCTCGTCGCGGCGGTCCATGCAGAAGTCGATGTCGAAGTCGGGCATCGACACGCGTTCTGGGTTGAGGAAGCGCTCGAACAGCAGGTCGTACGGCAGCGGGTCCAGATCGGTGATGCCCAACGCCCAGGCGACCAGCGAACCGGCGCCGGAGCCGCGCCCCGGGCCGACCGGGATACCTTGGGCTTTGCCCCAGTTGATGAAGTCGGCCACGATCAGGAAGTAGCCGGGGAAGCCCATCGACACGATCACGCCCAGCTCGATCTCCAGCCGTGCGTCGTAGCTGGCGCGGTCGTGACCTGCTGCCATCGGATATTTCTGCAGGCGTTTTTCGAGGCCATCCCGCGCTTCCTTGCGGATCCAGCTGTCGAGCGTGTGGTCGCTCGGCACCGGGAAGGCGGGCAGGTAGTACTTGCCCAGCGAAAGTTCGAGATTGCAGCGTTTGGCCAGATCGACCGCATTGTCGATCGCGTCCGGTGCATCTTCGAACAGCGCCACCATCTCCTCGGTGGTCTTGAGAGATTGCTGTGCGGTGTAGTCGCGCGGGCGTTTGGGGTCGTCGAGCACGCGCCCCGACGAAATGCAGACGCGCGCTTCGTGGGCTTCGAAGCCGTCGGCATCGAGAAAGCGCACATCATTGCTGGCGACCACCGGCAATCCGCGTTCGGCCGCAGCGTGCAGTGCGAAGGCGTTGAACGGCGTTTCGGCTTCGAAGCCGCAGCGGGTCAGTTCGAGGTGCAAGCGGTCGTCGAAACACCGCTGCCAGTCGGCCAGCGACTGCAGCGCGAGATCGGGGCGGTTGCCGGCGAGCAGTTGCCCGGCCTGGCTGTGGCGTCCTGCGAGCGCGAACAGCCCGTGGTTGGCATCCTGCAGCCACTGCGGCCGGACCATCACACCGTCGTGGCGCTGGCCTTCCATCCACGCCCGGCTGAGCAGCCGCGACAGCGACAGATAGCCGCTGCGGTCGCGGCACAGCAGGGTCAGCTTCCAGGGCGTCTCGTCGCCTTCCGCGACGCTGATGTCGGCGCCGGCGATGGGCTTGATGCCCGCCCCCTCGGCGGCCTTGTAGAACTTGACCAGCGCGAACAGGTTGTTGCGGTCGGTCATCGCCACCGAGGGCTGCCCCTGCGCAACGCAGCGGCCGACGAGTTCCGGAATGCGGATCGTCGAATCGGCGAGCGAATACTCGCTGTGCAGGTGGAGATGGACGAAGCGGGAGGACATCGGTGGGCCGGGAATTGCAGCCCTGCAGGTTAGGCGGCGTGGGGCGTTCGGGCAAGGCTTGACGGGATGGTTTTGCGGTTCGCTGCGGGCGTTGCGCCTGTCACGGGATAATAGGCCGCTCCCGTGCCACCGCGATCGACCACCCATGCCTTCGTTGACCGGAATCTGCCGCTTCGCGCCGCCGCTCGGCCCCGGCGGCGCTCGTATACGTCGTGACGGCGGCACGACGGACTGGTGGCTGATCCTGCAGTGCGAGCCCGATGTCGGCCGCTACCTGCGTCAGCTTTACGCATTTGACATGCGTCGCACTCGCCGGTTGAGCGACCCGCTGTGGGGCGCGCACGTGTCGATCGTGCAGAACGAAATGCCGCCGGACTTGACCCACTGGCGGGCACTGGAAGGCCAGGCGATGACCTTCGATTACCTGCATCCGCCTCGGCAGATCGGCGAATATGCGTTCTATCCGGTCGAATGCGCCGAGGCGCTGGCCTACCGCGAGGCACTGGGGCTGCCGCGCCAGCCGCGCTGGCCGCTGCATCTGACGTTCGGCAATCGCAAAGCGGGTCAGTGAGCTATTGAATGAAAGCAGCCTGCCGGGGCGGCCAGGGATGGCTGCCACGGCAAAACTATCGCCCAAGCGATTGTTTCGTCGTGAGCAAGTCCGGACATGTGCCGGACTTGGACTTGACCCTACCGGCAGGGGCGGCGGACAGCGAAGCTGGCTCTGAAGCGGTGCGCCGCAAGCATGCGGCGAGTCAAACACACACGAAGTGCGTTTTCAGTACCGTGTCAGCCCGTCGGATCACGCGCCAGCAAGGCTCGCACCGGCGCATAACTCAGCCGATGTTCGGGGCACGGCCCGTGCGTGGCCAGCGCCGCGAGATGCGCAGTGCTCGGATAGCCCTTGTGGCGGTCGAATCCGTACTGCGGATGCAGGGCATGCAGTTCGAGCATGCGCCGGTCGCGCGCGACTTTCGCCAGGATCGACGCGGCCATGATCGCCGGCTCGATCGCGTCGCCGCCGATCAGCGCTTCCGCCGGGCAGGGCAGGCCCACGGGCAGGCGGTTGCCATCGATGCGTGCGGCGTCTGCGGATGGCGACAGCCCCTCGATCGCGCGGCGCATGCCGATGAGGGTCGCCTGCAGGATATTGAGCCGGTCGATCTCGTCGCATTCGACGAATTCGATCCGCCATGCCAGTGCGCGTTCGACGATCAGCGGGTAGAGCGCCTCGCGGCGCGCCCCGCTGAGTTTCTTGGAGTCGTTCAGGCCCTCGATCGGGCGCTGCGGATCGAGGATGACGGCCGCGACCGACACCGGGCCGGCCAGCGGGCCGCGGCCGGCCTCGTCGACACCTGCGATTCGCAAGGGGCGCGCGCAGGCGATGGCGGCGAGCGGATCCTGCAACAACGTGCCGGGTCCTGGGTCCCGAGGCCCCTTGCGCCGGCTCACAACGTGACCCCGGCAGGCGCCGGGTCGATCGATGTCGAAACGATCAGTTCGGCCACCGCGTCGGCAGCGCGCGCGGACGCATCGCAGCGCAATCGGCTGTGGATATCGAGGAAGCGTGGCAGCAGCGCGTCCACCATGTCCGGTTGACCGAACCAGCGCAGGCAGGCGGCGGCAAGCTTGTCCGGCGCGCAGTCCTGCTGCAGCAATTCGGGAATGAGCTGCGCGTCCGCCAGAACGTTGGGCAAACTGACGAAACGCGACTTGAGCAGGCCGAGTCGGGTCACGATGCGATAGGTCGTGGGCGAAATCCGATGACCGACCACCATCGGCCGTTTGCAGAGCATGGCTTCGAGCGCGGCGGTGCCGGAGGCCAGCAGCACCACATCGCTGGCGATCATCGCGCGCTGCGCGTCGCCATCCAGCACATGGACGCGTGCCGCGAGTTTCGGTTGCAGTTGCAACTGTTCGCGGATGGCGGCATCGCATTGCGCATTCGCCGCCGGCAGCAGGATCGACAGCGATGGAATCCGCTGCGCGATCAGGTCCGCAGCACCCAGGAACACCGACAGCATCTTCGCGATTTCGCCGAGCCGGCTGCCCGGCAGCAGCGCCAGCACCGGCCCGTGTTCGGGTAATCCGAGCGCATCGCGCGCGGCGCGGCGATCGGGCTCCAGCGGGATCGCATCGGCCAGCGGATGGCCGACGAAGCGCGCGTCCACCGCATGCTTCGCATAGATCGGCGGCTCCATCGGGAACAGGCACAGCACACGATCCGCGCTTTCGCCGAGTTTCGCCGCTCGCGATTCGCGCCACGCCCAGACCGACGGGCTGACGTAGTGCACGGTGCGGATGCCGCGTTGCTTGAGCCATTTCTCCACGCCGAGGTTGAAGTCGGGCGCGTCGATGCCGATGAACACATCGGGCTTCCAGGCCAATACGCGCCTGCGCAGACGCCAGCGCAGGCGCAGCAGGCGCGGCAGATGCGCCAGCACTTCGGCCAGTCCCATCACGGCGAGTTCCTGGCTGTCGTGCCACGCACACAGACCTGCGGCGCGCATCGCAGGCCCGCCGATGCCGGCGAACTCCGCGTCGGGGAAGCGCGCGCGCAATTCAGCGATCAGTCCGGCGCCGAGCTGGTCGCCCGAGGCTTCGCCCGCGACCAGGGCGATTTTCATCGGAGCTCCGTCACGGCGCGTGGTCCATCCGCGAATCAGCGCAGCAACGGACGTTCGCCGCGTTCGATGAAATCGAGGAACGCGCGCACGTCGTCGCTGGATTCGGCCAGTGCAGCGAGCTGCTGTTTGGCGTCGACCAGATTCGCGCCGGACATGTACAGCGCGCGATAGGCGCGTTTGATCGCGGCGACCCGTTCGCTGTCGAATCCACGGCGCTTTAGGCCCTCGCTGTTGATACCTCGCGGGCGGCCGTAGTCTTCCTGCGCCACCATCAGATACGGCGGCACATCGCCGTTGACGAACGCGCCCATGCCGATGAACGCATGCGCGCCGATCCGGCAGAACTGATGCACGCCGGTGAAGCCGCTGAGGATCACGTGGTCGCCCACTTCGACATGGCCGGCGAGCGTGGCGTTGTTCGAGAACACGCAGTGATCGCCCACCTGACAGTCGTGGGCGACATGGGTGTAGGCGAGGAACCAGTTGTGGCTGCCGATGCGGGTGACGCCGCCGCCGCTGCCGGTACCGCGGTTGATGGTGACGAATTCGCGGATGGTGTTGCCATCGCCGATGATCAGGGCGGTGCGCTCTCCGGCGAATTTCTTGTCCTGGGGGTCGCCGCCGATCGCAGCGTGACCATGGATGCGATTGTCGCGACCGATCGTGGTCGGACCGTGGAGGCTGCAGTGCGGGCCGATGCGGGTGTCGTCGCCGATCTCGACGTCGCGACCGATCACGGTGAACGGCCCGACCTCCACGTTCGCGCCGATGCGCGCGGTCGGGTCGATCTGCGCGAGCGGACTGATGCCGGCGTGGCTCATCGTTCTAGCGCCTCAGTTCTGCGCTTCGGCACAGAGGAAATCGGCGCGCGCCGCTTCGTTGCCGTCGACGCTGGCGGTGCCGCTGTACCAGGCCATATTGCGGATGCGGCGCTTGATCGACACTTCCAGCATCATCCGGTCGCCGGGGACGATCATCTTGCTGAAGCGCGCATTCTCGACCTTGACCAGATAGAACACCTTGTCTTCGATCGCGGCGCCCTTGCTCAACTGGTAAAGCACGCCGCCGGCCTGCGCCAGCGCTTCGATCACCAGCACGCCCGGCATCACCGGCTGCACCGGGAAATGGCCCTGGAAGAACGGCTCGTTGATGGTGAGATTCTTGTAGGCGAGCACGCGCTTGTTGCGCTCGAATTCGACCACGCGATCGATCAACAGGAATGGATACCGGTGCGGCAGCAGCTTCTGGATATCGCTCGCGCCGAGCGGCAGCACGGGCTGGAGATCGGTATCGCAGGCATCGATCGAGGTCATCGCGGTTCCTTGTTGCGCCCGCCGATGTCTCGGGCCAGGGCATCGAGGTGTTTGAAGCGGGCGGCGCTTTTGCGCCAGCTGCGGTTGTCCATCAGCGGCGTGCCCGACGAATACTCGCCAGGCTCGCGGATCGTGCTGGTGACCAGACTCATCGCCGTGACCACCACCCGGTCGCACACTTCCAGATGGCCAAGGATACCCGCGCCGCCGCCGATCAGGCAGTAGCGGCCGATCGTGGCGCTGCCGGCGACCGCAGAACAGCCTGCCATCGCGGTATGCGCCCCGATCCGCGCGTTGTGGCCGATCTGGATCTGGTTGTCGAGGCGTACGTCTTCTTCCAGCACCGTGTCGTCGAGCGCGCCGCGGTCGATGGTGGTGTTGGCGCCGATTTCGCAATCGTCTCCGATGGCCACGCCGCCGAGTTGCGGCACCTTGAGCCAGCGACCGTGTTCCATCGCCAGGCCGAAGCCGTCCGCGCCGAGCACGGCGCCGGGATGGATCAGCACCCTGCGGCCGAGGCGCACGCGACGGACCAGGGTGACGCGTGCCGTGAGTTCGCTGCCGGCACCGATCACGCAGTCTTCGCCGATGACGCAGCCCGGGCCGATGAAGGCGCCGGCGTCCACGCGGGAACGCGGGCCGATGCTGACGAAGGCCGCGATGCTGGCGCCTGCTGAGACCTCTGCCGTTGGATCGATCGCTGCGCTGGGATGAACGCCCGGCGCGAACCCAGGGCGGTGGTCGAACAGCGCCGCCATCTTCGCGAATGCGGCGTAGGGATCCTTGGCGATCAGCGCATCGCCGGCATAGCCTACGGCGTCGTCTTCGCGCATCACCACCAACCCCGCGCTGCTCTCGGCGAGTTGGCTGCGATAGCGCGGGTTGGCGAGGAAGGCGAGTTGCGAAGCGCCGGCACGCGCGAGCGTGGCGACGCCATCGATGCGACGATCGCCGTCGCCGCGCAGGGTCAGCTCGAAGCGTTCGGCCAGCGCGGCGGCGGTGTGGTGAAAGATCGACATGGGGCGTGCTGCCGGAAGCTCAGCGCACCGTGGTCAGAACGCGCCGCCGAAGGTGAACTGCAGCCGTTCCAGGTCGTCGGTCTCTTCGCTGCGCACCGGGAACGCGTAGCTGATCGAGATCGGACCGACCGGCGCGCGCCAGAGCAGTGCCACACCGACCGATGCGCGCAGTTCGCCGACATCGAAACTGTCGACGTCCTTGAATACGTTGCCGGCATCGAGGAACGCCGAGACGCGCGCTGCGGGGGTGTCGAGCAAGGCCGGAAAATACATTTCAAGCGAACCGGTGGTCTTCACCGCGCCGCCGATCGGCTGCCGGAACGAACTTCCTGTGGCGAAATCGACTGGCCCCAGGGTGTTGTCGCGAAAACCGCGCAGCGAGCGCACGCCGCCAGCGTAGAAATTCTCGAAGAACGGCAGACCGGTGCCCACGACCACGCGGTCCAGCGTGGTGCCCGGCGCGCAATCGGCGTCGGTGTAGGTCTTGCGCGGAATCGGCGGCGGACTGCCTTCGGAGCGGCACATCACGCGGATGCTGTCGCTGCCGTAACTGTCGCCGTAACCCAATTGCGCGCGCGTGTTCAGCACCATGTAGCGGTTCAAAGGCCAGTACTTCGAGAACTCGTAATTGAGCTTGAAATACTCGGCGGTCGACCCGGGCAGCGTGACCTCGGCCGAGAGCCGCTGGTAGGTGCCGTAGGTGGGCGTGAAGAAGTCGTTGCGGGTATCGCGCGCCCAGCCCAGCTCCGCGCGCCAGGAATGGAACGTGCTCTGGCCGAAGGCATCGATGTAATCGGTGACCGTCTGCGGCGACGAGCCCGGGAACGCGAGAATCTGGTTGCGGTCGATGCCGAACACCAGCGAGACGCTGTCGTTCTCGGTCAGCGGCAGACCGAGCACGGCCTGCGCTGCGGCGCTGGTGCTCGAATACTGCGCCGTGTTGAAGTCGGAGTTGTCGAACTCGCGCCACCACATGTTGTAGCCCAGCGACATGCCTTCGTCGGTGAAATACGGATTCAGGAACGAGAACGAGTAGCGCTGCAGGTAGGTGTTGCGCTGCACTTCCATGCTGATCTGGTTGCCGCTGCCGAGGAAGTTGTTCTGCGACAGTTGCAGCGTGGTGGTCAATCCCGAGAGCTGCGAATAACCGAAGCCGAAGGTGAAACTGCCCGACGTGGTTTCCTTGACGTTGAATACCACATCGACCTGATCGCTGCTGCCGGCCACCGGCACGGTTTCGACTTCGACCGAACCGCTTTCGAAGAAGCCCAGACGCTGCAGGCGCACTTTTGAACGATCGATGGCGGCCTGCGAGAACCACGCGCCCTCGAACTGACGCATTTCGCGACGCAGCACCTCGTCGGTGGTGCGGGTATTGCCCTTGAACGCAATGCGGCGCACGGTCACGCGCGGACCGGGCACGACCTGCAGGTTGATGCCGACAGTGCGCTTCTCGCGGTTGATGTCGGGGATCGGGTTCACTTCGGCGAACGCATAGCCGATGTTGCCGAGCGCGGCGATGATCGAATCGGACGTCAGCTCGAGGAATGTGCGCGAGAAGATCTGGCCTTCCTTGACCAGCACGTATCGCTGGATCTGTTCCTGCGACAGTACGGTGTCGCCGGTGATCTTCACATCGGACAGGGTATAGACCTCGCCCTCGGTCATGCCGGCGGTCACGTACATGTCTTTCTTGTCAGGACTGATCGCCACCTGGGTGCTGTCGACGCTGAAGTCGACGTAACCACGGTCGAGGTAGAACTCGTTGAGCTTTTCGAGGTCGCCGGAGAGTTTCTCGCGGGAATACTGGTCGTCGCGGCGGTACCAGCTGAGCCAATTGCTCTCGTTCGATTCCCAGCGCTCGCGCAGCTGCTCTTCCTCGAATTTCTCGTTGCCGGTCAGATTGATGTGGCGGATGCGTGCGGCCTTGCCCTCGTTGACGTTGATGGTGACGTCGACGCGATTGCGGTCCAGACGGGTGATGGTCGGGTTGATTTCGACGTTGTATTTGCCGCGATTGTTGTAGGCGCGGTTGAGTTCGAGCGTGACCCGGTCCAGCGCGAGGCGGTCGTAGGTTTCGCCTTCGGCGATACCGATTTCCTTGAGGTTCGCCATCAGATCTTCGGTTTTGAGATCCTTGTTGCCGGACAGCGTCAGGGTATTGATCGCGGGCCGTTCGGTGACCGTCACGACGAGAATGGTCCCCTCCCGATCCAAGCGGATATCCTCGAAGAATCCGGTCTTGTAGAGCGCGCGCATGGCCTCGCCGATACGGGCCGAGTCGACCGTGTCGCCGCGCTCGATCGGCAGGTAGGTGAAGATGGTGCCGGCACCGATGCGCTGCAGACCGTCGATACGGATGTCGGAGACGGTGAAGCCGGAGGTGGACGGCGCGGACGCGGTTTGCGCCAGGGTCGGCGCGGTGTGGAGCGAAGCCAGGCTCGTGGCAAGGGCAAGGGCCAACAGGCGGCGGGGTGGCGTGCGCGTCATCAAATACGTCCGGTTATGGGGCGGGGCTGGAACGGGCGGATCAACATGCGGATCAACATGCGGATCGTCATAAGGTGGATCACGACGTGGATCGGCGGGCGGCAAAACTTCAAACTCGAAACTCAAGAACAGAAAATGGAACGGGAGATCGCAATCGGCGCAACTCGGACGGCCGTTCCATCGGCATTCGTTTCTGGCAGCGATGCAGCGTGCTGCCGGTGGCGCGGGTACCGGGTGGCGTCATTGGATCAGCCTTTGCAAATCGTTGTAGAAGGCCAAGCCCATGAGTCCGAACAGCAGGGCGAGCCCCACATATTGCCCGGCGGCCATCGCACGCTCGCTTAACGGCCGGCCTTTGACCAACTCGATAAGGTAATACAGCAGGTGCCCACCATCCAAGACCGGAATGGGCAGCATGTTGAGAATCGCCAGGCTCAGACTGAGCGCGGCCAGCAGGCTGAGATACCAGGCGACCCCGTTTTTGGCGTAGGCGTTGGCCGCCTGGGCGATGCCGATCGGCCCGGAAACCGTGTTCTGCACCGCCAGTCGGCCACTGAACGCCCGTTGGATCATCGCGAACAGCTCGACGGTCTGGAACCGCGTTTCGCGCAGCGCCGCCGGGAAGGCCGCCAGTGGCCCGTAGCGCAGGACCGCGTCTTTCGGCGCTCTGCCGGTATCGGCGGCGCGCACGCCCAACAGCCAGGAGGGGGTGCTGCCGGCGGCTGCGCCGGGCGCGGGCTGCGACTTCGGATTGACCGCTACGGTCAGCGTGGCACCGTTGCGGACCAGCTCGATGTCGCCGCCGCCGAGCTCGCCGATCCTGGCGACCAGCGGGGAAATGTCGGCCCAGTATTGGACCCTGGTGCCGCCGATGGCGACGATCCGGTCCCCGACGAGGAGTTTGCCGTCGCCTGCGGAACCGGTCACGACTTCGCCGACGACTGCCGGCTGCATCTGGTGGCGCGGGACGATGCCGATCCGGCCGAGGGTCTGCATCAGGTCATTGCCTTTCGGCAACTTCGAGAAGTCGACCCGGCGGGTCAGCACGGTGCCTTCGGCGGTGCGGACGCGGATCGGTGTCTCTTCGCGGTCGATCGCCGAGGTGACCAGCGCCATGCTGGCTTCAGTCCAGGTCGGGGTTTCGCGGTCGCCGATCGCGAGCAGGGTGTCGCCCCGACGCATGCCGGATTCCGCCGCGATGCCCTGGGATTCGCCGACGACCGGCGTGTAGTCCGGGCGGCCGATGACGAACATCAGCCAGAACAGCGCGATGCACAGCATCAGGTTGGCGAGCGGACCGGCCACCACCACGGCCATGCGTTGCCACACGGTCTTGCGGTTGAAAGCCTGATCGACCTCGTCGGCACGCACGTCGCCTTCGCGCTCGTCCAGCATCTTCACGTAGCCGCCCAGCGGGATCGCGGCGACCACCCATTCGGTGCCGTCCTTGCCCTTGCGCATCCACAGCGGTTTGCCGAAACCGACCGAGAACCGCAGCACTTTCACGCCGCAACGGCGCGCGACCCAGTAATGGCCGTATTCGTGGAAGGTGACCAGGATGCCGAGCGCAACGATCAACCACCAGACGGAACTCAGGGCATCGATCATGCGTTCACCTTGCCTGCGGTCATTTTGCGTGAAATGGCATTGCGGGTCGTCGTGCGCGCGTCGGCGTCGGCGTCGAGCAGGGCATCGAGCGAGTCGGCGGCGGCATGCGACATGCCTTGCAGCGCCTCTTCGACCAATGCGGGGATGGACAGGAAACCGATCCGGCCCTGAAGAAAGGCTGAAACCGCTTCCTCGTTCGCCGCGTTCAACACCGCGGGCGCGCTGCCGCCAACGTCGAGTGCGGCGTAGGCCAGGCGCAGGCATGGGAATGCATCGAGGTCCGGCGGTTCGAAATCGAGCCGGCCGTGCGTGAGCAGATCCAGTCCGGCGACGCCCGATGCGATACGTTCCGGCCACGCGAATCCCACCGCCAGCGCGGTCCGCATGTCGGGCAGACCGAGCTGCGCCAGCATCGAGCCGTCGACGAATTCCACCAGCGAATGGACCAGACTCTGCGGATGCACCAGCACGTCGATGCGCGTGCCGGGCACGCCGAACAGGTGATGCGCCTCGATCACTTCGAGGCCCTTGTTCATCAGCGTCGCGGAGTCGACCGAGATCTTCGGACCCATCGACCACTTCGGGTGCGCCACCGCCTGTGCTGGGGTGACGTCGGTCAGTTCCGCCCGTGAACGACCCCGGAACGGGCCACCCGAGGCGGTGAGCTGGATTCGCTTCAAACCGGCGTGGGCTTCGGCGTTCGGCAGGCACTGGAAGATCGCGTTGTGCTCGCTGTCGATCGGGACGATCGTCGCGCCCGCGTCGCGGGCCGCCGCCATCAGCAGTTCGCCGGCCAGCACCAGCGACTCCTTGTTGGCCAGCAGCAGACGCTTGCCGGCGCGTGCGGCGGCGAGCGTGGACGATAGTCCGGCGGCGCCGACGATCGCGGCCACCACGGTGTCGTTGTCCTGGTCGGCGGCGAGCGCGTCGATCGCGGCCATGCCGGCGTGGGCTGCGGTGTCGAGCCCCGCCGCGCGCAGGCCATCGCGCAGTGCGGCGTAGCCCTGCTCGTCGGCGATGGCGGCATGCGCCGGTCGATGCGTACGGCACAGCGCAATCAGCGCATCGACGTTGCGCCCGGCGACCAGCGTCTGCGCCTGCAGGCGGTCCGGGTGGCGCGCGATCACGTCCAGCGCCGAAGTGCCGATCGAGCCGGTGGCGCCGAGCACGGCAACGCGCCTCATCGGCGGTCTCCGGCGGTCGTGCCGCGAATGGCGGGGCGCGTGGTGGGCGAGGGCATGGCGGTCATGGACCGTGAGCGACGGGTCAAGTTCAGGACTCAGAAGCCGAACAACAGCTTGCCCAGCGCAAAGACCGGCAACGCCGCCAGCACGCTGTCGATCCGGTCGAGCACGCCGCCGTGCCCCGGGATCAGGTTGCCCGAGTCCTTGGCGCCGACGTGGCGCTTGAGCAGACTTTCGAACAGATCGCCGACCACCGAAAACAGGATGGTCCAGATCGCGACGATGGCGACGTAGACCAGCTGTTTCATGGTGATGGCATCGTTGACCAGCGGCGCGGCGACCAGTGCGACCAGCATGCCGGCGATCATGCCGCCGACCATCCCTTCGACCGTCTTGTTCGGGCTGATCCGTGGACTGAGCTTGGTACGGCCGAACTTGCGCCCGGCGAAGTAGGCGCCGGAATCCGCCGCCCAGATGATCATCAGCGCCACCAGCAGCCAGCGGTTGCCGTGCGGCTGGCTGGCGTGGATCAGCGCCAGCGCGCACCAGGCCGGGATCACGCTGAGCGTGGCGGCGGCGAGTTTGAACACCCGCGCATGGGTGTCGTGGTCCGAAGCGAAGTCGTAATGCCGCAGCCACAGCGCGGCCAGGCACCACCAGCCGACGCCGATCATCACCATGATCTGCAGCAGCACCAGCGACCCGCCCGATGCCGAACGCGAGGCCCAGACCAGGGCCACCATCAGCAGCAGATTGACCACCAGCAGCACGCTGCGGGACAGGGTGTCTTCGATTTCGGCCAGCTTCAGCCATTCCCACAGACCGATCAGGAACATGGCGGCGCTCAGCGCGGCCATCCACGGCGTGGGTAGCAGCAGCACTGCCGCGATGGCGAGCGGCGCCATGACCAGAGCAGCGAGCAAGCGCGTTTTGGTCATGCGTCGGTCCTGTCTTGCAGAGTGGGTGGCGCGGGCGCGACCTGCGCGCTGGTCAGGCCGAAACGGCGCTCGCGGCCCGCGAAATCCTCGATCGCGCGGTCGAGGGTCGCGGCATCCAGCTCGGGCCACAGGGTTTCGGTGAACCACAGTTCGGTATACGCCAATTGCCACAGCAGGAAATTGCTGATCCGGTGGTCGCCGCCGGTGCGGATGAACAGGTCCGGTGTCGGCAGATCGGCCAGCGCCATGTGGCGGGCGACGGCAGCTTCATCGATCTCATCGGGCCGCAGGCGGCCGGCGGCCACGTCTTCGGCCAGCGCGCGCGCAGCCTGGGCGATGTCCTGACGGCCGCCGTAACTCGCGGCGATGGTCAGGTGCAGCGACCGGTTTCCGACGGTGCGCTGCTCGGCATCGCGCATCTGCGCGAGGATGTCGGGGGCGAAACGTTGGCGTTCGCCGATGAAACGCAGGCGCACGCCGCGCCGGTGAAGTTCATCGACCTCGCGCTCAAGCGCGTTGAGGAACAGCTTCATCAAGGCGCCGACTTCATCCTCGGGGCGGCCCCAGTTTTCGCTGGAGAACGCGAACAGGGTCAGCGCTTCGATGCCGTGTTGCAGGCAATAGTCGATGCACAGATTCACCGCGCGTGCGCCGGCCCGATGGCCGATGACGCGCGGACGGCGACGGCGTTCGGCCCAGCGGCCGTTGCCGTCCATGATCACGGCGATGTGGCGCGGAACGCGCGGGGACGCTGGCGGAGCGCTCATTCGGGACGTGGCCTCAAACGGCCATCAGTTCCTGCTCTTTCGCCTTCACCACATCGTCGACGTCTTTGATCGCCTTGTCCGTCAGCTTCTGGATGTCGTCCTCGCTGCGGCGCTCTTCGTCCTCGGTGATCTTCTTTTCCTTCAGCAGCTCTTTGACCTGCTGATTGGAATCGCGACGGATATTGCGGATCGCGACCTTGGTGTCTTCGCCCTCGGCGTGCACGTGCTTGGACAGTTCTTTGCGACGCTCTTCGGTGAGCGGCGGCAGGTTGATGCGGATCGCGGTGCCGGCGGTGTTCGGGGTCAGCCCAAGATCGGAGGCGTAGATCGCCTTCTCGACCGCGGACACCATGTTCTTTTCCCACGGCGTGATCAGCAGCGAACGCGCATCGGCGACGGCGATGCTGGCGACCTGCGACAGCGGCATGTCCGAACCGTAGTAGTTGACCTTGAGATGATCGACCAGCGAAGGCGAAGCGCGGCCGGTGCGGACTTTGGTCAGGCTGTGGCGGAGCGCGTCGACGCTTTTGGCCATGCGCGCCTGCGTCTCTTTCTTGATGTCGTTGAGCATGCCGGTTCCTGTGTTCGTCAGGTGTTGCTGACTGGTGGAGGGCCGCAGCCGGTGGTACGGCGCGGCCAAAGCGCCAAGGCGGGCGATTATAAGCGATGCGCGGCCCCGGGCTGCCGGTCGCCCTCAGAGGCCGGTGTGCGGGTCGCCGCTCTGCGGACGGCTACCGTGCGGAGCGCGATCGTGCTGGTCGTGGCCGCAGGCTTGGGCATGCTCGATCTGCAGCGTCGGATGGTTGATGCCGAAACGGTCGTTGAGCGCACGGACCACGGTATCGATGAACGTGTCGTGGTCTTCAAGCCCGGGCCTGACCAAGTGCGCAGTCAGTGCGATCTCGCCCGCGCCCAGCGACCAGATATGCAGATGGTGCACCGCCTGCACGCCCGGCTGACCGGAGAGGAAGGCCTGGACCTCGTCCTGATCGATCCCGCGCGGCACCGCGTCCATCGCCGCCTCGAAAGCGTCGCGCAGCAGCCGGGACGCGCCGAATGCGACGACCACTGCCACCAGCACCGCCGTGGCCGGGTCGAGCCAGCGCCAGTCGAACATCAGCATGCCGATACCGGCCAGCACCGCCGCCAGCGACACCGCAGCATCGGCCATGAGATGCAGGAACGCACCGCGACGATTGAGATCCTGGCCGTGGCTGTGCCCGCCGTGGCCATCGCGCATGAACCAGGCTGCGCCCAGATTCACCGCGATGCCGATCGCGGCCACGATGATCACCGGCAGCGCCGGGATCTGCGGCGGATCTGCGAAGCGGCGCACCGCTTCCCAGCCCAGCGCGCCGCTGAAGCCGACCAGCAGCAGCGCATTGCCCAGCGGCGAGAGCAGGGTCGCGCGCCGCCAGCCGTAGGTGTGGCGGCCGCTCGGCGGGCGTTTGGCCATGGTGGCAGCGCCCCACGCCAGCGCGAGGCCCAGCACGTCGCCGAAGTTGTGCAGCGCATCGGACAGCAGCGCCAGCGAATCGGTATAGAAGCCGTATCCCGCTTCGAGCGCGGTGTAGGCGAGATTGATCAGGGTCGCGATCGCGAATGCGCGGGTGCCGGTGGCGAAGCCGTGGCTGTGACCGTGCTCCTGCTGTCCATGGACATGGGCATGTCCGTGCGCGTGTTCGCGTGCGCCCATATGCGGATCTTCCGCAGCGTGGTCGTGGTGATGCTCGTGATGATGGTCGTGTGGAGGCATGCGCGAATGGTGGCATGGCGCCCGGAGCGGACACTATCCGGCGATGCCCGTGCAGGCAGCGCCGGACAGCGGCGAAACGGTCACTCGCGCGTCAGGCGCTTCAACAGCGGCGTGGCGAGGAACAGCAGCGCACCGGCGGCCAGTCCGATCCACATCATCTTGGTGAAAACGTCGGCGTAGGTCGCCAAGGCATCGGCAACCGAAGCTTCCGGCGGAATCGCGGCCCAGGTGCCGAGGCGGCCGGCGATGATTTCGCCGAACGCCGAGAACAGGAACCACGCCCCCATCATCATGCCCACCGCGCGCGGAATCGACAGCGACGTCACCGCCGACAGGCCGATCGGCGACAGCACCATCTCGCCCAGCACCAGCACGAAGTAGGCGAGGATCATCCACCACAGGCTGACCTTGCCGTCGGCGCCGGGATTGGCCGCCGAGAACGCCAGGATGCCGAACGCCAGACCGCAGAACACCAGACCCCAGGCGAATTTGCCCGGATAGCTGGGGTTGAGGCCGAGCTTGTCCAGGCGCGGCCACAGCCAGGCGAACACCGGCGCCAGCATGATCACGAACAGCGCGCCGAAGTTGGTGGTCTGCGGTCCGTTCCAGGTGATGCCGAACGTGGTCAGATCCATCGTGCGGTCGGCCATCGCCACCCACGGGCCGTATGTCTGTTCGTACAGGCCCCAGAACAGTGCGCTGACCGTGATCAGCATCATCAGCATGATCATCCGGCCCTTGTCGCGCGCACTGATGCCCGACAGCAGCAGGCGGGCGAACCACACATACAGCGCCGCGCCGAGGATCACCGCGATCACTTCGGTCAGCGTGACTTCGTGGCCGCCGGCGAGGGCCGACAGCGGGCCGAGATCGATCCGCGTCTGCAGGACCTGCCACACCGCGACCACCATGACCATGCCGCCCAGATAGATCGCCCACTCGCGCGAAATGCCCGCGAACAGCGGCGCCTTGAGCAACGCGGGATCCGCCGGTTCCGCCTGGCCGTGCAGGTGTCTGCGCCCGAGCACGAACTGCACCAGGCCCAGCGCCATCATCACGCCCGACAGACCGAAGCCGTAGCCCCAGCCGAATTCGATGCCGATGTAGCCGACGATGATCGACGACAGCCAGGCGCCGACGTTGATGCCCATGTAGAAAATGGTGAAACCCGAATCGCGGCGCGGGTCGGTATCGCTGTAGAGCCGGCCGACGATCGTCGAGATGTTCGGCTTGAGAAAGCCCACGCCGACGCCGATCAGCGCCAGCGAGGCATACATGATCTGCACCGCGAAGCCATCCGGCACCGCATTGCCCACCGTGCCGCTGGCGGCGTGGCCGGTGTAGGCCATGCCCAACTGGCCCAGCACCAGCAGAATGCCGCCGAAGACCACCGCCTTGCGCATGCCGAGGTAACGATCGGCGAGCAGACCGCCGAGCAGTGGCAACGCGTAGGCAAGACCGGCATAGGTGCCGAGCAGCAGGTAGCCGTTGGTGTCGGTGAACAGGTGATGCTTGGTCAGGTACAGGAACAGCAGCGCCTTCATGCCGTAGAACGCGAAGCGCTCCCACATCTCGGTCAGGAAGCAGACGTAAAGACCTTTTGGATGGCCCAGGAATTGGTCCTGCGTGGACAGAGCGGGAACGGTGGCGGGAACAGTGGTGGTCACGGCGGTTTCCGGTAAGACGACCGGCGGAGTATGCCAGCGCCGGCCCGGTGAAACCCGTCTGGGTCGACTGAAGACTCGCCGGGGGTGCCTTTCGGACTATGCCGGTCGCCGGTCGCAGGCCTACCATCGCGGTTCGATCCGCTGCCGAACCTGTCAGGACACCCGATGACTCCGATGCGCACCTCCCTGTGGTTGGCCCTGTGCCTGCTGATGCCCGTCGCCGCCGAAGCCGCCCGTGGGCTGCAGGTCCGCGATCTGGCCACGCTCGACCGCTATTCCTCGCCGACCCTCTCGCCCAATGGCCGCGTCGTCGTATTCGCCAAGCGCAGCGTCGACTTCGCCGCGAACAAGTCCAGCACCGCGCTGTGGATCGAAGATCTGGCCGCTCGCGACGCGGCGCCGCCGAAGCGACTGACCCCGGAAGGCTGGAACGTCAATTCGCCGGCATTCTCCAGCGACGGCAAGACCGTGTATTTCCTCAGCGCGAAATCCGGCAGCCAGCAGCTGTACGCGATTCCCGCCGCCGGCGGCACGCCCAAGCCACTCACCGATCTGCCGGTGGATGTCGGCGGCTTCAAACTGTCGCCAGACGGCAAGCGCATCGCGCTGGCGCTGGAAACCTTCGACGACTGCAAATCGGATCTCGCCTGCACCAAAAAACGCCTCGACGACAACGGCGCGCGCAAGACCACCGGCGTGGTGTTCGAGCGCATGTTCATCCGCCACTGGGACACCTGGAACGACGGCCGCCTCAACCGCGTGTTCGCCGCGACGCTGCCGCAGGGCAAGGAAAAGCCGCTGAAGGCCGCGACCCTGATCGGCGCCGACGTGATCGGCGATGTGCCGTCGAAACCTTTCGGCGACACCAGCGAATTCGCATGGTCGCCCGATGGCGCATCGTTCGTGCTGTCGGCGCGCAAGGCCGACCGCAGCGAACCCTGGAATACCAACTTCGATCTGTATCTGGTGTCCGCCGACGGCAGCGGCAGTGCGCGCAATCTCACCGAAGCCAACAAGGCCTGGGATACCGGGCCGGTCTTCTCCGCCGACGGCAAGACCCTGTACTACCGCGCGATGACCCGTCCCGGTTTCGAGGCCGACCGCTTCGCGCTGATGGCGATGGATCTCGCCACCGGCAAGGCGCGCGATCTCGCGCCGAAATGGGATGCGTCCGCCGATGGCATCACCCTCTCCGCCGACGGCAAATCGATCTATACCACCGCGCAGGAACTCGGTCGCCATCCGCTGTTCGCTGTGTCGGTGGACAGCGGCGAAGTCGCGTCGATCTTCAAGGACGGTTCGGTGTCGTCGTTCGAACTGGCCGGCGACACCCTGGTCGTCTCCGCCAATTCGATGAACAGCGGCGATGTGATCTACGCCACCAGCGCCGACGGCAAGGCGCCACTGCGTGCGATCACACCCAGCGCTGGAGAGATGCTGCCCGACGTGCGCTTCGGCGCGTACGAACAGTTCCGCTTCCCGGGTTGGAACAACGAGACCGTGCACGGCTATGTGCTGAAGCCGTGGAATTACGAAGAAGGCAAGAAGTACCCGGTCGCGTTCCTGATCCACGGCGGTCCGCAGGGCAGCTTCGGCGATGGCTGGAGCTATCGCTGGAACCCGCAGACCTACGCGGGCCAGGGCTACGCGGTGGTGATGATCGATTTCCACGGCTCCACTGGCTACGGCCAGAAATTCACCGATGCGATCAGCCAGCACTGGGGCGACCGCCCGCTGGAAGATCTGCAGAAAGGCTGGTCTGCCGCGCAGAAAAAATATGCGTTCCTCGACGGCGATCGTGCTTGCGCGCTCGGCGCCAGCTACGGCGGCTTCATGGTCAACTGGATCGCCGGCAACTGGTTCGACAAGAAGGGCAATGCGCCGTTCAAGTGTCTGGTCAGCCACGACGGCGTGTTCGACCAGCGGATGATGGGCTACGCCACCGAAGAACTCTGGTTCACCGAATGGGAGCAGGGCGGCACGCCTTATGCGGTGCCGAAGAACTACGAGCAGTTCAACCCGGTGAACCATGTATCGAAGTGGAAGACGCCGATGCTGGTGATCCACGGCCAGCAGGATTTCCGCATCCCGGTGGAGCAGGGCATCGGCGTGTTCACCGCGCTGCAGCGTCGCGGCATCGATTCGCAGTTCCTGTATTTCCCCGACGAGAACCACTGGGTGCTGAAGCCGCAGAACAGCGTGCAGTGGCACGACACCGTCAACGGCTGGTTGAAGAAGCACATCGGCGAATAAGTCGACCGGTCAAGTTGGCCAACAAGTCGGCCGACAAGCCCGCTGCGGGGCGCGTCACTGCGCCCCGCGCCCGGAGCCATGCGATCGAAGAAGCGACGCGGGCGACACGTGCGTCCGTGCGTGGCCTCGTGCATGATCACCGGCCCGTCATGTTCAACGGATGCCCACGCCCATGCTCGCAGTCGACACCGTTCCCGCAGGCCCGCCACCGATGATCGCCAACGATGCCGTGGTGCTCGGCATGCTGGTGGTGATTCTCGGCCTGGTGTTCTGGACATCGTCGCGCGAGACCGGGTTCTGGAAGAAGTTCTACGGCGTCGTTCCGGCACTGCTGCTGTGTTATTTCCTGCCGTCCATCCTCAACTCGTTCGGCGTCATCGACGGCAAGACCTCCGGGCTCTATCCGATGGCTCGCGATTATCTTTTGCCCAGTGCGCTGGTGCTGCTGTGCGTGGCGATCGATTTCAACGCGATCATCCGCCTCGGCCCGAAAGCGGTGGTCATGTTCCTTACCGGCACTTTCGGGGTGATGCTGGGTGCCGTGGTGTCGCTGCTGGCGCTGCAGGTGATCCATCCCGAGACCGTCGCGGGCGAGACCTGGCGCGGCATGACCACCGTGGCGGGTTCGTGGATCGGCGGCGGCGCCAATCAGGCGGCGATGAAGGAAATGTTCGAGGTGGACGCCACCATGTTCGGCCAGTTCGTCGCGGTGGATGTGCTGGTCGCGAACGTGTGGATGGCGGTGCTGCTGTTCCTGGCCGCGCGTCACGTGGCCTTCGACCGCTGGACCGGCGCCGACACCTCGGCGATCGACGACATGAAGCAGCGGATCGAGGCCTATCAGGCCGAGCACACCCGCAATCCGTCGCTGACCGACCTGATGTTGATTCTCGCCCTGGGTCTTGGCGCGACCGGGTTGGCGCATGCCATCGCCGACCCGCTGGTCGCGTGGATCAAATCCCTGCCGGCCGAGTGGCGGCTGCAGGATTACAGCCTCACCGCGCGATTCTTCTGGATCACGATGCTGGCGACCACCATCGGCCTGCTGTTGAGTTTCACCCGTGCGCGCAAGCTCGAAGGCGCCGGCGCCTCGAAAATCGGCTCGGTCATGCTGTACGTGCTGGTCGCGACCATCGGCATGCAGATGGATCTGGGCGCCTTGCTCGACCGGCCATGGCTGTTCGCGCTCGGCCTGATCTGGATCGCCGTGCATGGGTTGCTGATGATCGGCATGGCCAAACTGATCCGCGCGCCGCTGTTCTTCATGGCCGTAGGCTCGCAGGCCAACATCGGTGGCGCTGCCTCTGCTCCGGTCGTGGCCAGCGCGTTCCATCCCTCGCTGGCGCCGGTGGGCGTGCTGCTTGCGGTGCTGGGCTATGCGTTGGGTACCTATTGCGCGTACATGGTCGGGTTGATGCTGCAGCAGATGGCGTAAGCGCCCGCGCGGGCCATCTTTCAATGCAGGAACAGACAGCGGGTCGCGCGATGGCCCGCTGTCTGCTCGCATTATTTGCCGCCGGAAGGCCGGTCCTATTTACCTGCTTTGGCGCTCCCGCCGGCGACCGCAGGTTTATCGTCGACGTGCCGCGTGCCGATATGTCGCGCGAAGAAATCCAGCATTTCGGTGTACAGCTTGAGCTTGTTCTCGTCCTTGTAGAAACCGTGCATCTCGCCGCTGGTGATCATCATGCCCTCGGGCGGGTTGCCAGCGGCGATCAGTGCCTTGTTCATCGCCTCGGTATTCTCCGGAGGGCAGCGCGGGTCGCGCGCGCCAGCGGCGAGATACACCGGGATGTTGATTTTCCCAGCATGGTTCACCGGCGACATCGCATCGCGTTCGGCCCTGGTCTTGCCCAGCGCGCGCTGCATGTACATTCGTCCGCTTTCCGACCGGCTGGTATCGCTTCGGGTCATCTGGACTTCGGCGTCGTACGCACCCACGTAGCCGAATGCGCATTTGAACAGCCCCTGTTCGCGGGCCGGCGCCATCATCGAGGCGTAGCCGCCGAAACTGCCGCCGTAGATGCATACGCGGTCCTTGTCCGCATAGCCTTGGGCGATCGTCCATTTCGTGGCATCCACGATGTCGTTCATGATCCCGGTCGCCCACGTGCCGTAGCCCATATCCTGGAAGCCTTTGCCGAAGCCGCCCGAGCCGCGGTAGTTGATCTGCAGCACCGCATAGCCGCGGCTGGCGAACAACTGGGTTTCCCAATTGAATCCCCAGTTGTCACGCGGGCCCATCGGACCGCCGTGCACGTTGACGATCATCGGCAGGTGCTTGCCGTCGCTGCCGTTGGGCACGGTGAGATAGCCGTGGATCTTCAGGCCGTCGCGCGTGGTCAATGCGATCGGTTTCATGCTGGCCATGCGCTTGCCGTCGATCCATTTGCGCTGCTGCATCAGGAACCGCGCCTGGTTGGTGGCGCGATCGAACAGGTACAGCTCGCCGGGGTTGGTGTCGCTGTAGACCTGGACGATGATCTGCTTGCCGTCGCGCGTGGCGCTGGCGAAGTTGACGAACTGGTCGGGGAACGACGCCGCCAGCGACGCGTAGAGTTTTGCGTCGGCGTGGTCATTGTCGATCATCGTCACCTGGGGCGCGCCAGCTTCGGTGGTAATGCCCAGTACCACCTCGCTGCCATCCACCGAGGCGATGTAACCCGACGGGTCCGAGACCGGATCGCGGAACAGCGGTTTGAACACGCCGGTTGACGGATCGATCTCGCCGAAGGTGGTAGTCGCCTTGCCGTCGCTCTCGGTCGCATAGATGCGGCCATCGCGCGCGCTGCCGAACACCTCCAGCGACTTGCCCGAGGATTTCGAGCTGTTGACCAGCGCCCACTCGCCGTTCGCTTCGCGGCGATAGAGCTCGGTCACCTGGTCGAAATCGCCGGCTTCGTTCTTGTAATCCGAGCACACCGCGTAGCGCGGCATCTTCTGTGCGTCCAGTGCCATGCCGCAGTTTTCGCGCGGCGCGCGGGCGAGGCTCTTCCAACGTCCGTTGAGCGTATCGACCTCCGCCACTTCGGTATTGACGCCTTCCGAAGAGCGTGGATAGATCGCAGACATCAGCACCTTGCCGTCGTCGTTCTGTGGACTGTCGAGCATGCTGAAGCGGGCATTCTGCAGATCGCGTGCGCCTTTCTTGCCCATTTCCAGAAACCGCGGCATCGATCCGTCGGCATTCACCGAATACCATTCGCCGGTGGAGAAGGGCTGCGCGAAACGCCCGAATTTTCGCACCGAATTGAACATCAGCCGCTGCGGGCTGACCCAATGGAACGCGCCGACGCTTTTGTCGTTCGGCAATTGATTGATCTTCACGATTCCCAGATCGCGGGTGCGCAGCACCGTCAGCACATCCTGTTCGCCGCGATCCACGGTGAGCGCCAGATATTCGCCTGTCGGCGAAATCTTCACGCTGCTGTAGGTGGGATTGCGGACGAAATCGATGATCGGAATTTCGGCCGTTTCTGCGGCGTGAATGTTCCCGGCGGCAAGCACGGATGCGAGTGCGGCGATGGTGCGATGCATGGCGTCTGGGGTCCCCGGTTTGAATGGATCGATGTTGGCAGGCAGTGTTTGCCCATTTTCGGCGATGCTGCCCGGGATTGTTCGTCTTCGCCTCAACAGCAGCGCGACGCCCCGCGTCCGTAGCGCGCATCCAGACGATTGACGAAGAACGCTTCGCGGCTCATCGGCGGCGTGTCCGGATGCGATCGGCGCATGTGCGCGACATACCTGTCGTAGTCGGGTACGCCCACGATCAGCCGCGCGGTCTGCGCGAGGAAAGTCCAGAGCGCGTTCACGCGCTCAGCGAACGGCGTCGAAGGCGACATGCGGCGTCTCCTGTGCGGTCGGCTGCGCGTGCCGCCGAGCGGCCAGTACGGCGCGGATGCCGAACACCACCATCAGCGTCACCACGCTCATGAACAGCACGCACAGCGCCGCATCGAGCTGGTTGTTGAACACGATGCGTTCCATGTCCTTGAGCGATTTCGCGGGCGCCAGCAGCTCGCCGGACGCCAGCGCCGTACCGAATTTGTCGGCGTTGGCGAGGAAGCCGATCTTCGGATCGGCGTGGAAGAGTTTCTGCCAGCCTGCCGTCATCGTGCACACCAGCAGCCAGACGGTGGGCAGCAGCGGGATCCACAGGTAACGCTCGCGCTTCATCTTCGCGATGGCCACGCATACGAAGATCATCGCGATGCTGGCCAGCATCTGATTGGCGATCCCGAACAGCGGCCACAGCGTATTGATGCCGCCCAGCGGATCGACCACGCCCTGATACAGGAACCAGCCCCAGCCCGCGACCGCCAGGCCGGTGCAGACCACATTCGCGGTCCAGCTTTCGGTACGACGGAACGGCGCGTACACCACGCCGATCACTTCCTGGATCATGAACCGCGCGACGCGCGTGCCAGCGTCGATGGTGGTCAGAATGAACAGCGCCTCGAACAGGATCGCGTAGTGATACCAGAACGCCATCATCCCGCTGCCGCCGATCATGCCGTGCAGGATCTGCGCCATGCCCACCGCCAGCGTCGGCGCACCGCCGGTGCGCGACAGCACGCTGGACTCGCCGATCTCGGCGGCGGTCGCAGTCAACATCTCCGGCGTAATCGTGAATCCCCAGCCGGAGATCGCCGCCGCAGCGGCTTCGGGCGTGGTGCCGATCAATGCGGCGGGCGAATTCAGCGCGAAATACAGGCCCGGATCCAGCACGCAGGCGGCGATCAGGGCCATGATCGCGACGAATGCTTCCATCAGCATGCCGCCGTAGCCGATCAGTCGCGCATCGCGCTCGTTTTCCAGCATCTTCGGCGTGGTGCCGCTGCTGATCAGCGCGTGGAAACCGGAGATCGCGCCGCAGGCGATGGTGATGAACAGGAACGGGAACAACGTGCCCGCGAACACCGGGCCGGTGCCGTCGATGAACTTCGTCACCGCCGGCATCTTCAGGTCGGGCAGCGCGAAACAGATCGCGATCGCCAGCATCGCCACCGTGCCGATCTTCAGGAACGTGCTGAGGTAATCGCGCGGCGCCAGCAGCAGCCACACCGGCAGCACCGCCGCCACGAAGCCGTAGACGATCAACATCCACGCCAGCGCCTTGCCCTCGAACGTGAACATCGGCCCCCACGTCGGCGACGCCGCCACCGTGCCGCCCACCCAGATCGACGCCAGCAGCAGCACCAGCCCGAGGATCGACACTTCCATGATCCGCCCCGGCCGCAGCCAGCGCAGATACACGCCCATCAGCAGCGCGATCGGAATGGTCATCGCCACCGTGAACGTGCCCCACGGACTGATCGCCAGCGCCTTCACCACCACCAACCCCAGCACCGCCAGCAGGATCACCATGATCGCGAGAATGCCGATCATCGCCGTCAGCCCGGCGGCGTTGCCCATCTCGTTGCGGATCATGTCGCCCAACGAGCGCCCATCGCGCCGCGTCGACAGGAACAGCACGATGAAATCCTGCACCGCACCGGCGAAGACCACGCCGAACAGGATCCACAGCATGCCCGGCAGATAGCCCATCTGCGCCGCCAGCACCGGACCCACCAATGGCCCCGCGCCCGCGATCGCCGCGAAGTGATGGCCGAACAGCACGCGCTTGTCGGTAGGCACGTAGTCCAGCCCATCGTTGCGCCGCCACGCCGGCGTCGCCCGCGTCCCGTCCAGGCGCAGCGCGTACTCGGCGATGTATTTCGAATAGAAGCGATACCCGATCGTCAGGATCGACACTGCCGCCGCCACGATCCAGAACGCACTGATCGTCTCGCCCCGCGATACCGCGACCGTGCCCAGACAGAACGCCGCGAACAGCGACAGCAGCCCCCAGCCGATGATCCTGCCCACGCTCATGCCCGATCCCATTCCGCCACTCCCGGATGCCCGCGACCCACCGCCGGCCAGGTCCGCAGCCTGTCTTGGAACACCGGCAAGGTCAATGCGCGGCACAGCAAATTCCAGCGCGGCCCCTTGTAAGTTATCTCCCTGCGTCAGGCCGTTGCCCCTGTGATTTCGAGATCGTGGATGAGCCTGGGTCGGCGCAGGGTTGATCTTCATCACCCGAACAGTTGCCAGGGCGCAAAGCCCGTTTCTGCAAGGCAGGGTTCCCGAGGATACGAGCATGAATGAATGTTGGGTTGGAGTGGATGTCTCGAAGGCGCGGTTGGA
>JAFLDZ010000001.1 GCA_017302135.1 Lysobacterales bacterium | reverse complement strand
AGCCGAACGCCTCGAAGCCGAACGTCTCGAAACCGAACGCGTCGAAGCCGAACGCCTCGAAGCCGAACGCCTCGAAGCCGAACGCCTCGAAGCCGAACGTCTCGAAACCGAACGCGTCGAAGCCGAACGCCTCGAAGCCGAACGCCTCGAAGCCGAACGCCTCGAAGCCGAACGCGTCGAAGCCGAACGTCTCGAAGCCGCGCTTCGTGGACAGGGCGGGCAGGTGTTCGACACGCAGGAAGAAGAGCGTCTGGAAGCCGAAAGCCGCGAAGCGGAACTGCTCGAAGCCGAGCGCCTGCTTGCCGAAGGCGGCGAACCGGAGTTGGGCGAACACATCGAGTTGCCGGCGTTCGCCGATTTCGGCGATATCCCGGCGGCAATCCCGCTGGTCGAAGCGGCAGCGCCCAGCGCAGCGCCTGCGAGTGCGACACCGACGGTGTTGAGCGATGCGAGCGTGATCGATCCGGACATCGGCCTGGACATGTCCGACCTCGATTCCGATCTCGTCGATATTTTCGTCGAGGAAGGCCACGACCTACTCGATCACTCCGACCAGATGCTGGTGCGCCTGCGCGAACGCCCGGACGAACGCGAGGCGATCATCGGTCTGCAGCGCGATCTGCATACGCTGAAGGGCGGCGCGCGCATGGCCGGCATCATGGCCATCGGCGAACTCGGCCATGCCATGGAATCGCTGCTCGAAGCGGTGGCCGAACATCGTCTCCAGTTGGAAAAGCAGGATATTCCGCTGCTGGAACGCGGCTTCGACCGCTTGCACACCATGGTCACCCGCGTCGGCGACCGACGTGCGGTGGCGATGCCGGACATCCTGATCACCGCTTTCGATGCCCGCGCCATCGGCATCCCCGTCGAGCTGCCCCCCGAGGCGCCGCTCGATGTACGGGGCGACGTTGAGGCTGCCCGCCTCGAAGACGATTTCCTCGAAGCGGTATCCGATGACGCACCGGCCGCTGTAACGGAGACGTCCGATACGCCCGATGCCGAAGCGATCTCCGTCGAGGAGATTTCGCTGGGCGACTACGCTTTCGAAGATTTCACCTTCGACACGCCAGCGCGGGAAGTGCCTGCAGACGACCTGGCCTTTGTCGAAGACAGCCTCGATACCACGGTGGTCGACATCGTCGAAGCCGAAGCGAACGCGGCCGATGAGAACGAAGTTGAAGTCGGCGAGCTCGTCGAGCAGACGCTGGTCGAGCAAAGCGTTGTCGAAGACGCCATCGTCGACGATGCCATCGTTCCATCCGTCGCGCCGCCCGAAGTGGCCGCTGCCGACGCCGCAAACGAAGCGGTCGCCGATGCCGCTGCTCCGTTGGCTCAGAACTATGCCGCGCTGCCCAGTCTGAAACCGCTGTCCGTACCGATGGAATTCGGCGTCAACGCCGACGACGATGTCGGTCTGCGCGGTTCGCAGGAACAGGTGCGCGTCCGCGCCGAACTGCTCGACCGCCTGGTGAACTACGCCGGTGAAGTCGCGATCTACCGGTCGCGCCTCGAACAGCAGCTCGGTGCGTTCCGCGGTGCCACCGCCGAAATGGAGCAGACCAATACCCGTCTGCGCGACCAGCTCCGCCGTCTCGATATCGAAACCGAAGCGCAGATCATCGCGCGCTACCAGCGCGAAGGCGAAACCCGCGACGCGACCTTCGATCCGCTGGAACTCGATCGTTTCTCCAACCTGCAACAGCTGTCGCGCGCGCTCGCCGAAACCGCAGCCGACCTTGGCAGCCTGCACAGCACGCTCGACGATCTGACCCAGGGTTACGAAACCCTGCTGCTGCAACAGTCGCGCGTGAGTTCGGAACTGCAGGAAGGTCTGATGCGCACCCGCATGGTGCCGTTCGACACCGTCGTTCCGCGCCTGCGCCGCGTCCTGCGCCAGGCCGCGACCGATACCGGCAAGCAGGTGCAGCTCAAGCTCGACGGCGCGCAGGGCGAACTCGATCGCAATGTGCTGGAGCGCATGACCGCGCCGCTGGAGCACATGCTCCGCAACGCGATGGCGCACGGTCTCGAAAAGCCCGCCCAGCGCAAGCAGGCCGGCAAGCCCGAAGAAGGCGCGGTCACCATCGCGGTGCGCAAGGAAGGTTCGGAAGTCGTGCTGCAGATCAGCGACGACGGCGCCGGCCTCGACCGCAAGGCGATCCGCGAACGCGGCGAAACCCGCGGTCTCGTCCGCAAGGGCGTGACCCTGTCGAACGCGCAGCTCGATGCGCTGATCCTCGAGCCGGGCTTCTCCACCGCCGAGGAAGTGAGCCGGCTCGCCGGTCGCGGCGTCGGCATGGACGTGGTCGCCAGCGAAGTCCGCCAACTCGGCGGCACGCTCGACATCCAGTCCGAGAAAGGCATCGGCACGGTCTTCACGCTGCGTTTGCCGCAGACCCTCGCGGTCACCCAGGCGGCGTTCGTGCGCATCGGCGAAACCACGTTCGCGGTGCCGATCGCTTCGGTCCGCGGCGTCGGCCGCATCCGTCGCGAGGAATTGACGAAGGGCGATCTCACCAATTACCGCTACGGCAACGAAGAGTACGTGCTGCACGATCTGGGCAAATTGCTGGGCCAGGCGCCTGCGAAGGCCGAGGGCCAGCTGCAGATGCCGCTGCTGCTCACCCGCTCGGGCGATCTGCACATCGCGGTGACCGTGGACCAGATCATCGGCAACCGCGAAATCGTGGTGAAGCCGATCGGCCCGCAGGTCGCGTCGATTCCCGGCATTTTCGGCGCCACCATCATGGGCGACGGCAGCGTCATGGTGATCCTCGACATCGCGCCGCTGGTGCGCCGTCAGGCCGCGCTGTTGCCGGAAGTCGAAGAGCAAGCGCCGCAGCCCGTCGAACAGCGCGCAGTGCCGCTGGTCATGGTGGTCGACGACTCGATCACCATGCGCAAGGTCAGCAGTCGCGTGCTCGAACGCAACAATTTCGAAGTGGTCACCGCGAAGGACGGCATCGACGCGCTGGAGCGCATGGTCGATCGCGTTCCGGATCTGATGCTGCTCGATATCGAAATGCCGCGCATGGACGGCTACGAGCTGGCGACCACGATGAAGGCCGATCCGCGTCTGGCCAACGTGCCGATCATCATGATCACCTCGCGTACCGGCGACAAACACCGCCAGCGCGCGATGGATATCGGCGTCAATCGCTATCTCGGCAAGCCTTATCAGGAAAACGAATTGATGCGCAACGTGTTCTCCCTGCTGGAAGCGGTGAGGTCCGATGCCTGACCAGTTCTCCAAGGAAGCGATGCCGCGGGTCGTGCTGTTGGCGCGCGCAGGCAAGGCCGCCGACAACATCGCCGAGGCCCTCCGCCAGGCGGGCGCCGAGCTGGTGCTGGCCGCCGATCCGTCGCAGACCGACGAAGCCGCACTGCGCGCGCACGCCCCGCAGGTCGTTCTGATCGCGCTGGAACCGAGCATCGAACACGCGCTCGAAAAGTTCGATGCGCTGTTGATGGATCCGACGCTGACCGTCATCTACGACGAGGCCGATCTCGCCGCGCATCGCGCCGGTTGGGATGCCGCGCGCTGGGTTCGCCATCTGTCGGCGAAACTCCGTCACGACACCAACGTGCTGCCGCCCGGGACCGAGAGCGACCAGGATTGGCAGCCGTCGCCGGGATGGACCTCGAAACAGGCGGCGGCCTACGCCGATATGGATCTCGCTGCCTTCACCCGTGAAGCTGCGGCCACCGCGGACAGCGTGCCCAGCGACGGCGTGCCGGCGGAGTACACGCCGAGCATGCACGATGCACTGTCGCTGGATAAGGCGCTGCTGGACGCGATTCCCGGACTGCATTCGGTCTCGCCGCCGGCACCGCCGCCGCCTGCGGTGCTGGAGATCGACACCTTCGAGATCGAATCGTTCGAAGCCGCATCGCGGAATGCCCCATCTTTCGAGCCGGCCGCTTCCGAACAGGTTGAATTCGACGCGGTCGAGTTGGATGCGGCCGAGTTGGACGCATCGATGATGGACAGCGTGTCCACCGGGCGTCTGTCGCTGGAAAGCATGCAGATCGAAAGCACGCAGATCGATGGCATGCAGATAGATGGCATGCAGATCGAAAGCATGCGTCTGGAGGCGGTGCAGTTCGAGGACGATGCCGACAGGGCGCCACCGACAGGCGACGTCTCGCCGATGAATTTCGACGACGATGCGTTCTTCCTCGAAGCACTCTCGGTCGACGCTCCGGTGTCGAACGATCGCGACATCCCGCCGATGCAGTTCGACGGCGGTTTCGATACGGGTCTGGATTTCGAAGACGATGCCGAGGCGGATCTCGATTCGGTGTCGGCGACCGTCGCTGCGCCGCGCGTATTCGAAGAAGTCTTGTCCTTCGAGGCGGCAATGGCCGAGCGCATGCCGGCACCCGAAGTCGCATCCGCACCACCCGCCGCCGAACGCACGCCGCTGTCGGAGAGCCGCGACGCATTCCTCTCGGGGGACATGTCACTGGCGCCGGTGGACGAGTCTCCCGCCCTCGTCGAAAAATCGGCAGCCGCGTCCCGCGTGCACGATCTTTCGGCGCTGGAAGCGCGCATTTCCAGCCTCTCGCTGGTCGATCTCGACGACGGCACTGCGGACAAACCGGGCATGCCCGGCTCGGGCAGCGATGTCATCGGCGTCGTTCTGGTCGAAGCCGGTCTTGGCGGCCCCGATCCCGCCCGTCAGCTGCTGTCGTCGATTCCCGCCGAATTTCCTGCGGTCGTGCTGGTGCGTCTGCATCTGCAGGGCGGTCGCTACGACCGGTTGGTCGCGCAGATGGAGCGTGCGGCCGCATTGCCGGTCGCATTGGCGCAGAACGGCGCCGGTGCGACGCCCGGCACCATCTATTTCCTGCCCGACGGTATCGGTCTGGCCGCACATCGCAGCGGACTGGAATTCACCGCAGATGGCGCGCCCGCCGAAGCGATCTTCGACGCATTGCCTCCGGCCGGCAGCGCAGTCGTGTTTCTCAGCGGGAGCGATCCGCAACTGGTGGACACCGCAATGGCCGCAGGTGCGCGCGGCTCGCTGGTGATCGCACAGTCGGCGGAAGATTGTTACGACGGCGCGGCCTGCGCCGAGCTGCGCAAACGCGGCGCCGCCTCCGGGCTGCCTGCGGAACTCGCCGGCCGACTCGCGTCGCGCTGGCCCAGCTGATCCGATTCTTCGACCAGATTTTCCGACCCGATTCCACCGACGCGCACAGACGAGTATTGCCGTGAACACCGCGAACACCAACGACATCCGTGGCGTCCTCATCCAGATCGCGGGCTCGCAGCTGTTGCTGCCGAACGCGGCGACGGTCGAAGTGCTGTCTTACGCCGACCCGGAACCGATCGAACACGCGCCGGACTGGCTGCTCGGCCAGATCCGCTGGCGCGGTTGGCGTCTGCCGATGGTGTCGTTCGCGCGCATCGCCGGCACCCACACCGAAGGCTCATCGATCGGCACCAAGGTGATCGTGATCAAGGCTCTCGGCGGCGACCCGAAATTGCCGTACTTCGCGCTGGTGGCGCAGGGCTTCCCGCGTCTGGTGACGATTTCCCACGACAATCTGATCGTCCACACCGAACATCAGGAAGTCCTGCCCGAGGGCATTCGCCTGCGGGTGATGTTCAACGAAGACGTGGCCCTGGTGCCCGATCTCGATGCCGCCGAGCGGATGATCGTCGAGGTCCTGCGCCAAGCCGCGTGATGATTTCGTAGGGTGGGCCCCTGGCCCACCATCACGGTGTCATCGATCGCTTCGAAACTCGATCGAAGCTTTTTTCGATCGTTGAAATGCTTGCCTGGTAGTTGCGACGGGGAGCGATTGCTCACGCAACGGTGGGCTCTGGCCCACCCCCGGATCAAGTCCGGGGCAGCCCCTACAAATCCCCGAACTTCGCCTGCAGGGCCGCGATCGCGGCCAAGCCTGCGGTCTCGGTGCGCAGCACGCGCGGGCCGAGACGCAGGCCGGTGAATCCTGCGTTGCGGAGAATCACGCGGTCCTTTTCCGACCAGCCGCCTTCCGGCCCGATCCCGATCACGATCCCCGCAGCACTCACCGACGACAGCGTGTCGAAGCGATGCTCGCCGAGCGGATCGAGGGTGAGTTTCAGCGCGTCCGCATCCAGCGCACCGGCGGCTTCCGACAATCCACGCGGCGCGAGCAGTTCCGGAATGCGCGCGCGCCCGCTCTGTTCGCAGGCCGACGCGACGACGCTGCGCCAGTGCGCGACGCGCTTTTCCAGACGGTCGCCGTCCAGTCGCACTTCGGTGCGGTCGGCGAACACCGGCGCGATCGCGGCGACGCCCAGTTCGGTCGCTTTCTGCAGGATCAGATCCATCTTCTCGCCACGGGCGATGCCCTGCAGCAGCACCAGACGCAGCGGCGATTCGTTGTCGATGGCGCGTACGTCGTTCACTTGCGCTTCGACCCCGCGTTTGCCGGCACTGAGCAGCGTGGCGTCGTAGTCGTGGCCGTCGCCGTTGAACAGCACGCAGGCCTCGCCTTCGCGCAGTCGCAGCACGCGAACGAGATGCGCGCCCGCGCTCTCGGGCAGCACGACGCGCGCGCCGGGCGCGAGCGGCAGGTCGACGAAGACGCGGGTCAGGCGCATGCGGTGGCCTCTTCGATCGCGGCGAGTGTGACTTCGGCGAGCTGCAGCAATTGCGCAGCGTCGATGCAGTAGGGCGGCATCCAGTACAGCACATCGCCGAGCGGGCGCAGCAGCACGCCGCGCCCAAGCGCCGCGCGATACGCGCGCAGGCCGATGCGCAGCGCCGGGTCGAACGGCGTGCGTTTGTCGCCATCGCGGCTGAGTTCGAACGCGACGATCATTCCGGCCTGGCGCACGTCGGCGACATGCCGATGCCTGCCGATACCGGCGGCCAGATCGCGCATCGTCTTCGACGTGTCGCGGTTGCGCGCGAGCACTTCGTCGCTGGCGAAAATGTCCAGCGACGCGAGCGCCGCCGCGCAGGCCAGTGGATTGCCGGTGTAGCTGTGCGAATGCAGGAATGCGCGGTCGCGCGAGTCGTCGAGGAAGCCGTCGTACACCGTCTGCGTCGTCAGCACCGCCGACAGCGGCAGCGCGCCGCCGGTCAGGCCTTTGGACAGGCACAGCAGATCCGGCATCACCGCCGAATCCTCGCTCGCGAACATCGGCCCGGTGCGGCCGAAGCCGACCGCGATCTCATCGGCGATCAGGAACACTTCGTGGGCGTCGCACAGCGCGCGTACGCGCTTGAGATAGACCGGATCGTGCATGCGCATGCCGCCCGCGCACTGCACGCGGGGTTCGAGGATCAGTGCGCAGATATCGCCGCGATGCCGGTCGAGGAGATCGGCGAGCGCATCCGCAGCCGCTTCCGCATGCGCGGCGGCATCGACGCCGTCGGCCGCGAGGTAGGCATCGGGCGAAGGCGCGAACAGGCATTCGACCAGCAGCGGCGCGTAGACGCGGCGGTACAGCGGGATATCGCCCACCGACAGCGCGCCGATGGTTTCGCCGTGATAGCCGTTTTCCAGCGCGACGAATTTGGTGCGTCCGCTGTCGTGGCCGTCGCGGTTGCGGAACCAGTGGAACGCCATCTTCAGCGCCACTTCCACCCCGGCCGACCCGTTGTCGGCATAGAACACTTTGTTGAGCGGAGCGCGTCCTGCCTGGCGCGGCGCGATGGCGAGCAACCGCTCCGCCAGCTCGACCGCAGGCGCATGCGAGACCCCGGCCAGGATCACGTGCTCCAGGGTCCGCGCCTGCCGCGCGATGGCCTCGGCGATGCGCGGCTCGCAGTGGCCATGGATGTTTGTCCACCAGCTGCTGATCGCATCCAATGTGCGGCTGCCGTCGTGACCGATCAGCCAAGCGCCCTCGCCGCGCGCGACCGGCAACAAGGGCAGGGTGTCGGGATGCTCGCGCATCTGCGTGCAGGGGTGCCAGAGCACCGCGAGATCGCGCGCGCGCCAGCGCCCCGCGGCATCTTGGCCCGCGTCGCTCGGCCCGCTGTCGTTTATGATCGGCGCATGCGTCTTCATGCTCCCATTATTGCCTGTCCGGCTGCGCGGCGCGTCCGCCCGGGTGCCGCATGACCCGGCCCCTGCCGATCATCCACGAGGTCCGTCGCCATCAAGGCGACCCGCATCGCGTGGTCGAAGAACTGGATCTCGAATTCTCCAACGGCGAGCGCCGGCTGTATCACCGAGCGCCCGCCAGCGAGCACGGCGCGGTGATCGTGGTGCCGATGCTGGACGACGAGACCGCGCTGCTGATCCGCGAATATGCGGCGGGCACCCATCGCTACGAACTGGGCCTGGTGAAGGGCAAGATCGATGCCGGCGAGACGCCCGAGGAAGCCGCGAATCGCGAGTTGAAGGAAGAAGCCGGCTACGGTGCGCGATCGCTGACGGTGCTGCGCCGGATCAGTCTCGCGCCGACCTACATGGGCCACGAAACCATCCTGGTGCTGGCGCGCGATCTGTACGAGGAGCGGCTGCCGGGCGACGAACCGGAACAGCTCGACGTGCTGCCGTGGAAGCTCGATGCGCTGCACGAATTGATTCTGGCCGAAGATTTTTCCGAGGGACGCTCGATCGCCGCGCTGTTCCTGGTCAGGGAGTGGTTGCGATATGCCGATGCAAAATGATGGAACCAACGACCGATTGATCGACGATGCGATCCGCGAAAGCGTGATCGCGCTGGCGATCGCCGCCGCCGGCGATATCCTGGCGATCTACGACGGCGCGTTCGATGTCGAGCAGAAAGCCGACGACAGCCCGCTGACCGCCGCCGATCTGGCGTCGCACCGGCGCATCGTCGAGGGCCTGCAGCGGCTCACGCCGGACATCCCGGTGCTGTCCGAGGAATCGTCGGCAACCGACATCGCCACGCGTCGCAGCTGGTCGCGGCTGTGGCTGGTCGATCCGCTCGACGGCACCCGCGAATTCGTCAAGCGCAACGGCGAGTTCACGGTCAACATCGCGCTGATCGAAGACGGCGTCGCCACGTTCGGCGTGATCCAGGCGCCGGTCACCGGCGAATTGTGGTGGGGCGATCGGGTGCACGGTGCGTATCGTCGCGATGCGGTCGGCGAAATCGCTCTCGAAACGCGCACGCCGGCAGTGCCGTCGCTGCGCGTCGCCGCCAGCCGTTCGCACCGCGATGCGCGCACCGAGGCGTTCATGGCGAAGATGGCGGCGCAGATGGGCGAACTCGAAGCGATCGGCGTCGGCTCGTCGCTGAAGTTCTGCCGCGTCGCCGAGGGCGCCATCGATGTGTATCCGCGCTTCGCGCCGACCAGCGAGTGGGACACCGCTGCGGGTCAGGTGATCGTCGAAGCGGCCGGCGGCCGCGTGCTCGATCCGCAGGGCCGGCCGTTCCGCTACAACCAGCGCGACACGCTGCTCAACGGCGACTTCGTGGCCCTGGGAGATCCGGCGCTGCCTTGGCGCGCATGGGTCGAGTCATGAGCGACACGAACGACGTGAACGACATTTGGCGCCTGCTGGCGATCATGGCCCGTCTGCGCGACCCGCAGGGCGGCTGCCCGTGGGATCTCAGGCAAACTTTCGCGACCATCGCCCCGTACACGGTGGAGGAAGCCTACGAAGTCGCCGATGCGATCGATCGCGGCGACCTCGACGATCTGAAGGACGAACTCGGCGATCTGCTGTTCCAGGTCGTGTTCCATGCGCGCATGGCCGAAGAGCAGGGCGCTTTCGACTTCCGCGATGTTGTCGCCGCGATCAGCGACAAGATGGAGCGCCGGCATCCGCACGTGTTCGCGGGGATGAGCATCGCCGACAGCGACGCGCTGAACGCGATGTGGGATGCGGAAAAGAAAAAAGAAAGGCTTGCGAAATACGGCGAAGCTGCCGATGCGTCGGCCTTGGCTGGCGTTGCCCGCGGCCTGCCGGAATGGCAGCGCGCGGTGAAGCTGCAGAAGAAGGCCGCGACCGTCGGCTTCGACTGGCCCGGGCCGGCGCCGGTGATCGAGAAATTGAAGGAGGAGCTTGAGGAAGTGCGGGTCGAATTCGATGCGCTCGCCGCCGCGCCCGGCAGCGCCGATGTGCGCGACCGGCTGGAGGACGAACTCGGCGATCTGCTGTTCGTCGCCGCGAATCTCGCGCGCCATGCGAAGGTCGACCCCGGCGCCGCGCTTCGTCGCGCCAATCACAAATTCGAGCGTCGCTTCCGGGCGATGGAAACGATGGCAGCGGCCGATGGCGTGCAGTTGTCCGACTTGCCGCTGGATGCACAGGACGCGTACTGGAATCGCGCCAAAGCTGCCGAAGCAGCGGATGCGGAAGCAGGCGCATGAAATGCCATCGCCACCGTGAGCACGATGCGGTTGGCGTGTGCGCCGCCTGCGGCAAAGGGCTGTGTGCGGAGACCTGCGCGCACGACGGCGGGCTCGGTCTGCACTGCGACACCCTCTGCGAGCAGCGTCTGCGCCAGCGCGAACCGCGCGGCGATGCGTCGGTCGGCGCGGTGTGGTCGGTGCTGCTGGTCGTGCTCGGCGGCGCGCTGCTGTACTACGGTTACCGCTATTCGGAGTGGTCGATGAGCGTGCCGAACCTGCTCGGCATGCTGTTCCTCTGGTACGGTGTGGTTCTGCTGCTGCAGCGTGCGGCTGCCCGTGCTTCCGGGCCTGCGCAAAACAATTGATCGGAGATGCCCATGGCCGGTTTTTCCAGCTTCCGCGAGTTCTATCCGTTCTATCTCGGTGAGCATCGCAACACCGTCTGCCGGCGGCTGCATTTCGTCGGCACTTCGGGCGCCCTGGGCTGCATCCTCGCAGCGATCGTGCGCGACAACCCATGGTGGCTGCTGGCGGCGCTGGTCTGCGGCTATGCGTTCGCATGGGTCGGGCATTTCTTCTTCGAGAAGAACCGTCCGGCGACGTTCAAATATCCGTTCTATTCCTTCGCCGGCGATTGGGTGATGTACAAGGACATTCTGATCGGACGGATCAAGCTCTGATCCGCACCCATCGCCTTTGCTTTTTGTAGGAGCGGCTTCAGCCGCGAAGCCCGCAACATCTCCGTGGCCATGTAAACAGCAACCCCGGAATCACGCGTTTGATTGCGCGGGTCATGGCAACGGAAATGCCGTGGGTTTCGCGCCTGAAGCCGCTCCTGCAAAGGCCATCGCATCACTCCAGAAAGATCAGCCACGCCGCGACCGCGATCAGCGCGAAGCCCGCCCAATGGTTCCATTTCAGCGACTGGTCCAGATACGTCGACGAGAACACCGCGAACACCAGCAGCGTAATGACTTCCTGCATGCCCTTGAGCTGCGGCGCCGAATAGAACGTGCTGCCCCAGCGGTTGGCGGGCACCATCAGCGTGTACTCGAACAGGGCGATGCCCCAGCTCACGGCGATGGCGACGGACAGCGGTGCGGTCTTGTATTTCAGGTGGCCGTACCAGGCGAAGGTCATGAAGACGTTCGAGCACAGCAGCAGGAGGATGGGGACGAAACGTTCGAGGGCGATGGGCATGGCGGCGTGGGTTAAGGGGATCGTGCGATGATGCGGGGATGCGGGTCGGTTCGCCAAGATGCCGACGCCGCGACAGGGAACATCCCCGCGTGCGGATGGTCTCTATCGACGGTCCATATCGACGGTCAACCGCAGGACGCGCCCAGTCGTTATCGTTCCTCCACCTGCCGATCCTTCCCTCCGCGATTCCAAGACCTCCCATGCCCCCATCCCGCAAGCCTTCCTTCTTTTCGCGTCGCATTCTCATCGTGGTCGTCGCGCTCGCCGCAGTGGCGGCCGCGCTGTGGTTCTGGAAAGGTCGCGGCGGTGCCGACGAACAGCGCTTCCGGACGGCGAAGATCGAGCAGGGCGACATCCGGGTCGCGATCTCGGCCACCGGCACGCTCAACGCGCTGTCGACGGTGGACGTGGGCAGCGAAGTTTCCGGCAAGGTCACCGAAGTGCTGGCGGACTTCAACGACCGGGTGCGCAAAGGGCAGGTGATCGCCCGCATCGACCCCAGCACCTTCGAAGCGCAGATCGCGCAGGGCGACGCCACCATCGCCAGCGCCCGCGCCAATCTGCAGACGGCGCAGGCCGGGCTGCGCAATGCGGAACTCGACTACAGCCGCAAAGCCTCGCTCGTGCAGCAGAAGCTCATCGCCCGCAGCGATCTGGATCTGGCCCTGGCCGCGCGCGATCAGGCGCGCGCGCAGGTCACCGCTGCCGAGGCGCAGATCCGCCAGCAGCAGGCGTCGACCCAGAATTTCCGGCTGAATCTCGGCCGCACCGTGATTTTTTCGCCGGTCGACGGCGTGGTGCTGAACCGTTCGGTCGAACCGGGCCAGACCGTCGCCGCCAGTCTGCAGGCGCCGGTGCTGTTCAAGATCGCCGAGGATCTGGTGCGGATGGAGATCGTGCTGGCGGTGGACGAATCCGACATCGGCCAGGTCAAGCAGGGGCAGGTGGTGAGTTTCACCGTCGACGCCTTCCCCGACCGCCAGTTCCGTGGCGAGGTCAGCCAGGTCCGGCTCTCGGCCACCAACACCAACAATGTCATCACCTATCCGGTGGTGGTAGCGGTCGACAACAGCGACGAAGTCCTGCTGCCGGGCATGACCACCAATGCCGAAATCGAAGTCAGCCGTCGCGACAATATCCTGAAGGTGCCGAACGCGGCGATGCGCTTCAAGCCGCCGGTCGAGGATCCGGCAGACGCGCAGACACCGCAGCGCAACGGCGGTATGACCGATGAACTGCCGGGTATCGCGGCGTCGCTGCAGTTGGATGCGACCCAGCAGGCTGCGTTCGATGCGGCGATGACGAAGATGCGCGAACGCCTCGCTGCGAGAACCGCAGCGCCGCCGCAGGGCCAGACCAGCGGAAGCCTGTTCGGTGGACGCCCGCCCGCAGCGGGCGGCAACGCGTCCGGCGCCGGCGGCAACGCCAGTGGCGCGATGCGCAAGCGCATGCTGGAACGCATGAACCAGCAGTTCGCGGAGTTCCGCGCCGCGCTGCGCGACCCGCAGCGGCAGCAGTGGGATACGGCGGTCAATGCGCTGGTCGGTGCGCGCCGCGCGCCGGTCTACCTTCTGGTCGAAGGCAAGCCGAAGCAGGTGATGGTGCGCGTCGGTGCCTCCGACGGCACCAGCACCGAGATCAGTGGCGACCTGAAGGCCGGCGATGAACTGATCGTCGGCGTGCAGGCTGCGGAGCCCGGCAAGTGAGCGCAGTTCCACGCGCCCGCCCGGCGCATCCGGTGATCGAAACCAGATCGCTGAGCAAGATTTACGCCGCCGGGACAGAGGCCGAAGTGGTGGCCCTGAAGGACGTCGATCTGAAGATCGAACACGGCGAGTTCGTCGCGATCATGGGGCCGTCGGGGTCGGGCAAATCGACGCTGATGAATCTGATCGGCTGTCTCGACACGCCGACCTCGGGCACGTATCTGTGCGATGGCGTCGATGTCGCGACGCTCGATGCCGAGGAGCGCGCCATGCTGCGCCGCGACAAGATCGGTTTCGTGTTCCAGGGCTTCAATCTGCTGTCGCGGATGAGCGCGCAGGACAACGTCGCGATGCCCTTGAGCTACGCGCGCGTGCCGCCGGCCGAACGCAAGCAGCGTGCGGCCGAAGCGCTGACGGCGGTCGGTCTGGGCGAACGCATGCGCCATCGCCCCAGCGAATTGTCCGGTGGCCAGCAGCAGCGCGTGGCGATCGCGCGCGCGCTGATCCACCGCCCGGCGATCCTGATGGCGGACGAACCCACCGGCGCGCTGGATACGCGCACCGGACAGGAGATCCTCGCGCTGTTCGACCGTCTGCGCGGCGAGGGCCACACCATCATCCTGATCACCCACGATGCCGAAGTGGCGGCGCACGCCGACCGCACCTGCGTGATGCGCGACGGCGAGCTGCACGAGAGCGAGTCTCACGACAGCGGGTCTCACGACAGCCGGCCGCACGCGGAGTCCGCGCCATGAGCGCCGCGATCCACGATGCGTCGCCACCCGTGCCCGGCGGAATGAATTTGATCGAAGTCCTGCGCACCGCGCTGTTCGCGCTGCGCGGCAACTGGCTGCGCAGTGCGCTCACGTCGCTGGGCGTGATCATCGGCATCGCTGCGGTGATCGTGATGGTGTCGGTGGGCCAGGGCACGCAGGCGGAGATCGAAAAACTGGTCTCCGGCCTCGGTTCGCAGCGGCTCGACATCGGCCCCGGCGCCGGTCGCGGTTTCGGCGGCCAGCGCATCAGCGCGAGCAGCTTCTACACGCTGACCGAAGACGACGCCGAAGCGATCCGCCGCGAGGTGCAGGGCATCCAGTACGTCGGCGCATCGCTGCGCGGCAACACCCAGGCGGTGTATGCCGAGAACAACTGGTCCAGCTCATGGCAGGGCGTGGAAGTGGACTGGTTCGCGATCAACGGCTGGGAGATCGCCAGCGGCCCGGGCTTCGAAGCGCGCGATTACACCAGCGCGGCCAAGTCGGCGATCCTCGGCGAAAGCGTGCGCCGCGAGCTGTTCGGCGAAGAAGAAGCGATCGGCCAGACCATCCGCTTGGGCCGCGTGCCGTTCACCGTGGTCGGTACGCTGAAATCGAAAGGCCAGGGCGGTTTCGGTCAGGACCAGGACGATCTGATCGTGATTCCGCTGGCCACCGCCCGCCGGCGCATGTCCAGCAACGCATCGCTGCCGCCGGGCGCGGTGCAGCAGATTTCGGTCGGTGTGGCCGACCCCGAGGGACTGGCCACCGCACAGGCGGAAATCGAAGCCCTGCTGCGCCAGCGCCACAAGATCCAGCCCGGCGCGGAGGACGATTTCAACGTGCGCAATCTCGCCGAAATCGTCGCCACGCGCACGCAGACCACGCGGCTGATGTCGTGGCTGCTCGGCGCGGTCGCCGGCATTTCGCTGATCGTCGGCGGCATCGGCATCATGAACATCATGCTGGTGTCGGTGACTGAGCGGATCCGCGAGATCGGCCTGCGCATGGCCGTCGGCGCCGGCCCGCGCGACATCCGCCGCCAGTTCCTCGCCGAAGCAATGCTGATTTCGCTGATCGGCGGCGTGATCGGCATCGCGCTGGGCATCGTCGGTGCACTGCTGGTGAGCAAGTTCGGTGCGCTGCCGGTGGCGCTGAACGGCAAAGTCATCGGACTCGCTGCGGGTTTCTCCATCGCTACCGGGCTGTTCTTCGGCTACTACCCGGCGAGCAAGGCTTCGAAACTCGATCCAATCGAGGCGCTGCGGCAGCAGTAAGAGGGTAGGGTGGCTCTGTTGTTTGATGCAGGATGTTTTTTCGCTGGGTCTTCTTTAACGGCTTTTTTTGAACAAAGCGGTCGTTAAGTAGGGCGGAACTGCAGAAGGCGATTCTGCTATTGAACAATAGCGGCATGAAATCGCGGCGCGGATTTTGCGTTGAGAATTGCGCCCTACGGCTTTCAGCATCGTTGTCTGACGGATCGCTGTTTGACGTCAGTTAAAAACAAGGAGGATGCTTGTGGGTAGAAATGACAGCGCACTAGTTTGGGGTATCGCAGAGATGGTGCAAGAGCTGCAAAAGCTTATTGCACATGGCGTTATAGGGATTTATAACAGCTTTGAAATTACAGAAATTATCGGATTTAAGCGGGATAATAATCCAAAAAACTTTCTAACAGTTGTGGTTGCAGAGCCAGCGGAGCCGCCTACGAGCGATGTTTCCGAGAACTACTTTCTGAACGAATCGCGTCTGACGCTCAACGCTGATTGGAAGGTCGGCATAGTCCGCTACCGCATTTCATTGCAAGCTCTTGTGTATGCGCTGAATGGCTTTTCGCAGACGGGCGAGTGGAAGCCCGGAAGAGCGCCGTTGCAGGTCGGTGCATTGGTTGCTATTCCGCCTCAGTTCGTGCCTGCAGACTCATTCAAAGAGAATCCTTGGAACCGAATACTGAAGAACAATTTCTTCGAAGGCTCGCACGTCCTTGAGTTGTTTGATACATCGAAGCTGTACGTTCGGTTTTTGTTGGAAGACTCCAGACTATTGACGAAGCTGGCTCGTCTCATTGGCTCGTACGCTCCTGTAGCAGTGGACGGATTGTCCGATCGACTGGGGAACGTTCTCATCCAGCTTCCAGTGACAGTCATCTCCACCGCAACTCGCGGCTCCCCTGAGGGTCATTACACCGTCACGCTAGGGTGGCACCCGGAAGTGCCGTCGCGCCCTGTACGGATCACCGCAGAGATATATGAGGACTCCACCGTGGAAGCCTATGACTCTGCAATTATCAATGCGGGTTCTGTGACGCTAAGGCTGAACTCTCGTGGTGGCGGTGCTCGAACACATATCTGGGACGAACATAATCTCGTTCTACTTGGGGCCACACCTGTTACAGCGTTTATCACCAGCATGGCCCTTTCTATGCACGCAGTAGGATCCGGCACCGAAGCTCATACGCGTGAATTTCAGCTGCCAGACAATGAAGGTCATATAAGAATTCAATCAATTCTTCTCCAGCCCGCAGAGAGACCTCATATGATTGGAAGTGCTCCTGAAAGGCCGCGAGAGCCTTGGCGCCAGAGTCGTGTCTTCAAGAAATCATTGGTGGTGCTCCAGACTCACAAAGAATTCGTCCAGTATGGCCATGCAGCAAGTGATGACCGGGGGAAAGCACTCGAAGACATTCGCTGGTTGATAGAGAAGTATGGAGCGGAGGGGGTCTGGTTATGGGATCCCTATTTGCAAGCAGATGACGTCCTGCACACGTTGTTCTTTTGTCCCCATGATGGCGTTGAGCTCAGGGCGCTGACTGCTGGAGAAGAGCCGAGATCCTACAACAGCAAAGCTGAGAAGAGTGCCAAGCAGGGCACTCCTTCAACAGCATTGCAGTCGTGGGAAAGAAAGCAAGCATTGCGGCTCGAAACTGCAAAGGGGGACTGCTGCGGGTTGAGGCTTGAATTTCGAATCCGTAAAGGTCGGGCAGGTTGGCCCTTCCATGACCGCTTCATCATCTTTCCTAAGAAGGACGGACCTGCCGTCGCGTGGTCCTTGGGTACGTCCGTAAACGGATTGGGAAAGCAACATCATATACTTCAAAAAGTCTCCAATGGCGAGCTGATTGCAAATGCTTTTCGTGATCTTTGGAACGAGCTCGATGCAATTGAACATCTCGTTTGGAAGACGTTGTGAATCTCCAGTCGCTTCAAATCGTACGTGAGCTGCTCTTGAAAGCGGTCGAAGACGGCCCTGTTGAGATGCCTGCAGCCATACAGAAAATCTTCCGAGAGCTCCCTTCGTCGGCGGCAGCACAGTCGGCGACGTTGGACACGGTCTCTATCGAGAATCAAGTTGGTGAGCAATTCTCTACTTGGGGCGTTATCGATGGAGAGCAGATCCTAGCGCCGGAGCAGGCCGAGCGATGGGTGAATGCGCTTCGCTGGGTGTTGCAGGAGCTTCGATCTTGGATGCCAGACGCGGAAAATGCTTTTCTTCGCTTGCGGATACTGCTTGCGGCATTGGCTGCATTCGGTGCATTCAATGCCGAAGTGGATGTCTCGCTCCAAGAATTCACTACATCTCCACTTCCCAAGGCCTTGCTTCGCCTTTTGGAGAAAATCGAGGCACAAGACGTCTGGGCGAATGCTGGGTGCATCTCATTGTGGAGTGAAATTCAGGCGGTTGCACGAGCAGGCGATTATGAGCGACTCTCAACTCTGATGCGTCATTTCGATATATATGTTACGCCTGACATTCGGCTAGCGATTTTTCTTCTTTGGCGGATGAGCCCCCATCTGCTCGCAAGTCATATAGATCAAAAGCAGGATGCCCTGCATTCATATGTTGTTTGCAAAGTTCTGCAAGATTCATTGCACCAGTTCGCGTTTTCGGTTGACGATATAACTTTCAAATTCTTCAGCGCTGCTGCAGTAGCCGGTTTGCGGCCGGAAAGCGCTCCAAGTTGGGCTGTGGACGTGTTCTGCCAGCTGCTTCTCCAAGTCGCCAGGTCGGAGCATTGGGCTTCTTGGCTGCAGGCATTCTTTAAGTACCCGCACGGCAACCGGGTCTCAGAGCTGGCGCTTCCCAGCGCTCTCGCGCAGTTGGAGGCGAAGCACTGGGCGAATTTCGTAGATTCGGTTCAACTTTGGACACATCTCGCGACGGTCGTGCCAGTGGCCAATATTCTTGTTCGTTTCTACAAAACGGTTGGGTCTGCGGCTGCCAATGAAATGTGGCGACTGGCCTATGAGCGATGGGATAAGTGGGATTACGGGCGTGAACTAGGTCGGCATATGTCCGCACCTGCTGCATGCTCATTCGATTTTCCTGTAGCAATGTATTACGCACTCGCACCCGATGAAGCGAAGGTTGAAGAGGAAAGGCTGATCGGCGCTGTCGAGTCCATCGAGAAAACGTGGTTTTCGTCCCAGACTGACTTGGTTACCCTGCGCAATCGGCTCTTATCTAGGCTTCGTCTAGTCCGGCATGGACAGGCACTGGCCTCAGCCTCGGGGCCAACGGACCCACTGCCACCACCGGTTCAACCTGACGGTGACTACGCGGCGTTACGCTACCAATATTTCGATGTGAATTCGCCAACGCGTAACCCTTAAGGCGGGTCTTGACCCGCCGAGGTGAAGCGACAAACCTGCACGTGGATAAGCTCGTAAGGCGCATGCAGTCGAAGGGTGCGTCAGCGAAGTGTTAATCACCTTATCTATTGTGTGCTTTGATGCCAGTGCCGGTGCGTTTGAGGACGCATGATGCCTTCGGCTTATGCCCCTTACATTATCGATTGGACCCGTTGGATGGGGTGCGGACGATGTGGAAAACGAGGGTCAATGCATAAGGCGGGCCTTGGCCCGCCGTCATGGATCCGGGCGCGCCGCGATTCGTGGCGCGTTTCAACCCGATATCAAAGCGCATCAGCGATGCGGATCAGTGCTTCGGCGCGGCGCTGCCCATCGCGCGCACCTCGAAACGCACTTCGCGCGTGCCCGCATGTTCGAAACGCAGGGTCGCGGTGATGGTCTCGCCCTGAACGAACGGATGTTTCGGGCCGATGAACATCAGGTGATAGCCGCCGGGTTTGAGCTCCAGCGTGCCCTTCGGCGCGATCGGCAAGCCATCGTCGAGCCTGCGCATCCGCATCACCCCGTTGTCCATGTTCATTTCGTGGATTTCGACGAGCTTGGCATCCGGGCTGGTCGCCGACAGCAGGCGATCCGCGCGCTTCGCGGTATTGCGGATGGTCACGAACCCGCCCGCGACCGGCGCGCCGGGCGGCGTTGCGCGGGCCCAGGCCTGATCCAGAACGATGGCGTCTTTCTTCGCGGGTTGGGCGGCGCCGACGGCGAACGACAGCGTCAGTGCGCACGCGGCGAACAGCAGACGATGGGTGCGGGTGCGGGTGAGGGTGTTGGCGATGTTCATAGTTCGACCTCGATGTCGTCGAGCAGGGTGTGGGAGTGGGTTTTGCGACCATCTTTTTCGGCGATGGTCGAGAGCAGGAAGATCGCCCAGGCGATCAGCCAGAACAGCGCGAAGAAAAAGAAAGCTTCCATCGGTCATCCTCCTTTTGCGGTTGTGGGCATCGCGCGCGCGATGCGTTTCGCGCGATCGATGAATCCCGGGAACATGCCGCCGATCATCTCCACCACTTCCTTCGGCGCGGTGTCCGGCGTGCCGGCATCGAATGGCGGCTTCGGTGCGTATTCGGCCAGCAATTGCACGCCTTCGGCATAGGCGCGATCGCGCAGTTCGGCAGTCATCGCCAATCCCAGGTCCAGCCCTGCGGAGACGCCCGCGCCGGTCATGCGATTGCGATCACGGACCACGCGTTCGTTCACCGGAATCGCGCCGAAATCCGCGAGCACCTCGCGCGCCACCCAGTGCCCGGTGGCGCGATAGCCGGTCAACAGGCCGGCGCGTGCGAGCAGCAGCGAGCCGGTGCACACCGATGTCACCCACTTCGCTCTCGTGCCGCGATCGGCGACGAAGGCGACCAGCGCGGGATCTTCCATGGCATCCAGCACGCCACCGCCGCTGCCGGGGACGAACAGCACATCAAGATCGGCCGGGCATTCCTCCAGCGTCGCGGTCGGCACGATCGCCAGCCCGGTGTCGCTCATCACCGGCGCGCGGTCTTTCGCCACCAGTTGCACGGTGGCACCCATCAGGTTCGCGAAGAAATATTGCGGCCCGATCAGGTCCAGTGCGGTGAAGCCGGGATACAGCAGCATCGCGATCTTGTCGTTGCCCATCCATGAGGCCGGCATCGCGCTCATGTCGTGTTCGAGCGGGGCATTGGCGGTCTGCGGTGGTGGGGTTGCAGCGGACGCCTGCCCGGTACCGACCACCAGCGCGCCGGCGATCGATGTCGCGGTTTTCAGAAAATCTCTGCGATTGGCCATGGCATGTTCCTCAGTAATCGATACGGAAAGTCGCCAGCACCGTGCGCGGCGCGCCCGGCTGGTTCCAGTCGGTGACGTGCTGATGGCTGCCGGTGAAGTACTCGCGGTCGAACAGATTGTTGACGTTGAACTGCAACTGCCCTTTCGCGCGGCCCAGCGGGAAGCGATACGCCGCCATCGCGTCGACGCGCGCGTAGCCCGGCAACACGAAGGTGTTGGCCCGGTCGCCCGCGCGTCCGCCCTGCGCAAAGACGCCGCCGCCGAAGGTCCAGCGTTCGCCTGCGGCGTAACGCGCCCAGACGCTGCCGCTATGTCGCGGTACGTTCGGAAGACGCTTGCCAACGAAGTTTTCGTCGCAGGTGACTTCGCTCTGGGTGTAGGCGTAGGACGCGATCACCGCGAGACGGTCGGTCAACTGTCCGGAGAGGTCCCATTCCAGTCCGCGCGCGCGGGCTTCGCCGACCGCGATGGTGTCGAAGAAGCCGCTGATATCGGGGACGTAATTGGCGATGTTGCGCTTGGTGAGCTGATACAGCGCGACGGTGGATGTCAGCCTGCCGCCGTTGGCCTGCAGCTTGTGGCCGATCTCGTACAGCCGCGCCTGCTCGGAATCCAGCGAATCGCCGGCCAGATTGCGGCCGTTGTTCGCGGACACGCCTTCCTGGAACTGCGCGTAGACGCTCTGGTTCGGCGCGAATTGCCAGACCGCACCGAGTCGCGGCGTGGTGAAGCGTTGATCGTTTGCGCGCGTGCCCGGCGCACCGAAGCGTGCGCTGCTGCGGTCGTGGCGCACACCGGCGATCAATTCGATGCCGTTGGCGAATGCGATCTGGTCCTGCACGTAGACGCCGGTCCAGCGCGTGCGGCCTTCCTGGTCGAACAGCGGCAGCGCGCTCAGATCGAGCGGCGGCACCTGGCCATACACCGGGTTGCGGATATCGATCGACGGCCCCGGTACGAAACTGGTGGTTTTGCTGTCGAAACGGTCGCGGTAGGTGTCGGCCCCGATCAGCAGCGTGTGTTCCAGCGAACCGGTCGACAGCTTGCCGACCAGATCCGCATTGAACTGATACAACTGGCGGTCGCGCTGCGGTTCGTAGTTGTAGAGGCGGTCGATACGGCCGGTTGCGATCAGCCCGGCCTGGCCGGAAAAGAACGTCGAGGGCAACAGGTCGTACTGCGCGCCGTCCTGGTCGAGCGCCAGCGCGTGCACGTTGAGGGTCCAGCGTTCCGAGAGCATCTGTGCCAAGTCGATGCGTGCGACGGTGTTGTCCTGTCGCGACAGCGGGCCGCCTTCGTTGAACTGGTTGTCGCGATCGATGTTCGCAGGACGGTCGCCGATCGCGGGAATGCCGTAATCGTTGCGGTAGCGCTGGCGGCTGCGTTCCAGACCGAAACTCAGCCGGGTACGATCGCTCGGCACCCAGGCCAGCGCTGCCGAAAATGCGCTCAGCCGGTCTTCGACGAAATCGCGGTTGGAGGCATTGTCGTCATGCGATATCGCCGCGCGGCCCTGCCACTGCCCGCGTTGATCGAGCGCGCCGAAGATCTCCGCCGATCCCTGAAGCAGCCCGAAAGAACCGGCGGTGGCGGACGCGCGGAAGCCGCGCTCGGCCTGCGGCTGGCGGGTGACGATGTTGACCAGACCACCGGGTTCCGAACGTCCGTAAAGCACGCTGGCCGGGCCTTTCACCACTTCGACCGATTCGATGTCGCTCATCGCCACCGGCAGCCCTTGGACCTTGGTGCCGTTGAAGAAATAGCTGGAGGTGGTGGAACCCTGCGCGCTCATCGAGACCGTCGGGAAGCCGCGCACGATCAGCAGCGGCAGGCTGCCGCCGTTGAAACCGAAGTCGGTGCCGGTGCCGGCGACATTGCGCACGGCGTCGGCAACGTTGAGCGCGTTCTGGTCTTCCAGTACGGCGCGCGGCACGACCAGCACATTCTGCAGCGTGCGCAGCGTCGGAGTGTCGGTCCTGGTCGCGGTGCGCGAGGGCGGTGCCTGATACGACGGGCGGTTGCCGACGACTTCAACGGCATCCAGGGTTTCAGGGTCGTTTGCAGCGGCTTCGGCGGCAAGGGCGGGAAAAGCGGAAAAAGCAGGAATCAGTGCGGCGGATACGGCCACGGACAACAGCGACGCGCGCGGCATCGCATGCAATGCGAAAGACATGGGGAAGAGGCTCCGGAACAACACAATGACGCGTCGGCGATGGCGGACGCGGTCGGGAAGGAAGCGGGTGTGTTCAGGCCTGGAGCGGGGGGCCGCGCGAGCCGAGGCCGAGCGGGTAGTGCCATCCGACGATATCGTTGCGTCGCGAAACGGGAGCGATGCCTGTCTGCGGCATCGAAGCCGGTAGTGCGACGAAGGTCGGGACGAGCGTGGATGCGGCGACTGCGCAGTAATCGCAGTCGCTGTCCGGATGCGGTGACGATGGTGCGCCGCGGCCCTGGTCGTCGTTCTGTAGTGCGAAGCCGATCGCTTCGACGGCCGCGACGGCAGGATCGTATGCGAGCCCCTGCGTGGTGCAGATCGCGCCGAGCAGCTGCCCGGGGGCGCTGTCGGTGACAGCAGTGCCGGTGCCAGTGTGTTGCGCGATGCGGCCGATGCCGGGCAACAGCGCCAAGGCCAGCATCGCCAGCAGGGCGAGTCTGGCCATCGAGCGCTGGAAGGCGGCGGGTCGCGACATGGCGGGCAGTATAACGATGTCGATTGGCCCTTTCGGCGTACGCGGCGATCGGACAGGGCGGTGCGGCCTTCGCCGCAGGGATTACGCCTGAGGTGCCATGAAGCCGGCCAGCCGTTCGCGCAGTTTCGCGAAGCGATCCAGCCGTTGGGCCATCGCAGCGCGGACGCGGGCCTGCTCGTCCGGCGACAGCGATTCATAGAGATCGAGCTGGCGATCGCGCAGCGCGCGCGCTTCGGCCATATGCGCGTCGACCTTGCGCTGCGATTCCTCGGAGAACCCACGCAGATCCGGCGACGGCTCGTTGAGCAGGCTGCGGAATGCGAGGAAGCCGTCCTGCAGATCGTCGCGGCCGAGCTGACGCAAGGCCACGGCGTCCGTACGCAGCGCATCCCATGATTTGGCATGCGCTTTGGTGAGCCCGAGTTCGGCGGCGGTGGGCGGCAGCATCGCGTCGCCGCGTGGCGCGCGAGGAGCCGAGATGGCGGTGGTGGCGAGGAGGGCAGCGGCGAGGCCGGCCACGAGGAAGACGCGTTGTTTCGTTTTCATGGGAATCGCTCCAGACAGGTGTTGTCGTGTGGGGCCAGCGTGCGCCGTCGCGGCGCCGAAGGCGTTTCGGGATCGCATCGGAATGCGAACAGAGGTGTCTGCGCGCGGTGGCGGACACATTCGCTTACAACTCCGCCCGCGCTTCGCCGTAGTGCGGGCGGTTCCGTGCTTGCCCGTGCCTGCGCAGCGGCGACAATGGCGGCATGTCGAGTGCACACGAATCGTCGAGCGCCAGCGCATCGCCGGCCCCCCGCCTGCTGGTGGTGGACGACGATGAGCGCATGCGCGAGCTGCTGCTGCGCTACCTCGCGCAGCAGGGCTTCGAGACGCTGGCGGCCGGCGATGGCCGCGAACTGGATCGCCAACTGTCGCGCAACCATGTCGATCTGATCGTGCTGGATCTGATGCTGCCGGGCGAAGACGGCCTGTCGATCTGCCGGCGGCTGCGCGGGCAGGGCGTGGAAACACCGATCGTGATGCTGACCGCGAAGGGCGATGAGATCGACCGCATCGTCGGTCTGGAAATCGGCGCCGACGACTATCTGCCCAAACCGGGCAACCCGCGCGAACTGGTCGCGCGCATCCGCGCGGTGCTGCGTCGGGGGCGCGCTGCGCCGGGCGCGCCGAAGGAAGACGGCGGCACCGTGGCGTTTGGCGCCTGCGTACTGGATCTCGGCGCGCGCACGCTGCGTCGCGACGGCCGCGAACTGCGCATGACCACCGGCGAGTTCGGCGTGCTCGCGACGCTGGTGCAGCGCCCGCGCCAGGCGTTGACCCGCGACCAGCTGATGAGCGCCGCGCGCGGTCGAGAACACGACGCTTTCGACCGCAGCATGGATGTGATGATCAGCCGTCTGCGCAAATTGATCGGAGATGACGCCAAGCATCCGCGCTGGCTGCAGACGGTCTGGGGCACGGGTTATGTGTTCGTGCCCGATGGCGCACCTGCCGCTGAGTCGGACCGCGACGCATGAGCATTCGCCACCTGCATACCCGATTGCTGCTGCTGCTGGCTGCGGTGGTCATCGCCGCGCTGGTCGCGGCCACGGTCGCGTTCGGCCTGTCGACGCGCAACAGCAGCGCGGATCGCGTGGCACGCGCACTGCATGCGCAGGTGGTCGCCGCCGATGCGCTGCTTGCGCAGCCTGACCGGCGGGCGGCGATGGCCGACCTGCGCGCATTGGAGATGCGCTGGCGTCCGGAATTGCCGCCGGGCGAGCCTCGATCGATGCCGCTGCTGGTGCGCGTCGAGGCGCGCCTCAAGACACGTTTGCCGGAACGGGCCATGCGCCTGTCGGGCAAGCCGGTGCAGTTGTGGGTGCAGGCGCGGCCGCCGATGCGGGGCTGGGTGGGAATTCCTGTCTTGGGCGAAGCACAGCCGCTGAAGCGCGGCCTGCTGTTCGCACTGTTCGCGATCGGCGCGCTGGTGCTGCTGGCGGCGTCGCTGTTCGCGCGCAGCCTGACCCGGCCGCTGCGCGAGCTGGCCGATGCCGCGCCGGGGATCGTCGCCGGCGAGCCGCCGCCGGCACCGCCGCGCTTCGCCAGCGAGGAAATCCTCGAACTGCAGCACGCGCTGGCCGACGCCGCCAGCCGCACGCGTGCCGCTGCGCGCGATCGTGAGCTGATGCTCGCGGGCATTTCGCACGATATGCGTACGCCGTTGGCGCGGCTGCGCTATGCACTGGCGCTGGAGGATCACGGCATCGATGCGGACGCCCGTGTCGGCATGGAGCGCGATATCGACGAGCTCGACAGCATCGTCGGGCAGTTCATCGATTACGTGCGCGACGGTCGCGACGAGCCGCTGGAAACGGTCGATCTGGTTGCGATGCTGCAGACGCTGGCCGCCGACGAGGCGCGGCAGGGCCGCGCATGGCGGCTCGGGTTGCCGGAACGCGCGACATGCAGCGGCAGGCCGCTGGCCTTGCGCCGGGCGCTGGTGAATCTGTTCGACAACGCCGCCCGCCACGGCGCCGCGCCGTTCGAGGCCGAACTCGACGCTGTGGGAGATGGCTGGCGGCTGCGTGTCTTCGACCGCGGCGCCGGTGTGCCGGAGGCTGCGCTGGCGGACCTCGGCCGGCCGTTCCATCGCGTCGATCGCGCCCGCAGCACGCCCGGCAGCGGGCTGGGCCTGGCCTGCGTGTCGCGGATCGCGATGGTCCACGGCGGTGGGCTGAGGCTGCGCAATCGCGAAGGCGGCGGCCTGGTTGCGGAGCTGTTCCTGGGGGTTTCGCCGCCCTGAACGGGCAGCAGTCGGGCGGGGTGTGGGGGCTTGTGGCAAAATCGCCGGCCTTCGACTGCTTTTCCGTGGTCCCGATGCCGGTTTCCGACTTGTACGCTCCCGCTTCCAGCCATCGCTGCGGTATCCGCTGAGATGGCCGACAGCACCGGACATCTGCCCAGGGGCCCGGGCCGCATTCTCAAGGCGGCGCAATGGTCGATGCAGGGCCTCCGCGCCGCATGGCTGCACGAGTCCTCGTTCCGTCTCGAAGTGTTCCTGTTCGTGGTGCTCGCGCCGCTGGCGTGGTGGCTGGGCGAAACGCCGGTCGAACGCGCGCTGATGATCGGCAGCTGTCTGCTGGTGATGAGCGCCGAACTGCTGAACTCCGCAGTCGAAGCGGTGATCGAGCGCTACGGCCCCGAATTCCACGAACTGGCCGGCCGCGCCAAGGACATGGGCTCGGCGGCGGTGTTCGTGCTGATGATGAATGTGCTGCTGGTCTGGGCCCTGATCCTGGGCGACCGTTATCTCTGACTTTTTTCTGATCGATCCCCGCGAATGCGGCGCGCGTCGGCGCCTTCGCCAAAGACACTGGAAGTGATGCAATGCTGGAACTGATTTCCGATCCGCAGACGTGGATCACCCTCATCACCTTGAGCGCGATCGAGATCGTGCTCGGCATCGACAATCTGGTGTTCATTTCGATCGCAGTCTCCAGACTGCCCTACGAACAGCGCGAAAAAGCCCGCAAATTCGGCATTGCGGTGGCCTGCATCTCGCGTATCGGGCTGCTGCTGACGCTGGCGTGGCTCGCAGGTCTGACCCACGACCTGTTCACGATCTTCGGTCTGGGGATTTCGGTCCGCGATCTGGTGCTGATCCTTGGCGGCGCGTTCCTGCTGGTGAAGGGCACCGGCGAGATCCGCGACATCATCCAGGGCGAAGCCGAAAGCGAGGACATCAACACCAAGCCGGTCAGCGTGTTCTGGGGCGTGATCGCGCAGATCGCCGTGATCGACATCGTGTTCTCGCTCGATTCGGTGATCGCTGCGGTGGGGATGGCCAATCAGACGCCGGTGATGGTCGGTGCGATCCTGTTGGCGGTGGCGGTGATGCTGTTGGCGGCGACGCCGCTGGGCAAGTTCATCGACAGCAATCCCACCGTGAAGATGCTGGCGCTCGCATTCATCGTGCTGGTCGGCGTATTCCTAGTCGCGGAAGGATTCGGCGCGCACATCCCGAAGGGCTACATCTACTTCGCGATGGGCTTCTCGGCGGCGGTCGAATCGCTGAATCTGTGGACCAAGAAGCGCGCGCAGCAGCGGTTTTCGCCGGAATAGGCCCGGCGCCCGATCGCGCATGATTACGCCGCAGGTGATTGCGCCGCAGGGTCGCGGGTGGTGCAATGCGCGCAATGATCTCCACTGGAGTGCCGCCATGCGTGTATTCGTTCTGCTGATCCTCGCCGCGATGCTGTCCGGTTGCGGTTACAACGAGATCCAGCGCAAGGACGAGGCGGTCAAAGCCTCTTGGGCACAGGTGCTGAACGTCTACAAGCGCCGTGCCGATCTCATTCCGGGTCTGGTCGCCACCGTGAAGGGCTACGCGCAGCAGGAAGAGAAAATACTGATCGGCGTGACCGAAGCGCGCGCCAAGGTCGGCCAGGTGCAGGTGAATCCGGATGACGCCGCATCGCTGCAGAAGTTCCAGCAGGCGCAGGGCGAGCTGTCCAGCGCGCTGTCGCGGCTGCTGGTGATCACCGAGAATTATCCGAACCTGAAATCCGACCAGGCCTTCCTCAATCTGCAGACGCAGCTGGAAGGCACCGAAAACCGCATCACGGTCGAGCGCGAGCGCTACATCCAGTCGGTGCGCGACTACAACGTCCAGGTGCGCGAGTTTCCCGGGAATCTCACCGCGATGATGTTCGGCTACAAAGAGAAGCCGAGTTTCACGGTCGAGAACGAGCGCGAGATCCAGGATGCGCCGAGCATCGATTTCAGCCAACCGGCGCAGTCCAAGCCGCCGGGCGGTTGAACCGCACGTCCGCAGGAGCGATGCCATGATCCGCGCACTCCGCGTGTGGCTGCCTGCAGGCCTGCTGATGCTTGCTGTGACTGCGTTCGCGCAGTCGCTGGCGCCGATTCCACCGCTCACCTCGCCGGTGGTCGACACCACCGGAACCTTGAGCGCCGGTGAGATCGCGCAGTTTGAACAACAGGCGGTGGCGCTGCAGCAGCGCAAGGGCAGTCAGTTGCAGATCCTGATCGTGCCGACCACGCAGCCCGAAGCGATCGAGCAGTACGCGCAGCGGGTATTCGACGAATGGAAGCTCGGACGCAGCAATGTCGACGACAGCGTGCTGCTGCTGGTCGCCAAGGACGATCGCGAGGTGCGCATCCAGGCGGGTTATGGCCTCGAAGGCGCGATTCCCGATATCACCGCCGGTCGCGTCATCCAGGAATATCTGGTGCCGAGATTCCGCGCCGGCGATTTCGCGGGCGGTATCGGCGATGCCAGCGCGCAGTTGGTGCGCCTGATCGAAGGCGAAGCGCTGCCCGCACCGATGGCGCCGCTGGCCGGAAACAATGGCGGCGGTCTGTCCGATGGGTTCGGCGCCATGTTCTTCGCGTTCATCGTCGCGATCTTCAGCCGCAACCTGTTCGGCCGCCTGCCGTTGCCGCTGCGGATGTTGCTGGGCGCCGCCGTCAGCGGGACGGCCGCTTTGCTGTATTCGGCGCCCTGGTGGCTGGTGCTGGCGGCTGCGCTGGTTGGCGCGGTGATCGGTTCGATCGCGTCCGTGGGGCGCTACGTCAAGCACGGCGGCTGGGGCAATCTGGGCGCATCCGGGCCGTCGGGACGCAGTTCCTGGCCGAGCAGCTCCGGCAGCAGTTGGCCAAGCAGTTCGAGCTCCAGTTCCAGCTCCCGTTCGAGTTCCAGCGGCTGGTCCGGCGGTGGCGGTCGCAGCGGGGGCGGCGGCGCCTCCGGACGCTGGTGATGCCGATGATCATGCGCTGGTTTCGACACATGATCGCGCCTTCGGCCCGCCGGTTGTTCCCGGAGGCCAGTCTGTCGCGGATCGCTGAGGCCGTCGCCCGCGATGAGGTCCGGCATCGCGGTGAGGTCTGCTTCGCGGTGGAGTCCGCGCTCGACACCGGCGCGCTGTGGCGCGGCGAGACCGCGCGCGACCGTGCGACCACCGCGTTCGCGGCCCTGAACGTGTGGGACACGGTCGAAAACAACGGCATCCTGATCCATTTGCTGCTCGCCGACCGGCGGATCGAAATCCTCGCCGACCGCGGCCTCGACGGCCGGGTCAGCGCCGAACAGTGGCGTGGTGTCTGTCTGCTGATGGAAGAACGCCTGCGCGCGGGCGATGCCGAGGATGCGGTGCTGCAGGGCGTCGCGGCTGCGGGCGATCTGTTGGCTGAACACTTTCCCGTCATCGATGGCCGCGAAGACCGCAACGAGCTGACCGACCGGCCGCAGATCCTCGACTGAAGCGCCGCGTTGGCGTCGGCTCCGGCACAATACGCGCTTCGTCCGTCACGCCTCGCCTGCCGATGACTTTTCTGCACCAGATCAACCCGGTTCTGATCGAACTCGGCTCCCTGAAGGTCCATTGGTACGGGTTGATGTATCTGCTCGGCTTCACCGTGGCCTGGTTCCTCGGCCGCAGCCGTGTCCGCGCCGGCCGTCTGCCGGGTATCGGTGAGCAGGCCTACAGCGACCTGCTGTTCTACAGCATGCTCGGCGTGATCTTCGGCGCGCGCATCGGCTACATCCTGATCTACGACCTCGATTCCTACATCGCCGACCCGGCCCAGATCTTCAAGATCTGGCAGGGCGGCATGAGTTTCCATGGCGGATTGGTCGGGGTGCTCGTCGCGTCGCTGTGGTGGGCGCGCAAGCACAGCATGAACTTCTTCGACATCGTCGATTTCGTCGCGCCGCTGGTGGCCCCGGGCCTCGGTTTCGGCCGCCTCGGCAACTTCATCAACGGCGAACTCTGGGGCAAATACACCGGGGGCGGCTGGGGCGTGATCTTTCCGCACGCCGATGATCTGCACGGACTGGGCAGTGCCGAACTCGAACGCATGCACGCCAGCGGCATGCTCGACCAGTTCGCGCGCCATCCTTCGCAGTTGTATCAGTTCACGCTCGAAGGCGTGGTGCTGTTCTGCGCGGTGTGGTGGTTCTCGCGCAATCCGCGTCCGCGCTATGCCGTCGCCGGTCTGTTCGCGCTGCTGTACGGTTGTTTCCGGTTCCTGGTCGAATTCGTGCGCCTGCCGGACGACCAGATCGGTTATCTCGCCTTCGACTGGTTGACCATGGGCCAGGTCTTGAGCACGCCGCTGATCGCGCTGGGACTGGTGCTGCTGTTCCTGTCGCGCAAATCGCCGACATTGCAGCCGCAGCCGACCACCGACGCAGCGTGAGGCGCACGGCATGAAGGCCTATCTCGATCTGTTGCGGCACGTGCTCGAACACGGCACCGAAAAAGCCGATCGCACCGGCACCGGCACGCGCAGTGTGTTCGGCTGGCAGCTGCGGTTCGATCTGAACGCAGGGTTCCCGCTGGTCACCACCAAGAAATGCCATCTGCGTTCGATCGTGCATGAATTGCTGTGGTTCCTGAAAGGCGAAACCAATACCGCTTATCTCAAAGACAACAAAGTCAGCATCTGGGACGAATGGGCCGACGAGCACGGCGAACTCGGCCCGGTCTACGGCAAGCAGTGGCGGCGCTGGGCGACGGCCGATGGCGGCGAGATCGACCAGATCCGTTGGGTCGTGGATGAGATCAAGCGTAATCCCGACTCGCGTCGCCTGATCGTCAATGCCTGGAACGTCGCCGATCTGCCGAAGATGGCGCTGATGCCGTGTCACACGATGTTCCAGTTCTACGTCGCCGACGACAAGCTCAGCTGCCAGCTGTATCAGCGCAGTGGCGATATCTTTCTGGGCGTGCCGTTCAATATCGCCAGCTACGCGCTGCTCACGCACATGGTCGCGCAGGTCTGCGGACTGGGCGTCGGCGATTTCGTGCACACCCTCGGCGACGCGCATCTGTATTCGAACCACTACGATCAGGCCCGCGAGCAGCTCTCGCGCGAACCGCGCGCGCTGCCGACGCTGCGGCTGAATCCCGAGGTGACGGATATCTTCGGCTTCGCCTACGACGACATCGCCATCGAAGGCTACGACCCGCACCCTGCGATCAAGGCGCCGGTGGCGGTGTGAGTATCGCGGTCGTGCTGATCGCCGCGCTCGACCGCAACAACGCCATTGGCCGCGATAACGCCTTGCCTTGGCATCTGCCGGACGATCTCAAGCGCTTCAAGGCCTTGACGCTGGGCAAGCCGGTGCTGATGGGGCGCAAGACCGCCGAGTCGCTGGGACGGGCATTGCCGAAGCGGCGCAATCTGGTACTCACGCGCAAAGGTGCGGTGCCGTTCGACGGCATGGAAGCGGTGGCGTCGGTCGACGCCGCCTTGGCGCTGATCGCAGCGGAGGGTGCCGAAACACTGTGCGTGATCGGCGGCGGCGAACTGTATGCGCTCACGTTGCCGATGGCGACGCATCTGCATCTGACCCATGTCGATACGGCCGTCGATGGCTGCGATGCGTTTTTTCCGGCGATCGATGCCGCGCAGTGGCGCGTGGTGGCGAGTGAACCGCATGTTGCCGACGTCAGGCATGCGTTCGCGTTCGAGTTCGTGGATTACGCGCGGGTTTGAATTCAAGCCGTAGGGCGGGCCCTGGCCCGCCGCTGCGACGCATCCGGTTGCTGCGGGCAATGATCGAAACCGCTTCGATCATCGCGAGATGCGATCGTATGGATGGCAATGGCGGGCCAGGGCCCGCCCTACGGCTTCGGCCGGTAATGCCCGGTGATGTTGTAATCGAAGAGGATGTCCTCCTCGCGGGTGCCGCGGCCGATGTTGTGGATGATCAGCGGCGTGGCGCCCAACATTGTCTTGCGGTCGCTGATGATGCCGATATGCGGCAGATTGCCCGGTAGCATCCAGGTCACGAGATCGCCTGCGCGGTAATCGGCAGCGCGTGAAGTGATCGGCAACGACCAGCCTTGTCGCGCGAACCAGGTCTGCAGATTCGGCACGCGACGGTGATCGATATTGCTGTCGGGCCCGCGCAGCCCCCATTTTTGCGGATACATCGCGAAGTGCGCGCGCATGTCTTCGTGCACGCGTTGCTGCAGGTCGATGCGCTGGGTGCGCAATGCGCGGATCACCACGTCGGTGCAGACGCCGCGCGATTCGGGCACATCGCCGCCGGGGTAGGGGATGCGCGTGTAGGCAGGATCGTAGCTGACGGTGACGCCGATCTGCCTGCGCGCAGCGATGACCAGCGCGACTCCGCGAGGTGTGGCGGGATGGGTCGCACGGGCTTCGGCAGAACCGCGCTGATGCGCGGTCTGCGCGGTCGAATCGGTGCAGGCGCTCAGCAGCAGCGCGCACGACAGCACGAGCGCCTGCCATCCAAGCAGGCGGGCGGCGACGGACATCAGTCCTGCGGACCCGGGACGGCGACCTCGCGACCGGGCACCTGCACGAGCCGCAGTTCGTCGGTGTCGAGCTGCAGTGCGGTGAGCTTGCCGCCCCAGACCGCGCCGGTATCGATCGCATGCACGCCGTGACCGATGAACAGGCCGAGCGTGGACCAGTGGCCGCAGACGATTTTCAGGTCGCGTTCGGCGCGACCCGGCACGGCGTACCACGGATACAGCCCGGGTACCTGCGTGCCCGGCGCGCCTTTCTCGTTGAAGGCGATGCGCCCGCGCGTGGAGCAATAGCGCATCCGGGTGAAGATGTTGATGATCGCGCGCTCGCGCTCGATGCCGCGCAGCGCCGGCGTCCATGCGGGGAAGTCGCCGTACATGTTGCGCAGCAGTTTGCGGCGGCCGTCGCCGTGCAGTCTGTGCTCGACTTCGCGCGCATGCTTCTCGGCGTGCGTCGTGGTCCACTTCGGCGACAAGCCGGCGTGGATCATCATCCAGCCGAGCGCGCGGTCGCTGTGCTGCAGCGGACGCAGCCGCAACCAGTCGATCAAGGTATCGCGGTCGTCCGCGAACAGGATGCGCTGTAGATCCTGGTTGACCCTGCGCTGGTCGTCGACCGTGCGCTCGGAGATCGCCAGCAGCGACAGATCGTGATTGCCCAGTACGACGATGCTCTGCTCTCGCAGCGAATGCACCAACCGCAGGGTTTCCAGCGATTCGCCGCCGCGGTTGACCAGATCGCCGCAGAACCACAGTTGGTCCTGCGCCGGGTCGAAGCGGATCTTTTCCAGCAGGCGCTGGGTCGGGCCATAGCAGCCCTGCAGGTCGCCGATCGCCCACACCGCCATGTCAGCGACGCTCCGTGAGGGCGACGTAAACAGCGGCGCGATGCGTGATCAATGCAGCATCCGCGGAATGCACAGCACGAATTGCGGAATCGGCGCTTCGAATTCGGCGCCGTCGTTGGCGCGCATCACATAGGCGCCTTCCATCGTGCCGTAAGGCGTTTTGAAGAACGTACTGGACGTGTATTCGAAGCGCTCGCCGGGACGCAGTACCGGCTGTTCGCCGACCACGCCATCGCCGACCACTTCGCGCGGGAAACCGATGGCATCGATGATCAACCAGCGTCGGCTGATCAGCTGCGCCGGCACGCGGCCGGTGTTGCGGATGCCGATGGTGTACGCGAAGTAGTACAGCTCCTCGTCCGGCTTGGACTGCTCGTCGAGATAGCGTGTGGCGATGTCGATCGCGATGGTGTGTTCGGGGGTGTCGTCCATGGCGACAGTTTAGTGCGTAAGCGCGAATTTGCGAGCCATTACGCGACGCTCTCCGCATTTTCCGGTGCGGCGGCGAGATTGGCGAGGCGTACGAAATCGGCGACGTCGAGCTGCTCGGCGCGGCGCTGCGGGTCGATGCCGGCGGCGACGATCTGCTCCGTGGTGCAGACGTTGCCCAAGGCATTGCGCAGCGTCTTGCGGCGCTGGCCGAAGGCAGCGCGCACGACGTCCGCGAAGCGGCGCGGGTCGTCGATGCCGATCTCCTCGGGCGGGCGCGGCACCAGCCGGACCACGGCGGAGTCGACTTTCGGCGGTGGCCGGAACGCGCCCGGCAGCACCTTGAACAGTGCGGTCACCGTGCAATACGCCTGCAGCATCACGCTGAGCCGGCCGTACACCTTGCTGCCCGGGCCGGCGGCCATGCGGTCGACCACTTCCTTCTGCAGCATGAAGTGCATGTCGCGCACCGCTGCGGCGTGGTCGAGCGCGTGGAACAGGATCGGCGACGACAGGTTGTAGGGCAGGTTGCCGACCAGACGGATGCGTCCGTCATCCGTCGGCGAGTCGCCGGCCAGCGCGCTGAAGTCGATGTTCATCACATCGGCGTGGATCAGCGTGAGTTCGCCGTGCGCCTTGGCTGCGGCGGCGAGCGGTTCGAGCAGATCGCGGTCGAATTCGATCGCGGTCAACGCGCCATGACGATCGAGCAGCGGAAACGTCAGTGCGCCCTGGCCCGGGCCGATCTCGACGATGCGGTCGCCGGGACGCGGGTCGATCGCGAGCACGAGTTTGTCGACGACTCCGCGTTCGTGCAGGAAGTGCTGACCGAGCGATTTCTTCGCCGGCTTGCCGAACGTGGCCCGGTGGCTGGCGTCTTCGCGGCTCATGCGGCGTTCGTCCGTGCGATGCGCGCGCGCGCGAGCCGGGTGCAGGTCTCGATCGCGGCGAACAGACTCGACGGATCGGCGATGCCTCGGCCCGCGAGTTCGAGCGCGGTGCCGTGATCGACCGCAACCCGGGGATAGGGCAGGCCGAGGGTGATGTTCACCGCATGCGCGAAATCGCTGTATTTCAGCACCGGCAGCCCCTGGTCGTGATACATCGCGAGCACCGCGTCGTAGTCGGGGAGTTTCGCGGCGAGAAAAGCAGTATCGGCCGGCAGCGGCCCGATCAGGTTCCAGCCCTCGCCGCGCAGGCGGTCGAGCAGCGGAATGATCAGGTCGCGTTCTTCATGGCCGAGATGACCGTCTTCGCCCGCATGCGGGTTCAGGCCGAGGACTGCGATGCGCGGCGCGTCGATACCGAAATCGTCGCGCAATGCGCGGAGGACGATGCGCAGCGTGGATTCGAGTCCATCGACGGTGATCGCGTCGGCCACTGCGCGCAATGGCAGGTGGGTGGTCGCGAGCGCGACGCGGACGATGTCGTTGGCCAGCATCATCACCACGTCGCAGCGTGCCTGCGCGGCCAACAGTTCGGTGGTGCCGGTGTAGGGAATGCCCCCGTCGTTGATCGCGGCCTTGTTCACCGGACCGGTGACCAGTCCGTCGCACAGGCCTTGCAGGCAGGCGCCGGCGGCGGTTTCGATCGCACCGATGGTCGTGCGCGCATTGCGCGGCTCGGGATGGCCGAAACGGGTGGCGAGGATCGTCGGAATTTCGACGTGAGCGAGCCGGCCGGGGCCGACTGCGCTGGAGTCGTTGGGAGAGATCAGCCGCAGCGGCAGGCCGATGGCGTCCGCTGCGCGCATGAGCGTGTCGTGGTCGCCGTAGCAGACCAGTTGCGCATCCCAGTCGCGCTGTGCGGCGCGGACGACCAGCTCGGGACCGATGCCGGCCGGCTCGCCCGGGACCAGCGCGAGACGGGGGCGTCTGGGCATCGCGGGCTCAGCCAGCGCCGGGGCCGGCCGCAGGTGTGCCGACGCGGATATCGATGAAGGCTTCGCCGCGCATTTCGCGCAGGAACCGGTTCCATTCGTCTTCCAGCTTGCGCTGGCCGATGCTCTCGCGGATCTGGCTGCGGCGGTTTTCGTCGGTCGCGTTGACTTGGCGAGTGCCGATGCGCTCCATGATGTGCCAGCCGGCCTGGGTCTTGAACGGCGCCGAGACCTGGCCATCGCCGAGCGAGGCGATCTGGGCGCCGAAATCGGTACCGTAGTCGTCCTGTGCGAACCAGCCAAGATCGCCGCCACGGGCCTTGCTCACGGTATCTTCGGAGTTCTTGCCGGCGAGCTCCGCGAAATCCGCGCCGCCCGTGATCCGCGCGCGCAGGGTTTCGAGCTTGGCTTTGGCTGCTGCGTCGTCCTTGCCCTCTTCGGAGCGGATCAGGATGTGGCGCGCCTGATACTGGGTCACCATCTTCGCGTCGCCAGCCTGGGCATTGCGGGTTTCTTCCAGCTTGAGCAACTGGAAGCCGCTGGGGCCACGGATCGGGCCGATGATCTGACCGATCTGCATGGTGCGGATCGTGCCGGAGAAACTGGTCGGGATCTGATCGAGCGCGCGCCAGCCGAGGTCGCCGCCTTCCAGCGCGTTGGGGCTGTCGGAGTAACGCACCGCAGCGGCGCTGAATTCCATCTCGCCGCGGTCGAGCAGGCCTTTGATGCCTTCGATCTTTTTCTGGCCGGTACCGATCTGTTCGGCGGTGGCGCCTTCGGGCAGTGCGACCAGGATGTGGGCGAGGCGATATTGGGTGTTGCCACCGGCCTGCGCGGCCAGCGCCACGTCGACTTCTGCGTCGCTGACGTTGATCCGGCCCTGGGCGAAGCGCTGGCGCAGGCGCTGGATGACGATTTCGTCGCGCAACGAATTGCGGAAGTCGCTGTAGTTCAAGCCATCCTTGGCCAATTGCTGCCGCAACTGGTCGATGGTGATCTTGTTCTGGGTGGCGATGTTGTTGACCGCATCGTTCACTTCCTCATCGCTGATGCGCATGCCGGTACTGGCGGCGCGTGCGCTCTGGAGGCGGATCAGGATCAGACGTTCCAGCACCTGGCGCTGCAGGACGTCGCCCGGCGGCAACTGCGCTTCACGGCCGGTGTACTGGCTGCGGATGTTCGCGATGGCGCGATCCAGCTCGCTCTGCAGGATGATGTCTTCATCGACCACTGCGGCGATCCTATCGAGCGATTGCGGCGCAGACGGCTGTTGAGCGAAGGCGGAGAAGCTGCCGGCAAACAATGCGGCGGCGATGACGCAGCGGAACGAACGGATCGTGTGACGGATCATTGGACGGATCATGGGGCCAAGTCTGAAGGGGGGAGATCGCCGCCACTACGCGATTGGGGGGGCGGAACGAGGGAGAGATCCTCGCGGTGATAGCCGAGGATAGCACGGCGCAAACGGCCCTCCGTGTCGGGTCCTGCGGAGCCTAACCCCTTGAGTTCGATCTCCAGCTGAATGGCGTTGTTGAGGTCGCCGCTGCGGCTGCGCAGGTAGCGGCGACCGACCAGGCGTACAGCGAGACAGCAGCTTTCCCACTGCACGCCGGCAATACCTTCCAGCAGCTGGCTGTCCTGCAGCGAGTAGTAATAGCGGCCGACCACGCTCCAGTTCGGATTGATCGGATACAGGAATGACAGATCCGCTTGTTCCAGCAGGTCGCGGCGATAGCGGTAGCTGAGATTGACGATGCCGTCGTCGCCGATCAGATAACGGGTGCGCAAGCTGGCGAGGTCGCGGCGGCCGGCCTTCGGGTCCCATTGGTAGGAAGCGCCGATGGTCCAGCGGTCGTTGGGCGCGTAGTTGGTGTCGACGATCCAGGCGGACTTGCCCTGTTCGATCGGGCTCTCGCCGGGCACAGTGACCCGTGAATCCTCGAAATAGCGGATCTGGCCGACACTGGCGGACAGTTTTTCGTGGCCATCGGATTCGCGGATCAACCGGGTCGAAACGGCCAAAGTCAGCTGGTTGCCGTCGGCCTGGCGGTCGCCGCCGGAATAGCGGTTGTCGCGGAACAGTTGACCCCAGCCGAAGGTCAGCGGCCGGGTGTCGAACAACGGAACGCCGGACTGATCGCGGTAGGGCGCGTTGAAATAGAAGATCCGCGGTTCGAGGGTATTGAGGTAATCTGAGTCGCCCCAGCGCATGTGGCGGTCGAAATACAGGCCGGCATCGAGGGTGGCGATCGGCAGGCTGCGGCTGGGCCGGTCGTCGCGTCCGGGCAGCAGGGCGTCGTTTTCTAGCGTGTAGCCGGTGTAGCGCCAGGCGAGACTCGGCTTCAGGAACCAGCTGTCGCCTTCCAGCGGCAGACTGATGTAGGGCTTGAGGTCGAGTCGGCTGCCGCCGGCGAGTTCGATGTGGTCGAAGCGCACGACCTCGGCATCGATGCCGGCGGTGAAACGGCCCGCAAACGCCTGCTCCCAGTGCACCTGACCGCGCGGCAGCCGGTCGAACGGCAGATTGGTGTCGCGCAGGGTGTAATCGGCCAGTTGCCAATGGTCGGCCATGATCGAGGCCTCCCAGTTGCGGCCGCGGCCGTACACGCCGATGTCGCTGGTCACGAACGAGGCTGCGCCGCCGCTCAGATTGTTGTTGGCGTCATCCAGATAGCGGGTGTCGCTGATCCAGGCGATGTTGCTGCGTGCCTGCCAGTTCGGGCCGAGGTTCTGGCTGCCGATGAAGCGAAGGAAGCCCCGGTTGGAACTGCGGCGGTTTTCCTCCGGAACGCCTGCGGCGATTTCGCTGTCGCGCTCGCGTTCGGTCAGGTTGTCGGAAGGCAGATAAGCCGCGTCGATCACGCCGCGCCCGGTTTCGGTCAGATAGCGGAATTCGCCGCCCAGCTGCAGGCCGCGCTTGGTCATCAGTCGCGGGGTGATGGTGGCGTCGTAATTCGGCGCCAGATTCAGATAGATCGGCTGCCGCCAGTCGAAACCGTTGCGCCCCGACGAAGAGATCGCCGGATAGAGCAGACCGGTGCGGCGGCGGTCGTCGATCGGGAAGCGGAACCACGGCAGGTAGAGCACCGGGATACTGCCCACGCGCAGGGTCGCGTGATGCGCGGTGCCCATGCCTTCGGCGGTGTTCACATCGATGCGCTGGGCGCGCAGTTCCCAGCGCCGGGCTTCGGGCGGGCAGGTGGAGTAGGTGGAACCGTAAAGCGAGCCTTCGTCGCCCCGCATCGTGATGCGTTCGGCGCCGCCGTTGCCGCGACGGCGGATGAGCTGGTACTGGATGTCCTCCAGCTCGTGGGTGTCCTTGGCCTGATCGCCCTTGGCGCGCGCAGCGATCAGGCGCATGCCGCGATCCTGATAGCGCACGCTGCCTTCGGCGGTGTAGGTCTCTTTGTCCTGGTCGTAGCTGAGTCTGTCCGCCAACAGCACCTGATCGCCGCGACGCAGGTTGACGTTGCCGTCGAGATCGACGATCTGGCCTTCGGTGCCGGTCATCCGGTCGCCGTTGACCTCGGTCGCCCCGCTGGCCGCGTTCGCATCCGATGCCTGCGCGGTGTTGTCCGCAGCGGGAATCCTGTCGATGAACGCGGGAACCGCGTCTTCGATCGGGCACTGGCCCCAGTCCTCGGTCGCCTCGTCGGCCGCATGCGCGGACAGCGAGAGCGCGATGCAGAAGGGCAGCGGCAGCAGATGGAGTTTCTTTCGCACGTTGGGGCCGAGTCTGGACATATCCGGCTAGCTTGACGCATCCGTCCCGGTGCGGCAACGCGGGGGGCGCAGCCCGGGTTCAGCCGCGCAGGGCGCCGACATGGGCGATGACGGATTCGCGCAGGCCCTGCAGGTCGTAGCCGCCTTCGAGGCTGGAGACGATGCGGCCGTCGGCGTGGCGGTCGGCGATGGCGACCAGTTCGCGGGTGATCCACTCGAAATCCTCGGCTTCGAGCTGCAGTTGCGCGAGCGGGTCGCGGCGGTGGGCGTCGAAGCCGGCGGAGATCATGACCAATTGAGGGCGGAAAGCATCGAGATGCGGCAGCAGCCGGGTGCGCCAGGTTTCGCGGAACTGCGCGCTGCCGGCGCCCGGCTGCAGCGGCGCGTTGAAGATGTTGTTGATGCCGCGTTCGCTGACGTGGCCGCTGTCGGGATAGAGCGGCATCTGGTGCGAGCTGGCGAAGACCACGCGCGGTTCCAGATCGAAGATCGCCTGGGTGCCGTTGCCGTGGTGCACGTCGAAATCGGCGATGGCAATGCGCGAGAGGCCGAATTTGTCCAGCGCATGCGCGGCGCCGACCGCGATCGAATTGAACAGGCAGAAGCCCATCGCCGCGCTGCAGGTGGCGTGGTGGCCGGGCGGGCGCACCGCGCAGAACGCGCGCTTGGCTTCGCCGTTGAGCACGAGTTCCACCGCCGCGACCACCGCGCCCGCCGCGCGCAGCCCGGCTTCGGCAGAGGCCGGCGACAGGATGGTGTCGGGATCGAGCCAGATCCGCTCGTGGGGCTTCGTTTCCAGCACCGCATGCAGCAGCGATTCGCTGTGCACGCGCAGCAGTTGGCCGCGACTCGCGCGCGGCGCTTCGCGCCATTCCAGATCGGGCCAGGTCTCGCGCAGGCCGGCGGTGACTGCGGTCAGCCGCGCGGGGCATTCGGCGTGCGTCGGCCCGGTGTCGTGGGCCAGACAGGCGCTGTGGCTGAAGACCGGGACGTTCATTGCTGTCGTTGGCGACGCTCGTGGTTCCAGAGAATCTCGCCGTGGCCGCTGTTTCTGGCCAGCACCCGCGACAGCACGAACAGCAGATCGGAGAGGCGGTTGAGATAGCGGATCGCCTGCGGACGCACGGCGTCGTGGTGCGAGAGCGTCACGCACTCGCGCTCGGCGCGGCGGACGATGGTGCGCGCCAGATGGCAGCGCGCTGCGGCTTCGCCGCCGCCGGGCAGGATGAAATCCTTCAGCGGCGGCAGCGGATCGTTGTAATGGTCGAGCTGCCGTTCGAGGCGATCGATATCGTCGTCGTCGATGGCCGAATGTCCGGGGATGCACAACTCGCCGCCGAGATCGAACATCTGGTGCTGGACCATCGTCAGCAGCGTGCGGATATCGTCGGGCACATCGCAGGCCAGCAGCACGCCGATGGCGGAATTCGCTTCATCGACCGTGCCGTACGCGGTGACCCGCGCCGAATCCTTCGCCACCCGACTGCCGTCGCCGAGCCCGGTCGTGCCGTCGTCGCCGGTTTTGGTATAGATCTTGGAGAGACGATTGCCCATTGTGGTTCCCAAATGCTGCGTCCTTCGAATGCCACGCTTTTCGTAGGAGCGGCTTCAGCCGCGAGCTCTTGAATCCGGATGAAGATTGCGGCGAAAAGATCGCGGCTGAAGCCGCTCCTACAAGAGCGCGCGGAGGCTTATACCGTTTGCGCACGCAGCGACGGCGCCTGCCGGCGCAGCAGCGCGAAACCGCCGAACAGCATCGCCGAATAGAACAGCGTGCCCATCACGGTCCACTTGAAGAACGGAATGCCGGCGACGTAGGCCGCGACCAGACCGGCGCCGGTCTGCGGGTACATGGTCGAGCCGAACCAGGTCACGCCGTTGGTGACCACGAAGAACAGGATCGAGCCCACCAGCGAGTAGCCCAGCACGTGGCCGCCACCGACCTTGCCGCGCAGGCCGAAGCCCAATACCGTCGACAGCGCGATGCACAGGTAGACCGACCAGAACGACAGGCTCGTCGCGACGTAACTCCAGTATTCGCCGCCCATCGACAGGCCCAGCGCGATATCCGACAGCAACATCGCCACCAGCGGCACCAGCAGCGCCCATGCGCGGTTGGCGAAATAAGCGCCACCGAACAGGGCCATCGCTTCGACCGGCGAGAAATTCGGCGGATGCGGCAGCAGACGGCTGAGCGCGGCGAGCAGGATCATGGCGACCAGCGTCAGCGGGCCCGGCGCGAGCAGGGCTTTGGCGCGCGAGTCGGGGCGGGAAGAAGCGGGGGAAGCGTGAACGGTCATCGGCGGTCGCAGGCGGAAAAGGACACGGAGCGTTAGCATAACGCAATGCCCAAGCCCGACCCCGCCCCGTCGCCTGTTTCCGAGTCCCCTCCCGCGTCTGTTGCCGCATCCCACGATGTCCTGATCGTCGGCGGTGGCCTGGTCGGCGCCAGTCTGGCGATCGCGCTGGACGGTCTCGGCCTCGATACAGCGCTGCTGGAGGCCGCGTCGCCCGGCGCGCTGCCGGCGGTGTTCGATCAGCGCAATCTCAGCCTCGCCGAGGCCACCGTCAACGCACTCCGCGCGCTCGACGTGCTGCCGCGCCTGCGCACGCCCACCGGGCCGATCGCCCGCATCCACATCAGCCGCAGCGGCGACTTCGGTCGCGTGCTGCTCGAAGCCGCAGATCACGGTCGTGCCGCGTTCGGCCATGTGGTGGTGGCCCGTGATTTCGGCGATGCGCTGGAATCGAAGCTCGGCGATCTGCCGCGATTGACCCGCCATCGTCCCGCGCGCTTTCTCGGCTTCGCCGAAGACGGTGCCGATGGTCTGCGTCGGGCGCGCGTCGCTGACGGCGATGGCGATAGCGAACGCGTGATCGCCGCAAAACTGGTGGTGGCCGCCGACGGTGCCGCCAGCGCCGTGCGCGATGCCCTGGGGATCGCCGCCGAGCAGCACGATTACCACCAGACCCTGTTCGTCGCCCGCGTGCGTTCCGAACGTGCGCCGGACGGCACGGCATGGGAGCGTTTGACCGATCACGGCCCCACGGCGGTGCTGCCGCGCGGCGACGGACATTACGGCGTCATCCACGGCGTCGCCAGGGACGAGGCCGATGCGGTCGCGGCGCTCGACGACGCGGCGTATCTCCAACGGCTGCAACGCGCGTTCGGTTGGCGCGCCGGACGTTTTTTGTCGGTCGGTCCGCGCAGCCGCTATCCGATCGCACGCACGCTCGCCCAGCGCCTTGTTGCGCCGCGCGCGGTCCTGGTCGGCAATGCCGCGCAGTCGCTGCATCCGATCGGCGCGCAGGGTTTCAATCTCGGTCTGCGCGATGCCTTGACCCTGGTCGAGTGCATCGAAGCCGGCCACGCGCGCGGCGAGGATATCGGCAGCGAAGCGATGCTCGCGGAGTACGCGCAGCGCCGGCGCGAGGATCGCGAGCGCACCATCGCGTTCTCCGACGGCCTTGCGCGCCTGACTTCGAATCCGTCGTCGCTGGTATCGCCGCTGCGCAGTCTCGGCCTGTTCGCGCTCGATCACGACGCCGCGCTGCGCGCGCAGGTCGTCGCCGGTGCGATGGGTTATCGCGGCGATACGCCGCAACTCTGCCGCGAGGTGGCCGCATGAGCCGTCGGATGAGCGAACGTCGAACCAACCCCGGCCGCCGCGCGGATGCCGCCATCGTCGGCGGTGGCGTGGTCGGCGCCGCCTGCGCGCTGGCGCTGGCGCAGCAGGGTCTGCAGGTGACGCTGATCGAGCATGCCGAAGCGCCGGCATGGCTGTCCACGGACGCCGATCCGCGCGTGTACGCGTTCGCGCCCGACAACGCCGCGCTGTTCGAATCGATCGGGGTGTGGGCTGCTGTGCGCGATGCACGCGCGCATCCCTATCGGCGCATGCGCGTGTGGGACGCGGCCGGTGGCGACGAATTGCGGTTCGATGCCGATGCCTTCGCAGTGAAGCAACTGGGTTGGATCGTCGAGCACGCACTGCTGCAGGACCGCTTGTGGGCGGCGTTGCGGCAGTCGAACGTGATCGTGCGTTGTCCGGCCAGCGTGGTCGCGCTGGAGCAGGATGAAGAAGGCGCCACGTTGGAGCTCGACGATGGTTTGCGTGTGGAAGCGCGTATCGCCATCGCCGCCGATGGCGGGCGTTCGACGCTGCGCCAATTGGCAGGTATCGGCACGAAAACCGAAGACTATGGCCAGCGCGGCGTGGTCGCCTACGTCGCGACCGAGCGTTCGCATGAAGACACCGCGTGGCAGCGGTTCCTGCCGACCGGGCCGCTGGCGTTTCTGCCGTGCGCGCCTTGGCCGCAGGCGGCGAACGTCTCGTCGATCGTCTGGACCTTGCCCGACGCCGAAGCAGTGCGCCTCGCTGCGCTCGACGATGCGGCGTTCGCCGAAGAACTCACCCGCGCCTTCGCTTCGCGTCTCGGCGATGTCCGCCCGCTGAGCAAACGCACCGCCTTTCCGCTGCGCCGACAGCTCGCCGACGCCTACGTCGCCGGTCGCGTGCTCGCCATTGGCGATGCCGCGCACGTCGTGCATCCGCTGGCCGGGCAGGGCGTGAACCTGGGCCTGCGCGATGTGTCCGCGCTGCGCGATGCCATCGCCTCTGCGCAGGCACGACGCGCCGACTGGGCTGCGCCGCATCGTCTCGCGCGCTGGGCCCGTGCCCGACGCAGTGACGCCACCGCGTCGGCGCATGCCTTCAGCGCGATCAACCGCATGTTTTCCAATGACGATGTCGCCACGACATTGTTGCGCGGCCCTGCGCTTGGGCTCGTCGGCAAGCTCGCGCCGCTCAATCGCGCGCTGTGGCGTCACGCGGCAGGCGTGTGACGGTTGCATCGGTGTTCGAGTGTCAGGCCTGGATCAACAGCCACGCCTGCCTTGCGATCAGTGCCAACACGATGATCAGGAACACCGCGCGTACGAAGCCCTGACCGCGTTTGATCGCGAGATGACTGCCGATGTAACTGCCGATCATGTTGCCGACGATCAGCGGCAGCGCCAGCGCCCAGATCACATAGCCGCCGAACATCAGCACCGTCCATGAACTGAGATCGGCGGCGACGTTGGTGGTTTTCGACACCGCCGACGACTTCAGGAAATCGAGGCCGAGGAAGCTGACGAACGCGAACACCATGAGCGTGCCGGTGCCCGGGCCGATCAGGCCGTTGTAGAAACCGGTGGCCGCGCCGATGCCGGCGGCGGCCATCGCTTCGTGTTTCGGGTGGAAGCGACGGTCTTCGCGCAGCCCCAGATCCTTGCGCAGCGCGGTGTAGATCGCGAGCACGACGCAGATCGAGAGCACCGTCCACTTGAGGATGTCCGGATCGATGCGCTTCGCGAACTGCACGCCGACCGCCGATGCGCTCAAGGCGGCGATGCACGCGGGTAAAAGTACCCGGCGCTCGACCCGGATGCGGCGCAGATAATTCCATGCCGCGACGCTGGTGCCGAGGATCGAACTGGTGCGCTGGGTGCCGATGGCCTGAAGGATCTGCAGCCCCGGGTGCAGATTGAGCATGGCCGGCGTCAGCACCAGTCCACCGCCGCCGACGATGCTGTCGATCAGGCCGGCGGCGAAGCCGGCGAGCGCGGTCAGCAGCCAGAGTTGGACATCAGGGTCAGCGAACATCGACTTCCTGCGGCACCGTGGCCGTCGATGCTCCGATCGAGGGTGCGAACGTCGGCGGCTTGCGCGCATGCGTGGCTTGTTCGTAGTCGAACGCATAGCCGATCAACTTCGCCTCGCTCCATGCCGCGCCCATGAATACGATCCCCACCGGCAGTCCGTGCACGTCGCCCATCGGCACGGTGATGCTGGGCGTGCCCGCGACCGCAGCCACGCCGTACCCGGCGCCGCTGAAGTGGTCGCCGTTGATCGGATCGATCATCCACGCCGACGAGGTGGTCGGCGCCACCAGCGCATCCAAGCGCTGCGCCTTGAGCGTGGCATCCAAGCCTTCGTCTTTCGCCAGCCGGATGGCGTTCGCACGCGCTTCCAGATAAACCTTGTCGGTCAGCGGCCCTTTCGCTTGCGCGCGTTCGAACAGGTCCTGCCCGAACCACGGCATTTCCATGTCGGCATGCGCGTTGTTGTAGGCGATCAGTTCGGCCAGTGATGCGACCGGCGCGCCGCTTTCGCCCAGATAGCGGTTCAGTCCCGCCTTGAATTCGTGGAACAGCACTTCGGATTCGGCGTCGTTCCATTGCCCGGCGGTGGCGATTTCGGCATCGACCACTTCTGCGCCGGCCGCACGCAACGCGATCAACGCCCGTTCGAATGCAGCATCCAGCGCCGGCTGATAGCCCATCCTGTCGCGCAGCACGCCGATGCGCGCGCCCTTCAACGCATCGGGCGAAAGGGCGGCAGCATAGTTTTTGCCGGAATCCCCTGCACTGCGGGTCGCGAATTCGTCGGAACCTGGCGATGTCAGCACGCCGAGGACGATGGCCGCATCGGTGACGGTGCGCGCCATCGGTCCGGCGGTGTCCTGCGAGGACGAGATCGGAATGATGCCGCTGCGGATGATCAGACCGACTGTCGGTTTGATGCCGACCAGTCCGTTCATGGCGGATGGGCAGAGGATGCTGCCGTCGGTTTCGGTACCGATACCGACAGTCGCCAGATTCGCGGCGATCGCCGCGCCGGTTCCCGAACTGGAACCGCAGGGACTACGGTCGAGCGCATACGGATTGCGGGTCTGTCCACCCCGTCCGCTCCAGCCCGAGGTGGATTGCGAAGAGCGGAAATTGGCCCATTCGCTGAGATTGGTCTTGCCCAGGATCACCGCGCCGGCTGCGCGCAGCCGTGCGACCAGCGGTGCATCGGTCTTCGGACGATGATCGGCCAGCGCGAGCGAACCGGCTGAGTTCGCCATCGGCACCGCATCGATATTGTCTTTGAGCAGCACCGGAATGCCGTGCAGCGGGCCGCGTAATTTGCCCGCCTTGCGCTCGGCGTCCAGCGCGGCGGCTTCGCGCATCGCGTCGGGATTCAGTTCGATCACCGCATTGAGCATCGGACCTGCATCGTCGATGGCGGCGATGCGGTCGAGATACGCACGGGTCAGCCGTCGGCTATCGATGTCGCCCGAGCGCATGCGCGCCTGCAGGCCAGCGATGGTCGCCTCTTCGAATGCGAAGCCGACCGGCGTTACGGTGTCACCGGAGATCGTGGGTTTGGCTGCGCGTGCGCCGACGTAGGCGATCGTCGGCGCCAACGCGAGGCAACAGGAGAGCGCGACGATCGGTCGAAGCGACATGGGCGGTTCCCGGCGGATGGCGGAGGTTTCGCGGATGCCAAGAATTCGCTATCGGCCCCCGCTGCGCAAGCTCGGTTGCGGCTCAGTGCGACGGGAGCGTTGCGAACTTCTCGGCGCGATGGCGTTTGAGCACATCGCGGGCCAGTACCCACACGATCGCCAGATTGATCGCGACCACGACCAGCGCGATCCAACCCGGTCGGGTGATCAGCGCGTAGAACTCGAACGGGAGATAGATCGCTGCAGTGATGCACCCCAGCCACGAGGCCCATGCTTTCGCGCGCCACAGTCCCCAGGATTCGAGCAGATGCAGCAAGCCGTAGGCGGCAACGACAGCAGCGGCCCAATGCACCGACTCGGGGTTGACCTTGCGCATGAAAACCGAGAGCGCACTGTGCTGCGCATCGAGCTGGAACAACTCGATCAGTCGATGGATGAACGCACGGATCGGCGCCGGGCCCAGCACTTCCAATCCACTTGCGGTCAACAGCGCCAGCGCGCCCTTGAACGATTCGATGATCGCGATGACATGCAGGCCGGGATGCGCCCGTGGACTCGGGTCGTAGGGCGCATCCTGTTGCATGTCGGCGCGAACAGGCCGCGATTTACGCAGCGCGCGACGCGCGCTTGCGGTCGGTCTCGGTGCGCTGCTTCTTGCGCAGGCGGATCGCCTTGGGGGTGATTTCCACCAGCTCGTCGTCGTCGATGAATTCCAGCGCCTGTTCCAGCGAGAACTTGATCGCCGGAATCAGACCTTCGTCGTCGTCCTTGCCCGAAGCGCGGAAGTTGGTGAGCTGCTTGCCGCGCAGCGCATTGACGGTGAGGTCGTTGTCCTTGGAGTGGATACCGACGATCTGGCCTTCGTAGATTTCGTCGCCCGGCTCGATGAACAGCCGGCCGCGTTCCTGCATCGCGATCTGCGCATAGGCGGGCGAGGGGCCGGTGCCGTTGGAGATCAGCACGCCGTTCTGGCGCTGGCCGATATCGCCATCGGTCTTCGGGCCGTAATGGTCGAAGACGTGGAACAGCAGGCCGGTGCCCGCGGTGATCGTGCGGAATTCGGTCTGGAAGCCGATCAAACCACGTGCCGGGATCATGAAATCGATGCGCACGCGGCCCTTGCCGTCCGGCTCCATGTTGGTGAGCTGCGCTTTGCGCTCGCCGAGGCGCGACATCACGCCGCCCTGGTACTGCTCTTCCAGATCGACCACCAGAGCCTCGAACGGCTCCATCTTCTCGCCGTCGATCTCCTTGATGATCACTTCCGGGCGCGAGACGGCCAACTCGTAGCCTTCGCGGCGCATGGTTTCGATCAGGATCGACAGATGCAGTTCGCCACGACCGCTGACCTTGAATTTGTCGGCGTCGGCGGTGTCTTCGACCTTCAGCGCGACGTTGTGCTGGGTCTCGCGGATCAGGCGGTCGCGCAGCTGACGCGAGGTCAGGAATTTGCCGCCGCTGCGGTCTTTCACGCCGGCGAACGGCGAATCGTTGACCTGGAAGGTCATCGAGATCGTCGGCTCATCGACGGTCAGTACCGGCAATTGTTCGACCTTGGAGGTGTCGCAGATGGTGTCGGAAATGCCGAGGCCTTCGATCCCGGATATGGCGATGATGTCGCCGGCCTGGGCTTCCTTCACTTCATGGCGTTCGAGGCCGAGGAAGCCGAGCACCTGGAGCACTTTCGCGTTGCGGGTCTTGCCTTCGCGGTCGATCACCGTGACCTGCTGGTTGGTCTTGATCTTGCCGCGCTGGATGCGGCCGACGCCGATGATGCCGACGTAGTTGCTGTAGTCCAGCGAGGTCACGCGCATCTGGAAGGGACCTTCCAGATCGACCGGCGGTGGCGCGACGTGGTCGATGATGGTCTGGAACAGCGGGGTCATGTCGCCACTGCGCACGCTCGGGTCGAGGCCGGCGTAGCCGTGCAGCGCCGAGGCGTAGACGGTGTGGAAGTCCAACTGTTCGTCGGTGGCGCCGAGACGGTCGAACAGGTCGAAGGTCTGGTCCAGCACCCAGTCCGGGCGGGCGCCCGGACGGTCGACCTTGTTGACGACGACGATCGGCTTGAAGCCCATCGCGAAGGCCTTCTGGGTCACGAAGCGGGTCTGCGGCATCGGGCCGTCCATCGCGTCGACCAGGATCAGCACCGAGTCGACCATCGACAGCACGCGCTCGACTTCGCCGCCGAAGTCGGCATGCCCGGGGGTGTCGACGATATTGATCCGGTACTCCTCGCCCTCGGGCGATTTCCAGCGGATCGCGGTGTTCTTCGAGAGGATCGTGATGCCACGTTCCTTTTCGAGATCGTTGCTGTCCATCATGCGTTCGGTGGTGACCGTCCGCTCACTGAAGGTGCCCGACTGCTTCAGCAGCTGGTCGACGAGGGTGGTCTTGCCGTGGTCGACGTGGGCGACGATGGCGATGTTGCGCAGGCGTTCAATGGACATGGCGAATGGGCGCCCGGGGGTGACCGGATGCTGATTTGTCGTGAAGGAAGCCGACTATTATAGCCGGCAGCCGGGAGTAATGGCTCGGTTGCCCTGTTCAGACTTCCGGAAAACGTATGCCCAAGACTCCATGGAAGCCGCCGCTGTGGCTGCTCGCGCTCGATATCGGCGGTTTTTTATTGCTCGGACTGGGGCTGGTATTGCACTACGTGCCCGGGACTGCGCTGTCGCAGGCGGTTCCCGGCACCCTGCGCCTGCCGCTGTTGATCATCGGCGGCTGCATGTTTGCGGCCGGATGGAGCGGGATGTTGTTCTCGCTGCTGGCGCATCGCCGCAGTTGATGCGGCCGCCGGACGAAACCTTCCGATTCTAGTTGATTTTGCGCGGCGCGCGCATGCCTCGCGACAAGGCGTCGCCGGTGCTGTCGTGGGAGCCTTTAGGCATCCCAATCAGCCCAGAAGGCGACCCGAATGATTCAGGAAGTGACCGGCGACATCCTCAAGACCCGCGCCGAGGCCATCGCCCATGGCGTGGCCCCGAACGACGATTTCCATACCGGTCTGGCGCTGTCGCTGCGCGAACATGCCCCGGCCCTGTACAAGGACTTCCGTCATTACTGCCAGTCCGAGCATCCGAAATCCGGCGGTCTGTGGACTTGGGCCGGTGCCGACGGCCGCCGCATCGTCAATCTGTTCACCCAGGAAGGCGCCGAAGGCCACCACGGCGGCAAGCCGGGCAAGGCCAGCCTGCAGCACGTGCGCCATGCCCTGAAGGCGCTGCGCGCCGAGATCGACGACCAGAAGATCGCCAGCATCGCCCTGCCGCGCCTCGCCACCGGGGTGGGCGGCCTCGACTGGGTCGATGTGCAGCCGCTGGTACACGAATATCTCGCCGACGCCGGAATTCCGGTGATCGTCTACACGACGTTCAAGGCAGGGGTGCAGGCCGACGAGGCGCTCTGAGCCGGCGCCGATGCGGGTGCTGATGACAGGACCAGGGGGCGCACCGATCATGTCCGCCGGGGAGGGCGGACATGGTACGGTGTTGCCCCTTTTTATCCCGTCGATGTTATCCCATCGATTCGACCCCACCGGAGCCTGACCATGAGCCTGATCGCCCATTTCGACACCGACCGCGGCCCGATCCGCATCCAGTTGCACGCCGACAAGGCGCCGCTGACCGTCGCCAACTTCGTCAACCTCGCCCAGCGCGGTTTCTACAACGGCCTGATCTTCCATCGCGTCATCGCCGACTTCATGGTCCAGGGCGGTTGCCCGCAGGGCCGCGGCACCGGCGGCCCGGGCTACAAGTTCGAGGACGAAGCCAACAACGGCATCGGCCATGAGCGCGGCGTGCTGTCGATGGCCAACGCCGGCCCCGCCACCAACGGCAGCCAGTTCTTCATCACCCACGTTCCCTGCGGCTGGCTCGACGGCAAGCACACCGTGTTCGGCAAGGTGCTCGAAGGCATGGAGGTGGTCGATTCGATCCGCCAGGGCGATACCATCAAGTCGCTGACGATCGAAGGTGACGCCGAAGCGGCATTGGCCGCCAAGGCCGATCGTGTGGCCGAGTGGAACAAGATTCTGGCAGCCTGATTCCAGCAACGCTCGAGCGAGTTAATGCGCAGCCCGCAATGGGCTGCGCGTCTTCCAAGGAGTAGGGGGATGAAATTTGATCAGCCGCTGACGATATATGCCCTGCCCTCAGAGCAGTCGCTAACCTTTGAAACAACAGAGGCCTTTGATGAATGGGTTCGATCCCAGATAAGCGGTTGGAGTAAGTTTGGCCAAAAGCATCGTACTCGTTGGTCTGAAATCCCAATTACAGAGCACGTAATTGAACGCCAGATTTTTGGTTGGGAGCGCATGCTATCGAATGGGCGTCAATCTGCGATAAAGGTTACGCCGCCAAAAACGGACAGACGATCTTTCGATAAGATCGAAGCGATTACCCATGACATGCATGTCAATGAACAGTTGACCCAAAAAAATCTGTTGACTGTAGACAATCCAATCGTCGTTCGTGCTTTTGCTGTAGGGGAACATGATTTCAATGTGGCTATCTATATGATTTTGATAGCTTCTGGAGATATTGAGCGAGAGCTGCGAGATTCAAAAGATTCTTTACGGAGTCTGTCCATATTTTCCGCAGCGGTCGCTGGCCTTGTTGAGACCACTTCAATCACGAAAGCTTTCGGTGATATTTACGGTTCTACAATTCGCTCCGACATCTACTTGAAGCGCGCGGATTCTGATAGAGAGGCTATCGTTTCTTCTGCAGAAAAAAAGATGGAAGCATTGTCTCGTGCTTCTAAAAATTCCGTAAGAGCGGCTTCTCAGCAAAGAAAAGAAATTCAAGGCGAGTGGGTCAAGCTGAGAGCGACGTATGACAATGAATTGAAGTTGAGAGCGCCTAGAGAATACTGGGGAAGCAAGCTCAAAGAGCACCGGGCACTATCGAAAAAATGGCTTTTTGCCTTTGTTTTAATTTCAATTTTTGGCGCTGTATTGATTGGATTTTCGGTATATTCTTTGCCTTTTTTTTGGAAAGAGTATGCCGAAAAACTTGGGGCGACTGTGTGGATTTTGCCTGCGTCAATGATTGGGGCGCCATCGTTTCTGATTCTATGGTTGCTTCGGGTGAGTGGCCGACAATGGTCGGATCAGATGATGCGTCAAGAAGACGCGCGTGAGCGTATCGTGATGATTGAGACCTTTCTCGCTTTGACGCGAGACAAGGATTCTCCGAGTTCCATTGTTGACCCGAATCACCTTGCAATTATTCTGGGTTCCATATTCCGCCCCGGCCCGGGGTTCGCATCGGACGACTCACCTCCTGCCGGCTTCTTCGATGCTGTCTTAACCAGATTGGGTTCATCAAAAAGTGGCTAGCCGTGCCGACTACGCAGCGATGGCCTGTTTGTTCTTTTTACCGGTTGCGATGACACCTGCTTTTGGAGCCGACAGCGTCTGCCATGGCACCCCCGCCAAAGGCCGTATCGAGCATGCCGTGCAACTGCCGGCCAGTGGCAAGAACTTCCGCGCGTACAGCACCGTTGGCGTCAGCCTGGGCAGGACATATACGCACGCTCACGTCGCTAGTGCGGTCACGGCCGCGTACGCCGCGCTCGCAAAGCACGCGCCTGCGAAGACCTTCGTCTATGGCGAAACGGGATTCGCGAAGGGTGGGCCGTTCAAGCCGCACAAAACACATCAGAACGGACTGTCGGTGGACTTCATGGTGCCGGTGGTCGATGCGAAGGGGCGTTCGGTGCAGCTGCCCGGCAATGCGGGCAATCGTTACGGCTATGACATCGAATTCGACGCCGAAGCGCGCTATCGCGATCTGCGTATCGACTTCGAGGCGCTGGGCGAACATCTTTACGCGTTGGACCAGTCCGGGCGTCGTTCCGGGGCACGCATCGGCAGGGTGATTTTTGAACCCGCGTACCTGCCGAAGCTGTTCGCGACGACGCGCGGTGCGTATCTGCGGCGGCACGTCGAATTCACGCGCGGCAAAGTCTGGTGGCGCCACGATGAGCATTATCATGTGGACTTCGCGGTGGCTTGCCGTCCGCTGCGTTGAGGTAATCGCCGGGCAGGGCGGTCCGGTTCGGAAATCACAGGGGAACCTGCATGCACTTGCTGATCGGATGGGGCCTGCTGTTGGCGGCGTTGATTTCGTTCGTCGCCGGGCTGTGGTTCGTCGCGGTGCCGGCGGCGGTCGTCGGAGTCGTCGCGCTGATCCGCAATCCGGGCACGCCGGGTTACGGGTATTCGCATTTCGTCGCCGAAAATCAGGGTGCGGAATCGTCGCTGTCCGACGCCGACAGCGGCGGTTGTTCCGACGGCGGTACAGGCGATAGCGGCGGCGGAGATTGACCGGTCCAGCTGCGTGGATCGATCACTTCAGCCGCAGCGAATCCAGCATCTTTGCGACCTTGGCCTCGTCGCGCGGATAGTAATACTCCGACGGCGCCATGAAGATCGCGAGCGACAGCCCTTTCTCGTGTTCGAACGCCGCCGCCATGCCCTTGAATTTCAGGCCTTCCTCGTTTGCGAGCGAGAACTCGAAGCGCAGGCCTTCGCGGCTGCCGAACGTGGCCGGGCGCAGGTCGCGCGCTTCGACGTTCGCGGTGCCGGCGGCGCGCAGGCCGTCCAGGATCAGGTCGCGCAGTTCGTCCGGACGCAGGCCGCGATGGTAAAAAGCGCCATCGGGTCGCCGCTTCGTCTGGCGTTCGCCGAGGAAGATGAATTCCTTCTCGCGCACGGTCGGGATCAGATACAGACGGTTGAGCAGTTCGCCGTCGATGCTCCACAGCTGATAACGGGTTCCGGTGTAGATCCGGGTCCACTCCATTTCGCTGTCGATCATCAGCTTGCCGCTGGCGATGGTCGGGCCGGGTTTCACCAGCGCGCCGCCGGTGCTGCAGGCGGCGAGCAGCAGGCAGATCGGCACGATCACGGCAGTCTGCAGTATGCGGCGGAGGCTCATGGTCGTTCTCCTGTTTTTTCCAGTTCGCGCTGTACGAAGGCGCGGTCGTCCGCTTGCGGGGCGAGGTCGAGATAACGTTTCAACGCGGCAGAGGCTTCGCTGTTCCGGCCTGCCTCGCGCAGCGCGAAGCCGTGCTCGCGCCAGGTCGCGGCGGGTGCGCCGGGCAGGGTGATGGCGCGGGCGTAGAGTTCGGCGGCTTTGGCGCGATCCTCGCTGACATTGCGTCGCCGGTGCGCTTCGCCGAGATAGAACGTGAGCAGGCCGTGATCGTCCGCAGGCGCATCGGCCAGCAATTCACCGATCACCAGCAGCGAACTGGCGTAGCGGCGGCGCCCGAGTTCTTCGTCCAGCCAGTGCGCCATGAACGGCCGCATCGCCGCGCGGTACTCGTCGCGGTGGCGTTCGCGCGGCGGATTCGGCAAGGCGTCGGCGGCGGCGCGGATATCGCTCATGCGCTCGTCGGTGGCCGGATGGGTGGCGAACACCACGCCGCGACGCTGGTATTTGCGGGTGTCCTCTTCGCGCTTGAGTCGCGCCCACAGATCGGCGCCTGCGTTGGGGTCGTAACCGTGCGCGACTGCGGACGCGAAGCCGAGCCGGTCGGCCTCGCGCTCCTGGTCGCGGCTGAATTTGAAGATGCCGGCATACGCGCCCAGCGCGCCGAGCAGCGCGGCGTCTGGCACGCCAGCGCCGTAGGCCACCAGTTGGAAGGCGCTGAGCACGGCGGACGTGTCCTTGAGCCGCCGCCATTGCCGGATCGAATGCTGGGCGCGGAAATGGCCGGCCTCGTGGCCCAGCACGAAGCCGATTTCGGCCTCGTCGCGGGCGCGGAGCAGGGCGCCGGTCCAGACCAGCATCATCCCGTTCGGCGCCATCGATGCGTTGAATTCGGGCACATCCATGATGTACACGCGCAGATCGCGGCAGTAGTCGTCGGCCACATCACAGGTGATCTTGCGAACGTACTCGTTCAGTGCGGGATCGCGGACCCGCTGCGGCGCGCGCTGCAGTTCGGCCTCGGCGCGCTGCATCGCGTACCAGAGTTCGTCCTCGTCGCTGCCGGCGACCGGGGCATCGCCGGGGCGGTGGTCGCGGACCTGCTGGCTGGTGGCGCAGCCGGTCGACGCTGCGATCAGCAGCGCCAGACACAGCAGGCGGAGCTGCCCGCGCGGGCTCATCGCCGGCTCCCGCTGCTTGAGCGACGCTTGTCGTTGAGGCCCTTGAGCAGGTCCTCCGCCGTCTCGCGCGCGCCGGCTTCATCGCGCAGATCCCCGGCCTGATCGACCAAGAGGTTGTGCCAGACCACCTGGCCGGTGCGCAGATCGACCAGCGAGGTCAGGCCGATCTGGTAGCCGCCGCCGATATCGCCCCCCAGCAGCAGGAAGCCGACCACCCGCATCGCCACGCGGCCGCCGCCGGTGTAGCTGTCGCGGACGTAGGTGAAGAGCGCGTAGTCGGCGCCGGTGGCGTCGCGCAGCGCTTTCACGCCGCGGCCGAGGGTCCAGTCGAACTTGCCGTGCTTGTTGCGCAGGCCGGTGTTGGCGCTGCTGCCGCTGCGCGAGTACTGGAGGATGCTGATCGAGACCGCCTGGTTGAGCAGCATCAGCTGGCGCAGTGGATCGTCGTTGCTGGTCGCGGGGGGCAGGTTGAAGTCGGGAACCACCGTCATGCCGCGTTGGCCGAGGATGTCGCGCGCCATCTGCGGATAGAGTCGCCGGGCGGTGTCGGTCCAGGCTTTGCGGGGTTCCTGGGCGCCACCGGCGAGCACTTCGTACAGTTCCATGTCCGGCTCCACCAGCACCACGCTGCCGGCGATGGTCAGAGGCTGTCCGGTGTCGTCTTTCACCACCCGGGTCTGGGTGGAGACGCAGGCGTTGAGCAGCAGGCAGCAGGCGAGCACGAAGGCCCAGCGGAATCGCTGGAGAGCCGGCTGAGGTGCGGCCGACGCATGGGTCGCGGCGGCGGTCGGAACGGTGCGCTGTGCTAACATTTCGTGCTTCCTCCGGCCTGCGTCCGCAGGCTTCCCCTCAGTGTTTTCGAACCCAAAACAGGTCAAGCGATGCTTCAGCTCGCCCGGCGCGTCGGTCGCGCCAAGCCCAGTGCGATCATGGTTGTCGCCGAAAAAGCCAAACGGCTCAAGGCCGAAGGCCGCGACATCATCAGTTTCTCGATCGGCGTCCCGAATTTTCTGCCCGGTGCTCATGTCTACGATGCGGTCCGCGAGGCCCTGAACAAAGACTCGGGCCAGTATGGCAGCAACCGCGGTTCGGATGCCCTGCTCGACGCCTTCCTGAAACACATGGAAGCCACCGGCCTGACCGGCTACACCCGGGCCAACATCGCCACCGGCATCGGCGCCAAGCACGTCATCTACAACTTGGCCGAAGTGCTGCTGGACGAAGGCGACACCATCGCGTTCCCGACGCCGTACTGGACCAGCTATGTCGATATCGCGGAAATCGTCGACGCCAAGATCGATCTGCTGCCGTGTCCGCCCGAGCAGGATTACAAGCTCACCCCCGCGCAGCTCGACGCCGCGATGGCGAAGAAGCCGAAGGTGTTCCTGTTCAACAATCCGTCCAATCCGACCGGCATGGTCTACGACAAGGACGAGATCGCGGCGCTCGCCGATGTCCTGGTGAAATATCCGGACACCTGGATCATCACCGACGACATCTACAACCGCATGGTGTTCGACGGTGTCGGCTACCACAACTTCATCCAGTTCCGCCCCGAGCTGCGCGACCGCGTGATCTTCCTGGATTCGCTGTCGAAGACCTATGGCATGCCCGGCTGGCGCGTCGGCTTCATGGCCGGCCCGGAAGCGGTGGCGAATGCGGTGGTGACGATGAACTCGAACCACATCACCAACATCCCCGAGCTGACCACGGCCGCTGCGATCGCCGCGCTGAACGGTCCGCAGGATGTGCCGACCCAGAAGAACGCCGAGTTCCAGGCCAAGCGCGACCAGGTGATGGCGGCGCTGTTGGCCATTCCGGGCATCGTCTGCCCGAAGCCGCGCGGCGCGTTCTACGTGTTCCCCGACGTCAGCGCCTACTTCGGCAAGACCCACGGTCCGACCGGATTGAAGATCGCCAACGATGTCGATCTGTGCAACGCACTGCTCGATGCCAAGGGCGTCGCTTGTGTGCCGGGCTCGGCCTTCGGCGAACCGCGTGCGCTCCGGATCAGCTACACCTGCCCGACGCCGCAGCTGGCGCCGGGTCTGCAGCGCATCCAGGAGTTCTTCGCCGAAATGCAATGAGTCCGGGCCGCCGGAGACGAAAGTCGAATTGTCCTTCGTCTCCCGTTCGGTCGAACTTTCCCTCTTTCGCCACTCGTCATCCCCCCGGAGTTCCCTCATGAAACAACCCGTCCGAGTCGCCGTTACCGGCGCCGCTGGCCAGATTGGTTACGCCCTGCTGTTCCGCATCGCTTCGGGCGAAATGCTGGGCAAGGACCAGCCGGTGATCCTGCAGATGCTGGAACTGCCGCTGGAGAAAGCCCAGGCCGCGCTCAAGGGCGTGATGATGGAGCTGGAAGACTGCGCGTTCCCGCTGCTGGCCGGCATGGTCGGCACCGATGACCCGAACGTCGCGTTCAAGGACGCCGACGTGGCCCTGCTGGTCGGCGCGATGCCACGCGGCCCGGGCATGGAGCGCAAGGATCTGCTGCTCAAGAACGCCGAAATCTTCACCGTGCAGGGCAAGGCGCTCAACGCCGTCGCCAGCCGCAACGTCAAGGTGCTCGTCGTCGGCAACCCGGCCAACACCAATGCCTACATCGCGATGAAATCCGCGCCCGATCTGCCGGCGAAGAACTTCACCGCGATGTTGCGCCTCGACCACAACCGCGCGCTGTCGCAGCTCGCCAACAAGGCCGGCGTGGCCGTCGGCGACATCCAGAACATGGTGGTGTGGGGCAATCACTCGCCGACCATGTATCCCGACTACCGCTTCGCGACCGTCAACGGCGAATCGCTGAAGGACAAGGTCAACGACGCCGACTGGAACGCCAATGCGTTCATCCCGCAGGTCGGCAAGCGCGGCGCGGCGATCATCGAAGCACGCGGCCTGTCCTCGGCCGCGTCGGCCGCGAATGCCGCGATCGACCACATCCACGATTGGGTGCTCGGCACCAACGGCAAGTGGGTGACCATGGGTATTCCGTCCGACGGCAGCTACGGCATTCCCGAAGGCGTGATGTACGGCGTGCCGGTGACCTGCGCCAACGGCGAATACACGCGCATCGAAGGCCTGCCGGTCGACGACTTCAGCCGCGCAGCGATGGACAAGACGCTCGCGGAACTCGAAGAAGAACGTGCCGGCGTCGCGCATCTGCTCTGATCGCGACAACGCTCGCGATTCATGAACACGCCGGGCATTGCCCGGCGTGTTCGTTTGCGTCTGCGACCAAGGTCGGAAGGCCGGGCCTCGTGCGGAGGACTAAGCTGCCCCCATCGCGTTGTCCGTGGGAGGGCGCATGCGCTACGAAGACGAATATCGCCGCTCGATAGAAGACCCTGAAGGGTTCTGGGCGGAACAGGCGAACGCCATCCACTGGCATGTTCCGCCAGCGAAGATCCTCGACTACGACAACCCGCCGTTCCGGTCGTGGTTCGTCGGCGGGCAGACCAATCTCTGCTACAACGCCGTGGACCGGCATCTGGACGCGCGCGGCGATCAGCTCGCGCTGGTCGCGATCTCGACCGAAACCAATCTCACCCGCGAAATCACCTATCGCGAGCTGTATCGCGAAGTGAACGCATTCGCTGCGGTGCTGCAGCGGCTGGACGTTGGCTGCGGCGATCGCGTCGTCATCTACATGCCGAACATGGCCGAAGCGGTGTTCGCGATGCTGGCCTGCGCGCGCATCGGCGCGATCCACTCGGTCGTGTTCGGCGGATTCGCCGCCCACAACCTCGCTCTGCGTATCGACGACGCCACGCCGAAGCTGCTGATCGCGGCCGATGCCGGCATGCGCGGCGGCAAGGTGATTCCCTACAAGTCGCTGGTCGACGCGGCCTGCGCCGAAGCCGCGTCACCGCCGCCGAAAGTGCTGATCGTCTCGCGCGGGCTCGATGCCGCCGAGCCGAAGGTCGCCGGTCGCGATGAGGATTACGCGACCCTGCGCGCCGAAGTCGGCGAGACCGACGTGCCGGTGCAATGGCTGGAATCCAACGAACCCAGCTATCTGCTCTACACCTCCGGCACCACCGGCAAGCCCAAGGGCGTGCAGCGCGATGTCGGCGGCCACGCGGTGGCGATGGCGCTGTCGATGCGCACCGTATTCGATGTCGGCCCCGGGCAAGTGATGTTCTCCACGTCCGATGTCGGCTGGGCGGTCGGGCATTCCTACAACGTCTATGGCCCGCTGATCGTCTGCGCGACCTCGCTGCTGTACGAAGGGCTGCCGGTGAATCCCGACCCCGGCATCTGGTGGTCGCTGTGCGAGAAATACGGCGTACGCACGATGTTCTCCTCGCCGACCGCCGCGCGCGTGCTGAAGAAGCACGACATCGATTTCATCCGCCGTCACGACCTGTCGTCGCTGCAGTATCTGTTTCTTGCCGGCGAGCCGCTGGACGAACCCACCGCGCACTGGATCACCGACGCACTCGGCAAACCGGTGATCGACAACTACTGGCAGACCGAAACCGGCTGGCCGGTGCTGGCGCTGCTGCCGGGCCTGGATATGAAGCCGGTGAAATTCGGCTCGCCGGGTTTCCCGAATCTCGGCTACCGCACGAAGATCATCCACGAATCCACCGGCGAGGAAGTCGGTGCCGGCGAGAAAGGCGTGCTGGTGATCGAACCGCCGCTGCCGCCGGGCTGCATGACCACGCTGTGGAACGACGACGCGCGTTTCCTGCACAGTTATTTCGGCCACTTCAAAGGCCTGCTCTACAGCTCGCTGGACTGGGCGATCCGCGACGAAGAAGGCTACACCTTCATCCTCGGCCGCACCGACGACGTGATCAACGTCGCCGGCCATCGCCTGGGCACGCGCGAGATCGAAGAATCGGTGTCGAGCTGTCCGCTGGTGGCGGAGGTCGCCGTCGTCGGCGTCGCCGACGAACTCAAGGGCCAGGTGCCGGTGGTGTTCGCGACCTTGCGCCAGGCAACCAGCGAACCGCAGGAACGCATCGCCGCCGCCGACAGCATGCGCAAACAGGTCGAACACAGCCTCGGCGCCGTCGCCCGCCCGGCGCGGATCTACATTGTCAATGCGCTGCCGAAAACGCGCTCGGGCAAACTGCTGCGCCGCTCGCTGCTCGCGCTCGCGCAGGGCGGAGACCCCGGCGATCTGTCGACGCTGGATGATCCGAATGCGTTGGAGGATGTGAAGCGCGCATTGCAGCGGGGGCCGGAGTATGGCGGTTGAGACAACGGCCGCCGCAAGCACATCGCGCCACCCAGCAATCGAGTAGGGCGCATAAGCCGAAGGCGTCATGCGCCATCGCGGGTTTCAGATGGCGATGCCCCTCAAATGCACAGCGGAATGAGTAGCCCGGGTAAGCGCCCCGCGCGCACCCGGGAGAGCGCAAGCCACGGAAAATCCGCTGTGGTTCAACATCAAAAGCCCCGGGTGCGGCCTGCGGCCTTACCCGGGCTGCTCGCTCGACGAAATCTTTAGGCGGATTCCCAAGCATCCAAGGCGTGGTCAACGATCACGGGAGCGACTGCCTCAGCAATCCTTGACCCTGCTGGCTGCTGCATCGTTTTCAACAAATCAACGGCCTGCTCGAGATTGGCGTTGATATTCAGAAGCACGATGGGGATGCCGAAGAGGATCGAAGCGGCAAAAATTCCGGTCACCCCACCGATTCCGTAAGCAATACCCGCCGATAAGTCCGAGAAGCCCAGTTCTGCGATGACTTCCGGGCCGATCAGCGCGCCAGCGATAACTGTGAGAAGCGCCCCCGTGTAGATGGAAAGCTTCAGGCAAAGCGTCAAAAACCTAAACATCGAATACCCCGATCATCGATTGTGTCCATACAAAAGTTCAATTGATTCGTGCGGCAGCGTGCAGAAATGGAACCAGATCAACTTTACACAGTAACCAGACAGAAAAAATGATTCTGCCCATTTTTTTCATCCTCGTGAATCGCATGCGGTTCCACAACTAGCCCGGGTAAGCGCGCCGCGCGCACCCGGGAAAGCGCAAGCCACGGAAAATCCGTTGCGGTTCAATTTCAAAAGCCCCGGGTGCGGCCTTACCCGGGCTACTTGCTGCTCGCGCTCGCGCAGGGCAGCGACCCGGGCGATCTGTCGACGCTAGACGATCCGAATGCGTTGGAGGATGTGAAGCGCGCATTGCAGCGTGAGCCGGAGTTTGGCAGTTGAGACCAACTGGCGTCGCAAGCACATCGCGTCGCCCAGCAATCGAGTAGGGCGCATAAGCCGAAGGCGTCATGCGCCATCACCAGTTTCAGATGGCGATGCCCCTCAAACGCACAGCGGAATGAGTAGCCCGGGTAAGCGCGCCGCGCGCACCCGGGAAAGCGCAAGCCACGGAAAATCCGTTGTGGTTCAACATCAAGAGCCCCGGGTGCGGCCTCCGGCATTACCCGGGCTACTCGCTACCTATGCACCTTACGGCCTTGGATTTTAGGCGGATTCCAAAGCGTCAAAATTGTTAATGGGCATCTATCGCAGAAGCGAGAAACGTTGCGACATTTGATATATCGAACCCATTTTCAGGGTCTTCTTGCTCCCATCCACACTCAAGATCTTCGCACATTTTTTCTGTTATGAACCAGCTAATTGGAAACGGGGTGGTCCACTTTCTAAGGACGTACCCCTGTCTTGCGTAATCATCATCATCAATTACACAGTGCATACCTAGGTGGTCGTGTGATTCGATAAACGAGAAAAACAATGAATCGACTTCGGATTGATGGCTTGAGTACTCGTCAATTCCCGCTCCTACTTTTTTTTGCCATGCGTAGTGAGACATGTACGAGATAAGGTTTGACACTTGAAGTATTGGAGTGATTACGTCTCTCAGGCGATTAAATAGATTTTCAGCATTTAGTGACTCCCCTTCTCTTACGATTGATCCACCAAGTGGTAGGTGATAGCTGTACAGCTCTCTAGTGAGCCTGAGTTCATTGAGCAGTTCTAAAAGTTTTCTGTCGTAGATTCCAAACCTGTTGAAGTAGTTGTCAATATCCCTAAAGACTTGGGAGTGGGATATTTTCCGTATCTTTTCTATGTCGATGTACGGGGTAAGGATAAGGTTTGATAGCAGAGCATTGAATAATGAGTAGTAGCAGGTATAAAAGGTAAGATTCTTAAGGTTTTTCCCGTTAAGCTCTTCTGTTTGAGTGAAAAATAATGAACACAGCGTCATTTTTTTGGATGCGTAGAAGTGTCTTAACAGCCATTGCACATTTTTAATATATCCAGCATCTTGGTATTCCGAGCAAAACCCTGCGTATACACGATCAGAAAACTTTTCTAGACATTCATCGCCTATAAGGTCGATTGCCTCGCGAAAACCACCGTATTCTTTAATTACTTTTTGTAACATTACCATTGGCGATACTCTCTGGTATTCGAGCGGATATGGTGGCAGCGGTAGGGCGTCAGTCCTTGGCTTGGGAAAAATCAGGCGTGCCTCTAGCCAAGGCTTGGCAGCATGCTGTTGGTATTTAGCTTGAGCAAGAGGTTGGAACTTATTCCAGTTCCGTAGCCCGGTTGTCGCACAGCGACAGCCGGGAATGCAAGCCGGATCCACATTCGCGACTGCAGCCATCGTTAAACCGTCCTGCATGCGTCGTGAAACGCCATCGTTGCATGGCGACCGCCTTCGATGTCGACACCGCTGTGGAAGCCCCTCCCGGCTGTCTTCGACAACCGGGCTACGGGTTTGCCGTCATGGCGAGTTCGGCTCTACCCCCGTATACCTAGCCCTCGGCCGAATCAATTTCCCCTCAGCCTGCTGCTCCAGCGCATGAGCAAGCCATCCCGCGAGCCGCCCCGCCGCGAACATCACCAGCGCAGGCGTCGCGGGCAAAGCATTGGCGTGACAGATCGCGGCGAGCATGAAATCGATGTTCGGGTGTTGGCCGCTGACGTCTTCGGTGGCAGTCACGATCGCGTCGAGTTCACACATCACAGGTTCGCCCGCGTGCTGCGTACGTAAACGCGCGAGCAGTTCGGCGGCGCGCGGGTCGCCGTGCGGATACAGCGCGTGGCTGAAGCCGGGCAGGTCGTCGCCGCGCTGCAGTCGGGTTTCGATGAAATCGCGCGGTGATGCGGCCTCGCGCGCGTCGGCGATCAGCGCATAAGCGCGCGCGGTGGCGCCGCCATGGCGTGGACCGGACAGCGCAGCCAGGCCCGCACACACGGTCGCGTGCAGATGCGCGCCGGTGGATGCGACCACGCGCGCGGCGAAGGCGGAGACGTTGAGCTCGTGGTCCGCGCACAGCACCAGCGCGGCGCGGACGAGATCGGCGAACCCGGCGTCGCCGGGTTTCCAGACTTCGGCGAGCAGCGCATGCGTCGGCCCGGCCGGCGGCGGGCGGCCGACCAGCAGCGCGGCGTTCTGGCGGAGCAGGGTGGCGGCGATCTCGTGGCGCGCGCGCGGCGTGGAATTCAGCGCGCCGCGCGTGCCCAGCGCCAGCAGCGGGATCGCGGCCATCGCGCGCTCCAGCGGCGGCAGCGCGGCGTCGGCGGCGATCGCGGCGACGTGGGCGTGCCATACGTCATCGGTGGCGGCGAACGGGTCGTGGTCGCCGCAGTCCCAAAGCAGGCGGGCCGCGTCCTCCAAGGTGGCGCCGTCGCGCACGGCAGCAATGGCGGAACGGCCGCGATAGTACGGGCCGTCCGGGCGGATCAGCGAGATCCGCGTCTCCAGCACCGGCAGGCCGCGGTCCAGGCTGTGCGCTGCTGCGGCGGCGGCGCTGCGGCCGACCTGCTTGCGCTGGGTCAGGCGCTCCACGTCGATCCTCGGGTAAAGCCGCGTCCGGTGGTCCGGGCCTGGCCGCGATTCGAGCAGACCTCGGCTGACGTAGGCATACAAGGTCGCTTGGGTGATGCCGAGCAGGCGGCAGGTTTCGCGGGCGGTCAGCAGGTCGGCCATGGCGATAGATTGATTGATTCGATCAAGATTGATCAACCCTCGGGATGGTGCCAGATTTGCGGCCCCGGGTGGGGCGTACGATGTCCAACCGCCGCCGTCCGGGCCCGTGGACGACCAGGAGTGCTTCCAGATGACCCAGCTTTCAGCCGGCGCACGCTTCCGCGCCGCCCTTGCCGAAGAATCCCCGCTGCAGGTGATCGGTGCGATCAACGCCAACCATGCCCTGCTGGCGAAGCGCGCCGGCTACCGCGCCATCTATCTCTCGGGCGGCGGCGTCGCCGCCGGCTCGCTCGGGCTGCCCGATCTGGGCATCAACACGCTCGAAGACGTGCTGATCGATACCCGCCGCATCACCGATGTCTGCGATCTGCCGCTGATGGTCGATATCGATACCGGCTTCGGCCCCAGTGCGTTCAACATCGAGCGCACCATCAAGTCGTTGATCAAGGCCGGCGCCGCCGCCTGCCATATCGAGGACCAGGTCGGCGCCAAGCGCTGCGGTCATCGCCCGGGCAAGGAAATCGTGTCGCAGGGCGAGATGGTCGACCGCGTGAAGGCCGCAGCGGACGCGAAGACCGACGCCGCTTTCTTCCTGATCGCGCGCACCGATGCGATCCAGGTCGACGGCGTGGACGCCGCGATCGAACGTGCGATCGCCTGCGTCGAAGCCGGCGCCGACGGCATCTTCGCCGAGGCCGCCTACGACCTGCCGACCTACCGGTGCTTCGTCGATGCGGTGAAAGTGCCGGTGCTGGCCAACATCACCGAATTCGGCAAGACCCCGCTGTTCACCCGCGATGAACTGGCCTCGGCCGGTGTTGCGATCCAACTGTTCCCGCTGTCGGCGTTCCGGGCCATGAACAAGGCGGCGGAGAATGTCTACGAACGCATCCGCCGCGATGGCCATCAGCAGGCCGTGGTCGATACCATGCAGACCCGCGATGAACTCTACGACCGGATCGGCTACCACGCATTCGAACAGAAGCTCGATGCGCTGTTCGCCGCCAAAAAATGATGTCAAAGGACAAGAGCATGAGCGAGAACACCAACCAAGCGTTGCCCAAGCCCAAGAAATCCGTCGCGTTGAGCGGTACCGCCGCCGGCAATACCGCGCTGTGCACGGTCGGCCGCAGCGGCAACGATCTTCACTATCGCGGCTACGACATCCACGATCTGGCGACGCAGTCGACGTTCGAGGAAGTCGCGCACCTGCTGGTGCACGGCGCGCTGCCGACCGCATCGCAACTCAAGGCCTATCGCACCAAACTCAAGCGCCTGCGCGGGCTGCCTGCGATCGTGCAGGAAGCGCTGGAACTCATCCCCGCGAACGCGCACCCGATGGACGTGATGCGCACCGGCTGCTCGGTGCTGGGCACGGTGCTGCCGGAACGCGAAGGGCATCCGGCCAGCGAGGCGCGCGATATCGCCGATCGTCTGATCGCCAGCTTCGGTTCGATGCTGCTGTACTGGTGGCATTTCACCCGCAACGGCCGTCGCATCGATTGTGAGACCGACGACGAGACCGTGGCCGCTCATTTCCTGACGCTGCTGCACGGCGAGCCGCCGAGCGAGCTGCATGCGGATGCGCTGGACAAGTCTTTGATCCTCTACGCCGAGCACGAATTCAACGCCTCGACCTTCGCCGCGCGCGTCATCGCCGGCACCGGCAGCGACCTGCATTCGTGCATCACCGGCGGCATCGGCGCACTGCGCGGCCCGAAGCACGGTGGCGCCAACGAAGTGGCGATGGACATCATCAGCCGTTACGCCACCGCCGATGAGGCGGAAGCCGATATCCGCGCGCGCATGGAGCGCAAGGAGATCGTGATCGGCTTCGGCCATCCGGTGTACACCATCGGCGATCCGCGCAACCCGATCATCAAGGCGATCTCGAAAACGCTGTGCGAAAGCGGTGGCAACCAGATCCTGTTCGACGTGTCCGAGCGCATCGAAACGCTGATGATGGATACCAAGAAGATGTTCCCGAACCTCGACTGGTACAGCGCGTCGAGCTACCACATGATGGGTATCCCCACGCCGCTGTTCACGCCGCTGTTCGTGATCGCGCGCACTACCGGCTGGAGCGCGCACGTGATCGAGCAGCGCGAGGACGGCAAGATCATCCGTCCGAGTGCGAATTACATCGGGCCAGACGATCGCGCTTACGTCACCATCGACAAGCGCTGACTCACGTAGATGTATCAACACTGGGACGCCAACGCGCTGGTGGTGCTGATCACCGCGATTTCGGTGAGCCTCGCGGTATTGGTGCATTACGAAGGTCTGAACCTGCTGTCGCGCTGGCTGTCGGCCCGCCACGAAAGTCACCGGCGCAGGAAGGTGCTGTACGGCATCTTCGGCGTGCTGGCGCTGCATGTCGCCGAAATCTGGGTGTTCGGCGCGGCGATCTGGGGGCTGCTGATGTTCCCGAACACCGGCATCGTCGCCGGTGCGCATCCGTTGAGTCTGCTCGATGCGGTGTACATGTCGGCGGTGACCTACACCACGGTGGGCTTTGGCGACCTGGCCCCGATCGGACCGATACGCTTCATCGCCGGCACCGTCGCGCTCACCGGTTTCGTGCTGATCACGTGGTCGGCATCCTTCACGTATCTGGAAATGACCCGCGACTGGCGCGAGCGCTGAGACAAGTCCGCCCATAAGCAAAGAAGCGGCACGATGTGCGGCTTCTTCGTTTGCAGCAGCGAGCGGATCAGTTCAGGCCTTCGTCCTGCAATACCTTCTGAACCGCCGGATCGGCTTCCATTCGCGATGCGAATGCAGCGAGGTTGTCCAACCCGGAAATATCGACGCCGCTACCGACCGCCCAACGATAGGTCACATACAGATAAGGGTCGGCGACCGAGCGGCTGCCGGCCAGCCATTGCTTGTCGGCCAGATGCGCGTCGGCGCGTTCGTAAAGCGTGCGGATTTTCGCGCGCGCGGCATCCTTCGTCTTGTCGATCAGTGCGGCATCTTCGAGGTAAGCGGTACTGCCGAACAATGGGTAGAAGGACGGGTGTACGTCCGAGTTGGAGAACGCGATCCACTTGTTCACTTCTGCGCGGCTCTTCGCGCTGCCATCGCCACCCAAGCCCGATTCCGGATTCAGATCTGCCAGGTAATTGAGGATCGCCGAATTCTGGGTCAGCACCCAGCCATCGTGTTCCAGTGCGGGGACCGCGCCGGCCGGATTGATCGCTAGGAATTCAGGCTTCTTGCGGTCGTCGCGGCCGACCTTGACGGTTTCATATGGCTTGCCGATCCATTCCAGCACGATGTGATCGGAGAGCGAACAAGCGCCGGGTGAATAATAGAGTTTCATCGGGGGTTCCATCGGGTGGGTTCCGGATCATGGTGCGCCCAAGCATGACGCTCAATCGCGACGGATGGAACGCAGTGTCATTGGTGTCGCGCAAAAAAAACGACCGCGAAAATGGCGGCCGTGAGCAGTACAGAGATTCGATTCCGGGATCGAAACCGGAGCGCGTCATCCGCGTCCGGGTTTGTCTTTATGAGGCTTCAGCGACTGCACCTTGAAGAAACTGTGATCGCCGATGGTCGCGACTTGGTAAGCATTCCGCCAACTGGGCTGAGCGATGGATAGGGCTGCGAAGTGGCTGGCGCCGGGAACGATCTCCTTGCGCTCTCCGGCCGGCAGGGCCCAATTGCGCTCCGCCTCGAGGGCGATGGTGATCGCCTGCGACCAGGCTTCGGCATTGCTGAGTTGCGTACGCGGAGACACGATGGTCGGCGCGAACTGTTTGCGGGCAGTGACGACTTCGCACATCGAATCGCCCCACAAGCCGCTGTCCTCGCGACGGAGGGCGACTTCGGCGACCGCCTGCTGTCCGCGGACGGGCTGATTGCGTGCTTCCAGATACAACGTGGTGCTGAGACATAACGAATCGGCGGCCTGAGGGGGCAACACCGTGGCGATCCAAAGGATCCATGCGAGCTTCATGAGAACTCCTTGCTTCGTTGCTTCGGGCCGGACGGTGGCGGGGTAAGGGCCCACGACATCGATACGGGTGCGACATGGCGATAGACAGTCCGGCGTGAAGCCGGGCGCTTGCGAGGATCGCAAGACAAGGGGCTGCGGGCTCTATGGCCGCTTGTAGCCCAAACGTGGATCGTGTCCGGGGAAGCACCCTTCCTGGGCAGTTCATCGCCTGACACGATCTCGCGCTGGTCCCGCATCCGGTGGCGGGAAAGCGGGCGTAGGTTAGTCATCGAAACATAACGGCAGCTGAACAGAAATCAGGAAATCTCTGATTCAATTGGAGTTTTTGTTCAAAAGGCGCCGTAACTGCCTGTCGTGGCAGGAGGAAAGACCCGCCGTGGAGTCGTGCCAACGGCACTGTGACCAAGGACACGAACCGGAGCGCGCGATGCCGTCGGCGGCCGATCCGCGCGCTTTCGGGCTGTTCAGAACCCGGCGGCGAGCCGGCTGCCCTGGGCGATGGCGCGCTTGGCGTCGAGTTCGCTGGCCACGTCGGCGCCGCCGATCAGATGTGGAGTCACGCCGACCGCCAGCAGCGCGTCGGCCAGCTCCCGTCGCGGCTCCTGGCCGGCGCAAACCACCACATGATCGACCGGCAGCAGTTGTTCCTTGCCGTCGACGCGGATGCGGAAGCCGCTGTCGTCGATGCCGAGATATTCCACGCCACCCAGCATCTTGACTTGCTTGGCCTTGAGCGCGGCGCGGTGGATCCAACCGGTGGTCTTGCCCAGCTTGGCGCCTAGTTTGCCCGGGCTGCGCTGCAGCAGCCAGACTTCACGCGTCGGCGGCTCGGGCGATGGCTTGCGCAGACCGCCGGGGCTGGAGAAGGTCGGGTCGACACCCCATTCGGCCATCCAGCGTTCCACATCCAGCGAAGGCGAACGGTGTTCGAAGGCGCTGTGCAGCGGCGCCAAGTCGAACGCAGCCGGGTCCAGTACCGGCATATGCACCAGGTATTCGGCGGTATCGAAACCGATGCCGCCAGCGCCGACGATAGCGACCCGCGCGCCCGGCTTGATCCGGCCGCTGAGCACATCGAGGTAACCGACAACCTTGGCATGATCGCTGCCCGGGAAATCCACCTTGCGCGGGCGGATGCCGGTGGCGAGCACGATTTCATCGAAGTTCTTGAGTGCATCGGCATCCACCAAGGTCGACAGCCGCAGCTCGACGCCGGTGTCCTCGATGCGGTGGCGGAAATAGCGCAGGGTCTCGTCGAACTCTTCTTTGCCCGGAATCCGCTTGGCGATGTTGAACTGTCCGCCGATCTCATCGGCAGCGTCGAACAGCGTCACCTGGTGGCCGCGCTCGGCGGCGACCGTGGCGCAAGCGAGGCCGGCGGGTCCTGCGCCGATCACCGCGACCCGTTTCGGGCGATTCGTCCTTATATAGTTCAGTTCGGTCTCGGCGCAGGCCCGCGGGTTGACCAGACAACTCGCTTTTTTCTGTTCGAAGACATGGTCGAGGCAGGCCTGATTGCAGGCGATGCAGGTGTTGATGCGGTCGGCGCGCCCCGCGCGTGCCTTGTTGGCCCATTCCGGGTCGGCCAGTAGCGGGCGTGCCATCGAAATCAGATCGGCGCCGCCGTCGGCGAGGATGCTCTCGGCCACATCCGGCGTGTTGATGCGGTTGGTGGCGACCAGCGGCAACTTGACCTCGGGGCGCAATTTTGCGGTTACGCCCGCAAATGCCGCGCGCGGCACCGAGGTCGCGATCGTCGGTACCCGCGCCTCATGCCAACCGATGCCGGTGTTGAGGATGGTGGCGCCGGCGGCTTCGATCGCCTTGGCCTGGGCGACGATCTCCTCCCAACCCGAGCCCTCCGGCACCAGTTCCAGCATTGACAGCCGATAAATGATGATGAAGTCAGGACCGCAGGCCTCGCGCACCCGACGCACGATCTCGGTCGCGAAGCGCATGCGCTTCGACAGATCCCCGCCCCAGCCATCGCTGCGGCGATTGGTGCGTGCGCTCATGAACTGGTTGATCAGATAGCCTTCCGAACCCATGACCTCGACGCCGTCGTAGCCGCCGTCGCGCGCGAGTTTCGCGGCATTCGCATAAGCGGAAATCGTCCGGTCGACCCCAAAACCGGTGAGTGCGCGCGGCTTGAACGGGTTGATCGGCGACTTGATCCGCGAGGGCGCAACCGACAGTGGGTGATAGGAATAGCGACCGGCATGCAGCAACTGGAGACAGATCTTTGCGCCGTGGCTGTGCACTACATCGGTGACCTGACGGTGCTTGCCTGCCTCCCAAGGCCAACTGAGCTTGCCCGCGAAGGGCGTGAGCCAGCCCATCATGTTCGGCGAGAAGCCCCCGGTGACGATCAGTCCGACGCCGCCGGCCGCGCGTTCACCGAAATAGGCCGCCAGCTTGGGGAAATCGCTGGCGCGGTCTTCCAGGCCGGTGTGCATCGAGCCCATCAGCACCCGGTTGCGCAGGGTCGTGAAGCCAAGATCCAAGGGCGAAAACAGATGCGGATAGGCGGAGGCGGTTGTTTGTGCATTCATCGGTCGATACGCATACGTATGGATGAGGCGCACGATGCCGTGAAAGCCCGTGTTGCTCAAGTGATTTCGCGCAAAACGCCGCGAATGGGTGGCCGATGGTAACGATTCGACCAAGGCCGCAGGGCGGTGCGGGTGCCGGGTCTGGCAAAATAGCGCCCTTACCCACGTCATCAACGCGCCACGCACCCAAGGGCCCCGTTTTATGAGTCATGCCGACATCCGCTCCGCCGTCCGCCCGAATCCCGACCAGCCGATGGTCGACATCGCCGATTACGTCATCGACACGAAAATCGAGTCGCAGGAAGCCTACGACACCGCCCGCTACATGCTGCTCGACTCGCTGGCTTGCGCGATGCTGGCAATGAAGTTCGAGGGCTGCGTAAAGCATCTCGGTCCACTGGTGCCGGGCGCGGAATTGCCGGGTGGCGCGCGCGTGCCGGGCACCTCTTTCGAACTCGACCCGGTGCAGGCCGCGTTCAACATCGGCACGCTCGTGCGTTGGCTCGACTTCAACGACACCTGGCTGGCGGCCGAATGGGGCCACCCGTCCGACAACCTCGGCGCGATTCTCGCCGTGGGTGATTACCTCGGCCGCAAGGCGGAGCGCGAAGGCGGGCAGGGCCCGACCGTGCGCGATGCCCTGACTTGGGCGATCAAGGCCCACGAAATCCAGGGCGTCTACGCACTGCAGAACTCCTTCAACCGCGTCGGTCTGGACCATGTGATCCTGGTCCGTCTGGCATCAACGGCCGTGTCGACCGCGATGTTCGGCGGCGACAAAGAGGCGGTGATCACCGCTGTGTCGCACAGTTGGATCGACAATGGCGTACTGCGCACTTACCGCCACGCCCCGAACACCGGGCCACGCAAAAGCTGGGCGGCCGGTGACGCTTGCCGTCGCGCGGTCACTCATGCGCTCAACGCCGCGCACAAGAGAGTCGTCGGTTATCCGTCCGCGCTCAGCGCCAAGACCTGGGGCTTTTACGACGTCGCCTTCAAGGGCAAAGCCTTCGAGTTCGAGCGTCCGTTCGGCAGTTACGTGATGGAGAACGTGCTGTTCAAGATCAGTTTTCCGGCCGAATTCCACGCACAGACTGCCGTGGAGTGTGCGATGCAACTGCACGGTCAGGTCAAGGACCGCATCGACCAGATCGAGCGCATCGAGATCGAGACGCAGGAAGCGGGTGTCCGCATCATCGACAAGACTGGTCCGCTGGCGAACTATGCCGATCGCGACCATTGCATCCAGTACATGGTCGCTGTGCCCCTGATCCACGGCCGTCTGACTGCCGACGACTACAACGACGACATCGCCGCCGATCCGCGCATCGACGCGCTCCGTGACCGGATGGTGGTCAAGGAGAACCCGCAGTTCACCAAGGATTACTTCGATGCCGACAAACGCTATATCGGCAATTCGGTGCAGATCTTCTTTACGGACGGCAGCTGCACCGACAAGGTCTCGATCGATTATCCGATCGGCCACCGCAAACGTCGTGCGGAGGGTATTCCGGTGCTGATGGCCAAAGCCAAGGCCGCTCTGGGATCCCATTTGCCGGCTGAGCAGGCGACTGAAATCATGCGTTTGGCTGCTGATCCGGCCGAAATGGATGCCATGCCGCTTTCTGCATGGATGGCGCTGTTTTCCGCATGAATGAATACGTTCAGGTTCCAACCCTGATCATGCGCGTCGACAGATGACCCTCGGCGATGGCGAAGGTTCCCCCCGAAACCTGAACTGTGGTTGGATTCGCAAAACTGTTATGCTATTGTTAACAAGGCCATGACGCGGCCGGATCATAATGAACAGGATGGTGACCCCAATCGGTGGCCATTTTGTTCGAATCGACACCACCGAGTCTTTTCAATTCCTCCAAGGAGCATTGAGTAATGAACAAGAAACTCCTCTGTGCTGCGCTGCTGAGTGGGCTGGCCGTGGCCCAGACCGTCTCCGCGCAGGACTTCGACGACCGCTGGTACCTCACCACGTCTGCCGGTTTCAATCTGCAGGATGGTTCCCGTGACACCCGCAGTGCCCCGTTCGGTACCCTCGGTTTCGGCAAATTCATCAGCCAGAACTGGTCGCTTGATGCCGAGTTCAACTACCAGAACCCGCGCTTCGACAACCAGAACCTGTTGCTGAATCCGAACCGCCCTCTCGCCGGCCGTGCGCAGAATCTGAACTGGAGCCAGTACGGCGTCTCGCTCGATCTGCGTCGTCACTTCATCACCGAAGGCCGCAACTGGAACCCGTACGTGCTGGCCGGTCTCGGCTATCAGCGTTCGGAAGAAGAGTTCGACGCTTTCCCGAACCCGAATTCCCCCGGTCAGCGTGAAGACGGCAACCTTGCCGGCAAGATCGGCGGCGGCTTGCAGGGCGACCTCGGTCGCGTTGGCATCCGCGCTGAACTCGCTTATCGCCTCGACGCGGACGACAGCAGCATTGCCTCCCCGGACGAAAGCTGGTTCGGCGATGTGCTGGCTTCGGTCGGTTTCGTTGTGCCGCTCGGTCCGGAAGCCTCAGAGCCGGTCGTCGACGCCCCGCCGCCGCCGCCCGCTCCGAACTGCGCCGATAAAGATGGCGACGGTGACGGCGTCAACGATTGCAACGACAAGTGCCCGAACTCGGTGGCTGGCGAAGCGATCGGCCCCGACGGCTGCAAAGTCAACATCGCGATCGACCTCAAGGGCGTCAACTTCGACTTCGACAAAGCCACCCTGCGTCCGGACGCTGTTGCGATCCTGAACGAGGCCGTCGAAATCCTGAAGCGCTACCCGGATCTGCGCGTCGAAGTCGCCGGTCACACCGACCTGTGCGGCAAAGACACGTACAACCAGTCGCTCTCGCAGCGCCGTTCGCAGACCGTGTACGACTACCTGACCAGCAACGGCATCGACAGCGGCCGCTTGGCTGGCCCGAACGGCTACGGCGAAAGCCGCCCGCTCGTGCAGACCGGTCAGACCCTGCCGGAATGCAAGAACGAAACCAACCGTCGCACCGAGCTCAACGTCCAGTAATTCCGGACGCGCTTTCTAGCAATATCCCGAAGCCCGGCCTTGTGCCGGGCTTCGGCGTTTTTGAGGGGGTGGGTGGTTCCCAGCTCCCGGTCACGCTCTTGGCGATCTGCCGCGATGGAAGGTTGTCGCCACCCCGGTATGCGGCCTACACTCCGGAGACATTCGATCGGAGAGAACCCATGCGCAAAGCCCCTGCGTCCACTTGCATGCAAGGATTGGTGTCCTTGGGTCTGATCGCATTGTCGGCGACATTCACTGGCCAAACGCATGCTGCGGCCGTGGACTGCGCATCCTTCAAGCCGCTTGTACCGGTCAAGGGCAACGCCCTGCAGTTGACGCCGATCGCGGAAGAGCTTGCCGCGCCGAGCGCACAAGTCGGAACCGGTGTCGGCTTTGCCCAGTTGTTCTCCGAAGGCGCCACGGTCGAGGTGGTGCTGTCGCGCGTCCAGCATCAGGAATGTCGTGCGATCGCTGCGGCGAGACAGCCTCTGCCAGCCACGGCGAGTGCGGGTGCGTATCAGCCGAAACCTAGCGAGAGCAGTACCGCCTGGCGCTTCGATATGACCCAGAATGGCAAGCGTATGACGGCGGACGAATTCGACGCGTGGATGAAAGCGCGCGGCGTGCGCGTCGTGCAGGGCCCGGCCAAACCAGTTGCAGTGCCGACTGCTGCACCGCCCCCGCCGGCGGCGCCGCCGAAGAAGAAAAAGCGCTGACGCCATCGCGCCGCAAGCGAATACGGAATTGCTCAGCGGCTGTTGATGTGAGAGTTCAATAACTTCACGCGCACACTGATCATCAGCGCTGCGGCCTGTAGCCAGTGCGCGTGCGACTGCTCGAATGGCTGGTCGGAATCACGGATCACCGATCAAGAACGCCCTCGTACACGAGCAGCTCATCGGCTGAGCAACGATAATCTTCCTATGTCGTCTGCATCATTTCCCCGTTACGGACTCGCGCGCGTGCTTTCGAAGCGCGGCGTTTGTTCGCGGTCGCAGGCGGCTGAGTGGGTGCGGGCTGGCCGTGTCAGCGTGGGCGGACGTGTGGTACGCGATCCCGAATCACCCACCGTGCTCGATCGCGACGATATCGTTGTCGACGGCAATATGCTTGGGGCGCAATCGCCGATCTACCTGATGCTGAATAAACCGCGCGGTCTGGTCACCACCGTCAGCGATGAGCGTGGCCGTGACACTGTGTATCGTTGTTTCGATGGCGCGTCGCTGCATGGCGCGCCGTTGCCTTGGCTTGCGCCGGTCGGGCGTCTGGACAAAGCCAGCGAAGGACTTCTGCTGTTCACCAACGATCCGCAATGGGCTGCGCGCCTCACCGATCCGGACACAGGGCCGCGCAAGACCTATCACGTGCAGATCGATCGGATACCCAATGCCGATCAGTTGGCGGCGCTATGCCGTGGACGGGAAGTGGATGGCGAATGGTTGAGTGCGGTCGAAGCGGCGTTGCTGCGTGCGGGCGAAAAGAACGCCTGGGTCGAGATCGTGCTTGATGAAGGCCGCAATCGGCAGATCCGACGACTGCTGGGCGCGTTCGAAATCGAGACGCTGCGATTAGTGCGGGTGGCGATCGGCGGCCTGGCGTTGGGCGAGTTGCCGAAAGGACAGTGGCGCGAGCTGGATGAGTCTGGGCTACGCAGTCTGGGCATCTGACGTTCTGCATACGAATGAGATGCGGATGACCGGCACGACTGGCGCGATGCGTGAACTGTGCGCGATTTCACGCACGTATTCAGGCTTTGAGATCTGCGTCTGTCTACACTTTGGACGGGGGTGGTCCAGCGAACAACGAAGGTGTCACCCAATGCGCATGTTCATGCCTGTGGCGCTGTGCGCCACGCTCGTCGCTATGCCCGGATGCGCTACGCAGGCACCCGTCGCTGTCAAAGCTCCGCCCTCACCCGCACCGGTTGCTGTCGGCAAATCCAACCGGTTCGAGATGACCCAGAACGGACGCAAGATGAGCGCACAGGATTTCGATGCGTGGATGAAAGCGCGCGGTATCCGCATCGCGAAGGGTGCGCCGCCCAAGCCGCAACCCAAAGCGTCGGCAAAGCGCCGTTGAAGGCTGCCGGGGCGTCGCCGGTTCGGCGGATACAGAAAGGAAGCGTGCCGGAGTGCGTTTGAGCATTCGCAGTAAGCATGATGCGGCCTTTCAGTCGATCTTGTGCCGGCAGCATCGCCGGGAATTCGGCGCAATGGTGTTCACCTGCATCAACCCATGATGCCGACGACCGGTTCGCTTCGACTACGACTCGCGGTCATTCGGCTCGCGCCAACGCGCGAGCCGGATTTGCAGTAACTGACCGATCACGACGAGCGCTCTTTCATCGTGAGGGCCGCGCGCGTCGTGGCTGACGCCTTTGCCGTGATTGCAGGATGCGCAGGCGATCGCGAGGTTGCGCGCATCGTTGTTGTCGTCGCGGACCAGTGCAGTGAGTGCAGCAGCGGCACGCTTGCCGAACCACGCCTGCGGCACGACGTGTTCCAGCGTCGCGTTGCCCAAGGCTTCGCCGTCGTCGCGTACGAACAAGCGACGGCGGCAATGCAGACACCGGGTTTCCCACTCGCCGTCGCGCAGTTGCGCTTCGCTATCGGTCGAGAGCGCACGCAGGAACAGCCGGCGCAACGCAGGGCGCACGTTACGCCTTGAGCACGCCCAGCTCGCGACCGATGCGGATGAAGGCATCGATCGCACGGTCAAGATGTTCGCGGGTATGCGCCGCGCTCATCTGTGTGCGAATGCGCGCTTGGCCTTTCGCCACGACCGGGAAGAAGAAGCCGATCGCGTAGATGCCTTCTTCGAGCAGCCGCTCGGCGAAACGTTGCGCCAACGGTGCGTCGTAGAGCATCACCGGGCAGATCGGGTGCACGCCCGGCTTGATGTCGAAGCCGGCGGTGGTCATTTTCTCGCGGAAATAGCGGGTGTTGCCGGCAAGGCGTTCGCGCAGATCCCCGGCGGTGGACAGCATGCCGAAAGCCTGGATGCCCGCCGCCACCACGTGCGGCGGCAGCGAGTTGGAAAACAGATACGGTCGCGAGCGTTGACGCAGCATTTCGATCACTTCGCGCTTGGCGGTGGTGAAGCCGCCGAGCGCGCCGCCCATTGCCTTGCCCAGCGTGCCGGTGAAGATGTCGATCCGATCCATCACGCCCTTCACTTCCGCCGAGCCGCGACCGTTCGCGCCTAGGAAGCCGGTGGCGTGGCATTCATCGATATGCACCAGAGCGTTGTACTTTTTCGCCAGGGTCGTGATGTCGTCGAGCGGCGCGATGAAGCCGTCCATCGAGAACACGCCATCGGTGGTGATGAGTTTGGTCCTGCAGCCTGCCGCGTCGGCGGCCTGCAGTTGCGCTTCGAGATCGGCCATGTCGCAGTTGGCGTAGCGGAAGCGTTGTGCCTTGCATAGACGCACGCCGTCGATGATCGAGGCATGGTTGAGCGCGTCGGAAATGATCGCGTCGCGCTCGTCCAGCAGCGGTTCGAACAACCCGCCGTTCGCGTCGAAGCAGGCGGCGTAGAGAATGGTGTCTTCGGTGCCGAAGAAATCGGCGATCTTCGCTTCGAGCTGTTTGTGCAGGTCCTGCGTACCGCAGATGAAGCGTACGCTGGCCATGCCGAAGCCGTGGCTGTCGAGGGCGTCTTTCGCTGCCGCGATGATGTCGGGGTGATCGGCCAAGCCGAGATAGTTGTTGGCGCAGAAATTCAGCACCGTGCGGCCGTCGGCGAGCCGGATTTCGGCCGACTGCGGGCTGGTGATGATGCGCTCGGACTTGAACAGCCCCTGCGCGCGGATGGCGTCGAGTTCTTCGGCGTAGCGCTGGGTGAGGCTCGGGGCGGCTTCGGACATGGCAGTGGATCGCAGTTTGGCTTGCCGCCTAGTGTAAGTCGGCCGCCACTACGCGAGGGGCTTCGGCCCCGCCGCTTCGAGAAAGCCGACGTCGGGGCCGAACCTCCTCCCGCATCAGCTGGCGTCGTCAACCGCCGTCGCTTGCTCGGCGATCAGCTCGCGCACCAGCATCACCAGCGAGTCTTCCGAGAAGGGTTTGCCCAACATCCGGGTGACGCCGGCCTGTTCGGCCATCGTCTGGTGCTTGTCGGTCGCGCGCGAGGTGATCATCACCACCGGAAGGTCGCGGGTCTCGGCGTGGTTGCGCAGATTGCGGGTGACTTCCAGGCCGTTCATGCGCGGCATTTCGAGGTCGACCAGCAGCGCGTGCGTCGGTTTCGCCTGGATCGCTGCCAGCGCCTCGAAACCATCGCGTGCGGTCGCGACTTCGAAGCCGGCGTCCTGCATCAGTTGTTCCAGTGCGCGGCGAACGCTGAGCGAGTCGTCGGCAACCACCACGCGGGTGATCGGCGCCGTCGTCAGCGCGAGGTCGGCCGTATCGAAGTGGCTTTGCTGTGCCGACTGCAGCAAGACGTCGAGATCGATCACCGGCGCGAGACCGCCGTCGCCGAGCTGGGTGACGCCGCGGACCGCAGGAATCGGCGGGAGATAGGCGCTGATCGGTTTGACGACGACGCTGCGGACTTCGTCGATACCGCGCACGAGCACCACGTTGCCGTTGCCGTCCGCGTCGCGGACGTAAAGGCCGATGCCGGAGGCGCCGACCCACATGGAGAAGTCGGCCGATTCGCCATAAAACGCTTCGATCGGCAATGCGGGCAGGACTTCGCCATCCAGTGCGACGCGCAATTGACCGTCGTCGTAGCTGCATTCGCCAGCGGCGAAGCTCACGACACGTTCGACCGATGCCGCCACCACCGCGCTGACCTGACGCTGGCCGCGCGCGACGATGACATTGGCGATGGTCTGGGTGATCGGCAGGCGCAGCTGCACACGGGTGCCGATGCCGGTTTCGGTGGTGATCGCGAGCGTACCGCGCAGTGCGGCGATGCGCTGGTTGACCACGTCCATGCCGATGCCGCGTCCCGAGACTTCGGATGCGGTGCTGCGGGTGGAGAAACCCGGCAGCAGGATGAGACGGGTGAGTTGGCGTTCGTCGACCGCCTGTTCGGCGCCGAGCAGGCCGGCATCGATGGCGCGCGCGCGGATCGCATCGAGATCCAATCCACGACCGTCGTCCTGCAGTTCGATCGTCGCGGCGTCGCCCTGCAGACCCACGCGCAGTACGAGATGGCCATGCTCGGATTTGCCGGCAGCGAGACGTTCCTGCGGCGCCTCGATGCCATGATCGATGGCGTTGCGCAGCAGATGTGCGAGCGGTTCGACGATCCGTTCCAGCAGCTCCGCATCGACGGGGATCTCTTCGCCGACGATGTCGAGCTGCACCTGCTTGAAGACCTGCTTCGCGGTCTGGCGCACGATGCGCTGCAGGCGCTGCGAGACCTGGCCGAACGGCACCGTGCGCGTGCGCAGGATGGTGCGCTGCAGGTCGCGGTTGAGCTGTTCCTGTTCGCTGCGCAGGTCGGACAGCGCATTCATGATGCGCTCGATGCGTCGCTGGAATTCGCTGCTGTCGGCGTGCGCTTCGAGCAACTGGCGCGAGATCACGTGCAGTTCGTTGTACTGGTCGATCTCGAGTGGATCGAGATCGGCGCCGGCTTTCTGTGCGGTCGACTGCAGCGCCGCGCCGCGCAGCGCGACCAGATCGTCGAGTCGGCCCATGAGTTCGTGGGTGTAGCGCACGCCCTGTCGCTGGTCGCGTTGAATCGTGCCCAGCCCATCGAGCTGCTGGTCGATCTGGCGTGAGGTCACCAGCGTTTCGCCGGCAAGCCGCTGCAGTTCGTCGAGCAGTGCGCTGGGAACGTTGAGGCTTTGAATGCCGCTGGCGGCCATGCCCGTGTCTTCGACCGGTATCGCGGGCGTGATGACTGCAGACATGGCAGATGGCATGGCCGGCAGTGCGCTGTCCGTCGGCACGGTCGGCAGGACGGCGTCGGTGAGGTTGGCTTCCTCGCGCTCCCGTGTTGGGGACGACGCTGCTGCCTGCGGCGCCTGGGCGCCATCGGCAAGCGCGTTCGCGGTGTCGAGGATGTGCTGGTAGAGATCGAGCAGATTGTCCGGCGCACGACCCCGGCCAAGCAGATGGTCGGAGATTTCTTCGACGCAGTCGCTGGTGGAGGTCAGCAATTCTGCGCAATCGTCGTTGAGCAGATCGGGCCGCTTCGCGAGCACGATCATGATCTCTTCCAGCGCGTGGGTGATGTTCGCCAGCCCGCGGATACCCACGGTGTTGGCATCGCCCTTGAGCGTGTGCGCCACACGGCGGGCTTCGTCGATGGGTTCCGGCGAACGGGTGTCGGCGAGCGCGCGGACCGATGCACCGAGGCGCGCGGTGTTGCCCGGCAACTCCCGGAGCATGCCGTCGAGCACGTTCGGCAAGACGTCTTCCGCTGGAGCAAGGTTGATGTCTTCGAGACTGGCGAGGGTCTTGCGCTGCGCGATCATCGCCGGATCGAAACCGATGACGATCCTCTCCATCTCGTCGCCCAGGGCGCGCGCCCAGGCATCGCCCAGCTCAGGCAGTGCCGGTGCCACGGAGACCAGCAGATCGGCAGCATCCTGGCCGGGTTGTTCGATCGCTCCGAACAATGCGCCGCACCACATCGCCACTTGTTCAGGTGGGACTGCCGGGTCGCGACGTTCGATGCTGTCGTGAACCGCCGCCATGCCCTGCGCGAGCACTGGCGTGCCGATCAATTCCAGCACGTTGACGATGAGCTGACACTGGTAAGCGAGTTCTTCGACGATCGGCGCATTGGTGCGCGCATCCGGTGTTTCCGACCAGGCCTGCGCGAGCGGAAGTACCTGCTCGACGATGGCCTGGCGGGTGAGGTCGAGTTCTTCCTGACCGATCCAGATCGGCGAATGATCGGCTTCGATCATCGGCGTATCGCTGTCCTGCGGAAGCGAACCTTCGGCCGCACCGGGCGCGACCTCGTCTGCGGTGGTCTCGGCGGCTGTTGCGGGCTCGACGGTGGCGATATCGATCGAGGCGTGTGCGAATGACCACGACTGCGGTTCGGGATGCTGCTTGCCGGTGGATTCGACAGTGGCCGTCGTGGCCTCGGGTGTTTTCTCTTCGAATGCAAAGGTGAAAGCATCGACATCCGCAATGACCTGCGGCATTTCGACGGCCTCTGGCGCGTGTGCGAGCGCACCCGCATCGATGTCGAGCGCAACTGCCGCAGCCTCGGCGGCAGCTGCGCCAGCTTCGAGCCGGCGCGCGATCGCATGCGTGAAATTGTGCGACAGCCGCGGCATCCATTCGATGCCTTCGGGCAACTGCGCCAGCATCTGCCGTCCTTCGCGGTCGAGGCGACCGGCGGCATGCTCCTGCAGGCCGATGAACCAGAGTGCCATCTGGGTGAGATCGTCCTGACTCAGGCTGTCGCCGCGACGGCCGAGATCGTGCAGCGCCGCTTTCCAACTGCGCAGCAGATCCGGCACGCCGGGCAGGGGCGCGGCGGATGCGCCTTCCTGCAGGGTTTCAACCATCTGTCCGAGCAGGATGGGGTCCGCCATGTCGGGCACGGCGTTGGCCACTTGCAACAGCGACACCAGGGTGTCGAGCTGCGAGCGGTAGTGCGCTGGCGCGAGCGTCTCTGCGCTGCCGGGCGGCGGTGACATGGCGTGCTTCCTCGTCGGTGTGGCGTGTCGTTTCGGTGCAGTGCCGCTGCCGGATCAACCCGGCAGGCGGAATTCCGAAACCGTTCGCACCAACGCCGATGCCGACTCGGTCAGCGATTCGGTATCGCCGCGCTGCTGTTCGATTTCCTCCAGCGTGTTCTGCGAAGCGCTGATCAGGTCGTAGGCGCGGGCCAGCAGGCGTTGCGACGCTTCGCCCTGGGTCTGGGTCGCGATCGTGATGCTGCGCACCGAGTTCACCAGCGCTTCTGTCGCTTCGCGGTTGTCGTTCATCTGCGCGCCGGCGCGGTCGGCGAGCTTGGTGATGTCCACGACCTGGCTGATGGTGCCGTTCATCGCCTGCAGCGTTTCGGTGGTGTCCGATTGGATCGCGCTCACCAGTCCGGCGATCTGCTGGGTCGCTTCGCGGGCGTTTTCCGCGAGCCGCTTCACTTCGTCCGCCACCACCGCGAAACCGCGTCCGGCTTCGCCGGCCGCCACCGCCTGCATCGAGGCGTTGAGCGCCAGCACCGAGGTGCGTTCCGCGATCTGACCGATGATGGTTACGGCCGAGGAGATTTCCTGCGAACGTTCCGCCAGTCGCTTCACGCGTTTTTCCGTCTCGCGGATCTGGTCGCGCGAATTGGTGATGCCTTCGACCGTGGCGCGCACCACTGTCATCGCTTCGTTGGTCGTGACCAGTGCGCGTTCCGCCTCGCGTCCAGCGCCCTGCGCCTGTTCGCCGATCTTGCGCAGTTCGTTCGCTGTTGCGCTCAATTCCGCCGATGCCGCGTTCGCCTGGTTGCTTGCTTCGTCGGCGAGTTTGTAGACGTTGTCGGCGCGCTGTTTGACGCGGCCGGAGCTGTCGGAGACCTGCGCCGAAATGGTATTGACTTCGCGTAGCGCGCGCGCGGTCGCGTTGGTCATCATGTTGATGGCGTCCGAGACCACGCCGGTCACGTCTTCCGACACCGGCACCTTCACGTTGAGGTCGCGCTGTGCGAGCTGCGCGACCGAGGTCATGATCTCGATCACCGAGTTGTTGAGCTGTTCGTTTTCCTGCTGCGCGCGGGCGAGTTCCGACACTTTGTCGTCGAGCAGGGCATCGAACGCGTTCGAGAGCTGGCCGATTTCGTCGTTCGATTGCATACGGGTGCGGGCGTCGAGTTCGCCGGCACTGACCTTGGCAACGGTGTCCTGCACCTGGGACAGCGGCACGTTGATCGAGCGCGCGAGTCTCAGGCCGGCGAACAATGCGATCAGGCCCACCAGCAGCAGCGTGAAGAGGCCCACAACGGCAATGCCGCGCTGCAGCGCCGTGACCGGGGCGTTCGATTCGGTTTCGTCGATTTCAGAAAGGATGACCCAGCGCAGACCGAGGACGTCGATCGGCGCGTACGAGCCGAGCACGTTGATGCCGCGATAGTCGGGATACACGGCGGTGCCGCTTTGTCCCGCCAGCGCGCTCTGGACGCCACGGGTATCGATGGTCATCAGGCCGACGTTGGAATCGCGCGAGTCCATCGAGGCGAGTTTGCCTTGCGGGGTTTTGAGCCCGCGCATCAATTCAATGAAGCCGGTGCTGTTCTCTTTCATGAAGCGCGAGATCGAACGGGGTGTTTTGTCGGGGCCGACGAGATAGGTTTCGCCGGAATCGCCCAGACCGACGTCTTTCCATTTGTCGTTGAAGGTCATGATCTGGTTCACGCGGTCGATCGGCAACTGCACGATGAACACGCCGATGGTGCGACCGTTTTCGACGATGGGCGTGCTGACGAATGACGCCTGATCGTCGTACGACGGGCGGTACGGCGCGTAGTCGGTGATCAGCACGTCGTTGCTGTTCTTCGCCGACATCGCCTTGGAGAAGGCCTGGCCGAGACCGCTCTGCGCCCATGGCCCGTCGCGCAGGCTGGTGCCGAAATCCAGTTCCTTGAAGTAGGTGTAGACGACGAAGCCGGTCTCGGCGTCGACGAGAAAGAAGTCGTACAGGCCGTAGTCCTGCACTGTGCGGCGCGCGTAGCCGTGGATGCGCGCATGTACCGTGCTGTACGCGGAACCATCGTCGGCCTGATCGAGATCGCCTTTCTTGCCCAAGGGGTTCGGATTCCTGGCGATGTAGGCGTATTGCGCCGCGATGGTCTGGGGCGGGAGTTTTGCGACGATGTCGGAAATGTCGGCACGCTGACCGGGGTTGCGGACGGAAAACTGACGACCGAAGTCCTTGCGGTAGTAGTCGCTCAATGCGGCCTTGGCCTGCTCAAGGTCCGTGTTCGCCGCCATCTTCGGCTGCGTCTCGATGCCGTCGCGCAGGGCCTGCTGCACTTCAGCGGTATTGGACACGGTACGCATCAGGTTGGCGACGTTGCCGAAGTAGGCTTTGATCTCTTCCTGCTTGCCGGCGCGGATCGAGGCCATCTGGTCGTAGCCGCGCTGGTTCAGCGCGTCCGCAGATTGGCGACTGGCGTAGTAGCCCAGCACGACCGCAAGCAGAATCAGCGGGATCAGCGCCAGCGCCGCGGTACCTGCGACGAGTCGCCCGCGGATGCTGCCGAAGAAGGAAGATGAAGAGCTGGCCATGAAGTGTCCCCTCGAAAGCGTAAAGTCTGGATGCGTGTCGGTATGCGGTGCCGCGCTCGATCTGCGGTGTTCAAGTGGCCGCGTTGCCGGAAATCTGCCGCGCTGAGGTTGCGAGCCAGCGCTGGATATCGAATTCGCGCGCTCTCCCCAGAGCGCTGGTGTAGCTCCGGCCGAGAAACGGCGACAGCGCGCCGTCTTCTGTCGGTGTCGCGTCTTCGGCGCCGATGGCCATCAGCGTCGGCGTGGTGGCGCAGAGCATCGCGCAGGCCTGTGCGCCCAATCCGATCGCGACCACCTGTCGGCGCGCATCGGTCTCGTCAGGCAGCCCGGCCCAGCCGGCGAGGTCGAATACCGGCAACAGGTTGCCGCGCTGGCTGACCACGCCCTGGAACCAGGGCCGCGTGTTCGGGACCCGAACCGGCGCGGCTTCGATCAGTACTTGGAGCGGCACGCCTTCGGGCAGCAGCAGCCAGGGCAACTGGCGATGCGGACGGAACGCAATGCGCGGCGCGATGACCTGCGCCGCTGGCTCCAAGCCCGCGATGGCCGTTTCGGGTGCGGACATGCTCAGCCGTAGGCCTTCAGCGTGTCGAGAATCTGGTCGGCGGAGTAAGGCTTGCCGATGAGCGCTTTGCCGCCCTGCATCTTCGCCCAGATCTGGTCGGCCTTCTGGTTCTTGCTGGAGACGAACACCACCGGGATCGCTTTGGTGTCGGGGTTCGACTGCAGCTGACGACAGGCTTCGTAGCCGTCCATGTCCGGCATGATGATGTCCAGGAAGATCAGCGACGGCTTCTCGGCTGCGGCTTTCTGCACGGCCTCGCTGCCGTTGGAGGCGGTGACCGAATGCCAGCCGGCGTCGGTGAGGATGCTGCGGAGGTTGGCGAGTTCGGCGGCGGAGTCGTCGCAGATGAGGATCTTGGGCATGGCGGGAGAGTCCTTGAGGAGCGCGTGAACAGGGGAATGCATCGCGTTGCGCCGATGGCGTCGCGGATATCTGATTTCAGGTGCGGTAGCCGCGGGCGATCATCTGCGCGCGGTCGTTGCGGAAGTGCTTCATCAGCGCTTTGTCGACAGCCTGGCTGAAGGTGTCCCAGGTGATCGGCTTGGTCAGATAGCTGTCGCACCCGGAGAGCGCGCCGCGGGCGCGGTCGAACGGCGAAGAACGGCTGGTGAGCATCAGGACCGGCATCAGGCGGGTATAGCTGTTGTGCTTGATCTTGCGGCAGAGCTCGTAACCGTCGGTACCGGGCATGACCACGTCGAGGAAGGCGAGGTTGTAGCTGTTGTGCTGCAACAACTGCATGGCCGCTTCGGCGCTGTCGGCCTGGTCGCAGGCGATACCCAGACGCTCCAGTGCCATCCGCATCTGCTCGCGTACGGTCAGACTGTCGTCGACGACCAGGGCGCTGAGCGGCTGCGGCTGCCCGGCCCTGCCGGCGACGAAGGCGCTATCGGTGGCGGAGGCCAGCGAGGATGCGGATTGCGCCTGCTGTGCAGTCAATGTCGGGTGGGAACTGACCTTGGTCCCGGTGAACTCATGTTCCGCGAGGTCCTCCAGAACGCGCATGACCTGCAGAAACAAGGACTTGCGTTCGATCCGGTAACGGGTATCGCCCGCCATACCGTGGTCGGAGATCGTGATCGCCAGCAGGTTCGGACAGCGCTGGCGGAGGCTCTGGTACATCTCCAGCGAGATCGGCGAGCTGGCGTCGACGATAGCGACGCGCGGAGATGCGGTGTTCTCTGCTTGGGAAGCGTGGAAGGTATGCCGCCCGCTGTTGGCGCGGTTGATCACGATTTCGAGGAGCCGCGAGTCCCGGGCGGTCAGTCCGCAAAGCGCTACCGAGTAGGTCATACCATGTCTCATCCACTTGAAAGGGGCGCCTGCGGTTCCCTGCAGGGTGTTCGGGATATTGAGCAAGTTTGATGCCAATTAATCAACAGGACGACGATGAATTATTGCCGGCAACGTACTTGGCGGGGGGCTTTCAGCGAGTTAAATATGAGTTAATCTCGTCCCGATGCAGCCAAAAGCGGCATCCACTCCCCCCCGTACACCCATATACCTGAGGAGGTTTTTGTGCGTAAACAGATGATTTCGCTTGCGTTGCTGGCGCTGATGCCGCTGGCGGCCCAAGCCCAGGAAGACGATGGTTCCGGTTTCAACTGGAATGCTGCGGCCACGTCCGAATACATGTTCCGCGGTATTTCGCAGACCGACGACAAGCCCGCCATCCAACTCGGTGCCGGCTACAGCTTCTCCAATGGCATCTACGTCGGCGCTTGGGCATCCAATGTCGACTTCGGCGAGTCCACCGATGCCGAAATCGACACTTTCGTCGGCTGGAACGGCGATCTGAACGACAACGTGAATCTCGACGTTCAGCTGGTCCGCTACAACTATGTCGGCGAGCCCGATGGCGTGGACTACGCCTACAACGAGCTGATCGGCAAAGCCACCATCGCCGAGGATTACACGGTCACGCTCGGCTACACCAACGACTACCTCAACACCAGCGAAAACAGCATCTACGCCGCAGTCGGCGGCAGCTGGGGCGTTGGCCATGACATCAATCTCACGGCGGGTCTGGGCTACACCTCCAACAGTGGTCCGCTCGACAATTACATGGACTACTCGGTCGGTGTGAACCGCGATTTCGGTCCGGTCAACGTCGGTCTGGGCTATATCGGCACCGACAACAACGGCGAGGACATCTTCGGTGAGGATAATGCTGAAGACAAGTTCGTGCTGACATTTGCGTTCGGCGGCTGATCCGGCGCATCGCACGGCTGCGGTTCCGGGCCGTGAATACAAAAGGGCGCCCTCGGGCGCCCTTTTTTTGTTGCGTTGCAATCATCTTCCTCAATTCCAGCTGAGGACGACCTTGCCCGACTTGCCCGACTCCATCAGGTCGAAACCTGTCTGAAACTCGTCGATCGGCAGTTGATGGCTCAGCACTTTTCCCAGTGGGAAGCCCGACAACACAAGCTGGGTCATCTTGTACCAGGTTTCATACATTCTGCGTCCATAGATGCCCTGCATGGTCAGCCCCTTGAAGATGACCTTGTCCCAATCGATCCCGGCACCGCGGGGCAGGATGCCGAGCAGAGCGACCTTGCCGCCGTGGTACATGCAGTCGAGCATGTCGTTGAAAGCACCGGGGTTGCCGCTCATTTCCAGGCCTACATCGAAGCCCTCCATGTGCAGATCGGCCATGACTTCTTTCAACGAGCTCTTGCTGACGTTGACCACACGGGTTGCGCCCATGTCTGCAGCGAGCTTCAAACGATAATCGTTCACATCGGTCACCACGACATTGCGGGCGCCGATGTATTTGCAGATGCCGGCAGCCATTACGCCGATCGGCCCGGCGCCGGTGATCAGCACGTCCTCGCCGACGACATCGAACTCCAGCGCGCAGTGCGCGGCATTGCCGTAGGGGTCGAAGAACGCGGCCAGTTCGCTGGGAATCTGATCCGGGATCGGCCACAGATTGCTCGACGGCATCGTCATGTATTCGGCGAAGGCGCCGTTGCGGTTCACGCCGATGCCGATCGTGTTCGGGCAGAGATGCTGTTTGCCTGCGCGGCAGTTCCTGCAGTGCCCACAGACGATGTGGCCTTCGGCGGACACCCGTTGACCGATGCGATAACCGGTGACGCCTGGGCCGAGCCCCACGACCCGGCCGACGAACTCATGGCCGATGACCAGACCGGGTCTGATCGTGCGCTGACTCCACTCGTCCCAGAGATAAATGTGGAGGTCGGTGCCGCAGATCGCGGTTTTCTCCAGCTTGATCAGGACCTCGTTGGCGCCCGGGGAGGGCACCGGCACCTGTTCCATCCAAATCCCTTTGGCGGCTTCGCGCTTCACCAGCGCTTTCATCATCGTCGCGGCCATCGCTTGCCCATCGGTCGGGGTAAGGGCGCGGATTATACGCCGCACAGTCGTGCGCTCCGGGTCGTGTACCGCGCACGATTCGCCGTGCCGAACCGTATGGTCGAGGGTGTCGTGGCGCGCGAGGCATCGGCGGAGGATCGGGACGCGTGTCGCACGACCATGACCATTGGACATGGTGACCGTCGGCGGCTGTCGATACACTCGTGCTCTTTGCTCCGATTTCCTGAGAGATGCCATGCGCCGTTATGGATCCACACCCACGTTTCTTGCCGTTGCGACCCTGACGGCCGTTGTCGGCACGCTGTCGACCGCTGCGATCCCCTCCGCCCATGCCGCCGAAGGCATGTGGGTTCCGCAGCAACTGCCCGAAATCTCGGGCCCGCTGAAGACTGCGGGTCTCAAGCTCACGCCCAAGCAGCTCAGCGACCTGACCGGCGACCCGCTCGGCGCCGTCGTATCGTTGGGCGGGTGCACCGCCAGCTTCGTGTCGCCGCAGGGATTGGTCACGACCAACCATCACTGCGCTTACGGCGCGATCCAGCTCAATTCGACCGCGCAGAAGAATCTGATCAAGGACGGCTTCAATGCCGCCACCCAGGCCGAAGAACTGACGGCCGGCCCCAATGCGCGGGTGTTCGTGCTCGACCGCATCGACGATGTCACGCCGCAAGTGCGGCAGACCATCATGGCCGCGCCGGATGCGCTTGCACGCAGCCGCGCCCGCGATACCATCGAAAAGCGGCTGGTGGCGGACTGCGAGGCGGTTCCGGGCTATCGCTGCCAGTTCTACAGTTTCGCGGGCGGCGCCAGCTACCGGTTGTTCCGCAACATCGAGATCAAGGACGTGCGCCTGGTCTATGCGCCACCGAACAGCATCGGCAACTACGGCGGCGAAGTGGACAACTGGATGTGGCCGCGCCACACCGGCGACTTCGCGTTCTATCGCGCCTATGTCGGTCGCGACGGCAAGCCCGCCGCGTATTCGCCGGACAACGTGCCGTACAAGCCCAGGCAATGGCTGAAGATCGCCGACAAGCCGCTGGCAGCCGGTGATTTCGTGATGGTCGCCGGTTACCCGGGCAGCACCAACCGTTATGCGCTTGCAGGAGAGTTCGACAACACCGCCGACTGGACCTATCCCACCGTCAGCCGTCACAACAAGGCGATGGTTGCGATGGTCGATGCCGAAGGCAAGAAAACCCCGGATATCGCGGTCAAATACGCCAGCATCGTTCGCAGTTGGGAAAATGTGCTGAAGAACTACGACGGCCAGTTGGAAGGGTTTCAGCGCATGGGCGCTTCCGGCATCAAGGCCAAGCAGGAAGAGGCCGTATTGACGTGGTTGCGCAAACGCAACAAGGCCGGCATGCCGCCCGCGTTGGAAGCATACGAAACGCTGCGCGCGCTGCAGACGCAGACCGTGGCGACCCGCGAGCGCGATCTGGTGCTCGGTCGCTTCGGCAGCAATGGCGTGCTGAGTGCCGCCGTGCAGTTGTATCGCCTGTCGATCGAACGCGCCAAACCCGATGCCGAACGTGAGCCGGGTTTCCAGCAGCGCGACTACGCAGGTATCGAGGGTGGGCTGCGGCAGATGGAGCGTCGCTACCATCCGACGATGGACCGCGAGCTGATGCGTTACTGGCTTGGCCAGTACGTGCGGCTGCCGAAGGAACAGCGTCTGCAGGCCATGGACACCTGGCTGAAGGGCAGCGACGACAAGGCGATCGCTGCGGTCCTGAAGTCGCTCGGTGCGACCAAGCTTGGCAATACCGATGAGCGTCTGCGCTGGATGAATGCGGACCGCAAGGCGTTCGAGACCAGCAAGGACCCGGCGATCCGCTACGTGGTGGCGATGATGCCGACGCTGCTGAGGCTGGAAGAGGCTCGAAAATCTCGCGCCGGCGACAGCATGGTCGCGCGACCGATCTTTCTGCAGGCGGTGGCCGAATACAAGAAAAGCCGCGGTGAGGCGGTGTATCCCGATGCCAACGGCTCGTTGCGGATCACCTTCGGCAACGTCACCGGCTATGCCAAGCGCGACGGCAGCAAACAGCAGCCGTTCACCCGTCTGGAGGAAGTCGCGCAGAAAGCGACCGGTCAGGAACCGTTCGATGCGCCGCAGGCGCAATTGGATGCGATCCGCGCCAAGCGCTACGGCGGCCTGGCCGATCCCAAACTCGGTACGGTACCGGTGAACTTTCTCTCCGATCTCGATATCACCGGCGGCAACTCCGGTTCGCCGGTGCTGGATGCGCAGGGCAAGCTGGTCGGTCTGGCGTTCGACGGCAACTGGGAGTCGGTCAGCTCCAATTGGGTTTACGACGGCACGGTCAACCGCATGATCTCGCTGGATCAGCGCTACATGCGATGGATCATGCAGGAAGTCTTCCCGGCGCCGCAGTTGCTGCAGGAACTGGGCGTGCCGGCGAAGAAGTGATCGTCGGCGTGTGTGCGCCGGAAACGAAAACGGCGGCCGAGGCCGCCGTTTTCTTGTGTAGTGAAGATCAGTCCACGGGGTCGCAGAACGCGTAGCCGTTGGAATAGCGCGAGCTGGTTTTGCCCCAGGAGACGAATGTGCCGTTGCAATTGATCGCGCGGTAGCCGATGGTCTTGCCGCTTGCATCGAAGTAGTAATAGAACTCGCCGTTCGATGTTGGGCCGGGTGCAGCGGCGATCGCCGCACCGATCACGCAGGCAGCGGCGATGGCGAGCGCGATTTTCGCGCTGCGACGCTGGATCGAAGTTTTCATCGTGCGTTCCTTTTCTCTGGAAGTCCTGCCGGGGATTCCGGCCTCCCGACTCTAGCGCCCCTGCGCTTCCAAAAACGTTATGCCCTCGGCAGTCTTCGCGAGCGATGCGTTCAGATTTCGGTCCGTGCTTCGTTCAGGCGGGCAGCGAATAGTCGAAGGTATAGAAATGTTTGCCGTCGGTGATGTCGATCGCGAGCGTGCCGCGCAGCCCGATCAATCCGTCGGTCCCCGAATCCGGAACCACGCTCACCGCCAGCGACGGCGTTCCGCGGTCCATCGTGCCGCTGTGCTGCATGTAGAACGTACCGGCATGGCCGTCGAGACGGCCAACGATGCGTTCGACCGCGACATATGCGGCCGAACCTTCCACCGCGGTACCGACAGCGAGCATGTGGACGACGCCGGTCGCATCCAGCGGGCCGTGGAACACTTTGTCGAAGCGCATATGCGCTGCCTGCGCGTCATCGCCCATATCCACCATCGGCTGCATCTCGCGCTTGACCTCAAACTCGCCTTTGACCTGGGGCATGCCGCTCTCCGGTGATTTCGATTGCAAGAGCATGCCGCGTTCGACTCGGGAGCGCGAGCGCCCTTTGCAGCGCTGGCATGGTCTGCTAGTCTGACGGCTGTCGCGGATTCCCATGCCAGCCGGCCCCGTTTTCCGACACGCAGGTGACTGCCCCTCGATCCAACCGGATCATCGGGCGTCCCCATTCAGCTACATCGTCAGCGTTGTGCCGGCTTGCAGGGCTCCGCGGGAACTCATTCCCCACCTCAGGAGCTGACGATGAAAGTACTGGCATGCGACGGAATCCACGAAGACGGCCTTGCGATGTTTCGCGACGCCGGTTGGACCGTCCAGATTTCCGACCCGATCAAAGACCCCGCCAAACTCGCCGTCGCGCTCGCCGACGTCGACGCTGTGCTCGTGCGTTCGTCCACGCTCATTACGGCGGAGGCCATCGAGGGCGCGAAGCAACTGAAGGTGATCGGCCGCGCCGGTGCCGGTGTCGACACCATCGACGTCGATGCCGCGACCGCCAAGGGCATCGCGGTGATGAACGCGCCCGACGGCAACACGCTCGCCGCTGCGGAACACGCGATTTCGCTGCTGTTCTCGCTGGCGCGCCACGTGCCCGAAGCCGATGCCGGCATGAAGGCCGGACTGTGGCCGAAGGCCGGCCTCACCGGCTTCGAACTCGAAGGCAAGCGCCTCGGTGTCATCGGCCTTGGCCGTATTGGCAGCACGGTCGCACGCAAGGCGCAGGGCATCGGCATGGATGTGGCCGCGTTCGATCCATTTCTGCCGGCTTCGGCGGCAGGCAAAGGCAGCGTCGCGCTGAAATCGCTGGACGATCTGCTGGCGTGGGCCGACATCATCACCCTGCATATCCCGCGCACCAAGGACACCACCAATCTCATCGGCGAAGCGCAGATGCGCGCGATGAAGAAGGGTGCGTATCTGGTCAACGCCGCGCGCGGCGGCCTGGTCGACGAGGACGCGCTGTTGCGACTGCTCGACGAAGGCCATCTTGCCGGCGCCGCGCTCGACACCTTCGCCACGGAGCCGCTGCAGGCCGACTCGCCGCTGCGCGCGCATCCGAAGCTGATCCTCACCCCGCATCTGGGCGCTTCCACCAGCGAAGCGCAGCAGGCGGTCAGCACGATTCTCGCCAAGCAGATCATCGATTTCGCCGCGACCGGTGCGGTCGCCGGTTGCGTCAATCTGCCCCCGCTCACTGCCGAAGCCGCGCGCGAAGTCGGGCCGTGGATGCCGCTGATGTCGGCGCTCGGCCGTCTTTCCGTGCGTCTTGTGCGTGCGCCGACGCGTCTTGAAATCACCTACGCAGGCCGTACCGAAGCGCTCGATACGCGTCCGCTGACGCGCCTGCTGGTCGCCGCGTTGCTCGGCACGTCTTCGGGCCGGGTCACCCCGGTGAATGCGCTGCAGGAAGCCGCGGCTCGCGGGCTCACGGTCGCCGAAACCGTCGGCGGCGATGGCGATGGTTTCGATCGTCTGTTGAGGGTGCGCGTGGTCGGCGAGGACGGCACGGGTCACACCCGCACCCGCGAGATCGAAGCGACCTTGCACCGCGGCCCGCGCGTGGTGCGTCTGGACGGCGTCGAGATCGAATTCGATCCGCTCGCGCACGTACTGTTGATGCGAAATGAAGATCGCCCCGGCATGATCGGTCAGGTCGGTTCCCAGCTCGGCGCTGCCGGCGTGAACATCATCAACTTCGCACTGGGCGCCGCCGGCGATGGTCAGGCGCGCGCCGCGATCACTGTCGACAAGCCCCTGACCGATGCGCAGATCGCGGTGCTGAAAGCCGTGCCGGGCGTGCTGTCGATCCAGCAGGTCTGAGGCGGAGATCTCCATGCGCATCCTCCTCGCACGTCACGGCGAAACGCCGTGGAACGCCGAAGGCCGCTATCAGGGCCAGGAAGACATCCCACTCTCGCCCGTGGGCGAAGCGCAGGCGCGCGCGCTCGGTGCGCGGCTTGCCGACGTCCGCATCGATCGTGCGGTCGCATCGCCGCTGGTCCGTGCGAAAACCACCGCCGAGTTCGCGCTCGGCGATGCGCGCAAGGCGCAGCTCGTCACCGATGCCGGTCTGATGGAAATCGCCCACGGCACGTGGGAAGGGCTGCTCGCCAGCGAAATCCGCGATCGCGACGGCGAACGCCTGCAGGCGTGGCGCGACGCCCCCGACACCGTGCTGATGCCCGGTGCCGGCGGCGAATCGCTGCAGATGGTCTTCGATCGCGCGTGGCCCGCGTTCGCGCGTGCGACCGAAGGGCTCGGCGACGACGACACGCTGCTGGTGGTCGCGCACGACGCGGTCAACCGCGTGCTGCTTTGTCGTCTGCTCGGCATTCCGTTCGCGAAACTCTGGACCTTCCGTCAGGCGCCGACCACGCTGAATCTGCTGGAAGGCCCGGACGTCGAACGGCTCGACATCGTCCGCCTCAACGACTGCGCGCATCACACCGCGCTGTTCGGCGAAGCGGTGCACCGGGCGTTGTAGTAGGGCGGGCCCTGGCCCGCCGTGAAATGCAACCGACGGCGGGCCAAGGCCCGCCTACGGTACAGCCTTCCCTCGCGCAGCTTCCCACAGCGCATACCAGGCATCTTGCGGCAGCGATGCTTCGCAGGCATGCACCGCATCGCGGATGCGTTCGATCTTCGTGCTGCCGATGACCACCCGCGTCGCCGGCAGCGACGCCACCCAGCGCAGCAGCAGCGCTGCGGGGTCGAGGCCGAATTCATGGCCCATCGCCTGTAAACGTTCGTGTACGCGGCCACCGATCTGCGACTGCGGATCGAGCAGATCGCCACCGCCGAGCGGCGACCACGCCTGCACTGTCGAGCCACGTGTGCGGGTCGCGTTTTGCGTGCCATCGTCGAGCGCTGCGTTGTTGGCGAGCGAAAGTTCGATCTGATTCGCGACCACCGGCAGATGCCCGTCGAACAGCGCGATGGCATGCGCGTCGAAATTGGACACGCCGAAATCGCCGACATGACCTTGGCGTTGTTTGTAACGCACCCAGTCCGCGATGGCCGCAGGCTGCAGATGGGGATCGAAACGATGCAGCATGAGGGTGTCGACGCGATCGGTGTCGAGCGCGGACAGCGTATCGCCGAGCGCGCGCTGCAGGTGTTCGACCGAAAGGTCGTAGTGATGCACGCCGCGCGGGTTGTCCGGACTACTGGTCATGACGATGCCGATCTTGGCGATCAGCTTGAATCGCGCGCGCAGCCCCGGACGCAGCGCGAACGCGGCGCCGACCAGCGCATTGGTGGTGTGCCCGCCGTAGATATCCGCCAGATCAAGGGTGTCGATGCCGAGGTCGAGCGCGGCTTCCAGCAGCTCGGCCACGGCCTGCGGCGACAGCTGCGCGCCCCATTGGCCGAAGCGCATCGAGCCGAGGATCGGAGTTGTGTTCGACATCTGTGATCTCGCGATGGCCGCAGGGGCAGGGCATCGCGATAATAGCCGCATGACCGCACGCACCCTCTCCGACTGGCTGGCGTACATCCAGGCCCAGCACCCGAATACGATTGCAATGGGCCTGGAGCGCGTCCACCCCGTCGCCGAACGCATGGCGTTGCCCAAGCCCGCGCGCCATGTCATCACCATCGCCGGCACCAACGGCAAAGGCTCGACGGTCGCGTTCATCGAAGCCACCGCCCGCGCGGCGGGTTGGCGCGTCGGTGCCTACACCTCGCCGCATCTGCTGCGCTACAACGAGCGTGTGCGCATCGACGGCGAAGATGCCGACGATGCGTCGCTGGTCGCCGCGTTCGAGACGGTCGAAGCCGCGCGCGGCGACGTTGCGCTCACCTATTTCGAATACGGCACGCTCGCCGCGCTGTGGCTGTTCGCAGGCCGCGATCTGGATCTCGCCATTCTCGAGGTCGGCCTCGGCGGTCGACTCGATGCGGTGAATCTCGTCGATCCGGATGTCGCCGTGATCACGACGGTCGATCTCGATCATCAGGATTGGCTTGGCGACAGCATCGAAGCCATCGGCCGCGAAAAGGTCGGCATCGCCCGCGCATGGAAGCCGCTGGTGCTGGGCGACGACGACCCGCCGTCGAGCGTGCTCGGTCATGCCTATGCCATCGGCGCGTCGGCGGTGCGGATCGGCTGCGATTTCTTTTTCGAACGCATCGAAGACGACCCACAACACTGGCGCTGGCATGAGATCGGCTGCGAACTCGAACTGCCGATGCCGCAATTGGCTGCGCCGGTGCAGTTGCGCAATGCCGCCGTGGCGATCGCCGCGCTGCGTGCGCTGCCGGTGGATCTGCCGGAGGCCGCCTTCGTCTCGGGCGTGCGCGACGCACGGATCGCGGCGCGGCTGCAGCGGTTCGTGCGCGACGACGTCGAGATCGTGGTCGATGTCGGCCACAACCCGCAGGCGGCGCGCGCGCTGGCGGCGTGGCTGGAGGCCTCGCCGATCGCCGGCCCCACGCACGCGGTGTTCGCGGCGCTGGGCGACAAGGACATCGCCGGCGTGATCGCGGCGCTGGAAGACCGGATAGACCGCTGGTGGCTGGCCGGACTGGCCGGTGCCGGACCGCGCGGGCTGGCCGTGGATGCGTTCGCCGAACGGCTCGCCGGCACTTCGGCTGCGGATGGGACACGGTGTCCGGAAGTCGTGGATGCCTTGGCCGCCGCGCGTCGTGAGGCCGGCCCGGGCGCGCGGATTCTGGTGTTCGGCTCGTTCCATACCGCCGCCGCTGCGCTGGACGCGCTCGCCACGGCCTGAACGATCTGCGCACCGCTGCCCGGTCGGTCATGCCCGGGGCCGGCGTATAATTCGCCCGCTCCCTCTTCTTCCGGATGCCGATGGACACTGGACTCAAGCAGCGCCTCATCGGCGCCGCCGTACTCGTTGCCCTTGCGGTGATTTTCCTGCCGATGCTGGTCAAAGGCCCGGCGCCCGACAGCGGCGTCTCGGACGTGTCGATCAAGATGCCCGACGGTCCCGAGGGCGAGCTCGAAACCCGCGAGTTGCCGCTGGTCATGCCCGGCGAAGTGCCCAAGGGCGGCGCGGTCGGCATGGATACGACGCCGGTCGATCGGCCATCCGCCGCCACTGCGCCACCGACGACAGCCGCTGCCGACCCGGCCACGACCGGCTCCGATGAATCCGTGTCCTCCGATCCCGCAGCCACCGCCTCGGCACTGCCTGCCACCGCTGCCGGCGGCGACTACGCCGTGCATTTCGGCGCGTATGCCAGCCAGAAGGGTGCCGACACCGTGGTCGCGTTGGCCAAAGCCGCGCAGTTGCCGGCCTACAGTGAGGCCACCACCATCAACGGCAAGCCCGCATTCCGCGTGCGCATCGGCCCCTACGCGACCCGCGCCGAAGCCGAGTCGGTGCGGCTGAAGGCCCTCGAAGTACGCAGCGATGTGCCGGTGAAAGTGGTGACGCTGGATGCCGAGCCGGCGTCGACCGCCGCCCCGCCGCAGCAAGTGGCTGCGACCGAAACCCCGAAGCCCGTCGCCGCGAAGCCTCCGGAGCCCAAACCGACCGAGATCAAGCCGGTCGAGACGAAGCCCGTTGCCGCGAAGCCGCCGGTGGTCAAGCCGGCTGAAACGAAACCTGTCGCGACCGCGAAGCCGCCGGCACCGAAACCCGTCGCGGCGCCGCCTGCTGCCGCCAAGGTCGGATTCGCGGTGCAGCTCGGTGCATTCAGCGATGCCGCCGAAGCCGGTGCGATGCGCGAGCGTCTCCGCGCCGCGGGCTTCACCGCTTTCACCGAGGCGGTGAACACCGACAAGGGCAAACTGACCCGCGTACGCGTCGGCCCGGCGCTGGACCGCGCGGCAGCGGATCAGTTGAAGTCCCAGATCAAAGCAAAAACGGGCATCGACGGTATCGTCCGCCCGCATCCGTAAGTTTCACGTCCGCCCGTTCGCGACCGCTCTTTCCGGAGTCAACATCATGTGCGGCATTCTCGGCATCGTCGGTACATCCGACGTCGCGGCAGCGCTCTACGACGGGCTGACCGTGCTCCAGCATCGCGGCCAGGACGCTGCCGGCATCGCCACCGCCAACGGCACCCAGGTGCGCCTGCACAAGGGCAACGGTCTGGTGCGCGACGCCTTCGACGCGAAAGCGATGGCGTTGCTGCAGGGGCGGGTGGGCATCGGTCACTGCCGGTATCCCACTGCCGGCAGCGAAGGCAGCGACGAAGCGCAGCCCTTCTACGTGAATTCGCCGTTTGGCATCGCGCTCGCGCACAACGGCAACCTGATCAATACCGACACGCTGCGGCGCGAGGTGTTCGAGCAGGATCGCCGCAACGTCAACACCGAGTCCGATTCCGAAGTGCTGTTGAACGTGTTCGCGCACGAGTTGGACAAACAGCGCGTGCTCACGCCCGATGCCGCGTTCCGCGCGGTCGAAGGCGTGACCCGCCGTGCGAAGGGCGGTTACGCCGTGGTGGCGGTGGTGCTCGGTCTCGGTCTGGTCGCGTTCCGCGACCCGCACGGCATCCGTCCGCTGGTGCTGGGGCGCCGCGACTCCGACGCAGGCAGCGAATATGCGGTCGCTTCCGAATCGGTGGCGCTGGACATCCTCGGTTTCGACCGCGTGCGCGACATTGCGCCGGGCGAAGCGGTGGTGATCACCCCGCGCGGCGAGCTGTATTCCCGCCAGTGCGCCGATGGCGATCTGCGGCCGTGCATCTTCGAATTCGTGTATTTCGCGCGCCCCGACTCGATGATGGACGAGATCTCGGTGCACAAGGCGCGCATGCGCATGGGCGTGACCCTCGGCGAAAAAATCCAGCGCCTGCGTCCGAAGCATGACATCGATGTGGTGATCCCGATTCCCGATACCTCGCGCGACGCCGCGCTGGAAATCGCGAATACGCTCGGCGTGAAATACCGGGAAGGCTTCATCAAGAACCGTTACGTCGGCCGGACCTTCATCATGCCGGGGCAGGGCGAGCGCGTGAAATCCGTGCGCCGCAAGCTCAATCCGATTCCGCTGGAATTCAAGAACCGCGTCGTGCTGCTGGTCGACGATTCGATCGTCCGCGGCACCACGTCGCAGCAGATCGTGCAGATGGCGCGCGATGCAGGCGCGAAGAAAGTCTATCTCGCCTCCGCCGCCCCGCCGGTGCGCTTCCCGAACGTCTACGGCATCGACATGCCGTCGCCGGAAGAGCTGGTCGCCCACGGTCGTACCGAGGAAGAAGTGCAGACCCTGCTCGGCTGCGATTGGTTGATCTATCAGGACTTGGCCGATCTCGAATCCGCCGTCGCCGGCCCGAAATTTCCCGGACGCAAGTTCGACAGCTCCTGTTTCAACGGCGAATACGTCACCGGCATCGAGCCCGGCTATTTCGAGCGCATCCAGCAACTGCGTTCGGACGAGGCGAAGAAGAAGCGACGGCTGGCGAGCTGATATCTTTCTGTGGGAGCGGCGGTAGCCGCGATGCTGTTCGCACCTTTTGCATCGCGAAGAGGACCAGAAAAGCCTGTAGCGGCTCCCGCCGCTCCCACGGGAGCCATGGATACGATTTTCACCCATGAATTCAATTTTCAATGCCGCTGATGCCTGTCTCCGCGCTTCAACGCCGGAAGACAAGATCGCACGAACGTTCGCAACGGCAGAAGCCTTCACGCGCGGCGAACTGCGCATCGACGACAGCGCGCCGCCGCCCGAACCGATCCGCATGCCCGGACGCCCGGAACGTCCGAAACTCGTGCATGCGCGCGAACTGCCGCGTCGCGGATTCGGCAGCACGGAAGCTCGCGCCGCGTTCATCCATTCCATCGCGCATATCGAATTCAATGCGATCGATCTTGCCTGGGATGCGGTGTATCGCTTCCGCGAGATGCCGCATGATTTCCACGCCGACTGGGTGAGCGTCGCCAACGACGAAGCGCGGCATTTCGCGATGCTGCGCAAGCGGCTGAACGACTACGGCTACGACTACGGCGATTTCGACGCCCACAATGGCTTGTGGGAAATGGCCGAGAAGACCGCGCACAGCGGGCTCGAACGGATGGCGCTGGTGCCGCGCGTGCTAGAAGCGCGCGGTCTGGACGTCACGCCGGGCATGATCGTCAAGCTGCGCCAGCTCGGCGACGACGCCACCGCCGATATCCTCGACGTGATCCTGCGCGAGGAAATCGGTCACGTCGCTGCAGGGTCGCGCTGGTACCGTTGGTGCTGCGAACGCGAAGGCGTCGATCCAGAGTCGACGTTCCGTCGTCTGCTGGTCGAATACGGTCGCGGCGTGCTCTACGGTCCGTTCAATCTCGAAGCGCGCAGCGCCGCGGGTTTCAGCGAAGCGGAATTGACCGCATTGCAGAACGCAGTCGCCGCTCTTTCGTAGGAGCGGCTTCAGCCGCGAGCTCTTGATGGTATTGATGCCGTAAGAGATCGGGGCTGAAGCCCCTCCTACAGGGGCAGCGACGACAATTGCATGCCACCTGCGTCGGCGCGCAGCACCGAGCCCTGCGCATACCAGTCGCCCAGCACGATGCGTTCGCAGTCGCGGCCATCGACATCGAGCGCATGGATCGCCGGGCGATGGGTATGGCCATGGATGATCGTGTTCACGCCGTAGCGCGCGAAGGTTTCGCGGACCGCGACAGGCGACACGTCGGTGACGGTCTCGAACTGCGCGCGGTCGTCCTGCTTCATCGCCTGCTGCCGCTGCTGGCTTGCGGCGCGCGCCTGCGCAGCGAATGCGAGACGCGCCGCCAGCGGCTGGGCGAGAAATTGCGCGCGCCACGCCGGGTCGCGGGTCTGTGCGCGAAACGCCTGATAGGCAGTGTCGTCGGTGCACAGGGTATCGCCGTGCATCAACAGCACCGGCTTGCCGTGCAGCAGGATCACCGCGTTTTCAGGCAACAGGGTGATGCCGGCGCGCTGCGCGAAATCCCGTCCGACCAGAAAATCGCGATTGCCGTGCTGGAAATACACCGGCACGCCGCTGTCGGCCAGTGCGCGCAGTGTCGAGGCGACGAAGACGCCGGGTTCGGAAGTGTCGTCGTCGCCGACCCAGGCCTCGAACAGATCGCCGAGGATGTACAGCGCATCGGCGCTGCAGGCCTCGTTGGCGATGAAGTCGCCGAACAGGCGGGTGATCTCCGGGCGTTCGGGATCGAGGTGGAGGTCGGAAATGAAGAGAGTCGTCATGGAGGAATTGTAGGGCGAGCCCCTGCGTGCCGTCGCCATGTCCAGCGCACGGCCGACAGGGCAGGCTCCCGGCTCGGGTAAAATGGCGCCCTTCCCGCTCCGGTTCCACCCGAATGACCATCCGCACCCGCTTCGCTCCCAGTCCGACCGGCTATCTGCATATCGGCGGCGCCCGCACTGCGCTCTACTGCTGGCTCGCGTCGCGCCATGCCGGCGGCCAGTTCGTGCTGCGGATCGAGGATACCGACCAGGAGCGCAGCACCCAGGGCGCGATCGATGCGATTCTGGATGCGATGGATTGGCTGGGCCTGGGCTACGACGAAGGTCCGATCTACCAGACGCAGCGTCTCGACCGCTATCGCGAAGTCGCCGGGCAGATGGTCGCGGCAGGCACCGCGTACTACGCTTACGAAACCAAAGAGGAACTCGATGCCGTCCGTGAAGCGGCGATGGCTGCGAAGCAGAAACCGCGCTACAACGGCGCGTATCGCGACCAGAACGCCGGGTTTCGCGACGACCCGAACCGGGTGATCCGCTTCAAGAATCCGCTCGATGGCGTGGTGTCGTGGGACGACAAGGTGAAGGGGACGATCGAATTCGCCAACACCGAGCTCGACGATCTGGTGATCTTCCGCTCCGACGGCTACCCGACCTATAACTTCGCGGTGGTGGTGGACGATGTCGACATGCGCATCACCGATGTGGTGCGCGGCGACGACCACGTCAACAATACGCCCAGGCAGATCAACATCTATCGTGCGCTCGGCGCCGCGGTGCCGAATTTCGCGCACTTGCCGATGATTCTCGATGAGAGCGGCGCCAAGCTGTCCAAACGCACCGGCGCCGCCGACGTGATGCAGTACCGCGATGGCGGCTATCTGCCGCATGCGCTGCTGAACTATCTCGTGCGACTCGGCTGGTCGCATGGCGACCAGGAAATTTTTTCGATCGACGAGATGATTGCCCTGTTCGAGCTGCATGACGTGAATCCGAGCGCCTCGCGCCTCGACATGGCCAAACTCGGCTGGCTCAACCAGCAGTATCTGAAGAGTGACGATCCGGCGGCGGTCGCGACACATCTCGTATGGCATCTGCAGCAGCAGGGCTACGACCTGTCGCAGGGCCCGGCGCCTGCGGATGTGGTGGTCGCGCTGCGCGACCGCGTGCAGACCCTCAAGGACATGGCCGAACGTGCCGGCGTCTGGTATCGCCCGTTGACCGCATACGACGAGGCGGCGGTCGCCAAGCACCTCAAGCCCGAGGCGGCTGCGGCGCTGGCCGATGCCCGCGATCGTTTCGCCGGGCTCGACACCTGGACGGTCGACACCGTGAGCGCCGCGCTGCATGCGACCGGCGAGGCGCTGGGGCTGGGCATGGGCAAAGTCGCCCAGCCGATGCGGGTGGCGATCACCGGCACCCAGGTCAGCCCGGACATCTCGCATACGGTCTATCTGGCCGGGCAGGGCGAGGCGGTGGCGCGGATCGACGCGGCGCTGGCGAAGATCGCAGGGGCCGGGATCGCAGGCTGAATACGGCGTCCGCAATGCGATGCCCGGATCTCCGCTGCTTGAGTCCACGCCGCCGCGTCGCCATCATCTGCACATGACCCACAACTGCACCGCTCCCCACGATCACGTCCACGACGCGCCCAGCTTCGTGGATGCGGTCGAACGCGCCTGTCGCGATCGCGGCCTGCGCTTGACCCCGATCCGCGCGCGGGTGCTCGGACTGATCGCCCGGCAGGGCAAGCCGATCAAGGCCTACGATCTGCTCGAACAACTGCGCGTCGACAACGCACGTATCGACAAGAGCGACGATGAAGAGAGCGCCGGTGCCGCCGCGCCGCCGACCATCTATCGCGCGCTGGATTTCCTGCTGGCCAATGGCTTCATCCATAAACTGGAATCGGTGAACGCGTTCGTCGCATGTCACCACCCCAGTACCGCCCAGCATTCGGTGCCGTTCCTGATCTGCGATCGCTGCCACAGCGCGGTCGAACTCGAAGACATGGATGTGGTCGCCGCGCTCGACGAACGCGCGCGCGCGCTGGGGTTCGTGCCGCAGGCGCAGACCCTGGAAGTGCACGGCATCTGCGTGCGCTGCGCCGCGCAATAATCGAGCTTCACGATTCGGCCAGAACCGCGGTCAGTGGCGCCGCATCGCCGTTTTTGTCGTGTGGCCGAAGCCTGAAAAGTTGCACGCGCCGCGCGCCTGTCCGGGAGAGAATCGACAGGAGCGCGACGCGTGCGGGGGCGCCGTGAAGATCGCGATGTCATGCGGACATCGCGATCGATGTGACGATCAGAAGAACAGACGGACACCGAGGCCGAAATTCCGGCCCGGCAGCACGACGTTGTCCTTCAGGAACGAGGTATGCACGCGGGCGTCGACATCGCCCAGATTCCTGCCGTCGACGAACACTTCCCAACCGTAGTCGTCGGTGTCCCAATGCCAGGCGAAGTGCGCGTCGACCAGCGTGTGACCAGCCGTTTCGGTTTCGTCCGTGGCCACATCGCTCTGGCGCATGACGCGGGTCGCGCCGAGCGCGGCGCGCCAGTGGTCGGCATTCCAGTTCAGGTCCAGACCGAAGCGCGAGGGCGCGATGCGCGGCAGATTCTCGCCGCTGTCCAGCTCGCCGCGCACATGGTCGCCGAACACGCGCAGATCGAGTTTGCCCTGGGCGCTGTCGAGCAGATGCGCGGTGAGTTCGGCTTCAAAGCCCTGGAAAGTTGCGTTGCCCTGTGACCATTGGCGGATCGGCAGCGGGTCTGCGCCGGGCTCCGGCGGCGTGAAGGTCCCGGTGTCGGCCAGATAGATGAAGCCATCGAAGCGGGTGTGATAGACCGATGCTTTCGCCTCGAAACGTTCGCCGTGGTAATGCAGGCCGACTTCGGCCTGATCCGCGCGCTCTTCGCGCAATGCCGGGTCGCCGATTTCATAGGACGCTGTCGCGACGTGCGGACCATCGGCGTAGAGCTCTTCCTCCGCCGGGGCGCGTTCGGCGCGGTCCAGGTTCAGGGTCACCCGCCACGCATCGTTGAAGCGCCACAGCGCGCCGGCCGACAGGCTGAGCTGCGTGAACGTGCGGCGCGCCTGGCCGGCGGCGTCGGTGCGCACGCGGTCGGCGCGCACGCCCAGATCGACCTGCAGTGCGTCCCATTGCCCATGTTCCATCCAGAACAGGCCCTGTGCGCGGGTTTTGGTGCGCGGCACGAAGGCTTCCTCGCCGATCGCTTCGAACACGCGACTGCCCAGTTGCAGGCCGACAGCACCGGTCCATTGCCCGAACGCCTTGTGGGTCAGTTCGAGGCGGCCTTCGTCCGCTTCGTTGGTGAAGAAAGTGCCGACGTCGGCACCCTCGAACTCGGTGTGTTCATAGGTTGTACTGGCGAAGCTGCCGCGCAGCCCGTCGAAGATCCAGAAGTCGCGGTCGATCCCGGTCTTCAGTTCAAAACGGTTCTGCAGCATGTCCAGCGACACGCCGGCTTCGCCTGCGGACGGATCGCCCGGCTCACCGGGATTGCCGTAGCGGTTGTCGTAGCGCGACGCCGACATGCCGATGAAGCCGTCCGCGCCGATATAGGACACGCCGAGCGCGCCGGTGCGGGTTTCGACGAAGCTGTTCAGCTGCTTGCCATCCGGCGTGTCGTAGTCGTCCTGATCGCGGTAGACGCCATCGGCATGTACGACCAGCGCGCCATCGGCGCCGGACGCGTCGACGCGGGCCATCGCGGTGCGGCCCTTGTTCACGCTGTCGTAGCGCAGTTCGGCGCGGCCGCTGATGGTGTCGTCGAGCCTGCGTTCGGCGATGCGCCCGTCGACGATATTGACCACGCCGCCGATCGCGCCGCTGCCGTACAGCAGCGTGGCCGGGCCTTTCAACACTTCGATCTGGTCGGCGAGGAAGGGCTCGATCGCCGTGGCGTGGTCCTGACTGATCGTGGAGACGTCTTGGCTGCTTAGGCCGCCTGACAGCACGCCGACGCGCGGGCCATCCAGACCGCGGATGATCGGGCGGCCGACGCCAGCGCCGAAATTCGAGGTCTGCACGCCCGGCAACTTGTCCAGGGTCTCGCCGAGGGTGGCCGACTTGGCCTGATCGAGCCGTTCGCCGCTCAGGACTTCCACCGGCTGGCTCAACTCCTCGGCGGTCTGGCGCAGCGGGCTGGCGGTGACGACCACGCGATCCAGATCCTTGGCTTCGTCATGGCGTGGATCCTTGCCGGTGGGGGTCTGGGCCTGCGCGGCAAACGGCAGCAGCAGGGCGACGGCGAGGAACAGCGGGCGGCGGTTCGTGTGGCGCAGTGAACGGGCAGAAACGGGCATGGGTGGGGTACACTGGGAGTGGAATTCGGAAATGTTATAATATTCCAAAATGAATTACGCAAGCACCCAAACGTCATGAGCCCATCTCCCCGCACCCTCGGCAAAGCTGACCGCGTCGGCTTTTTCGCCTCGCTGATCTGCGCGGCGCACTGTGCGTTGCTGCCGGTCGTGCTGGCGCTATTGCCTGCGTTCGGCGTGGCCGGCGCGCTCAACGAGCACTTCGAAGAGTTGTTCGCTGTGTTCGCCACGGTGCTGGGTTCGGTCGCGCTGATCGTCGGCTATCGCCGGCACCGCGCCCTGCATGCGCTGGTGCTGCTGGTTCCCGGTCTGCTGATCATCTGGTTCGGGGTGCTGTACCCACCGCTGCATCACTCGATCCTGGGGCATGCGCTGACGATGACGACCGGCGGCGCCCTGGTCGCCCTGGCCCACCTCGCCAACCTCAGACTCAGCCGCGAACACGCCGACGGCAGCACCTGCGACGCGACCTGCGCCCACTGATCTGCTAGGCTTTGCGGCCCCGTGCTTTGCATCCCGCCGGGTGCAGGGCCGTTTTTCGGCCTGTGCGGCGCCGTCAGATTGCGCCGCGCGGGCGTCATCATTCACCGATTCAGGAGCACGACATGGGTAAGGGCGATCGTAAAACCGCCAAAGGCAAGCGTTACAACTCCAGCTACGGCAACGCCCGTTTGCAGGTTTCGAAGAAGGCGACCGGCGCCGCTGCGGCTCCTGTCGTGAAGAAAGCCGCTGCGAAGACGGCCGTGACCAAGAAAGCCGTGGCCAAAAAGGTCGCTGCCAAGTAAGCGAACGGCATTTTTCGATGTGTCGCGCAGAAACCCCGCCCCGGCGGGGTTTTCGCTTTTTGGGGTGCGCGATCGACGACCTTCGCTCAGCGCGCCGGAACGCGCTCCAGCTGCCCGCCTGCATAGTCGCGCGCGAACGGCAGGTCCTTGCGGTGCACATAGCCGATGAAGCAGTCGCAGATCATGTTCGGGCAGGGTTTCGGACCGAGTCGCGCGGCGAAACTGCCGTCGTAGAGATTCCCCAACGGTTCGGCGACGAAATGGCAGCGGCGCACGTCACCGTCGCCATCCACCGACAGCACCGATTCGCCGGTGGCGCAGGGCGCATCCAGGCTGGGTGGTGGTGCGAGGCTGTAGCCGAAGTGCGGATCGATGGCGGTCAGCCGCGCCGTATCGTTCGCGTCGTAATAATCCACAGTGCGCTGATCGTAGGCATTGAGCCACATCGGCACGTCCGCGGGCAGCGCTGCGCGCAGGCGCTCGATTTCATCGAATGAATCGCGTAGTGCGACCATACCGACGCTGAAACGGATTTCGCGGCGCCGCAATTCGAGACAACGGTCGACGAAAGCGCGCAGCGACACCTGGCTCGGATGATAGGTGCACCACAGCGCGAACGATCGCGTATCGACGCGGTCCAGCCAGCGCGTACCGATGCACAGATTGGTCTGGATCGCGACGCGTCGCACGTGCGGCAGATGGCCGAGCGCGATCATGGCGTCGCGATAGTGCTTGCGCACCAGGCCTTCGCCCCAGGGCGTGAACAGGATCGACAGCGTCGTGGTCTGCCGTGCGGCCCAATCGACGAAGCGTGCGAGGTCGGCTGCGTCGCGCTGCAGCGTCGTGCGGCTGTCGCGGGTTTTCGCGAACGGGCAATAGTCGCAATCGTAATTGCAGCTGCTCAGTTTGCCGCGATAGAGCAGCGACAGCGCTGAAGGCAGGCCCTCGGTGAGCGCGGCCAACAGCGATGCGGGAATCTGCAGCGCGTCCATCGGTCAACGCAGCTCGAATTCGGCCATGCGCGCGGCCACGGCGTCGGAAATCAGCCAGGGACCGATCGTATCCGCACGCGCCATGCCGGCATCGGTCAGCGCCAGCAGCCCGTCTTCGAGACGCGCGAGCGACAGCGCTTCCAACGCATTCAATTGCGGCAGATCCTCGAAACAATCGCTGTCGAAGCGTGCGCGGTAAGCCCGCAGATCGAGCCCCGGTCGAACAAGCAGCGACTGGATGACATAGCGTCGCCGCTGTTCGTCCGCATCCAATGCGATGCCGTAGTCGATCCGCGCGAAGTCGTCCGTCGACAGCGACAGGTAGTGTTCGAGAATCTCGGCGACGCTTCGCCGCGAGACTCCGAACTCGCTGGAGTAATGCAGCGCGCGCGTATACGAACGCGCACCGCAGCCGATGCCGACCATGCCGTCGTCCTGGCAACAATAAGCGGGGCCGATGTCGCTGGCGGGCGCGTGCGGCGCGCGGAACATGCGCATCGAGACCTGCCGGTAACCGGCGGCGAGCAACGCGTCGCGGCCGGCGCGATACAGCGCCAGGCGATCGTCCTGCGGTTCCGGGTGCAGCGCGAAACGTGTTTTGCCGCCGCGACTTTCCATCCTGCCCTGAATCCTGCCCTGAATCCTGCCTTGAATCTTGCCTAAACCAGTCAGCGGCCGGACGTACAGCGGATAGAGATAGAGTTCTTCCGGCGCGAAGGCGAGCGCGCTGTCGATCGACGCCAGAAAACTCGCCTCGGTCTGGCCCTGGATGCCGTAGATCAGGTCGAGGTTGAGCGTCGGAAAGTCGTGCGCGCGGATCGCGGCGATCGCGTGCTCCACCTCGTCGCGCTGCTGCGGCCGGACCAGCGTACGCACTTCGGCATCGCTGAAACTCTGGATGCCCATGCTGATCCGGTCGATGCCCGCGCTGCGGCAGATCGCCATTTTTTCGAGGTCGACGGTTTCAGGCGACACTTCCATGCCCGCCGGAATCGTCGGCAGATCGATCGTGCAATGGCGGCGCACGCTGTCGAACATGCGCTGCAGTTGATCGGCGGACAAGTAGCTCGGTGTGCCGCCACCCAGCGCGAAGCGGACGAAGCGATGCGCGTCGAGCGCCTCGGCAGTGACGGCGAGCTGACGGTCGAGCTGGTGGAGATAGCGCTCGACCGTATCGGCCGAGGGCCGCGCCAGCGTGAACAGATTGCAGAAGCCGCAGCGATACGAACAGAACGGGATATGCAGATACAGGAACAGCGCGTCGCGGTTTTCGTTCGCCCATGCCTGACGAAAGGGCTGCGGTTCGGACAACGCCCGATACGCGGTCTTGTGCGGATAGGAATACGAATACGCCTGATAGGCCGGCAATTCGAGCAGGGATTCGAGCGCGACAGCGTTCACGGCATCAGCACAAAGTGGGAGTAGGGCACGTGCATCACGACATCGTGTGCGATGCGATGCCCATGATAACCGTCCTCACCGTAAGCGGTGCCGTGATCCGAGCAGACGATGACGAAGGTCGGTGCGCGCCGCCGCGATGCTTCGAGCAGCTTCGCCAAGGCCGCATCCACATGGGTCAACGCCGCCATGTGGGTATCGAGATCGTCGCGTTCTGCGTCCGGAATATAGTGGCGATTCGGTTGATGCAATGCAGATACATTGATGAAGGTGAAGCAGCGCTGCCCGCGCAGATCCCCGGACTGCAGGCGCTCGCAGGCCAGCGCGACCTGCGCCGCAATCGAGTCGAACGCGGTCACGCCGAACTCCAGCCGCCAGTGCGCTTCGTCGAACATGGATGGCAATGCGCGCCCGAGCGGATTGGCGAGATTGAAGAAGCCGACGCCGCCGATGCAGATCGTGCGGTAGCCCTGTGCGGCCAGGCCATGGACGATATCGGCGTGATCGGGAAATACGAACGTGTTCGCATCAGTGGTTTCGCTGCCGGCGAAAGCCAGGGCGAACAGGCGCGGATGCGGATCGGGTCGTGCGGGCGTGGGCAGAAATCCCGCGAAAAATGCCTGATGCGCTGCATAGGTGAAGCTGGCCGGCGTGTGCCGGCGTTCCCAGCCGCCAGCGGGCAGATGCGCGGCCAGCGTCGGCAGACGACCCTGCGTGAAGCAGGTCTGTGCGGCGTCGTAACGCAGCGTATCGAGAGTGATGAACAAAATGTCGTGCGTGCCGACGATACCGTGCATGTCGATGGCAGGCGGTGCGGCAGGATCGTGGATCATGCGGCGCTCCTGTTCTGGGTGCCGTGGCGAGCGACCCAGGCCGCCTGATCGTCGTACACATCGGCGCCGTGCCAGTGCAGGCCCGGCAGCAGATCGCCGAAGGCATTCGCCTCCAGCACACGGCAGGCGTCGTGTCCCGGAATCAGGTCGAAGCCGATCATCGCGCTGTCCGGAAACACCGTCGCTGCTTTCCTGACGCAATCTTCAGTGGCGGTCATGTCTTCCTCATCGAGGAATGTCTGCGGATCGCCGCGCCGGCTGCCGAGATGAAGGTTGGTCATCGGCCGGTCGGCGATGCGCGCGACCCGCTGCCGGGGCTCGCCGTCGAAAGCGACCACGCGCAGATCGAAATGATGGCCGGCATGCCCGCGTGCGCGCGGTTTAGCGATCCAGCGCTCGGCGTAGGCGCCTTGGAGGGCCAGCGCGTCGACCAGCGCCGCGATGCTTCGACTGTCGGTGTAACGCTGCGGCGTGAGCGTATTGAAGAGCTGCGGGCCGCTTGTGCCAGCGATCACCTGCGTGCTTGCGTAGGCGATTTCGGGGCCATCGCGATGGCGTCGATAGGCGAGTACGCCTGCAGCGGACGAACCGTAGCGGGCCTTGACGAAGATACGATCGCAATCGTGTTGCGCGGACAATCGGCGCAGCGTGTCGTAACCGTCGATCAGGCCGAGCAGCGGCGGCGCGGCAACGCCAGCGGTTATCAACTCCTGCTGGCAGCGCCATTTGTCGCACATGCGCAGGATGTCTTCCGGCGGATTCAGCCAGCGCGCACTGCCGGCGACACGCTCCAGTGTTCGCAACAGATCGGCGAAGCCGGCGTACCACAGGTGCTGATGGGCAAGCTCGCCGTGCGCAAGCGGCGTGGGCGGCGCACCTTGTTCGCCGCCGCAGATCCAGCCGCGATGCAGCAGCGCTTCGTGCAGCGCGGCGGATTCGCCGGGCGAGTCGAGCTTGATGACAGCAACGTCAGCAAGCGACTCCGCAAGGCGATGTGGATCGGTGAAGAGTGTCGTGTAATCCACGACGCGCGCCGGTGCCAGGCCGCGTCGCTTCAGCGCCGCCTGCAGCAGATGCGTGCGGCGATGGTCCGGCTGTCCGACCAGGACCATCGGGGCTTGCGTCATGGCGAGTACCGGCCTATTCGGATACCGCGACGTAGCGGTCGCCGTCGCTTTCTTCGGCATCCTGCGGATCGTCCAGCACGACCTTGCAGGGTAATGCGCGAAGTTTGGCCTGCCAGGTTTCACCGATGTAGTGGTGACTGAGGTCGAGCGTTCCCAGTCCAGCGAGATACGCGCTTTCGCAGAATGCCTGTGCGCCTTCGTCGCCGATGGTGCCCATCGACAGATCCAGCATCTTCAGCTTGCCCAGCCAAGGCTGCGCTGCCAGATGCTGCGCCAGCGCATCGCTGAGCTGCGAGTTGCGCAGGCCGAGATAGTCCAGCCGGGAGGCGTCGATGGCATCGAGAAGTTTCGCATAGGTATCGACATCGCCATCGAAGCCATAGCCATCGTCGCCGAGCCACAGTTCCAACCGACGCAGCGCCGGCAGTTTCGACCCGCCGATCGCGTTCGCGATTCCGCCGGGCAGGCCGCCGCATTCGATCGCCAGCTCTTCGAGCTGCGCATGCTCGAACGCTTCCAGCTTCAGCTCGCTGCTGCCGCGAATGCGCAGCGAGCGCAGTTGCGGGAAAGCGGCCAGCAGCGGGTTGTAATCGCTCTGGATGATCCACGAAATCTCGCAGTCTTCGTAGGTCATGTCGCCGACGAACAGCGCCTGCAGCGCAGGCAGTTCCGCGCGACGTTCGATCAGGCCGTCGAGATAGCCCTGCGGGCCTTCGTCGTGGGCTTCGCTCCACGCGCCGATGATCAGCGCGTCGAGCGCGGACGTGTTGATCTGTCCCAGAAAACTGTCGAGCAGATCGCGCTGGCTTTCGGCCGAGTCGTAATCCTGCGTCAGACGATAGACGCTGGTGCGGACGGCAGCCGGGTCGGCGATGGTGTCGCCCATGCGGAACTCGACGACGGGCTTGTCGAGATAGCGGTCTTTGGTTTCGTTGACGGTCATACGGAGTCCAATCCAAAGTGTGAGGGTGATGTCGGTTCAGTACAGTTCTGTCTTGCTCGCGGACGACGAAGCGATCAGCGCGAAGCGGTTGCGGTCGTTTCCACCTGCCGCCACATCCGCACCAGATTGCCGCCGAGGATTTTTCGGATATCCGCGTCGCTGTAGTCGCGCGCCTGCAGGCCGGCGATCAGGTTCGGGAAATCGGCGACGCTTTTCAGGCCTTCTGGCAATGCGCCGCTGACGCCGTCGAAGTCGGAGCCGATGCCGATGTGGTCGATGCCTACCAGCTTCACGCCGTAATCGATCTGGTCGAGCACCGCTTCGATCTTCACGGTCAGCGCCGGGTGGTCCCTGTCCCATGCCTCGTCGAATTCGGCGACGGTTTTCGTGGTCTTGCCCGAATTGCGATCGCGCTCGAACGCGGCGTAGGCGACGAAGTACGCTTGGGTCTTGGCCGCCGATGCGGGATCGACGAAAGCGTTGCCGAACGGAATCTGGATCACGCCGCCTTTCGCCGCGATGGCCTTGGCCAGTTCGTCGCTGAGATTGCGCTCGAAGCCGGGCGTGAAATGCCGCAGCGCCGAATGGGTCGCGACCACCGGCGCGCGGCTGAGTTCGACCGATTGTGCCACCGCCGCATCGGACAGATGCGAGACGTCGATCATCATGCCGAGGCGATTCATTTCCGCGACCACCTCACGGCCGAACGGGCTCAGTCCATTCCACTTCTTCTCCTGCGCGTACGAGGAATCGGCGATGCGGTTGTTGGCGCTGTGGGCGAGGGTGATGTAGCGCACGCCGCGGTCGAAGAAGAAGGTCAGTTTGCCCAGGTCGTCGCCGATCGGCGCGCCGTTCTCCATGCCCAGCGGCAGCAGCACGCGGTCGCCGCGACGCAGACGCTTCACGTCCTGCGGCGAGCGCAGCAGCGCGAATTTGTCGGGATGGCGCAGCGCGAGCGATTCCACCGCATCGATCATGTGGTTGGCGACCGTCCACGCGCTGCCGTTGTCGTCCTGTCCGGGCGAGGTGTAGATCGACATGAAGGCGACGTCGAGGCCGCCGGCACGCGCTTTCGGAAAATCGAACTCGCGCGACTGCGCGGCGCCAAGATCGACCCAGGTTTTCATCAGTTCGGTCGGTGCGTCGATATGCGTGTCGACGATGACCGCGTCCTGCGCGAGTTTCCGCGCCGCCGGCGTGGCGTCCGCTGCGGTCGCGATGGCGAAGGGCGACGCGCAGAGCGCGAGCGCGGCGGCGAACGTGTGGATGCGCATGCGGAATACCTGCCGTTTGTTCAGTACGTGGAGGGAGCGGGGCGACCGCCCGCGAATACGGTACCCGCAAGCTCGCCGCCGAGCCAGTAGCACAGGTCGGCGGGGCGGCGGATGTTCCAGTGCGCGAAATCCGCGCGCATGTCCACCGCCAGGACGCCGCGATCGGACAGGCCGAGCGCGCGCGCCGCATGCACGGTCGCGCCGCGCAGGGCCTCTTCCGGGGTGAGCCGGAAATGGGTGCAGGCCAGCGACATGGCGCAGCGCAGCGACAGCAGCGGCGATGTGCCGGGGTTGCAGTCGGTGGCGACGGCCATCGCCACGCCCTGCGCGCGGAAGGCGTCGATCGGCGGCAGTTTCGTTTCGCGCAGGCAGTGGAATGCCCCGGGCAGCAGCACGGCGACCGTGTTGTTCGCGGCCATTGCACGCACGCTGTCGTCGCTGGCGAATTCGACGTGATCCGCCGACAGCCCGCCGAACTCCGCGACCAGCGCTGCACCGCCGAGATCGCTGAGCTGGTCGGCGTGCAGTTTCACCGGCAGGCCCAGTGCTGCGGCAGCCGCGAACACGCGCCGCGTCTGCGCAGGCGTGAAGCCGATGCCTTCGCAGAAGGCGTCGACCGCATCGACCAGTCCTTCGGCGTGCAGCGTCCGCAGCCAGTCGATGGCGGCATCGATGTAGCCGTCGGCATCGTTCGCGAACTCCGGCGGCAGCGCGTGCGCGCCGAGGAAGGTCGTGCGTACGCCGATGCCCAGCGCGTCGCCGATGCGGCGCGCGACCCGCAGCATCTTGCGTTCGTTGTCCAGATCCAAGCCGTAGCCGGATTTGATTTCCAGGGTGGTCGCGCCGTCGCGCAGCAGCATCCGCGCGCGCGGCAGCGATTGTGCGAACAGCGCGTCTTCGCTGGCGTTGCGCACCGCGCGTACGGTCGAGAGGATGCCGCCGCCTGCGCGCGCGATCTCCTCGTAGCTCGCGCCTTCCAGCCGCAGTTCGAATTCGTGCGCGCGGTCGCCAGCGAACACGACATGCGTATGGCAGTCGATCAGACCTGGCGTGACCCAACCGCCATCGACTTCGAAGACTTCGTGCGCCAGCGCAGCCGCCGTTTCCGGAAGCGCGCTGCGCGGGCCGACGAATCGCAGCACGCCGTCTTTCCAGGCAAGCGCGCCGTCTTCGATCTCGCCATAGCCGCGCGCCGCATCCAGCGTCGCCAGCGAGGCGCCGATGAGCAGGCCGTCGTACAGGGTTGCGGCCGTCACCGGATCGCTCCGGACGCGCGCAATGCCTCCGCATCGAAACCATGCGCGGCGCAGACCGCGTCGGCATGCTCGCTGAGGTGCGGCGGGCGTTTCGGTTCGGCCATCGGCGAGGCCGACATCCGCAGCGGGCTGGCGACCATCGGAATGCCGTCGTCTTCGATGCGCAGGCTGCGCGCTGTCGCCAACTCGCTCATCAGCGCGTCGCGCACGCCGTTGACCGGTGAGGCGGGAATGCCGGCGGTGTCGAAGCGCGCCAGCCATGCGGTCACGGTGTCGGCAGCGAAACATGCCGCCAGCGCCGGAATCAGCCAGTGGCGATGCAGCACCCGCGCGCTGTTCGTCGCGCAGCGCGGATCGTCGACCCACTGCGGCCGGTCGATCAACGCGCACAGGCGATGCCAGAGATGGTCGCTGGCGCAGGCCAGCGCGAACGTGCCGTCGGCGGCATCGAAGGTCTGATACGGCACGATGGTCGGGTGCGTGTTACCGCAGCGCTTCGCTTCGGCATCGGTGAACAGCACGCTGCTGGCGATGTTGGCCAGGGCCTGCACCTGCACTTCGAACAGGCTCAGCTCGATGTACTGGCCCTCGCCGGTGCGCGCGCGCTGATGCAGCGCGGCGAGGATCGCGATGGTCGCGTTGAGTCCGGTGGCCAGATCGACCGTGGCCACGCCGACCTTGCTGGGCGCGCCGTCCGCCGGCCCGGTGATCGACATCAGCCCGGATTCGGCCTGCACCACGAAATCGTAGCCCGGCCGCTGCGCATCCGGACCGCTGCGGCCGTAACCGGAGATCGCGCACCAGATCAGTCGCGGGTTGAGGCTGCGCGCATGCGCGTAGCCGATGCCGAGCGCTTCGGCGGCGCCGGTGCGGAAGTTCTCGACCAGCACGTCGGCCTCGCTGATCAGCGCCTCCAGCAGCGGTTTCGCTTCGGGATGACGCAGATCGATGGCGATCGAACGCTTGCCGCGATTGCAACTGGCGAAATAGGCGGAGATGTCGCCTCGGAACGGCGGACCGTAGCCGCGGGTGTCGTCGCCTTCCAGCGGTTCGAGCTTGATCACGTCGGCGCCGAGATCGGCGAGCGTCATCCCGCACCACGGCCCGGCCAGCACCCGAGACAGTTCCAGCACCTTGATTCCTGACAACGCCGACATCGATCCGCCCGTGGTTTGAAGTCAGCGCACAGTCTAGCCGGGCCTGCTCCCACAGGGGATGCGGCGCAGCGCGAATCGGCGACAATGCGCCAATGAACCCATCCATCGCATCCGAAGGCGACCGCTGGCGTCTTCCCGGCATCGCCAACCTGCATTCGCATGCGTTCCAGCGCGCAATGGCGGGCATGGCCGAACGCATGACCCATCCGTCCGACTCGTTCTGGACCTGGCGCGAAACCATGTACCGGATGGCGTCGCGGTTCGATCCCGACACCCTGCACGCGGTCGCCGCGCAGTTGTACGCCGAAATGCTGGAAGCCGGCTACACCACGGTCTGCGAATTCCACTATCTGCACCATGCGCCCGACGGGCGCGCCTACGATGACGCTGCGGCGATGTCGCGCGCCCTGATCGCCGCCGCGCGCGAGACCGGTATCCGCATGACCCTGCTGCCGGTGCTGTACATGACCGGCGGTTTCGACAGGCGCCCGCTCAACGAACGCCAGCGCCGCTTCGGTCACGATATCGACGGCTATCTGCACCTGTTCGAAACGCTGCATCGCGAACAGGACGACACCCTGCGCGTCGGCTGCGCGCTGCACAGCCTGCGCGCGGTGCCGGCGGATGCGATGACGGCGGTGCTCGCGGCGCTGCCACCGGATGCGCGCATCCACATCCACATCGCCGAGCAGATCGGCGAAGTGCAGGACTGTCTCGCGATCCGCGGCGAACGCCCGGTGCGCTGGCTGCTGGATCATGTCGACATTGATGCGCGCTGGACCCTGGTGCATGCCACCCATCTCGAAATCGAAGAGATCGTCGGCATCGCCGATGCCAGCGCCACCGTTGCGATCTGCCCGACCACCGAAGCCAATCTCGGCGACGGCTTGTTCCCGCTGCGCGATTACCTCGATGCGAACGGCGCCTGGGGCATCGGTTCGGATTCGCACAGTTCGGTGTCGCCGGTGGAAGAACTGCGCTGGCTGGAATACGGCCAGCGTCTGATCACCCGGCATCGCAATATCGCCGCAACCGCCGGCTCGCCCAGCGTCGGCGAGGTGCTGCTTTCAGGCGTGCGGGCGAGCGCAGCGCAGTCGACCGGATTCGCGCCGGAAGCGCTGGCGCGCGATACGGTCGCCCTGAACGGCCACGCGCCGCAGCTGATCGGCGCGACCGCCGCCGATGCGGCCGACCGCTGGATCTTCGCCGGCAATCGCAATGCGGTGGATCGCGTCATCGTGAATGGTTGCGACGTGGTGACCGGCGCCCGCCACCGCGACCGCGACGCCATCGCCACGCGGTTCGCGGCATCGATGCGCAGGCTGCTGGCGGTCTGATCCGCGCTGAGCGGGCTTCGTCGCCCGATCGCGGGGCTTCGTCGCAAACCTCTGCGTGCGACGGCAGCGCAGGGCAGGCTGGTCGCATCCCCGATCCTGTTTGGAGTTCGCCATGCGCTACCGTCCCGCCGTCCTCTTCGCCGCACTGTCTTCGTGCTTCGCCTGCACCGCCGCCGACGCTGCGACCGATTCAGCGACCGATGCCGAACTGCAGACCATCGTCGGCAAACGCCTGCACGGCGATCGCAGCGGTGCCTGCTTCGCCGTCGCCGTCATCGACAAGACCGTCAGCCGCGCCTACGTCTGCGCCGACGGCAAGGACGCGGCGGATCGGATCGATGCGAAGACCGCGTTCGAGATCGGCTCGGTCAGCAAGCCGATGATGGCGGCGCTGCTCGCCGGCCTGATCCGCGACGGCAAGGCCTCGCTCGACGATCCGCTGTCGGCGTATCTGCCGAAGGGCAGCAGCGTGCCGACCTTTGAGGGCAAGCCGATTCTGTTGCGGCACATCGTCACCCACACCTCCGGGCTGCCGGCGCTTCCCGCAGGCGTGGGCTACGACCCGCTGAATCCGTATGCGCAGGTGGACGCGGCCACGCTGCTGAAGGCGCTCTCGACCACGGCATTGGCGCAGGCGCCGGGCGCCAAGTTCGAATACTCCAACTTCGCGGCGATGCTGTTGTCGTATGCGGTCGCGCAGCGTGCCGGCAGCGATGTCGAGACCCTGCTCGATGCGCGCGTGTTCGCGCCGCTGGGCATGGACAGCAGTTACATCAACCGCAAGCCGGACGGCGTGAAGGTCGCCGTCGGCCACACCCCGGATGCGAAGGCCACGCCTGCGTGGACGTTCCCTGGCGACTTCGCCGGTGTCGGCGGTGTGCGTTCGACGCTCGACGATATGGTCCGCTACGTGCAGGGCCAATTCGGCGGTGCGCCGCCGCCGCTGGACACGGATTTCCGGATGACCCATGCGCCAGTGGCCAACGATGCGAAAGCGCCGATCGCGATGCACTGGATGCTCGCGCAGCTCAACGGACGTACGTTTCTCGCGCACGAGGGCGGCACCGGCGGCTTCTCGTCGTTCGTGGCCTTCGATCCGGAAAAGAAATTCGGCGTGGTGATCCTGTCCGACACCGCGCTGCACGCACGCGGTGGGCTCGGCAGTCTCGGTCTGCATCTGCTCGACCCGAACGTGCCGCTGGGCAAACCCGACACCGGCGAATCGGCTGCGCCCGTGCTCGCATTGTCGGCGGATGAACTGAAGGCGTATGCCGGCGAATATCCGCTGATGCCGGACTTCGTGCTGACCGTGCGCGTTGAAGGCAGCACGCTGACCGCACAGGCGAGCGGGCAGGGTGCGTTTCCGCTGGCGGCGACGGCGAAGGACGTGTTCGAGGCGCCGGACTTCGGCATCATCATTCGTTTCCAGCGTGACGCGGCCGGGAAAGTGATCGCGCTCAAGCTCGATCAGGGCGGCCATACTCTTGACGGTAAGCGTCAATGAATTCGTCAGAACGTTTATCGGACCGCACGCCTTATCCGCTGGACCGCCCGCTGCCGACCGAAGTCGTGGCTGGTGGCGGCGTATTCCGGATCCACTATCGACGCTACCCGGTGTTCGGTTGGCCGTGGCTGCGTGGGCGGGCGCTGATCTTCGCGATCTGTATCGGACTCTGGGCGCTGTTGTCCGGCGTGGGTCTGGGCATGACGACCTTCGACGCGAAGATCGGAATCCTGTCCGGCCTGCATTTTTTCGGCGCTTTCATGCTGATGACCTGCGCCGGTCCGCTGCTGGCGACCTTCGTGCGTCATCGCGACCTGCCGCTGCGCCGCGAGCGTATCGGCGTGGTGGCTGCGGTGTCGATCGGCATCGTCATCGCGTATTTCGCCGATGCCTGGGCATCCGGCTATCTCGCACAGGTGATGCCGAAAACGCAGGGCATCGACGTGACCGTGAAGCCGCCGACGTTTTCGGCCTTCACCACGGCGGTGCTGGCGACGGTGAAAGTGGTGATCGGCTTGCTGGTCTACGGCGCGCTCGGCGGTGGGCTGGCGCTGCGCGCGTATTTCGGCGAATTGCGGCGCTGGCAGGACAATCGCCAGGCCGATGCGCTGGCGGCGCTGGAGCTTCGCAAACAGCAGTCCGAGCTGCGCCTCGGCGTGCTGCAGGCGCAGGTCGAACCGCATTTCCTGTTCAACACCCTCGCTTCCGTGCGCGCGCTGCTGCGTCAGGAACCGGCGCAGGCCGAAGCCACGCTCGACGCGCTCGTCGATTATCTGCGCGCGACCATTCCCAAGCTGCGCGACGAACACAGCGCCCTGCATTCCACGCTCGGCCAGCAGCTCGATCTGTGCGCGAGCTACCTCGAACTGATGCGCCTGCGCACCGCCGGGCGATTGAACTACAGGGTCGATGTCGACGACGCGCTGCGGGCGCTGCCGTGTCCGCCGATGCTGTTGATCAGTCTGGTCGAGAACGCGATCAAGCACGGGATCGAACCGAAACCGGGGCCCGGGACGGTGACCATTTCGGCGGAACGACATGGACGCGACCTGCATATCCGCGTCATAGACGACGGCCTGGGACTGCAGTTGGGTGTCGGCGGTGGGCTGGGTCTGGCCAATATCCGCGCACAGTTGGACGCGCGTTATGGCGCGCGCGCGGATTTCCAGCTGAGCGGCGAGCCTGCATGCGGCGCGCGCGCGGAATTGCGGCTCCCGTTGGACGACCACGCATTGCACGACGAACCATTGGAGCACGAAGCGCAATGACCGACATCACCGACATCAACGCGATCATTGCCGAAGACGAAGCGCCGCTGCGCAACGCGCTGCGCGCGATGCTGGAGGATGCCTGGCCGGAACTGCGCATCGTCGCCGAATGCGAAGACGGTATCGCGGCGATGGAAGCGATCGCCGCGCATCGGCCGACGCTGGCCTTCCTCGACATCCGCATGCCGGGTGTCAGCGGTCTGGATGTGGCGCGCGCTGCGGTCGCGGCGAAGTCGCTGGTGGTGTTCACGACCGCTTATGACGAATATGCGGTGCGCGCGTTCGAGGCCGGCGCCGTCGACTATCTGCTCAAGCCGCTGCAGCCCGAACGCCTGCAGCGTGCGCTCGATCGCATCCGCGAGCGTTTGCGCGCGGCCACCGCGCCGAACGACGATGCCTTGCAGCAGGTCGATGCCCTCGAAACCCGGCTGCGCCCATCCGGCACCCGCCTGATCCGCTGGATCAGCGCCGCCGTCGGCGACAGCGTGCGCATGATCGGGATCGAGGAAGTCCTGTATTTCCAGGCGCAGGACAAATACGTGCGGGTGGTGACCGCAGGCGCGGAAGCGATCATCCGCACGCCGATCAAGGATCTGCTGGCCGGGCTGGATCCCGATGAATTCTGGCAGGTGCATCGCGGCGTGGTCGTGCGCGTGTCCGCGATCGACCGGGTGCGCAGGGACGAATTCGGAAAATCGACGCTGCAACTGCGCGGGCGCGACGATGCGCTGCCGGTCAGCGCGGCATTCCTGCATCGTTTCCGCGGGATGTGATCGCTACGGCTTGAGCGCCGCTCGCAAAGGTTCCAGTTCACCGTCGTTCGCGGCGGGTTCGATCCGCAGCAGATGCGCGAGCAGCGGGTAGATATCGACGTTGTCGAACGGCGGCAAGCGCACGCCGCTGCGGAACGAAGGGCCGTTCGCGACGAAGACCGAACGCATCGACGGATCTTCCGGCGCGTAGCCGTGTTCGCCCTTGATCGGCTGGCGCTGCGGTGGGTTGTGCCGACCCTGCACGCGCCAGCCCACGTCGACCTGGCAGACGATGGGCGGGATGCGCGGGTGGGTGCCGTAGCGCCATGCTGCCGGCAGCTCGCTCTTGCGCCAGCATTCGAAATGATCGTGCTTGCCGAGCAGCGTGCGCGCAACGATATCGACGCTGTCCGCATGCGGTCGCAGCCCGATGAGCGTGCCCCACCATTCGATGTCGTAATGCGCAGCATCGAGCAGATCGTCCAGCAGCAGGCTGTTCGCCTGCGATACGTCGGCCATGCCGTGGTCGGAGACGACGATCAGCGTGGCATCGTCGTCCATGCCGCGTAGCGACAGGCCGTTGCGCAGCCGCGCCAGTGCGGCGTCGACATCGTGCAGCGATGCCAGCGCGAGGCTGGAGCGTGCGCCGGCAATGTGCGCGGCCACGTCGTACTGGTCGAAATAGAGCGTCACCAGTTGCGGACGCTCGCCTTGCGGCAGATCCAGCCACGCAAGCACCTGATCGACCCGTGCGGCAGGCGTGAGCGTCTTGTCGAATGCACGGCTGTAGCGCGGCCGCTGCCCGGCGATCTCCGCGCGCGATCCGGGCCAGAACATGGTCGCGGCGATCCCGCCCTGTTTCTGCAGCGTCGCCCAGATCGGCTCGCCGCCCCACCAGCGGCCGTCGTCGGCGCTGGCTTCCTTGGAAATGTAGCGACCCAGATCCGCGTCCCGCATGTTGTTGTGGACGATGCCGTGATGGTCGGGACGCAGCCCGGTGACCAGGGTGTAGTGGTTCGGAAAGGTCTGGGTCGGGTAACTGGGGTTCATCCAGTCGGCACGCGCGCCACCGGCGGCAAGGCGATCGAGGGTGGGCATCGTGCCATCCCCCGGCACCGATGCCGGCAGACCGTCGATGGACACCAGAATCACGAGCGGGGCGGTCGGAGGCGCCGTCGCAACCTGACGCCCCGCGCAACCGGTGACCAGCACCGTGACGAAGATCGCGAGCATCCAGACAAGGGCAGCGGGCAGTACGGGGCGCAAGAGGCGCGGTGGTATCCGGAGACTTGGCTTCATGCGGGTCATGATAAACGCCGCCGATGTCCGCAGGATTTCGACGAAGGTCCACTTCCCGTCCACCGTCATCGAACGGGACCCTGAGTTCGGGCTGACGACCTCCTGAATATCCCCCGCCGCGTTCAGGCAAGCGGTTCAGGGTCGGCGTAAGGTTCCTTCATCGCATTCACATGCAGCGTCCTTACCAGCATCGGAGTTATCGCCATGACCCGCCTCCTGCTTGCCGCCCTGCTGACTTTCCTAGCCGGTGCCGCCGTTGCCCAGACCGTTACCGTGACCACGGAAGCCGGCGAGGTCGAAACCGTCCAGACCACCGAAGCCACCGAAACCACCGAAACCACAGCCGCCGAAACCACCGCGCCGCGCGAACCCGCCCGCACCTGCCTGCGCAGCACCGGCTCCCGCGTGACCGCAGCGCAGAATGTCCGCGCCACCAAAGACGGCAAACCGCAGCGCTGCGCACCGGTCAGCGGACGCGTCTACACCAGCGAAGACATCGCGCGCACCGGTCAGGTCGACATCCACGAAGCGCTGCGCATGCTGGACCCGTCGATCCGCTGATCTCCACATCCATGCTTTGAGCAAACGCCCGGCCTCGTGCCGGGCGTTTTGTTGTTGCGATACGCGATTGCGGCTCTGATGGGCGATGCTCACCCGAACAGATCGCCGCCGCTGCGCTGCGCCGGCAGCGCGCCTTCCAGCCGCAGCAGCGCTTCCTTGATCGGCAGACCGCCGCCGCGAAACCGGTCAGGCTGCCGTCGGCGCCGATCACGCGATGGCAGGGCAGCACGATCGGCAAGAGATTGCGTCTCTTCGAATCTGCACCGCAATACGACGCATTGCCAGTCGGTTGCGCTATCCGCTCACACACTATATTGCTCACTGAATATCCAAATGCCCGGCGCATGCCGGGCGTTCTGGTTGTGGAAGACATTCTTTTTCTTGTATGCGCGCCTTGGTTACAGGCACGAAGTCAGCTAGTTCCATGGGTTTGCGGGTTGGTCGCTGATCGATACCCAGAACCGTGTTGCGGCCGGCAACTGGCCATAGGCCCAGAAGGTCCAGCCCCCCGATAGCGATAGATTTGTCCCGTAACGCCCATCATGGAACTCAGCCATGCGCCAGCCAACGCCGAAGGATGCGGCACAGAGCGCATCCGCAGCAGCCTTGCTGGTCAATGTGGAACCTGGCACAGGTGTTGTCGCTGCGACTGAACCTCGTGCCCAGCCGTTGTAATAGTCGGGTATGAATCCAGACGGCATAGATGCGTTTGTAATCAGCAGGCACAGCACTGGCAGAGACGATTGTGGCGAGGTATCGCCGGAGTACGGATTGGTGATGCCGTCTGATCCCACGTGTACATAGCCGGGGCGTTGCTCCATACGCGTCCAGGTCATTCCCAGGTGCCGTGCGCCGGCACCTACGAACAAAAGTCGGTTCGGTGATCCTGGACCTGGATCAGTCACCGCATTACTTGTCGAGGCGGCGAGCAGCGCATCCCGCACCTGCGACGGGCTCGCGCCGGGATTGTCATGCAGATAGAGTGCTGCAGCACCCGCGACCATCGGCGCCGAGAGCGAAGTGCCGTCCCACGATTTATAAGAGATGTCGGTGTCGAAATTGGCCAAGCGCATTGACACCCCCGGCGCGAAGATCTCTACCTTGCCATAGTTGCCGAAAGAAGCGCGGCGATCGTTGAAATCGGTGGCACTCACCGAAATCGCTTCTGGTGCGCGTGCCGGGCTGTAGATATTTGCGTTCCTGTTATCGTTGCCTGCAGCAGCGACCACCGTTACGCCGGCGTTCGTTGCACGGCGTACCGCACGATCCTGCGGCGTACGCAGATTGAACCAGCGTCGCCAGAACCCCGGGGGCGTTCCGTAGCTGATGTTTGCCACCGCAGGTGATTGGTGGAAGCGCGCGACCCAATCCAGGCCGGCAACGATGGTCGAACTGAACACGGACACGAGCGGGTTGTAGGCGTTCCCCCTGCAGCCAGCAATGCGGATGGAGATGAGTGTCGCGCGCGGTGCGACACCGACAGTGGCACCACCTGCGGCACTGCCCACTGCGGTGCCGTGCCCATTGCAATCGTCACGCGAGCCCAGGAATCGTATGAAGTCAGCGTCTTGGCGCGCACGTCCGCCGAATTCGCTATGACTCCGACGGAAACCGGTGTCGAGAATGTAAATGTTGACCCCTGAGCCATCGTTCGGCGGTGCATAAGTACTGTTCAGTGGAAGCGCACGTTGGTCGACCCGATCCTGGTGCCATTCGACAAACGGTTGGCCGTAGCTGTCCTCATCTACGCTTTCAACTCGTGTATCTTCGCTGATTGCACGTGCCTGAGCTTCATTGGCATTGAACGAAAATCCAAGCGATGACGAAAAGCTGTCGATCAGGGTGCCGCCATAGACACGCAAGAGCTCATTTGCGAGGGCGTCTACTGAACTCGCTGGCGTGGTTTCGGGGAACATGGCCAGATATTGGTTGGGAACAGGAGCATCTGAGGGCAGGAATTTAGGCACCATGACCGTTGGCAGGTTACCGGCCGAATTCCACGCATTCGCTGGCTGGTCGTTGATCGCGACCCAAAAGCGCTGGCCGCTCGGGATTACTCCGCCAACCCAATAGGTCCAGCCGCCGCTCAGGCTGAAATTGCTGCCATGGCGACCTTCATGGAATTCCGCCATATGCCAGCCATCGCCGAAAGTTTCGCTGCACATATAGTCCGCTTGGGCTTGCGATGTCAGTACGGTTGCGGCGATCGCTGGCGTCAATCGCGCTTCGCCGCGCGACCAGCCGTTGTAGGCATCGAAATAAATGCCTGGCGGAGCGGCGCGACCATCGACGCGCAGGCATAGGATCGGCAGAAAAAAGTCGATGGTTGTATCGCCCGAATACGGATTCGTGAATGTATCGGCGCCCAAGTGTGTGTAGCCTGCCTGTTGTTCAAGCACTGTCCATGTCATCGCACGGCGGAATGTGGTGGTTGCGGCTTGTGCTGCGCCGATAACGTTCAACGAGAATATTCCCAGTAGAAACGCTATCGCAAAACGATTGCGGAATGCGGCAAAGTTCCGGAGACATGCGTGATATGGGCTGGTTAAGATATGCATCTGTCCCTCTCCTTGGGCTGCAGTACGAATAGGTTTGACCGTGAACTTTAGGAACGATCTTTCGATTCGGAATCCCATGCAGGAAACGTGGTCCTTGGGTTGCCGAGGACGGGATATCGCTCGACCACTTGGCTAGCATATGCCTCTATATGTCGCGCAAAGTGATCGACATCATGAAACAGAATGTCCAGTCGATCGGTCGGATGGAGTCAGCTGAACAAATCGCCTTTCTGGATCTCCGAGATCGACTTTGCGCCTTCCAGCCGCAGCAGCGCTTCCTTGATCGGCAGACCGCCGCCGAAACCGGTCAGGCTGCCGTCGGCGCCGATCACGCGATGGCAGGGCAGCACGATCGGCAGCGGATTGCGTCCGTTCGCCGCGCCGACCGCGCGCATGGCCTGGGGTTTGCCGATGGCGCGCGCGAGATCGCCGTAGCTCCACGTCTCGCCGAACGGAATCGTCGCCAGCATCCGCCACACCTGCATCTGGAACGCAGTGCCCTGCGGCGCCAGCGGCAGATCGAAATCGCGGCGCGTGCCTGCGAAATATTCCAGCAACTGTTCGCGCGTCGCGCGCAGCGCATCCGCAGCGTCGCCGCGCGCGCCCTGCGCCCAGTCGTAGCGATCCGCCGGGTGGCGATTGCTCGGGAATTCGATATGGCGCAGACCGCCCGCATCCGCGGCGATGGTCAAGGTGCCGATGGGCGTGTCGAAGCGCTCGAAGAACAGCGTATTCATGCTGCAGCGGTCTCCATGCTGCCGCAGCTGCCGCAGCTGCCGCAGCTGCCGCAGCTGGCGATGTCTGCGGGCAGATGCCACAGATGCAGCACCGCGTATGCGCGCCACGGTCGCCACGCCTGCGATCTCGCTTCGGTCGCGCGCTCGCTCAGACGTGCGATCCCCGGCGGTGCGAGCCGCTGCTGCAGCACCAGATCGCCGGCCGGGAAAGCATCCGGCAGCGCCAGCGCGCGCATCGCGATGTACTGCGCCGTCCATGCGCCGATGCCGTGCAGCGCGGTCGCGCATTCGACGAACTCCTGCAGTGGCTGTCCCGGATCGAACGACAGGCGTCCATCCGCGACCGCCGCCGACAGCCCGCGCAGGGTCGCGGCGCGCGTGCGCGGCAGGCCGATGCTTTCCAGCGGCGCATCGCGCAGGCGTTCCGGGAAAGGGAACGCGCGATCCAGTCCGATCTGCGTCGCCGCAGCATCGGTGCGCGGCTCGCCCCAGTGCTCCACCAGGCGCCGCGCCAGCGTGGTCGCACCGGCCACGCTGATCTGTTGCCCAAGTACCGCGCGCACCGCCAGTTCGAATCCGTCCCAAGCGCAGGGCACGCGCAATCCGGGATGCAGATCGATCGCCTGTTTCAGCAGCGGGTCCGTGGCGAACACCGCATGCACGGCGCGCAGATCGGCATCGAGATCGAACATGCGCCGCACCCGGCGCACGATGCCCGGAATCGCGCGTGGATCGGCGTTGCCGATCTCCAGCAGCAGTTCCGGACGTTCGCTGGCGGCGCGCACCCGGATCCAGCTCGATGCATCGGCGGTGCCGATCACGCGCTCGTAGCGGTCGTCGCTCACGCGTTCGATGCCGGGGATCGCGCGTTTGGCGAGGAAGCGCAACAGCATCGGGAAATCCAGCGGCGGCCGATAGCCCAGACGCAGGGTCAGTGTGCCGCTGGGTGCGGACGCCGCCGATTTCAGCCGACGGATCGCGCTCGGCGGCATGCCGCAGCCGCTCTTGAACGCGGCGTTGAAGCGCCGCAGGCTGTTGTAGCCCGCCGCCAGCGCGACATCGGTCACCGGCAATGCGGTTTCGGTCAGCAATTGTTTCGCGAGCAGCAGCCGGCGGGTCGCATGCACCGTGTGCGGTGTTGCGCCGACATGCGTGAGGAACACCCGCTGCAACTGCCGCGCGCTCAGTCCGACCCGCGCCGCCAATGCGTCGGCGCTGCCGTCCTGCAGCGCACCGTCGGCGATCAAGGCCAGCGCGCGACGCACCGCCTCTTCGCGCACCTGCGCATGCGCCTCGGGCGACAGCTCCGGCCGGCAGCGCAGGCAGGGCCGGTAGCCGGCCGCAGTGGCTGCGGCGGCGTTCGCGTAGAAGGTGATGTTTTCCCGCTTCGGCGCCGTCGCCGGACACACCGGCCGGCAGTAGATGCCGGTGCTGCGCACGGCGATGAAGAACAGACCGTCGAAGCGATGGTCCTTCGCGGCCATCGCCCGGAAGCAGATCTCGCGCGAAGGCAGGGTATCGATGGCGGTCAGTGCGTCGGTCATGACGCGATCATAGGCCGTCGCGATGGCGGCGACTCGCCGTTTTCGGACACGGATGTCCTGTGCGGACAGCGGGGCCGGGCGGAGGCCCAAGCGGCGTAAAATCCCCCGATCGACATCAGGAGCGTCGCCATGACCCCGTCCATCCCCTTCGGCAACAACCGCCACGACCCCTCCCGCGTCATCCGCGCCCCGCGCGGCACGCAGCTGAGCTGCAAATCCTGGCTGACCGAAGCCGCGTACCGGATGCTGCAGAACAATCTCGATCCCGAAGTGGCCGAGCGGCCCGAGGATCTGGTGGTCTACGGCGGCATCGGCCGCGCCGCGCGCGACTGGGGCTGCTACGACGCCATCCTCGAATCGCTGCGCAACCTCGAAGACAACGAAACCCTGCTGGTGCAGTCGGGCAAACCGGTCGGCATCTTTCCCACCCATGCCGACGCCCCGCGCGTATTGATCGCCAACTCCAATCTTGTCCCGCACTGGGCCACGTGGGACCACTTCAACGAACTCGATAAGAAAGGCCTGATGATGTACGGCCAGATGACCGCCGGCAGCTGGATCTACATCGGCAGCCAGGGCATCGTGCAGGGCACCTACGAAACCTTCGTCGAAATGGGCCGCCAGCATTACGGCGGCAGCCTCACCGGCAAATGGATCCTCACCGCCGGCCTCGGCGGTATGGGCGGCGCGCAGCCGCTGGCCGCATCGCTGGCGGGCGCGTGCTCGCTCAATATCGAATGCCAGCAGTCGCGCATCGATATGCGCCTGCGCACGCGCTACGTCGACGAACAGGCGACCGATCTCGACGACGCGCTGGCCCGCATCGAAAAATACTGCGCAGCCGGCGAAGCGAAATCGATCGCGCTGCTCGGCAACGCCGCTGAAATCCTGCCGGAGCTCGTGCGTCGCGGCGTGCGCCCCGACGCAGTGACCGACCAGACCTCCGCCCACGATCCGCTGCACGGCTATCTGCCCGCCGGCTGGACGCTGGAGCAGTGGTTCGACAAACAGGACACCGCGCCCGAAGAAGTCGTCGAAGCAGCCAAACATTCGATGCGCATCCACGTCGAAGCGATGCTGCGCTTCGAGGACATGGGCATTCCCACCTTCGACTACGGCAACAACATCCGCCAGATGGCGTTCGAGATGGGCTGCAAGGACGCCTTCGATTTCCCCGGCTTCGTCCCCGCCTACGTGCGTCCGCTGTTCTGTCGCGGCATCGGGCCGTTCCGCTGGGTCGCGCTCAGCGGCGATCCGGAAGACATCGCCAAGACCGATGCGAAGGTGAAGGAACTCATTCCCGACGACGCGCACCTGCACCGCTGGCTGGACATGGCCCGCGAACGCATCGCCTTCCAGGGCCTGCCCGCGCGCATCTGCTGGGTCGGCCTGGGCTTACGCCACAAGCTCGGTCTGGCGTTCAACGAAATGGTCCGTAGCGGCGAACTCAAGGCGCCGATCGTGATCGGCCGCGACCATCTGGATTCCGGCAGCGTCGCCTCGCCGAATCGCGAAACCGAAGCCATGCAGGACGGCAGCGACGCGGTCAGCGACTGGCCGTTGCTCAATGCCATGCTCAACGTCGCTGGCGGCGCGACCTGGGTGTCCCTGCACCACGGCGGCGGCGTGGGGATGGGATTCTCGCAGCACAGCGGCGTGGTGATCGTGTGTGATGGGTCCTTTGAAGCCGACAAGCGGATTGCGCGGGTGTTGTGGAACGATCCGGGGACCGGAGTGATGCGGCATGCGGATGCTGGGTATGAGGTGGCGAAGCAATGTGCGCGGGAGATGGGGCTTAAGTTGCCGATGGGGTGATGTGTGTGGTGTTGTAGGCTGGGTCATCGACCCAGCCATGGGTGTGGCGATGTGATGATGCTGAGTCTATGACCCAGCCTAAAGCACTGCGTTAATGACCAAGCTTATGGTCTAGTCACTTAAGGGAGTGGGGCTGTGAAATCTTCATTGGCTGAGTTGAATGCACTTAAAGATTCTTGGGCGAGACTCGTGGAAGCGCGGCCAAGTGAGGTTGATTTTTCAGGATTCGGCTATGAGGGGCTGAACGCAAACATTGTGAGCGCATCGTTAACTGCTCTCATCGAAATTGTTGAAGCCCATGTAACTAAGTTGAAGCCAACGGAAAGAGATGATTTGCTGTTGGCTGATGCGGCGGCGACACGGGATCTTCGTCAGCTTAAGAGTTGGGTTGAGTCTGCTCGAGGGAATGGTATTTCATGGTTGCTTACTGCAACAACTTTCCTGTCAGAAATTGCGAGCGTTAATGCAATTATTAGGCAAGTGATTGGTAGGAATGTAGATGTGCGAGCAAGGATTGCGAAAATTGCAGCAGATCGATTTCATGGCGACTTAACTATTGTGCAGGATGCTGCAGCATCTGCTGAAAATGTATTGAATACCGGTAAGTTTTTGCAGGATTCAGCGAAGTCAATTGATGCCGTAAAAAGTAATGTAGATTTAGCTCAACAATCAATTCAGAGTGTCCTGGAAAAGGTTGATGAGTTTTCTGAAAAGCTAGATAAAAAGAAAATTGAGATTGATTCTTTTCGCGAAGAAATTGAATCTTCAGGTCGTGCTGTTGCTGAGGCAAGAAAAATTGCTGAGGGGGATGTTTCACAGCTACAGGGTTCAGTTGCGGGGCTAAATAGCGCCGTTGATGCTGCTTTGACGAAGTCGAAAGAAGCTCTCGCAGAGCTGGATCAGGCTCTGTTGGATGCCAGGAGGCAAGGGCTGGCTAAGGCATTCTCAGATCGGCATGCTGCTGCGAGAAAAGAATATTTTGTTTGGGTTGGTTCTTTCATTTTAGCTATAGTTTTACTCGCGGTTCTTGGTGCGCTTCAGTTTTTTGCAATCAAGGAGGGAGTAGATGTCGTAAATTCTGATCTTTCAGCATCCAATGCGGCCATTGCCATGGTTAGCGAAAGGATAAATGGCGAAATTTATTCTTCTCTTAGGCTGTTGCTTGCGGAACTGCCGCTGGCTATCCCGCTCGTCTGGCTGGGCTGGTATTCTGCGAAAAGAATAGGTGCTATTTCTCGTCTTGTGCAAGATTACGAATACAAGGCCGCTACCGCTCTTGCTTTTGAGAGCTATAAAAACGAAGTAGAGCTTCTCGGTGGCAGTGGTGAGATCGCAGAGCAGCTTCTATCCACAGCAATAAAAACTTTTGGCGAAAATCCTGTCCGATTAACAGGGGTAGACGATAAGAATCATGCTCATCCTGCAGAATCGTTACTAGATTCTCTAAAAGATGAAAAAATATTTGAGAGAGTCAAGGAAATCTTTGATAAATTCAAGGCGTGACAACCCATAAGGCGGTTTAAAACCCGCCCTGCAAAACGGGTTTTCGTAGGGCGGGTCTTGACCCGCCATGTAGTAGCAAGAGTCTGTGCGTGGCTATCGCAAAATAATGGTCGTTGAATAAGTGACGTAGCCCGGTTCTCGCTGCAAGCGAGAGCCGGGGCCTTCGGTGAGACATGCGACACTCCATCCCGGGTGTCCACTTCGCGGACGCCCGGCTACTTGCTGTTCCTCGGTCTCTGGTGGATCTTGCGCATCAGGGCTCGACAATGATCACCGACAAGCATGTGTCGCCGTCGGGCCGTGCAGCCGCCACATCCGGAGGAGATCATGATGAGACTGTTGACGACATTCCTGGCGGTCGTGCTGGCGGTTGGCTGTCACGAGGAGCGTCCGCGACCCGCCAGTGCATCGCTCGAAGTGCTGACGGGTGTCGTGATTCGCAAAGAGTGGTCGAAGTCTTACGAATCATGGAACGCGGGCGGCAGCGAGTACTACGTGCTCGAAATCGAAAATCCGGAGTCTTTGCCAGGCAAACGCATGGCGCAGCAGGGCGTGGTGCTTCGCCCGTCCGCATCGGTCCCGTTCGAGCGTTTCGCCGACGTTGTCGGAAAACGAGTACGTTGCCGTGGCGTTTTCGTGCCCGGTGCGCCGTACACACCATCAAAAGACAGCGTCGAACAAATGCCTTCCCCGGTGACTGATCCCATGACCGGAAAGGCCGCCTATCCGATCAGGGGCAGTGGGTTCCAGGTCCATTCGATCAAGCTGTAATCCGTAAGGCGCTGGTAGCCGCCGATCGAATCGAAACGCGTAGGGTGGCGGTGAGCGAAGCGAACCCCACCTGCGGCATCGGCCGACGCACGAATGGTCGTCGACCATCCGCGTCTTCGATCGATGTCTGCCGGGATGGTGTGCTTGGATGGTGGGGTTCGCTGCGCTCACCGCCACCCTACGTTTGCATCCGTCGCGCCATCTTTGTCGTATAAGGTCATTGGCGCACGCGCCTTGCCCTGCCGTTCGACGCGGCAAATCCGAGAAAACTCCATGCGGCTCAAACTCTTCGCCATCGCGCTACCGGTTTTTTTCGCCCTGGACATGCTGTGGCTGGGCCTGCTGGCGAGCGATTTCTATGCTGCTCAAGTCGGCGGTCTGATGAAGGCCGATGTGAACTGGGCGGCGGCGGTGCTGTTCTATCTGATCTTCATCGGGGGCATGGTGTTCTTCGTGATCGCGCCCGCGCGCGAAAAACGCTCGGCGCGTCATGCGCTGTCGGTGGGTGCTGCGTACGGGTTCATCACCTATGCCACGTTCGACCTCACCGCTTTGGCGCTGTTGAAGGATTGGCCGCTGCTGATCACCGTGGTCGATCTGGCCTGGGGCACCGTGCTGTCGGCGTCGGTGTCGACCATCACCTTCGCCATCGCCAAACGACTGGGAGTGTGAGCCGATGAATCTGTCCGGTCTTGCCGAGGTGTGGCTGCCGCTGTCGGCGATGCTGTTGCTGGTGATCTCGGCGTGGGCGCTCAGCGTCAAGCTGCGCGATGTCAGCATCGTCGACAGCCTCTGGTCGATCTTCTTCATCGTCTTCACGCTGCTGTTCGCATGGCGGTTGCGCAGCGATGTTACGGCGGCGTACGTGCTGATCGCATTGATCCTGCTGTGGGGGCTGCGCCTGTCGATCTACATCACCGTGCGCAACCACGGCAAGGGCGAGGACCGGCGCTATCAGGCGATCCGCGCCCGCAACCAGCCCAATTTCGAATTCAAGAGCCTGTATCTGATCTTCCTGCTGCAGATGGTGCTGGCGACGGTGATCGTGCTGCCGGTGGTGCCGATTCTCAACGGTGCGCAGGATGCGAACCTGCTGACGTATGCGGGCTTCGCCATCGCCGCGTTCGGCGCGCTGTTCGAGACTATCGCCGATGCGCAGATGGCGCGTTACAAGGCGACGCGCACCGCGCAGGACACGGTGATGAATCGCGGCCTCTGGCGCTACAGCCGGCACCCGAATTATTTCGGCGAGGCCACGTTCTGGTGGGGCCTCTGGATCGCATCGGCCAGCATGGGCGGCGCGTGGACGCTGTTCTCGCCGCTGCTGATGACCTGGCTGTTGACGCGCGTCTCCGGCGTGCCGCTGCTGGAAGCGGATCTGCAGCAGCGCAGCCCGGCGCATCGCGAGTATCTGCTGACCACCCCGAGATTCGTGCCGGGGCGGCCGACGCGTTAGAGTGCGTCATCGAGCCAAGACGTTCTGAAGGGGAATGATGTGATCTGGCTGCTGCCATGGGGACAGGAAAACCGCGTCAAGCACCTGTCGTGGGCGGTGTACGCACTGATCGCGATCAACATCGTCGCCTTTGCATGGATGGTGATGACGCTGACCGGCGATGCCACTGCCTTTTCGCAGAAATATGGGCTGCTGGCCGACGATTGGCGCTGGTTCCAGTTCTTCACCGCCAACTTCATGCATGCCGACCTCATGCATCTGCTCGGCAACATGCTGTTCCTGTGGCTGTTCGGCGACAGCATCGAAGACGCCATCGGTCCGCTCGGATTCCTGCTGCTGTACTTCATCGGCGGCTTTCTCGGCGATCTGCTCTACGTGCACAACAACGTCGGCAATACGATTCCGACGATCGGCGCGTCCGGCTGCATCTCCGCCATCGCCGGTGCTTACGCCATCCTGTTCTACGATCGTGCCGTTACGCTGCGCCTGATGTTTTTCGTCTTCCCGCTGAAAACATTCGATGTGATGGCGTTCTGGGTGGTGCTGTTCTGGCTGGGTGCGGATGTGTGGCGGACCATGGCATCGTCCGGAACACTGGAGGGCCTGGAAGGCGTGAACTATGTGTCGCACGGTGTCGGCTTCATCAGCGGTGCGCTGTTCGGTGTCATCGCCCGCGTGCATGGCGTGATGCAGCGCTACGAGCGTCTGCCCGAAGGCGGCACGTGGTTCGGCTACTGGTCGGATGCGCTGGGGCGACGCGTGCGACGGCGGCCGGCGCGAAAATAGATATTCGCGGGGCGAGCCGCGTCAGACATCGTTCCTGCGGTCTTCGTACCAGAGTTTCAGATCCTTGCGCGAGCGCAGCACTTTGCGGCCGTGAACGGCCATGCGCAGCAGCAGGCCGAAGTGGTCGCGCAGGGTGAAGGTGCGCAGTTTGCGGTCCGAGGTGACGACCGCCTCGCGCAGGATCACGAAGCGTCCCTGCCGCGCGAGTGCGCGGCTGATGGCGATGTCTTCGGCGGCGAAATAGGTTTCGTCGAAGCCCTTCGCGGCGTCGAAGGCGCTGCGGGTGCAGAAGATGAAGCAGCCGGGGGCGATTTTCCATTGCCGCAGCAGCCAGGTGAACGTGTTCGCGGTCCAGCGTTCGTGCCACACCGGGTTGCCCTGCAGCCGCACGGTGACGCCGCCGCCGACAGCACCGCCGTCCAGCGCCATCAACGCCGCGCGAAGCACTGCGGTGTCGATGACCGTGTCTGCATCGATGAAGATCAACCGCGTGCCCTGCGCATGCTGTGCGCCGGCATTGCGGGTGGCGGCGATATGCCGGTGCTCCACGCGCAGCACTTCCGCACCATGTGCGGTCGCGATGTCTGCGGTAGCGTCGGTCGAGGCGTCGTCGACCACGATGATTTCGTGCGCGATCCCGACCTCCGCAGCGGCTTCGCGCAGTGTGGTCAGCGTTGCGGGCAGATATCGCGCTTCGTTGTAGGCGGGGATGATGAACGACAGCAAAGCCAGGGCCTGGATCGGGTTTCCACAGCGAAGTCCGGAGTATAGCCAAGTGCCAGGAACCGCCGGCCCGGCCTGTCCGGCATACGGGGAGACATGCATGGCAGGCGTATCCGCGCGACAATGGGCGGTCTGCGGCGAGTTGCCGCATCGAATCCGGGATCGCAATGCCTGCTTCTTCACCACCTTCCCACGATGCGACGCATCGTGATGCGTTCGCTGACGTGTCCACTGACGCGCTCGCCGTCGACGCCCGCGCCTGCATCGCGTTTCTGGATGCCGTCGCAGCCGATCGCGAGCTGCTGGATCGTTTGACCGCCGAAGATCGCGGGCGGCTGCATCAGGCGGTAGCCAGTGTTTACCACCCGGATCCGGTACTGCGCCGGCAGAAGATGAAGGCCGCCGAGCGCGCACGCAACGCCGCGCAGGTGGCGCGCGAGGAAGCGGTGCTGCACGAGACCGGCATCCGCGAGCTGCGCCGTCGACCGGTGTTCACCACGCCGAATTATTTTCCGCCGCCGGATTTCATCGCCGACGATCGACAGACCGATGCGCCGGAACCGCGCGAATCGATCGAGCCGCAGCATTGCTACGTCTGCAAGCAGAAATATTCGCTGATCCATCATTTCTACGATCAGCTGTGCCCGGGCTGCGCGGCATTCAATTTCGCCAAGCGCACCGAAACCGCCGACCTGCGCGGCCGAGTCGCATTGCTGACCGGCGGGCGGGTGAAGATCGGCTATCAGGCCGGACTCAAGCTGCTGCGCGCGGGGGCGAGCCTGATCGTGACCACGCGCTTCCCGCGCGATTCGGCCGCACGTTACGCCGAAGAACCGGACTTCGGCGACTGGGCCGACCGTCTGGAAATCTTCGGCCTCGATCTGCGCCACACGCCCAGCGTCGAAGCGTTCTGCCGCGAACTGGTCGCCACCCGCGAGCGTCTCGATTTCATCGTCAACAACGCCTGCCAGACGGTGCGCCGTCCGCCGGAGTTCTATTCGCACATGATGGACGGCGAAACCGCCGCCGCGCACGATGTACCCGAACATCTGCGCAAGCTGCTCGGCGGTTACGAAGGCCTGCGCCAGTACGCGATGCTGCCCGAGGGCGCGGACGGTTCGTCGCTGTCGGTACAGGGACGCGGCAGCGACCGCGATGCGCTCGCCGGCATCACCCGCGCCGCCGAGCTGTCGCAGATTCCGCTGCTGGCCGAAGAAATGGTCGGGCAGCAGCATCTGTTCCCGCAGGGGCGGCTCGATCAGGATCTGCAGCAGATCGATCTGCGCACGCGCAATTCATGGCGGCTGCTGATGGCCGAAGTGCCCGCCGTCGAACTGCTGGAAGTGCAACTGGTCAACGCGATCGCGCCGTTCATCATCAACGCGCGTCTGAAACCGCTGATGCTGCGCACCCGCGAGGGCGAAGCGCCGGGCCGCGACAAACACATCGTCAATGTGTCGGCGGTCGAAGGCCAGTTCTATCGCAAGTTCAAGACCACGCGGCATCCGCATACCAACATGGCGAAGGCGGCGCTGAACATGATGACGCGCACCGCCGCCGCCGATTATCACAACGACGGCATCCACATGAACGCCGTCGACACCGGCTGGGTGACCGACGAGGATCCGGCGGAGCTGGCGGCGCGCAAGGTCATCGAAGAACGCTTCCACCCGCCGCTGGATATCGTCGATGGCGCCGCGCGCATCGTCGACCCGATCATCGACGGTATCAACACCGGGCAGCATGTCTGGGGACAGTTTCTCAAGGATTACCGGCCGACGGACTGGTAAGCCGCCAGACACGGGGCGATACTGCGGATCAAGGGGGAGATCGATCGGCACCGGAAGCCGCATTCGATCCCGATCTTTCCGGGTAACGGTCATCCGCAATGGATGGCCGCATCGGGTCGGGACATGGATTGTTCTGTCACCGGAGGATACCCACCATGCATTCCGTTACGAACCGCACGCGTTTTCAATCCTGGCTGCATGCGCGTTACGCATGCGTCATGCTGCTGATCGGCCTGTTCGCCAGCCCGCTGTCCCATGCGCAGGGCTTGAATTACACCATCACTTATCAGGCCAGTACCGGCCGGGCCACCGTCGTGTCATCGCAGTACGGCACGTGGCAAGCGGTACCGTCAGGCCCATGGGGCGTGCTGCATCTGATTTCCACCGCGCCGGGGACGCAGCAGCCCCCGAACACCACGCGGCACGTGGTGCAGTTCGATGTGATGTCGCCGAATTATTTCGGTACCGGCGGCGGGCATTTCGGCTTGTTCTCGCGCGCCGACATGTACACGCAGACCTACGACCCGGGTTATCCGTATCGTGGCCATGGCGTGATTCTCGGCGACGTGTCGGCCTATCCGAATTTCAATCACCCGTACGGATACCCGTGCACGCAAACGCCTGCGCAGAACCGGATCGCGATCGAAGTCGCCGGCGCATCGCCGGTATCGTCGCAGCCGAACTGCGTGTTCGGGCAGGAGACCTACAGCCCGCAGGTCCTGACCAACGGCGCCTGGTATCGGGTCAGGTTGGTATCCGGCTACAGCAATGGCCAGTATCAGACCAGTTATTCGCTTTATCTCCCGACATGGGTCGGCTGGCTGGAGTACACGCAGCGCACGAAGACCTACGCTTACCCGGCGCTGCCGAGCAATCTCGGCGGCTGGTTCTTCGCGGAAACCTTCAAACGTTCGACCGACTGGACGCTTTACGTCACGAACCTGGACGCCCATTGGGAGTGATCCAGCGGACGTAAACCGTGCCTTGCATCACACGCGACCTGCACGGGCGTTGCGGAATGCCCGCATCGCCCGTTCTGGCCGCCGTTTGCGCCATGTTCTGGCATACGATGCCCCGTGCTCCGGCAGAGACATCGCGACCAGGATGGGCCGGGCGGATGGGGGACGCCCGATAGACATCGTACGGACACACCGAGCCGGGATACTCCGCGTCGTCCATTCACTCCCGGGAGATGTCATGAAACGCAGGCTCGTCGCGATCTTCGGTCTATGCCTATTGCTTTTCGGCGCGCAGGCGTCGGCCCAGTCGTATCTCCGCGTGGTCTCCTGGAACATGCTGCATGCCGGTTGGAGCGGGCAGCAGGACTGGAACGCTTACGCAGGACAGATCTGGAACAACTACGGCAGCGCTGCAGGCGCCGCCAACGGCGCGGATCTGGTGTTCGGCCAGGAAGTGATGTATGCCGAGTCGGCCGCCAGCGTGGCTGCGGCATTGACCGCTGTCAGCGGCTTCACCTGGGATTATCGCGTATCCGCCGCCATCGGCCGCAGCAGCTACAAGGAACGCTATGCGGTGTTTTTCCGCACCGATCGCGTGCAGCTGCTGTCCGCCACCGTGTGGACCGATACCGGCGACAAGTTCGAGCGCGAGCCGCAGATCGTGAAGGTCCGCCACATCCAGACCGGTGCGGACTACACCTTCATCAACTGGCATACGGTGTTCGGTACCACCGCTGAGCGGCAGGCCGAAGTCCAGCTGATCGGCACGGTCTTCAATTCGATCCAGAGCGGCAGCAGCAGCGACCAGGACGTGATCCTCGTCGGCGATCACAATCGCGAGGCGACGTCGCCGTGGTGGGCCAATCTGACCGCGCTGACGCCCGCAGTGGGCTATCGCGTCAATGAGCTGACCTCGATCAACGCCAGCTGCGCGTTCGCCAGCCGTTACGATCATTTCTGGATGCAGAACAGTTACGTCACCGAGTATTCGACTTCGGGGCGCGATTACATCGCCAACATGTGCACGTTCCGCAACGGCGTATCGGATCACGCGCCGATCTACCTCTCGCTCTACTCGACGGCGGACACGGATTGATCCGATCCGGACGATGGCGAGCCTGCGCCGTTCCCTGCTGATCCTCGGCGCCTGCCTCGCGGTGGGCGCCGTTGCTTTCGGCGTGTACTGGTGGTCCTCGCACAGGGACACCGGCAGCGTGCCGCGCGAAGTCGCCGCTTCGAGGGCTTCGGCGGATGACGCAGACGCGATGGGCGAACGCACGCTCACGCTGCGCATGCGCCTGTTGCCCGAAGGTGGCGTATCGGCATTGCCGACATCGGTGCGGATCGGTCTGGCCTATGTCTCGCCGGATGAATTGGCGGCCTACCAGGCCTGGCTGCGCGGCGGTGCGGAAGGCGCTGGACCGCGCGCGTTCGAGGATCTGGCGACGGTCACCCGCTGGTTGAACGTGCCGGCGACCTTGACTGCGGAAGGCGTTGTCGTGGTGACGCCGACGCGGCTGCCCGCAGCGGATCGTTATCTGCTGCAGGCGCGTGCGAACGATGGGCTGCGCTTCTATGAAGCATCGTTCACCCGCGACGATCTGCCCGCAGAGATCGCCCCGCGCATCGCGGCGGGTCTGCGCCTGCGCGCGCCCGCGCAGATGGACGGTGCGCGCCTGTTGTTCCGTCGTGTCGAAGGCTCGCAGGACGCAGCGTGGCAGTCGTTGATGCGTCGCGAGGCACCGGCGGTGCTCGACGCCTACGACGAACGCCCGCTGCCGGTGGCTGCGGGTGCCGTGGTCGCGCCGCTGCCTCCGGGGCCGCTGGATGTGATCGCGGTGATCGATGGCGTGGAGAGCGAACGTCGTCGGGTGACGCTGTCGGCCGGGCGCATCGCGACGTTCGATCCCGACGCCGAAGCGTCGGAACTGGCGGCCGCACTGTCGGCGACGGTGGCCCTGCGGCTGGTTGAAAAAGGCAGCGGCACACCGGTGAAGGACGCGACGGTCGTGTGGTCTTCGCCGCGCGGAGAGCGCAGTCTGCGCACGGACGGTTCGGGGTCTGTCCGCATCGAAGGTATCGACCCGCTGCTGCCGCTGCCGATCGACATCCGTTTCGCGTCGCCGGAGACGCCGTCGTTTCTCGTCGGCGCATTGCCATCGTGGCCCGAGCGGCTGCCGATGACGCTGGACCTGATCGATGCGCCCGTGAGTGCGGGTGCGATCGCCAGAACGGTCGAACTCGAACCATTGCGCTGGTTGATCGTCGAGACGCCCGGCATCGACATTCCGCGCAGGCCGCGCGTGGAAGAACCCTTCCCGGTGTTCGTGCTGCAGCGCCGGGATAACGCGATGTGGCGCGATTCGTCCGCCGACTATTTTCGACCCGCAGGAGATGGATTGGCGGTGTCGCTCAACAAGTCCGGCACCGTGCGCATCGCGGCGGTACTGGCGCCGTGGTCTTTGCGCTTCAGCGACGCGGTGGAGATCGGCGATGCCTCTGCGGATACCCGCTACCGCACCCGCATCGCCGCTACCGGCGGGCGCCGCGTGCGTCTGCGCATCACGTCGGACAATCGACCGCTGGCGTCTGCACCCGTGCATCTGCTGTCGCCGCTGCGGGGCGTGCCCCCGAAGACGCTGACTGCGGATCGTGCGGGGCAGGTGGTACTCGACAATGTCACCGAGCCGGCGGTGCTGGTGGAAGTACCCGGTTTCGAGCAGGTCCGCGTGCGGCTGGATACCGCTGAGGTGACCGTCACGCTGCGTCGCGATGATGGTTAAGATACCGATGCGATGAGCAGGATCCGAACGCCAACCCCACCCCGATGGCCAGGACGTTCCCATTCCCGGCAACCGCGCACCCGTGCGGCCAGAACTCGAGGGACACTGTCATGATCCGACGCTCCGATCAAACGCCGATGCCGCCGATCCTGCGAATCGCGGCAGCCATGGGCGTCGCGATTGTCTCGATCGTTGCGGTTCCGATGGCGGTCGGTCTGAGCCTCGCGCAGGAGATGGCGTTGGAAACAGGCGACGGCGAACTTCGCGAAACCGGGATCGAACAGCGGCGCACACGGATCCAGCAGGAAATCGCGACACTGAAACAGCATCCGTGGGCCGGGGACTACTACGAGGGCGATGGTCTGGGTGCGAATATCAGCATCTCGCTGGCGCCGGATACCGGCATCGCTGCGACCTGGCACGGCTGCACGGGTCTGTACGGTGCGAATCGCGGCAAGGTGGTGGAGCGCGATGGCACGTTACGGTTCGAGTACGAACAGCCGAACAAAGCGGGTTTTGGCGGCTTTCCAGACACCCTGCGCCCGGTCCGTTGGGGTGAGCGGCGCTACATGATTCAGCAAGACAAAATGATGGGTTTCGTCAACGCGATCAATCACGGCTTGGAGCCGCGCGAACGAGTCCATGGCATGTTCCTGCTTGCGCAGGAAGACGAGAACAAAGCGGCCGAAGGCCTGCCCGATCTGCCGCCCGCGTATCTCGCCCTCATCAGACGCGCACCGATGCGGGTGCGTGTGGTGTCGATCGACGGCGTGGATAAAAAGAAGGGCGACCAAGACTGCAGCTACACGTACCGGATGACCCTCGATCGGGGTGCGACGGATCGCTTTGCGCCGGGCATCGAACTGAAACCGGTTGCGCAGCCGCGTGCGTGGGAGAGCGCCACGATAGAGACCGTCGCTGGCGAGACTTCGACCGCGACGATGGCGGTGTGGTACGACGATTGCACGCATCCGAAGACGGTGCCGGTCACGGGATGGGTCTTCACCACTGGTGCATATGACGGCAAGAGCGGCGTCGTCCGCTGAATGCGGGCTTGCGCAGTGAAGAGAGGGCAGCCCACAATCTCTGCGGACACCCACGGATCATTCCCATGCGTCTGAATACGCTGCGTTTCGCGATGCTGTCGCTGGCGCTCACCGCGGTGAATCCTCCTGTGAACGCTGCAACGCCGGTGTTCGCGAGCGAATACACCGATCTGGCCAAGGATTGCCGCCCTGCATTCCCAGATGCCGAGCTTGAGGAGGGCCAGGACAACGCGCTGCGCTGCAAGGGCAGTGGCGACTATCGCCTGTTCATTTATTTCTCCGCCGCGGACACGATGCTGATGGTCGAGAATGCGCGCGGAGACACCGTCTTCGATACGCCTCTGTCCCTGAGCGATTACGAACGCGGCAAGGTGGAGTGGCGCCTTGCCGATGGTCGTGCGTTCGCGATCATCGTGCGCATCAAGCCGAAAGGTGCGACGGAAACGCTTGAAATCCGCGGCATCGACAGTCATCGCGCGATTCGCGGCAGTGTCCCGGTCGCGGGGCACGGGAATGCGAACGTAGACGCGCGCGCGATGACGGACAAGGCCTACGTTGCGAGCGTGATGAACGAGCAATGATCGCTGTCGCACGGGGCGGAACGGGCGAATGGCCCGCTCTCGCCCCGGATGCGCCTAGCCACCGACGAAATCGGCCGGGTCGAGTTCTTCCGCCAACAGAAGCCGGATGTCGTCCGTCGACAGCAGCATCTTCAACTGCGCCGCGAGCGGCTTCAGCTGTTCGTGCTGGGTGCACAGCGCCCAGATGCGGTCGACCATCGTCTCGAAATCGACGGCAGGGTCGTACACGATCGCACCGCTCTGGGCGACGATCTGCAGCAGCTGGCGCGCCATGTCGCGGGCCTGTTCGAGCTTGAGCGCGCGCGGTTGCAGCGCGTGCTGCAGCGAGAGCTGCAGTTCGTGCACCAGACCGATCGCGATCGTCTGCTGGCGCCGACGCAACGTGCCGCGCTTGTCGTCGTCGAACACCGGCGCCAGGATGCGCGCTTTCAATCCCGAGAGTTCCGCTGCTTCGACCAGACGATGCGTGGACAGCAGATCCTCGGCGCGACGGATCCAGTCCATGAGCGTCGCCATGACCTGCGGCGACTTTTGTTCGAACTGGCGCACGATACCCGGCAGTTCGAGCAGCGCATCGGAAAGCTGCCGCGTGAGTTGGAATGTCGATCTGAGCATGGTCGCTTACTCCGGCAGCAGCTTGCGCTCGATGCTGCCATCGTCGCGCTGGAGGGTTTGCCATTCCATGCCGTCTTCGCTGACTTTCATGCGGATTCTGATGACATCCTCGGGACGCTGTTCGCGCAGACGATGGGATTCGGCGATGACCGTCAGCTGATCGAGCACCGGTTTGTCGACAACGCCGGCCACCAGGCCGATGCCGAGTTCGGAGGTGAATTTCGTGATCTCGTCCTGACGATAGCCGTCGGGGAATTTGCCTTCGTGCAGCTTGGCTTCGGTACCGATCTCGAACAGGTCAGTGACGATCCTGTCGGCGAAGGTCATGATCGGCTTCTGGATGTCGCCCTCGGCCTTGATCTGTTCCACGAGGGCGGCGATGCGACTGTCCAGCACGGTCAGCAGCTTCTGGGCGGCGATCGGCGGCAGTTCGCTGTAGCCGACGAGTCGCGCCAGTTCGCGCGCGTTGACGCGCTTGAACTCTGCGTTGCCGATCGGGTCGAGCTGATAGCCGCTGCGTTCGGTCAGGCCTTCGATCGCGACCGGAATGGTCAGCTCGATGTCGCTGATGCGCATGCGCGGCACCGAGAAATGTTTGAGCAGGTCGTGTTTGGCGTATTGCTCGGCGACCTGTACGGTCTGTACGTCCGCCATCACGCGCGCATCGGTGATGCTGCTGAAGAGGCCGCCGAGATATTCGTTGAGAGTGGGCATGGTCCTATCCTGGAGAGAGTGTTGGAAGTGGGGCCGGCATGAAGCCGGCCCCGGGTGGGACATATCAGCTCGAACGGATGCTGTCCTCCAGCATGGTCAGGATGCGATCCAGACCGGCCGGCAGTTCATCGTTGACCGCACGCACGCGAACGCCGAGGTTGTAGGTCTTCTCGATATTCGTCGTGCTGCTCGTCGAGCGCTTGTACGATGCGGAGGCTTTGAATCTGACCTTCCAGAACTTGGCGCTCAGTTCCGCACTGCCGGAGAACTCGCTGGAAGCGGCGGTGGTCTCGACCGACGTCAGCTTGGCATTGAAATCGATGTTGATTTCTTCGATCCGCAGCGCCGGGATGGTCAGCATCGTCAGGAACGGTACTTCGATGGTGACATTGCTGTCGATGAACTGCTGGTTGTTCGGTGCGGTGGTTGCGGCGCTATCGTAGGTAGGATTCGGCACGCGCTTCTTGTATTTGAATTCGACGTAACGCAGGTCGGTCGTGGTGACTGCGGGAGTGCCGGATGTGGTGGTGACGAAACCGACTTCCTTGATGAAGTTGACCTGCGACATCGACGCGGCATGCTGCGCATCCACCGCCGCCTGCAGCGGACCGCCGATATAGACGCTGAAGTCGAGACTGTTGAGTTCCTGGACGAGATTTGCCATGGGTATTGCTCCTTTGATTGATTGCCTACTCTGTTGCGGCTTTTCGGCTTCCGCCGCCTGCGTGCTTTACCGTCCGCCGCGACGACGCGCACCATCCGTGGCGTGCGTCGTCGAAGGCTGAGCGTCCTTGCGGAAGGCGACTCCCTGTCGCTTTCCCGGTGATCTACGAGAGGTCCGCCCGGCACGCAATCGGGCGGTCGTGGATGCGGTGATGTCTTTGCGTGCTGTCCATTATCCGCAGCGGGGTCGCACAGGCTGCGACCGCGAAAAATGCTTGAAAAGCAGGCGAAAATGTAATTCTTCGCGACCCGTGAAAAGATATTTGTCAAGCCCTTGTCGAGTCGCGTACGGCGGAATCAAGCCCGCCATAGGTGCCCGCTATCGACGCGCATGGCGACGCGCATGGCGACGCTGCGGCATGACAGCAATCGGTCGTCGAAGACGACCGGCGCTTCGGTGCGATGTTGGTGCGCTGTTTCTAGGCGGGCTTGAGCCCGCGCTACGACCGCTGGTGTGGTTCTCGGTCGTGAAGCCCCGCCTACAGGCGATTGATGCGGAACTTGCGGCCTTTGATCTTGCCGCTGCGCAGACGCGACAGCGCGGTGTCGGCCTGCGCGCGCGCGATCGCGACGTACGAGCGTGTTGCGTAGATATCGATCTTGCCGATGGCATCAACGTTCAGTCCGGCGTCGCCGGTGAGCGCGCCGACGATATCGCCGGGCCGCAGTTTGTCGGTGCGTCCGGCGTCGATGCGCAGGGTGACCATTGCGGCGGGCGGCACGTTCTGCGGCCTTCCGGTCAGCGGCTGCATGCGTTCCCAGCGCAGCGGTTTGCCCAGACGTTCGCTGATCGCGGTCTTGCGCGGCAGTTCGTGCGGCATGCACAGGCTGAGCGCGAGGCCATCGCGTCCGGCGCGTCCGGTGCGGCCGATGCGATGCAGATACGTGTCGGCGTCGGTCGGCAAGTCGTAGTTCACGACCGCGCCGAGATCTTCGACGTCGAGTCCGCGCGCGGCGACATCGCTGGCCACCAGCACGCTGCAGCTGCGGTTGGCGAAGCGCACCAGCACTTCGTCGCGGTCGCGCTGTTCCATGTCGCCATGCAGCGCCAGCGCCGTGAATCCGTAGTGCGACAGCGAGCCGACCACTTCTTCGGTGTCCTTGCGCATGTTGCAGAACACCACGCACGACACTGGCCGATAGTTCAACAGCAGGGCGGCGAGCAGCGGCGCCTTGCGATCCTGTTCCACTTCGAAAAACAGTTGCTCGATCGTGGCCGGCTCCGCGCCGCCGTCGATGCTGACTTCCACCGCATTGCGCAGCATGGCGTTGCCCAGCGCGCGAATGGCGTCGGGGAATGTCGCTGAGAACAGCAGGCTCTGCCGTTCTTTCGGCGTGCGCTTGACGATGTCTCGGATCGCGTCTTCGAAGCCCATGTCGAGCATGCGGTCGGCTTCGTCCAGCACCAGTGTGCGCAGCCCGCCCAGTTGCAGCGCTTTCTTCTGCATGAGTTCCTGGATGCGCCCGGGCGTGCCGACGACGACGTGCGGCTCGTGGGTGAGCGAGGCGAGCTGCGGGCCCAGCGGAATGCCGCCGCAGAGGATCGAGATCTTCAGATTGGGAATGCCGGTCGCGAGTTTTCGCAACTGCTTGCCGACCTGATCGGCGAGTTCGCGCGTCGGGCACAGCACCAGCGCCTGGGTGCGGGTCGTGCCCGGATCGAGTCGATGCAACAGCCCGAGCCCGAATGCGGCGGTCTTGCCGCTGCCGGTGGGCGCCTGCGCGATCACGTCGCGGCCTTCGAGAATCGCAGGCAATGCTTGGGCCTGGACCGGCGTCATCGCCGTGTAGCCGAGGGCATCGATGCCCTGCAGCAGGGTGGGAGACAGCGACAGCGCGGCGAAATCGGTGGACTCGGTCATCCCGCCATGATCTCAGACCCACGCGCCAAAAGGCAGCGATCAGTTCTTTCGCGTCGGTTTCGGCGTCAACCAGCGCAGCAGACGATCCGCGACATCGGGGTGATCGAGCAGGTCCAGGTGATGCATGCCGTAGCCGATCCATTGCCGGTTCTTCGCAAATCCGGTGACGCGATCCGGGTCCGGATGATGGCCGAGCGCACTGGCGACGGGCACCAGACCATCGCCGATCCAGCGGTCCTTGAGATCGCCGCGGCGACTGCCGGTGGTCGCCGCGATCGCAAAGCAGCGTACGCCCTTGGGCAGCGACACCGTGCGATGACGGCCATGCATCGACAGCGCATTGCCGTGACGCAGATCGGTGATGCCGGCGCTTCTGAGTTTTCCGACGCGCGCGAGCGGTGCAGCGAAAGGCGTCGCCCCGAGAACGAGATCGATCCAGCGGCCGCCGCGTTCCAGCGGCGCGCCCTGATGCGGCGAACCCATGCACACGAGATTGCGCAGCGATCCCAGCCAGCCATGGTCGTGCGCGGCGGCGTGATGGCAGGCGCTGCGCGCGAGCAGTCCGCCCATGCTGTGACCGATGATCGTGATCTCGTCCACCGGCGTCGGCCACTGCGCGTGCAGGTTTTCCAGCAGTTCCGCGAAGGCGTGGCCATTGCGTGCGATGGATCGTCCGGTGTTGTAGTGCAGATACAGCGGCGTGTAACCGAGCGCCTCGGCGAGCATCGCGCCGTGATCGTGGTCATTGCGCGTCCACTGCAGATCGTTCATGCACAGGCCGTGGGCGAGGACGAGCAATCTGGAACCGGCATCGGGAACCGCTTCGGACAACAGATCCGTGCGCAGCGTCAGCGGCTGCCCCGCGTGATGCAACCGCATCGGGATCGCGAGCGGATTTGCGGTGACCGCGAGGTGATCGCCCAGCACCCCGTTGAGCGCCGCGACGATCGCTTCGCGCTGCGTCGAGCTGCGCTGGTAGGCTGCGTCCGGTCGACCGAGCACCGCGTCCAATCCGGCGCCGGTCAATCCGGTCACGCCGCGAATGCTGCGATACACCAGACCGGCGATGCCGCTGGTGCGGTCCGGTGCCGCGTGGCGTACGCCCAGGTGTGGGCGGGCGATCGCGGCGTGCATCGCTTCGACCACATCGGTGACGCCGGTGGTCGCGTCAACGCCCAACCGGGCAACGCCATGCAGGTCGGAAAGGCGCGGGGCGTATTTGTCGATCATCGATGCGACGTCTTGTTGCGTGGTGGCCTGCAGTATGCACGGATCGCGGTTGCCGCAAACGGGTGCCGTCGCGGCTGACGCGATGCTTCATCCTCCAAATGCACAGAACCCGGGTCGAAGCCCGGGTTCTGTGGTAAATCGCCTCCCTGTGCATGCTGAAGACTCAGAAGGTGATGCTCCAACTGTCGATACGGCCGACGTCGCCAGCCGCGTTGTCGTTCACGCGCAGGTTCCAGGTACCGTTCAGCGCTTCGGTCGACAGATTCACGCTGTAGGTCTGGTTGATGTTGTCGGCGCTGCCGCCGGTGCGGTTGTGCAGCACGTAGACGCTGCCGTCCGGCGCGACCAGATCGACCTTGAGATCGCCCTTGTAGGTATGGACGATGTTCACCAGCACCGGCGTGCTGGCCGGCGCGTTGCCGGTGCGGCCGGAGACGACGATCGGGCTGTTGACGGTGGTGTTGTCGGCGATCGGGATATCGGTGCCATTGGTGTAGGTCTGCGTTCCACTGGCGGCGACCGTGACCGGCTGCGTCTTCGTGTTGCTCAGACCGCCGTTGTCGGTGACGGTCAGGCTGACGCTGTAGGTGCCTGCGGCGGAGTATGTCCTGCTTGGATTGGTTGCGGTGGAGAGCGTGCCGTCGCCGAAGCTCCAGGTGCGCGAGGCGATGCTGCCGTCGCTGTCTGTGGAGGTGTCGGTGAAGGTTGCGGTCAGGCCCGAGGTGCTGGCGCTGAAATTCGCGACTGGTGCGACGTTGCCGCCGCCACCGCCGGTGGTGATGTTCAGCAGCACCGCATTCGGCGTGCCGAGTGCGCCGGAGGCATCGGTGCCCTGCACATAGACGATGTGGCGGCCGACGCCCAGTGCGGTGGTGGAGAGGCTTGCGGTGGCGGTTTCGCTGGTGGCGTTGAAGCTGCCGTCGCTGGCGGTCATCGCGATGCCGACGGCACCGGCTTCCCACGGCGGAATATCGACATAGAGCCGGGCCGATGCGATGGCCTGGGTGGCTTCGGTGCCGTTGGTCTGGTTGAACTGGCTGTCGTTGAGGGCTGCGGTGATCGTCACCGGCGTGCCGGCGCTGACCGTGGCGCTGGAAGTCGACACGCTGACCGTGTTCGGGCCCGAAGGATAGCGATACGGCGCGGTGAGATTGCGTGCGGCGTACTTCAGCATCGACAGGTTCTTCGGCAGCGTCGAAGACGTGAACGTCGTGCAGGACTCGAAGAACGAGACGCCCAGTTCGATGGTGTAGCTGGGCACGCCGAGCAGGCCGTACATGTTGTCGTCGGTGGCGCCGTCGGTGCCGTACAGCTCGGCCGACTGCTGCGGACGGTAGCTGTTGAACCACGCCATGCGCCGGCCGAACGTGCGCAGCGCGGCGGTGTTCGGCGCGGCGCTTGAGGTGTCGCCCCAGGGCCACAGCACCAGCTGCGAATAGCTGTGGATGTCGAGGAACAGGCCCTGATAGTCGTCCGGTGCGGCGCTGCTGACGGCGTCGCCGCGACGGTCCGGGAAGATGCCGCCGGTGTAGACACCGCCCGCACCGGGCGTGCCGGCGACGAAGCGCACGAGATTCTGGGTTTCCGGTTCCGACTGCGCCACCGGGCCGTGATAAGTCTCGGCGCAGGCGTTGCCGCTGGAGCCGCCGGGCACGGTGTTCCAGTGGAAGGGGAAGTTGCGGTTGAGATCGGTGCCGACGCTGTTCGCGCTGCAGGTGCCGTTGGTGTTGTTGACGTTTTTCCGCCAGGACAGGCCGGTTTCCGCTTTCTTGCGGCCGTCGGGATTGGCCTGCAGGATGAGGTAGAAGGTGTAGTTGTCCATCAGCCAGGTGGCTTCGGGATCGGTGCCGTAACCGTTGACCAGCCACTCGGCGTAGCGGGTGACCAGTTCGGCCGGCGTGTATTCGCGCGAGTGGATCGAGCCGAACACCACCATCGGCGGTTTGTTCGGGCGCAATGCGTTGGTGGCCGAATTGGTCAGCCGCAGCACTTTCATGTCGTAGCCGCCGGTATTGCGGGATTTCAGCCAGCTCGGGCCGATGACCGAGACGCTGGCCAGCGCCGGCTTTGCCGCGACGAGCTGGTCGATGGTGGTGTAGGTCTCTTCGACAGTGCGATAGCAGGCGTAGCCGCTGATGCTGCGGGTGCCGAACTGCTGTTGCGCCATCGCCGATTCGGCGCTGCGGATGCGATCGGTCGCGGTCTGGTCGACCAGTACCGACAACCCCATGCGCTGGATGTCGAGGATGTCCTGCGCCGTGGCTTCGGTGCGGACGGTCTTGGCGGTGCGGTCGACGATCATGTGCTGGAAGCGCGACGCCAGCGACTGCAACTGCGCGCGGCTCCGGTACTGGATGCTGACGAACGAGAGGCTGTCGTCGCCTGTCGCGGCGGGGAGCAGGGCGGGGCCGCTCGGCGGCGTGGTGGGCGGCGCTGCGAGGGTCTGGCCGGCGATGCAGACCAGCAGGGCGGCGGGCAACAACAAACGAAGGTTCATGGCATCTCCATTTCGGGGGGAACCGGTCGCATCGTGTCGACCGGTGGGCGCGGGCATCCGGGATGTCGCGGGATCGACGTGTGTGCCGCGAATCGTCCGGATTTGCAAGTCGGCCCGATCCCGCATCGCCCGGCGTCGACCGTTGATCGAGTCGATCGCGCATCGGCCGGGATCGATCCGTTCAGTGGAATCCGGCGGATTCAGCGCGAAACCGTCGCATTCCCACGACGTCGTCCCGCTGCGCGAGCGCGACAATCCGCAGGCGGACGCTGGTGCGGGTTTGTTGCTCTGCATCAGACGCTTGCGACAAATGAGAATCGAAGCGATGCGCATCGCCCGACCGCGCTTGAGACGCGGGTCTCGTTTCCGGTGCTGTCGCGCCGCATGGCTCGCGGCCATGCGGTGCTGCCGGTATCGTATGCGGGTGCTGCCGGAGAGGTGGAATACGAACCATGTCCGCATCGCCCGATGCGGGACGACAGGGGGAAGCACAGGGGGATGCATGGCCACCGCCGAGTCCGTCGAGACTCCGCTGATCATCGCGCGCGAGTGCCGCCAACTGGTCCTGAGCCAGGGCGTGGCGGGCGCGCTGGCCACCATCGGCGTGGCGGCGCTGTTCCTGTTGGTGGTGCGCGACGTGCACCCCCGCCATGTGTTGTTCGGTTGGGCGATCGCAGTGGCGGCGATTTCGGCCCTGCGGGTGCTGTTGGCGGTATGGGCGAAGCGATCCGCGCTCGACACCGGCCGCGCGCTGCCGAACACGCCGGAAGTCTGCGTCGCGGTTGGCCTGCTGTCCGGTGGCGTCTGGGGCGCGGCGGCCACGCTGCTGTTTCCGCTGGGACACAGCGAACTGTATTTCGTGACCGCCTTCCTGCTGATCGGCATGCCTGCGGGGGCGATCAGCAGTTTCGGTGCGTGGTGGCCGGCTTATGCCGCGTACGTGCTGGCCAGCGTTGGGCCGTTCGCGATCTATTTCCTGTCCGGCGGACAACACGAGTTCATGATCGCCGGGCTCGCCGCATGCCTGTTCGGCGCGTTCCTGATGCGCGAGGCTTTCGTGATCGGTCGTACGATCCAGCGCAATATCGCCCAACGCATCGCGCTGCTGGCGATGACCCGGTCGCTGGGCGATGCGCTGGACCGCGCCGATGCGGCGAACCGCGCCAAATCGACATTCCTGGCCAATATGAGCCACGAACTGCGCACGCCGCTGAACGTGATCATCGGCATGAGCCAACTGCTCGCCGAAGCCCCTGATGAACCACAGCACCGGCATCTGCCGAACAGCATCCGCCGTGCCGGGCAGGCGCTGCTCGCGCTGATCAGCGACGTGCTGGATCTCTCGCAGATCGAAGCGGGCAAGATCACGCTGCAGATCGCACCCTTCGCGCCGCGACAGCTGGTCGAGGACGTGCTGGACATGTTCGAGCCGGAGGCGGCGTCGAAATCGCTGCGGCTGGACGCGACGTATGCGACTTCCGTACCGGAACTATTCATCGGCGATCAGGCGCGGCTGCGGCAGATCCTGGTCAATCTGGTCGGCAACGCGCTGAAGTTCACTGCGGTCGGCAGCGTGCGCATCGAACTCGATGTCGAAAAAGATACGGCGGCTGGACGCGTGCTTTCGATCGAAGTAGTGGATACCGGTCCCGGTATCGATGAAAACGATCATCAGCGGATTTTCTCGGCATTCCAGCAGGGCGACGATTCATCGACCCGCGCGCATCCGGGCACCGGGCTGGGCTTGAATATTTCCCGCGATCTCGTCGCGCTGATGGGCGGAGAGATCGATCTGCGCAGTACGCTGGGCGAGGGCAGCCGCTTCCGCGTGCGTGTTCCCGAATCGCCTGACGAATCGTCCCATGCCGATACCTTCGGCGAGCCGGCGCCCGATGGCGTTTCGCCGTTGCCTGTCGTTGCCGATGCAGCACCGCTGCCGATTTCGGGCCTGAAGATTCTGGTCGTGGAGGACAACCTCCTCAATGCATCGCTGGTCAAACTGATGCTGGAGCGCGACGGCTGTGTGGTCGAATGCGCGGGCAACGGCAACCATGCCCTGGAGATGATGCGCACTGGATCCTGGCATGCGGTGTTGATGGATTGTCAGATGCCGGAAATGGATGGCTATGCGACCACACGCCGGTGGCGTCATATCGAAGCCGTGGAACGACACAGGCGGCTGCCGATTCTCGCCCTGACCGCGCACGCGATGGCCGACGATCGCAAGAAGTGCCTCGATGCCGGCATGGACGACTATCTGACCAAGCCGGTGAAGCTGGACTCGCTGCGTGCGGTGCTCTCGCGGTATGTTGTCGCCAGCATTGTCGAGCCGGAATCCGTCGCACCATGATCCGTTCAGTGCTTTCCGGTCTGCATCGCATCGTGCTGGCGCTGACCCTGTTCGCGATCGCCGCGCCCGCGTCGGCGCAATCCTTGCGCGTGATGACGTTCAACGTCCGTCTGCCGGTGGCGGCGGATGGCGGGAACCGCTGGGAAGCCCGGCGCGAGCTGATGGCCGACACGATCCGCCGCCATCGTCCGGATCTCATCGGCAGCCAGGAACTGCACAAGCCGCAGGGCGATTTCCTGATCGAACGCCTGAATGGATATGCGTGGTTCGGACGCGACCGGCGCGGCGGCGCGAACGACGAGCACGTGGGCGTGTTCTATCGCACCAGGGTGCTGAAGGTCGTCGAATCCGGAGATTTCTGGCTGTCGGATACGCCGGAGGTGCCCGGCAGCATCACCTGGGGCAATCTCTACCCGCGCCTGACGACCTGGGCGCTGTTCGAACACCGGTCGAGTCGTCGCCGCTTCTACGTCTACAACACCCATCTGCCGTATCGCGAGGAAGACGAGGCGGCGCGCATTCGCGGCGCCGAACTGATCCTGGCGCATCTGGCGCGACAGCCGCAGGACGTGCCCGCAATCGTGATGGGCGACTTCAACACCTCGCCCGACAGCCGCGTCCATGCGCTGCTGTCGGCATCACTGCGCGATGCCTGGCTCGAAGCGCCGGAGCGCCGGGGACCCGCCGGCACCTTCCACGCCTTCACCGGCCGCGCTGAGCGCAGGATCGACTGGATCTTCGCGCGGGGGCTGCTTGCACGGCGCGCGGTGACCGTGATCGATGCGCGCAATGGGCGTTACCCCTCCGACCATTTCCCTGTATTCGTGGACTATCGCTGGCCCCGGAAACGGGTTTTGGAGCGACAACCCTAGCGCCAGGGCGCACAATAGCCGACCACCTGTTGTCCGGAAGTGCTGTATGTCCACCGAAACCCCCGTCCTGCGTTTTGCCGATCTCGGTCTGGCCGAGGGTGTGATGGCCGCAGTGAAAGAGGTCGGATACGAGACCCCTTCGCCGATCCAGGCCGCGACCATTCCGGCGCTGATGGCCGGTCGGGACGTGCTCGGACAGGCCCAGACCGGCACCGGCAAGACCGCCGCGTTCGCGCTGCCGCTGCTGTCGCGGTTGGATCTGACGAAGACCAAGCCGCAGGTGCTGGTGCTGGCGCCCACGCGCGAGCTCGCGATCCAGGTCGCCGAAGCCTTCCAGCGCTACGCCAACAAACTTCCCGGCTTCCACGTGCTGCCGATCTACGGCGGCCAGAGCTACTACCCGCAGCTGCAGGCGCTGAAGCGCGGCGTTCACGTCGTCGTCGGCACGCCGGGCCGGGTCATCGATCACCTCGATCGCGGCACCCTCGATCTGTCCGAACTCAAGGCGCTGGTGCTGGACGAAGCCGACGAAATGCTGCGCATGGGTTTCATCGACGATGTCGAAACCGTGCTGAAGAAAGTGCCGGAAACGCGTCAGGTCGCGCTGTTCTCGGCGACCATGCCCAGCCAGATCCGGCGCATCGCCCAGACCTATCTGCGCGACCCGGCGGAAGTCACCATCGCCGCGAAGACCACCACCGCGACCAATATCCGCCAGCGCTTCTGGTTCGTCAGCGGGCTGCACAAACTCGATGCGCTGACCCGCATCCTCGAAGCAGAGCCCTACGACGCGATGCTGGTGTTCGCGCGCACCAAACTGGGCACCGATGAACTGGCCGAAAAGCTGCAGGCGCGCGGTCTCGCCGCTGCGGCGATCAACGGCGACGTGCAGCAGGCGCAGCGCGAGAAGACCATCCAGAATCTCAAGGACGGCAAGATCGATATTCTCGTCGCCACCGACGTGGCCGCGCGCGGTCTCGACGTCGAGCGCATCACGCATGTCCTGAATTACGACATTCCCTACGACACCGAAAGCTACGTCCACCGCATCGGCCGCACCGGTCGCGCCGGCCGCAGCGGCGAAGCGATCCTGTTCGTCAGTCCGCGCGAGAAAGGCATGCTGCGCGCGATCGAACGCGCCACGCGGCAGCCGATCGAGGAAATGCAACTGCCCACGGTCGAAAGCGTCAATGACGCCCGCGTCACCAAGTTTCTTTCCCGGATCACCGACACGCTGGCGCCGGACGAAAGCAGCGGTGGCGATATCGGCCTGTATCGCGAACTGGTGGAACGCTACGAGCGCGAGCAGAACGTACCCGCGATCGAAGTCGCCGCCGCGCTGGCCAAACTGCTGCAGGGCGATACGCCGCTGCTGCTCGCGCCGGACCGCAAACAGCCGCCGTTCGCGCAGCAGCGCGAGTACGCCGAGCGCGCGCAGCGTGCGGATCGTGGTGGCGACAGGGGCGGCGACCGCGGCGAGCGCCCACAGCGCGAATCTCGCGAAGGGCAGGGCTTTTCGGAGCGTGCGCCCCGCGAACGTCCGGCCAGGGAATTCGCGCCGAAGAAAGACTTCGCGCCGCGTTCCGCGCCGGAGCCGGGCATGGAGACCTACCGCATCGAAGTCGGTCACATGCATGGCGTGAAGCCGGGCAACATCGTCGGCGCGATCGCCAACGAGGCCGAGCTCGACAGCAAATACATCGGCCGCATCGATATCCACGACGATCACTCGATCCTGGACTTGCCTGAAGGCATGCCCAAGCCGCTGCTGATGCATCTGAAGAAAGTCCGCGTGTCCGGGCAACCGCTGCGTCTGCAGCGGTTGGATGAAGTCGGTGCCGCAGGACACGACGCTGGCGGGCATGAAGGCGGCGACTACGCGCCGAAGCCGCGCAGCTTCAAGCCGCACGGGGACAAACCGCATGGCGACAAACCGCGTCCGCCAAGGCCGCACTTCGCCAAGCCGCAGGGCGGCAAGCCTGCGCCGAAATCGCATCGCAAAGGACCGCCGACGAGCGACCGGCCCAAGCCGAAGTTCTGAACGTGCGCTGCCGTACGTGACGCAATTCTCACCATACGCCAGCGCACGCATTGCGATGTCGGCCCGGCGCCCACACAATGGGTGATCACTTGGGAGCCAAACCGCGTGAACGACACTGCGACTGCAACAGCAACCGATTCCATCAAACACCATGCATCGCAACTGCGCCAACGCTGCGCGCAGTTCGCCGAACCCATCGCCGGCCGGGCTGTCTGGCAACTGATCAATACGCTCGTGCCATTCGCTGCGCTCTGGGGCCTGATGGCGTGGAGCGTGATCGACGGGTGGAACTATCTCTGGACACTGTTGCTGTCCTTGCCCACTGCAGGCCTGTATGTGCGGACGTTCATCATCCAGCACGACTGTGGACATGGATCGTTCTTCGCGAGTCAGCGCACCAACGACATGGTCGGCCGCTGTCTCGGCGTGATCACGCTGTTTCCGTACGGATACTGGAAGAAGACCCACGCGATTCACCATGGCACCTCCGGCAACCTCGATCGGCGTGAGGTCGGCGACATCGAAACCCTGACCGTCGCCGAGTACCGTCAGCGTTCATGGTTCGGCCGCTTCGCGTATCGCTTCTACCGCAGCACGCCGGTACTGTTGGGCATCGGCCCGATGTACCAGTTCGTGATCAAGCACCGCTTCCCGTTCGACATGCCCTTCACCTGGAAGAAGGAATGGATGAGTGTGCTGCTCAACAATCTCGCACTCGCGGTCGTCTTCGTCGCGATGTGGTGGACGGTCGGCTGGCACATTGCGCTGCTCGTGCATCTCCCGGTGGTGCTCATCGCCGGCGCCGCAGGCGTATGGCTGTTCTATGTCCAGCACACGTTCGAGGGTGCCTACTGGACGCGCGGCGAGAAGTGGAATTCGCTCGACGCTGCGGTTTCCGGCAGCTCGTTCTACGATTTGCCGCGGGTGGTGCACTGGTTCACCGGCAACATCGCCTACCACCACATCCACCACCTCGCCAGCCGCATTCCCAACTATCGTCTGCGCGAAGCCTTCGAATCCAGCCCGGTCCTGCAGACGGCGCCCAGGCTCACCTTCTGGTCCAGCCTGCGTTGCGCACGGCTGAAACTGTGGGATGAGGATCTGCAGCAACTGGTGGGTTTCCCGAGGCGCGCCCGGGGCTGACGCAGGGCCGGTCGATAAGCGTATCGACCGGCGCTATTGCCATTGCATCGTGGCTGGTGTTCGATAGCCGCCATCCAAGCGGAATGCGGAGTCGTGGCATGGGGCATTACAGGTCGATACGCGGCGGCTTCGTCGCCCTGATGGCGTGGGCGTTGGGCTTGTCGGCGCATGCCGCGCCGCCGCCGACCCTGGAAGACATCCTCAAGCCGAGCCAGACCGATATCGTGAAGATTTCGCCGAACGGCAAGTATGTCGCGGCGACCGTGCGCAAACCCGAGAACAACCAGAACCGGATGCTGCTCGCGATCATCGACCGCGAGACCAACAAGCCGGTGCGGGTGCTGGATCCCGAGGAAAAGGCTGAAATCAGCCGCGTCTGGTGGGTCAACGACCAGCGTCTGTACGTGATGTCCACCTGGGGCGGCGACAACGTCCAGCAGTATTACCTCGATCCGCGGATCGTCGCGATCAACGTCGACGGCAGCCGGATCCGTTCGTTCTACGCGACCATCGTCGATACGCTGATCGACGACGACGAACATCTCCTGATCGAACGTTGCGCGAAGAACACCCACAAAGGGTGTCTCACCTACGTGCAGAAAGTCGACGAGGATCATTGGAAAGGCCCGCGCATCGCCGATGCGCCTGCGGTCGATACGTCCTTCTTCACCGACAACGCGGGGCATGTGCTGTTCGCATCGGCATGGGGCGACGACCGGATCCAGAAGGTATGGATCCGCAAGGGCGAAGGCTGGGAGATCTTCAACGACGAATCGCAGAGCGGCGTCGAGATCGGGCTCATCGGCACGTCGCGCGACGACCGTCATGTGTTCATTCTCACCGAGCGCAAAGCGGGTCCGGACGTGATCGAACGCCTGACGCTCGCCACCGGCGAACGCAGCGAGGTCATGAGCGATCCGGTGCTCGACCCGGCTTTCGTGCTGTGGTCGGCCGATGGTCGTCAGCCGATTGGTGCGGCCTACGGGCTCGGCGTGCCGCGTGCGCGTTTCTGGGATGCTGCAGACCCCGATGCAAAATTGTTGCGCGGCATGGAAAAATCGTTTCCCGACGATGCCATCGCGTTCGCCAACGGTTCGCGCGATGGGCAACACATCGTCGTGAATGTATGGAGCGATCGAGACCCTGGCAGTTTCTATCTGCTCGACCGCGCGACAAAGCGCATGGATCTGGTGGCACGGGTCAAGCCATGGCTCAGCCCGGACGCGCTGGCGCGCAGCGAACCGATCGCCTTCACCACCCGCGACGGCATCGAACTCCATGGCTATTTGACGATGCCCAACGCGGTGTCGACCCCGCCTCCGCTGGTGGTGATGCCGCACGGCGGCCCCTTCGATGTGAAAGACGGATGGCGTTACGACGAGGAATCGCAGATTCTTGCCGCCAACGGCTATGCGGTGTTGCGCATCAATTACCGTGGTTCCGATGGGCGGGGCATTGCGTTCGAGCATTCGGGCTATCGGCAGTGGGGATTGAAGATCATGGACGACATCGTCGACGGGACGCGCTGGGCGATGTCCGGCGGACGCATCGATCCGAAGCGCGTCTGTCTGTGGGGCACCAGCTTCGGTGGCTACGCTTCGCTGATGGGCATCGTGCGCGAGCCGGATATGTACCGCTGTGCGATTTCCACCGCCGGCCCCACCAATCTGGTCATCACCCGCAAATGGGGCGACACCCACCAGAGCGAATGGGGCCGCAACTATCTGGACGAGGCCGTCGGCGACAATGAAGTCGAGCTCTACGAGCAGTCGCCGGTGAAGCACGTGGCGAAGATCAAGGTGCCGGTGCTGCTGGTGCATGGCGACCACGATCAACGGGTGTCTTTCGAGCACGCGCGTGCGATGGTCGCGGCGATGGAGAAGGCCGGCAAGCCGATGGAGACCTTCTTTTTCGACGATGAGACGCACGGCATCTATGGCGATGAGAACCGTCGCGAGTATTACGGCCGGGTGCTGAAATTCCTGCGCACGAACATCGGCGCGCAGTGATTCGGCCCGCTACCCGCAGATCGAGGAGCGCACGATGATCATTCCCAGATACTGGGCCGAAGCGCGCCTGCAGCATCGTGAGCGCAAACATCAGATCACGGTGCGGCGCTTCGGTTGGTCGGATATCGGCGAAGCCGAAGCGCAGGCGCATGCGGACGTTCGCGTGCGGGAGGCATTGGAACGCGTGCTGGCGGGCGAGAAACTGCCGCGCCGCGAGCGGCGGGTCGCCTACAACGGCGCGGACGGCATGCCGATCCGCGAAGAGATCGTCGACCGCGCGGGCGATACCGTCATCACCCGCAATGGTTACGGTGCGCTGTGCCTGAATACGCCGAACGTGCTGTTCGCCGATATCGATTTCGCCGTCGAAAGCCGTCCGCGCCATGTGCTGGCATCGATGATCTTCGTGTTCGCACTCAGCGTCGGCGTGATGGTTGCAGGCTTTCACTTTTCCGCTGCCGCGTCGCTGGTCGTCGGGTTCTTCGCTTCGCTGTTGTTCGGCGTGCCGCTGCCCGGAGCATTGCGCAGGTTGTTTGCGGCACTGCGGGGCGGTCACGAGCAGGTCGCGATCCGGCGCGTACGCCGCTTCCTGACGACCCATCCGGGCTGGTGCCTGCGCGTCTATCGCACGCCTGCGGGGCTGCGCCTGTTGGCCATGCACCGCCTCTTCGATCCGCGCGAAGCCGAGGTCACGGCGTGCTTCGATGCGCTCGGTGTCGACCCCATGTACGCACGCATGTGCTTCAACCAGAACTGCTTCCGCGCGCGGATCAGCCCGAAGCCGTGGCGCATGGGCCTGCCGCGGATGCGACCGCCGTATTCGGCGGTATGGCGCCCCGAACACGCCGAGCTGCCGGCACGCCAGCAGTGGATCGAGACCTACGAACGCGAATCGAAGGCCTATGCCGCCTGTCGTTTTGTCGAGACGCTCGGGAGCGGGGCATCCGATCCGGATGCCGACGCCGTGCGTGAGCTGCACGACGCGTTCTGCCAGGCGGACCAGGACCTGAAGATCGCTTGAAACGATGATATCGATGGAAACGCGGACCGTTCGTCGGCGGCCGGAATCTGTGGATTGTATTTTTTCTATATTTCGATAATTATGGAAATATAGTTCAACGCCACCGGAACGCCCGGGATGTCCTCCCGGAGCGCCTCCTGCCCTTCAACTGCTGTCCTTCAACTGCTTGGGAATCCGCGATGAAACGTTTCCATGTGCATGTCTCCGTCCGCGATATCGAAGAAAGCGTCCGTTTCTATTCGAGCCTGTTCGCTGCTGCCCCGAGCGTGCATGAGCGCGAGTACGCGAAATGGATGATCGAGGACCCGCGGGTCAACTTTGCGATTTCCACCCGCAGCGGTTCGCCCGGGATCGATCATCTGGGCATCCAGGCCGAGAACGCCGAGGAACTGGTCGAACTCGGGGCTCGCCTCGATGCCGCCGGCCAAGCGGTGGTGCCCGAAGCGGGCGCCGAATGCTGTCACGCCCGGTCGGACAAGTTCTGGAGCGAGGATCCGCAGGGCACGCGCTGGGAGGCGTTCCACACCGTCGGACGCACCGCCAGCTACCACGGCGCGAAGCAAGGTTGCGATCTGAGCTCGGCGCGCGCTGCGGATCTGAAGGCCATGAGCAGTGCATCGCCGACCGATACCGATGCGGCCGTCGCAAAAGAGGCCTGCTGCGACGACAACACGCCGCAGGGCGTGTGCTGCGCTCCGAAGCCGGATCGCCCGGCCGACGCATCCTGCTGCGGGCCGGTCAGACAGGCGGTGCAAAAAGCAGGCTGTGCCATCGCCGGCTGCGGCGATGGCAGGCATTGAGGGCGGGCAGATGATCGATCGCAGCGTTGCATCGCAATGTTGCCGGCATGATCGATGGACACGTTCGATGACGTTGTTGCCGAGCAGTCGCTGCACGGAATCGGGACGAACCGCGAATGAAATCTGAAAGCGAAGCCGGCCTCCCGGAACGCGCATCCGTGAAGCCGGGGATCGGCACTTTCGAGCGCTACCTGACGCTGTGGGTCGCGCTGTGCATTGCGGTCGGCACCTTGCTGGGGCATTGGATGCCGGACAATTTCCAGCGGATCGCAGCGCTCGAAATGGCCAGCGTCAATTTTCCGATCGCCGGGCTGGTCTGGGTGATGATCATCCCGATGCTGATGAAGATCGACTATGGCGCCATGCGGAAAATCGGCGCGCACTGGAAAGGAATCGGTGTGACTTTGTCGATCAACTGGCTGGTCAAGCCGCTGTTGATGGCGTTGTTGGGCGGTTTCTTCCTGCGCCACATCTTCGTTGCGTATCTTCCCTCGGATCAGATCGATTCCTACATCGCGGGGCTCGTACTGTTGGCTGCCGCGCCTTGTACGGCGATGGTGTTCGTGTGGAGCAATTTATGCGACGGAGAACCGAACTTCACGCTCAGCCAGGTGGCGATCAACGACGTGATCATGGTCTTCGCGTTCGCACCGATCGTTGCGCTGCTGCTGGGCGTTTCCTCGATTGCCGTGCCGTGGGACACGCTCGCGCTTTCCGTCGGTCTTTACATCGTCGTGCCGATCATGATCGCGGCGGCATTGCGTCATGGCTTGCTGCGTCGCGGCGCCTCCAGCCTGAAGGCCGCGCTCGCGGTCATGCAGCCCGTGTCCCTGGCGGCCTTGTTGTTGACGCTGGTGCTGCTGTTCGGCTTCCAGGGCGAGCAGATCGTCCGCAAGCCGCTGATCATCGCGATGCTGGCGGTGCCGATCCTGATCCAGGTCTATTTCAATTCCGCGCTTGCCTACTGGTTGAACCGGAAGCTGGGTGTCGAGCACTGCGTCGCAGGACCGTCTTCGCTCATCGCGGCGAGCAATTTCTTCGAGCTGGCGGTCGCTGCGGCAGTCGGTCTGTTCGGGGTCCAGTCGGGTGCCGCACTGGCGACCGTCGTGGGTGTGTTGATCGAAGTGCCGGTCATGCTGTCGGTCGTGAAGATCGTCAACAGCAGCCGCAGCTGGTACGAGCAGGGACTGCGCGCGCGTTGATGCGCTTCAGCGGAGACCTGCGACGTGGATATGGATATTCCCCACGCTGACGGTCTGACCATCGCGGATCTTGCAGGTCTTGCGCGATTCCACCACGCCATCCACGCGCACCGCGCCACTGGCGACCAGATGCTTGCCGGCCCCGCCGCTGTCGCACACGCCGGTGAGCTTCAGCAACTGGTTCAATTCGATGTATTCGCGGTCGAGTTCGAAATGGAGCGTGGGCATGCGGTATTCCCGTGGGCGATGAGCCGGTTTCGCGACCGGTGAAGTCGGGCGTAGGATACCGCTTGCCGCCCACATTGCTGACAGCGGTTGTCAGCAGGGTTCGCGGATCCTGCGATATTCCATCCCATAGGATATTCACATGCTCGCCTACACCACGCTCGGCACGAACGATCTGGCCCGCGCCGCCGCCTTCTACGACGTACTGCTCGCAGAACTCGGCGCGAAACGTTTCATGGACGAACCCGACTATTTCATCGCCTGGGGCAACTCGCAGGAAGGCGCGGGTCTCGGCATCACCTATCCTTTCGACAAGAATCCGGCGACCGTCGGCAATGGCGTGATGGTGGCGCTGAATGCGCTCAGTCGCGAACAGGTCGATCGCGTCCATGCCAAGGCGCTCGAACTCGGCGGCACGGATGAAGGCGCACCGGGTCAGCGTTCTCCCGGCTTCTACGCCGCCTATTTCCGCGACCTCGACGGCAACAAGCTCAACTGCTGCTACATGGGCGAATGATCCATGCGCATGTCTGCTGACACAGCGTTGTCAGCAGACTGCGCGCAGCATGCGGTCTCCCGCTACAGCCTGAGGAGGCCGCATGCAACACGCCAGACACAACGCCGTCAATTGGTTCGAGATTCCGGTTCGCGATATGGATCGCGCACAGCGTTTTTACGAAGCCGTGTTCGATTCTCCGCTGCGCCGCGAACAGGCCGGGCCCACGACGACCCTTGCGGTGTTCCCGTACGAAAAATACGGGGTGGGCGGCTGTCTGTTCGCCAATGTCGATGGTCCGCAGCCGTCGCAGGAAGGCGCTGTCGTCTACCTCAATGCCGAGCCGTCGCTCGATGCGACGCTGGCGCGCGTGGAAGCCGCAGGCGGCCGGGTGACGCTGCCGCGTACGGAACTGCCGGAAGGGATGGGATGCTTCGCCCACATCGCCGACAGCGAAGGCAATCGCGTCGGTCTGCACGCATTGGCTTGAGCATGTCGACTCAGTGCATGTCGACTCAGGGCATGTCAGGATGCGCCGTCTCCGACGACCGCCTCCGAGCCTGACGCCATGCGCCGCGCCGACCGTCTGTTCCAGATCGTGCAACTCGTTCGCGGTCGTCGACTGACGACGGCCGCGTTTCTCGCCGACCGCCTCGAAGTCTCGCAACGTTCGGTGTATCGCGATGTCGCTGCGCTGCAGGCGCAGGGCGTACCGATCGAAGGCGAGGCCGGCGTCGGCTACCGCATGCATCGCGGCTTCGATCTGCCACCGCTGATGTTCACGACCCAGGAAGCGCAGGCGCTCGTGGCGTGCGTGCGGGTCGCGCAGCCGCGGATCGATACGGGTCTTGCGCGCCATGCGGACGACGCGCTGGCGAAAATCCTCGCGGTGCTGCCGGCGATCGAGCGCATCGCTGCAGAAAACCTGTCGGTCTACGCGCCGCAGGTTGGCCCCGATCGCGCCACCCGCGAGCGACTGGAACAACTGCGGCACGCCACCGACCGCAAGACCAAATTGCGCATCGACTATCTCGATCTCAAGGACGATGTCAGCACGCGCGTGGTGCGCCCGGTGGGCTGTTTCTTCTGGGGCGAGGTCTGGACGTTGGCGGCATGGTGCGAATCGCGCGACGCCTTCCGCAATTTCCGCGTCGATCGCATCCAGCGGATCGAGGTGCTGAGCGAACGGTTTCGCGACGAATCCGGCAAGACCTTGCCGGATCTGATCCGCGGCTACGACTGCGACGATCGTGTTTAACGATCGCGTTGACGATCGTGTCTGGAGATCATCGGCTTTGCATGCGGGTCGTTCGACGGGTATCGTCGAGGACACATCGAGACGTGGCGATCGGGCCAGTCGGATGCTGTCGCTGGAGCGAATGGATATGAGTATCGAGTCCGGAATGTCACGGCTGTGCGCAGTCGTCGCGCTGTCTGCTGCATTGCTGCTGTCCCCGCATCCACTGCTTGCCAACGATGCCTGCCCGGTGGACATGGTCCAGGCCGGCAGCAGTTGCAATGGTGGCGTCTGCGTGCCGATCTGCGTCTATCCGCAGGCGCCGCCGTCGTTCCCGGTCGACACCGGCCCGGCGGGTCCGGTGTCCGTCCTTTCGGGGCATTGGACGCTGGTCCGGTGGGAGGATGCGAAAGGCAAGCCCGGATACAACCTGGGTGCGGATCTGATGTCCGCTGCCGGGGCGGATACTGTGGCCATGCGCAAATGCGCGAATGCAGGCCGCAGGCATTGCCGAATCCATGGCCGATACGATGCCGGAATCCTTGCGGTGGCGCGCGCGGCCGACAATGGTTTGTTCTTCCACGTCTACGACTATCCGCAGACATACATGCGCGTGAAAGAACTCAAGAAAGCCGTAAAAAGCGCCAGGAAGAAGATCGTCGAAGAATGCGCCGCGGCGTCGAAGAGCCGCTGCAAGTTGGTGCAGGTGGTGCCAGGCGATCAGTGGGCCGAATACAATTTCTGAGCGCTGCCCGAGGTCGAGTGCGGTCGTCAGCGCAGTTCGATCTTCAAGCGGCTGCCGCGCCACACCAGCACCGCGCCGTCGCGTGTGATCCGCTCTACCACAATCTCGCCGAGCACATCGCCTTCCTTCAATCGCTGGCCATCGACAATCACGAAGCGCTGCGATGGCGCTTCGTTCCATAGATGCATGCTGAGTTTCAGCGGCGGCAATTGTTTGCGCGCCTCCGGATCGAGATCGGCCAGCGAAACGACCTGATCGCCTGTCGCTGGCGTTGACGGCTGAATCTGCGGCGCGGTTGCTGCGGTGTCGGTGTCGGGTTCGGGCGGTGGCGCGGGCAGGTCGCGAGTGATCGCGATTGCTGCCGGTGGCGCGACCGGCGCGGGCGAGGTCTTGATCGGTGCGGCGGGTGCTTCCGCTGCACTGGGCTGTTGTAGAGGCTCGGGTGTCGGCGGTGTCGACGCCGGTGTTTGAGTTTCGATCGCGGTGGGCGCCGCTTGGGGCGTTGTCGCTCCAGTGGTCGCATCGGATGCAGGAAGTGATGCGGGCTGCGAGGGGCCTCGCTGTGAGAACAACCACAGCGCCGCGATCAGCGACAGCACGCCGACGCCGCCGATCGCAAGCAGCGGCCACTGCTTGCGCGCAGGCACCGGCGCGATCGTGCCGGGCATCGTTGCGAACAGGTCCGGCGCTTCGCTGCGGCGGCGTGCGGTTTCGGATTTGCGCAGGGCATCGAGGATGAAGGACATCGATCACTCTTCCGCTGCGGAAAGATGCGGGCCGGTTGCGTCTGCGGACAGCACGAACAGGGTTTCCGGGCCGAGGATCGCGTCGCTGCGCAGCCCATGCCGCGCCTGGAATGCGCGCAGCGCGATCGACAGATCGGTGTTGCCGACAGCGGATGCATCGGTGCCGGAAGTGTCGAGGTTGGCTGTGCGCAGTCGCTGTCGCACCCATTCCGATGCTGCGGCATCGCCGGTCGCGAATGCGCTTTCGAGTGCGTCCGGCGCATTCCAGATCGCGAGGTATTCGCCGCTCCACACGGCGGCCAGCGCCACCCGGTCGACATCGAGCTTCGCGCCGTCGAGGGAGATGCGGACGCGTGCCGCATCGGCGGCAAGCAGCGACGCCCAGACCACCTGCGGTTCGGCACGCAGGCGCAGCAGCACCGGACGGTCGAATCGCAGCAACTGATCGAGACTTGCGCGGCTGCGCAGACAGCGCCAGCCGGAAGCGGGCAGCGGCGGACAGGCATCGGGCGCGATGGCGCGCACCGCGGCTGGCGCTTTCCATGCCGCCACCAGGGTCTGCCACTCGCGCGGCGATGTCGGCGACGATGCGCGGACCCGCTGCAGCAGCGCGTCGCCGTCGAGCGCGGGTGAAACGGTTGTTGGCGTTTCGACTTGAGCGGGCGTCGAGATCGCATCATCCGACACCGACGTGTCGGTTGGTGCGGCGCCCGACAGCGCGAATGCGATCGCCGCAACGCCGACAATCAGCGCAGCGGCGATGAACAGCGGTTTGCGGTCGCGTTCCGTCTCTGCGTGCGCGGAGGGCGCCAGCGCTTCGTTCGCGGCGCGGTCGACGGTCTTCGCATCGATGGTCAGCAGATCGTGCGCGTAACCGCCGAGCAGCGCGCGTTCGGCGATGACGTTGATCAGGCGCGGCACGCCGCCGCTGCGCTGGTACACGCGGCGCACGGCATCGGCCGAAAACGGAAAGCGGTCCGCGCCGGCGGTGTTCAGTCGATGGCGCAGATAGGCCGCAGTGCCGGCTTCGTCGAGCGGACGCAGGTGATAGCGCGCGGTGATGCGCTGCGCGAGCTGGCGCAGCTCGGGGCGGGCGAGGGTTTCGCGCAGCTCCGGCTGGCCGATCAGGATGATCTGCAGCAGCTTCTGGGTTTCGGTTTCGAGATTGGTCAGCAGCCGCACCTGTTCCAGCGCCTCGGTCGACAGGTTCTGCGCTTCGTCGATGATCAGCACGACCTTGTCGCCTTTCGCGTACGCCTCCAGCAGGTACGCGCTGAGCGCGTCGAACATCGCTTTGCCGCCGGGCGGTTTCGGCGCAGCGGCCCGGGGCTTGCGTTTGGCTGTGCCCGCCGCAACTGCGGGCGCACTGGCCTTGCCGCCGACCGGGAGACGCAGTTCCTCGCAGATGGTCTGCAGCAGTTCCGCCGGTTCCAGGCGCGGGTTCAGGACCAGCGCGGCGTGGGTGTTCGCCGGCAGTTGGTTCAGCAGCAGCCGGCTGAGCGTGGTCTTGCCGGTGCCGACTTCGCCGGTGAGCTGCACGAAGCCGCCGCCGCCGCCCTGACGGATGCCGTAGAGCAGATGCGCCAGCGCGTCGCGGTGGTGTTCGCTGAGGAACACGTAATGCGGGTCGGGCGTGATCGAGAACGGCGCCTGTTCGAGGCCGTAGTACTCCAGATACATGCGGGGCTGCTGTCGGCCGGCGGGAGCGGGGTGCCTAGACTGCCACAGCGTTGGCCTCGCTGGCGTTATTCGCCGATCACCTTGGATTCGCCGGTCGCCAGAATCTCCGGGTGTTCGATCTTCTGCGGCCGTACCAGCAGCGGATAGACCAGCACCACGCCGAGGATGATCGCCACGCCGAGGTAGAACTGCAGGGTGAGCTCGTGCTGTTCGCCCAGCAGCAGGATCGCCAGCGCGATCGCGTAGATCGGCTCCAGATTGATCGCCAGCTGCGATCCGAACGCGGTGAGGTGGCGCAGCGCCATCAGCGACAGCGCGAACGGCACCAGCGTGCACGCCACCGCCAGCACCAGCAGGTAGACGCCGTCGCGCAGATCCGGCAGCACGAACGGGTCGCCGCCGAACGCGGGCGACAGTAGCCCGGTGAGCGGTGCGATCACGGTCATCGCCGCCACGCCGGCGGCCATTTCCAGCGCCGTGACCGACAGGGCGTCGCTGTGTTCGACCAGCCGCTTGTTGAGCGAACTGAATACCGCCACGAACAGGGCCGATATCGTGCCGACCACCACGCCGATCAGCATGTCGCCGGGTACGCCGCCCGCGACCAGGGCCACGCCCGGCAGTACCGCGATGCCCAGCCCGACTTCGCGCTTCGACAGCCGTTTGCCGGTCAGTACCGGTTCGATCAGGGCGGTGAACACCGTGGCCAGCGCCATGCAGGTGGCGCCGACCGAGGCGTTGGAGAGTTTGATCGAGGCGTAGAAGGTCAGCCAATGCAGCGCCACCAGTACGCCCACGCCCGCGTAGCTCCAGCGCAGTCGTGCGGACATCGCGCGCAGCCCGCGCCAGACCCGCGGCAACAGCATCAGCAGCGCGACGACCAGCAGCATCCGCCACCACACCAGCGGCAGCGCCGGCAGGCTGATGAGTTTGCCGATGATCGCGGTGAAGCCCCAGAGCACCACGCAGAGATGGATCTGCAGCCAGGCGGTGCGGGTGGCGGTGGATGCGGTCATCGGCGGGCTGTCCGGAAGGTCGCGCATTATCGCCGTGCGCGTTCTTCCGCGCTCACCGCCAGCAGCCAGTCGACGAACGCCTGCGCGGCCGGACGCAGGCGTCGATGCGAGGGATAGACGATGTGATAGCTCCAGCGCGCGGGCAGGATCGGCCCGGGAAGTCGCTGCAGGCGGCCATCGTCGAGCCACGGCGTTGCGATCTTTTCCCGCGCCAGGGTCGCGCCGAGGCCACGCGCTGCGGCTTCCAATGCATCGGTGCTGTCGCTGAATGTGTGGCGCACGTCGAGCTGCACGCCGTGCACGTCGGCGGCGCGGAACCAGTCGTGCCAGCCTTGCCGGGCCAGATCGGCCACCAGCGGCAGCGTCGCGATGTCCGCCGGGGTCGAAACGCGTGTCGCGATATCCGGATTCGCGACCGGAAACAGCGCGTCGTCCATCACATGGTGCGAAGTGAGGCCGGCCCAATGCCCGGGGCCGTGACGGATACCAAGATCGGGGCCGCCATCGTCGAAGCGGGTTAGCGCGATCTCGGTATCGATGGCGATGCTGATCCGGGGATGCAATGCCGTGAATGCCGGCAGTCGCGGCAGCAGCCAAGACTGGGTCAGCGAATGCAGGGTGGAGATGCGCACGCGATCGTGGTCCTCGCGCGCGCCGCGCAGGCCGCGCAGCACGCCTTCCAGATCGGTCAAGGCGCTGCCGGCGGCATCGGCCAGTCGGCGGCCTTCGGCGGTGAGGGTCACGCCGCGGGCATGACGCTGGAACAGGGCGACGCCGAGCCGGGTTTCGAGCTTGCGGACGTGATGGCTGACCGCGCTGGCGGTCAGGTGCAGTTCCTCGGCGGCGTGGGCGAAGTTCTGGTGTCGGGCAGCGGCTTCGAATGCCGACAGGGCCGGCAGCCAATCCGGTCGCAAGCTCATGACAAGCCTCAAATATGATTTGTGTCTAAGCGCCGGATTATGCGCTTGTCTCGAAATTCATGCGCTCGATAATGCTTGCGAATAATTTCTCCGGACCATCGCCAGATCATCGGCCGGATCATTTGCCGACACGTCGCACCATCGCAGCTTCTTGGGGAACCGTCATGACTGCCGCCACCGCCACCTCCCCTGCGCTCGAAGTGCGCCCCGCCCCGGCTTGGGTCACGCCGCTCGAGCTCGGTCTGCTTGGCGCGATCTGGGGCGCCTCCTTCATGTTCATGCGCGTGGCTGCGCCGGAGTTCGGATCGACGCCGCTGGTCGCGATCCGGCTGGGGCTGGGTGCGGTCATCCTGCTGCCGTTCCTGTGGCGCGAACGTCGTGCGTTCGACCATCGACTGTGGCCGCGATTGGCGCTGATCGGCGCGATCAATTCGGCGATTCCGTTCACGCTCTTCGCTTGGGCTGCGCAGCGCGCGCCCGCAGGCGTCGGCGCCATCACCAACTCGATGGCGGTGCTGTTCGCGGCGCTGGTGGCGTTCCTGTTCTACGGCGAAAAGATCGGTGCGCGCCGGGCGGTGGCGCTGATCACCGGCTTTGCTGGCGTGATCGTGCTCGCCAGCGGCAAGGTCGGCGGTGCCAGCATCGGGTTGCCGGTGGCGGCCGGCACCTTCGCGGCGTTCCTGTACGGCATCGGCGGCAATCTGGTGAAGCGCCATCTCGCCGGCCTGCCGGCGACTGCGGTGGCGGCAGCGACCCTGAGTTGCGCGGCGCTGATGACCGCGCCGTTCGCGATCTCGCAATGGCCGCAGCACGCAGTGTCGGCGAAATCATGGGGCGCGGCGGCCACGCTGGGCGTGCTCTGCACCGGCATCGCTTTCGTGATGTATTACCGGCTGATCGCGCGGATCGGCGCCAGCCGCGCCGCCACTACGACCTATCTGGTGCCGCTGTTCGGCGTGGGCTGGGCTTGGCTGCTGTTGGACGAGCCGTTGACGATGACGATGGTCGTCGCCGGGGCCTTGATTCTTGGCAGCGTGGTGCTCAGCCAGCGGCCGGTGAAGTAACCGGCCGGCGTGCGATCACTCGGTCGGCACCGTCATCGCGACACCGACCATCGGCGCCCGTCGCGGCACGCCTTCCTCATCGAGCAGGCGGTCGATGCGCGCGAACACTTCCGGGCGCGAAAAGGGCTTTTTCATGAAATCGTCGGCGCCGATGCGCTGCACGTAGAACTGCTCGGTGGCCTGCACGTTGCCGCTGATCATGATGATCGGCACCAGTTTGGTCGACGGCTGGCGGCGCAACGCGCGCAGGGCGGCGAAGCCGTCCATGCCCGGCAGCACGATATCCAGGAAGATCAGATCGGGGGTCAGATCGCGGGTCATTTCCAGCGCGTCTTCGGCGGTGTAAGCCTCAAGCGTCTGGAACCCGTTCTGCTGCAGCATCTTGCGCAGGACCGCGACGATCGTCGTTGAATCGTCGACGATCAGCACCCGGGTGCCGGGTCGGACATTGCCGCGAGATTTCTCCCTGCGTTCCGGGCCCTCGTAAAGGTCGCTGCTGAGTATCGGCTGGGCCAGCGCAGCCTCGACCAGCGCCTCGGGCGTGGCGGCATCGGCCAGCGCATCCAGCTCCTCGGGAGTGGGGGTCGGCGGGCGTTGCGGCGTCGGCGCCTGGATGGGCGCCGGCGCTGCTTCAACGGGAGTCTCGCGACCGCGGATCGTGTCCCGCCATCGTTTGACCGAATCGAAAATGCTCACACGGTTTACTCCCTCGGACAGATTCCGGCGGATGAAGCCCGGAGCGGATGCCCGATCGGGCATCCGTTCAAACAACGGCAATCCAAGCCCTGGGCGGACTCGCAGAGCATAGCGGCCCGGAAAGGAAGGGCCAAGCTGCCGGATCGGGCAGCTGGACAGCCCGGCAAGGGCGCCAGCACCGAGGTTCAGCGGATGCTTTCGTCCAGCATCATCGCCCGCACGAACCGCACCGGCGGCGCGCCGTAGGACAGGACCTGGTCGTGGTAGGCCTTGAGCTTGAAGTCCTTGCCGAGCTTCTGCTCCATCGCCTTGCGCAGGTCGAAGTGCTCCTGCACGCCGACGAAATAGGTCGGCAGCTGCGCGCTGCCCAATTGGGCGCGGACCCATTTGCCTTCGGCCTCGCGCTCCTGCTGGAAGGTGCGCCCGACCATCAAGGCCATCGCCTGTTCCTTGCTCCAGCCGTCGACGTGCACGCCCTGGTCCAGGATCGCGTTGGCCACCGCGCGCAGATAGAACTTGTAGCGCATCAGATGGAACAGCGGATCGTTGTCGAGATAACCGGACTCCATCATCAGCGTCTCGGTGTAGACCGCCCAGCCCTCGGCGAACATGCCGGAGCGCAAGACGCCGCGCAGCGTCGACGGATGCCGCGCCGAATGCGCGCCTTCCAGGTAGTGCCCGGGCATCGCTTCATGGATCGACAGCAGGTGCAGCATGCGCGTGTTGTATTCGCGCAGGAACGAATCGGTCTGCTTGTCCGTCCATTCGTCGGGGATCGGCGAGATCGCGTAGTAGGTCTTCAGACCCTTGTCGAGAGGGCCGGGCGAATCGCAATAGGCCACCGCCACGCCGCGCTGGAATTCCGGCATCAGGATGATTTCGACCGGATCGTCCGGCACCGTCACCAGATCCTTGGCGCGGGTGAATTCGGTGGCCTGCGCCAGCGTCTGCTTCGCGGTTTCGACCACCGCATCGCGTTTGGGCTTGTCGGCGTAGGCCAGTTCCAGCGCGGTCTCGATCGCCTTCTGCTGCTGCGCGTCGTCCGGACTGTCGGGCAGTGGCGGCGCGTTCGGCGTGTCCTTCAGGACCTGCTGCGAAATCCTGTACATCTCGGCGCGCACGCGGGTCAGTTCGGCTTCCGCACGCTGCTTGATCTCGTCGCGCGACAGCGACGACATCAGCGCGAATTTCAACTTTTCGTCGTAGAGCTTCTGGCCGATGCGGAAATCGCCCTTGGCGTTCGGGACCAGGGTCTTGTCGAGCCACAGTTGATGTTCGGCGACAGCTTTGCGCAGACCTTCGATGGCCGCGTCGAGGCGCTTGCGATCCTCGCCCTGCAGTTGGCCGGCATTGGGCGCGATGAACTGTTCGACCAGGGAGATCACGCCGCCGTTCTGCTTGGCGACGGTTTCTGCATGGATCTTCGGCACTCGCGCCGGATCGATGTTCTCGCGCATCTGTGCGAACAGCGACGGCAGTTTTTCCATGCGCGCGGTCGCAGACTTCAGACGTTCCGGCAGCGGCGCGAACTCGCGCGCCATCAGGTTGTAGATCGCGCCGCCGGCCAGGCCGCCGTAGACCTGCGGATCCCAGGCCCAGGCCTGCAGCGTGTCCATGCCCCAGATATCGGCCTGGATCTGGTTGCGCAGGATCGCGGCGTCGAGCTGGTTCTCGCGCGACAGCTTGGCGGCGTCGATCGCATCCAGCTCGGCGAGCATTTTCTTGGAAAAATCGACGTATTGCGTGCGGCCAGCGGCGCTGAGGTCGTCGATCTCGGCGTCGAAGCGATGATCGCCCTGCTGGGTGGCGTTGATCGGGTTGAACTTCAGCCAGCCATCGAGCCAGCGCTTGCTGAGGTCGGCGAATCGGGCGTCGACGGCGGCGTCGGGGGTCGTCATGGCGGCATCCTTCGCGGCGGGTTCTGCGGGGGCGCTGCTGTTGGTGCCGCTGCAGGCGGCGAGGGTCGCGGTCAGCAATGCGATGGCGAGTGGCGTAAGGCGCATGTCGGGTTTCCGGCTGAACGAAGGCGACAAGGATAGGCCGGAACCTTGTCCCGTGCATCTGTCGAATGTTGGCGATTCGGGAAGCCGCGAGATGATTCTTGTGGGAGCGGCTCGGCGTTCAGCGCAGCCGCTCGCGCCCGCAGTACACGTTCATCCGCGCATCGCGGGCGAATGCGATCAAAGTGATCCCGGCCGCCTCGGCCTGAAGGATGGCCAGTTCGGTCGGTGCCGACATCGCGGCGATCACGGCGATGCCCGCGTTCGCGGCCTTGTGCACGATTTCGTACGACGCGCGCGAGGTGATGGCGAGAAAGCCGGCGCCCGGATCGACGGAAGGCGTCGCGCGCAGCATCGCACCGACAAGTTTGTCGAGCGCGTTGTGCCGGCCGACATCCTCGCGGACGAGCATGCCTTTAGCGCGCGCGCTTTCATCGAGCATGCTTTCATCGAGCATGCTTTCATCAAGCATGCGGTCGTTGGACATACGGTCTTCTTGAACGAAACCTGCCGCATGCACGCCGCCGCTACGGGCGTTCAAGGGTTGCAACTGCGACAGACGCGCAAGCCCTGCATGGATCTGCGCTGCAGACAGACGCGGCCCGGTGCCGACGGCGCGCACGGGCTGGACTGCGGATTGCAGGCTCGATACCCCGCACAGACCGCAGCCGCTGCGACCCTCCAGCGTGCGCTGGCGGTGTTCGATCGCATCGAAGCGCGACTGCGGGATCGCCGCGTGCAGCGCGATCCCGTATTCGCCATGCACGACATCGACCAGCGAGAATTCGTCCGCGCTCGCGACGATGCCTTCGCAGACCGCGAAGCCGAGCGCGAAATCCTCCAGATCCGCAGGCGTGGCCATCATCACCGCGAACGACAGGCCGTTGTAGAGCAGTGCGACCGGCATTTCCTCGATCACCCATTCCTCGCGCACCGCGTGGGTGCCGTCGGCGATGTGCAGCGCTTCGCGCGCGCGCAGGCCGGTGCTCACGCCGCGTGCCCGCACAGCGCACGGCCGCGTTCGGTCAGCCGCAGCAGCACGCGGTCGCCTTCGCGATCCTGGCGCACCAGATCGAGTCCGTCGAAGCGCGGATCGTCGCCCAGCGCGACCAGCAGCCGCTGCAGTTCGCTGCTGCTCAGCGACAGACGCTTCGCCGCGCGCGGCAGCGAGATGTCTCCATGCTGCGCAAGCAACTGCAGCAAAGCGAGGGCAGCGTCCTCGCTCATGGCGCTGCAGGGTCCGCTGCGCGGCGCAGATGGACCGGAATCGATTTGGAGGCCGGCGTCCGGGCGCGTTCGGCATGGCTGCCGAGTGGCACCAACGCGTTGGTTTCGGGAAAATAGCTGGCGAGACAGCCGGCGGGAATGTCGTATTCGACCAGCCGGAAATCGCGCGCGAGGCGCTCGCCATCGTCCCAGACCGACACCAGATCGACCGTGTCGCCGTCCTTGAAACCAAGTGCGTCCAGATCGTCGCGCGAGATGAAACACACGCGGCGCAACCCGTGCACGCCGCGATAGCGATCGTTGCTGCTGTAGACCGTGGTGTTGTACTGGTCGTGCGAGCGGATGGTCATCAATTGCAGAAGCTTTTCCCGTGCGAGGGGTTTCGGCCCCGACCGGGATGCGGCAACCCCATCCGGAAGGTTTTGCGATGCTTCGTTCGGGGCTGAAGCCCCTCCCAAAGAAGTACAATCCACCAGCGGATGCGCAAAAAACCGCGCTTTCCCCAACGTCGTCGGAAACACGCGATCGCGTGCCGGATGATGCAGATGGAAGCCGCCCGGATGGCGGACCCGCGCATTGAAATCCTCGAAGCCGGGAATCACTTTCGCGATGCGTTCGCGGATGCGGTCGTAGTCTTCGATCATCGACAACCACGGGATCGTGCCGTGCGGCAGTGTCGCCGCCGCGAGCCGCGCGACGATCGCCGGTTCCGACAGCAGATGCCCGGACGCGGGCGCATTCATGCCCGACGACAGGTGCACCATGCTCATCGAATCTTCGACCGTCACCGCCTGCGGCCCAGCGGTCTGCAGATCGATCTCGGTGCGGCCGAGGCAGGGCAGGATCAGCGCCTCGCGGCCGTGCACCACATGCGAACGGTTGAGTTTGGTGCTGACCTGCACGGTCAGCGCGCAGTTGCGCAGCGCGGAGTAGACGACGTCGCTGTCGGGCGTGGCTGCGGCGAAATTGCCGCCCATCGCGAAGAACACCTTGCCGCAGCCGTCGCGCATCGCTTCGATCGCGGCGATGGTGTCGAAGCCGTGCGCCCGTGGCGGCACGAAACCGAACTCCGCGCCGAGGCGGTCGAGAAACGCGGGCGATGGTTTTTCGTGGATGCCCATCGTGCGGTCGCCCTGCACGTTGGAATGTCCGCGCACGGGGCAGGGCCCGGCGCCGGGTTTGCCGATGTTGCCGCGCATCAGCAGCAGATTCATCAGCATCTGGATGGTGGCCACGCTGCGCCGGTGCTGGGTGATGCCCATGCCCCAGCACAGGATGGTCGCGTTGCTGTCGAGATAGACCTGCGCCGCCTGCTCCAGTTGCGCGCGGGTCAGTCCCGATTCGCGCTCGATATCGGCCCAGTCCGCGTCGCGCGCACCATCGGCGACCGCGTCGTAGCCATGCGTATTGGCGACGATGAACGCCACGTCGAGCGCATGCGGGTCGCTTTGGCTGTCGGCGCGTTCGACGAGGATTTTCGCGATCCCGGTCGCGACGGCCAGGTCGCCGCCGATTTTCGGCTGGAAATAATGCGAAGCGATCGTGGTCGAGCCGCCGGAGAGCATTTCCGCAGGCGATTGCGGGTCGGTGAAGCGTTCCAGCCCGCGTTCGCGCAGCGGATTGAACACCACGATCCTGCAGCCTCGTTTCGCCGCACGGCGCAGCTCACCGAGCATGCGCGGGTGGTTGGTGCCGGGGTTCTGACCGAAGACGAAGATCGCATCGGCCAGCTCGAAATCGTCGAGCGTCACCGAGCCCTTGCCGCTGCCGATCTGTTCGTTCATCGCCACGCCGGAGGGCTCGTGGCACATGTTCGAGCAGTCCGGCAGGTTGTTGGTGCCGTAGGCGCGGATGAACAACTGGTAGAGGAATGCCGCTTCGTTCGAGGTGCGACCCGAGGTGTAGAAAATCGCTTCGTCGGGCGAGGCGAGCGCGTTCAAGGCATCGGCGACCCTCGCGAAGGCCGCGTCCCAGCCGATCGGCACGTAGCGGTCGCTGGCCGGATCGTAGGCCATGGGCTCGGTCAGCCGGCCCTGGGCCTCGAGGAACTCGTCGCTCTGCTGCGCCAGCCAGGCGACGCTGTGTTCGGCGAAGAACGCTGCGGTGACCCGCTTCGAGGTGGATTCGTTGGCGACCGCCTTGACCCCGTTCTCGCAGAATTCGAAGGTCGAATGCGGGTTGCGGTCGGGCCAGGCGCAGCCCGGGCAGTCGAAGCCGGTGGGCTGGTTGGTGCGCAACAACGTGCCTGGGCCGCGCAGCACCGCATCCTGCTGGCGCAGCGCCTGCCAGGAGGACTTCAATGCATCCCAGCCGCCGGCAGGCTTGTCGTAGGGCCGGATCGGGGCGTCGTCGTCGCGGTTTTCGGTCATTCCGGCATCCTAACGCAGCGGATTATCGATGCGGGCGGGCGCCGCTGGACGTCGCGAACGCCGCCAGCGTAGATTGTCGGTCGAGCCGCGTCGGGAATGGACGGGCCGACCCCCAGCCTCTCTCTTCCGTATGCCAGAAGCAGACTCCTTTTGTCCGAAGCCACCGCCAGTCTCGAAACCGCCCTGAACCACGCCTCGCAACTGCTAGGCAGCGATCCCGAGCTCGCGGGTGAACAAGCCACCGAGATCCTGCGGGTGGCCAGCGATCATCCGGTCGCGCTGATGATCCTCGGCATTTCGCACCGGCTCTGCGGCCGTCTGGAGCGGGCGATCGCACTGCTCGCGCCATTGGCCCGCACTCAGGCGGGGATGCCGCGAGTGCATTACGAATACGCCATGGCATTGGCGCGCACCGGGCAGGTCGAGGAAGCGATCGCGACGCTGCAGCGCGCGCTGTCGCTTAATCCGGCCCTGCCGCAGGTCTGGCTGGCGCTGGCCGATCTGCAGCGCGCGGTCGGCAGGCAGAAAGACGCCGATGAGGCGTATGCCGGTTATATCCGCTACTCGGTACGCGACCCCAACCTGCTGCAGGCCGCCGAGGCTCTGAACGCCAATCGCCTGCCTGAAGCGGAGGCGATGCTGCGGGCCTGGCTCAAGCAACATCCCACCGATGTGGTCGCGATCCGCATGCTGGGCGAACTGGCGGTGCGCGTCGGCCGCAATCCCGAGGCCCTGCGACTGTTCGAGCGCTGTCTGCAATTGGCGCCAGGGTTCCGCGAAGCGCGTCAGCATTTCGCAGTGGTGCTGCATCGGGAACAGCAGGCGTCGAAGGCGCTGGAACAGCTCGAACTGCTGCTGCGCGAGGACCCGGCCAATGCCGGCGCGCGCACGCTGAAAGCGGCAGTGCTGTGCCGGCTGGGCGAGTATGCCCGCGGCATCGCGCTGTACGAGGGCCTGCTGCGCGAATACCCGCACAACGCGCGGGTCTGGCTGAGTTACGGCCACGCGCTCAAGACCGAAGGCCGGCAGGCCGACGCGATCGCGGCCTATCGGCACTGCGTGGAGGAAGAACCCGAATTCGGCGAAGCCTGGTGGAGCCTGGCCAACCTCAAGACCATCCGTTTCGACGATGCCGACATCGCGACGATGCGCGCGCAGCTGCAGCGCGACGACTTGGAAACCGAACACCGCCTGCATTTCGAATTCAGCCTCGGCAAAGCGCTGGAAGATCGCGCCGAGTACGCCGAATCCTTCGCGCATTACGCCGAGGGCAATCGGCTCCGCCTGGAGATCGTGCCCTATCGCGCTGGCGAGACCACCGCCCGCGTCGTGCATGCGAAGCGCGTCTATACCCGCGAATTCTTCGCCGAACGCGAAGGCTGCGGCGACCCGGCGCCCGATCCGATCTTCATCGTCGGTTTGCCGCGCTCGGGCTCGACCCTGATCGAACAGATCCTGTCGAGTCATTCCGCAGTCGAAGGCACGATGGAGCTGCCGGAGATCATCGCCATGACCCGCGCGCTGCGCCGTGGCAGCGAAGGCGCAGCGAGTTATCACGAAGTGCTGGCCGGATTGCCGATGGAACAGTTCGCGGAACTCGGCCGCCAGTTCCTCGACCGCACCCGCGTTCAGCGCAAGACCGGCGCGCCGTTGTTCATCGACAAGATGCCGAACAATTTCCTGCATCTGGGGCTGATCCAGCTGATGCTGCCGAACGCGAAGATCATCGACGCGCGGCGCCACCCCTTGGCCTGCTGTTTTTCCGGATTCAAGCAGCATTTCGCCCGCGGCCAGAGCTTCAGCTACAGCCTCGACGATCTCGGCCGCTATTACCGCGACTACGTTGACCTGATGGCGCATTTCGATGCGGTGCTTCCGGGCCGCGTACACCGGGTGATCTACGAGCGCATGGTCGAAGACACCGAAGGCGAGGTGCGCCGTCTGCTCGATTATTGCGGCCTGCCGTTCGAGGAGCGCTGCCTGCGGTTTTTCGAAAACGACCGGCCGGTGCGTACCGCCAGTTCCGAGCAGGTGCGTCGCCCGATCAATCGCGATGGCATCGACCAGTGGCGGCATTACGCGGCGTGGCTCGATCCGCTCAAAGCGGCATTGGGACCGGTGCTCGATGTCTATCCGGAAGTTCCGGAATTCGTGGTCGAAGCATGATTCCCGCACTGCGTTCCGCTATGCGTCCATCGATCGTTACTGCCGTTCCACAACCCGGGGAGAGTGAGATGCTTCAGAAAGACCAGTCGAATCACCGATGTTCCGCCGACCGCCGATCGATCACACTGGCGAGAATGCCGCTCACTGCCGCGATCTACGTCGCGTTCGGCAGCATGGCGTTCGCCGGTGCCGCGATCGCCCAGGATCCGCAGGGCGGAGACAGCGCGCCATCGCTGGAGACGATCACCGTCACCGCGCAGAAGCGAACCGAGAATCTGCAGGACGTGCCGATCAGCATGAATGTGATCGGCGCGCAGCAGCTCGATGAAATGCAGGTCAACGATTTCGAGGATTACGCCAAACTCCTGCCGAGCGTTTCCATCGCGCCGATCGGCCCGGGTGCCGGCCAGGTCTACATGCGCGGCGTGGCCAGCGGCGGCGATGGCAATCACTCCGGCCCGTTGCCCAGCGTCGGCATCTACCTCGACGAGCAGCCCATCACCACCATCCAGGGTGCGTTGGACCTGCACATTTACGACATCGAGCGTGTCGAGGCGTTGTCCGGTCCGCAGGGGACGCTGTACGGCGCCAGTTCTGAAGCCGGTACCCTGCGCATGATCACGCGCAAGCCCGACACCGCCGGTTTCTCCGCTGGCTACGGCTTCGAAGTCAACGCCGTCGACGGCGGCGGTTTCGGCCATGTCGCCGAAGGCTTCGTCAATGTACCGGTCTCGGAGAACACCGCGATCCGGCTTGTCGGCTGGCAGAAGAAGGACGCCGGTTACATCGACAACGTGTTCGGCGAACGCACATATCCGACATCAGGCATCACCGAGAACAATGCCGACCGGGTCGAGGACAATTACAACGATGTCGATACGGTCGGCGCGCGTCTCGCGCTCAAGATCGACCTCAACGACAACTGGACGATCGCGCCCACCATCATGGGTCAGCGGCAGAAGGCCAACGGCAACTTCTCCTACGACACCACCGTCGGCGAGCGCGAGATCAGCCATGCCTATCCCGAGTCGTCCGACGACCGCTGGGCGCAGGCTGCGCTGACCGTGCAGGGCAAGATCGGCAACTTCGATCTGACCTACGCCTTCGCCCACCTCAAGCGCGATGTCGATGTGGACCAGGACTACAGCGATTATGGATTCTGGTACGACACGCTGTTGGGCTACGGCGCTTACTTCTACGACGACAACGGCGATCTGGTCAATCCAGCGCAGTATATCCATGCGATAGACGGCTACAAAAAGACCAGCCACGAACTACGCATCGCTTCGCCGCAGGAGCAGCGCCTGCGCTTCGTCGCCGGCCTGTTCTGGATGGACCAGTCGCACGATATCGAACAGCGCTATCGCATCGACAACCTGGCTTCCTCGCTGTCCGTACGCGGCTGGGAAGACACCATCTGGTTGACGCAGCAGGAGCGCGTGGATCACGACGAAGCGGTTTTCGGCGAGCTCGCGTTCGACTTCACCGACAAGCTCACCGGCACCGTCGGTCTCCGTCATTTCCGCGCCGACAACGCGCTGAAGGGTTTCTTCGGTTTCGCCAGCGGCTATTCCTCCCAGAGCGGTCAGCCACCCCAGAACCGCAGCGGCGAGGCCTCGTGCATCGTCCAGTACGGTGCGGATCCGGCGAACTGGCCGTCCTTCAACGGCGCGCCCTGCAAAGTGTTCGACAAGAGCGTGCAGGAGAAAGATACGCTCGGCAAAGCGAATCTCTCCTACAAGTTCACACCGAACCGGATGATGTATCTCACCTGGTCGGAAGGTTACCGGCCGGGCGGCATCAACCGGCGCGGCACGCTGCCGCCGTACATCACCGAATTCCTGACCAATTACGAAATCGGCTGGAAGACATCCTGGCTCGACAATCGCCTGACGTTCAACGGTGCTGCGTTCCGCCAGATATGGGACGACTTCCAGTTCTCGGCGCTGGGCCAGAATGGCCTGACCGAAATCCGCAACGCCAACCAGGCCCGCATCCAGGGCCTCGAAATGGATGTGAACTGGGCCGCGACGTACAACCTGCGGCTGTCGGCGGGCGTGGGTTTCTACGATGCCGAGTTGACCGAGAATTACTGCGGCGAAGTCGACGCCGACGGCAGCCCGGTCACCGATTGCGATGTCGCCGATCTGCAGGCGCCGAAGGGGACGCGTCTACCGGTCACTGCCGACTACAAAGGCAATCTGACCGCGCGCTATACCTTCGACATCGCGGATTACGAGGCTTATTGGCAGAGTTCGGTCGTGCACGAGGGGCGCCGCACTTCGGATCTTCGCATCCTCGAGCGCAATATCCTCGGCGACCTGCCGTCCTACAGCCTCGTCGATTTCGCGCTGGGTGTGCGCAAGAACAACTGGTCGGTGGATTTCTACATCAAGAACCTTCTCGATGAGAACGCGCAGTACAGCCGCACCGTGCAGTGCCCCGAAACCGTTTGCGCTGCGCAGGTCTACAGCGTGGCGGGGCAGCCGCGCACATTCGGCATCAAATTCAGCCAGAACTTCTGACCCGGGGCGTCGGTTCCAATCGCGATCAACAGGCCGCCTCAGGGCGGCCTTCTTTTTTGAGCTGGTCGCTTCGCTGTTCTGGTGATTCCGTCGTTGTATCGTTGTGTCGAGGGCATAAAAAAACGGGGCGCCGATCGGAGCCCCGTTTCGTTTCATCGAATGCGCTGCGGCTGGTTCAGCGGCGCAGCTTCGACAGCAGACGCAGCAGTTCGAGGTACAGCCACACCAGCGTGACCATCAGGCCGAAGGCGCCGTACCACTCCATGTATTTCGGGGCGCCCGCTTCGACGCCGCTCTCGATGAAGTCGAAGTCCATGACAAGATTCAGCGAGGCGACCACCACGACGAACAGACTGAAGCCGATACCGATCAGGCCCGAGTCGTGGATGAAAGGGATCTTGATGCCGAACAGGCCGAGCACGATCGTGGCGATGTAGATCAGCGCGATGCCGCCGGTCGCCGCAGCCACGCCGAGCTTGAAGTTCTCGGTCGCCTTGATCAGCCCGGAGCGGTAGGCGAACAGCAGGGCGAACATGATGCCGAACGTCAGCATCACCGCCTGCAGCACGATGCCCTGGAACTGGGCGTTGTAGATGGCGGAGATCGCGCCAAGGAACAGGCCTTCAACCAGCGCGTAGAGCGGCGCGGTGACCGGCGACCACTCCTTCTTGAAGATCGTGACCAAGGCGAGCACGAACCCGCCGATGCCGCCGCCGAGCAGGTATCCCATCGCGCCGGGGGCGACTTCGCCGGTCGGGGTCATGGTTTGCGACCATGCGAAGGCCGCAGTGAGGACTGTCATCAACAACAGCATGCCGGTCTTGTTGACCGTGCCGTTCAGGCTCATGGTGCCCTGATCGCCGGCGACGACGCTGCCGCTGCTGAGGTCGAGGAAGGTGGAATCTTTGAGGGCCGGGTTGCTACTGCGCAGCATGGTGTCTCCTTGAAAGACGTCGGGCGTCTGCGGATTCGAGGTTGAAAGGCAAGGATACCGCCTGTGGCGTCGGATTGTCCGCGTTGACAGCGCGCCCCGGGCTTCGGACAATACTCGGCCGGTCGGGTGCGGATGGTTCATCGTCTCCGGCCGCCGCTCATCGGCGGGGTATAGCGCAGTCTGGTAGCGCGCCTGCTTTGGGAGCAGGATGTCGGGGGTTCGAATCCCTCTACCCCGACCAATTCCAGCTTCTTGATGGTGTGTCTCAATCCATCCGCACGGCTATCATGCGCTCACGCGCCCGTAGCTCAACCGGATAGAGCACCGGCCTTCTAAGCCGGCGGTTGCAGGTTCGATTCCTGCCGGGCGCGCCATGCGGTCATGCGGTACAGGTTCGACAGGATGGTCGGGCGGTGGGAGCCCACGAGGCGAGCCCGCGCCGATTCAGCGTTTTTTAGTTTCATATGGTGGATGTAGCTCAGTTGGTTAGAGCACCGGATTGTGATTCCGGGGGTCGCGGGTTCAAATCCCGTCTTCCACCCCATTGTTTTTGCTACACTTCGTTTCATCGGGCCGTTAGCTCAGTTGGTAGAGCAGTTGACTCTTAATCAATAGGTCGAAGGTTCGAATCCTTCACGGCCCACCACGTTTTTGAAGCAAGACAAGCACCGCGATCGCTTTGCGATTCACCACCCGCAGGCACGACATTGGCAAGTTGTCTGCCAGCAATGCGTTCTGGGCCTGCCCGAATCCCTGGCGGCCCGTCAGTTCCAGCAAACGCCCGGCTCACGCCGGGCGTTTCGTTTTTGGCGGCCGGCATCTGCAGGCACCGGTGCTTTAGAATGCGGCCCATGCGAGGGTGGCGAAATTGGTAGACGCAACAGATTTAGGTTCTGTCGCCGAAAGGTGTGGGGGTTCGAGTCCCCCCTCTCGCACCACGTCGAAGTCATGTGCCCCCGTGACCGCAGTCTCTCTCCGGCACTGGGCCATCCGCGAAACTGGCGGGGAAGCCCGTAATCGGCGAAACTATCGCGTTGCGCTGGGATGGGCCGCTTCCGGCGCCCACGGCGGGTCTCTCCACCCGCCCGGCCAAACGAAATCAACCACCATCACGGGCCGCGGATGAAAGCGCGGCAGCAGGAGTCGTCACCAATGCAAGTTTCAGTCGAATCCGTGGGTAATCTCGAACGCCGCATGACCTTGCGCGTGCCGACCCAGCACGTCGAGGGCCAGATCGGCGGCCGCCTGCGCGAAATCGCCCGCACCGCCAAAATCAAAGGCTTCCGCCCCGGCAAGGTGCCGGCCAAGGTGATCGAGCAGCGCTATGGCGCGCAGGTGCGCAGCGAGGTCGTCGACGAGTTGCTGCAGAAAGGCTTCGATCAGGGCATCCGCGAAAACGAACTGCGCCTTGCCGGTGCTCCCCGGATCGAGCCGTCTGCCGAAGCGGGCGCCGACGAGCTGGCTTTCGTGGCAGTGTTCGAGGTGGTGCCTGATTTCGGCGATATCGACGTCGCCGGCCTTCAAGTGGTGCGCAATACCGCCGAAGTGACCGAGGACGACATCGATCGCATGATCGAAAACCTCCGTCTGCAGCGCCGCAGTTGGACGCTGGTGAACCGTGCCGCCCAGTCCGGCGACGCAGTCGATGTCGAAACCTGGTCGGTGATCGACGGTGAACGTCTGCCGGCCGAAGGCGCAGAGCGTGGCGTCACTGTCATCGGTTCAGGCGCCATGTTCGTCGACATCGAGAACGCGCTGATCGGTATGAATGCCGGCGATGAGAAGTCCGTCTCGGTCAACTTCCCGGAGAATTGGCGGGTTCCGCAGCTTGCGGGCAAGCATGCTGCGGTCCAGGTCAAGATCGAGCAGATCTCCGAACCGTTCCTCCCCGAGGTGGACGCGGATTTCATCAAGAGTTTCGGCGTGAAGTCGGCCGATATCGCCCAGTTCCGCACCGAAATCCGCAACAATCTCGAACGCGAGCTCAAAGGCGCGCTGATGAACCGCCTGCGCCGCGAAGTCGGCGAACAGCTGATCGCCGCGTACGCACACGTCGAAATGCCTGCAGGTGTGGTCGAAAACGAGGCGCGGGCCATGCTCGCCCAAAGCGTCGAACAGGCTCGCCGTCAAGGCCATGAGATCGACGCGCCCGCAGAGGCTTACCGCGATTTCATCGAGCCTGCACGCAAGCGCATCACCGTGGCGCTGCTCGTGGGCGAGATTGCCCGTCGCAACCAGTTGTCGCTCGACCCCAAGCGTCTGAACGAAACGCTGCGTCTCATCGCTTCCACCTACGAAGAGCCGCAGCAGGTCATTGATTTGTACCGCAACGATCGCCAACTCATGTCGAGCCTGCAGAATCGCGTGATGGAAGAGCAGGTGATCGATTGGATCGCCGAGCGTGCGACGCATACCGACACGCCGCTCAGCTTCCAGGAAGCGATCGCTCCGCAGTAATCCGGAGTGGATTTCGGCAACACCCTCGCGCATGCCTGCGCGGGTTTCCGCAACGAAACAGGTGGCGCAACGCATGAACAGCCTTGAGACCAGAGCTCTGAATCTCGTTCCGATGGTGGTCGAACAGACCAGCCGCGGCGAGCGCGCTTACGACATCTATTCCCGTCTGCTGAAGGAGCGCGTGGTGTTCCTGGTCGGCGGTATCGACGATTACATGGCCAATGTGATCGTCGCCCAGCTCCTGTTTCTCGAAGCCGAAAACCCGGAGAAGGACATCAGTCTGTACATCAACTCGCCGGGTGGCATCGTCACCGCCGGCATGGCCATCTACGACACCATGCAGTTCATCAAGCCCGACGTGAGCACGATCTGCGTCGGCCAGGCCGCCAGCATGGGTGCGCTTCTGCTCACCGCCGGCGCCAAGAACAAGCGTTATGCCCTGCCGAATTCGCGGGTGATGATCCATCAGCCGCTGGGTGGTTTCCAGGGGCAGGCGACGGACATCGACATCCACGCCCGTGAGATCCTGTCCATGCGCCAGCGCCTGAACGAGATCCTGTCGCACCATACCGGCCAGTCGCTGGACACCATCGCCCGCGACACCGAGCGCGACAATTTCAAGAGCGCCGAGGCATCTCGCGACTACGGTCTGGTCGACCACGTCCTCGAGCGTCGCCCGGAAGACTCGATTCAACCGGCTTAAGTGACTGATCTTCATGGCAATCCAGGTTTCCGCCGCTGCTCCCTTGCGGTCGGGACTCCGGGTGCTATCCTCCCGATACCAGCGTAGACAACGACAAGCAGCATGAGCGAAGACCGGCAAGGCCGCAGTGGCGACAGCAGCAAGATCCTTTATTGCTCGTTCTGCGGGAAAAGCCAACACGAGGTGCGCAAGCTGATTGCGGGCCCGAGCGTGTTCATCTGCGACGAATGCGTCGAGTTGTGCAACGACATCATCCGTGAAGAGCTGGAAGAAAAAGCCCAGGCGACGCGCAGCCATCTGCCGAAGCCGAAGGAAATCCTCGAAGTCCTCGACCAGTACGTGATCGGTCAGCCGCGCGCCAAAAAAACCTTGGCGGTTGCGGTCTACAATCACTACAAGCGGATCGAGAGCCGTCAGAAGAACGACGACATCGAGCTGGCCAAGTCGAACATCCTGCTGATCGGTCCGACCGGTTCGGGCAAGACCCTGTTGGCCGAGACCCTGGCCCGGCTGCTCAACGTGCCGTTCACCATCGCCGACGCCACCACGCTTACCGAGGCGGGTTATGTCGGCGAGGACGTCGAGAACATCATCCAGAAGCTGCTGCAGAAGTGCGACTACGATGTCGAGAAGGCGCAGCAGGGCATCGTGTACATCGATGAAATCGACAAGATTTCGCGCAAGAGCGAAAACCCGTCGATCACCCGTGATGTGTCCGGCGAAGGCGTGCAGCAGGCATTGCTCAAGCTGATCGAAGGCACGGTCGCCAGCGTTCCGCCGCAGGGCGGGCGCAAGCATCCGCAGCAGGAATTCCTGCAGGTCGATACCCGCAACATCCTGTTCATCGTTGGCGGTGCATTCGCAGGCCTCGACAAGATCATCCAGCAGCGCAGTACCGAAGCCGGCGGGATTGGCTTTGGCGCCAAGCTCAAGAGCTCCGAGCGCAAAGCCGATGTCAGCAAGGTGCTGTTCGATGTCGAGCCGGAAGATCTGATCAAGTTCGGCCTCATTCCGGAATTCGTGGGCCGCCTTCCGGTGGTCGCGACCCTGGAAGAGCTGGACGAGACCGCGCTGGTGAAGATTCTCACCGAGCCCAAGAACGCGATCAGCAAGCAGTTCCGCAAGCTGTTCGAGATGGAAGGCGTCGAGTTGGAATTCCGCGCCGATGCGTTGGCGGCGATCGCGCGCAAGGCGCTCAAGCGCAAGACCGGTGCCCGCGGCCTGCGCACCATCGTCGAATCGGTGCTGCTCGATACGATGTACGACCTGCCGTCGCTGGAAAACGTCAGCAAGGTGGTGGTCGACGAGTCCGTGATCGAGCACAAGTCCGAGCCGTACCTGATCTACCAGACGCCACCGAGCAAGGTCGCCTCCGCCGAGTAAGGCCGTGCTTTTGCTGGTTGCGCCTAGCGCAAACGATTGATTCCCATCGCACGGCCCGCCACTCGGCGGGCCGTGCTTGCATCCGGTCGCGCGTGACCCCATAACGGTGCCGAAGGTCATCCGCCTGTCGTAGCGATGGCCGCGAACTGTCGACCGGAGCCCCCATGACCACTGAACTGCCCGCCAGCGCCCTTCCCGAATTGCCCGTGCTGCCGCTGCGCGATGTCGTGGTGTTCCCAAGCATGGTCATCCCGCTGTTCGTCGGCCGGGAGAAATCGATCAAGGCGCTCGATCTGGCGATGGATCAGGACAAGCGCATCCTGCTCGTCGCGCAGAAGTCGCCGGAGACCGACGATCCTGCCGCTGGCGATCTGTATGACATCGGCACGCTCGCCCAAGTGCTGCAACTGCTGAAACTGCCTGATGGCACCATCAAGGTGCTGGTGGAGGGCGTTGCGCGCGTGCGCCTGAAGCACGTGCGCGAAGTCGATGGTGCGCTTGCCGGCCAAGCGGATCTTCTCGAAACCAATGAGCCGCGCGAGCCGCGTGAGGTCGAGGCCATCGTGCGCTCGCTGATGGGCCTGTTCGAGCAATACATCAAGACCAATCGCAAGCTGCCGCCGGAGTTGATGCAGACATTGTCCGGCATCGACGAACCGAACCGTCTGGCCGATACCATTTCAGCGCATCTCAGCGTCCGTCTTGCCGAAAAGCAGCGGTTGCTCGACGCGGTCGATGTCGCGCAGCGGCTCGAATTGCTGGTCGGTCTGGTCGACGGCGAGATCGACGTGCAGCAACTTGAGAAGCGCATCCGCGGCCGCGTGAAGTCGCAGATGGAGAAGAGCCAGCGCGAGTACTACCTCAACGAACAGATGAAGGCGATCCAGAAAGAGTTGGGCGAGCTCGACGATGCACCGAACGACATCGAAGAGCTGACCCGCAAGATCGCAGCGGCCGGCATGCCCAAGCCTGTCGAAACCAAAGCCAAATCCGAGCTCAACAAGCTCAAGCAGATGTCGCCGATGTCCGCCGAGGCGGCGGTCGTGCGCAACTATCTCGACTGGATACTGGGGGTGCCGTGGAAGAAGCGCACCAAGATCCGCAAGGATCTCAAAACCGCGCAGGAAACCCTGGATGCCGATCATTACGGCCTCGAAAAGGTGAAAGAGCGCATCCTCGAATATCTTGCGGTGCAGACCCGGGTCAAACAGATGAAGGGCGCGATCCTGTGCCTCGTCGGGCCGCCCGGCGTGGGCAAGACCTCGCTCGGTCAGAGCATCGCCAAGGCGACCAACCGCAAGTTCGTGCGCATGTCGCTCGGCGGCGTGCGCGATGAAGCCGAAATCCGCGGCCACCGGCGGACCTACGTGGGTTCGATGCCGGGACGCATCGTGCAGAACCTCAACAAGATCGGCAGCAAGAACCCACTGTTCGTCCTCGACGAAATCGACAAGATGTCGATGGACTTCCGCGGCGACCCGTCGGCGGCGCTGCTCGAAGTGCTCGATCCCGAACAGAACAACGCGTTCAACGATCACTATCTCGAAGTCGATCTCGATCTGTCCGAAGTGATGTTCGTGGCGACTTCGAACTCGCTGAATATTCCCGGTCCACTGCTCGACCGCATGGAAGTCATCCGCATTCCGGGTTACACCGAGGAAGAGAAGCTCAATATCGCCGAGCGTTATCTGTTCCCGAAACAGCTCAAGGCGAATGGGCTGAAAGTCACCGAATTGAAGATCGCCGAAGATGCCATCCGCGACATCGTGCGTTATTACACGCGCGAATCCGGCGTGCGTAATCTCGAACGCGAAATTTCCAAGATCTGCCGGAAGGTGGTGAAAGAGATCGCGCTGGCCGGTCCGCAGAAATCCGGCAAGAGTGTCAAGGCGGTGGCCGTCGCATCGAAGAATCTCGACAAATATCTCGGCGTGCGCCGTTTCGATTTCGGTCGTGCCGAGAACGACAACGAGATCGGCATGGTCACCGGCCTAGCCTGGACCGAGGTCGGTGGCGATCTGCTACAGATCGAGTCGACGTTGATGCCGGGCAAAGGCCAGTTGATCCTGACCGGACAGCTCGGCGATGTGATGAAAGAGTCTGCATCGGCGGCGCTGTCCGTCGTCCGTTCGCGCGCGGAACGGCTCGGCATCGATGTGGATTTCCTGCAGAAGCTCGATGTCCATCTGCACGTGCCCGATGGCGCGACGCCCAAAGACGGCCCCAGCGCGGGTGCCGCGATGACGACCGCGCTGGTGTCGGCGCTGACCAAAGTGCCGGTGCGCTCGGACATCGCCATGACCGGCGAGATCACCCTGCGCGGCAAGGTCACTGCGATCGGCGGTTTGAAAGAGAAGCTGCTCGCGGCGCTGCGCGGGGGTATCCGCACCGTGCTGATACCGGAAGAGAACCGCAAGGACCTCGCAGATATTCCGAAAACGGTGACCGATCAGATCGACATCATTCCAGTGCGTTGGATCGACGAGGTTCTCGACCTCGCGTTGGAGCATCCGATCGCGCCGTCGCAAGCAAAGAAAGATGCCAAGAAACCAACGCGTCCAGTCGCCCACAAGGCGGGCAAGTCGGGCACCGCGAATCGCCGCGAAGAACGCAAACACTGAACGACGGATTTACCGGAAGACGCCGTGCTCTGCGCGACGTCTTCTGCGTTTTCATCGTGTTTTCAGGTATTTTTACAGGGCTTTCGGTTGCGCCGACATCACCTCGCTGGTATAACGGGCGGCTGTTGATGCGGGATTTCCCGCATCTTATCCGAGGTCAGCCGCGCGAAGTCGCGCTTCGTCAACACACCTCCTTCTTCTCAATCCTCAATGGGAGTTCAAATATGAACAAAGCCGAGCTTATCGACGCGATCGCCGCCAACGCGGAACTGTCCAAAGCCGATGCGGGGCGCGCGCTCGATGCCACGGTCGCTGCCATCTCCAAGGCGTTGCAGAAAGGCGACACCGTGACCGTCATCGGCTTCGGTTCGTTTGTGGTCCGCGAGCGCGCGGCACGGACCGGCCGCAACCCGAAGACCGGTGAAGAAATCAAGATTGCGGCGTCGAAGAATCCGGTGTTCAAGGCTGGCAAAGCCCTGAAGGATGCCGTAAACTAATTGGCTCTTCACGTTGGGGTGCTTAGCTCAGCGGTAGAGCGTCTCCTTTACACGGAGAGGGTCGGGGGTTCGAAACCCTCAGCACCCACCAAGACGCAGGGTGACCGGAAGCTGTTCCGTTTCGGTCCCCGAACTGCGATAAAATATGCAGTGTTACAAGCAGTGAAACCAAGGGTTAAAACGCGGAGTGGTAGTTCAGTCGGTTAGAATGCTGGCCTGTCACGCCGGAGGTCGCGGGTTCGAGTCCCGTCCACTCCGCCAATTCCCTCGAATACGAAAGCTGTCGCCGTCAGGCGGGGGCAGGAAGGCACCGGAAACGGTGCCTTCGTCGTTTCTGAGGGAGGAGGGGCGGATATCGCGATATCTCCTTGCGATCGGGGCATGCCACAGCGCGCCCGCCCGGGCTACACTTAGCGGCTCCTCATTCGGCACCGATCGCCAATGCTGCAAGCCCTACGTGAAAAATCATCCGGCTGGATCGCCACTGTCATTCTCGGGCTGTTGGTCATCCCGTTCGCCTTCTTCGGCATGGAACAGTATCTGTTCCAGCGCAGCGAGACCTTTGCCGCCAAGATCGAAGCTCCACCGACCTGGTGGCGTACTGCGCCCGATTGGTGGGTGGTACGCAAAGCGTTCTGGCAGAAAGAAGAAATCAGCGTCGACGAATTCCGCAGTGCGTTCGAGCGCGTACGGCAGAGTCAGCGCGCTTCCGCTGGCGAGAACTTCGATGTCAGTGAATTCGAGAGCATCGACAACAAGCGTCGCATTCTTGAACTGCTGGTCGATGAGCGCGTGATGCGCATGTCGACCGAGCGCGAAGGTTTCGCGATCGGCGATGAGCAGGTGCGCAAGGCCATCGAGTCGATTCCCGACTTCCAGGTCGACGGCAAATTCGATTTGCAGCGGTATCGGTTGATGCTGGCCTCGCGCGCGCCGCCGATGACGGCAAGCCAGTTCGATGAACAGATCCGCGAAGATCTGAAGCAGCAGATGTTGACGCGTCAATTGCAGGGCTCCGCGTTCGTGACGAACGCCGAGGGCCAGCGTCTGATCGCGTTGCTCGGCGAAAAACGCGACGTGTCATACGCCGTGCTGCCGGCGCCGCCTGCGGATGCCGCCCCGGTGGCAGCAGCCGAGATCGCGAGCTGGTACAAGGCGCATCCCGAGGACTTCCGCTCGCCGGAAATGGTGACGATCGAGTATGTCGACATCGACGGAGCGGCGTTGCCGTTGCCCGCAGCTATCGACGAGAGCAGCCTCAAGGCGCAGTACGAACAGGACAAAGCGCGCTTTGTCGAGCCCGAACAACGCCTGACCTCGCATATTCTGGTCAAGGTGGATGCCGCAGCCGATGCCGCTGCACGCAAGGCTGCCGAGGCCAAGGCGCAGGATATCTTCAAGAAGGCGAAGGCGGCGGGTGCCGATTTCGCTGCGCTGGCGCGCCAGTATTCTGAAGATGAAGGCTCAAAGGAAGGTGGTGGCGATCTCGGCTGGATCGCCAAGAACGGCCAGATGGTCAAGCCTTTCGAGGACGCAGTGTTTGCGACCGCAGCGGGCACGATTTCAGGCCCCACCAAGACCGATTTCGGCTGGCACATCATTCAAGTCCGCGAAATGAAACCCGGGCATGAAAAGCCGTTCGAAGAGGCGCGCCCGGAGTTGGAGCTCATGCTGGCTGAAACCGCCCGTGAGCGCGCTTTCAACGACCTGACCGGCATGCTGGTCGACGAAGTGATGAAGAGCCCGACCACGCTCGCGCCAGCCGCAAGCGCCGCGAAGTTGCCGGTACAGAAGCTCGGCCCGTTCGCACGTGGACAGGGGACGGGCATCGCCGCCAATCCTGCGGTGATCCGCGCTGCGTTTTCGGATGAGCTGAAACAGAACCGTCAGGTCAGCGACCTGATCGAGATCGCGCCGAATCACAGCGTGTTGATCCGTGTCGTCGAACATACGCCGGACCGCGTGCAGCCGTTGGACAAGGTCGGCGCGCAAGTGGTCGCTGCCGTGCGTGCCGACCGCGCGCGCAAGGCGATGGACGCCGAGGGCGAAGCCGCACTCGCGCGCTTGAAGAAGGGCGAGTCCCTGACGACGATCGCCAACGAGAAAAAATGGATCGTCACGAACATGCCCGGCATTCCGCGCGGTGCGCCAACGCCCACGTCGGATGCCAATGAAGCGTATTTCCAGGTGTCGGCGCCTGCGGCAGGCAAGCGTTCGCCCGGCAAGATCCTCTCGCAGGACGGCCAGATGATCGTCTTCGAGGTGAGCAAGGTCGCGCAGGGCGACAACAGCGAGATCACACCGGAAATCCGCGCGAACTTCCTGCGCGAACTGGCGCCGAGGATCGGCGAACAGGATGCGCTTTCGGTCGGCAAGGCCGAACGCAAGCGGATGAAGGTGCAGTTCGCGGAAGATCGCCTGTAATTCAAGCGATATTTGCTGTTCGCGCCAAAAAGGAGCCCGGCATTGCCGGGCTCTTTTCATTGGAAACAGGATGGGTGATCGCTCACTCGATCCCGGTCATGCCCAGGATGTTGTAACCGGCATCGACGTAGGTGATTTCGCCGGTCATGCCTGCGGCCAGATCCGAGCACAGGAAGGCGGCGACATTGCCGACATCCTCGATGGTGACCGTACGGCGCAGCGGTGCGTTCTGTTCGACATGGCCGAGGATTTTGCGGAAGCCGGCGATCCCGGCCGCAGCGAGGGTCTTGATCGGGCCTGCGGAAATCGCATTCACGCGCGTGCCTTCCGGACCGAGGTTGTAGGCGAGATAGCGCACCGTGGCTTCGAGACTGGCCTTGGCCGCGCCCATGACGTTGTAACCGGCCAACGCGCGCTCTGCACCGAGATACGTGAGGGTGAGAATGGAGCCCTTGCGACCGGCCATCATCGGCTGCGCGGCCTTGGACATCGCCGCCAGCGAGTAGGCCGAGATGTCGTGCGCCATCGCGAAATTTTCGCGGGTCAGGCCATCGAGGAACTGGCCGGTAATCGCTTCGCGCGGGGCGAAGGCGATGGCGTGGATCAGGATGTCGAAGCCGTCCCAGTGCTTGCCCAGTTCGGCGAAGCAGGCGGCGATCTGCGCGTCGTCGGTGACATCCAGCGGCAGCACGATGTTGGAACCGTATTCGGCGGCGGCGCTTTCCACCCGGGTTTTGAGCTTTTCGTTCTGATAGGTGAAGGCCAGTTCCGCGCCTTCGCGGTGCATGGCTTCGGCGATGCCGGTCGCGATGGAACGCTCGCTGGCGATGCCGGTGATCAGGGCGCGTTTGCCTTGCAGAAACCCCATGGTCTTCTCGCGTTTTGTTCGGAAAGACAAGTGTGCCATGCGCAGCCGACCATGGGCTGCCGTATGGATGCCGATCGCCTCAAGCCCGGAAGACATCCTTCCAGCGGCGCAGTTCGGCGAACGTCTCGATCCCGTCCGCAGGCATGTGTCCTAGGCGGTTGGCGATGGTATCGCGCACGGCGGGCGAATCGCAGCGGAGGAACGGATTGGTCGCGATTTCCAGCGCAAGCGTACTGGGCAGGGTCGGCTTCGATGCGGCGCGCAGCCCGCGGACCGCAGCGGCGCGCTCGCGCAGCGTGGGGTTGTCGGGATCGACCGTCAGCGCGAACGCGGCGTTGCCCGCAGTGTATTCGTGGGTGCAGCACACCCGGGTGCCGCCCGGCAGTGCCGCAAGCCGTTCGAGCGAGCCGAGCATCTGCGCCGGCGTACCCTCGAACAGCCGCCCGCAGCCCAGGCTGAACAGGGTGTCGCCGCAGAACACCAGACCTTCGCCCGAGTCGTCGCCGATCCGGTCGCTGTAGAAGGCGATGTGGCTGCGGGTATGGCCGGGTATTTCGAGCACGTCGAACCGCCAGTCGCCGACCTGGACCGCATCGCCACCGCCCACGCGGTGGGTGGCGATCCCGATCCGCGCATCCTGCGGCGCATGAATCGGAAGGTCCGGCCAATGCTCTTGGAGCTGTGCGAGTCCGCCGATGTGATCGGCGTGGTGATGGGTGATCAGGATGCCGATCGGCCGCAGACCCTCGGCAGCGGCCGTCAGCACCGGCTCGGCATCGCCCGGGTCGACGAAGAGTGCGCGGCCATCGTCGCCGACCATGCTCCAGATGTAGTTGTCGTCGAAGGCGGGCAGGGCGAGCAGGCGCATGGGGATCCGTCAGGCGTTCGAATGGGGCAAGTCGGTGGGGCGGCGGCTTACAATGGCCGGATGCCCGCATTGTCCCACCAAGCCCAGCACGTCGTCGCGAAACAGTGGTTTCTGTTGCCGGCCGGGCAAGCGGTCCTCGACAGCGAACACACGGTCGTCGCCGATGCGCTGGCGGCCCATCCGGTGGTCGGTTTGCCGTGGCTGTGGCTGGCGCCGACCTTGACGGCCGAAATTCCGGAAGGCCGTGGGCTGCGTCTGATCGCCTCGTCCGACGGATGGAAGGGTGCGGTGCGGTGCCGGCTGCCGCTGCCCTTGGCCAGCGAATCCCTGGGTGCGGTGGTGTTGCAGCATGTGCTCGATGGCGACCGCGCCGAATCCGTTTCCCTGATCGAAGAATGCGCGCGTGTGCTCGTACCGGGCGGACGACTGGGACTGTTGGCGCTGAATCCGCTGTCGCCGTACCGGCTGCGCTGGTACGGCAGCGGCCAGTCCGCATGCGATCCCTCGACCTGGCGCCGTCTGTTGTCCGATGCCGGACTGACCCCGGAGCCCGTCGCCCAGGGCGTCGGGCCGCAATGGTCGCCCACGGCATCGCCCAGCCTGCAATCGGGCCAGGGGCTGCGTGCGGCCTACCTGCAGCGCGCCGAGAAGCGCGCTTTCCCCATGACGCCGATGCGCCTGCGCAAGCCGATGGCCTTATCCGACGGAGTCTCTGCCGCTTGAAGCCCGATGCCATGAAGTCCGATGCCACGAAGCATGCGGACATGAGCGTGCTGCCATGAAACATGCCGCCATGAAACATGTGGAGATCCACACCGATGGCGCCTGCCTCGGCAATCCCGGCCCCGGTGGCTGGGCCGCGCTGCTGCGCTACAACGAGCGCGAGCGCGAGCTTGCCGGCGGCGAGTCGCTGACCACCAACAACCGTATGGAATTGATGGCGGCGATCGTCGGGCTGGAGACGCTGAGCGAACCCTGCGCAGTCATGCTGGTCACCGACTCGCAATACGTCCGCCAGGGCATCACCGAATGGATGCCGAACTGGGTGCGCCGACATTGGAAAACCGCCGGCGGCGATCCGGTGAAAAACCGCGACCTCTGGGAACGCCTGCACGCCGCGACGTTGCGGCACAGCATCGACTGGCGCTGGGTGAAAGGCCATTCCGGCGATCCCGACAACGAGCGTGTCGATACGCTGGCACGCGACCAGGCGCTCGCATACAAAACGGATCAACGACAGGGCAGCGTCCGCGCATGAGACAGATCGTCCTCGATACAGAAACCACCGGCCTGGAGTGGAAAAAAGGCAACCGCGTGGTCGAAATCGGCTGCGTGGAGCTGATCGAACGCCGGCCCACCGGGCGCACGTACCAGCAGTACATCCACCCGGATCGCGAATTCGAGCCCGGCGCGCAGGAAGTCACCGGACTGACCCTCGAATTCCTCGCCGACAAACCGCGGTTCGCCGAAATCGCCGACACCTTCCTCGAATTCGTCGATGGTGCGGAACTGATCATCCACAACGCGGCGTTCGACGTCGGTTTTCTCGACAACGAATTGTCGCTGCTTGGCGCGCAATACGGGCGCCTGCGCGACCGCGTCATCGGCATCGAAGACTCGCTCGACATGGCGCGCAAACGCTATCCGGGCCAGCGCAATTCACTGGATGCGTTGTGCAAACGTCTCGGCGTGGACAACGCCCACCGCCATCTGCACGGCGCGCTGCTCGACGCGCAGCTGCTGGTCGATGTGTATCTTGCGCTGACTTCGGGACAGAGCGAAATCGGCTTCGGCGCGCCTGCCGTCAATGAGGGCAGTGGCCCGAAGACGGCGATTGCATTCGAGGCCGATGCCATTGCGGCCGAATCGCGCCCGCGCGTCCGTGTGGGCGAGAGCGAGCTGGCCGCGCACGCGCTGCGTCTGGAGGCGATCCGCAAGAAAGCGGGGCACTGCGTGTGGGATGCGGTTTGATCGACGGCATCGATCCGTGAGTTGATGGTTCAGAAATCCGATCGTCGATGGTGTCGATAGGCGCGGTTCACCGGCGGACATGACGGTACAATTCAGGCGTGTGCATGCTTTTTTCAGGAGTATTCGAGTGTCGACATGGCTTGTGACCGGCGGTGCCGGCTTCATCGGTGGAAACTTCGTGCTGGATGCCGTCCACAGCGGCGTTCGGGTCATCAATCTGGACGCACTGACCTACGCCGGCAATCTCGATACGCTCGCGACGTTGACCGGCAATCCGGCGCACGTGTTCGTGAAGGGCGATATCGGCGACCGCGACCTGCTGGCGACACTCTTCGCCGAACACCGGCCCGATGCGGTGATCAACTTCGCGGCGGAGAGTCATGTCGACCGTTCGATCGACGGTCCCGCCGCATTCGTGCAGACCAATGTCGTCGGCACGCTGGGCCTGCTCGAATGCGCCCGCGATTACTGGAATAACCTCGAAGGCCCAAGCCGCGATGCGTTCCGCTTCCTGCACGTATCCACCGATGAGGTCTACGGTTCGCTCGGCGACACCGGCAAGTTCACCGAGACCACGCCCTACGCCCCGAATTCGCCGTACTCCGCATCCAAGGCGGCGTCCGACCATCTGGTCCGCGCCTTCCATCACACCTACGGCTTGCCGGTACTCACCACCAACTGCTCGAACAATTACGGACCGTATCAGTTCCCCGAAAAACTCATCCCGTTGATCATCGCCAAGGCGCTGGCTGGCGAGTCGCTGCCGGTGTACGGCGACGGTCGCAACGTGCGCGATTGGCTGTACGTGGGCGATCACTGCAGCGCGATCCGCGCGGTACTCGAACGTGGCCGCGTCGGTGAGGTCTACAACGTCGGCGGCGACGCCGAGCGCGAGAACATCGTTGTCGTGAAGACGATCTGCGCATTGCTCGATCAACGCCGTCCGCTTGCCGACGGGCGGGCGCGCGAGTCGCTGATCGCCTACGTCAAGGATCGTCCCGGCCACGACCGGCGTTACGCGATCGACGCTTCGAAGCTGCAGCGCGAACTCGGCTGGATGCCTTCGATGAGCTTCGAACAGGGGATTGCGCGCACCGTCGACTGGTATCTCGATCGACAGGCCTGGGTCAATCGCGTACTCGACGGCAGTTATCGTCTGGAGCGCATCGGAGGCGTGGCATGACCGCGCGCAAAGGCATCATCCTCGCGGGCGGGTCGGGCACTCGGCTGTACCCGATCACCCAGGCGATCAGCAAACAATTGCTGCCGGTCTACGACAAGCCGATGATCTACTACCCGCTGAGCGTGCTGATGCTGGCGGGCATCCGCGAAGTGCTGGTGATCAACACGCCGCACGAACAGGCGCTGTTCAAGATGCTGCTCGGCGATGGTTCGCAGTGGGGCATGCGTATCGAATACGCCGCGCAACCGAGTCCGGATGGACTGGCGCAGGCCTATCTGATCGGCCGCGAATTCGTGAACGGCCAGCCCAGCTGTCTGGTGCTGGGCGACAACATCTTTCATGGCCCGGGGCTGACCCACATGCTGAAGCAAGCCGATGCGCGGCAACACGGTGCGACCGTGTTCGGCTATTGGGTCAGCGACCCTGAGCGTTACGGCGTGGCCGAATTCGATGCCAGCGGCAAAGTGATCGGCCTCGAAGAAAAACCCGCGAAGCCCAAATCGCACTATGCGGTCACCGGCCTGTACTTTTACGACGGCCGCGCCAGCGATTTCGCGGCCGATCTCAAGCCGTCTCCGCGCGGTGAGCTGGAGATCACCGATCTCAACCGGCGCTATCTCGAGGAGGGCTCGCTGCATCTGCAGCAACTCGGTCGCGGTTACGCATGGCTGGATACCGGCACGCACCAGTCGCTGCTCGAAGCCTCGAATTACATCGAAACCATCGAGGCCCGGCAGGGGCTGCGCGTGTGCTGTCCTGAAGAAATCGCCTGGAACAATGGTTGGATCGATGCCGCGCAACTGGAAGCGCTGGCCAAGCCCCTGGCCAAGAACGGCTATGGTCAATATCTGCTCGGCCTCGCCGAGCGCGGTTTCGTCCCGTGAGTCTTGCGCACGCATGAAAATCATCGAAACCGATCTGCCCGGCTGCGTCGTGATCGAACCGCAGGTGTTCGGCGACAGTCGTGGGTTCTTCTTCGAGTCTTTCAATCGCGACAAGTTCGTCGCGCATGGTCTCGCCATTCCGGAATTCGTGCAGGGCAACGTCTCGTCGTCAGCGCGTGGTGTTTTGCGCGGTCTGCACTATCAATGGCCGAAACCGCAGGGCAAGTACGTGTCGGTCATCGAAGGCGAAGTGTGGGACGTGGCGGTCGATATCCGTCGCGGTTCGCCGACCTTCGGCCGTTGGACAGCCGTGCTGCTGAACGACAGGAACCGGCGCCATTTCTGGATTCCTGCGGGCTTTGCGCATGGCTTCGTGACCTTGAGCGAGCGGGCGGTGTTCACCTATCTGTGCACCGAAACCTACGACCGCGATGCCGATGCCGCCGTGCGCTGGAACGACGCTGCGTTCGCCATCGACTGGCCGGTCTCGGACCCATCGCTGTCGGAGAAGGACGCGAAAGCGCCGTTCCTCGCCGATATCGTCGAGGAACGGCTGCCCGTCATGTCGGCTGAGGCGCTTCGATGAAGATCCTGCTGTTGGGCGCCAATGGCCAGGTGGGACACGAACTGCGCCGCAGTCTCGCGCCGCTGGCTGAAGTTGTCCTCACCACACGCGGCGGCGCGCTCGACGATGGTTCGCCCTGCGAAATCGCCGATTTCGACGCGCCGGATGCATTGCCGGTATTGATCGATCGCATCGCTCCCGATGTCGTCGTCAATGCCGCCGCTTACACCGCAGTCGATCGTGCGGAATCGGATCGCGATGCGGCCTTTCGCGCGAACGCCGAAGCGCCGCAGCGCATCGCCGAAGCCTGCGTCGCGCGCGATGCGCTGCTGGTGCACTACTCGACGGACTACGTGTTCGACGGCACCGGCAAGCGACCCTATCGCGAAGAAGACCCGACGTGCCCACTCGGCGTCTACGGCGAAAGCAAACTCGCCGGCGAACGGGCGATTCAAGCCAGCGGCGCCAGGCACATGATCTTCCGCACGGCCTGGGTGTACGCAGCGCACGGCAAGAACTTCATGCGCACGATGCTGCGTCTCGCCGCCGAACGCGACGAGCTGCGCGTGGTCGCCGACCAGACTGGCACGCCCACGTCTGCTGCGTTGATCGCCGATATCACGGCGGCCGTACTCGCGCGTCCGTACGACCACAGCGGCATCTGGCATCTCACCGCGTCAGGTGCAACCAGTTGGCATGGGTTCGCTGAAGCCATCGTTGCGGCTGCGCACGATCGCGGGCTGATCGCTGCCGCGCCTCGTGTCGTAGCGATCGCCAGTACGGACTATCCGACGCCGGCGAAGCGGCCCGGGTATTCGTGCCTCGATACGGCGCGTCTCTCATCCGATTTCGCGCCCGATCTGCCAGAATGGCGAGACGCTCTGATGAGTACGCTCGATGAGCTTGTATCTGCGGCTACGAACTGAATCACTGCGCCACCACATCGAACAGGGGGTTTCATGAAATTCATCGCCAGCGCGCTGACTGCTGTACTTCTCTTGTCGCCTCTTGCCGTGGTTGCGCAAACGGTCAAGCCCCACGATATCGAGGATTTCATACGCAAGCAGAAATTCAAGGACATCAAGATATCGCCTACCGGTGAATATTACGCAGCGACGGTGCCCGTTGGTCGCAAGACCGCGCTGGCGATCCTCAGGCGCTCCGACAACAAGCTGATGACCTCAATGTCGATTCCTGGCGACCGCACCCATGTCGATGACTTCTGGTGGGTCAACGATGAACGCGTATTGATCAGTGCGGCAGAGAAATTCGGTGATCTCGAAGAGCCGCAGCTGACCGGCGAGCTGTATGGGGTGAACGTCGATGGCACCAAGGGTGGGATTCTGGTGGGCTCTCGAGTAGAGGGCGCAGGGCCGGGTACCCGCATCCAGCCGAAGAAGGTCGAGGATGTCGTAGCATTTCCCGTGGACACACTTCGCGCCGACGACAAGCATGTGATCATTTCCGTCAGGCCCTTTTCCGGCGATCCCTACACTCGGGCCGAGAAGCTGAACGCCTACACCGGTAGTCGCATCGCGATCACTCAGGCACCCGTACGTAACGCCTCATTCGTGACAGACAATGCCGGGGAGGTCCGGTTCGCCAGCGGCATGAATACTGATCGGACCTATAAGCTCTTTTATCGGGAGAGCGCGGGCAAGGAATGGGTGCTGGTCAACGACAGCTCGGTAAGCGGGCGCGTGGAATACTCGATCGGTTTTTCCGTCGACAACAAGACCGCCTATCTGCTTGTGCAGAACGATGTCGGCCCGGATTCTGTCGTCGCGCTGGACGTGGCGAGTGGAACTCGCCGTGAGGTTTTCCGCGACGACGACACGAGTCCGAGCGAATTCATCTACAGTTACAAAGGCCATCCGATCGGTGTGACCATCATGGATGGCATTCCGCATAACGAGTTCTTCGACCCTGAAGATCCTGAAGCGAAGCTCTACCGCAAACTCCAACGATCCTTTGCGGGTGAAAGTGTCCGCATCACTTCGATGACCGACGATGGTCGGTTGGCGCTTTTGATCGTCTCCGGCGATCGCAATCCCGGCGACTTCTTCATTTTCGATACCGTGAACAACAAAGCGGATCGAATCCTGAGCCGCCGCGATTGGATCGATCCAACCCGCACCGCCAGCGTCAAGCCGATCCGTTACAAGGCGCGGGATGGGTTGGAGATACATGGCTATCTGACTTCTCCAGTTGGGGCCGAGGCAAAAAGCGCGCCCTTGATCATCCTGATTCACGGCGGCCCCCTTCTGCATGACGAATGGGGTTTCGATCAGGACGCCCAGATGCTTGCGGCGCATGGATATGCCGTGCTGCAAGTCAATTTCCGCGGCTCGGATAACCGCGGAAACGCGTTCAAGTTGGCGGGAAAGCGCGAATGGGGCGGCAAGATGCAGGACGACATCACCGATGCCACGCACTGGGCGATCCAGCAAGGCATCGCCGATCCGAAGCGCATCTGTCTCTACGGTGCCAGCTATGGCGGCTATGCTTCGCTGATGGGCTCCGCCAAGGAGCCGGCGCTTTACCGTTGCGTTGCCGGTTATGTCGGCGTTTACGATCTTCCGACCATGCATGTCGATGGCGATGTTCGCGACCAGGCATCAGGCAGAACCTACATCGACGAATGGATCGGCCCGAAGGACCAAGTGGCGAAAGTGTCGCCGAACAGACTGGCCGGGCAGATCAAAGTGCCGGTATTCCTTGCCGCAGGCGGTGAGGATGAGCGCGCCCCGATTCAGCACACCGAGATGATGGAAAAAGCGCTGCGCAGTGCAGGCGTCCCTGTTGAAGCGGTGTATTACCCCACCGAAGGGCACGGCTTTTACAAGGTGGAGAACGAGCGGGAGTTTTACGGCAAGCTGCTGTCGTTCTTCCATAAGAACCTCGGCGGTCGCGCACCGGTGGTGGCTGCCCCCACGAAATGAGTCGAGAGAGGCTCTGATATCAAGCCGGCGCCCCTCAGACGCCGGCCATGACCGTCTGCACGGGCGCCTGCAGCGGGGTTTCGGGTAGACTCCGCCGCAAATTCGCCCGGAATCCCGCCATGCATCCACGCTCCGCACTGCTTGCCGCGTTATTGCTGTTGCCCGTCGCCCTGCAGGCCCAGACACCCCCATCGCCGACGACGCAGGCTGCGCCCTACAACATCGGCGATTTCATTCGTGACGATCGTTTCGTCGACGTGAGGATTTCCCCGAACGGGACCTACGTCGCCGCCACTGTCCCGTTGAACAACGACGACAAGACAGTGATGGTCATCCTCAAGCCGGGCCAGAAAGAACCCTATGGCCACGTCACGCTCAAGGAGCCGAACACCCATGTCGCCCAGTTCTGGTGGGTCAGCGACGATCGTCTGCTGTTCACCATCGGCGAACGCGCAGGCGGCCTCGAACAGCCGGTGAGCTACGGCGAAATCTGGGGCACCAATGCCGACGGCAGCAAGCAGGGCATCGTGGCGGGCGCGCGTATCGGCGGCACTTCCAGGAGTTCCAGCGGCAAGGCCCGTGCCGAATCCGCGTCGATCCAGATGGTCGATACGCTGGTCGACGACGACGACAATGTGCTGGTGACCGTCACGCCGTTCGCTTCCGGAGAAATTCCGTTCACCACGCTCGAACGCATGAATGTGTTCACCGGTACACGCAAACCGGTCGCGCGCGCGCCTGTGCGCGGGGCGGCGTTCTTCACCGATTTGAGCGGCCAGGCCCGATTCGCGTCCGGTATCAACCGCGATTACAAATCGGTGTTGTATTACCGCAAGGACGACAATTCGGACTGGAAGGTGATCAACGACGAATCGATCACCGGCAAGGTGTTGTCCGTTCTGGGTTTCAGTGCCGACAATGCGACGGCCTATCTCCAGGCAGAAGAAGACACGGGTCCCGATTCCCTGCGCGCTTTCGATGCCGCCACCGAAACGATGAAGCAGATCGCCCGCGACGATGTCGTCGAACCTTCGGCGCTGGTGCGCGGCGTCGGCAAGCGCTACCCGATCGGCGTTGCGTTCTGGGGCGGTCGCCGCCCGCGTTTCGAATACTTCGATCCCAACTCCGCCGATGCCAAAATGCATCGCACGCTGCAGTCGAAATTCGATGGCGATGTGGTCGTTCCGATCTCGTCCACCGTCGACGGTCATTACGTGCTGCTGGAAGTCGCCGGCGACCGCAATCCCGGCGAGCTGTATATTTTCGACACGCAGGCCAAGAAGATCGATCCCTTCATGAATCGCGCCGATTGGCTCGATCGCAGCCGCCTCGGCAGGATCCAGCCGGGCTACTTCAAGAGTCGCGACGGCGTCGAGATCGATGTGCTGCTGACCACGCCCGCCGGCAGCGACGGCAAGAACATGCCGCTGATCGTCCATCCGCACGGCGGTCCGTTCGGTGTCCAGGACCGTTGGGGTTACGACCGCGACGTGCAGATGATGACCGCGCACGGCTATGCGGTGCTGCAGGTGAACTTCCGCGGCTCCGGCGGCTACGGCAAGCAGTTCCGCGAGCTGGGCCAGAAGCAGTGGGGCCTGACCATGCAGGACGACCTCACCGACGCCACCCAGTGGGCGATCCGCGAAGGCATCGCCGACCCGAACCGCATCTGCATCTACGGCGCCAGCTACGGCGGCTACGCTTCGCTGATGGGCGTCGCCAAGGAACCGGACCTGTACAAATGCGCGGTCGGCTACGTCGGCGTCTACGATCTGAACATGCTCTGGGGCCGTGGCGATATCAGCCAGTCTTCCTACGGCAAGGATTTTCTTGCCGAGAATCTCGGCAAGCAGGATCTCAACGCCTCCTCGCCGAACAAGCTGGTATCGAGAATCAAGGTGCCGGTCTTTCTCGCCGCCGGTGGCGCCGACGTGCGCGCGCCGCAGTCGCATTCCGAAGCCATGGAGAAGGCGCTCAAAGCTGCCGGCAAGCCGGTCGAATCGATGTACTTCTCGACCGAAGGCCATGGCTTCGTGAAGGAAGAGAATCAGATCGCCTATTACACCAAGCTGCTCCAGTTCTTCGAACGCCACATCGGCGGTCGCGCGCCGGTGGCGCCACCGAAGAAGAAAAAGTAAGCACTCAGGTCGCGATCACGAAAAAGCCGGCGCTGGGAGGCGTCGGCTTTTTTTGTTCCCGTCGATATCGATCGTCGCGCGGAACCGCGTATTTCAGCGCCCCGGCGTCACCAGCGTGCCGATTTTCTCGCCGCGCAGGATGCGCAGCAGCACGCCGGGCTGGCTCATGTCGAAGATGCGCAGCGGCAGGCGGCTGTCGCGGCACAGCGCGAACGCGGCGGTGTCCATCACCTGCAGATCGCGGGAAATCACTTCGTCGTAGGTCAGCGTGTCGTAGCGCACCGCGTCGTCGTATTTCTTCGGATCCTTGTCGTAGACGCCGTCGACCTTGGTCGCCTTCAGCAGCAGGTCGGCGCCGATCTCGATCGCGCGCAGCGCGGCGCCGGAGTCGGTGGTGAAGAACGGGTTGCCGGTGCCGGCGGCGAAGATGGTGATGCGGCCTTTTTCGAGATGGCGCACGGCGCGGCGGCGGATGTAGTCCTCGCACACGTCGTTGATCTTGATCGCGCTCATCACCCGGCAGCGCGCGCCGAGTTTTTCCAGGGAATCCTGCATCGCCAGCGCGTTGATGACGGTGGCGAGCATGCCCATCTGGTCGCCGGTGACCCGGTCCATGCCGCCTGCGGCGAGGCCGGCGCCGCGGAAGATGTTGCCGCCGCCGATGACCAGCGCGATCTCCGCGCCGGCATCGCGGGCTTCGATGACTTCGCGGGCGAGGCGGCCGATGACCTTGGGGTCGATGCCGTAGTCCTCGTCGCCCATCAGGGCCTCGCCGGAGAGTTTGAGCAGGACGCGGCGGTAAGCGAGATTGGACATGGCGGACTCCGGAGGCGTGGCAAACCGGTGAATTCTAACGCGCCACGGGAGCAGTTCCGACTCAGCCCGCCGGCTCGTACACCGCGTATAGCTTCCGCGCGGGCTCCAGCACTTCCCAGATGCCCGAGAAACCGGCCGGAATCACGAAGCTGTCGCCAGCGGCGACCACGGTTTCCCGGCCGTCGTCGCCGGTCATGCGGACTCTGCCCGCGAGCATGTGGCACAGCTCGTGTTCCGTGTAGTGCACCCGCCAGGCGCCGACATCGCCCTCCCAGATGCCGCAATGGAAGGCCTGGTCGGCGCTGGAGTAGGCGTTGGCCGTGGCCTGGGTCGGCTGGCCTGCGATAAGCCGCTCGGCGGCTACCGGCGAGCGGGGCGCTCCGGCAGCCGTGTGGGGAATGGGGAGGATCGGCGACACGGCGGCTTCCGGTGATGACTTCCCGGCATGGTGCCGGAGCGCATCTGCGACGACAATGCCGGCTTCCCGCCGCATTCCACTGGAGAACACCGCGTATGGCCGTCAAGACCCTGCAGGAATTCCTGTCCGCATCGAAAGAGAAAGATCTCTCCGGCGATGCCTTCGAGCTGGAAAGCTCGCACATGCTCGAAGCGCGCGTCGATGGCCTGGTCCTGGCCAAGGCCGGTTCGATGATCGCGCGCAAGGGCAACATCAAATTCACCCGTCAGGGCCTGCTCGATCAGGGCCTCGGCGGTCTGCTCAAGAAGACCCTCACCGGCGAGGGCATGTCGCTGATGAAGATCGAAGGCCAGGGCCGCGTCTATCTTGCCGACATCGGCAAGAAGATCACCCTCCTGCGCCTCAACGGCGAGTCCATCTTCGTCAACGGCAACGACGTGCTGGCGATCGAATCGACGATTTCCCACGACATCACGATGATGCGCAAGGCGGCCGGGATGATGGCCGGCGGGCTGTTCAACGTGAAGCTCAGCGGCCACGGTCTGGTGGCGATCACCGCGCACTACGAGCCGCTGACGCTGCCGGTCAACGCCTCGACCGGCCCGGTGTTCACCGACCCGAACGCAACGGTCGCCTGGTCGGGCGGCCTGTCGCCGGACATCGTCACCGACATCAATCTGCGCACCCTGATGGGCCGCGGTTCGGGCGAAAGCATCCAGCTGCGCTTCGCCGGCGAAGGCTGGGTGGTGGTGCAGCCGTACGAGGAAGTGGTGTTCCAGCAGCAACAGTAAGGTTCTGGTACGCAGAGATTGACCCTCGTCGCAGCCCATTGAAAAAGAAAGTCGATGACACAGATCGTCGAAGCGATGAACGCCGAAGAGACCGCTCGGGTGGAAGCCCAGCGGTCCTGGGTGCGCGATCACTACGCACCCGAAGCACGCTGCGGATACGACACCGTCGAGGGCAAGCTTGCCCTGCTCGACACGATCCTGGGCAGCGGTTGGATCGATGCGACCGAAACGATCAAGCTCCAGTGCCTCGGGATCGCTTTCGGCGACGCGATGGCCCAGCGGCTCGGCCTGCATTGGGTCACCGTCGAAGACGAATACGGGCGCGATCCGGCGTTGAAGCGCGACGGCACCAGCCTGCTCGCATTCCCGTTGACCTCGATCTCGAAACGCATCGAACGCGGCGAGACCGTCGATGTCCGCGCATTGTTCGAGTCGGCATGCGCCGCGATCGAGCAGGCCATGCGCGACGGCGCCTGATCAGTTCTGCATGCGCGCCACAGACAGATAGCCGTAGCGGTACGCCAGCGCGATCACATGGCAGCGGTTGCGCGCCTGCAGTTTCTGGAACAGGTTCTGCATGTGGAAGCGCACGGTCGCGGTGGAGATGCCGAGCGCGATCGCGATCTCGGCATCGATCAGACCGTCCGCGAGCAGTTTCAACAAGTGGATTTCGCGCAGGCTCAGCTGCGGCGCGTCCGGCGAGCGCAGGCTGAGTTGCGACATCGTGTTCATCAGCGATGGGAACAGCGAACCGAGGATCAATCCCGCGCGCGCGTTGTTCGGGCTTTCCGTCGCGGGTGCCGACAGCAGCATGAAGCGGCCGCCATCGACCACCCCGCCGACATAACCGTGCGCGGGCCTGCCGAAATCCATCGCCGCTTCGGCCAGCCTGCGGAACAGCGTGCCGACCGATCGCGAACGCAGCAACGAACCGAAAGGTTTGATCAGCGGGCTGCGCGAGAAAAAGCGGTTGCCCAGAAAGATTTCGTTGATGATCGGATCGACGTGCGCGAAGCCTTCGCGCATGTAGAGATTCATCCAGGCCGGGTCGTGGCCGACGCCGACGATCTGATGATCGACATACGACAGCGTCGATGTGAACAGCATGATTTCTTCGAGGTCCACCCATTCGCGGATGCCCGCCAGACACGAGGCGATCCCGTCGCGGTCCGAAGCGTGCTGCAGGTGCTGGTGGTAGTCGGACAGCAGGGCGCGGTCGTACGCGCACAGGGCATCGGTCGCAGGGGCGGTTTCGGTGTCCAGCATGAATCGTGACTCTCCCCGGTGTCGGCCCCCCCTACGCCGTGGATGCGTTGCCGGCGCGATGCCGGGCAGCGGCCATGCTATCAGCGCATGGACATGAACGACCGTGATGGTGGTTCGATCTCGGGCCGGCCTGATCCCAGGCGCGTTCGCTCTCAGGCCGGCTCGGTCTCAGGCTGCGGCAGGGGGCGGGGAGAAGTTCGACCGGGACAGGCGATAGCTGCGCAGCGCCAGGAACACCACCGGCGCGCTGGCGATGATCAGCAGCGGCGGCGCGACCGCCAGCCAGTAGCGGGTGTGCCCGCTCTGCGCGGCCAGCGTGTGGTCGTAGCCGACCATCTGCAGCATCCAGCCGCTGGCGGCGATGCTGACGCTGCTGCCCAGCTTGTAGGCGAAGATGTACATGCCGGTGTAGCTGCCCGACACCGAAACCCCGGTGTCGCGCTCGCGGGCCTGCGCGCAGTCGCTCACCATCGCATAGGGCAGGGACCAGAACGCGCCGGTGCCTGCGCCTGCGAGAATCTGGAACGGCAACAGCGTCAGCACGACACTGCCGGCCGGCGCCAACGGAAACCAGCCCCACGCGACATGGCTCAGCGGGCCGCCCACGAAGCCCACCATGGCGACCACGGTGGCGGCGAACAGCGCCGGCTTCTTGTCGAAGCGTTTGCTCAGGTGGATCCAGATCGGCTGCGACAGCGCGGCCGAGGTCAGCAGCGCCAGACCGAGGATGCCCATCTGCGGACCCGACAGGCCGTAGGTGTAGGTCTGGATGTGACCACCCAGCGTGATGCCGATCTGGAACGCCAGTTCGATGGCCAGGATCATCAGCGTCAACGCACGCAGATCGCGATCGCGCAGCAGGGCCGCGATCAGCTGTCGCTTGCTGTGGCCGGTAGGTTCGGAAGCGCGCAGGCGCGGGATGTATCGCCACGTGCCGGCCAGCGTGCTCAGCGTCGCCAGCAGGACCAGCACGCCGCAGGCGAGGCCCATCGGCATGTAGGCGTGCGGGTTGAGCTGGCCCTGCGGATAGGCGTCGGTCGGCCGAAAGAAATAAACGCTGCTGCCGACCAGCGCGAAGATCATGCCGACCACCTGGAACGCCGCGCGATAGCCCTGCACGACCATGCGCGCGTCGTAGCTGTCGACGATCTCCCCGCCCAGCGCGGTATGAGGCACCACGAATGCGGCGATCGCGGTTTTCAGCAGGATGGTCGACAGCGCCAGCCAGGCGACCGTCAGCGGCATGCCGAGGCCTTGCGGAATCGACCACAGCGCGATGGTGAGCACCGCCACGCCGATGCCGCCGATCGCCAGAAACGGATGACGGCGCCCGTAGCGCTTCGAATCCAGACGGTCGGACACCCAGCCCAGCGGAATATCGATCACCGCATCCCACAGCGTCGACACCGCCATGATCAGCCCCGCGATTTCGGGCGGAATGCCGAGGATCGCGGTCGCGAACAACAGGAACGAGCCGCTGATCAGGAAATACGCGGCCATGACCATGCTGCCGCTGCCGTAACCGATCAGGTTGCGGAGGTGGATCCCGTGTTGGTTCACGCAGCGCTTCCGATCGCACCGCTTTCGATGCGTTCGCGCACCTCGCGATGCAGCAGTTTCGCCAGGAAGCTTCGCGGCAGTTCGTCGAGGATCAGCATGCGCTCGGGACATTGCCACGGCGGCAGCAGCGATGCCAGATGATCGCGCACTTCGCGTTCCACGACGACATGATCCATGCCGCGACTGGCGAGGCGCAGCGACACGCACAGCCAGATCTGGCCGCGCGCCTGCACCAGTGCGGCTTCCTTGATGTGTCCGCATTCGTGGACCCGCTCTTCCACCATGCGCGGATAGATGCGGCCTTCCGGGCGATCGATCAGGTTCTGCTGGCGATCGAGCACATGGATGCGCTGCGATGCGTCGAAATAACCGTAATCTCCGCTGAAATACCAGTCATCGCGCAGCACTTCGTCATTGAGATCCGGCCGGTTCACATAGCCCTCGAACACGGTCGGACTCTGCACCCAGACGCGGCCGATTTCACCGACGTCCGCCACGCTGTGGTCTTCGCGCCGCACCTGCAGCCCGACGCCGCGCGCGACGCGGCCCGAGGACGACAGCACGCTGGATGCCGGCGGCAGGCCGTCGTCGACATGATCGGCGGGCGGCAGCATCGAGATCGGCGGCAGCGCTTCGGACATGCCGTAGCCCTGCTGGAAAACCCGTCCGAACCGGGCGAGGGCTTCCTTGAGTTTCGCCACCGGCATCGACGCCGAACCGTAGATCACCTGCTGCAGGCAGGCCATGTCTTCCGTCGTCAGCGCGGGATGGTCGAGCAGATCGATCAACAGACTCGGGGTCAGGAACACGTGCGAGGGGCGCTCGGCGCGCAGCGTTTCGATCAGGGCATCCGCAGTGTAGGCACGCGGCAGGATCAGCTGGCCGCCGCTGAGCATCGTCGGCAGGACCAGTCCGCTGCCGGCACCGGAAAGCGGAATGCCGACGAGGGTCCGCGAGCGCTCGCGCGGCGGATCGGTGAGGTTGAGCAACAGCAGCCGCACGCTGTGCAGATATGGCGCGTGCTTCAACGCCAGCATCTTCGGCGTGCCCGAGGTGCCGGAGGTGAATCCGAGCGCGAGCGTATCTTCCGGGCCGATCGATTCATCGCTGAGGATGGGATCGACCGCCGCGAGCTTCGCTTCCAGATCGCCGCCGTGGCCGCAGTTCCAGATCGGCGCGCCGCCCGCTGCGGCATGCTGCGCGGCGAAACCCTCGGGCATCAGGGCAAGATCGATCATCAGCAGATCGGGCGCCAGATCGTCCATCGCCCGCGACATCAGTGCGGCCGAGTGCGCAGGATTGAAACCGACCAGCACCGCGCCGGATTCGGTCGCGGCGAAACGCACGATCAACTGCGGCCATTCGTCCGGCAACAGCACGACCACGCGCGATCCCTTGCGGATGCCGGCCGCGCGCCACGCCGCGACCAGGCGCAGGGTGCGGTCTTCGATCTCGCGGTAGGTCAGTCGTATCGCCGGCGTCGTCAGCGCGGGTTTGTCCGCGTGGCGGTCCATGGCGATGCGCTGGATATCGCGCAGGCTTTCGGCGCGCGCCACTTCCCGGCTGACGGCCTTGATGCGCAATCGGGTCAGGAATCTGGTGAGGACATTCATCGTGATTCTCAAGGAGCGAACATGATCTCTACGGTTTTCCGGATCAGCGCACGCGCGCGATTCCAGTGTCAGCGCGATGCGCTTATTGCGACGCGTCGTCGGCAGTGGGAAGCAGCTGGAAACCGGCTTCGTTGAACGCCTTCGCCATGGCCGCGAATTTCTTTCCGGCGAGCCACAGTTTGATGCGCTGGATCGGGCCGCGATTGCCCCAGCGCAGACGGCCCCGCCGGTATTCGCCCAGATACGCATCGAACTGGCAGTAGCGCGGTGCCGCCATCAGCGGCCGACGCTTGAGCAGGGCCACCAGCACTTCGGTGCAGACCATGCCGGTGATCAGGCTGATCGCCGCTGCCGACGACGGCCCCGCCTGCGCTTCGGGCTCGACGTTGCGGGCGTCCATGTAGGTCCAGTGTCTGCCCTTCGGCGCCAGCCCCACGATGAATCGCATCATGATCTCGAACGGCGCCATGCCCTCGTGGATATCGAAATAATCCTCGTAGCGCATGCCGTCCGGCGTGAACACGCCCAGCGTGCCGGACAGCCCCAGCGGCGCGCCGAAAATCACCGGCTTTCCCAGGCGCCGCGCGGTCTGGTACATCAACAGCCGCGCCGGTTGCGCGAAGACATCGATCGCATCCAGCACCACGTCCGCATCGCGCAGGAATTCTTCGATGTTGTGCGCACCCACGCCAGCGTCGTACTGCCGGATCTGCACGCCGGGATGGATGTCGCGCGCGATCTCCGCCATCGTCTGCGTTTTCGGGCGGTCGATGGTGCTGCGCATCGCGCCCGCTTGGCGGTTGATATTGACGACGCTGAAGGTATCGAAGTCCGCGATATTGAAATTGCCGATGCCCATGCGTACCAGCGTCGTCAGATAGATGCCGCCCGCGCCGCCCATGCCGATGATCGCGATGCGCGCGTTGCGCAGCCGCTCCTGTTCGTCGCGGCTGACGATGCCGATATTGCGTTTGGTCGCCTGCCGGTAGTACTCGTCGGGTGTCATCTCGTCGGGAGTCATTGAGCGTCGCCTTCTTTCGATGCTGCGGTCAGAAGTCGTAACGCACGTCGATGCCGAACGAACGCAGCTCCGGCGCCGACACCAGCGGCTGGAACAGCTGGCGGCCGGGACGCTGCCGGGTCGCGAATTCGAACATCGTCGCAGGGCTGCTGATGAACACCGCCGATGCCGGCGCTTTGTCGTTCAGCAGATTGTTCACCCACAGCGTGAATTCCAGGTGGTTCTTGCGCAGACCCGTGTGGATGTTGAATTTTGTCGATCCGGGAATGCGCGCGGTGGCGGTCTGCACCGCGACCATGCTGGTGCGGAACAGCATGTCCGTGCGCGTGAACCACTGCCAGCCGTTGTCCAGCGTGCGCTTGTTCAAGGCGCTGAAGTTGGCGGTGTACGCAGGCCCGTATTGCAGGCGTTTGCCGGACAGATCGGGATCGCCGCCGATCGCGCCGACCAGCGGGAAGATGTATTCGTCGTAGATCGCGCTGTTGTAGCTGCCGCCGCCGCGAAGCGTCCATTCCGGCGTGGGTCGGAATTCCAGGCTCGTCTCGATGCCCTTGGACGTGGTCTTGCCGGCATTCACGTTCAACGTGGCGCCGAGTGCGCCGATGCTGCGCACGATCTGATCGTTCCATTTGATCATGTACACGCTGGTGTCGAGGAACATCCGGCCATCGAGCAGGCTGAATTTTCCGCCGACTTCGTAATTCATGCTGCGCTCGGTATCGAAGCTGCGCTCATCGGGCGTGATCGCGCCGTTGGTGATGATGGTGTTGAAGCCGCCGACCTTCACCGCCCGCACCGCGCTGCCGTAGAACGTCGCGTCCGGCGTCGCCTTGTAGGTGAGGGACAGGCCCGGCGTGAACGGCTCGAATGTGCTCGACAGGCGGATATTCTGCGTCGAGCCTGCAGGCGCGGTTGCGCTGGGAAGATTGATCTGGACGACGTTCGCGGATTTGGTTTCCGAGGTGTAGCGCATCGCCAGCCCCAGACCCCAGCGGTCGGTGATGTGCCAGGTCGCCTGGCCGAACACCGCGTTGCTGCGGGTGCGTTCGCGGTTGTCGCTCACCACGCCGCCCAGCGGCGCCGCCGTCGCGATGAACCGGCTGATGTCGTCGCGCGTGTCCTCGAAATCGTAGTGGTACACGCCGGCCAGCCAGTCGACGCGGCGCTCGCCCTGCGATGCGAGATTGAATTCCTGGCTGAACTGTTTCTGGGTGCCGCTCGTGCCGGCTTCCGCGATTTGTGCCGCGCTGTAGTCGGAGTCGTACAGCTGATCGAGCTTCAGCCGGTTGTAGGCACTGATCGACGTCAGCTTCGCGAATTCCATATCGTAGTGCAGCGACAGCGACGCGATCAGGTTGTCGCGATCGAAATGCCCCGGTGTCACCGCGAAGCCATCGGTCAGGATCGGCACATTGCCGAAGAACTGCTGGCGGTCGTTGAAGCGCGCCACGAAGCCCGCGTTGTTGGAGATGTAGCGCTGGGCGACATCGCCGTCGCGCAATTGCTCGTAGACCAGACTGAGCTGGCCGTCGAGGCGGTCGCTGGGATATGCGTTGAGGGTCAGGAACCCGCTGCGCCTGCGGCTCCAGTCCAGCCGGCCGCCGGTGAGTTCGTTCTCGTACTGGCCGTCGCCGTCGCGCGCCGCAACGCCGGCACGGTAGTACAGGCGGTCGCCGATGATCGGGCCGGAAATCGTCGCTTCGGCCTTTCGGCCGCCATCGGAACCGATACCGACGCGCGCCGATCCTTTCCAATCGTCGCCCGGCGGACGGGTGACGAAGTTGACCGCGCCGGCGAAGGTGTTGCGGCCGTACAGCGCGTACTGCGGACCGCGCGCCACTTCCACCCGCTGGATGTTGTCGCCGAGCATGAAATCCAGCCCCGCGCGCGACGGCATGTACACGCCATCGATGAAGAACCCGACGTTGGGCTCGCCGATGGTGGTCGACAGGCCACGGATCACCGGGTTGTAACCCGACGAGCCGAACAGCGGCACCATCACGAATCCCGGCACCATCGGCGCGATATCGGCCGCGCTGTCCAGGCCTGCGGTGTCGATGTCTTCGGCGCTGATCACGCTGATCGCGACCGGCACATCGCGCATCAGTTCCTCGCGCTTGGTCGACGTGACCACGATGGTGTCCAGCTCGGCAGGCTGCTCTGCGGATGCAGGCGCGGCGGCTTCCGGCGCCCCGGCGGTTTGCTGCGCATGCGCGGGCAGATTCAGCGCGGCGCAGATCGCGACCGCCAGGATTCGGGCTTGGACTCGCATTCAAAATATCCTTGTTGAACGAACGAGCCAGCGTAGCCAAGGGGTAACGTGACCACCACTCGCAGAAACATTAGGTCACGCGGTGCGCCGGTCACAGTTCCGGCCGAAATCCGCTGCAGCGCGCAGAAAGGACAACTGTCCTGCAGCAAGGTGCTGCGCATGGCAAGATCGCCAACGAATCAGGACAGGTAGGGGCATCCGCGATGAAACGTCTTTTGAGCTGGCGATCACTGGCCGCCGCGGCGCTCGCCGCAGGGCTGTGGATGGCGTCGATCACGGCATCGGCTGCCGGCAAGCCTGCGGCGCCGATGGCCTATCCGCCGAACTGGTGGGTCGGTATGCGCGATGCGCGGCTGCAGCTGATGGCGCAGGGCGCCGGTATCGGCGCGGCCGAGGCGACGCTCGACGACACGTCGCGCGCGAAGATCGTCAAGCTCACGCGCGGCGACAGCCCCAACTACCTGTTCATCGATCTGCGGATCGCCGCCGACGCCACGCCCGGCGATCTCGTCTTCCGCTTCGCGCGCAGCGGTGTCGAACACGTCATCCGCTATCCACTGCTGGCGCGCGCGCCGGGCTCTGCGGATCGACGCGGTTTCGATACGCGCGATGTCATCCTCAATCTCATGCCCGACCGTTTCGCCAACGGCGATCCGCGCAACGACCGCGTCGCCGGCTACGTCGAAGCCGCCGATCGCAGCAAGCCGGGCGGCCGGCACGGCGGCGACCTGCGCGGCATGACCCAGCATCTCGATCACATCGCCGGCATGGGTTACACCATGGTCTGGCCGACGCCGTTGATCGAGAACGCGCAGTTCAATGACTCGTATCACGGCTACGCCGCCACCGATCTGTACCGCATCGATCCACGCTTCGGCAGCAATGTGGAGTACCGCGAGTTCGTCGCCGCCGCGCGCAGCAAGGGCATCGGTGTGATCCAGGACGTGGTGCCGAACCATATCGGCGATGGTCACCCGTGGCTGAAGGATCCGCCGACCGCCGACTGGATCACCCTGGGCGGTCGCTTCGAGCCCACGCGCCACGGCCGCACCGCTGTCGCCGACCCGTATGCCGCGCAAACCGACCGCGACAACTTCACCCAGGGCTGGTTCGTCGCGGCCATGCCCGACCTCAACCAGCAGCAGCCGCTGTTGGCCACGTATCTCACCCAGAACACGATCTGGTGGATCGAATACGCGGGCCTGTCCGGGCTGCGCGTCGACACCTTCGGCTATTCGGACAATGCCTTCCTCGCCGAATGGACGCAGCGCATCCGCAGCGAATACCCGAAGTTCTCGATGGTCGGCGAAGAATGGAGCGCGAACGCATCGGTCGTCGCGCGCTGGCAGAACGGCTGGATCGACGGCAAACCCGGCATGCCGAACATGATGGATTTCCCGCTCAGCGAAACCCTGCGCACCGCGCTGAGCGAACCCGAGAACGACTACGCCGGCGGACTGCGCCGCCTGTACGAAGCGATGGTCAACGATCGCCTGTACACCGCGCCCACCGCGCTGGTGGCCTTCGAAGGCAACCACGACATGCCGCGTCTCTACAGCGTGCTCGGCGACAACCTGCACAGCTACAGGATCGCGCTGGCGTATCTGGCCACCATCCCGCGCATTCCACAGCTGTACTACGGCACCGAAGTATTGATGACCAGCCCCACCACCCGCGACGACGCCGCCTCGCGCCGCGACTTCCCCGGCGGCTGGCCCGGCGACCGCATCAACGCCTTCACCGGCGCAGGCCTGACACCGCTCCAGACCGAAGCCCAGACCTGGCTGCGCACCCTGCTCAACTGGCGCAAGACCGCCACCGCCGTGCACCGCGGCCGCTTCCTGCACTACCTCCCGCACGACGGCGTCTACGTCTATTTCCGCGACGACGGCGCACAGCGACTGATGATCGTGCTCAGCCGCAACGACGCAGCGGCCGAACTGCAGCTCGAACGGTTCGCCGAAGGCCTCAAGGGCGCCACCGCCGCGCGCGATGCGCTGACCGGCGCATCGGTTGAAATAGGCGCAACGCTCGCAGTTCCCGCGCATGCGGCGTTGATTCTTGAGCTCTGTACGCCCAGCCGCGCCTGTTGAGCACAGCGCAGTAGCGCCGGAAGCCGCGACCAAGCACCTCGCAAGCCCATGCTGTTCCCCTCTCCCCGCGCACCGCGCGGGGAGAGGGTGCCCGACAGGGTCAGAGGGGCGCTTTTCGTGCAGCGCTGCCACAGCCCCGCCCCTCATCTGTCGCTACGCGCCACCTTCTCCCCGCAGGCGGAGAGAAGGAAACGCACGTCGCTCTTGCCTCTCCCGGCGCATCGCCCCCACTCGTTGCGCTCCCGCTCGCCGTGCACAGCTCTCCCTCTCCCCGCGCACCGCGCGGGGAGAGGGTGCCCGACAGGGCGGGCGAGGGGCGCTTTTCGCGTGACGCCACATCCGCCGATATCTCAAGCCGCAAGCGAGGGCCGCCGCCCTGCATGATCTGACAGGCCGGGGCGTTGCAGAGGCTTCGGCACTTTGGTCTGGATGTGATACGAATGCATGGCCGCTTAGCTACCATGCGCGACTCACGCACCAAACCGCAGGGCGAGCCGAGCGCTGCGCAACAGGGGATATGGATGGACCAGGCAACACACAACAAGATCGTCTCCTTGATCTGGGGCATCGCGGACGATGTCCTGCGCGACCTCTTCAGACGCGGAAAATATCCGGATGTCATCCTGCCGATGTGCGTCATCCGGCGCATGGATTCGGTGCTCGAACCCACCAAACAGGCGGTGCTCGGCGCCAAGAAGATGCTGGACAAGGCGCGCATTACCGAGCAACAGGCCGCCCTCAAAGACGCCGCCGGCCAATCGTTCTACAACACATCCAAATTCACCCTGCGCGATCTCACCTCACGCGGCAACCAGCAGCGGCTGCTCGCCGATTTCGAGGACTACCTCAACGGCTTCTCGCCGAACGTGCAGGACATCCTCGAAAACTTCAAATTCAGGAACCAGCTGACCACGCTGTCGCGCTCCGACTCGCTCGGTACATTGATCAACAAGTTTCTCGATCCCGAACTCGACTTGTCGCCCACTGGCATCGACAACCATGCGATGGGCACGGTGTTCGAGGAGTTGGTCCGCAAGTTCAACGAAGACAACAACGAAGAGGCCGGCGAGCACTGGACGCCGCGCGACGCCGTTCGCCTGATGGCGAATCTCGTGTTTCTGCCGATAGAGCAAGACATCAAGAGCGGCACTTATCTGCTGTACGACTGCGCCTGCGGCACCGGCGGCATGTTGACCGTGGCCGAGGAGACGTTGACCACCATCGCCGCCAAGCGCAAACAGAAGGTCAAGGCGCTGCTGTACGGTCAGGAAATCAATCCCGAAACCTATGCGGTCTGCAAAGCGGACATGCTGCTGAAGGGCGAAGGCGAAAACGCCGAACACATCGTCGGTGGGGCGGAATGGTCCACGCTTGCCAACGATGCTTTCCCGGCGCAGGAATTCGACTTCATGCTCGCCAATCCGCCGTATGGCAAGAGCTGGAAGAAGGATCTGGAGTTCATGGGCGGCAAGGACGGCATGCGCGACCCGCGTTTCAAGGTCATGCACAAGGGCGAGGAGCTGTCGCTGGTCACCCGGTCCAGCGACGGTCAGATGCTGTTCCTCGCCAATATGGCGTCGAAGATGAACCGCAAGTCCAGGCTCGGCAGCCGCATCGCCGAAGTCCACAACGGCAGTTCGCTGTTCACCGGCGACGCAGGGCAGGGCGAAAGCAATATCCGCCGGTGGCTGATCGAAAGCGACTATGTCGAGGCCATCGTCGCGCTGCCGCTCAATCTGTTCTACAACACCGGTATCGCCACCTACGTGTGGGTGCTGACCAACAAGAAGCCAGAGCACCGGCAGGGCAAACTGCAGTTGATCGATGCCAGCCAGTGGTACAAGCCGCTGCGCAAGAATCTGGGCAAGAAGAACTGCGAGCTTGCGCCCGAAGACATCGAGCGCGTCGGTCGCACCTTTCTCGATTTCAAGCAGACTCCGGAATCGAAGATTTTTCCCAATGAAGCCTTCGGCTATTGGAAAGTCGTGGTCGAACGCCCGCTGCGCCTGCACAGCCGCATCACCTTGCAGGCCATCGAGTCGCTGCGTTTCAATGCCGGCGATGAGGATATCCGCAGTGCGCTGTACGATGAATTCGGCGACAAGCTGTACCTGAGTTTTGGAAAAGTCGCCAAGAAAGTCGAAGCGCGCTTGAACGATTGGGGCAGCGACGACGACAGCGGCGACGAGGACGAAGGCGCCGCCAGCAGGAAAGGCCTGCCCGAAAAGAAAAAGAAGAAACTGCTCGACCCGAAGATATGGGAGCGCGACGCGCGTCTGGTCGCCGCCGCCGAAGCGCTGCGCAGCGCGCTGGGCGACACGTTGTACGAAGACCACAACGAGTTCCGCCAGCGTGCCGATGAAGCGCTCGAAGCGGCTGGCCTCCGGCTGCCTGCGGCCGACCTCAAGGCGATCCTGCGGGCGGTCAGCACCCGCGTCGAGACCGCGCCGCCGGTCATCGCCAAAATCCACAAGCCGGGCAAGGCCAAGGCCGATCCGCTGCGTGGGCGGTATGCGCTGAAGTTGGGCGCAAAGACCGTCGTTGTCGAATACGAGCCCGATGCGGAGCTGCGCGATACCGAACAGGTGCCGCTGCTGGAACCCGGCGGCATCGACGCCTTCATCCGCCGTGAGGTGCTGCCGTACACCGACGATGCATGGATCAAGGAGGACGCGACCAAGATCGGCTATGAAGTCAGCTTTACACGGCACTTCTACAAGCCCAAGCCGCTGCGCACGCTGGAGGAGATCGCCGCCGATATCCTCGCGATCGAAAAGGAAGCGGAAGGATTGCTCGACGGACTCTTGAAAGGAAACGCCAAATGAAAGCCACGGAAGCGAAGCTGTTGAGTTTCCTGCAGAAATCTCCGCAGTTCATTATTCCCATCTACCAGCGCACCTATTCCTGGACGCAGAAACAGTGCCAGCAGCTGTGGGATGACGTATTGCGAGCCGGTGCAAGCGACGATATCGCCGTGCATTTCATCGGCTCCATCGTTTATGTCGAGCAGGGGCTGTCGCAGGTCACGCATCAAACGCCTCTGTTGGTGATCGACGGCCAGCAGCGCCTGACGTCGTTGACCCTGCTGATCGAAGCGCTGGCGCGTGCGCTTGGCGACGACGAACCGGTCGACGGCTTCTCGGCGATGAAGCTGCGCGAGTACTACCTCACCAACCGGCTTGAAAAAGAAGATCGCTATTTCAAACTGTTGTTGTCGCAGACCGACAATGCCTCGCTGAAAGCGATCATCAAGCAGGCCGAAGCGCCGAAAGAGCCGTCGCTGCGCATTCAAGAGAACTTCGAGCTGTTCAATCGCCTGTTGAAGGAAGAGAAAGCCAATCTGGCGGCGGTATGTCGCGGCATTTCCAAATTGGTCGTGGTCGATATCGCGCTGAGTCGCGAGCAGGACAATCCGCAGTTGATCTTCGAAAGCATGAACTCCACCGGCAAGGAACTCAGTCAGGCCGATCTGATTCGAAACTTCGTGTTGATGGGGCTGGAGCCGGCGCTGCAGACCCGGCTGTACGAAGACTACTGGCGGCCGATGGAGCAGGATTTCGGCCAGCTTGCCTATGGCGATTGGTTCGACAGTTTCATGCGCCACTACCTGATCGTGCGGACCGGCGACATTCCGCGCGAAAGCGATGTCTATGAGGCATTCAAGAAATATTCCCGCAGCAAGTCCGTGCGCGAAGCCGGAATCGAAGCGCTGGTGAAGGAAATTCGCGCCTTCGCCCGCTATTTCTGCGCCATGGCGCTCGGCAACGAGAGAGACCCGCTGCTGAGCCGTGCCTTCCATGATCTGCGCGAGCTGAAGGTCGATGTGGCCTATCCCTTCCTGCTGGAGCTGTATCACGACTACGCGGCCGGAAGCCTGTCCAATGTGGACTTTGCTGCTGCGGTGCGTCTGGTGGAGGCCTACGTCTTCCGTCGCGCCATCTGTGCCATCCCCACCAACTCCATGAACAAGACCTTCGCCACCTTCGGCAAGGCATTGAAGAAGGACCGCTACCTCGAAAGCATCCAAGCACAGTTCTTGCTGTTGCCGTCGTACCGTCGCTTCCCGGACGACAGGGAATTCCGCCTTGGTCTGCATGTGCGCGATCTGTACCACTTCCGCAGTCGCGTGTATTGGCTGCGCAGACTGGAGAATCACGGACGCAAAGAACCTGTGCCCGTCGACGAATACACCATCGAGCACATCCTGCCGCAGAACGAGAAGTTGTCGGCAGCGTGGCAACAGGCGCTGGGGCTGGAGTGGCAACATGTGCGCGATACGTATTTGCACACCTTGGGCAACCTGACCCTCACCGGCTACAACAGCGAGTACAGCGACCGCCCCTTCGCCGAGAAGCGCGATATGGATGGCGGTTTTCACGACAGCCCGCTGCGGCTCAATGCCGGTTTAGGCCAGTTGCAGACCTGGGATGAAGCCGCCATCCAGGCCCGCGCCGGACGTTTGGCCGATCAAGCGCTGGCCGTCTGGGCCATGCCCGTGCTGGAGAAATCCACGTTGGACGCCTATCGTTCCGCGAAGACATCCAACAGCGGCAGTTACACCCTTGCCGATCACCCGCATCTGAAGAGCGGCGCCATACGCGACCTGTTCGAAGCCTTCCGCAAGCAGGTGCTGGCGCTCGATCCGTGCGTCAGCGAGGACATTCTCAAGCTGTACATCGCCTACAAAGCCGAGACCAACTTCGTCGACGTTGTGCCGCAGGCCAAGCGGCTGCGGCTCAGTTTAAATCTGCCCTTCGCCGAGATCGAAGATCCGAAAGGCCTGTGCAAGGATGTCAGCGATGTCGGCCGCTGGGGCAATGGCGATGTCGAGATCGGCCTGCAGACACTGGATGAACTGCCGTATGTGATGAGTCTGGTACGCCAATCCTTTGATCGCCAGATGGGCGATAGCGGGCAGTCATGATTGCTGATCTCAAGCCGTACCCGAAATACAAGGACTCGGGGCTGCCCTGGGTCGGTCAGGTGCCGGCGCATTGGAAGCTTGTGCCCAATCGTGGCCTCGTTCGTAGAAGGAAAGTACTGGTAGGAAAACGCCATGCTGATTATCGATTGCTCTCGTTGACAAAGCAGGGCGTGATCGTTCGAGATATGACAACCGGTAAGGGCAAATTCTCATCCGACATGGGCACATCGCAGGAGGTGCGTAGCGGAGATATTGTCTTCTGCTTGTTTGACGTTCCAGAGACACCGAGGACTGTTGGCTTGTCTCGTCACGATGGCATGATCACTGGTGCTTACACGGTGTTTGAATCTCGGGGAAAAGGGTCAACGGAGTACTTCGAGTTATTTTATCGAGCCTTGGATGATAGAAAGTTACTTAGTCCATTGTATTCGGGCCTTAGAAATACGATCCCAGTGGACAGGCTGCTTGGTACAAAAACACCGCAGCCTCCACCCGAAGAGCAGGCTGCCATCGTCCGCTTTCTTGATTGGGCAAACATCCGATTGGAACGCGCAATCCGTGCGAAGCGTCAGGTCATCGTGCTGCTCAACGAGCAGAAGCAGGCCACCATCTATCGTACCGTGACCCGTGGTCTTGATCCGCTTGCGTCAATCAAATGCTCTGGGATTGCATGGATTGGCGACATTCCGTCACGGTGGACTCTTAGGCGCGTTAAGAGCATTTCACAGGTTAAACGGGGGTCATCCCCGAGGCCTATTGCAGATATTCGCTACTTTAGTGAAAGCGGTGAATATGGATGGGTGAGAATTAGGGACGTAACTGCATGCAATGGTTATTTGACTTCAACCGCAGAGCGTTTATCAGATATTGGTAAAAGTAAAAGTGTTCCGATTGAGCCAGGCAGTCTATTTCTTAGCATAGCCGGTTCTGTCGGTAAGGCCGCCATTACGAAGATAAAGTGTTGTATCCACGATGGATTTGTTTACTTCCCAAAAATTACTAGTAACGCAGAATATTTGTACTACGTTTTTTCCTGTGGACGTATTTATGATGGCCTTGGAAATGTAGGCACCCAATTGAATCTTAATACTGAAACGGTTGGAGCTATTTGTGTTCCATGGCCAAGTCCAAGAGAGCAAGTGGAGATAGCAGCATTTTGTGACAAAGAGTCCGACAGGTTTGCTGAGGCAATCTCTCGCCTCGAACGCGAAATCGAGTTCCTCCGCGAATACCATGCCCGTCTCGTTACCGATGTTGTGACCGGCAAGCTCGACGTGCGCGCGGTCGCGGCAACGTTGCCAGACGCGCCAGCGCAGGGCGACGACAACGATGACGTGCTCGATGACGACGTCCTCGATGAGGAAGCACTGGAGACCGACGACATGGACGCCGCAGCATGACCACCGATCTGTCCGAAAAAGCCCTCGAAAGCCTGATCGTGCGCCAGATGACCGGCACCGACGGTCTGGCGGTGCTGGCGAACCGCGTCGCAGAGCCGCCGCCGGCCTACGGCGGCACCGGCTTCACCGCCGGCAGCCCGCAGGATTTCGACCGCGCGCACGCCATTGACGTGCCGCAGCTGTTCGCCTTCCTGCTGGCGACGCAGCCGGTGGCGTTCGCCAAGCTGGCCATGGCGAATGCGGGAGATGCGAAAGACATCGCCCGCCTCAAGTTTCTGGCGCGGCTGTCGGGCGAGATCGGCAAGCGCGGCGTGGTCGATGTGCTGCGCAAGGGCATCGATGACGGGCCGCTGCACTTCGATCTTTTCTACGGCACACCCTCGGAAGGCAATGCCACCGCTGCGGCGCGGCATGCGCAGAACCGCTTCTCGGTGACGCGGCAATTGGCCTACAGCCTCGACGCGACCCGCCGCGCCCTGGACCTGGCGCTGTTCATCAACGGCCTGCCCATCGCCACGTTCGAGCTGAAGAACAGCCTGACCAAACAGACCGTGGCCGATGCGATCGAGCAGTACAAGCGCGACCGCGACCCGCGCGAGCGGCTGTTCGAGTTCGGCCGCTGCGCAGTGCATTTCGCCGTGGACGATGCCGAAGTGCGCATGTGTACCGAACTCAAGGGCAAGGCCTCGTGGTTCCTGCCGTTCAACAAGGGCCACCGCGACGGCGCCGGCAACCCGCCCAACCCGCATGGTCTGAAGACTGACTACCTGTGGAAGGAAGCGCTGACTCCTCAGGGACTGACCGACATCCTGGAACATTACGCGCAGATCGTCGAAGAGAAAGACCCGAAGACCGGCAAGAAGAAACGCACGCAGATCTGGCCGCGCTATCACCAGCTCGACGCTGTGCGCAAAATGCTGGCCGATGCGCGTGCGAAGGGCGCAGGGCAGCGTTATCTCATCCAGCATTCCGCCGGCAGCGGCAAGTCCAACTCCATCGCGTGGCTGGCGCACCAGTTGATCGGCCTCAAGCCTGCTCTGGAGCCAGCGGATAGCGGTGCGGGAGATGTGTTCGATTCGGTCATCGTGGTCACCGACCGTCGCATTCTGGACGACCAGATCCAGAAGACTATCAAAGGCTTCATGCAGGTCCGCGCCACCGTAGGCCATGCGCAACGTGCGGGCGATCTGCGCCGCTTCATCCAGGAGGGCAAGAAGATCATCGTTTCGACGGTGCAGAAATTCCCGTTCATCCTCGATGAAATCGCATTGGATGCCGGCAAGCGCTTTGCCATCGTCATCGACGAGGCGCACTCCAGCCAGGGCGGCAAGACCTCGGCGGCGATGAGTCAGGCATTGAGCGACGCGGTCGCGGGCGAAAGCGCGGATGTCTCCGACGACAGTGCGCCAGACCCCGAGGACACCGTCAACGCAGCGCTGGAACAGCGCATGGCCGCGCGCAAGATGCTGGACAACGCCAGCTATTTCGCCTTCACCGCCACGCCCAAGAACAAGACGCTGGAAATCTTCGGCGTGCCCCTGCCGCCGGACGCCGACGGCAAGGTGAAGCATCGTCCTTTCCATGCCTACACGATGAAGCAGGCGGTGGAGGAAGGCTTCATTCTGGATGTGCTGAAGGCCTATACCCCGGTCGGCAGTTACTACAAGCTGGTCAAGAAGATCGAGAACGACCCGGAGTTCGATACGAAGAAGGCGAAAAAGAAGCTGCGCCGCTACGTTGAAAGCCACGACCACGCCATCCGCCGGAAAGCCGAAATCATGGTCGATCACTTTCACGAGCAGGTGATGGCCGCCGGCAAGATCGGCGGCAAGGCCCGCGCGATGGTGGTCACCAGCGGCATCGAGCGTGCGATTCAATACTTCCATGCATTCAAAACCTATCTCGAACAGCGGAAAAGCCCCTATCGCGCCATCGTCGCTTTCTCCGGCGAGCACGAGTACGGCGGCGCCAAGTACACCGAAGCCACGCTCAATGAATTTCCGAGCAAGGACATTGCCGACAAGATCCAAAGCGACCCGTACCGGTTTCTGATCTGCGCCGACAAGTTCCAGACCGGTTACGACGAGCCGCTGCTGCACACGATGTACGTGGACAAGCCCTTGTCGAACATCAAGGCGGTGCAGACGCTGTCGCGCCTCAACCGTGCGCATCCGCAGAAGCACGACTGCTTCGTACTGGATTTTCAGGACAATCAGGAGGCGGTGACCCTGGCGTTCCAGGATTATTACCGCACCACATTGCTTGCCGATGAAACCGATCCGAACAAGCTGCACGACCTGAAAACGGCGCTGGATGGTGCCCAGGTGTATGCGCCTGAGCAGGTGCGGGACCTGGCAGCCAGGTTTCTTGGGGGTGCGGATCGCGATCAGCTCGACCCGATTCTCGATGCCTGTCGCGATGTCTACATTGAAACGCTGGACGAAGACGCGAAGATCGACTTCAAGAGCAAGGCCAAGGTGTTCTGCCGCACCTATGCCTTCCTGTCATCGATCATTCCCTACAACAACGTCGAATGGGAAAAGCTGTCGATCTTTCTCAATATGCTGATTCCCAAGCTGCCGGCGCCTCAGGACGAGGATCTTGCGAAAGGCATCCTCGAGTCGATCGATATGGACAGCTATCGGGTCGAGAAGAAAGCGATGCAGGAGATCGCGCTGGAAGACAAGGAATCCGAGATCGAACCGGTGCCGACCGAGGCGGGCGGGCGCAAGCCCGAACCGGAACTCGACCGGCTGAGCAATATCCTCAAGGTCTTCAATGAGCAGTTCGGCACGTTGTTCGACGATGCCGACAGAGTGGTGAAACGGCTGCGCGAGGATGTCGCGCCGAAGGTGGCGGCCGATGCCGCATTTCAGGATGCAAGGGAAAACACACCGCACACCGCGCGGATCGCGTACGACATGGCGCTGGCCCGCGCCATGCAGCGTCTGCTGAAGGACGACACGCAGGTGTACAAGCAGTACGTCGAAAACGAGGCATTCCGCCGACAGGTCGGCGACATCGTGTTTTCGATCGTGAACCGACCGCCGCTCTGATTCATTGCCATAGGAGGGCGTAAAGGCTCGGTGCATGTGATCCCTACAGACTCGAAAAGCGCCCCTCATCCGGCCTTCGGCCACCTTCTCCCCGCTGCGCGGGGGGAAGGAGAACGGTGCGCGTTGTTGGGGTGAGTGAGACGCCGCCGTGTCGGAAAATCCCTACCCGCGATCGTGGCATGCACCGACATTCAACGGGCCATCGTTTCGCGATGCTGCTTGCGCGCCGGGAATGGTCCCGGGCATCAAGAAGAGGATCGAGCGATGACACAGAACCTGATGTCGTTGGCGTTGAGTGCCGACGACCTGGATGCGATAGATGCGGCGCTGGCGACACTGGAGGCGCGATTGACGGGGCTGGTGGCGCTGCAGCCCGACGAACGTCGCGGGCTGACCAAGATGGGCGACAAGTCGGAGGCGTTCTGCCGGCAGACCTTGACGGTGCTGGAGCAGAACCCGCAGGTGATTCCGCCCAGCTTCGATCTGGCGGAAGCGCGGGCGGATCTGGCGGCGGTGGACGTGCTGCGGCCGCGACTGGCGCGGCTGCGTCGTTTGACCGAGCGCGCCGAGGATTCGGAGACCGCGTTGGGCAGCGATGTGATGAACGCGTCGCTGGAAGGCTATGCCTTGCTGAAGGTCTCCGGCCGCAATCAGGGCCTGGAAGGGCTGCGGCAGGCGCTGTCGGCGCGGTTCGGCAAGACCTCCCGGCGTGCGGAGCCGTCGGCGCCGGCCGGCAGTTGAGTGGGGCGGTGCTCCGGGCGGCCTGCGTGCCGCCCGGAGCGTCGTCGTTGGAGTCTGGAACTGCGGCGGCGGAGCGCAATGCTCCGCCGCCGGGGTTGGACCGCTCCACCGGTGAGGCTTTGCGCCTCATCGATGGTGAAAATTTCATCAACGTTGGTGCGCGGGAGCTGCGGAGTCGGGGCAAACAGCCCCGGCGCTGCAGTTCGGCAGCCCCGTGCGCGCGGCTTCGAGCCGCGTGGATGATGAAATGTTCATCAGGGTTGGTGTGCGACAGCAGCAGCGGCGGAGCAGATCACCCCGCCGCCGCGGTTCCGAACCCTGCGCGCGGAGTCTTGAGCCCCACGTAGGCGGCGGTGAGGTTCGAGCACCGGCTATTCGCTCCAAGAGAACCCCCCCGCTCTGCCGGGGGACTTCACGGGTTCGACCGTTGCGGCGGCCGGCTTCAAATGCCCTCTCCCACCGGGAGAGGGGTAGGGGTGAGGGTACGGCGAAGGTGCGATGGTTCGGACATGCGTGGCTTCGCCGTACCCTCATCCGGCGCTACGTGCCACCTTCTCCCGACGGGAGAAGGGATCGAGCTCTGCCGCCTGCAGGCGGTACATGGTGTTCGGCCCCTTTGAGGGGCTCTCCTCCCATCCTCCGGCTTTGCCGGGGGATGTTTACCGCGAATATGCTGCGGGTGTTTCGTTCACGGCGTTGCCGGTATCCAGCACGAGATGCGCGCGTAGCCATGCGGTGAGCTCGTCTTCGGTGAGGCCGCCTTCGGCGAGCTTGAGCATGGTGATGTATTTCTCTTCATCCGATGCGACGAACCGTGCGTCGTTGAGCGCGAGGAAGACGCGATAGCAGACGTGCGCGGTGCGCTTGTTGCCGTCGACGAACGGATGATTGCGCGCAAGACCGTAGGCAAGGCTGGCGGCCAGCGCTGCGAGGTCCGGCGGCGGGTCGCCGTATGCGAACAACTGCTGCGGTCGCGCCAGCGCGGAGTCGAGCAGGGCTTCGTCGCGTACGCCGGTGCCGCCGCCGTGTTCGGCAAGCTGGCGCTCGTGGATGGCCAGCGTGAGGGTTTTTTCGATCCAGACGATCATGATGATGTCCCCCGTCTTATTGCGCGAGCTTGTGCAGGACGTGGCGGTCCTCACGCATGACCTGCTCGGCCACTTCCATCTGGGCGGCGAGTTGCGGGTCGTAGCGGGTCAGCTTGATGCCGTCGGGGGTTTCCAGCGCATAGAGTTCATCGCCTTTTTCCAGGCGCAGACGGGCCAGCAGTTCTTTGGGCAGGATCACGCCGGCGGAGTTGCCGATGCTGCTGATCTTCAGTTTCATGTCGTGCTCACAGAATGTAGTTATAACAAACGTAATACTACTGGCGATTTCCGGAATTGCAAGCCAGCGCGGCGGCTCCGGATCGGGGTGGGTGGTCTGGATCTGCCGGTCATTGCGGCCCGACTGGAGCAGCCGATTGAACAGCCTGATTGAAGCAGCCCGGTTGAAACATCTTGTTTCATCGCGGCTTCAAGCCATTGATGTGGATGACTCACGATCGCATCGAGCCCGAAGAGTCGGCTTGGAGAATCGATTCGGTTCATGGCCCACGACTCGCGAAGCGGCAGAGCGGCTGCGTGGTGGCGGAGATCGATCGGTCGGAGGATCACTGCACAGCGAGCAGGCTGGCATTGCGACTGACCGGAAACGACAAAGGCCGCGATCGCTCGCGGCCTTTGTGCGTGAAATACTGGCGCCCGAAGTTGGACTCGAACCAACGACCCCCTGATTAACAGTCAAGTGCTCTAACCGGCTGAGCTATTCGGGCGGGGCTGCATATCCTAATGGCCCGGCCCGGTCCGATCAAGCGCGACGCGCGTGGCCGGTGCGCTGAAGCACGACACCGATCACAGCCCGGCCGCGCAGGAAGCCCCGGCCGCCGCAGTGGCGCGTGCGCTGCGCAGGCGTCCGCCGTTGGAGAGGATCAGCGCCAGTGCGTCTCTGGCGCCGCGGCGGTCGCACAGCGTGAAGGTGATGTTCGCGCCGGCATTGCCGCCGTTGGGTTGATAGACGATGCGGGGGCGGCCGACGCTGCCGCGCAGGCGCACACCGGCGGGCAGTTTGGGTTCCTGGCGGACGATCTGCTCGCCGGGGCCGTGCATGCGGTCGCCGTTGTGGTCGATGAACGCGAGCCAGCCATGGCTCCAATCGGCGCCGCCGACGCACTGCGACTCGCCGGGGCAGATCACGATTTCACGCCCGAGGACGGTGGCGTGCCGCTGCGCGTCGAACAGGGTCGCGGTGATGGCGCTGCGCGCCGAGCCGGCCTGGACCCGGGCGACGGCGTTCTTCAGGCCGGGAATGGCGATGCCGAACAGGATGCCGAGAATGGTCAACGCGATCAGCAGATCCAGCAGGGTGAAGCCGTGGACACGGCGATGGGACGACAGGGGCGGGCGAGGGCGGGACATGAGCGGACTCCGGTGCGCGTGATGAACGGGAGTTCAGTGTCGGCAGGCGCGCGCTCGCGCGGCATCGGCGACAGCCGCATTCCGTTGTAGGAAAAACCCGCTGTGTGCCGCGACGACCCGCTAGACTTCCGTGCTTGACCTGTCGACGCCCGCGATGAACGAACACGTACGCCATCTGTCCGACACCCCCTTCCAGCTGGTGGCGCCCTACGAGCCCGCCGGCGATCAGCCGCAGGCGATCGCGGCGCTGATCGATGGTTTCAACAGTGGGTTGGCGAAGCAGACGCTGCTGGGCGTGACCGGCTCGGGCAAGACCTACACCATCGCCAACGTGATCCAGGCGGTGCAGAAGCCGACCCTGGTGATGGCGCACAACAAGACCCTGGCGGCGCAGCTCTACGGCGAGTTCAAGGCGTTCTTCCCGCACAACGCGGTCGAGTATTTCGTCAGCTATTACGACTACTACCAGCCCGAAGCCTACGTGCCGTCCAGCGATACGTTCATCGAGAAGGACAGCTCGATCAACGAGCACATCGAACAGATGCGGCTGTCGGCGACCAAGGCGCTGCTGGAACGCCGCGACGCGATCATCGTGTGCACGGTCTCGGCGATCTACGGCCTGGGCGACCCCAACGAATACTTCAAGATGGTGCTGCACATGGTGCGCGGCGAGCGCATCGACCAGCGCGAACTGATCAACCGCCTCACCGCGATGCAGTATTCGCGCAACGACACCGAACTGCGACGCGGCACGTATCGCGTGCGCGGCGAGGTGATCGACGTGCACCCGGCCGAATCCGATGTCGAAGCGCTGCGTGTCGAACTGTTCGATGGTGAGATCGAACAGCTGACGGTGTTCGATCCACTGACCGGCGAAACATTGCGCAAACTGCCGCGCTACACCATCTATCCGAAGTCGCATTACGTCACCACGCGACGCACGGTGCTGGATGCGATCGAGGCGATCAAGGTCGAACTGCGCGAACGCCTGGAATACCTGTACGCCGCGAACAAGCTGGTGGAAGCGCAACGTCTGGCGCAGCGCACCCAGTTCGATCTGGAGATGATGGCCGAAGTCGGCTTCTGCAGCGGCATCGAAAACTATTCGCGGCACTTGACCGGGCGCATGCCCAACGAAGCGCCGCCGTGCCTGTTCGACTATCTGACCCCGGACGCGCTGCTCGTGGTCGACGAATCGCACGTGACCGTGCCGCAGATCGGCGCGATGTTCAAGGGCGACCGCGCGCGCAAGGAAACGTTGGTGGAATTCGGCTTCCGGCTGCCGTCGGCGCTCGACAACCGGCCGCTGCGCTTCGAGGAATGGGAAATGCGCTCGCCGCGCACGATCTTCGTGTCGGCGACGCCGCGCGAATACGAAATCGAGAAGTCGCAGGGCCAGGTGGTCGAACTGGTGGTGCGGCCGACCGGGCTGATCGATCCGACCGTGGAAATCCGTCCGGTCGGCACCCAGGTCGACGATCTGCTCGGTGAGATCAGCGAACGCGTGGCGATGGGCGACCGCGTGCTGGTGACCACGCTGACCAAACGCATGGCCGAGAACCTTACCGAATACCTGGGCGATCACGGCGTGCGCGTGCGCTATCTGCACTCCGATATCGAGACCGTCGAACGGGTCGAAATCATCCGAGATCTGCGCCTCGGAAAATTCGATGTGCTGGTGGGCATCAACCTGCTGCGCGAAGGCCTGGACATGCCGGAAGTGTCGCTGGTCGCGATCCTCGACGCCGACAAGGAAGGGTTCCTGCGTTCGGCGGGTTCGCTGATCCAGACCATCGGCCGCGCTGCGCGCAACGTGCGCGGCAAGGCGATCCTCTACGCCGACGTGGTGACGCGTTCGATGAAGACCGCGCTGGAGGAAACCGGCCGGCGTCGCGAGCGACAGCTGGAATACAACGCCGAGCACGGGATCGTACCGACCTCGATCGTGCGCGAGATCATGGATGTGATGGAAGGCGCGCGCAGCGAACTGGCGCCGGGCGATCGCAAGGGTCGCGGCAAAAGTCAGCGCGTGGCCGAACCGATCGAGAACTACGCCGCGCTGCCGCCGGCGCAGATCGCGGCGCGGATCGCGGCGCTGGAGGTGACGATGTACCAGCACGCGCGCGATCTGGAGTTCGAGGACGCCGCGCGCGTGCGCGACGAGATCCGCAAACTGAAAGAAGTGAGTCTGGGGTGAGCGCGGCGGTGCAACCCCCATGCTTTCCGCGCATCGGTTGGCTGGGTGCGCTGTGGCTGCTGGTGTATCTGCCGACGTATCACTCGGCCTACGGCGCGTTCAATTTCCTGTTCCTGTGCAATATCGGCGTGATCCTCACCGCGATCGGGCTGATGGTGCGCAGTCGTCTACTGGTGTCGAGCCAGGCGGTGGCCGCCCCGGTGATCGCAGTGGTCTGGGCGGTCGATGCGGTGTGGAAAGTGGCGACCGGCGATTTCCTCTACGGCGGCACCGAGTACCTGTGGGATTCCGCGTATCCGCTGTTCGCGCGATTGCTCTCGCTGTACCACATCGCATGGCCGCTGCTGCTGTGGTGGGTGCTGAGGCGCATCGGCTACGACCCGCGCGGCTGGCCGCTGCAGGCCGGCATCGCGGCGCTGGCGGTCCTCGCCGGCCGGCTGCTGGTGCCGGCGGCGGACAACGTGAATTTCGCGTGGATCGATCCGTTCTTCGGCCGTCAGCTCGGGCCGGCACCGCTGCATCTGCTGATTTGCTGGGGGCTGCTGTCCGGCGTCGCCTACGGCGCCACGCACTGGGGGCTGCGACGGATGTTCCCGGACCCGGTCGACGCTTCGGTGCCGACGCTTTCCGGGTCGACACATGGTTCCGTCGCGCCGCCTCGGGTGTTACCATGATCGCCCTTTCGGGTTGGCGGTAACGACTCGACGGGCGGTTAGCTCAGCGGTAGAGCACTACCTTGACATGGTAGGGGTCACAGGTTCGAACCCTGTACCGCCCACCAACTTCACGCCGTAGAACGGCAGGTGGATCGACGGCGCGGCCTTCCAGGCAGCGCCGTTTTTTTTGACCGCATCGATGCGCGCTTCGACATCGTCGGAGTCGAGATAGAAGGAGACAGACATGCTGTTCCGCCCGTTGCTGCCGGAAGGCGTGTTTGTCGCGGAAATGGTTCCCGCCGATGCCGATCCTTCTACGCTGCCGTTGCCTGAGCGCGGTCTGATCGAGCGTGCGGTGGAGCACCGACAGCAGGAGTTCGCGGCCGGGCGGATATTGGCGCGCGGTCTGCTGCGTCATGCCGGTGCGCAGATCGATGCCTTGCTTCGCGATGCCGACCGCGTGCCGACCTGGCCGCAGGCGGTCGTCGGTTCGATCACCCATTGTCGATCGCTGTGCGCGGTGGCGGTCGCGCCGCGAGCGCTCAGCGCCGGCATCGGCATCGATGTCGAGCCGGCCAGACCGATCGATGAAGAACTGCACGCGATGATTCTGCGCGAACCAGAGCGCAGCCGGATCGACGCGCTGCCTCCGGCGCTGCGCCACTTGGGCGGGATTCTGGTGTTTTCGATCAAGGAAGCGGTGTACAAATCGATCTATCCGGTGCACCGGTATTTTCTCGATTTCCAGCAGGTCGAGATCATGTTCACCGGCGACGATGGCTTCGTCGCCGAGGTGCTGGTGCCGGAGGCGAGCTTTCCGGGGCTGTCGCACATCTCCGGGCGCTATCGCGTCGCCGATGGCCACATCGCCAGTGCGGTGGTGTTGCCGCCGCTGACGTAATTGTCAGCAACGCATCGCCAGCAACGCATCAGCAAACCATCATCCGGTATTCGCGCAGGCGCTCGTAGATCGGCCGGCAGATCTCCGCTGCGGCAAGCGCTTCTCCGGTCAGGGTGTCTTCGCGCGGCCGCCATGGCTCGAAACCGGTCGAACGCCAGACCGCGTCGTACCAGTAGGGCGCCCACACGCCGTCGCTGTCGCGCGGACCTGCGGGCCACGACAACATGCGTGGTGTGAACGCGATGCCGAGCAGGTCGCACAGGGCGCGCAGATAGCGTTCCGGCGCGCGCAGGAAATCGCCGGCATCGATGACGATCGGCGCTTCGCCGAGCGCGTCGCAGAGCAGGTCGAACAAGCGGCCCTGCTGCGGCAGGCCGATGTCGTTCGCCGTCACCGCTGCGCGCGATTTGATGTATGACGCGACGACTTCGGACGGGTCGCGGATCAGCAGTACGTTGCGCAGCGCCAGCACCCAATCGGTGTGCATGCCCGCCAGCAGATGATGGTTCATATGCTTCTGGTACCAGATCGCTTTTCCGCCCGGCACCGGACCGAGCAGCGCATCGGCGACCCGCCGCCAGTCCGTCTCGCCAGCGGCGATGACCTCGTCGCGGCCCGGGTGGTCGATGCCTGTCGCCGCCAGATACGCCGCATACAGCGGCTCGTCGCTGACCGCGCAATCCTCGCGGTTTTCCCAGGCGCGCATCATCGCCGTGGAGATGTTGCGCGGGCCGCTCCACATCGCGATGCGCAGTGGATCGCCGGCACTGTTCATGCGAGACGCACACCCGCGCGCATCGCGATGTCGCGGGCGATCAGGTCGCGATACAGCGCTTGCAGGCGCGTCACCATCGGTCCAGGAAGTGCGGGATCGCCTTCGCCGATGATCCTGCCATCGATGCTGCGCACCGGCGCCAATCCCGCGAAGGTGCCGGTCGTGAACGCCTCATCGGCCGAGTACACCTGGGTGAGGCTGAAATTCTTCTCGAAGCACGGAATGCCGGCTTCACGACAGGCGCGCAGCACGTTCGCGCGGGTGATGCCGCCGAGGCAGTAATCGCCGGTCGAGGTCCACACTTCGCCGCGACGCACGATGAAGAAGTGCGTCGAATTGCAGGTGGCGACGAAACCGTGCGGGTCGAGCATCAGCGCTTCGTCGGCGCCGGCTTCGGTCGCCTGGATGCAGGCGGTGATGCAGTTGAGCTTGCTGTGGCTGTTGAGCTTCGGATCCTGCACGTCGGGATAACCACGACGCACGTGCACGGTGAACAGGCGCAGGCCGTTCGCGAGCGTTTCGGGCTTCGCGACCTTGAACTCCGGAATGATCACCACCGTCGCCGGGCCCACGGTGACGCGCGGGTCCTGGTAGGGCGTGCGCTTCACGCCGCGCGACACCATCAGCCGCAGATGCACACCGTCGCGCATGCCGTTGGCGTCCAGCGTGTCGTAGAGCGCGCGCGTCAGCCGGGCGCGATCCATGCCGATGTCCAGCGCGATCGCTTTCGCGCCTTCGAACAGACGGTCGAGGTGTTCGTCGAGAAAGACCGGATGGCCATCGATCACCCGCAGGCCTTCCCAGACGCCATCGCCGAGCACGAAACCGCTGTCGAACACCGAGACCGTGGCTTCGGCGCGCGGTTTCAACGCCCCGTTGATCCAGATCCGGATCTCCGCGTTGCGCGGGTCGTCGTGGAAATCGTGGATGCTCTGCGCCATTGCCGGCCTCGATTGCCCGTGCTTGCCGGGGGGAAGCTCGAGTTTAGGGCCAGTCATGCGCCTGCGGGAGGCGATGGCAGCGATCGGATCGCGGCACCGGCGGAAAGGCTTGTATTCGTTGACTTTCCGCGGCCCGGAGCCTAACTTTGCGGCATCAGCGATTGAACAAGGTGGCCCCGGGAAACCGGCGCCGAGCGTGTGACATGAGCACTACCACCGACCCCTGATCACGACGCCCAAGGCCCGCGACCACGCGAAGCGCCTCTTGGGCGCTTTTTTCTTGTCTCCCGTTCGCCTTCAGACTTCAGTTGATACGAAACCCCATGATCGCCATTACGCTCCCCGACGGCAGCCGCCGTGAATTCGAAGCCTCGCCGACGGTCGGCGAAGTCGCCGCCTCGATCGGCCCCGGTCTGGCCAAGGCCGCGCTCGCCGGCAAGGTCGACGGCCAGCTCGTCGATACCAGTTTCCGCATCGAGCGCGACGCCGCGCTCGAAATCGTCACCGACAAACATCCCGACGCGCTGGAGATCCTGCGCCACTCCACTGCGCATCTGCTTGCGCAGGCCGTGCAGCGACTGTTTCCGGGCGCGCAGGTCACCATCGGCCCGGTGATCGACAACGGTTTCTACTACGACTTCGCCTACGAGCGCCCGTTCACGCCGGAAGACCTGCCGGCGATCGAGGCGGAGATGCAGAAGATCGTCAAGGAAGCGCTGCCGGTGAGCCGCAGCGTGAAATCGCGCGACGACGCGATCGCGTTCTTCAAAGGCATCGGCGAGGCCTACAAGGCCGAGATCATCGAAAGCATTCCAGCGAATCAGGACCTGTCGCTGTATTCGCAGGGCACGTTCACCGATCTCTGTCGCGGCCCGCACGTCCCCGGCACCGACAAGCTGCGCGCGTTCAAGTTGATGAAGGTCGCGGGCGCCTACTGGCGCGGCGACAGCAACAACCAGATGCTCAGCCGGATCTACGGCACGGCCTGGTTGAACGACAAGGATCTGAAGGCGTACCTCACCCAGATCGAAGAAGCCGAGAAGCGCGACCACCGCAAGATCGCCAAGCAGCAGGACCTGTTCCATCTGCAGGAAGAAGGCCCGGGCCTGATCTTCTGGCATCCGAAAGGCTGGGCGATCTGGCAGGTGGTCGAGCAGTACATGCGTCGGGTCTATCGCGACAGCGGCTACCAGGAAGTGCGCTGCCCGCAGATCCTCGACGTGACCCTGTGGCAGAAGTCCGGTCACTGGGACAATTACAAGGACAACATGTTCTTCACCGAGTCGGAGAAGCGCACCTACGCGCTGAAGCCGATGAACTGCCCGGGGCACATCCAGGTCTTCAATCAGGGCCTGCACAGCTACCGCGATCTGCCGATCCGCTACGGCGAGTTCGGCGCCTGTCACCGCAACGAGCCCTCCGGCGCACTGCACGGCATCCTCCGCGTGCGCGGCTTCACCCAGGACGACGGTCATGTGTTCTGCACCGAGAGCCAGATCGAGGATGAGGTGCGCGCCTTCCACCAGCAGGCGCTGGCGGTTTACAGCCACTTCGGGTTTTCGGACATCCAGATCAAGATCGCGCTGCGTCCGGAGTCCCGCCTCGGCGACGACGCCACCTGGGACAAGGCCGAGGACGCCCTGCGTTCGGCCCTGCGCTCGGCCGGCGTGGAGTGGGAAGAACTGCCGGGCGAGGGCGCCTTCTACGGCCCGAAGATCGAATATCACCTCAAGGATGCCATCGGCCGGACCTGGCAGTTGGGCACGATGCAGGTCGATTTCATGATGCCCGGCCGTCTCGGCGCCGAGTACGTGGATGAGCACAGCCAGCGTCGCCACCCGGTCATGCTGCACCGCGCCATCGTCGGTTCCATGGAGCGTTTCATCGGCATTCTGATCGAACACCATGCCGGCCAATTCCCGGCCTGGCTGGCCCCGATCCAGGCCGTCGTGATGAATATCACGGATGCGCAGGCCGATTATGTCGATGAAATTCGGAAAACCCTTATGAATCAAGGGTTCCGGATTGCGGCTGATTTGCGGAACGAGAAAATCGGCTATAAGATTCGCGAGCACACGCTGCAGCGGGTGCCGTACCTGCTCGTGGTCGGGGATCGCGAGAAGGAAAACGGGCTTGTCGCGGTACGCACGCGGGCCGGGGAGGATCTGGGTTCCATGTCCATCACCGACTTTCTTGCGCACGTCGCGAACGAACACGCTGCCGCTTGATGTGAATGCCGCCAGGCGCTTCGCCGGACGGTCCGATACCCATTGGAGATCCAGATATCAGCACCCCTCAGGATAAGCAGAACCGCAAGAACAACGAGATCCGCGTTCCGCGCGTTCGCGTGATCGGCAGCGACGGCGAAATGGTCGGCGTGCTTTCGCGCGACGAAGCGCTGGCGAAGGCCGAGGAAGAAGGTCTCGATCTTGTCGAAATCCAGCCGAATGCGGACCCGCCGGTTTGCCGCATCATGGACTTCGGCAAGTTCAAGTTCGAGACGCAGAAAAAAGCGGCCGCTGCCAAAAAGAAGCAGAAAATCGTCGAGATCAAGGAAGTCAAATTCCGTCCGGTCACGGACGAAGGCGACTACCAGATCAAGCTGCGCAAAATGCGCGAGTTTCTGGAAGAGGGCGACAAGATCAAGGTCAACATCCGCTTCCGTGGGCGCGAAATGAGCCACATGGAATTGGGCCGGGAAATGGCCAACCGGATCGAGGCCGACCTCGGCGAAGACATCGTCATCGAATCCCGCCCGCGCCTCGAAGGCCGGCAGATGGTGATGATGATCGCTCCGAAGAAGAAGTAAGTCCTCCCGACTTTATATCGGTGGGCGAAAGACCGAAGGGCGCTTCAAGGCGCCCTTCGTTGTTGTGATCGTGCCTTGCCCGGGCCGTCGGGGTTCGGTGTAGGATCGTCCGTGTCGTCGATGCCTGACGCTTCCCCGAGCCGGTTTCGCGAAGGAGTCCCATGCCGAGCATCCGATCCCGTCTACCCGTTGTCCTCGTTTCGCTTATGATCGCAGCCTGTGCGATCTGTTCAGCTTGCGCCAGGGAGAAACACGCAATGCCAACCGATGCTGTAGATGCCCGTATCGTCTTCGCCGACCCGAACGTGGCCGCGCTGGCCGAAGCGGTTGCCGATGGCGACGCAGCCCGCGTCCGGGCCTTGGCTGTGGGCGTGGATCTGTCGACCCGGGGAGACAAGAAGGTCACCTTGCTGCAATGGGCGGTATTCAACCAGAGCCTTGCTGGAATGAAGGCGCTGCTGGATGCCGGCGCCGACCCGACCCAGCCGGGCATGGATAACGACACGGTCGTGCATCTGGCTGCGATGGCGAACGACGATGCTTATCTGTCCGAACTTCTGGCGCGCGGCGTCGACCCGAATGTCCGCAACGCCGAAACCGGCGCAGGCCCCTTGCGCGCCGCGCTGATGGGCGAGCGCGATGAACAGTTCCGCGCCTTGTTGGCTGCCGGTGCCGATCCTGACTTGGCCGACCGCATGGGCAATACGCCGTTGCATGTCGCGGGGCAGATCAATGAGCCGCAACGCGCGCTCGACCTGCTCAACGCGGGCGCCGATCCGATGGCGCGCAACGCGCAGGGCGTGACTTTCCAACGCTATCTGTTCATGACTCGTGCCGCGTTGCTCAATGTCGAGACTCGTCGCAGCCGCGAGGCGGTCGAGGCGTGGTTGACGGCGCACCAGATTCCTCTGGAAAGCGCCCGCTGATGCGTTTTCAGCGAGTTGCAATTCGACGATCGGGTCGCTTCCCGATCAATGTTTCCGATATCCGGGAGTGGCAAGGATGAATGCGCAGATCGATCCAAACAGTTCCCAGGGCGGCCGCCAGATCCTCGATCCCCTGACCGGTGAGATCCACACGCGGCCGTCCTCATTCGCCGATGAAGTCCGCGGCCCGGCGCCGAAGGATATCGATCTGACCTTGGCGCAGATGGCGAAGGATGTTTATCGCTCCGACGATCGCCAACGCGAAGAGATCGCTGGCTGGAAGCCGCTGACCGACGAGCAGTTCCGCAAGGTGGGCATCGACCCGGCATTGCGCAGCAACGACGCCAGCGGATTCGACGCGGACATTTACACCGACGGACGCGGCCGCTATGCGCTGGCCTTCCGCGGTACGGATGCAGGCAAGGACTGGGCGACCAATCTCGGTCAGGGCATCGGTCTGGAAACCGCGCAGTACAACCAGGCCATCCTGCTGGCCCGGGAGGCCAAGAACGCGTTCGGCCAGGAACTCGTCATCACCGGCCACTCGCTGGGAGGTGGCCTTGCCGCGGTCGGCGCCGCTGCCGCCGATACGCCCGCAGTCACTTTCAACGCCGCAGGCGTGAAGGACAGAACGCTCGAGCGCATCGGACTGGATGCCTCGGCCGTGAAGGATCAAGCCGAGAACGGCCAGATGCGTCGTTATGCGGTGGACAACGAAATCCTGACCGGATTGCAGGAACGCAACATCGTGACCAAGCACCTGCTGCCCGACGCGATCGGCAACAAGGTCTCGCTGCCGGATCCCGATCCGCTGAGCTTCTGGCAGAACCTCAATCCGGTGAAGTCGGTCAAGCACGGCATCGAGATGCACATGATGGACTCGGTGATCCGGGCCCAGGAAAAAGCCTTTGGCCATGGCATCGGCGAGAACGGTCTGATGTCGCATCCCGACCACGCTTTCAATCCCCAGTACCAGCGCGTGTTCGATCAGTTGCAGCCGCAGTTGGAGCAGCGGGGCATCGGTATCCGCGAATCGCAGAATGCAGCCGGTGCGCTGGCGCTGGAAGCGCAGCGGAGCGGCATCGTGCCCGATCGCATCGTGGCCAACGGTGACCGTATCTTCGCGGTGCAGGGTGCACAGCCCGAGAGCCAGCGTTACAGCCAGGTCGATCTGCAGGCCAGCATGCAGATTCCGTTGATGGAGAGCAGCAAGATGTCGCTGGGTCTGATCACGGCACAGCAACAGTCCAATCCGCAGGCGGCCAATCCGCAGCAGCAGACCAACGCCCCGCAGTCGCCCGATCCCGCCCAGGACCAGCAGGCCGCTCCGCTGCGCGCCCGCCTGTAACAGGCCCGGTGAAGACCTGTCGGCGCCCAGTGCGCTGCAGGTGCCGCATCTCTTTGGTTTGCAAAGAAAAAGCCTTCTGGGCATAATGCGCGGCCCGGTTCGCCGGGGCGCTGCATGTTCCACCGGCTTCATGTTTCACCATTGGACCCGCCTCTGATTCGGCAGATGTTCTTCCGGATCAAGGGCCTATCACCGGCAGGGCAGGACGGAAAGTGTGGCTGACGCCACCGCCCAGGCCAGTACTCGAAACGACCCCAAGGATCATCCATGCCCAAGATCAAGACCAATCGGGCGGCGGCCAAGCGCTTCCGGAAGACAGCTTCCGGCAAGTACAAATGCGGCCACGCCAACAAGAGCCACATCCTCACCAAGAAAGCGACCAAGCGGAAGCGCAACCTCCGGCAGACGAACCACGTTCGCGCCGAAGACGCAGGCCGTCTGGACCGCATGCTTCCGTACTTGTGAGGAGACTGAACAATGGCAAGAGTTAAACGTGGTGTCACGGCGCGTCGCCGTCACAAGAAAATCCTGAAGCAGGCCAAGGGTTACTACAACGCCCGCCGCAAAGTCTTCCGCGTCGCCAAGCAGGCGGTCACGAAGGCGCTGCAGTACGCCTACATCGGCCGCAAGCAGAAGAAGCGCAATTTCCGCACGCTCTGGATCGCCCGCATCAATGCGGCCGCCCGCAGCAACGGCATCAGCTACAGCCGCTTCATCAACGGTCTGCTGAAAGCCGGTATCACCCTCGATCGCAAGGTGCTGGCCGACATCGCCGTGCACGACGCCAAGGGCTTTACCGCGCTGGCCGAAAAGGCGAAGAGCGCGCTCGCGGCATAAGGCACGAGGACTCTTCCGGCGCGGCTGCCCTCAATCGGCCGCATCGCGCGGAAGATCAACGAACCATGCATGGGGAAGGGCGCAAGTCCTTCCCCATGTTCGTTTTTGGGGCAGTACGAACGAGTCGGATATGAGCGATATCGAACAATTCTCGGCGCAGGCCTTGGCTGACATCGTCGCCGCCGATACTCCCGACGCATTGGAAGCGCTGCGCGTGGCGCTGCTCGGCAAAAGCGGCAGCATCACCGCGCAGTTGAAAGCGCTTGGTGCATTGCCGGCGGATCAGCGCAAAACGGCCGGTGAAGCGATCAACCGTGCCCGCGACGCCATCGGCGAAGCGCTGTCCACACGCAAGATCGCACTCGACGAGATCGTGCTCAACGCGCGTCTCCTCGGCGAAACAATCGACGTCACCCTCCCTGGCCGCGACGCCGCGCGCGGCGGGCTGCACCCGGTTTCGCGCACCCTGGAACGCATCACCGAAATCTTCGGCCGGCTCGGATATGAATTCGCCGACGGGCCCGAGATCGAGGACGATTGGCACAATTTCGAAGCGCTGAATTTTCCGCCGCACCATCCGGCGCGCGCGATGCACGACACTTTTTATTTTGGCGATGGTCGCCTGTTGCGCACGCATACCTCGGGCGTGCAGGTGCGCTACATGAAGGACGTCGCGCCGCCGCTGCGGATGATCGCCGCCGGCAAGGTTTATCGCAGCGACAGCGACCAGACTCACACGCCGATGTTCCATCAGGTCGAAGGTCTGCTGGTCGATGAACACGCCAGCTTCGCCGACCTAAAGGGCACGCTCGCCGAATTCGTGCGCGCATTCTTCGAGCGCGACTTCGAGATGCGCTTCCGTCCAAGCTACTTCCCCTTCACCGAGCCGTCTGCGGAAGTCGACATCGCCTGGCAGCAGCCGGATGGTTCGACGCGCTGGCTCGAAGTGCTGGGCTGCGGCATGGTGCATCCCAACGTGCTGCGCAATGTCGGTATCGATCCGGAGCGCTATACCGGCTTCGCTTTCGGCCTCGGCGTCGAGCGCTTCGCGATGCTGCGCTACGGCGTGAGCGACCTGCGCGACTTCTTCGACAACGACGTGCGTTTCCTCAGACAGTTTGCGTAGGGTGGGCCCTGGCCCACCGTTGTTGCGTATCCGCTCGCGTCGAACGGTGATCGAGATGGTTGATCGCTATCGATGCGTCCGAAAGATTAAAAGCGGTGGGCCAGGGCCCACCCTACGGTGAATAAATGAAATTTTCCGAAAACTGGCTGCGCCAACACGTCAAGACCGATGCCTCGCGGGATGAACTCGCGGCGACGCTGACCGCGATCGGTCTGGAAGTCGAAGAACTGACCGTGCTCGGCGCCGCGCTGGACGGCGTTGTCGTCGCACGCATCGTCGAATGCGCCAAGCATCCGGAAGCGGACCGCTTGCAGGTGTGCCAGGTCGATGCGGGGCAGGGCGAACTGCTGCAGATCGTCTGCGGCGCGCCGAACGCGCGCCCGGGTCTGTTCGCGCCGCTCGCGACCATCGGTACGACGATCGGTGAACTCACGATCAAGGCCGCGAAACTGCGCAACGTCGAATCCAACGGCATGCTGTGCTCGGCGAAGGAACTCGGGATCGATGCCGATGCGTCCGGTCTGCTCGAATTGCCGGTGGATGCGCCGGTCGGAACGCCGCTCGCCGACTATCTCGGGCTGCCCGATGCCTCGATCGAACTGAAGCTCACCCCGAATCGCGCCGACTGCTTCGGCGTGCGCGGGATCGCGTTCGATGTGGCCGCAGCGCTCGGCAGTCAGGTCGAATCGCTCGATGCCGCGCCGGTCGCCGCGCAAATCGACGCGACGCTCGCGGTCGAGTTGAACGCAGGCGCCGATGCGCCGCGCTATGTCGGACGCGTGATCGGGAACGTGAACGCCACTGCGGCGACACCGCTGTGGATGGCCGAACGCCTGCGTCGCAGCGGCGTTCGCCCGATCAGTTTTCTGGTCGATGTCACGCAGTACGTCATGCTCGAACTCGGTCAGCCGATGCATGCGTTCGACCGCGATCTGTTGAACGGCCCGGTCGGCGTTCGGCGTGCGCGTGCAGGCGAGACGGTGAAGTTGCTCGACGGCCGCGATGCAGCGCTCGACGGCGAATTCCTGGTCATCACCGATGCCGACCGTGTGGTCGCGTTGGCCGGCATCATGGGCGGCCACGACACGCGCGTGACCGACACGACCCGCAATGTCTTTCTCGAAGCCGCGCACTTCGCGCCGGATGCGATCATCGGCCGCAGTCGCAGGATCGGGCTGCACACCGACGCCGGGCATCGCTTCGAGCGCGGCGTCGATCCGGAGCTGCCGCGCATCGCGGTCGAGTACGCGACGAAGCTCATCCTCGACATTGCCGGCGGTGCGCCGGGTCCGGTGATCGAAGCCGTGCGCGATGCCGATCTGCCCAAGCCGCGGATCGTGACGCTGCGTCGCGAGCGCCTCGCGCGCGTGCTCGGTGTGCGCGTGGCCGATGCCGAAGTCGAGCGCATCCTGCGCGCGCTGGGACTGGGCGTCGACATCACGGCCGACGGCTGGTGCGTGACTGCGCCGACCCGCCGCTTCGACATCGCGATCGAAGAAGACCTGATCGAAGAGATCGCCCGCATCCACGGCTACAACGCGATCCCGACCACGCTGCCGGGCGGCGCGACGCGGGTGGTGTCTCCAAGCGAGACCGTGCTGGATGAAGCCACCGTGCGCCGCCAACTGGTGGCCCGCGACTTTCTGGAAGCGATCAACTATGCCTTCGTCGACGGCGATCTGCTTGCGAAGTGGCAGGCCAGCGCCGACGGCGTCCCGCTCGCCAATCCTCTGAGCGCCGAACTCAGCACCATGCGCACGATGCTGCTGCCGGGGCTGGTCGCCGCACTCGGCAGGAACGCCGCGCGCCAGCAGTCGCGGGTGCGGCTGTTCGAGATCGGCAAGATTTTCGCAGCCCGCACCGGCGAAGCGCCGCTGGAAACCCGCCGCCTCGCGGCCGTGGTTTGCGGCGATGCCCAGATCGAGCAATGGGGTGCTACGGCCCGTCCGGTCGATTTTCATGACATCAAGGGCGACCTGGACAGTCTGGCCGCTGCAGTTGGGGCAACGTTGAAATATCGTCCCTCGCAAGCCGCTTGGGGTCATCCCGGCCGTTCGGCCGATGTCTATCGGATGGATGAAAGCGACGACGGCGTACTCATCGGCTGGATCGGCCAGCTTCATCCGCGCCTGCAGCGGGCGCTCGATCTCGATGCCGTCGCAGTGGCTTTCGAGGTCGATCTGGCCGCCCTGCAGCAAAGACCGCTGGCCCGCTCGGCAGCGCTCAGCCGCTTCCCGTCTGTCCGTCGGGATCTTGCGTTCGTCGTCCCGGAGGCTGTGTCCTGGGCGGCCTTGGCGGGCACCGTGAAACGCGCCGCAGGGCCGTCTTTGCAGGACCTCCGGCTGTTCGACCGCTATGTCGGAAAGGGCGTCGAAACCGGATGCAAGAGCCTCGCTATGGGCTTGATTCTCCAAGAGGAATCACGCACTCTCACAGACCGCGATATCGATCAGGTGGTGGCTCAGGTCATTGCTGCGCTGCGCGGGGAACACGGCGCGGAAATCCGCGCGTGAACCAGGGTCTGGCCGGCATTTTCCGGTCTGGCCTGGAAGTGATCTGGGCTCGTTTTGGGGGAAACGGATGGCATTGACCAAGGCTGAAATGGCCGAGCGACTGTTCGACGAAGTCGGACTGAACAAACGCGAGGCGAAGGAATTCGTCGACGCGTTTTTCGACGTGCTCCGCGAAGCACTGGAGCAGGGCCGTCAGGTCAAGCTGTCCGGGTTCGGCAATTTCGATCTGCGCCGCAAGAACCAGCGGCCCGGTCGCAACCCCAAGACCGGCGAAGAGATCCCGATCTCTGCCCGCACAGTGGTGACGTTCCGCCCCGGCCAGAAACTGAAGGAACGCGTCGAAGCGTACTCCGGAGGCATGGCCGATGCTTGACCCCGGCAGCAACCGCGAACTGCCGCCGATCCCGGCGAAGCGCTATTTCACCATCGGCGAGGTCAGCGAGCTGTGCGACGTCAAACCGCATGTGCTGCGCTATTGGGAGACCGAATTCCCCAGCCTCAAGCCGGTGAAGCGCCGCGGCAACCGTCGTTACTATCAGCGCCATGATGTGCTGATGGTCCGACAGATCCGCAGCCTGCTGTACGAACAGGGCTACACCATCGGCGGCGCGCGGCTACGTCTCGACGGCGACGGCGCGAAGCAGGAGTCGGCGATGAGTACACAGATCATCCGCCAGGTGCGGATGGAGCTCGAAGAAGTCCTGCAACTGCTCAAGCGCTGACCGCTGGCCCAGCCCGCGTTCCAGCGGGTACAATATCCGACCTACCCGGGGTATAGCGCAGCCTGGTAGCGCACCAGTCTGGGGGACTGGTGGTCGTCGGTTCGAATCCGGCTACCCCGACCAATTCAACGCATCCTTCCAAGCTCTCGCTTGGCTGAATGCGAACATCGAAGCCCGGCACCGCCGGGCTTTTTTGTTGGACACTCCGCAGCGCTTTCCCACACAGGATGTCCGCATGCGTCGTATTGTCGAAGGCAGTTTCTTTTCGATCTCGCTGTTGTCTGCGATTTTTGTTTCAGCACTCTGCGGCGAGGCGTTCGCGCAGGACGCGCCTGCTGCCAGCCCTGCGTCGAGCGAGTCACCTGTCCTGCAGACGGCGAGTCCGCTTGATCTCGACACGGTCGTGATCTCCGGGCGCTATCCAGGGCCCGGGCTGTGGAAAGTGCGCAACGGCGAGCGCACGCTCTGGATTCTGGGTACGCAAAACCCGCTACCCAAGCGGATGGAGTGGGATTCGACCAATGTCGAACGCAAGGTCGCCGCAGCGCAGGAACTGCTGATGCCGCCAAGCGTGACTATGGACGCGGATGTCGGTTTTTTTCGCGGCCTCACGCTGCTGCCATCGCTGTTCAAGGCGCGCAAGAACCCGGACGGCAAAACGCTCGGCGAAGTCTTGCCGGCGGCGCAGTACGCGCGGTGGCAGGCATTGAAACAGCGATATATCGGCGGCGATCGCGGCATCGAGGAGTGGCGGCCGGTGTTCGCCGCGCTCGAACTGTACGACAAGGCGATCACGCGTTCGGGCATGACCCAGGAAGCGGTGGTGCCCGATGTCGTGCGCAAGGTCGCCAAACGCAACAAAGTGAAGATCACCACGCCGACCGTGAAAATCAAGATCGCCAACGCCAAAGCTGCGCTGCGCGAATTTTCCAGCGAAGCGCTGAACGATCAGGAGTGTTTCCAGCGCACGCTCGACCGCATCGAAAGCGATCTGGGCACGATGGTGGACCGAGCCAACGCCTGGGCCGAAGGCGATGTTCAGGCGTTGCGCAGTCTGCCCTATCAGAACCAGTACACCGCCTGTAATGCGGTATTCACCGACACCGCCATCGCGCGCAAACAGGGCATGGGAGATATCCTCGTGCGACTCGAAAACGAGTGGATGGAGGCAGCGGAAAAATCGTTGAATCAGAATGCTTCGACGTTCGCGATTTTGCCTGTCGGTCAGTTGCTGAAGCCGGGTGGCGTGCTCGAACGGCTTGCGGCCAAGAACTACACGATCGAAGCGCCCTGAGCCGAACGGACCCTGCACGCGGCTACGCGTGCACTCGCACCCGAAGAATCTCAGCCCGCAGCGCGCGCTGCCGGAACAGCATGCGCTGCCACCTCGGGCCAACGCTCGAGTACCGCAACGCGAATACCGTCGATGTCGAGTCCGGCTTCGGCGAGCAGATCTTCGCGACTGGCGTGATGCTGGAATTCATCCGGCAAACCGAGGTGCAGGATCGGCATCGCGATATTCGCGTTGGCCAACAGTTCGGCCACGCCCGAGCCCGCGCCGCCGGCGACGACATTGTCTTCGAGCGTGACGAAACCGTCGTGTGTCTTCGCCAGTTCGAGAATGAGCGCGCGGTCGAGCGGGCGCACGAAGCGCATGTTGACCACGGTGAGGCCAAGCTCTTCGCCGACTTTCTCGGCCGCAGGCACGATCGCGCCGAACGCGAGCAGGGCGACGCGCGCACCGCTGCGGCGGACGTCGGCTTTGCCGATCGGCAGCGTGTCCAGCGTCGGCTGGATCGCAACGCCGGGACCGGTGCCGCGCGGGTAACGCACCGCGGCCGGACCTGGGTATTTGTGGCCGGTGCTGAGCATCTGACGGCATTCGTTTTCATCGGCCGGCGCCATCACCACCATGTTCGGCACGCAGCGCAGGAAGCTCAGATCGAGATTGCCGGCGTGGGTCGCGCCGTCGGGCCCCACCACGCCGCCGCGATCGATCGCGAACAGCACGTCGAGATTCTGGATCGCGACGTCGTGCACTAGTTGATCGTAACCGCGCTGCAGGAAAGTCGAATAGATCGCAACCACCGGTTTCGCGCCTTCGCAGGCCATGCCCGCAGCCAGCGTCACCGCGTGCTGCTCGGCGATGGCGACGTCGAAATAGCGGTCGGGATATTCCTTGCTGAAACGCACCAGCCCAGAGCCTTCGCGCATCGCCGGCGTGATGCCGAGCAGGGTGTCGTCCGCAGCGGCCATATCGCACAGCCAGTCGCTGAAGATGTCGGTATAGGTCGGTTTCTTCGCGCCGGTCTTGGCGATGAGGCCTTTCTCGGGATCGAAGGGCGAGACCGCGTGATAGCCGATCTGATCGCCTTCGGCCAGCTCGTAGCCTTTGCCCTTGGTGGTCATCACATGAAGCAACTGCGGACCCTTCATGGTCTTCAGTGTCTTCAGCGCGGCGACCACCGATTTTATGTCGTGGCCGTCGATCGGGCCGGTGTAGTGCAGGCCCATTTCCTCGAACAGCGTGGACGGCACGAACATGCCTTTCCAGTGTTCTTCCCAGCGTCGTACGAAGCGCGCGGTGCTGCTGGTACGCTTGTCGCCGAGCAGTTTCTTGCCGCTTTCGCGGAGCGCGTTGAGCGTGCGGCTGCCGGTCATGCGCCCGAGCATCTTGGTGAGCCCGCCGACGTTCTCGCTGATCGACATCTGGTTGTCGTTGAGGATCACCAGCAGGTTGGGCTCGGAATCCATGCCACCCGCGTGATTCAACGCCTCGTAGGCCATGCCGGCGGTCATTGCGCCATCGCCGATCACCGCGATCATGCGCCGGTCGCTGCCGGTGCGCGCGGCGGCGATGGCCATGCCCAGCGCGGCGGAGATCGATGTGGATGAATGGCCGACGCCGAAGGTGTCGTACTCGCTTTCCTCGCGCTTCGGAAACGGCGCAACACCGTTTTTCTGTTTGACCGTGTGGATGGTGTCGCGGCGGCCGGTGAGGATCTTGTGCGGATAGGTCTGATGACCGACGTCCCAGACGATGCGGTCGTTCGGCGTGTCGTAGAGATAGTGCAGGGCCACGGTGAGTTCGATCACACCCAGGCCGGCGCCGAAATGGCCGCCGCTCTTGCCGACCGATTCGATCAGATAGGCGCGCAGCTCGTCGGCGATGGCGGGCAGTTCATCTTCTTCGAACTGGCGCAGATCGGCCGGATACTGGATGCGGGAGAGGCGCGGATAGCGCGCGCCGTCGATGGGAGACTGGGAGGCTGAGACGACCATCCCGATATTGTCCTCCGTTCCCCCGCAGTGCGGCAAGGAAACCGCGCGACGCGGTTCAGCGCCCGCGCAGTCGATCCAGGAGACCGCCGGACTTTCCGGACTCCGGTGGTGCTGTGCCGTCGCCTGCCTGCTCGGCGAAACCGGTAGCGAGATTGGCGTTGATGAAATCGACCACATCCGCTGCTGGCACGTTGCTGGCCGCCGCGATTTCGGCGACGGTCGAAGGTCCTTTCATCATCGCGGTGGCGATACGGAAATGGCGCGGATATTCGCGCTCGGTTTCCGGCCATTTGCTGAGCACGAATCGCCCTTCCGGGTTGTAGCCCGGCAGGAACCGGCCTTCACCGGCGAGCAGGCCGCCGAGCCACTGCAGACGCGACAGCGGCAGGGGCACGCCCAGCTTGGCGATGGCGGCCTCCCAGGCTTGATCGTCGAGCTGTTCGAAATCGCGCAGGTCGACATTGGCGACGAAGTATTCGGCCAGCGGCTTGAGCGTGGATGGGCCGTGATACTGGCGGTGGCTGAAGTCGATGAGCAGCTCAGGCCCCTTTCCGCTCTGATAGCGCGCACGGCCGGTCAATGCGCCCGGACGCAGCCAATGCCCGAAAGCGGTATTGCGCATGGTCTGGGCAGCGGGCTCGTCAGGAAGCGAAGCCGGTTCGGGGACGGCTTCGACCGCGGCTGCCGCCTCTGCGGGGGGCGCGACATCCAGTTGCACTGCAACAGGTGACGGAACAGGAGGCGCTTTAGGGGCAGCGGCTGCCGGCGGCGGCGGAGCGACAACAACCGGTGCAGGAGTCGGAGCAGGCGGCGGCGATTCCGGCATTGGCTCTGGTGAAGCTGCCGATGCAGGCGCAGGCGCAGGTGCCGGTGCCGGTGAGCTTGCGGCCAACTGCGGCGGTGCTGCTGCGGGAGTCGGTGCAGTAACCGGTGCGGAAGCAGGGGGCGCTACGGGCGAGCCGTCGATTTCGCCGAGGACAGTCGTCAGCTCGTGCGCATCGAAAGGGCGCTGCAAAAGATAGTCGGCTTGCGTCCGTGGTGCCGAGGTCAGGCCGATCACCCGTTTGCCGGCGGCATGCAGCCGGAGCCAGCTCATCGGTCCGTACATGCTGTCCATGTCGACGATCACGTAGTCGGCATCGCCTTCCCCCACCATTTTCCAGCGGCCGGAGCGTTCGTTGACTTCGCCGAAAGCCGCTTTCAGAGCGACCTCAGTGGCTTGATCCATCCCTGTCAGGCCTAGTGTGAGCGACATGTTTTTCAGCCCGTTGCCGTGAACGTTGCAGTGTCACCAAGTGGGATTTTTCCGTCAACGCGCGTGATGCGGCGGTTTCTTACCTTCTGCGTCAGTTTGCGGCTGCGATAGAGATCGAAGTCCGCAAGGAATGCGACGCTCACCGCTAAATCATGTGGAGAGGAATGTTGCGGATCTTTCTGTCGATGCAGTTTCAAAGACGTCATGCGGCCTGCGAAGCCGAGCGACTGCCCTTCGCGAGCGCCGATCGTGGCAGGAGCGAACACCTGATGGAGCGTCGGGCAAGGCCTGATGGCGTGTCGAAGATGGATTGCCACGGATCGCGCCACGATCAAACCAGGATCGAAGTGCCGCGCGGGTTCTTCGGCAGATGCGTTTTCAGGAACGCCATCTGATCCGCGAGGATGTTGCGATTGCTCAGAATCAGGTGCTCGATCCAGCTCGGGCGGTACGGCACCGCCAGCAGCGGCATCGACGCCTGTTGCGGCGTGCGCCCGCCTTTGCGCGAATTGCAGTGGAAACAGGCCGATACCACGTTTTCCCATGTGTCCCGGCCGCCGCGCGAGAGCGGCATCACATGATCGCGGGTCAACAGTTGACGGCTGAAGTGCTTGCCGCAGTACAGACACAGATGCTGATCGCGCGCGAACAGCGCCGGGTTGGTCAAGGCCGGAGTCGGGGCAAGCGCATGTGCGCGCGCATGGCCGCGCGCGGCGACGATGGGGTGCAGTTCGAGCACGCTGCGCTCGCCGCTGGCCCGGCTGATGCCGCCATGCACGCTGAGGCAGGGTTCACCGAGCGTCCAGGCGACCGCGCCACGGGCATAGAGGCAGGCGGCGTCCTGCCAGCTGATCCAGTTCAGAATGCGGCCGTGGGCATCCAGCGAAAGCAGGCGGATGGCGTCGAGCCGGGTGGGTGTCGCGCTGTCTGCGCGTTCGCAAAGAGAGGGTGCGAGCCGGGTTCCGTCGGCGACGGTGAGAACCGGGTCGCGATCGGCAACCCGGTGGAGGATCCTGTTCGGGGATGACCCCTCGAGGATCAGGCGCAACGCTGGTGTGTCGGCCTCCATATGGACACCGAGCATACCCGCTTTCAGCGGCATTTGTCGCCGCCGCCGGCAGGGCCGGCGGCGGGTGCGCTCAGTCGCCGAAACCTTCGGCGGACAGGCCCATCAGCGAACCGGCCCCGCTCGCGATCGACTCGACATGCGTGCGCGTGCGCGGCAGCAGGCGGGCGAAGTAAAAGCGTGCGGTTTCGCGCTTCGCATCCTTGAACGCTTGCGGGTGCGAGGACGCGTCCGCAGCGGCCACGCTGCGCGCCCACCAGTAGGCCAGCGTCACGTAACCCGAATAAAACAGGTAATCCCACGCAGCGGCGCCGATTTCGTCGGGGTTGGCGGCGGCGCGACGACCGATCATCTGCGTCACCTCCTGCCATTCCTGCGCGCGCGCGCGCAACGGCGCGACGAATTCATCGAGCGCCTCGTTGCCGGCCTGTTCCGCGCAGAACGCTTCGATCATGCCGAGAAACACTATCAGGCCTTCGCCTTTGAGCTGCATCACTTTGCGGCCCATCAGATCCAGCGCCTGGATGCCGGTGGTGCCTTCGTACATCGTGGTGATGCGCGCGTCGCGCGCGAGCTGCTCCATGCCCCATTCCTGGATGTAACCGTGGCCGCCGAAGCACTGCTGGGCGTGATAGGTGCATTCGATCGCCCATTCGGTCAGGCAGGCTTTGACGATCGGTGTGAGGAAACCCAGCAGCGCGTCGGCCTGCGCGCGTTCGGCTTCGTCCTTGCCGTGATCGACGATATCCAGCAGCAGGCCCGCCTGGAAGCCGAGCAGGCGGCCACCTTCGATCAGCGCCTTCTGGGTCAACAGCATGCGTCGCACGTCGGGGTGGACGATGATCGGATCGGCGGGTTTTTCCGGGAATTTCGCGCCGGACAGCGCGCGCATCTGCAGACGTTCGCGGGCATAGCGCAGTGCATTCTGATAGGCGCGTTCCGACAAGCCGAGGCCCTGCAGACCGACCGACAGGCGCGCACCATTCATCATGGTGAACATCGCCATCAGGCCCTTGTGCGGCTGACCGATCAACGTGCCCGCAGCGCCGTCGAAATTCATCACGCAGGTCGCCGAACCGTGGATGCCCATCTTGTGTTCGATCGCGCCGCAGCGCACGGCGTTGGGTTCGCCGAGCGAGCCGTCCGGATTCACCTTGAACTTGGGGACGATGAACATCGAGATGCCCTTGCTGCCGGCAGGCGCGTCCGGCAGGCGCGCCAGCACCAGATGCACGATGTTTTCGGTGAGGTCGTGATCGCCGGCGGTGATGAAGATCTTGGTGCCGGTGATGGTGTAGTAGCCGTCCGGATGCGGTTCGGCGCGGGTCTTGAGCAGGCCGAGATCGCTGCCGCAGTGCGGTTCGGTCAGGCACATGGTGCCGGTCCAGCGGCCTTCCACCATCGGCGCGAGAAACGCCTGCTTCTGCCAGTCTTCGCCGTGATGCAGCAGCGCCTCGGTGGCGCCGTGCGACAGCAGCGGGAAATTGCCCCAAGCCAGGTTCGCGGCGTGGATCATTTCCTTCATCGCGGTACCGAGGGTGTGCGGCATGCCCTGGCCGCCGTATTCGACCGGCGATTCCAGGCCGGTCCAGCCGCCCTCGGCGAACTGCGCATAGGCTTCCTTGAAGCCGGGCGGGGTGGCGACCTTGCCGGTCGCCTTGTCGTAGGTGGCGCCATGGGTGTCGCCGATGCGGTTGAGCGGCGCGATCACGGTTTCGGCGAAACGCGCGCTTTCTTCCAGCACCGCATCGATCAGTTCACGGTTGGCGTCCACGAAGCCGAGGCTCGAGAAGGTGCGCTCGCTGTCGAGCACGTCGAACAGCGCGAAACGGATATCGGCGAGGGGTGCTTTGTAGGTGCTCATGGGATTCTGGTTAGGATTGGAAGAAAGAAATGGGGAATGCAGGACGAAAGCGTTGCGCATACCGACGCGTGGTCGGCGGCTCCGGAGTCGGCGTTCCGTGCGTTCAGCGCATCACGCCGGGAAGTCCCGGCACCGGGCTCAGCACGCTGTTGCGTTTGACCTTGTAGTCACGCGCCTTGTGGTCTTCGGCGGCGGCGCTGATCTTGCCTTCGAGGCTGTAGTCCAGGCTGCGGCGATCGGCGAGGGCGTCGGCGATGACGATCCGCGCCGCTGCGGTGGGCGTGAACGTGACGTTGGCGACGTCCGCCGATTCGGAGCCTACCGTCAACCCGGGCTCGGCCTGCAATTCGCCGGCGACTTCGGTGCCCGCGCGGAGCGTCATCGTGATCCGTTCGAAGCGCATCGGCACATTGCTGAAATTCTGCAGCCGCAGCGCGACGGTCCATCGCCCGTCGGTGTCGACCGTCAATTGCTGGATGCTGGCGGTGGGCTCGGACACGCGCCGCACCGGGCCGGTGACGCAGCCGGACAACGCCAGGAGGCACGCGGCCGCCGTGATCGCCGCACTCAATCGCATTGCCCATCGTTGACGCATCGCGCGCTCCAGAGGAATTCGAGACCGCAATACTAGCGCGCCTCCATGCGCGACCGTACGTCCGGGCGGGTCGCGCCCGGACGATGGGTCATCGGGCGTTGCGGCGGTGCGATCAGCGCAGCGGTGCGCTGACGATCAAGGTATCGAGTTCGTAACCCATCGCGGTCGCACGGGCTTTCAATTCCTCGAACTGGGCCTTGGACATGTCCGGGGTGCGCGACAGGATCCAGAGGTATTCGTGGCCGGGCTCGCCGACGACGGCCCACTGATAGTCGGGGTCGAGCGCGATCACCCAGTAATCGGCCCAGGTCAGCGGCAGCCAGGACAGCCAATCCGGTGCGAACCGCACCTCCAGCCGGCCCGGGTGGTCGGGGTCGCGCCGGGCGACGCCCTCCACCTCGTCGATATCGCCGTCCTTGTTGCGACAGCGATTCTTGACCCCGACCAGATCATCGTCGCGCAGGGTGTACTGGGCCGTGGTCTCGGACGCGCATTTGCGCTGGAAGAACATCGGCAGCCGGGCGATTTCGTGCCATTGGCCGGCGTAACGGGTGATGTCGAGTTCGTTCACCGAGGTCACATCGGCGGCACGGGCGGGCAGTGCCAGTATGGCCACTAGAAATAGAGCGAACCGATACATGCGACCCCCTGCGATACGCAACCCGGATTCGGGCGCGCCGATCTTAGCGCGGTTCGCGTAAAGGGGACGTTGGCCCAGGCTGAATAGTCCACGCGCAGGTTCGAGGCGCTCTGGCGTGGGTTGGATCCTGTCCTGATCCTCTTCCAGATCGCGTCGAAGCTTGTTTGAAGAGTCACCATGCGAGTGCAGAGTTGCGTCATCTTGCGGGCAGCCGCAGCCGGACCGCTTTGGCGCGCGAATCCAACTGTTGCATGTCCATGCAACGAGCAACGGCGTCGAGTACCGAAAAGTGGTCGTACGTTGATATCGGTGGCGTGTGGATACGATGACTTGCGGAAAGTACGTAAAAATGCGCCGAAAGTCCTGCGAAATACCGGTACTTGCAAATACACCATCGCTGTGGACGATTACGATGGCAGTTGGGTGCTGCGGAAAACCTGATCGCCCAGCGCCCGCTTGCGGCCTGCAGGCGTTTCGTGGGCCCGGCTCGGCCGATATCCCCGGCGTTGTCCCGATATTATTTGCGATTCACAGGGGTGTGCTGTCGAATGCCAGGAACAAAAAAGCCCGCATTTCTGCGGGCTTTTCGAGGTTTTTGGGCTGCTTTAGATGCCCTGAAACCTGTTGTCTTGGTGGCCGAGGACGGAATCGAACCGCCGACACGGGGATTTTCAATCCCCTGCTCTACCAACTGAGCTACTCGGCCACTTGCGAGCGCGGAATGATACGGGGACCGGTCGTGAAGGGCAAGCCGGCCGGGCGCTGAATGCCGGGGGCTCGGGGCTTGCGCCTGCTGGCCGGAGGCGGATCATCCTGATCAGCCGTTCCCCAATCGACCATCGACCGTCCGAGGTCCTCATGAAACGCTCGACCCTGCTCCTTTCGGCTTTGCTTCTGGTATCTGCATCGAGTGGTTGCGCAAGCAGCGGCGGGTTTCGCGATGCCGAGCGCCTGACGCTGTATCGCACCCATGCAGGCGAACCCGTCGACAGCATCCAGTACACCGGCCATTACAACGGTTGGACGCCGCTCGGCGATGGCGTATTTGCGCTGTGGACGCGGCCCAGCCAAGCCTGGCTGGTGGAGCTGTATTCGCCCTGCAACGAGATCGAGTATGCCGACACCATCGGTTTCCGCGACACCAACGGCCGGTTGAGCGCACGTTTCGACCAGGTCTATGTGGGCAGTCACAGCCTGATTCCGATCTCGTGCACGATCAAGGAAATCCGCCCGCTGGACGTGAAAGCGATCCGCACCGCCGAGAAGGATGCGCGCGGGAAGCGTCAGGTCGAAGACTCTCCCGTTGCGCCGGTTCCGGAAGCGCCTGCTTCGGGCACGTAGCCTGCGGGTGCTTCCGCGCCGCCGGAGAAGAGGAATTTCTCCATTTCGCCCTGCAGCATCTTGCGGTGCTCGGGGTTCATCGGCGACAGCCGGTTTTCGTTGATCAGCATGGTCTGGTGCGCCAGCCATTTGGCCCAGGCGCCCTTGCCGATGCGCGTGAAGACGCGCTGACCGAGTTCGCCCGGCCACGGCGCGAAATCCAGGCCGTCGGTCTCGCGTTGTTCGTATTCGCAGAATACAGTGCGGGGCATGATCGGGATCCGGGTGTGAGTGAAGGGGTCAGGTCGATGTGGCGTGCAGCAGGGTGCGGATTGGAGCGGGGATGCCTAGCGTCGCCAGCGCGTCGCGCGCGACCCAGCGCAGCGCCTCATTGTCGTGGATGCGGGCGTGCAGTGCGAGATTCCGCCACGCCAGCGGATGCATCAGCAATCGATAGTGGGTGAAACCGTGTTGGATCTCGTCGAGCGCCGATCCATCGTCGTATTCGCCATCGATGTGATGTTCGAACCAGACGCGCGCGCTGTCGTGATCGGCGGCTTCGGGCAGCGACCACAGCGACGCCCAGATGCCGGCGGCTGGGCGTCGGTGCAGCAGCACGCGGCCTTCGTCGTCGCGGATCAACAGCATGACCGCCTTGCGCTCCGGCAGCGGTTTTCCGGGCTTCGATGTCGGCAGTTCGGCGACGCGACCGTCGCGCAGCGCGACGCAATCGTGCTGCAGCGGGCAGAGGACGCAGGCGGGGTCGTGACGGGTGCAGAGGGTCGCACCGAAATCCATCTGCGCCTGGGTGTAATCGGCGAGACGCTCGGCCGGCAGCAGCGACACCGCGATCGCCCAAAGTTTTTTTTCGTTCGCCGGTGTGCCCGGCCAGCCTTCGATACCGAACACCCGCGCCAGCACGCGTTTGACGTTGCCATCGAGGATCGCGTGCGGATCGCCCCAGGCCTGCGACAGGATCGCGCCGGCCGTGCTGCGGCCGATCCCGGGCAGCGCGATCAGCAAATCGCTGTCGCGCGGCAGCTCACCGTCGTGCAGTTCGACGCAGCGTTTGGCGGCAGCGCGCAGGTTGCGGGCGCGAGCGTAGTAGCCCAGTCCCGACCACAGCGCCATCACCTCGTCCTCGGATGCCGCCGCCAGCGCGCGCAGATCGGGCAGGGCGGCAACGAAGCGTTCGAAGTACGGAATCACCACCCGTACCTGGGTCTGCTGCAGCATGATTTCCGACAGCCACACCCGGTACGGCGTGCGCGGATGCTGCCACGGCAGATCGTGACGACCGGAGACATCGAACCATGCGAGCAGGGCGGGCGCGTAGCGTGCGATGTCGATCATGGTGCCGGCACATCTTCGTCATCGAAGACGACGTCCACACCTTCCAGCGTTGCGCCGGAGATTTCCAACTGCGGCGAGCGCAAGCGACCATCGAGCGGCGGCAGCGGCGAGCCGCCGGACTGATCGATCCAGCCGAGCACGTCGTACAGGCGGAAGCGGCCGTCGAACGCGGTGGCATCGCGCTTCACCTGCAGGCCGGCGATGCCCGAGAGATCCGGTTGGCCGGTGTAGCGCAACGCGAATGGCAGCGGTGAGGTCGAGTTCGACACCGGCGCGGGCAAGGCTGGCCACGCGTCCGGCCATTGCGGCAACGCGCCATCGAGTTCGATCACCAGCCGCCGGCCCAGCGCAAGCGCGCCGTGGGCATCGAAGTTCGGCATCGGCGATTCGCCGCGCAGCGCGACGCCGATTGGCGCGAGCACCCACGTGGTCTGGTCGAAGCGCAGCGGACCGTGCAGCCCGAGCGAGAACGGCAGGCGGGTATCGCCGGATTCGTAGCGCGCGGAGACGCCGAGTTTCGCCGGCACCACCGCCAGTTCATTTTCGCCCTGATGCAGCGGGCCGGAGAATCGGATCGTCGCCGCCAGTCGCCAGTCGCCGCGTTCGATCGTGAGTGGGCCGAATACTGCGACACCAGCGTCGTTCGCGGGTTTGGTCAGCGCGACCGCGAGATCGAAAGGGATCGCGGTCGACGCATCGACGTAACGTCCCCGGACGCGGGCTACGAGCGGCTTCCGTGGATGCAGCGATGGCAGCGCCAGGGTGACGCCTTCGATCCGCCAGTCGCCATTGTCGATGCGGCCGTCGACGATGCGCAGACCATCGGTCAGCGTCGGAATCTTCGTTTCTTCGCTTGGTGGACGCTTCGCCAGCCATGCCTGCAGTGCGGGCACGTCCAGCACCGGCGCATCCAGTTCGATCCGCTCGATCACCGCATCCTTGCCACCGTTGCGCAGCGTCGACCACGGCAATGCCAGCAGCACGCGCTCGGCGCGCAGGATCGCGTTCTTCGCACCGGGTTCGCGCGCGACGAGCTTGCGCACGATCAGCTGCGGTTTGCCGCGCAGCCGCGCTTCGGCGTTGCCATCGGCAGTGATTTCAAGCCCGAGACTCTTGCCGGTGCGGTCGAGGATCAGCGGCACCAGTTGTTTAGGCCGCAACAACCAGGTTGCGAGCAGCGAGAGCAACAACAGGAGAATGCCGAGCACCAGTAGTCGTCGCAGCCAACGGCGTCTGCGCCGCGTCGGCGGGGCGTCGTTGGCTGTGCTCGCGGACATGCGTTGAATCGACGCTTACGCGCCGAGCGCTTCGGGCAGCAGTGCGTCGACGAAGGCTTCGGCGTCGAACACGCGCAGATCCTCGGAGCGTTCGCCGATGCCCGCGAAGCGGATCGGAATGCCGAACTCGCGCGCCAGTGCGAACACCACGCCGCCCTTGGCGGTGCCGTCGAGCTTGGTCACGACCAGACCGGTGACGCCCGCCGAGGCATGGAACTGGCGCAGCTGCGACAGTGCGTTCTGGCCGGTGGTGCCGTCGATCACCATCAGTACTTCATGCGGCGCGGTCTCGTCGATCTTGCCGAGCACGCGCTTGATCTTGCCCAGTTCGGCCATCAAGCCCTGCTGCGTGTGCAGGCGCCCGGCAGTGTCGGCGATCAGGACTTCGGTGCCGCGCGCCTTGGCCGCCTGCAGCGCGTCGAACGCGACCGATGCGGCATCGGCGTTCTGGCCTTGTGCGATCACGGTGACGCCGTTGCGTTCGCCCCACGACTGCAATTGCGCGACGGCGGCGGCGCGGAAGGTGTCGCCGGCGGCCAGCATCAGCGTGCGGCCTTCGGCCTTGAAGCGGTGCGCGAGTTTGCCGATGGTGGTGGTCTTGCCGACGCCGTTGACGCCCACGGTAAGGATCACGAAGGGTTTGGCATTGCGGTCGATCAACAGCGGCTTCGCTACCGGCGCGAGCATCGCGATCAGGTCCGCCCTCAGCGCAGTGAGCAGCGCCTGCGCGTCGGCGAATTCGCGCGATTTCATCCGCTTGCGCAGCGATTCGATCAATTGGGTGGTGGCGGCGACGCCGACGTCGGCGGTGAGCAGCGCGGTTTCGATCTCATCGAGCAGATCGTCGTCGAGCTTCGGATTGCGCGAGAACAGACCGCCGAAGCTGCGCGCGAAAGCGCTGTTGCGCAGGCGGTCGCGCCAACCGGGTTTGCCGGCCGCCGCGGGAGCGGCTTCCGTCTGCGGCGTGGCCGGTGCTTCCGGAGCCGTTTCGACGGGAATGCTTTCAACGATTGCAGATTCTGCGGGTGTTTCTGCGTTGGGTCCTGCAGCCGCTTCGACGATCTGGTCCGCGGAGGGCGCAGTGTCGACGGTCGCGTCGGCCAGCGGCGCTTCGGCCGTGGGCGTCGTGTCGGTCGCGGCAGGCGGTTTCTTTCGGCGGAAGAAAGGAATCATCGAGAGTCGAAGAGTAGGCGATGCGAATCGCGGAGATGGGCGGCACAATGTGCGGCATGTTACCACCCATGCTTTTATCGCCTGAGCGCCGACACGCCCGATGAACCGCCGCATTACGAAACCGGCATCGACCCGTGCGCCGGGCGTCGTCCGCATCATTGGCGGCGATTGGCGCGGAACCCGGCTGCCGGTGGCCGACCGCGACGGTCTGCGGCCCACCGCCGACCGTGTCCGCGAAACCCTGTTCAACTGGCTGCAGCCGGTGCTGCCCGGGGCGAAGGTGCTCGACCTCTTCGCCGGCACCGGGGCGCTCGGGCTGGAGGCGGTCTCGCGCGGCGCCCGCGAGGCGGTCCTGGTCGAACGCGACCCGCAGCTCGCCGACGGCCTGCGCCAGCTCGCGGCCAAGCTGCCGGGCGGCGAGCGCGTGCAGGTGGTCTGTGCCGACGCTCTTGTCTGGCTGCGGACCGCGCCCTCTGGCTTCGACCTCGCATTCGTCGATCCGCCGTTCGCCGGCGATCTGTGGGCCCCGGCACTGGCGGCGCTGGACGGGCAACTGCTTGAAAATGCTTGGCTGTATGTCGAATCGCCGGTGACGAGCGCTCCCTTGCCGGCCTCCGGTTGGCGACCCTACCGGGAAGGGCAGACGCGCGAAGTCCGTTATGCCCTGTATCGGCGCGGCAGGGCTTGAGCCGCTGCTACACTGGGGCCCGTCTTCGCCAGCACTGATTCCCACGACGCCATGACCACGGTCGCCCCCCGAATTCCTGCTGCCAGAACAGCGGTCTATCCCGGCACTTTCGATCCGATCACCAATGGACATCTGGATCTGGTCGAACGCGCCGCGCCGCTGTTCGAGCGGCTGGTCGTTGGCGTCGCCGAGAGCCCCGGCAAGCGGCCGGCGCTGCCGCTCGAGCTGCGGGTGGAATTGGCCCGCGAATCGTTGGCGCGCTACCCCAACGTCGAAGTCCGCGGTTTCGATTCGCTGCTCGCGCATTTCGTCAGCGAGGTCGGCGGCGGCGTGCTGCTGCGCGGTCTGCGCGCGGTGTCCGACTTCGAATACGAATTCCAGTTGGCCAGCATGAACCGCCATCTGATTCCGGATGTGGAAACGCTGTTCCTGACGCCTGCCGAGCAATACGGCTTCATTTCCTCCTCGCTGGTTCGCGAAGTCTCCCGCCTCGGCGGGGATGTGTCCGGCTTCGTGCCATCGGCGGTCAACGCGGCGCTTCTGGCCGAGTGGCGACGTAACCCCGGCTGATTCAACCCCGCCTGATGCAACTCCGAGCGTTTCCGTCCTTCCGTTTCGTGCTCACACATGGGATTCCCGACTTATGAACATCATCGTCCGTCTGCTGTTGATCGCCGCTCTCACCGTGCCGTTCGCGGCCTGCAAGAAAGAAGACGATGCGCCGAAGGTCGCCGAAAAGGCACCGTTGACGGCGCCTACCAATGAAGATTCGGCCGCATGGAAGGCCTATGTGATCGATGTCGTGGGCCGCAACATGGAGGGCGTGACCAACCAGCCGTTCCTGTATCTGCTGCCGGCCGAGAGTTCCGAGGATTTCCAGGGCAGTTACGACCGCCTGCTCGACAAGGCCAAGTCCGACATTTCGCGCGGCATTCTCGGCGGCAACCTGTTGGCGTATTCCTCGGCCTCGCTGTCCTCGGCCAAGGCTGCGGACATGGTGGTGGCCGCGTTCGATGGCGTGAAACCGGACAAACTGAAAGGCGTGAAACTGCTGTTCATCGGCAAGCCCGAGGACAGCGAGCGGGTGAAGGCTGCGGTCGCGCCGTCCGGCGTGAACTACGTCTTCGTCGAGACGAAGTGATCCGCAACCGTTCGTCTCGTCCGTCGTGCGCCCTTCGTCTTCGCAACGTTCGCGTTGCGAAGACGGCCTGAGCCGCGCATGTCGCTCAAGATCAACGCACTGTGCGTCAATTGCGATGTCTGCGAGCCCGCATGCCCGAATCAGGCGATTTCGCAGGGCGAAACGATTTATGTGATCGATCCGGCGCGCTGCACCGAATGCGTCGGCCATTTCGACGAGCCGCAGTGCGTGGTGGTCTGTCCGGTCGAATGCATCGACCCGGACCCCACGCATCCGGAGTCGCACGATGCGCTGCTGGCGAAACTCGCCCGGCTGCAGGAGCAACACGCATGACGTTCCGAACATCCTTCGCCACCGGCATGATCTTCGCGCTGCTCTTCGTTGCGCCTGCGCGATCGGCCGAGACCGCGACTGCCACCCAAACCGTACCCGCCGCGCATCCGCCCGCTGCACATCCGCCCGGCGCCGCCATCGCCAGCGCGCATGCGCTCGCGAGCCAGGCCGGCATCGACATGCTGCGTCAGGGCGGCAATGCCTTCGACGCGGCGGTCGCGGTATCGTCGGTCCTGTCGGTGGTCGAGCCGATTTCCTCGGGTCTCGGCGGCGGCGGTTTCTTCCTGTTGCACGACGCGAAAACCGGCAAGGATGTTTTCATCGATGCGCGCGAAACCGCGCCGGCCGCCGCGACGCCTGCCGCTTTCCTCGATGACAAAGGCGAATTCAATCGCGATCGCGCCGAAAACGGGCCATGGTCGGCGGGGATTCCGGGTTTGCCGGCGGGTCTGGTGCATCTGGCGACGAATTACGGACGCTTGCCGCTGAAAACCACGCTGGCCCCCGCGATCCGCATCGCCCGCGAAGGCTTTCCGGTTTACGGGCGACTGGTCAAAGGTTACGCCAACCGCCGCGCGGTCATGGAGCGCTACAAAGGCACGCGTGCGGTCTTCCTCGCCGACGGCGATACGGTGGAAGACGGCGAACTGCTGATCCAGCCCGACCTCGCGCGCACGCTTGAACTGCTTGCCGAGAAGGGTTTCGACGGTTTCTATCGCGGCACCATCGCGAAGAAACTGCTGGCCGGCGTGAAAGCCGAAGGCGGAAAGTGGACAGCCGAAGAACTCGCCGGTTACCGCGTGCGTGAACGCGAGCCGCTGCGTTTCGAATACGACGGCTGGGAAGTGGTGACAGCGCCGCCGCCGTCGTCCGGCGGCGTCGCGCTGGCGCAGATGCTGCAGATGCTTGAACCGTGGGACCTCGCGAAGCTGCCGCAGGCCGAACGCGTGCATCTCACCGTCGAAGCGATGCGCCGCGCGTACCGCGACCGCACGTTCTATCTGGGCGACCCGGATTTCGTGAAAGTGCCGGTGCGCACGCTCACCAGCGCCGATTACGCCGCCGGGCAGCGTTCGACGATCAATCCGGCCAAGGCCACGCCCAGCGACATGCTCTCGGGCGCGCAGACGCCGATGGAAGACGACGAAACCACGCATTTCTCGATCATCGACGCCGAGGGCAATCTGGTCGCCGCGACCCAGACGGTGAATCTGCTGTTCGGTTCCGGTCTGATCCCGCCCGGCACCGGCGTCCTGCTCAACAACGAGATGGACGATTTCGCGCTCAAGCCCGGCACGCCGAATGCGTTCGGGGTGATGGGCTACGACGCCAACGCGCCGAAACCGGGCAAGCGCATGCTCAGTTCGATGACCCCGACCTTCATGAGCTCGCCCGACCGCGTCGCGGTGCTGGGCACGCCCGGCGGCAGCCGCATCATCACCATGGTGCTGCTGGGCGCGCTGGGTTATGCCGATGGCCTCAATGCGCAGGCGGTCGCCGCGCTGCCGCGCTATCACCACCAGTGGATGCCCGACGGTATCGGCACCGAGCGCGACGCGCTGCCGGACGATGTCGTTGCCGCGCTGCGCGCGATGGGCCACACCGTGATCACGCCGAAGGACAGCGCCGATGGCCGCCGTTCCAGCGACACCTGGGGCAATCTGCAGACGGTGGAATGGGACAAGCGCGCCAACGTGCTGTACGGCGGCAGCGATCCGCGCAACCCGGTGGGCAAGGCGCTGCTGCTGCCGGATGCGGCAACCTCGGCGCCGTGAACGTGACCTCGCGCCTGCCTGTGTGCATGGGCGGCGTGCGTCTGCGCGCCTTGCGTGAAGAGGACGATCTTGCGGTCTTCCTTGGCTATCGCAGTGATCCATTGGTAGCACGCTATCAAGGCTGGGGGCCGATGGATGAAGCCAAAGCACGCGCGTTCCTGCGTGAGCATGGCGCGAAGGCCGACCTCGATTCCGCCGGCCACTGGCTGCAGCTCGCGATCGCCGATGTCGCCACCGATGCGCTGCTGGGCGATCTCGGCGTGTGGCTGTCGCATGACCGCAGCGAGGCGGAACTGGGAATCACCCTCGCACCGGCGATGCAGGGGCGCGGCATTGGCCGCAGCGCGATGCGTGCGGCATGCGCCATGCTGTTCGCCGACCCCGCAGTGACCCGCATCCATGCCAATGCCGATGCGCGCAACGCGCCCTGCAGGCGCATGCTGGTGGCGGCAGGATTCCGGGAAATCGGCACCGCCGATGTGTACGTGAAGGAAGAAGCCTGCGTCGAACATCGATACATCGTCGAGCGCGGCCTGACCGCGCCGACATCGGAAGGAGAGATCGCATGAAACTCTGGTCCATTCTCGGCAATTCGCAGAAACTCGACGGCGGCGCGATGTTCGGCAACGCACCGCGCGCGGTGTGGGCGAAATGGCTGCCGCCCGACGAACACAACCGCGTGCCGCTGGCCTGCCGCGCGCTGCTCGCCAGCCCCTTGAACGGCAAGACCGTGCTGTTCGAGACCGGTATCGGCGCGTTCTTCGACCCGAAAATGCGCGAGCGTTACGGTGTGGTCGAAGACCGCCATGTGCTGCTCGATTCGCTCGCCGCCGCCGGCTTCGCGCATGAAGAAATCGATGTCGTCGTGCTGTCGCATCTGCATTTCGATCATGCCGGCGGCTTGCTGGCGCCATGGCGCGAAGGCGCCGCGCCGGAACTGCTGTTCCCGAACGCGACCTTCGTGGTCAGTGCGGCGTGCTGGGATCGTGCGCGCAACCCGCATTCCCGGGATCGCGCCAGTTTCATCCCGGAACTACCGGCATTGCTCGAAGCCAGCGGCCGTCTGGAGATCGTCGACAGCACGCATTCGCGCGCGCTCGGCAACACGGTCCGCTTCCATTTCAGCGACGGCCATACGCCGGGTCTGATGCTCGCGGAGATCGTCGGTTCGAAACCTGCGGGCTCCGCGCATGCCGACGGCGACGAGCATGGCGGCGTGGTGTTCTGTGCCGATCTGATTCCCGGCCGGCCCTGGGTGCACGTGCCGATCACGATGGGCTACGACCGTAATCCCGAGCTGCTGATCGACGAGAAGCGCGAATTCCTCGAAGACAAGCTCGCCCGCAACGTGCATCTGTTCTTCACCCACGACCCCGGCTGCGCATTGGCGCAGGTGGTGCGCGACGACAAGGGCAGGTTCTCCACGGCGCACGAGATGCCCGCGCTGCAGGCACGGTCGCTGGCGGCATGAAGGCCGCAACCGACATTCCATTCCACGGACGATTTCCATGACCCCGAAGATCACGCTGCTGTTCGCGGCTCTCCATGCGCTGTTGATGTTGGCCCTGGCCGCCCGCGTCGCGTTTCATCGCCATTCGCAGAAGGTCGGGCTCGGCGACGGCGGCGACAAGCGCTTGATGCGGAAGATCCGCGTGCATGCGAATTTCGTCGAATACGTGCCGCTCGCATTGCTGCTGCTGGCGCTGCTGGAACTGTCGGGTCTTTCCGCGATCTGGCTGTGGTCGCTGGGGGGCGTATTGTTGTTCGCGCGCGTGCTGCACGTGATCGGACTGTCGCTGCGCTCCGGTTATTCGTTCGGCCGGTTCTGGGGCACGCTGCTGACCTGGGGCGTGCTGGCGACGATGGCGGTTGTCGGCGTGTGGCTCGGTTTGCCGTGATGCTTGTCGGCAACAGCGGCGCTCGGCCGCATTGCAGATGCGGTCCCGGCCGCTTCGTGCAGTATCTGCCTGGATCAAGGCTCGCCGGTTTCCGTTTTGTCCTTGAAGCGGCATAGGTCGCGGATCGGGCAACGCCAACACTCGGGTTTGCGCGCTTTGCAGGTGTAGCGGCCATGCAGGATCAGCCAATGATGCGCATCCTGCAGGAATTCCTGCGGGATGCGTTTCAGCAGCCCCTGCTCCACTGTCAGCACGGTCTTGCCTGGCGCGAGTCCGGTGCGGTTGGAGACGCGGAAGATATGCGTATCGACCGCCATCGTCGGTTCGCCGAAGGCGGTGTTCATGATCACGTTCGCGGTCTTGCGGCCGACGCCGGGCAACGCTTCGAGTGCGGCGCGCAGACGCGGCACTTCGCCGTCGTGCATTTCCAGCAACTGCCGACACATCGCGATCACATTCGCGGCTTTCGTATTGAACAGGCCGATCGTGGCGATGTAGGGCTTCAGGCCTTCGACGCCGAGCGCGGCGATCGCTTGCGGCGTGTTCGCGACCGGAAACAGCCGGCGCATCGCCCTGTTGACGCTCACGTCGGTCGCCTGCGCCGACAGGATCACCGCGACCAGCAGCTCGAATGGCGAGGAATACTCCAGTTCGGTGGTGGGATGCGGATTCAGTTCCTGCAGACGCTCGAACATGGTCCGGATATCGGCGGCAGGCATGCCGCCGCGTGGTGTACGAGCGGCTGTTTTCTTCGTCGCCATCGGGTTATTCCGGCTGCGGTTTCGCCGCGACGCGCGCTTTGGCCCGCGCCAAGGCTGCTGCGGCGGCGGGCGGCAACGATGGTGCAGCCGCAGATGGCAGCGTCGTTGAGGCGCTGCGTTTGCGGCTGCGGGCTTCCGCGCGCGCCGCCAGCCGCACTTCACGCGCGCGGTAGCGCTCGCGCGCTGCGAGCGCGCGCAGTCGCTCGTCGCGTGCAGCGTTCACGATGCTCACGCGCGCACGGCATTCGGCGCAGATAGCCGCATTCTCTTCCGACTCGTATGCGAGCAGACCGAGCGTCAGTGCGCGGTCGAGGTCATCCGCCGCCAGCGCTTCGGCGAGCAACGGCAGTGTGGCGTCGGCGCAAGCGCGGCAGGAGGTCATCGACCGCTGAAGCCCGGCTTGCGTCGTTCCAGGAACGCCTTCGTCCCTTCGCGCATGTCGTCGGTCGAAAAGATCAGGCCGAACTGCGCGCTTTCGTATTCGAGGCCTTCCTCGATGCCGCATTCGCCGCCGACGTTCACGCAGTCGAGCATGCCGCGCAGGGCGAGCGGTGCGGACATCGCGAGCTGTTCCGCAAGTTTCATGGTCTCGGTTTCGAGGTCCGCCGCCGGGATCACGCGGTTGACGATGCCCAGCGCCAACGCGCGGGCGGCGTCGATCGGCGCTCCCAGCAGGCACAGTTCCAGCGTCGCTGCGCGACCGGCGAGGCGGAGCAGGCGCTGGGTGCCGCCGAAACCCGGGATCAGGCCCAGGTTGATCTCGGGCTGTCCGACCTTGGCGGTGTCGGCGGCGATACGCAGATGACAGGACATCGCCAGTTCCAGGCCGCCGCCGAGCGCGAAGCCGTTGATCATCGCGATCACCGGTTTCGGCATTTTCTCCATGCGTCGCATCATCCGGGTGCCGCGAAGGGAGAAATCGCGGCCTTCGGCCGGGCTCAGAGCGCTCATTTCGGCGATGTCCGCCCCGGCCACGAACGCCTTCGGCCCGCTTCCGGTCAGCACCACCACGCGGACCGCAGGGTCCGCTGCGGCAGCGTCGAAGGCGGCATGGAGGGCATCGAGGGTGGCGGCATTCAGTGCGTTCAGGCGTTCAGGGCGGTCGATGGCGATGCGGCGGATCAAGCCGTGACCCTCGACGGGGTGATCTTCGATGCGCAGGAGCGGCGTGGCCGGGGCGGGTGCGTTTGCGGGGTGTTGGGTCATGGGAGTGTCGGTCATGGGAAGGGTGTCGCCCTGAGGCGGGGCGGGAACTTGCGCGCATCCGCGCGGGTCACAGGCCCGTCCTCAGTGGCGGTTAAGTGCTGCGGACAGTATCCTAGCCTGTCGTTTGAAGAGTCCACACCGGGGCGGCCCTGCCGCCCCATTCCATGCCGGAGTCTCCCGGCAAATCCACTCTTGGAGAGTTACTGAATGAAGTTGCGTCTGCTCGCCGCCGCCACCCTTGCGGCACTGGCTTTGACCGCGGGTGCGGCCTCGGCCCAGGACACCACGTCCGAGAAAGGTAAAGTCAGCTACGCCCTCGGTTATCGCGCCGGCCTCGACATCGCCCGCGTGATCGGCAGCGGCGAACAGGTCGACATGGCCACCGTGATGAAGGCGTTCCAGGACGCCACCAGCCGCAAGGATCCGGCGGTCGCGCCGGAACAACTCGGCGCCGCGATGCAGGCCCTGCAGGGCCGCATGGTCGCCAAAGCCAAGGCCGAGCTGGAAAAGCGCGCCGTCGAGAACAAGACCAAGGGCGACGCTTTCCTGGCGCAGAACAAGGGCAAGTCGGGCGTCAAGGTGCTTCCCAGTGGCGTGCAGTACCGGGTGATCGAGTCCGGCAACGGCGCCAAGCCGACCCAGGCCAATCAGGTCACCGTCGAATTCAAGAGCACGCTGCCCGATGGCACCGTGGTCGCCGATACCAGCGTCCCGAGCGAAGGTCAGCCGGCCGGTCCCGTGACCGTGCGTTTGAGCGAAATTCCGCTGCCGGGCCTGCGCGAAGCGCTGCAGATGATGCCCACCGGCGCACGTTGGGAAGTCGCCCTGCCGGGCAGCGCCGCGCACGGCACCACGGTCGATCGTGCTGGCGAAATGGCCAACCAGGTCGTGCTCTTCAACATCAAGCTGGTCACGGTCGGCCCGGTCGTTGCCGCGCCGCCGCCGGCCCCGCCGCGCAATTGATGCTGCGGGGGTCCTTGATCGGATCCCCATGCATTGCACGTTGGTATCCACGATCCATCCTCACGCCGGCGTACTGCCGGCGTGATGTTTTCAGCCTTACGCGCATGACCGCTGCCCAACCCGTTCTCACCCCTTGCATCGGCGTTTGTACGCTCGATCCCGCCGGCTATTGCGACGGTTGTTTCCGCACTGGCGATGAAATCGCGGACTGGCTGTCCATGTCTGGAACGGAGCGGTTGCACATGATGGATGTCGTGCTGCCCGACCGCGAAGCACGCTTGGTTGCCGGCTTGCCGCAGGGCACATCCGCATGATCGAGAGATTACCCGCGCTCTCCCATGCACTTCATCCACTCGCTGCGATGCCGTGCGCCGCTCCCTGGAATTTCGAGGAATTGGCCGATCTGCTCGGCGATGCCCCGGCCGTCGAGGCTGCAGTGCTGGTGGGTCTGGTGCCGCGCGACAACGGATTGCGGGTGTTGTTGACCCGACGCACCGACAGCCTGCGGCATCATGCCGGCCAAGTGAGTTTCCCGGGCGGCAGGATCGAAGCCGACGACCGCGATGTCATCGCGGCCGCGCTGCGCGAAGCGCACGAGGAGATCGGCCTGGAGCATGGCCTCGCGACGCCGCTGGGGTTTCTCGATCCGCTGATCACGATCACCGGTTTCCGGGTGCTGCCGGTGGTTGCGCGGATCGATCCGGATTTCGTGGCCACGCCCGATCCGGGTGAAGTGGCCGAAGTGTTCGAAGTCGATCTCGATTTCCTGATGCATCCGGATAATCTTGAGGAGGTCGCGATCGACTATCGCGGCCGTGCGCGGCATGTCCTGCAATTCCGTCAACCGCCGCAGGCACCGCATCAGCGGATCTGGGGCGTGACCGCCTCCATTCTGTTCAATCTGCGCGAACGACTGGCGCAGGCAGGGAGGCCATGAACGATACGGGCCGGCACCGCTGGACGACGCTGGTCGATGCCGAATCGCTCGCTGCGCGTCTCGGTTCCGACGATCTGCGGATCTTCGATTGCCGATTCGCGCTCATCGACACCGCTGCAGGCGAAGCCGCCTGGCGCGAGTCGCATCTTCCCGGTGCGCAGTACGCGCATCTCGATCGCGATCTGTCCGGACCGCATCGCGCCGGTGCCGGTCGACACCCCTGGCCCGATGCCGATGCGTTCTGCGACTGGCTCGGTCGCTGTGGCGTGACGCCCGCAACCCAGGTCGTCGCCTACGATGCCGGCGACGGCGCGTTCGCAGCGCGGCTGTGGTGGTTGTTGCAGGTCATGGGCCATCGCGATGTCGCGGTGCTCGACGGTGGATGGGCGCGCTGGTCCGCGCTGGGTTTGCCCGTCGATCGGTCAACGCCTGCGGTATCTCCGACGCGCTATCGCGGCGCGTTCGATCAGGATCGCGTGCTCGATGCGGAGGCGGTTGCACAGCGGCCGGCGGCCGGCGATCTGCTGGTCGATGCGCGCGCTGCGGAACGCTTTCGCGGCGAAGTCGAGCCCATCGATCGCGTCGCGGGTCACGTGCCGGGCGCGAACAATCGGCCGTATGCCTCCAATCTCAGCGAAGGCCGTTTCAAACCGGCCGGGCAGCTCGCGCAGGAATTTGCTGCGCTGCTCGACGGACGCGATCCGCAGCGGCTCATTGCGATGTGCGGTTCCGGCGTGACCGCTTGCCATCATCTACTCGCGATGACCCATGCCGGCTTGCCCGGTGCGCGCTTGTTCACCGGTTCGTGGAGCGGCTGGATCGAAGATCCTGCGCGGCCGATCGCGACCGGCGATTGAATTCACGTAGGCTGGGAGATCGAGATGCACATCGACGACAGCTGCATCGATGATCGTTTGCTCGACAGCATGCCCAACGCGTTGATGCCGGTCGAAATCTGGCACAACCCTGCCTGCGGCACGTCTCGCAACGTGCTCGCATTGATCCGGCATGTCGGCATCGAGCCGCAAGTGATCGATTATCTGAACGCAACTCCATCGAAGCAGGCGTTGGCGGAAACCATCGCAGCCGCCGGCTTGACGGTGAGAGCAGCGATCCGCCAGAAAGGCACGCCTTACATGGAACTCGGCCTCGACGTTCCGGCCTTGGTGGACGACGAGTTGCTCGATGCGATGCTTGCCCACCCGATCCTGATCAACCGCCCGTTCGTGATCACACCGATCGGGGTCCGTCTGTGCAGGCCTTCCGAAGTGGTTCTGGATATTCTGCCGTTCTGCGACAAACCGTTCGCCAAGGAAGATGGCGAAGTGGTGATCGATGCGAACGGTGTGCGGGTGCGCTGAAGTCGTGTACCCGGAACGCGCTCCTTCAACGCGCTGGATTCTTCGGCTTCACTTCTTCAGCCTCGCCACGAGCGCATTGAGCGCGGCCTGCGTTTCCGGCTCCCACCACTGCTGCACGAAACGCTCCAGATCGATGGTCTCCGGCGACAACGCTTCCACCACTGCGGCCCGGGCAATGGCGCGCGTCCGCAGCATGGGTTGATGCGGCAGCTTCAGCAGCGCTTCCAGCCACGCGAGTGCGCGCGGTACGACGTGATCGGGATCGACCAGTTCATCGACCAGCCCGATCTCCAGCGCGCGCTCGGCCGGCACCATCTCACCGGCGATCAGCAGGCGCTCGGCGCGGTATTCGCCGACCACGCGACGCATCAGGCGCTGGATGCCTTCCGGCACCACCAGGCCGACCTGGGTTTCGTTCAGTCCCAGCGCGAACGGACGCGCCGGATCGGCGCTGCGCGCCATGATCCGGTAATCGCAGCACAGCGCCAATACGCAACCGCCGGCCGGCGAGTGGCCGGTGAGCGCGGCGACCACCGGGATGCGCGATTCCGCGAGCAGGCGCGCGACGCCGAAAAAAGCCTGCCAGCATTCCAGCACCGCGCGGCGGTCGTCGCCCAGCGACAGCAGGTAGGGCACATCGAGGCCGGCAGAGAAGATCTTCGGACTGCCGGCAAGAACCACGCCTCGCACGCCATCGTGATAGGCGCCCTCCAGCGCCGCGATCAGTGCGCGACACAGGGTTGGATCGAGGGCGTTGACCGGTGGGCGCGCCAGCCGCAGGCAGCGGATCTCACCGGAGTCTTCGATCTGTACCAGGGGGGGCTGGGTTGCAGGCGTGTCGGTCATTGCGGTCATCGCGTCCAGAGATCGGGTGGGGAGGCTTTATCATAGGCGCATGAACGCATTTGCCTACCGTGTCGCCGCTGTCGTCCTTTTTGCCCTGGTCCTGTCGGCGCCGGTCGCCGCGCGCGACTGCCGTCCGCAGGTACGCGAGGGTTGGGTCCGGATGCCGCCCAGCGGCATGTCGATGAAATCGATGCCGACGATGGCCGGCTTCGGCCGGATCGTGAATCGCTGCTCGACGCCGACGACGATCCTGTCCGCGCGCAGCCCTTCATTCGCAAGCGTCGAACTGCACGAAACCAAGGTGATCGGCGGCGTCAGCAAAATGCGTCCGGTACCGACGTTGCGGATCGCGCCCGACGGGGCTGCCGTCCTCCGGCCTGGCGGCATGCATCTGATGCTGATGCGCCCGGGTGCGACGCTCAAGGCGGGCAGCAGGATCGTGGTCGAGTTCGAACTGGCCGGCGGCGGCATGCTGCTCGGCGAGTTCGAGGTGCGCAAGCCGGAGCTTTGAGATGCTTCCGATCGTGCTTTGCGCGGCGCTGCTCTCCTGCGGGCAGGCATCGGTTTCGATTGCCGGCGACGACTGCGGGCAGAGCCAAGCGCCTGTTGAACGGCGCGCCTGCCTTGAAGCGCTCATGGCGAAGACCGGCAGAGAAGTCGAACGTGTCGAAGGCCAGCTGCGGTCGCGGATCACGCTTTGGGCGAGAGACTCTGCCGATATCCGCGAGTCCCTGGCGTTGTTCGAGCAGGACCGCGTTGCCTATCGCGCCTATCGACAGGCGCATTGCGCATTGGAAGCTTCCAGTGCTGTCGGCAGCAACGATGCCAGCGATACGCGCATCGCATGCGAAGCCGGCCTGGATCGTGGCTGGATCGAGACCATCGAGGGCGCGCTGGAAAGATTCGAGCTGGGCGACTGAGGCCTCGTCGTTTCAGCGTGCGATGCATTCGCACTGAGTCTGTTCCTACTTACCCCATGTCTGCGGCGGCGCGCACCGCGTCCGGCAATGGCACCGGGCGGCCGCTGGCCATCTCGATCCAGACCAGCACCGAGTGGCCATCGGCGTACAGGCGATCGTCTTCGCCGATGATGCGGTGGCCCAGCGTGAGGCTGGTATTGCCGACGCGTTCGGTCAGCAGTTCGACGAATACGCGCGCCGGATAGGGGATCGGCAGCCGATAGTTCATCTGTACCGAAGCGAGCAACGGAATCCTGCCGTTGGACAGCCAGTCGCCGCCCGTGCTTTCGAACCAGCGGATGCGGGCTTCTTCCACATAGGTCATGAAGTTGGCGTTGTTGACGTGATTGAACGCATCCAGATCGCGCCAGCGCAGATCGAGCGGCATGCGGAACAGGATCATCGGAAGCGACTCACCGCCCGGATCGTTGCCGGTGTCGGAACGCTGGCTCATGCCTGTTTTTTCCGGGGTTTGGTCTTGATGGTGGTAACGGCTTTGGCGCGGGTTTTGCTGACGGGTTTGCCAGCGGCTTTGGCAACCGTCTTGTTCGCTGTCTTGGATGTTGTCTTGGAAGGAGCCTTGGCCGGCGTTTTGGTTTTCCTGGGGGGCAGCGCGCGCTCGTCCTTCGAGATCATCGACGCTTTCGACGCGGTGGTTTTGCGAGCAGCCTGCGTGGGATCGAGCACGTGCGCGAGGAAGCGTCCGGTGTGCGATGCCTCGACCGCGACCAGTTCCTCCGGCGTGCCCTCGGCGATGATCTCGCCGCCACGATGACCGCCTTCGGGACCGAGGTCGATCACCCAGTCGGCGGTCTTGATCACGTCGAGGTTGTGCTCGATCACGACGATGGTGTTGCCTTCGTCGCGCAGCTTGTGCAGCACCGTCAGCAGGTGCTCGATGTCGTGGAAATGCAGGCCGGTGGTGGGCTCGTCGAGGATATAGAGCGTGCGCCCTGTATCCCTTCTGGACAATTCCTTCGACAGCTTCACGCGCTGCGCTTCTCCGCCGGACAGCGTGGTCGCGGGCTGTCCCAGACGGATGTAACTCAGGCCCACGTCCATCAGCGTTTCGAGTTTGCGCGCGATCGCCGGCACCGGTTCGAACAGCTTCAGGGCGTCCTCGGCGGTCATTTCGAGGACATCGCGGATGCTGCAGCCCTTGTAGAGGATTTCCAGCGTCTCGCGGTTGTAGCGCTTGCCGTGGCAGACATCGCAGGGCACGTAGACGTCGGGCAGGAAGTGCATTTCGACCTTGATCAGGCCGTCGCCCTGACAGGCTTCGCAGCGTCCGCCGCGCACGTTGAAGCTGAAACGCCCGGGTGAATAGCCGCGCGCGCGCGCTTCCGGCACCTGCGCGAACAGTTCGCGCAGCGGCGTGAACAGGCCGGTGTAGGTCGCCGGATTGCTGCGCGGGGTGCGCCCGATCGGCGACTGGTCGATGTCGACGACCTTGTCGAACAGGTCCAGTCCTTTCACTTCGCGGTACGGCGCCGGCTTGTGCGAGGCGCCGTTGATCTCGTTCGCGGCCAGTGAATACAGCGTGTCGTTGATCAGCGTCGATTTGCCCGAGCCGGACACGCCGGTGACCGCAGTGAACAGTCCCGCGTGCAGGGTCAGATCGACGTCCTTGAGATTGTTGCCCGACGCGCCGCGCAGCGTGAGCTTCATCTTCGGATTGGGTTTGTGGCGATGCGCGGGAATCTCGATGCGCCGCTTGCCGCTGAGGTACTGGCCGGTGATCGAGCGCGGTGCCTTCAGCAGATCGTCGAAGCTGCCCTGCGCGACGACTTCGCCGCCGTGCACGCCCGCGCCGGGGCCGATATCGACGACATGGTCGGCGAGCCGGATCGCGTCTTCGTCGTGTTCGACCACGATGACCGTATTGCCCAGATCGCGCAGGCGCGTGAGCGTGCCGAGCAGGCGTTCGTTGTCGCGCTGGTGCAGGCCGATGGAGGGTTCGTCGAGCACGTACATCACGCCGACCAGACCGGCGCCGATCTGCGAGGCGAGGCGGATACGCTGCGCTTCGCCGCCCGAGAGCGTGTCGGCCTTGCGTTCGAGGGTCAGATAGTCGAGGCCGACATCGACCAGGAAATTCAGGCGTTCGCGGATTTCCTTGACGATCTTGTTCGCGATTTCGCCGCGCCAGCCGGGCAGCGCGAGTGCGCTGAAGAATTTCAGCGTCTCATCGATCGGCAGGATCACGATCGACGGTAACGCACGATCGGCGATGAACACGTTGCGCGCGGCACGGTTCAAGCGCGCGCCGCTGCAGTCGGGGCAGGGGCGTTCGCTGATGTATTTCGTCAGCTCTTCGCGGACCGCAGCCGATTCGGTTTCGCGGTAGCGGCGCTCGAGATTCGGAATGATGCCTTCGAACTTGTGTTTGCGCTGGGTGCGGCCACCGGTGTCGGTGAGGTAGCTGAAGGCAATCACTTGGTTGCCGCTGCCGTGCAGAACGGCATGCTGCGTGGTGGCTTCGAGTTCGTTCCAGTGGGTGTCGACGCTGAAACCGTAGTGCTTGGCCAGCGACTGCAACAGCTGGAAGTAGTAGACGTTGCGTCGATCCCAGCCGCGCACCGCGCCGGCCGCCAGCGACAGTTCCGGGTGCACGACGACGCGGGCCGGATCGAAAAACTGGCTCACGCCCAGACCATCGCAGCTCGGGCAGGCGCCGACCGGCGAATTGAACGAGAACAGTCGTGGTTCCAGCTCCGGCAGCGAGTAGTCGCAGACCGGGCAGCTGTACTTCGACGAGAACAGCAGCGGAGCGGCGTTGGCGTCGTCGAGCGACTGCACCATCGCCATGCCGTCGCCCAGCTTCAGCGCGGTCTCGAAGGATTCGGCGAGGCGTTGCTTCAGATCGTCGCGCGGCTTGAAGCGATCGATCACCGCTTCGATGCTGTGTTTCTGGCGCAACGTCAGCGGCGGTACCGCGTCGATTTCATACAGCACGCCATCCACGCGCACACGGACATAGCCCTGCGCACGCAACTGCTCGAACACCTGCGCATGCTCGCCCTTGCGTTCGCGGATCACCGGTGCCAGCAGCATGTAGCGCTGATCCCGGGTTTTGCTGTCGTTGCCGAGCGCAAGCACCTGGTCGACCATCTGGCTGACGGTCTGCGCTTCGAGCGGGAATTCGTGGTCCGGGCAACGCGGCGAGCCGACGCGCGCATACAGCAGGCGCAGGTAATCGTAGATTTCGGTGATGGTGCCGACGGTAGAACGCGGATTGTGCGAGGTCGACTTCTGTTCGATCGAAATCGCCGGACTGAGGCCTTCGATGTGATCGACATCCGGCTTCTCCATCACGCTCAGGAACTGGCGCGCGTACGCCGACAGCGACTCGACGTAGCGGCGCTGGCCTTCGGCGTAGATGGTGTCGAACGCCAACGATGATTTGCCCGAACCGGACAGGCCGGTGATCACGATCAGCTTGTCGCGCGGCAGATCGAGATCGATGTTCTTGAGATTGTGGGTACGCGCTCCGCGGATGCGGATGGTGTCCATGGCCATGGTGCGGGGGAGGTCCTGGCGTAAGGGGATGCCGATGCGTTCCCGGAGATGGTGCCGGGCGACGCGAAAAGCAATCCTCAAGCGTAACGAGCCGCCCCGGCCAGAGCAAATCCGCGCATGCCGCGCGGCGTCTGTGCGTTAGAACCGCCCCGGCGGTTCACCTCACCAGTTCGAACCTCATCGCGGCGCCTTCCGGCGGCGCAATGGCGCCCTCCACCGGCGTGCCGTCGGTGTTCTGCCCCCAGCCCCGGGTCTCGATCGACGCGGGGTTGACGCCATTCAGGATCAGCTGGACCTTCAGCGCTTCGGCGCGCTGTTTCGACAGGAAGATATCGTTGCCGGCGTCGGCGCTGGCAACGACCGGCCCGACGATCAGCAGCTTGGTGCCCGGCGGTGCGGCGCGGATCGAGTCGGCGGCCTGCACGACCAAACCGAGACTGTCGGCGCTGACATTGCCGCCGCCGTTCTCGAATTTGACCGGCATCTGATTGAGTTGTTTGGCCAGCACGGCCGGCTCGATGGTCTTGCCGGTGGCGGCGGTGTCTTCGACGGGCAGTTCGAACAGCCCTTGCAACCGTGCGCCCGGGAAAGCCTGTTCTGCCGCGGCGCGGAGCGTGCGGCGCTGGTCGAGTTCGACCTTGCCGCTGAGCACGATGCGGTCGCCTTCGAAACGCAGGGCGGCGCCGACCATGGGCTCGAATACTTTCATGAATGCATCAAGGCCTGCGACCCACTGCAGCGGGCGTGCGGCCCGTTCCACAACGATGTCGCCGGCAGCGCGACCGGGGCCATAGGCCGACAGCAGCGATTGTTCGATACGCGATTTCGTGGCGACGTCGCCGACGGTGCCGTCGAAGCGGATCGCGCCGCTGTTGTTGACCACGCTGAACATGGCGTCGAATGGTGCGCGTTCGATGGCCGGCGCCGAATCGGTTTTTGCTTTGGACGAAGGCGTGCGTTCGCAACCCGTCGACATGCATGCGGCGGCAGCGATGAACAGCGACAGCGCGAGCAAGCGCCCGCCACGGGAAACGGCGATATCGGACATCTGGAAGTCTCTGGGTGTTACGGCTCAGGAAGAACCTCCCCCTGCATTGCGCAGGGGGAGGGTATTGCGGGCATTGCGTACTGCGATGGAACGCTTACTTGGCGGACGTGTAGCTGACCGTCACATCGTTCGAGCACTCGGCGGTGCCCTGGTTGCAGATCTTGTACGTCATGGTGCCGGTGCCGACGATCCGGAAGTTGTCGGTGAAGGTGTAGTTGTTGCGACGGCTGTTGTAGATCAGGCCGTTGCGGTAGATGTCCACCTGCTTCTTGCCGTGCTGCCAGGTCAGGGTGACCTTGGTACGGTGATTGGCCAACTGTTCGACCGTGGCGGCCTGCTTGTAGGGGTAGTTGGCGTCGACGAAGCTGGTGTACAGCGACACGCCGGTCGCCGCACTGAAGCCCTTGACGTTCACGTACCACACGCCCGAAGCCGGAGCCGGGAAGAAGCAGGTCTCGTTGTTGCCGAAGCTGAACGGGCGGCAGTCGTACGACGTGTTGGTCGGCGGGGTGCCGCGCTTCACGTAGATGTCTGCGTCGCCAGTCCCACCGTACATCGCGAACAGCAGGTTGGTGGCGCCGTTCGGCACGTGCAGCTCATAGCTGATGATGCCATTGGCCGCAACCGTGATGCCGGTGACGGTGACGCCATTCTGCAGCTCGATGGCCGGCGGCGGCGGCGGCGGCGGCGGCGGATCAGCCGGCAGCGGGTTGGTGCCGTTGGCGACCAGCACGGCAGCGTGGGCATCGACGATACCGGTACCGCAAGGCACGGCATAGCTGCAGCCACCCGGGAATCCGCCGTTGGCATAGGCGGTGTTCTCGAGGATCTTCTTCACCTGTGCCGGGGTCTTCGGCGTGGTGGAGGCCGACTGGATCAGGGCCACGATGCCTGCGACGTGCGGTGCGGCCATCGAGGTACCTGCGTACCAGGCGTAGCCTTCCGCACCCTGACTGGTCAGGCCGAGGTTGAGGGTAGACAGCACGTTGTCCGCTGCAGGGCTGAAGCCGCTGCCGCCCGGTGCGGCGACGTCGACGACTGGGCCAAAACTCGAATACGAAGCCTTGGTGCCGGTCGGGCCGACCGCCGAAACAGAGATCACGTTGTTACAACTGGCGGGCGTCTGGCTCGCGGCATCGCCACCGGAGTTACCGGCAGCGACGACGACCGTCGTACCGCGGGCAACCGCTGCGTCGATGGCCGTCTGCCAAGCCGTGCTGCACGCACCGCCGCCGCCGAGGCTGAGGTTGATCACTTCAGCCGGGTTGGCATTGGCGGGCACGCCAGCGACAGTACCGCCCGAAGACCAGGTGATCGCGTCGAGGATGTCTGAGGTCCAGCCGCCGCCAACGCCAAGCACGCGCACCGGCAGAATCTTGGCATCAGGTGCTACGCCAGCCGTGCCGGCGCCGTTGTCGGTCTTGGCAGCGATGGTGCCGGCGACATGGGTGCCGTGCCAGCTGCTGTCGTAGTAGTAGTCGTAGTCGCCCGGATCGTTCGGGTCGGCGTCACGGCCGTCGCCATCGGCGGCGGTAGCGATATCAGCGATGAAATCGTAGCCCGGTACCAACTGGCCAGCGAACTCGCTGTGCGGGGTGATGCCGGTGTCGAGCACGGCAACCACGGTGCCGGCGCCCTTGGTGATGTCCCATGCCGGCTCGGCATTGATGCCGCCCGGGCCGTTCTTGTAGTGCCACTGCTGGGCGTAGAGCGGATCGTTCGGCACGAACAGCCGCTTCATCCGGACGTCCGGCTCGACCGCAAGCACGTTCGGGTCTTTCATGATCTCGATCATCAGCTGCTTGGAGGCGGCGAGATCGAGCTTGGTATCGGTGCGGATGAGTTGCGCGCCGGTGGACAGCACGCGGGCTGCGCGAACGTTGTAGCCGAGGGCCGTCGAAGCATTGGCGAACGTCGCCTGACGGGTCGTCGCGGCGGAGCGCGTGTTGCCGCGATAGGTGACGATGAAGCGGTTGAACTGCTCTTCCTGCGCAGCCGCGCGGGTGGTGACCGACGTCTTGTTGACGACCGGTGCGCGGCTGCCTGACCACGCCACGGGGGCGACGATAGCGGCTGCGGCGATAGCGAGCGCGGTGAGTCTCAGGGCATTATTTTTTCTGGTTTGAATCATGTTGCACAGCTCCTTCATGCGTAGTGTCTGCACAATTCGGGCAGACGTCGTTTGAAGCGGACTTACTGGATAAGCCGACGATGTACCGACGGCGGTGGAACCGTCCCCCTGTGGTGATGACTTACGACTGCGGGACAGGATTGGTGTTGCCGTCGGCAGGTGCCGACGACACGGAATATTTCATCGTGTGTATTTCATCGCGTGGCTGAGGGGTGTGGTGCGAAGACCATGGGCGACTCTCATGGGTCGCCGGGATCTACGCGACGTGTTCGCCGTCCGCGCGCAACGGCCCCGGCTTGTGAGCCCAGTGGATTCGTGTGCCCTTCCGACGGGGGCGGAATCATTCGGATGCATCGGTATTCAATCTCCCTGTGCTCGATTGCATTGAAACAAGCTTGAGCCGCGCGACCGGAAGGCGCACGGTGATGTATCGACAGCGGCTACACCCTTGATGCCGTCTCACATCTGCTTACGAACCTGAACCGAGGCTATCCTCACGCTCTGTCTGTGACAAGTGCCTCCAGAGTGCGGGCAACGAAGTGCCTGCTGACAGCCGAAAAGCGGTGGGGATTTTGTGCTTTGGTACGTCATCCGCCCACTGAAGCGGCCATTCCGGCCCGGGATGCCTGCCGCTGGGGCCGGGCGGGCCCTTAGCCACAACTGGGCCGGTGCTTGCGATGCCCCCCGTAAGTCATTAAAATTCCGCCTCTTTCCGTCCGCTTGGACGGTTGCAAGTGCGGGACGTTCCATCCAATAACTACAGAGGAATCCTATCCATGTACGCAGTTCTGGTCACAGGCGGTAAGCAATACCGCGTGATGCAAGGCGAGACGCTCCGCGTTGAGCTGCTCGAAGTCGAAGCCGGCAGCGAGATCACGTTCGACAACGTTTTGATGCTGGGCGACGGCGAGGGCGTGACCCTTGGCGACGCGCTCAAAGGTGCCAGCGTGACCGCGACGGTGATCGGCCACGGCCGCGCCGACAAGATCCGCATCGTCAAATTCCGCCGTCGTAAGCACCATCGCAAGCAGATGGGCCATCGTCAGCACTACACCGAAATCCAGATCACCGGCATTGCCGGTGGCAACAAGTAAGGAGAAGCCGCCATGGCACATAAAAAGGGCGTAGGTTCCTCGCGCAACGGCCGCGACTCCAACCCGAAATACCTCGGCGTGAAGCTGTTCGGCGGCCAGTCCGTCGATGCCGGCAACATCATCGTCCGTCAGCGTGGCACCCAGTTCCACCCGGGTTCGGGCGTTGGCCTCGGTCGCGATCACACCCTGTTCGCGCTGGTCGACGGCAAGGTCGAGTTCTCGGTCAAGGGGCTGAAAAAGCGTCGCACGGTCAGCGTTGTCTGATCTGCGCTGCGTATCCGCGAGAGCCCCGCTTCGGCGGGGCTTTTCGTTTCTGAGCCTGGACGGTCGCTTCTCCCCGACTTCACAGATCACTGTCAGAATCGCGTCAATCACCAGCGGAATGCCATGAAACTCGTCGACGAAGCCGAAATCAACGTCACTGCCGGCAACGGCGGCGACGGCTGCGTTGGTTTCCGGCGCGAAAAATTCATTCCGCTGGGCGGCCCGGATGGCGGCGATGGCGGAAGCGGCGGCAGCGTCTGGATCGAAGCCGACGAAAACCTCAATACATTGGTCGATTTTCGCCATCAACGCGCGTTCCGGGCCCAGCGCGGCGAGAACGGCATGGGCAGCCAGCGCTACGGCAAAGGCGGCGACGACCTGACCGTCACCGTGCCGGTCGGCACCGTGATCATCAATGTCGAGACCGACGAGACCATCGGCGACCTGACCCGCCACGGCCAGCGCTTGCTGGTCGCGCAGGGCGGCAAAGGCGGCCTCGGCAACATGCATTTCAAGAGCTCGGTGAACCGTTCGCCGCGCAAAGCGCTGCCGGGTCTGCCGGGCGAAGAGCGCAGGCTCAAGCTGGAGTTGAAGCTGCTGGCCGATGTCGGCCTGCTCGGCTTTCCGAACGCCGGCAAGAGCACCTTCATCCGTGCGGTATCGGCGGCGACGCCGAAGGTGGCGGATTATCCGTTCACCACGCTGTATCCGAATCTGGGTGTGGTCAGCGTCGAGCCGCACCGCAGTTTTGTCATTGCCGACATTCCGGGTCTCATCGAAGGCGCTGCCGACGGTGCAGGTCTGGGCAGCCTGTTCCTGCGCCATGTGCAGCGCACGCGTCTGCTGCTGCATCTGGTCGACATGGTGCCGATGGAGGGTGGCGTGGAGGCCACGCCGGCCGAGCAGGTGCGCGCGATCGAACACGAACTGCAGAAATACGATCCCGCGATGCTCGAAAAACCGCGTTGGCTGGTGTTGAACAAAGCCGATCTGATGTTCGAGGACGAAGCGCGCGCGTTGGCCGAACAGGTCGTCGCGGAACTCGGCTGGACTCAGCCCTGGTTTCTGGTGTCGGCGCTGTCGCGCGAAGGTACCTGGCCGATCATGCTCGAAATCCAGAGCTTTTTCGATCGTCTGCGAGAGGAGCAGCTCGAAGCCGAGGCCGAAGCGGCGAGCAAGACCGATGCGGACTGAAGCAAGCGTTGCGCCGCGTGCGCCGGTTCGCGCTGCGTGTGCAATAAAAAACCCGGCCAAAGCCGGGTTTTTTGATACGGATGCATTGCCTGGATCAGGCGGCCTTGATGGCCTTGATGCGTGCCGTCAGGCGGCTCTTGTGACGCGCAGCCTTGTTCTTGTGAATCAGGCCGCGCGCGCTGAAGCGGTCGAGGATCGGCTGGGCGACGGCGAAAGCGGCTTCGGCGCCGGCAGCGTCGTTGGCGTCGAGCGCCTTCAGCACTTTCTTGACGGCGGTGCGGAGCATGGAGCGCTGAGCGGTGTTGCGCGCGTTGCGCACGACGGTCTGCTTGGCGCGCTTCTTGGCGGACTTGATGTTGGCCACGATGGAATCCTGGGGTTATCGGTTGGGTCGGGAGGTTTGGAACCGAGCGGTTCTTTACACTGCCCGATCGCATTCATTGAGAGGGCAGGCCGCCGCTATGCGGACAGCTAGACAGAAAATTATGGGCGATTCAGTGGGTTGGGTCAACTGGCTTGGGCAGGAGAGGCCGTCATGAGCGCTTCCGGCCCCGGGCAAGCGCCACGAAGCGGGCTGCTGAAGTCGACTTCGATCTTCAGCGCCATGACCCTGCTGTCGAGGATCGCCGGCTTCGCCCGCGATGCGCTGCAGTCCCGGATCTTCGGCAGTTCGGCGGCGATGGACGCGTTCGTCATCGCCTACCGCATCCCGAATTATCTGCGCCGGATCTTCGCCGAAGGCTCGATGCAGATGGCGTTCGTGCCGGTCCTGAACGAGATCCGCGAACGCGGTGACCAGGCGGCGCTGAAGGAGTTCGTCGACCGGATGGCTGGGGCACTGTTTGCGGTGGTGTTCGTCGTATCGGGCATCGGCATGCTGGCGGCGCCATTGATCGCCGGTCTGTTCGCGCCCGGCTCGATGGACGAACCGGAGAAATTCGCACTGATCGTGCAGATGCTGCGGATCACGTTTCCGTATCTGCTGTTCATTTCGATGATGGCGCTGGTGGCCTCGGTGCTGAACAGCTTCGGCAAGTTCGCGCTGCCGGCGGTCACCCCGGTGTTGCACAACCTGGTGATGATTGCGGCGATGCTGTGGTTGGCGCCGCGTTTCGCCCAGCCTGCCAAGGCCCTGGCTTGGGGTGTGCTGGTTGCAGGCATCCTGCAACTGCTGGTGCTGTGGCCGGCGCTGGGTCGGCTGGGCATCCGGCCAAGCTTCAAGCCCGGTTTCGGCCACCCCGACGTACGGCGGGTCGCCAAACTGATGGTGCCGACCCTGTTTTCGTCCTCGGTGGCCCAGCTCAATCTGCTGGTGGGTACGATCTTCGCTTCGTTGCTGGTCACCGGCAGTCAGACTTGGCTGTATCTGTCCGATCGGCTGGTCGAATTCCCGCTGGGGTTGTTCGGGGTGGCGATCGGTACGGTGATCCTGCCGCATCTCTCCCGTCGTCACGCCGCGACCGATACCGAGGGGTATTCGGCCGCGCTCGATTGGGGGTTGCGTCTGGCGCTGCTGGTCGGCGTGCCGGCCGCGTTGGGGCTCCTACTGCTGGCCGAGCCGCTAACCTCTGTGGTCTATCAGGGCGGCAAATTCACCCCCCACGACACCCGGATGGCGGCGATCAGCCTCAGCGCGATGAGCATCGGCATTCCGGCCTTCATGCTCAGCAAAGTGCTGTCGCCCGCTTTCTATGCCCGTCAGGACACCAAAACGCCGATGCGCGCGGCGATCTATACGGTTATCGCCAATGTCGTGATGACGGTGGCCTTCACCTTGCCGCTGTGGCTGAACAAGATCGATGGCGCGCACGGCGGGATCGCGCTGGCGACCGGTCTGGCGGGAATTTTCAACGCCTGGTTGCTGTGGCGATACCTCCGTCGCGATGGTCTGCTGCGGCCGCAGCCGGGCTGGGGAAAACATCTATTCAGGATCGCGAGCGGTTGCGTCGCGATGACGACTGTGGTGCTTGGCATCTCGCATACGGTCGGCGACTGGACCGCGATCGCCAGCCCCTGGCATCGCGTCGGCTGGCTGCTGGCGGTCGTCGCTGCGGGAGCGTTGGCTTACGGTGTCGCCTTGATCGCGATGGGATTGCGGCCGCGTGACCTGCGCCATTAGAGGTCAGAACCTGTCGCGCCTCGCTATACTTCGGAATTCATTGAACTTTGGCTGTCCGCGCCTCCGGCCGGACAGTACGGACCCGGATGACTGAATTGTTCCGCGACCTCGACGGCGGGCCGCTGTGCCCGGACGGCAGCGTGGTCTGTATCGGCGCCTTCGACGGCCTGCACATCGGCCATCGTGCGCTGGTCGGCCATGCGGTCGCGCGCGCCCGTGCGCTGGGTGTGCCTGCGGTCGCACTGAGTTTCGAGCCCTTGCCGCGTGAATTCTTCGCCGCAGATGTGCCGCCGCCGCGTCTGCAACTGCCGCGGATGAAGCTGCGCGCGTTGTCCGCGCTGGGTGTCGATGTCGTCGGACTGCTGCGTTTCAACGCGTCGCTGGCCAGCGTGTCGCCCGAGGATTTCGTTCAACGCCTGCTGGTCGCAAGACTGGGTGCGCGCGAAGTCTGGGTTGGGCCGGATTTCCGCTTCGGTCGAGCCCGCGCCGGCAATCTCGATCTGCTGCGCAAGATGGGCGGCGAACTCGGATTCTCGGCCCATACCATCGCGCCGGTCGAAATCGACGGCTCACCGGTGTCCAGCACCCGTATTCGCGCGGCGCTGCAGAGCGGCGATTTCGCCACGGCGACGCGATTGCTCGGCAAGCCGTATTCGATCGCCGGCCGAGTCGTTCACGGCAAACAACTCGGGCGCACGCTCGGTTATCCGACCGCGAACCTCCGCTTCGCCAACAAGGTGCCTGCGCTGCGCGGCATCTACGCGACTTGGGTGCATGGCGTGGGTGCGCTACCGTGGCCGTCGGTGTCCAGCTTCGGTACCCGTCCCACCGTGGACGGCAAGGAACCGCTGCTGGAGGCGCATCTGTTCGATTTCGATGGCGATCTTTACGGCAAACTGATCGAAATCGAATTCGTCGCGCGCCTGCGCGACGAGGAGAAATTCCCCGATCTGCCGACCCTGGTCGTGCAGATGGACCGCGACGCAGCGCAGGCGCGGCATATTCTGATGAAAACGACCGAACGGGCCACCGCGTGAGCGATCAAGACAGCACTGCAGACAACCAGCGATACAAATCCACGATCCATCTGCCGGCGACGGAGTTTCCGATGCGCGGCGATCTGCCGAAGCGCGAGCCGGACACGCTGGCGCGGTGGGAGCGCGAGCGGTTGTACATGCAACTGCGCGAGAAGGCCAAAGGCCGGCCGACGTTCGTGCTGCACGACGGCCCGCCGTACGCGAACGGTGCGATCCATCTGGGCCACGCGGTCAACAAGATCCTCAAGGACATCATCGTCAAATCGAAGACGATGGCCGGCTTCGATGCGCCGTACGTGCCCGGCTGGGATTGCCACGGTCTGCCGATCGAACTGGCGGTCGAGAAAAAGCACGGCAAGGTCGGCGTGAAGCTGGACGCTGCGGAGTTCCGCGCGAAGTGCCGCGAATACGCCAACGAACAGATCGATATCCAGCGTCGCGACTTCAAGCGACTGGGCGTGCTCGGCGACTGGGAAAATCCCTACCGCACGCTCGATTTCGCGTTCGAAGCCAACGAAATGCGCGCGCTGGCGAAAGTCATCGAGAACGGTCATCTGCTGCGCGGCGTGAAGCCGGTGTACTGGTGCTTCGACTGCGGCTCGGCGCTGGCCGAGGCCGAGATCGAATACGAAGACAAACAGTCGCCTGCAGTGGATGTGGCCTATGCCGCGCGCGATCCGCATGCGCTGGCGGCGAAGTTCGGCGTCGGTATCGACGATGATGTTCCTGTCGCCGTACCGATCTGGACAACGACGCCGTGGACGCTGCCGGCATCGCTGGCGGTGTCGCTGGGTCCGGATCTGGAGTACGCGCTGGTCGAAGGCCCCGTGCGCGATGGCAAACGTCAGCTGCTGGTGCTCGCCGAGGCCCTGGTCGCCAAGGCACTGCAGCGCTATGGCATCGAAGATACGACTGTGTTGGGTCGCGCGCACGGCGCAGCGCTCGAAGGCATCGTCCTCGCGCATCCCTTCTACGCGGAACGCGATATCCCGCTGATCCTCGGCGACCACGTGTCCGCCGAAGACGGTACTGGCGCTGTGCATACCGCACCTGGCCACGGTCAGGAAGACTTCGCGGTCGGCTTGAAATACGCACTGATCGAGCGGTATACGGCTGCGCAGCTCAACCCGGTCGACGGTCGCGGCGTGTATTTGCCGTCGACGCCGCCGCTGGGCGAGATCGTGCTGGCGGGCATGCACATCTGGAAAGCCAACGAGGTCATCGTCGAAGCGCTGCGCGGCATCGGCGCGCTGTTGGCGCATCAAGACATCCGTCACAGCTATCCGCACTGCTGGCGTCATCACAAACCGGTCGCGTTCCGCGCCACGCCGCAGTGGTTCGTATCGATGACCCAGGCGAATCTGCGCGACGATGCCTTGGACGCGATCAAGCAGGTCGAGTGGTTCCCCGGCTGGGGCGAGGCTCGGATTGCCGGCATGGTCGATGGCCGTCCTGACTGGACCATTTCCCGTCAGCGCACCTGGGGCGTGCCGATCGCGCTGTTCGTGCATCGCGAAACCGGCGAACCGCATCCGAATTCGCCGGCGCTGATGCGTCAGGTCGCCGAACGCGTCGAACGCGAAGGCGTCGATGCATGGTATGCCCTGGACGCCGCCGACCTGCTCGGCGAACTGGCGGGCGATTACGACAAGGTCACCGATATCCTCGATGTGTGGTTCGACTCCGGCGTCACCCACGACTGCGTGCTCGCGCAGCGTCCGCAGGATGGCCTGCGCAAGCCGGCCGACCTGTATCTGGAAGGCTCCGACCAGCATCGCGGCTGGTTCCAGAGCGCGTTGCTGACCGGCGTCGCGATCGACAAGGCCGCGCCGTACCGGCAGTGCCTGACGCATGGATTCACGGTCGATCAGCACGGCCGCAAGATGTCGAAATCGCTCGGCAACGGGATCGACCCGCAGGACATCATGAAGACCTTGGGCGCCGACATCCTGCGCCTGTGGATCGCGTCCGCCGACTACACCAACGAGATGACGCTGTCGCAGGAAATCCTCAAGCGCAACGCCGATGTTTACCGCCGCTTGCGCAACACCGCGCGTTTTCTGCTCGGCAATCTGCACGGTTTCGATCCGGCGGAGCATCTGCTCGCGCACGAGGACATGCTGGCGCTCGACCGCTGGATCGTGCATCGCGCCGATGCGCTGCAGCATCAGATCGCCAATGCCTATCGCCGCTACAATTTCGCCGAGATCGCGCAGGCGCTGATCAACTTCTGCAGCATCGATCTGGGTTCGCTGTATCTCGACGTGACCAAGGACCGTCTGTACACGATGCGCGAGGATTCGCGCGGGCGGCGCAGCGCGCAGAGCGCGATGTACCGCATCAGCGAAGCCTTCGTGCGCTGGATCGCGCCGATCCTCAGCTTCACCGCCGACGAGATGTGGCAGCACCTGCCGGGCGAACATGAAGAGAATGTGCTGTTCGCGACGTGGTACGAGGGGTTGGCGCCACTGCCGATGGATGCGCCGTTGAATGGCGAGCGTTTCGATCGCCTGCTTGCGCTGCGCGAACAGATCGCGAAGACGCTGGAGCCGATGCGCGCCAGCGGCGAAATCGGTGCCGCGCTCGATGCCGAAATCGCGATCCACTGTGGCGCTGAAGACTTCGTCTGGTTGTCGCCGCTGGCCGATGAACTGCGATTCTTCTTCATCACCGGCGATGTATCGGTGATGCAGGGCGGCGATGCGGTCGCTGCTGTCGTCAGCGCGAAGCCCAAATGCATCCGCTGCTGGCACCATCGCGACGACGTCGGCTCGCACGCCGATCACCCCGAGATCTGCGGCCGCTGCGTGAGCAACGTAGAAGGTCCGGGTGAAGAAAGGAAGTGGTTCTGATGCTCCCTCATCCGGCGCTTCGCGCCACCTTCTCCCGGTGGGAGAAGGGAACAGCAAGGCGCAATGCACGATGACTCAAGCCCCCAAACCCAACGCCCTTGTCTGGCTGCTGCTGTCCGCAGTGGTGATCGGCCTCGATCAATGGTCCAAGCATTGGGTGCTGACCACGCTGCCCGAGTACCAGCCGGTGACGGTGATCGAGGGCTACTGGAACTGGTTCCGCAGTTACAACACCGGCGCTGCGTTCAGCTTTCTCGCCGATGCCGGTGGGTGGCAGAAATACGTGTTCGCTGCGCTTGCGTTGGTCATCAGCGGCGTGCTCGCGTACTGGTTGTCGCGGACCGCGCGCGGGCATTGGCGCGAGGCGCTGCCGTTCTCGCTGGTGATCGGCGGCGCGCTGGGCAATCTGATCGACCGTTTGCTGCACGGCCACGTCGTCGACTTCATCCAGTGGCATTGGAAAGAGGTCTACTACTATCCATCGTTCAATATTGCCGATTCGGCGATCGTCGGTGGCGCCATCGCGCTGATACTGTTCGGTGTGTTCGGCGGAAACAAGAAATCAGCCGATGGCGCCGAGAGCGCATAATTCCCGCATGGATATCATTCTCGCCAATCCCCGTGGCTTCTGCGCTGGCGTCGACCGCGCGATCGAGATCGTCAAACGTGCGATCGAGACTCTCGGCGCGCCGATCTACGTCCGTCATGAAGTCGTCCACAACCGGTTCGTCGTCGACGATCTGCGTCAGCGCGGTGCGGTCTTCGTCGAGGAACTGGACGAAGTGCCGGACAACGCGACCGTGATCTTCAGCGCCCACGGCGTGTCCCAGGCCGTACGTACCGAAGCCACGCGTCGTGGGCTGAAAGTCTTCGACGCCACCTGCCCACTGGTGACCAAAGTGCATCTGGAAGTCGCCCGCCACTGCCGCGCCGGTCGCGATGTGGTGCTGATCGGCCACGCCGGCCATCCCGAGGTCGAGGGCACCATGGGCCAATGGTTGGCCGAAGCCGGCACCGGCAGGATCTATCTGATCGAAGACCTGGACGATGTCGAGCGTCTGCAGATCGCCCAGCCGCACAACTTCGCCTACACCACACAGACCACGCTGTCGGTGGACGATACCCGCAGCATCATCGATGCCCTCCGTGCCAGGTACCCGGACATGCAGGGGCCGCGCAACGACGACATCTGCTACGCCACCCAGAACCGCCAGGACGCCGTGCGCGAGCTGGCCGAGCGCTGCGACCTGGTGCTGGTGGTCGGTTCGCCCAACAGCTCCAACTCCAACCGGCTGCGCGAGCTGGCGGAGCGGGAAGGGGTGGAGGCCTATCTGATCGACGGTGCCGACGAAATCGACCCGCGCTGGATAGACGGCCGTCGGCATATCGGCGTCACTGCCGGCGCTTCCGCCCCCGATGTGCTGGTGCAAGGGGTGATCGCCCGGCTGCGCGAGCTGGGGGCTGGCGGCCTGCGCGAACTGGATGGCAAGCCCGAAGACATGGTCTTTGCCCTGCCCAAGGAACTGCGGGTGCAATTGGTCGATTGACCGCAGCCGCCCGGAAAACCTAGAATCGCACTCCAGCGCCGGAATAGCTCAGTTGGTAGAGCGCGTCATTCGTAATGATGAGGTCGTAGGTTCGATTCCTATTTCCGGCACCACGCAAGCCAAGTGCACAAGTCAAGTGAAAAGGTCGCAATGGCGTGCGACGCGCCACCGAGATGCGATCGATGAACAAAAGCCCCGCAATCGCGGGGCTTTTGTCTTGTCAGCGCCGAAACTCCCGGTCCTGCACCGGTCATTCCGGCCATGCAGTCGTTACAGACCTGCGATACCGGTGATGAAGTTGCGGATCGTTGCCTGCGAGACGCGGGTGTATACGCCGAACAGATTCGGTCGTGCACAGCCGTTGCCCCAGCTGACGATGCCGGTCAGGACCGAGCCTCGCGCGAGCGGGCCACCGGAGTCGCCCTGACAGGTATCGATGCCACCGCTGTCCCGGCCGGCGCACAGCATGCTGGTCGTGATCTGGCCGTTGTAGGAATTGGCGTCGTTGCAGTTGGTGCGGCTCACCAGCGGCAGCGAAACCTTGCGCAGGTTGATCGGGAAACTACCGCCTTCCGTCAACGCGCCCCAGCCGGTGGCCAGCAAGCTGGTGCCCACGGCGGGATCGGCCGTGGCCAGCGACGCCAGCGTAATGCCGGTGGCCGAGGTGGACAGCTTCCACACAGCGACGTCGTTGTTGAAGGTGCCCGGATTCCAGCTCGGATGGATCGAGATGCTCAGCACGTTGCGGCGCACGCCGGTCCCGTCCAGATTGCGGGTGCCGGTCAGTACCTGTACTTGGCCAGCGGTGACGAAATCGCTGCAATGCGCGGCGGTGACGACGTAGTTCGCTTTGTACAACGTGCCGCCGCAGAACTGGGCGTCGAAGTTGTTGGCGACGCTCTTGGTCAGCAGCGCGACCTGGAACGGATTGTCGGCCGCGCCAGCGACGGTGCCGCCTACGATCTGCGGCTGCAGCATTTCTTCGATTTCGGCTGCCGTGAGGTCCGGCATTGCGGCCATCGTCCTTTCCGTGACCCGCAATTTGACGTATTCGCGCATCCAGTTCTTGCCTTGCTCTTGCGCCATGACCGGCGCTTGTGCGAAGCAGGCAGCGAGTGCTACGAATGCGAGCGTTGCGCGGAGCGCAAGGCGCGATTGACCCTTGGATGAAATGTTTCGCATGTCTTACTCCATTAAGAACGTACGTGTGAATCCGACCCACCTCAAGCGTGTAGTGTCCTGACGTCGAGACGGTCGGTGTGATTGTTGCGCTTGGGCGGTCCTTCGATCGATGCGCTCGAAAACGAGCGACTGCGTTCCTGTTGCAGTGCGGAACGACTGCATGAATCAGTCGATGGCAGGGCGTCATCGGGTATCGCACATCAAACGACTGACCGCAATCGATACTGCGTGTGCGCGGCAAGGCTGTCAATGAAAGAATCGTGAACCGCCCTGCACATGTGATGCGGGTCGCCGATTCTCATGCGGCGCGATATTCGCAGCGTTTTATTTAGCGAATTCATAACGCTGCATCGTGCGATCGCGATGGCGGCCGCCGCTCGTTCAAGTCGACTGGACGAGATCATGTTTCCGCAATGCAGCACGACGCCACGTGTCGTCTCACCTCCCGAGACCGGGACAGGTAAAGTAGGCGCTGGCCTGCTGTGCGCACGGATAACGATGAGCAAAATTCCCGCGAAAACCAAAGTCGCTTTCGTCTGCAGCGAATGCGGCGCCGAGTCCAGCAAGTGGCAGGGGCAATGCGGCGAGTGCGGGGCGTGGAATGCGCTCACCCAGATCGTTCTGGAATCCGCCGCGTCGGCAGCTTCGCCGGCTGCGCGCCGCAGCAGTTGGGCCGGCAAGGTCGATCCGCCCAAGGTCACGCCGCTGAAGGACGTGCTGCATCACGAGGATGCGCGCACCAGCACCGGTATCGGCGAGTTCGACCGCGTGCTGGGCGGCGGTCTGGTCGAGGGTGCGGTGATCCTGATCGGTGGCGACCCGGGCATCGGCAAGTCGACGCTGCTGCTGCAGGCGCTGGCGGGCATGGCCGGCCGTTTGCCGGCGCTGTATGTCACCGGCGAGGAATCGTTGGCGCAGGTCGCCGGGCGCGCCTCGCGGCTCGGGCTGCCGCTCGATGGCCTGAGCGCGCTGGCCGAAACCGGGGTCGAGCGCATCCTCGAACAGGCCTCGCAAATGCGGCCGAAGCTGCTGGTCGCCGATTCGGTGCAGACGCTGTGGACCGAATCGCTGACCGCCGCGCCGGGCTCGGTCAGCCAGGTGCGCGAGAGCGCCGCGCGCCTAGTGCGCTACGCGAAGGAAACCGGCACCGCGATTTTCCTCGTCGGTCACGTGACGAAAGAGGGCGGCATCGCTGGTCCGCGCGTGCTCGAACACATGGTCGACGCGGTGCTGTATTTCGAAGGCGACAGCGGCAGCCGCTTTCGTGTGCTGCGCGCGTTCAAGAACCGCTTCGGCGCGGTCAATGAGCTGGGTGTGTTCGCGATGGGCGACAAGGGCCTGCGCGAAGTGCCGAATCCTTCGGCGATTTTTCTTTCCGGCGGTAGCACGCCGCAGCCGGGCAGCTGCGTGATGGTCACCCGCGAGGGCACGCGTCCGTTGATGGTGGAAGTGCAGGCGCTGGTGGATTCCTCGCCGCTGTCGAATCCGCGGCGGGTCGCGGTCGGTCTCGAACAGAACCGCCTCGCGATGCTGCTGGCGGTGCTGCATCGCCACGGCGGGATCATGATCGGCGACCAGGACGTGTTCGTGAACGTGGTCGGCGGCATCCGCGTGCAGGAAACCGCTGCCGATCTGCCGGTGCTGCTGGCGGTGCTTTCATCGCTGCGTGACCGGCCATTGGCGGACAAGACCATCGCCTTCGGTGAAGTCGGGCTGTCGGGCGAAATCCGCCCGGTGCCGAACGGCGAAGAGCGACTGAAAGAGGCTGCGACCCACGGGTTCAAACGCGCCATCGTCTCCAAAGCCAACGCACCGAAAGCCGGTTCCTACAAAGGCATGGAAGTGGTCGCGGTCGAGCGACTTGCGGACGCGTTGAGCGCCGCCGCAGACTGACCACGATTTCCACTGATACGGGAGAGTCGTTGATGACAGGTTTGTTCGCCGCAGTACGCTCGCTGTTCGGTGGTCGCGCTGCCGAACCACCGATGAATCCCGATGACTTCACCGAAGAAGTCGCGCGGCGCGTGCGTCTGGCCGCTCCGCAGCTTGATGTGCAGGTCGTGAACGCGTTGGAGCTTGCGATCAACATGGGCGAGGACGGCGGCAATCGCGCGTTCCTCGACAACGCCTATCAAATGTATCAGGGCGAATCCGCGCGCAAACGCAGCGATGTGATCGACCGCTTCGTGCGCTCTTTCGCCGAAGCGGCAGCGGGTCTCGAACGCAGTCGCGATGCGATCATTCCGATCGTCAAGGATCGCGGCTGGCTGGAAGAGATTCGTCTGTCGATGCAGCGGATGGGCAGCGAAAAAGTCCAGGAAAACGTGTACGAAGACATCAACGATGCGCTCGTCGTGGTCTATGCGGTCGATACGCCGAGCAATATCGCGTATCTCAGCCCGGACGAACTGGACAGTCTCGGTGTGCAGCGCGAAGACCTGCGCGCGCTGGCGGTGCGCAACCTGCGCGGTTTGCTGCCGGGCATCGAGGTCCATCGCGGCGATCTGGTCAATATGATCACCGTCGACGGCAACTACGAAGCCTCACTGTTGCTGTTCGCGGACCTGTGGGAGCGCGAGCGCGAAAAGCTGCGCGGAGAACCTGTCGCCGCCGTGCCCGCGCGCGACCTGTTGCTGTTCGCCGATTCCGCCGACCCGGATGCCGTCGCGCAGTTGAAGCAACTGGCATCGAAGATGCGCGCCGAAGCGACTTATGTGCTGACCGACCGGCTGTTCGTGCTGCGTGAGGGGAACTGGCTGCCGTTCTGACCTTCGTCGCCTAGAATCCTGCCATGCACGAGATCGAACCGCCGCTTGACGATGACGAAGCGTCCGCAGCCCCGCTGGTAACGACCGGCAAACGCCGTCGCCCGGAACTCACGCCTGCCCAGCGCGCGCTGGGGCTGCTGGTCCGCCGCGAGCATTCGCGCAAAGAGCTGACCCGCAAGCTGACTGCACGCGGCGTGGAGGCGGACGACGCCGAGGCTGCGGTGGCGCGGATGACTGCCGAAGGCTGGCAGGACGACGCCCGCTTCGCCGAGCTGCTGGTCCGCAGTCGCGCCAGCAATGGCTATGGCCCGCTGCGGATCCGCGCCGAGCTGGGCATCCACGGCCTGGATCGCGACATCGTCACCGCCGCGATGGACGCCTACGACGGCGACTGGACCGAAAACGCCCGCGATCTGGCCCGCCGCCGGTTTCCGGGACGGCTCGACGACCGTGCAATCCAGCGCAAGGCCGCCGATTTTCTGCTCCGCCGCGGCTTTTCCGGCGATCAGGTCCGCGCGGCTGTGCGGCTCGACGATGACGACTGAACCTGGTTCGGGCTAAGCAGGCCGGTCCCGGCAGCCTTTCGCCTGTTAATCTAGCCGTTCTTGGGTTGTTCGCTCGATTCCGCGCCGGCAGGTTGCCGTGCCTGCGGCGCGCGAACTGCGCCCGTCACCCCAACGATGCCATGAAAACCACAGCCGCTCGCCCCACGTCAAAGATCCGTCAAGACTTCCTCGAATTCTTCCGCTCGAAAGGCCACACCGTGGTGCCGTCGAGCCCGCTGGTGCCTGGCAACGACCCGACCCTGCTGTTCACCAATGCCGGCATGGTCCAGTTCAAGGACGTGTTCCTGGGCGCCGAAAAGCGCAGCTACACCCGCGCCGCGTCCAGCCAGCGCTGTGTCCGCGCCGGTGGCAAACACAACGATCTCGATCAGGTCGGCTACACCGCGCGCCACCACACCTTCTTCGAGATGCTGGGCAATTTCAGCTTCGGCGACTACTTCAAGCGCGACGCCATCGCCTATGCGTGGGAACTGCTGACCGTCGTCTGGCAACTGCCGAAAGACAAGCTTCTGGTCACGATCTATCACACCGACGACGAAGCCTTCGGCATCTGGCACAACGAGATCGGACTGCCGGTCGACCGCATCATCCGCATCGGCGACAACAAGGGCGCGCCGTACGCCTCCGACAATTTCTGGCAGATGGCCGACACCGGCCCCTGCGGCCCCTGCACCGAGATCTTCTACGACCATGGCGCGCATATCGCCGGCGGTCCGCCGGGCTCGCCCGATGAAGACGGCGACCGCTATATCGAGATATGGAACAACGTGTTCATGCAGTTCGACCGCCAGCCCGACGGCACCCTGCTGCCGCTGCCGGCGCCGTGCGTGGACACCGGCATGGGCCTGGAGCGCATCGCTGCGGTGCTGCAGCACGTGCACAGCAATTACGAAATCGATCTGTTCCAGCATCTGATCAAGTCGGCTGCCGCAATCACCAGCACTTCCGATCTTGAACACAAATCGCTGCGTGTGATCGCCGATCACATTCGCGCGTGCAGCTTCCTGATTGTCGATGGCGTGCTGCCGAGCAATGAGGGGCGCGGTTACGTGCTGCGGAGGATCATCCGGCGTGCGATCCGTCATCTGTGGAAGCTCGGTGCGCTCAGTGCCGAAGGCAACTTCTGGCGGATGGTGCAGCCGCTGATCGATGTGATGGGGGAAGCCTATCCGGAGCTGATCGAGAAACGCCTGCTGATCGAGCGTGCGCTGAAAGCGGAAGAAGCCGCGTTCGCGCAGACGCTCGACGCCGGCATGATCCGTCTGGAAGGTTATCTCGCACAAAGCAACGGCAGCATCGACGGAGAACAACTGTTCCAGTTGCATGACACCTATGGCTGCCCGCCCGATTTGATCGCCGACATCCTTCGTGAGAAGGGCGGCGAACTGCCATCGACCGTGATATCCGATTACGAGCGGCTGATGGAAGAGCAGCGCGAACGTGCGCGCGCAGCCGGCAAATTCGGCGGCGGCGTTGCGTTGCAGGCGGAACTGATCTCGCAACTGCAGCCCACTGCTTTTCTCGGCTATGACAGCCTTCGTGCCGATATTCTGGAAGTTGTCGCGATCCTCAAGGATGGCAAACCGGTCGACGCGATCACTCCAGGCGACAACGCCATCGTGATCCTCGACCGCACCCCGTTCTACGCCGAATCCGGCGGCCAAGTTGGCGATACCGGCCGTTTGCTGGGCGAAGGCTTTGACTTCGCAGTGTCGGATACCCAGAAACTGGCCGGCCAATTCTTTGGCCACGTCGGCACGCTGGGCGCCGGCACTCTGAAGCGCGGCGATCGCCTGAGCGCTTCGGTCGATGCCGCCCGTCGCAGCGCCATCATCCTCAACCACAGTGCGACCCATCTGCTGCATGCGGCGCTGCGCAGCGTGCTGGGCACCCACGTCACCCAGAAGGGCTCGCTGGTCGCGCCCGACCGCCTGCGCTTCGACTTCGCGCATTTCCAGGCGCTGACCGCGGCCGAGCTGGCCGAGATCGAGCGCCTGGTCAACGCCGAGATCCGCGCCAACCACGAGGCCGAAATCCGCAACATGGGAATGCAGGAAGCGCTCGATTTCGGCGCGATGGCGCTGTTCGGCGAGAAATACGGCGAAAACGTCCGTGTCCTGCGCATGGGCGACACCTCCACCGAGCTGTGCGGCGGCACCCACGTCGGCCGCACCGGCGATATCGGCGTGTTCAAGATCGTTTCCGAGGGCGGCATCCAGGCGGGCGTGCGCCGGATCGAGGCCGTGACCGGGCAGGGCGCACTGGATTACATCGCTGCGGAGGAGCGCCGACTCGATGAGGCAGCCGACCTGCTGGGCGGCAATCCGGCCGAGATCGGCGACAAACTGCGCGCGCTGCTCGATCGCCAGAAAAAGCTGGAACGCGAGCTGGAAGGCCTGAAAGCCAAGGCGGCCAACGCGGCCGTGGCCGATCTTGCGGCCACGGCGATCGAGATCGGTGGGATCCGGGTGCTGGCGGCCCGTGTCGAAGGCCTGGACGCCAAGGCGTTGCGCGATGCCGTCGACAACCTGAAACAACAACTTCGTGACGCGGTCGTACTGCTTGCCGGGGCTGCCGATGGTAAGGTGGCGCTGATTGCGGGTGTGAGCGGCGCAGCTCTGGGGTCGATCAAGGCCGGGGAACTGCTGGCGCACGTCGCCGGTCAGATCGGGGGCAAAGGCGGTGGCCGGCCCGATATGGCCCAAGGGGGCGGGGAAGACGGCCCCAACTTGCGGATCGCACTGGAGGGCATTCAGGAATGGGTGAGCGGGCGTTTACGGCCCGGAGCATGACCTTCGGCGCTTCCCGTTTCCATGCGACTCCGGTTATTCTTATCCATTGCGTTCGCGACACAGGTTCCACCCCCGATTGATCGAGTCGCGGAACAACGACAGGGTGCCGACGAGGGGGACGTCGGCCATTGGAGACATGCAATGCTTATCTTGACTCGCCGGGTTGGCGAAACTCTGATGATCGGTGACGAGGTCACCGTGACGGTCCTCGGAGTGAAGGGCAACCAGGTGCGTATCGGAATCACGGCGCCGAAAGACGTCGCCGTACATCGCGAAGAAATTTACCAGCGTATCCAGCGCGGCGAAGGCCACAATCCGAATTCGGGTTTGCCGCAGGGCGACTGAGCCAGTATCCTTTTCATCGCGCGCAACATCGCGTCGACGGAGAGTTGCCCGAGAGGCCGAAGGGGCTCCCCTGCTAAGGGAGTATGGGGTCAAAAGCTCCATCGAGGGTTCGAATCCCTCACTCTCCGCCATATGTTGAATAAAATCAATATCTTATGGTGGTGTTTTAGCTTTAACCCACATAAAAGCCCACAACGGGCGGGTTGTTTGTGCATTGAACTTTCCATGCCTGTGGGTTCGCTGTACCTACCGAGCTATTCAGCGCCAGCCTGACTTAAGACGGCTTAGATAGCGGTGCCGCCATCCACTTCATCTCAGTCGCAGCACATCACAAGCGCACAGTAATGTGCCGTGGCTGATGCTACGCGCCCCTTTGGATAAGATGGTATCCCCATCTCCTGGCGGTTTCTGTTTGTGCTTTTGGATTCACGAAGACGTTTCAAAAGATCGAAATGAGCTATCAGTTTACTGCTGCTCAACGCCAGCGACTGCTCGCGCTGAAGTTGCTGCCTGCGCAGATCGAAGCGCTTCAGTCGCATGCACTTCGCGCCATCGCAGGACATTCCGAACCTGCGAAGCTGGAGGGGGCTCGCCGTACCCTTGAACAGCTTCATGAGGACGCGACCCGGCTGCTCAAGACATTGCAGGCGATGGAGCCCATCCGCCTTCCCAAAGAGTTGGAGTCCGTGCGGCTATTGTTGCTGGCGGCTCACTTTTCTCGGGAGGGGCCATTGCCTTCACACTTGCCGATGCCCGACGAGCTTCTGTCGCTCCTGACTGACTTTGCCATTGTCAGTGAGCGCGCATTGCTCACCTCGCGAGAAATCCAGGAGCGTACTCATTCGGCGTCGCCCATTCCCATCGACTCCATCGTACGGATTATTCGAGATGGCTGGCCTGCAAACTGCGCGCATCCGGTAGCGATGACGGGCGAATGGCTGCTAGAAGTTGCTGGCGTGTGTTACGAAGCAGCCGGGCGCGAGAACACCGACCCGGAGCGTGCAGTTAAGGCGTTTATGCGTTGGGAGGCCGGCCGGCGGCAGAAGATTGCGGAAGAGTTGAATCTTTCGGAACCAGCGTCCAAAACATAGGGAGAAAAGGACATCTAGGCATGGAGCTTTGATGATCGGGTTTGGCTGACGGGAAAAGTCAAGGACACGAGGGCGTTTTTTTGATGGTGTCTCTGTCCTAAATTCTAAATTGAGAAATTCGCATCGTTTTCCGCAAGCCCAGCGCATCCCGCGCTGGCGATGGAGAACCCATGCGAAACTCGACCCCACTGCCCATCCCGGGCGACCTGATCCTCGAACGCCTACCGCAAGTCAAAGCCCGCACCGGGCTGTCCCGCTCCGAGATTTACCGCCGCATCGCCCTGGGCGAGTTCCCCGCTCCGATCAAACTCGGCCTGCGCGCCAGCGCGTGGCATAAGCGCGAAGTCGATACTTGGATTACCCAGCGCATCACCGCACGTGACAAGCAGGGGGCCGCATGACGCGCTCCTTTCGCGATACCACGGCTACGGCGCGTCCAACCCCGCCGACAGTCCAGCAAACGCCGCCAAACCGTCTGCCGGGGCGCTGGCGACAGCGCTTGCCCCAGACCGAAACCTACTACCGCCAACACGTCCCCAGCCTGGGTCGCGCACGCGAGGATGGCTGGGCGCAGGGGCTGTGCCCCTTCCACGACGACCACACCCCGTCGCTGTCGGTGAACTTCGATGGCCAGCGCGGTGGCTGGATCTGCTTTGCCGGCTGCGGCAAGGGCGATCTGGTCGGCTTCCACATGCGGTTGAAGGGGTTGGCCTTCCGCGAGGCCGTCCGCGATCTGGTGGAGGGCGCACGATGACGACCGGAATCCAAACACCTCCGGGCCGCGAGACGCTGGAGCAGGCCGCGCAGCGCTTCAGCAAGGGCTGGTTGCGCGATGGGTTCGTGCTGGAAGGCGTCTTCCCATACGCAACCCGTGAGGGCGACATCCTGTTCTGGCGCGTCCGGCTCAAGCACCCGGACGGCAAAAAGAAGTTCCCGGCGTTCCATTGGGACGGCCAGCGCTACGTGTCTGGCGAGACGCCTGCACCGCCCGAGGGCAAGCCCCTGTATCGGTTGCCCGAATTAACGGCGAGCACCGGCCCGGTGGTGGTCGTGGTCGAGGGCGAGACCAAAGTCGACGCGCTGATCGCGCTCGGAGGCACGTCCACGACCAGCGGCAGCGGGACATCCGCCAGTGGTGCGGACTGGACCCCATGTGTGGGACGGATGGCACTGTGCTTTCGCGACAACGATGCCGCTGGCTTGGATTACGCGCGCGAGGTCACCCGTCGCCTGCGTGCCCTGTGCATCAATGTGGACTGGGTCGCTGTCGATGCCATCGGCTTGCCGGAAGGTGGCGACGTGATCGACTGGCTCGCCATGCATCCGGATGCGACCTGGGAGGACGTAGTGAACCTGCGCCGGCTGGCCGCTCCGGACATGGGAGAGGCATCAGGGCCGCGTGCTGAAGGTCTCGACCAGCGACCCGCTACGCGACCAGCCAAACGGGAACCCGCGCAACCCCGGCAGCGCGCCGTTCCGGAGCTTTTGCGGCGGCCATTGAGACGCGCCCGGCCGTACCCATTGGCGGCACTGGGCGATGCACTGGGCGGCGCGGCCTCGCGCATTCACGAGGTCGTACAGTCGCCGGCCGGACTGTGCGGACAATCCGTGCTCTCGGCGGCCTGTCTGGCAGTCCAGGCATTGGCCGACGTGGCCGTCGACGGTCGCCGCATGCCGTTGAGCCTGTGGCACTTGTCCATCGGCGAGTCGGGCGAACGTAAGAGTGCAACCGATGCCATCGCCCTTCGGGCGCATCGCGAACGGGAGCGTGCGCTGGCGGACGATTTTGCGCAGGAACTGGCGACCTATGAGGGCGAAACCAGCGCTCACAAGGCCGCTGTGCGCCGGATCGAAAGCAAAGGCGAACCCGCCGAAATGCGTGCCGCGCGCAAGGCGTTGGGAGCGGCACCGCAGCGTCCGCTGGAGCCATGGCTGTTGTTGAACGAACCGACCCTGGAAGGCTTGCAACGGTTCTGCCAGCGCGGCCGGCCCAGTTTCGGCCTGTTCAACGACGATGCCGGCGACTTCATCTACGGACATGCGATGTCTGGCGACAATCGCATCAAGTCGGGTGCGGCCTTGTCCAGGTTTTGGGACAGCGGGGAGATGGCACGAACCCGTAGCGCCGATGGCACGTCGAAATGGTACGGTCGTCGGCTGGCGATGCATCTCATGATCCAGCCGGTGATCGCCGAGCAGTTGCTGTCGGACAGGTCGCTGCTGGAGCAGGGTTTTCTGGCCCGTTACCTGATGTGCTGGCCGGAATCGACCATTGGTACGCGCGAGTACGTGGAGGAGGATCTGACGATCGATCCTGTGATGCAGCGCTACTGGCAGCGGATGCACGCACTGCTGGCTACGCCGGCAACGATGAAGCCGGGCAAAAGAAACGAACTTGACCCGCGCGCGCTCACGCTTGCGCCGAATGCCAAGTCGCTCTGGATCGAAGTCATCAATCACATCGAGCACGACCTGCGTGGCGAGTTCCTGAGCGTGCGGGGATCGGCAGCCAAGGCGGATGCGCAAATCCTGCGCATCGCGGGCGTGCTGACCTTGGTCGACGACCCCCAAGCGGGCCTGATCACGATCGACACGATCGAACGCGCGACCCTATTGGTGCAATACCACCTGGACGACGCCTTGCGCATCGTCGGGAGGGGCGATGCGGAGTCGCGGATCAAGGATGCCGAGGCGTTGATCCAGTGGTGCCGTCGGACACATCGGGTGTGGCTGTACTCGACGGATGTGCTGCGCAATGGACCCAGCACGATCCGATTCCGGGATGACTTCCTCGCGGCGGTGAAGCAATTGCAGGATGCGGGTTGGGTCGAGCCGGAGCAGCATAATGTGATGCTCGACGGCGCGCGGCGTGCGCAGGCCTGGATGATCCGTCCGGAGGTGCTGGGCCAATGGGCGCTCTCTCCGACTTCCTGAAGCAACGCGAGCCATTCGCAACGATTCGCAGCGATTCGCAGACCGGGACGACCGCCGCGCGCGGTCGTCCCGGGACGCCTTCCGACGTGAAGGGATGTACCGAAGGAGGCGATTCGCTCGAATCGCGCGATTCGCAGGAGGTGTGCAGTGCCGGCCACGTGATCGAACCCGACAGACCCGCCAACGGGCGGATCGATTCGCATGGATTCGCAGTGAATCGCGTTGATTCGCAGGCCGGTATTGAGGCACGCCGTCACGCCCATGGGCCGTCATGCGATGTCTTGGAACGCGAAGCCTGCGTCGAATCGCGTCAATCGCAGGATTCGCAGACCCATTCGGGCCTGCGTGCGGTACTGATGGCCATGGCCCGGGCTGAAAGTGTTCCGCGCATCGTCGTGGACGCAATCGATCATCGCGATTTGGGGGCTTGCACGGGGCTTTCAGACGCGACACTCGCTGCGTACCTGCGCGCCCTGTATCGATCGCGGCACATGGCCGAGGGACGCGTGCCGGCCGGCTGGACGCACGTCGCGCACTGCATGGGCTGCGGCCCTGTCTGGCTTCCGCCCACGATGCCAGCAACCGTACGCGCATGCCCGTGGTGCCATCACCGACACGCTGGTCGCAGCGTGCCGGCGGCGAGAACCTGATCCATCGTTTCGCGCACGTTACGGCGTGCGCCCCTTGTTCTCCGCCTCCATCAAGATCACTCAGGACGCGCCCGGACTTCGCGCCGTGGCGCGTTTGCGCGTGCGCTGCGAACGGACGATCCTGATACCTGTGCGGTACTCCGTCCGCACCGACGCGCAACTGCAGGCCGTCGCGTTCTTTCCAATCCAACAAGTCTGTCTGTATCTCTTGAAGAGAGGGATATAGGGAGGGAGGTATTCTATTCGCTACGCGAATAGCTCTGCACAGCACAGCGCACTGTCCTGGCACCGACCATTGCGATGATCGGACACGTCGCCGTTCCTTCCGATGGCCGCATCGGGTCGTCTGTTCTGAGGTCGAGGCGCGTCGTTGTTTCATTGGCTGCGCAACCCGCTATCGCGCAGGTAAGACAAACGTCAGAGAAAGGCCAGAGCGAAGCCGCTGCAGTGCGAAGCGTGCGATACAGCCTGAAAATACGTGCCCGGTAAGTTATTGAAGCGAAAGGCCCAGCCGATGCCAGAGGCCGTAGATGCAGCGAAGGCACGATCTTGAACCTGAACGTATCGGCCAGAATAGGCCAGAGGGTCTGCGGCGGCAGGACGTGTTCAATGCCGGCCGCGCGTAGCAGGAGTGTCCTCAATAGTTCTGGAACGCACAAGAAATACCGCACGAGTCTCCCAGCTATTGTTGGGGATAGGCTTTGAGGGATTTTTTGGCGCCAGAACAAGGCCCGTTTTGCTCCATCATTGCGCTTGAATCGGTACCGTCCAGTAAGACAGAGTGCACGATCAGTGCAGTGTGTTCAAAGTCCATCCGTGAGCACTGGCCAATTCGGATGTTTGAAGAAACGCGGATAGAGTTCGAGCACTTCCAGCATTTGCGGCAGACCGTCCGGGCTATTGGGATCGGTTCTGGTCGCTGCAGCCGCAAGGGTCAGGCGTGCCAGCAGGATGTGCAGGTTGGCGTCGACCTTCGGTTCAAGCCGGCACTGCCGGATCATGAAAGCAATGCTGTCATCGACGGCATCCGCCAAGGTCTGTGCTTGCATGGAATCCAGCGCATTCTCATCCTCTGCAATGGCGACGGCGGCTCGGATGCGCGCCATGCCTTCACGCAGAGGTGCATCCGTGCTCCAGCGTTGACCGTGGTCGAGTTCGGGTTGCATGGTGCCTTGTTCGGTGTGCGGATGGCCGGTCGCGGCATGGTCGGACTTCTGGGCCTGCGCCTGGGGCATGTTGGCAAGGCAGGCGATCAACGCTGCGAAGCTCATTTTTCTGACGAAACACCGGATATGCATGGGTCTTCCTTTGTGATGAGAAGTGGTGCGATAACAAAAGCTTGCGCCGAATGGACTGTCGTTCACCGATTCATTCGAACCCGCGTCCTTCGCCGGCTTCCTCGTGAGTCACGCCATCGCGAATGTGATAAATGCGCTTGAAGGTCGGGATGATTTTCTCGTCATGGGTGACGACAATGATCGCGGTTTCGAATTTGCGCGCCATGTTGTTCAGAATCCTGATGACCGTCAGCGCACGTTCGCTATCGAGTGGCGCAGTGGGTTCGTCGGCCAGAATCACCGGAGGGCGATTGACCAGGGCGCGGGCGATCGATACGCGTTGCTGTTCACCCCCGGACAATTGCGATGGCATGGCTTTGGCCCGGTGCGCCACATCCAGCGCGGTGAACAGCTCCATCGCGCGCTGCCTTGATTCGCTGTTGGATCGGCCTGCCAGCATCGGCAGCAAGGCGACGTTGTCGGTGACATCCAGAAATGGAATGAGGTACGGCGCCTGGAACACGAATCCGATCCGGTCGCGGCGTAAAGCGCGCAGGTCGGGAATCTTCCAACCATCGTCGTAGATCACATCTTCACCCAAGGTCATGCGTCCGGCAGTGGGCTCGATGATGGCCCCCAGACATTTGAGCAAAGTGCTCTTGCCCGATCCGGATGGGCCGATCAGGCCAACGACCTCGCCAGGCGCTACGGTCATGTCGACATGTTTAAGCGCGTCCACGGCGGTATCGCCTTCGCCGTAACGCTTCTTGAGCCCTTCGATACGGATGCCACGCAGGGGCGATCCGGGCAATGGCTTATCCACCGATCGCCTCCGCCGGGTCGACTTTCAGTGCGGCCCGAATAGCCAGGAAGCTGGCAAGCACGCAGATCACCACCACGGCCACGAACCCACGTAGCGCGTCACCAGGTTCAAGCAGCACGTATTTGGGAAAGAAAGGCGCCCAGGCCGTGGCGGCAATCTTGCCCACCACGAAACCGATCAAACCCAAGCCCACAGCCTGCTGCATGATCATCGCGGCAATGGTGCGATTTTTGGTGCCGATGAGTTTCAGCACCGCGATCTCGCGAATCTTGCCCAGTGTCAGCGTGTAGATAATGAACGCCACGATGGCCGCGCTGACGATGGCCAGGATCACCAGAAACATGCCGATCTGCTTGGCAGAGGTGGCGATCAACTTGGCGATCAGGATGTCCTCCATCTGTGCCCGGGTGTAGACCGTCAGCCGTTTCCAGCGACGGATCGGCTCGGCGACCACGTCCGGGTCCGCGCCGGGTTCAATCTGCACCAGCACGGCATTGACCGATGCATTGGTGCTTTGCGAGGCAATTACGGCATCCAATAGGCCCGGAACACCCGGCCGGTTCAACATCGGATTCTGCGCGGTGCGGGCGCGTTGCCGCACGATGGCATCATTGTCTTTGAGAAATTGGGCCTCCTGGGCATCCTTGAGCGGTATGAATACCATCGGGTCGCCGCCGGACGACACCATGCGGCGCGTCAGCCCTACGACGGTGTATTCGTTGCGTCGAATCCGGATACGGTCGCCCAATGCGAACTTGGTGGCGATGTCCGCCACGGCCTCGTAATGGCCGCGCGTGATGTGGCGCCCGGCGATCAAATAGCCCGGTTGCCCCGGGTGGCCCGGGCCATCGGGTGTGACGCCGACGACCATCGCGCGGACATCGCGCGGGTTGCTGCCGCCGGTCAAACGTACTTGCATGGTCAAGTAGGTGATATTGGCGGCGCGAGCCACGCCCGGCATGCCGAGAATGCCGCGATAGGTGTCGTCGTATATGCTGGACGGCTCGGCGTAGGGGCCCAGCGTATCCTGCTGCACCACCCACAAATCGGCGCGACTGTTGTCGAGCAACACCTTGGCGTCATCGACCATGCCGCGATAGACCCCCGCCATGGTTAGGGTCACGCCGATCAGAAGGCCCAACCCGACGCCGGTAAAGACGAACTTGCCCCAGCTATGCAGGATGTCGCGGCCGGCCAGGCTGATCATGGCGACTTGTCCACGAGGCTGTCGACGACTTGGATGCGACTGTTTCGAGCCAGCGCTTTCCGGCTGTAGACCACGACGCGCTGACCGATGTCGAGACCTTTGAGGATCTGAACGCGACCCTCAAAATCGGTGGCGCCGATCCTGACGGGCGCAAAGCGCAGACTCCCGTCCTCCACGACCCAGACCCCCAGTTGACCGTCGACGCGCTGCACGCTGGCATTAGGCACCACCGGCATTGGGGCGTGCGGCGGCAAGGCAACGCTGACTTCGGCAAGCTCGCCAATGGGGGGCGGTGTGCGGGGCGATGGCTTGAAATCCACCTTCGCCAGCAACTCCTCAGTGACGGGGTCCGCATGCGCCTCGACCCGAGCGACTTCACCGGCCAGCGGCGCACCTGATTGCGAGCGCAGCACGATCTGCGCCGGAAGCCCGGCACGCAAACCCGGTGCGCGCTGCTGATCAAAGCGGACGTTGATCCAGAGGCTTCCGGGTTCGACCACCTCCACCACCGACTGGCCGGCGATCACCGTCGTACCGGGATCCGCATCGCGCCGGCTCACCAACCCCGCCGACGGCGACACCAGACGCAGGTTGCTGTGCTGCCGAAGCAACCCCTCGCGCTCGGCACGCAGACGGCTCAACTCCTGGCGGGACACATCCAGATTAGCCTGCACCGCCGATCGCCCCGCTGCCGCAGCACTGAATTCCTGCCGTTTGCCATCGGCCGCCTCAGCACTGACGACTTGGGTCGCTGCCAACTTCCGGTAGCGTTTGAACTGCGTTTCGGCAAAAGATGCCCGTACGGCGGCTTCTTGCAACTGTGCCCGAACGGCCATGATGCTGGCCTCGGCACGTCTCAGTGATGCGTCCTGTGCAGCAAGTCTTTCATCAAGGTCGACCGGATCCATTTCGCCAAGCAATTGGCCCGCGATCACATGATCGCCCGGCTGCACCAAAACGCTTGTAAGTCGACCCGCGAAGGTCGGTCCGATTTTGTGGGTATAACGCGCCTCCACGGTGCCGATCCCGTGGAGACCCGGCGCGATGGCCTGATTTTCGACCGTCATCAACGTGATCGGTATCGATGCAAGTGGGCCGGAACGCAGTGCGGCGTAGAGGAAGGCCGCCAGCAGCAGCACCAGGACACCTGTCAATGCCAGTGCCTTGCAACTCAAGGAAAGTAGTCGTTTCATGACAGGCTCCTCATGCCACGTTCGTAGAGGGCGAAGACATCGGGGGCATCGGCGCGTAGGCGTCCGATTCCGCCCGACAGCATGGATTGCATGACCAGACCCTGGATCGTCCCGATGAACAGAACGGCGGCGGCCTGTTCATTCACTTCGGACGCGATTTCTCCTACCAACTTGCCGCGCACGATCAGCGCACGAAGCCGTTCCGAATAACTCTGGATCAGGGTATGCGCCATGAGTTTGGCGGGGGTGGATTCGGCACGCTGTAATTCGCCGAACAGCATTCGCGGCACCCCCGGGTGTTCGACCACGAAGTCGATATGGCTCATGAACATGGCTCGCAGCGCGGCCATTGGGGATTCGATGCCCTGCGCTGCACGATCCACTCTGGCGAGCAGACGCTCCGCTACCCACGCCATGACCGACTGCCAGAGAGCATCCTTGGTCGGGAAGTGTCTGAACAAGGCACCTTGGGTCAGATGCATATGCTCTGCAATTGCAGCCGTGGTGATCTCGCTGGGGTTCTGCGTTGCCGCCAACGCAATGACCGCTTCGATGGTCACGGCCCGGCGCACATCGGCAGGCAGGTTTTTCCTGGACAGTTGAGCCATCACGGTCTTCTAAAAAGATAGTGAGTGAATACTATCATTTCAGATTAGAGTTGCAATGCTTGCAAGCACGCTGGCACCCCGGGCGTGTTGCGCTTGTTCCAGCGCGATCGCGAGTTGAATCCGCCAGTCAATGCGAACGCGCGCGGACGCATTCGACGCCGCGACTCAGGTGTCGAACGTCAGACGAAAATCGGAGCTCGTAATCCCGGCCTGGGATCGGTCGATGGTCGTGCGCCCGTAGCAGGCAAGGGCGGTAACGGAGACGGCAAGTGGATCTGCGGCAGCGTCAACGCCACCGAAGGCAGTAGGTTGTTGGCATGGCACCGCATCAGGCATGCGGTGTCGCAATCTACGGTGGGAGATGGACAGCGGGTTCCCGTCAGCCCTCCATCGCCCTCGTGCGTTTCGTGTACCGCCATCTCGGCACAGCAGCCTTTCTTGACTGTCATTAAGGAAGCTTGCACCAGACCCGCACCATTGACCAGTAGTGCCAGTGTCACACCAACCCGAGGCCAGGAGACGAACACCTCGTGATCGGAATCGGTGGGTTTCATGGCGCGTCCAGAGCCCACTCGTCTCCAGACCCCGTGCAACGGAGGGTTCAAGACTGCCATGCAGCGCACGCCCGATGGGCTGTGACCCAAGTAGGGCAAAGCGGTCAGTCGCTTCCCATGAGCCCGGTAGCTGATTCAGATCATGGTCGCGGTCGTTTCCAGGCCTCAGTATCGCCAGATCCATTAATGACCATGATCGAATATGCAGTCCTCACTACTTCCAAACTCCTCGGGTGATGCGTCCTTTGCAAAGCTGATCGCGGCGCCGCATCGGGTGATGTTCTTCGTTGGTGCAATGAACGTGCTGGTCGCGATGTTGTGGTGGTGGATGAGCCTCTCGGGCTATGTGTCCAGAGTGGTGCCAGGTCTGCCTCAGGCGTGGATGCATGGTTTTCTGATGCAATATCAGGTGTTGCCGACCTTTATTTTCGGCTTCCTGTTGACCGTGTATCCGCGCTGGATGGGGCAGAGACAGGCCACGCGTTGGCATTATCTGCCGGTAGGGTTGGCGTTGCTGTCCGGCCAAGCCCTGACGCTGATGGCTGCATGGCATGGATCGTCGCTTGCGTTGTATCTGGGTTGGTTGAACACGCTGACCGGATGGGCGGCGGCGATGGTGGTGCTCAGCGGCTGGATGCGCCTCGCTCGCACGCGCGACATCCACGTGTGGTCGAGCTTTCTCGCGCTGGCGGTGGGTCTGGCCGGTCTGGTGCTGTTTGGGCTGTGGCTGCACGGCGGCGCACTTACCTATGCGCAAGCGTCAATCCGGATGGGGGCGGTGGGTCTGCTGCTGCCGATCTATGTCACGGTCGCGCACCGGATGTTTCCGTTCTTTGCCGGGAATGTCGTAGTAGGTTATTCAATGTATCGCCCGCCCTGGGCGCTGATCGTCATGTGGTGCGGTGTGCTGCTGCATCTCGTCTGCGAATTGGTGGACGCGAGTGCGTGGCGCTGGCCGGTCGAACTCGTCCTCGCTGGCTTGTTCGGATGGCTGTTGTGGCGCTGGTGGCCTCGTGCGAAGGCGCCGCCGCTGTTGATCGTACTGTTCGTCGGTTTTATCTGGCTGCCTGTCTCGATGCTGCTGTACGCCGTCGACAGCGCGTCGCTCATGCTCAAGGGTGTGAGCAGTTTCGGCCGCGCACCGTTGCATGCGCTTGCCGTCGGATTTTTCGGCAGCCTGTTGGTTGCGATGGTCACCCGGGTGACCGCCGGCCACTCTGGGCGTGCCTTGATGCTGGGTCCGGTGGCGGCGTTCGCGTTCGCCGGCATGCATCTGGTCGCACTGATGCGGGTCGGGGCCGATCTGATGCCGAACCCGTTGGGGTGGTGGCAGGCGAGCGCATTGGCATGGCTGCTGGTCTTCCTGCCCTGGGTATTGCGCTCCCTGTGGATTTATATGACGCCGCGTGTCGATGGCAAACCGGGCTGAGGACGAAATGATGAACGACCCGGCACTGTATCCCTGCTTTCTCGGGCCGTACGCCGAAAACGATGACCTGCTCGAATCGTTGGTCGTCGGTTTTCTGCGCGATCACGTCTACTGGCGACGCAATCTGCACCCTGAAGATACGCCGGTGATTCCGACCGGCGCCAACCGCCGTCCCGACTACATCGCATTCGAGTCCCGTTTGCGTCGGGAGTTGCACCAGTTGTCGGCCTCGCTGAAACGCAGCGTGCCGTTCCACAGTCCGCGCTACATCGGGCATATGGTCAGCGATCTGCTGATCCCGGGGCTCGCCGCGCAGATCCTCGCGTTGCCGTACAACCCCAACAACGTCAGCGCGGATGCCGCGCCGGTGACGATCGATCTCGAATTGAAGGTAGGTCTGCAACTGGCAGCGATGGTGGGTTTCCCCGCGGACCCGGGCCGGGACGATTGCGCGTTCGGTCATCTCACCTCCGGCGGCACGCTGGCGAACCTGCAGGGGCTACGGCTGGCGCTGGCACTGAAATGTTTTCCGGTCGCGTTGCGTGAGGCGGGAGCGCCTGTGGACGGCTTGCCTGAAGACGATTGGGCCGCGTTCAATCTCGCGCAGACGGAGGCGATCGCGCTGCTCGAACGCTGGCATTCATTCCTGAAGATGTTGCCGGCGCCCGAGCGTAGCCGTTGGCGCGAACGGGTCGAATGCCAGCGGATCGAATCGCTGGGCATGCATGCCTTTTTCGAGCGGCATCGCGCGCTCGCGCCGCCGCTGGTGTTCGCGCCCTCGACAGCGCACTACTCATGGAGCAAGGGCATGAAGATGCTCGGCCTGGGCCGCGACCAATTGCGCCTGATTCCCGGCCGAGCGATGCGCCTGGATACCTATACGCTGGCGGAAGCCCTCGACGACTGCCTGCGCCGTCGGCAACCGGTGCTGATGACGGTGGGCGTGCTCGGCAGCACCGAATTTGGCACGATCGACCCACTCGATGCGCTGGCGGATCTGCGCGAAGGCATGCAAGCAAAGGGCCTCGGTTTCGCGCTGCACGCCGACGCCGCTTGGGGCGGTTATCTGTGCACGCTGTTCCGCGACGAGGAGGGGCGCCTGCGCGAGGCCGATGCGGTCGGACGCGAGTTCGCGCAGTTCCCCACAGCGGCGGTGCATGCCGCAATCGGCGCGCTGGGACGGATGGATTCGGTGACGATCGATCCGCACAAGCTCGGTTATCTGCCCTACGGCTCGGGCGCCTTCGTCTGTCGCGACCAGCGCGCGATCGGGTTGCTGTCGGAATCGGCGGATTACGTGTTCTCGGAGCGGGACGAGGGCGATTTTTTCGCGCGGCATCGCCAACTCGGGCGCTACATCCCGGAAGGCTCCAAACCCGGCGCGAATGCGGCAGCGGTCTACGTCGTTCACCGCACGCTGCCGCTGGATCACAAACATTTCGGTCGCCTACAGGCGCAAAGCATCCGTTCCACCGAAGCTTTCTTGGCCGAAGCGCACGCGTTCGTCGATCGCAGCGCGGGAAGGGTGCGCGCATTAGTACCGTTCGACCCCGACAGCAATCTGGTGTGCTTGGCGATCAATCCGCGCGGCAACGACGACCCGCGGGTCATGAACCGCTTCATGCGTCGGTTGCACAAGCGATTGAGCGCGGACGCGGAGAAGCCGCTGCAATTGGGCGAGTATTTCGGTTCGATCACGACGCTCAAGCCCGATTCGTTGGGGCCGGAGGAGACGCGGCGCATTTTGGACGCGCTCGGCTTCGCCGCCGATGCGCTGATCGAAGGCGAGGAGGATGCGGACCGCATTGTGGTGTTGCGGCACACGCTGATGCATCCGTTCCTGCTCGATCAGGGTCACGGCAGCAGTTACCTCGCCGGGTATTTCGAGTTCCTGGAACGACAGATTGATCGCTTGATGGCGATGGACAACGGCGCCGCCCATGCATGACTTGCGCGCGTTTTTGGGGCTGATCGAGCGACGCGGGGAGCTGCTGCGCATCACCGACGAGGTGGATCCGGTTCTCGAAAGCACCAGCCTGTGCCGACATGTGTTGATGAGCGGCGGACCCGCGCTGCTGATGATGCGACCGAAAGGTTCTGAGCATGCCTTGCTCGGCAATCTCTTCGGCAAAAGAGCACGAATCGAAGCGGGCCTGGGCGGACGACCATTAGCCTCGTTGCGCGAACTCGGGCGGTTGCTCGCCGCGATCAAGGAGCCACGTTGGCCTGGATCGCTACGGGATGCGTTGGAGCAGTGGCCCGAACTCGCCCAGCTCGCGCATGTCGCGCCTCGCCGTATGCGTGATGCGGCGTTCAACGAGGTCGTCCTGGAAGCGGAAGAGGTCGATCTTGGGCGGCTGCCGATACAGCAATGCTGGCCCCAGGATGCCGGCCGGCTCATTACGTTCGGTTTGGTCGTCACCCGCGGCACGCGGCAACACCGACAGAACGTCGCGATTTACCGCCAACAAGTGCTCGACGAACGCCGCGTCATCATGCGCTGGCTGCCGCATCGTGGAGGCGCGCTCGATTTCGCGGACTGGTGCGCCGCGCATCCGGGGCGACCGTTTCCGGTATTGGTCGCGATCGGCGTCGATCCCGCGACCGCACTCGCGGCAGTGGCGCCGATTCCCGATTCGGTGTCCGAATATGAGTTCGCCGGGCTGCTGCGCGCCGAGCGGACCCGGCTCTGGCATAGCGCCCTGACCGGCCTCGATGCGCCGGCCGGCGCGGAGATTCTGCTGGAGGGCTTCATCCATCCCGGCGACACCGCGCTGGAGGGACCATTCGGCGACCATACCGGCTACTACAACGCCCAACGCCTATTTCCAGTGTTGACGATTGAACGAATGAGGTTCCGTCGCGATGCGATCTACCACGGCAGTTACATGGGACGATCGCCGCACGACGAACCGTCGGTGCTGGCGATGGCGCTGAACGACATATTCGTGCCGCTTCTGCAGAAAGTGTTTCCGGAAATCGTCGATTTCTATTTGCCGCCGGAAGCCTGCTCGTATCGCATCGCCGTGGTTTCGATCCGCAAGCAATATCCCGGTCACGCGCAGCGGATCATGATGGGCATCTGGTCCTATCTCCGGCAGTTCACGTACACGAAGTTCGTGATCGTGGTCGACGACGACATCGATGCGCGGAATTGGAGTGATGTGATCTGGGCGATGAGCACCCGGGTCGATCCGGCCCGGGACACGCTCGTCATCGAACACAGCCCGATCGACTATCTCGATTTCTCCAGCCCGCGGCCCGGTCTCGGCGGCAAGATCGGCTTCGATGCGACGCGCAAGGGCCCGGGCGAAACCGCGCGCCCGTGGAGTGAGCCTATCGTCGAGGATCCGCAGGTCGCGGCCAGCATGCGTGCGCTTTGGGCACGGATCGCCGCAGGCGATGTCGTGTCCGGCTGACCCAGGTCAAGGCGCCACGACGTCTCTCGTCACACGATCAAGTGGTTCCCTTGGGTGAAATCGGAGTCGCTATGGAACTGGTATGTCCGGCCGGCAACCTCCCGGCCCTGCAAGCGGCGCTGGATGCGGGCGCCGATGCGATATACGTCGGATTTCGCGATCAAACCAACGCGCGTGCCTTCCCCGGGCTGAACTTCAGCGACGCCGAACTGACCGAAGGGGTCCGTCGCGCCCACGCGCGCGGGCGGCGCGTGTTCATCGCGCTCAATACCTACGCCGAAACTGCTCGCTTGAGCGAGTGGCAGCGCGCGGTTGACCGCGCTGCGGAGATTGGCGCCGATGCGATCATCGTCGCCGACATGGCAGTGCTCGACTACGCCTGCCGTCGCCACCCGGCATTGCCGCGCCATTTGTCCGTGCAAGGCTCGGCGACGACGGCCGCTGCGCTCGCCTACATGCACGAGCGCTTCGGGATCAGCCGGGCGGTGCTTCCGCGCGTGTTGTCTGTGCAGCAGGTGGAGAAGGTCTGCGCATTGTCGCCGGTGCCGCTGGAGGTCTTCGCATTCGGCAGCCTCTGCATCATGGTCGAGGGACGTTGCCAACTATCGAGCTACGTCACCGGCGCATCGCCCAATCGCCATGGCGTGTGCTCGCCCGCCCGCTTCGTGCGCTGGGAAGAGACTGCGGACGGAGGGCGTATCGTCAGGCTCAACGGTGTGCTGGTCGATCGCTTCAACGCCAACGAGCCCGCCGGCTATCCGACCGTGTGCAAGGGCCGCTTCGATGTCGGCGGCGAGATCTTTCATGCATTGGAAGAGCCCACCAGCCTCAACACGATGGAATTGCTGCCGCGTCTGAAGCAGGCAGGTGTGCAGGCGTTGAAAATCGAAGGGCGGCAGCGTGGTGCGGCGTATGTGGGCTCGGTCACGGCGGTCTGGCGCGCGGCGATCGACAGACTCGAACGCGATCCCTCGGACTGGACGCCCAGACCGGAGTGGCAAGCGGTGTTGGCCGGCCACGCCGAAGGCCACCAGACAACCCTCGGCCCGTACCACCGTGCCTGGCATTGATACGATGAAACTCAGTCTGGGTCCCAATCCCTATTTCTGGCCGCGCGAGCAGACCTTCGATTTTTATCGCCAAGCGAGCGAGTGGCCGGTGGACATCGTCTACCTCGGCGAAACGATCTGTAGCAAGCGTCGCGAGTTGCGTACCCGCGACTGGCTCTCGCTCGCACAACAGATGACGGAAGCGGGCAAAGATGTGGTGTTGTCCTCGTTGGCGTTGATTGAGGCCGAATCCGAACTCGGTGCTTTGCGGCGCCTGATCGAAGACAGCGGTCTGATGATCGAGGCGAACGACCTGTCTGCGGTGCAAGTGTGCCGGAAGAGCGGGCTTGCTTTCGTCGCCGGACCGACCCTCAACATCTACAACCACCGCACTCTGGCGATGTTGCAGGAGGACGGCATGGTCCGCTGGGTGCCGGGCGTCGAGCAGGGACATAAGCAGATCCGCGAATTGCTCGCGGCCTGCGTGTCGGAAGGCGGCGTGGCGCCGGAACTGGAAGTCGTCGTCTGGGGCCGGCCGGCGTTGGCGTATTCGGCGCGCTGCTTCACCGCCCGCGCGTTCGATGTCGCCAAGGACGACTGTGGGTTTCGGTGTATCGAATACCCCGACGGATTACCGTTGTCGACTCGAGAAGGTCAGGCGTTGTTGCGCATCAACGGGATTCAAATCCAGGGGAACGATATTTTCGACTTGGGCCCTGAGCTGCCTGAAGTCGCCGCGCTCGGCGTCTCGGTGTTGCGCGTGATTCCACAGGTGGACGGCACCGAGACCATGATCCGGCGTTTTCGTGATGCGGGAGCGTCCGCGCTGCCCCGGTTGGGCGCGCGCAACGGCTATTGGGAGGGTGGCCCGGGTTGTGCGGCCGTTCCGATGGCCTGAGCATCGTGCCACGCATCGCGCGCGTCCCGCGCGAAGCGCGCGGCGCGGTGCAGGAGAACGCGCATGCCGAGCGGGATGCGTTCCCAGTCGAGGCGATCCAGGGTGTTTCGCGCGAGCAGCCCGAGCTCCGTGTCGCCGGTAAGCACCAGTCTGCGCTGGAAGAACAGCGTGTCCGCGTCCTCGGCGCGGCTGGCCAGCAGCATCAGATCCGTCACCGTCCCCTTGACCGTGGCCTCTGCGGGATCATCGACCACCGTCAGTGCCCCGTTGCGCAAACCGATCGACCACGACAGGCCGAGATCGGTCACTTCGATGCCGATGGTTCGAGTCGTTAGGAACTCGATCTCGCCGGCATGCACCGGGTCGGCGAGCGCATGACGCATCGCGTGCTGCATCAGCCGCGCATGCCAACGCGACGGTACTTGGCGAAGCACCGGGGACATCCTCTTCGGTGCCGGTAACCACCGGGCGAGATGCACGACGAGCGTATTGGACATGGCGTTTCCGGGTGTGAAAGGTTCGATATCGGGGCGCTGGTGATCGGCATCGGTAGAGTAGCCTTGCTGGGCGCAGGCGTCGCGAATCAGCGAATCGACCAATTGTTCGGCGGTGATGCTTGGAAGGCCAAGATCGGTCGCGACTCGTGCGGCGTGCGCGCGGACGCGCGCTTCGCGCTCCGGATCTCGTCCCGCACCAGGCGTTTTGCTGGCAGCCACTCCACGAACGATGCGACGTCGCAAGACCGCCAATGCCACGATGCCCGCATCGACACGATCAATCGCCGTGCGCAACGCTTCGATGCGGGCGTCACTGCGAATCATGCGAACGACTGCGGGATGCGGCGATCAAGTCAAGCGCCGCAGGGCGCACGTGCGTCGCGTAGATGTTGCCCGCCTCGTCCACGTTCGCATCGACGTGCTTCTGCTTGCGCACGCCATATTGCGACAAGATCAGGTGGATCGTCGGCCGGACGCCGACTTTGGCCAGGCACGCTTCGACGCAGGCCATGGCGCAACCGTCCAGGGCCAGAATCGGCCGGCCGCTCTGCGCAGTCTTGACCAACCCGGTAACACCGCCGCCGACACCGGCGATGCAGGACATGTCGGCCAATCGTTCGCGATCCAGCCGCAAGGCCAGTTGGTTGGCCATTTGAGCCGCGCTGGAACAGCCCGAGCATGAATAGGTCAGCGGCGGTTTCAAGTGCGACATGGCCGGTCTCCTGAACGGTGAAGGAAGCGGAGGACATTGCGACGGGGTTGTCCGCGCACCCACGCTTGCAGTGAGTAGCACACGGCACTGGCGATGCCGGCCAGCGACGCCAGGATCTGCGAGGGATACAGCGCCAGCATCACCAGCAGCGTTCCCGCCGCGCACTGTGCCGCCAACCAGTGCCACTTGCCGCGATCGGGCATCAACAGATGTACCCCGGGTACATTCACTCCTCGTCCAGAGCGCAGATGCAGATCGATCCAAGCCAGAAAGGCGCTGATTTCGAGGGACACCGACAGGATCAGCAACGGTAGCGCGAACCCCAGTATCGACACCATCGGCGCCATCCCCATGCGTCGCGGATCGGCCGCAAGTATCCATGCCGCGATGTGGGCGATGCTGAGTCCCAGAATCCAGGCAGTGGCCATCGGCCGGTTGCGGCCGCGCACCCGCCGCCAGAGCGCAAGCAGGCCAACGGCCGTTGCGATTGCCACCGCGGCCGCCACCATACGCACTTGCGGTGCGGCATCATCGGCGAACATACGCCAATGCATCGCCGCGACGATCAGCAGCGTGAGCCCAAGGAACGCGTGGAAAAACAGCCTCGACTTGGGGCGCGCAGTGCCCAGCAGTGTCGGCAGTACGATGCGCCCGGCCGCGATGAGCAACAGGCCGAATGTGCCGGCGACACCGGCAATCGCGTGCGCATCGGCAACCGTGACGAAGCTGAGCGGCCAGTACCCCGCCAGACCGATCGCCAACGCGACGCCCAGTCCCGCGGCGACGCACCAGAACAACAGTGGGATCGCCAGCGTGCCGCGAAGAAGCCGTTCGCCGCGCCCTCGCCACAGGCCGATGCACATCGCGAGGACCGCACCGGGAATGGCGATCGCCAGCAAGGAAGCCGCGATCATCAGCAGCCAGGGTTCCATCAACAGCAACCCCATACTCAGGGCGAACACACCGATGTTATAAAGCGCGTGCAGGGTCGCCCAGGTGCCGGCACCGCCCGCCGGCCTGCTGCCGGCCGCAGCGGACAGGAACTGCAACGCTGCGCCCAGGCAGGTGTTGCCGATCACACCCAATAACAGTACATGCGTGAGCGAAAGTACACCGGGATGCCACCGGCTTTCCCAGGGCAATGGCCCCAGTGCGGCGAGGAGTACGCCAGCGAAAATGCCCCACAACGGCCCCGATGCCAGGAAGCGACCGGGCCATCGAATCGGCGGAGACTGCGCGATCTCAAGTGCGGACATGGGGTCGCCACAGGCGCACGCGCACGCCACCCTCCGCCACTGGAGCCGCCTCCCACGCCAGCCCTCGTTCATCCAGCGCTTCGAACAGCGGCTCGGGCCACAACGGCGTCAGCACGGTCACCTGCTCGCCGAGCGACAAGGCGTCGGCGAGTTCAAGCGATCGCAGTAGCGGCATAGGAGGTGCCAATGCGCGGAGATCCAGTTCCGAACGCACGGGGTGGCTTGGCTGCTGCAGACCGCAACCCTGGTTGATACTGGCGTCAGATGTCATTGCTCGTTCCTGCATTGGTCTTCAATTTGCCGAGAAGCGGTCGGCATTGCCATGACCCGCGTCAAGAACACCCCCGGCAGTCGGACCGATGCCCGTTTGATTTCAGTCAAGGTAACCCGTTGACGGCCGCGCCACGCTCCGGCACCTCGAAGGTTACTTCGAATTTCTCGGCAGGCTGGTCGCGCAGACGACGATCGCGCAATGAGCGCCGGTCGTGCTCCAATTGGCCGCGACACAGCTGGTCACGGCCCAGCCAATATCAATCATGCCGGTCTATTCTCAAATGCCCTAGCTATCCCTTGGAAAAGTATCAATGCAGACTTTCGATGAGTTTCTTGCAATGGCTCGGCAGCAGCCGGAACCGCAGCGGCTGTTGTTGGTGTTCGCAAAGGCTGGGCTTGAAGTGGATGCGTCACCAGCCGAGCGTGCGGCGTTCGAACGCGGTGAGGGCGGCGCGCTGTCGCCTGCGGTTTGCGTCGACCGCACGGCGCAGGAGGTCGCCAGTTTCGGCAGTCTGCTGGAGGAATCGGCGCAGGCGATTGAGCATTGGGACATCCTGTTCGTGGCCACGATGGATGGCCGCGGTGGGCACGTACCGAACAGCGACGAAGCGGTGCAACCTTTGCGGATGATGGTCGAACAGATCAAGGGCGGGCGGGTGTCCCAACTGCTTGCGGTCGATCGCAGCGGCAGTCTGGTGATGCTCGACCGGGGCTGAGATCGCGGTGTAGCAGGTCTGCCCAAGCAGGCTTACCGAAGCAGGCCAGCTCAGGCACATGCTTGTGGACTTGATCCTAGTCAATGTCGGCATGACGTTGCGCATCTACGCTGTGTCCGTCGCCCGCAATCTGGGGCGGCACTCCGAAGTCGCCGCACCTTCGCCCTCCGGCATGGGCGGCGTCCGTGGTCTGGAGCGATCCGGGCCACCCGGTACGGCTGGAAACGGTCGCGCCGCCCGATTGGAAAGGAGCGAACGACAACATGCGAGTACTGGCGGACCGGTTCGGCCGGACGTTTCCCTATTTGCGACTGTCGGTCATTGAAGCTTGCAATTTTCATTGCAGCTATTGTCTGCCGAACGGTTACCAAGCCGCGCCGGGCAGGCCGAAGGCGCTGGAAATGGACGAAATCACGCGCCTATTGTGCGCGTTCGCAGCCGTGGGTATGCGCAAGCTGCGTCTGACCGGTGGAGAGCCGAGCTTGCGCAAAGATCTAAGCCAGATCATCGCGACGGCTGGGGCCATTCCCGGCATCGAAAAAATCGGTATGACTACCAATGGCATCCTGTTGCGTCGTCGTGTGGACGATTGGCGCGCTGCCGGATTGACGCATCTCAATATCAGTGTCGACGCACTGGAGCGCGAACGCTTCGCTGAGATCACAGGGCACGACCGTCTGGACGATTTGCTCGAAGGGATCGAACACGCGCTGGGTTTGGGGTTCCAGTCGGTCAAAATAAATGCGGTGTTGTTGCGCGGGTGCAACGACGATCAGATGCCGCGCTGGTTCGACTATCTGCGCCGGCGTCGTGTTTCGGTACGCTTCATCGAATTGATGCGGACCGGCGACAATCGTGCGTATTTCGAGCGCTACCATGTCCGCGCTGACAGTCTGGAGCAATATCTGGAGCTGGCCGGATGGCGACTTCTACCGCGTGCGCACGACGCCGGCCCTGCCCGCGAATACGCACACGCGGACTATGCCGGACGCATCGGCGTGATTGCGCCATATTCGAAAGGCTTCTGCACCGACTGCAATCGTCTGCGCGTCACCGCTGGTGGTGATCTGCGATTGTGTCTGTTCGGCAATATCGGCATTCCATTGCGCCCATTGCTGCAGTCGGACGACGATCAAGCCGCCCTGGTAGCACGGTTGTACGGGCAATTGGGGATTAAACAGGCCGGGCATGGTCTGCATGAAGGCCAGACAGGCCTCACGTCCAATCTAGCGACGATCGGGGGCTGAATGCAGGCATTCATGGATCAGGAACGTTTCCATATGGCCGACATCCGCCGCAAGCGCCCGAGCGAACGGCGCGCGGTGGCGGTCGGGGAGTTGCTGGCGGGGGCGGTGGGTTTTGCTGCGATCATCGGCCGTCATCTACCTAAAGGCGACGCAATCGCGATGGCCGAAGTCGCCGGCATCCAAGGCGCCAAACAAGCCAGCGTGCTGATGCCGCTGTGTCATCCACTGAATCTTGAATTTGTCGATGTGCGGTGCGTGCCTGTCGCTGATCGTCATGCTATCCGTGTGTATTGCGAAACCGGGTTGACCGCGCGCACGGGCGTGGAAATGGAGGCACTAGCAGGCGCCAGTGCAGCTTTGCTGACCCTGTATGACCTGACCAAACCCGTGGAACCGGCGCTAGGTATCGGCGGGGTGCGACTCTTATTCAAGGAGGGTGGTAAAAAAGGCGTGTGGATTCACCCCGAAGGCATGAGCGAGGAAGAGCGCACGCATTATCGACCTGCGTTCACGCCGCGCCTGGATGGCGTTGTGGCGACCGTCATCACGCTGAGTGATCGCGCACACAGCGGCGGTTACGACGATTGCAGCGGCCCGATCGCGGGCGATGTGCTGCGGGCCCTCGGTGCCCAGGTTGGCAGTCGCCTGCTGCCGGACGGCATCGCGCCGCTGGCTGCGGCATTGCGTGAAGAAGCCCAGGCCGGGACGCGTCTGGTGTTGTGTACCGGCGGCACCGGTTTCGGCCCGCGTGATCTTGCACCGGAAGCCTTGGCGCAGGTCGTGACCCGCGAAATCCCAGGCTTGGCCGAGCTGTTCCGCAGCGCGAGCAGCGCGCATACGCCGCTGGCGTGGCTGAGCCGTGCTGCGGCCGGACTGGTGGGCGACGAAACGCTGGTGATTTGCTTGCCTGGTAGTCCGGAGGCGGTGACGCAGGGCATGACGATCATCTCACCGCTGCTGGCACATGCGCTGGCGATGGTGCGTGGGGAGTCGCATCCGTGAACGTAGAGCATGTGCCCGCAACCGCTAAGACCATGATCGATGTCGGCAGCGCACAAGCACTGATTCGTGAGCGCGCGGTTGCGATGCCGGTCGAATATATCCCGCTGGCACAGGCAGAGGGCCGGGTCTTGGCTGAAACCATTGACAGCCCTTCCGATCTGCCGCCATTCGACAACTCTGCGATGGATGGCTATGCCCTGCGGTGGAACGAGGACCTGCGACCCGGTGCCGCACTCATGGTCGTCGCTGAATTGGCCGCAGGCGATGTTGCTGACACAGTGGCGCCTGGTGTTGTCAGCATCATGACCGGCGCGCGTATTCTGGATGGACGGGATACTGTGGTTCCGGTCGAAGATGTGGCCGTGCTGCGTTGTGCAGACGATGGTAGCCCGTTGGAGATACGGATCGACCGCACGACTACGCGTGGCCAACACGTGCGTCGTGCAGGTGAGGACATCGCCTGCGGCGACGAGGCGGTACAGGCAGGCACCAGACTCGGGGCCGCAGAGCTCATGCTGCTGCGTGGGATCGGTATCGCGCAGGTTGCGGTCAGACAGCGACCGCGTGTCGTTGTTGCCTGTACGGGACGGGAACTGGTCGACGTGCCTGGTCGACCCTTGCTGCCGGGGCAGATCTACAACACCAATGGCCCTTATCTCGCGTTGCGTCTGCGTGAAGCCGGAGCGGATGTGCTGGAGACAAGGACCCTTCCCGACGATGCTTCGGTGTTTGTCGCAATGGCTAGGCAATGGCTTGCCGGCGGCGTAGACATTGTGATCTCGACTGGTGCGGTGTCGATGGGTCGCTACGATTTTGTTCCGGATGCGCTGCGCACACTCGGCGGCGAGACGGTCTTCCACAAAGTGAAGATGCGTCCCGGCAAGCCACTATTGTTTGCGACCCTGCCGGGCGGGGCGTTATTTTTCGGTTTGCCCGGCAACCCCGTCTCCAGTGCTGTCGGCATGCGGTTTTTCGTCGAAACTGCATTGCGTTGCATGCTTGCAATGCCGTCCGAGCAGAGCTGGCGTATGGCACTGGCTGGCGGCATCGACAAGAAGCCGGGGTTCCATCTGTACCAGAAAGCCGAGTTGCGGCTGGATGCGGGCGGGCAACTGAGTCTCGGTCTGCTTAAGGGCCAAGAGTCGTTCAAAACCCGGCCGTTGCTACCCGCGCGGGTCTGGGCTGGCCTGCCGGCGCAGGCCGAGACGCTCCTCGCAGGCGCGCTGGTCGACGTCCATCCACTTTGTCATTTCGATCAAACGCTGTTCACGAGAACCTGAGCCATGCGTATCTCAATCCAGCTTTACGGCGCCTTCCGGCAATTCCAGGAGGAGGGCAAGCTTGATCTTGACTGTCCCGGCGCCACCACCATTGGCGACGTGCGCGCGGCGATGGACGTCTACGGCCTGTCGCATTGGCGCGGCTATACCTCGGGTCTGATGCGAACTTCAGCATTCGCCACCGAGACCGAGTTGTTGCGCGCGTCCAGTCCCATTCCGACCGACGGTCGGCTCGCGATCATTCCACCGGTCTGTGGGGGTTGAGTCATGGATGCCACGAACATGTTGCAGTGTCTGGTCGTTGATATCGCCGACGCGGCGTTAGACCCATCTGTGGCACTCCATTTTGTCTCCGATGATGCCTTCGGCGGCATCGACATCTTTGTGGGCCGAGTACGCATGGCCAATCAAGGACGCGATGTCACTGGTATTCATTACGACATGTTCGATTCATTGGCACTCGCCGTTTTTGCAAAATCTGCAGAAAAGGCGATTTTGCACTATGGACCGAAGATCAGGATATATGTCGCGCATGCCAAAGGGAGGTTGAACGTCGGCGATTTCGCCGTGATCGTGGCGGTCGGCACTCCGCACCGTGATCAGGCCTTCCGTGCCTGCCGCGATGTGATCGAAGCGGTCAAGCACGAAGCACCAATTTGGAAAAAGGAACATTACATCGACGGCAGCAGCGAATGGAGCGAAGGTTGCGCGCTGTGTGTTGATGAGACTGCGACGATGCTTGCTTACGAGCACATCGAACATGGGCAAGTAATCGCGTGTAGCGCACAGGAGAGTGACATGTGTGGGAGTGCCATCGCATGAAGATGCAGATTGACGGGCAGAGTGTTCGTCTCCGTATCAACGAAGCTGAGTGGGGCCACTTGCATGCGACCGGCGAGGTGGAGGATTCGACCCGGTTCTCGTCGACATTCGAGCAACTTCGTCGTTTGCGCTTGGGCGACCTAGATATCCCGATGATCGAATCATCGCCGGGGCTGTTTTTCGTAGTTCTGCCGAGGGCGGGGTTTGAGGCCTTCGCCGCCGAACGGCCGAGACGCGACGGTTTCGCTTTCGAATGGATAGAGACCGGTGCCGGCGCCTTGTCGGTCAGCATCGAGATTGATGTCCGCGACAGCCATCGCCAGCGCAGTGAGGAGCGACGGCGATCTTGAACTGAGTTGACCCATGTCATGGACGCTCTCAGGGATAGGCCAGAGACTGCTGCAGGTTGGCGGAGGCATGGGCCACCCAGCGGACATACTTCGGGGATCCAGCTATGAGTACACGAAACACCACTGTCCAAAGTCCGGAATCTTCCGGACGGAGCGCCATATCGCGCGAGATACACGAATGGAATGTCGAGGACCCCGGATTCTGGTCTAGCACCGGCAAACACATTGCCTACCGCAACCTGTGGCTATCGGTGCCGGCGCTGCTGTGCGGTTTCGCCGTATGGGGCATGTGGGGCATCGTCACCGTGCAGATGCTCAATCTGGGGTTCCCGTTCACTCAGGCCGAGTTGTTCACGCTCACCGCGATCGCTGGCATTTCAGGCGCAACGATGCGCATCCCGGCATCGTTCCTTATCCGTCTAGCCGGCGGGCGCAACACGATCACGCTGACGACCGCGATGCTGCTGGCGCCGGCCATCGGCACCGGCATCGCGCTTCAACACCCGGGGTGGCCGCTATGGGTGTTCCAACTGATGGCGCTGTGGTCGGGGGTCGGCGGCGGCAACTTCGCCTCTTCGATGTCCAACATCAGCACCTTCTTCCCGAAGCGGCTGCAGGGCACGGCGTTGGGCCTGAACGCTGGCATCGGCAACTTCGGTGTCACAACGATGCAGATCGTGATCCCGCTTGTGATGACAGTCGGCCTGTTCGGCGCTTTCGGTGGTGAGCCGACGGTGCTTCAGAAGGACAGCGGCTGGATCTTCGGCAAGATCGCTGCCGGTACGCCCACTTGGATCCAGAACGCAGGCTTTGCATGGGTGCTGTCGCTAGTTCCCCTATCCATTGCCTGCTGGTGGGGCATGAACAATCTCAAGACGGTCTCGCCCTCGGCCGGCAACCCTATCGTCGCTTTCGGTAAGATCACCTATCTCTACACGCTGGCGTTCCTACCCTCGATCGCCATACTGTACATCTACCTCCCCGAGCCCACGGGGCTTGGCCTGATCAACATGTGGGTGGCGGTGCCGCTGGACATCATCGCTGCACTGATGATCATGAAGCTGGCCGCTTTCGGCACCATGAAGGACAGCATCGCCAAGCAATTCGCCATATTCAAGAACAAGCACACTTGGTCGATGACGGCGCTGTACATCGTGACCTTCGGTTCCTTCATCGGCTTCTCAATGGCGCTGCCGCTATCGATCACGGTGATCTTCGGTATCAGCCATGTGCCCGATGCTGACGGCATCATGCAGCACACGCTGAAGAATCCCAATGCGCCGTCGGCCTTCACCTACGCTTGGATCGGCCCTTTCGTCGGCGCTGCAGTGCGCCCCATCGGCGGCTGGATCTCCGACAAATGGGGCGGTTCGATCGTCACGCAGATCATCTCGATGATCATGGTCGTCGCCTCGGTAGCGGTCGGCTACGTGATGATGCAGGCCTACGCTTCGGCCACGCCGGAACAGCACTTCCCGGCCTTCCTCATGCTGTTTCTGGTGCTGTTCTTCGCCAGCGGCATCGGCAACGGCAGCACCTTCCGCACCATCGGCGTGATTTTCGACCGCCAGCAGGCGGGCCCGGTGTTGGGTTGGACGTCGGCCGTGGCCGCCTACGGCGCATTCATCGCGCCGGTGGTCATCGGCGACCAGATCAAAGCCGGCACGCCGCAGTTGGCCATGTACGGGTTTGCGGTGTTCTACGGTTTGAGTTTGCTGCTGAACTGGTGGTTCTACCTGCGCAAGAACGCATACGTGAAGAACCCCTGATGGTCCCGCCTATCGCCACGATGCATCACGAGAGATCGACATGAGCTATTTCCTCGACCGGTTGAATTTCCTCAAACCTGCGCCGGAGCCATTTTCCGACGGACACGGCGCAACCCGCAGCGAAGACCGCAGTTGGGAAGACGCTTATCGTCAGCGCTGGCAGTACGACAAGATTGTGCGCTCCACTCACGGCGTGAATTGCACCGGCTCGTGCAGTTGGAAGGTGTACGTCAAGAACGGCCTAGTGACCTGGGAAACCCAGCAGACCGACTATCCGCGCACCCGCCCCGACCTGCCCAATCACGAGCCCCGCGGCTGTCCGCGCGGCGCTAGCTATTCCTGGTACCTGTATAGCGCCAACCGGGTGAAGTACCCGTTGATGCGCTCAGCGCTGCTCAAGCTCTGGCGCGAAGCGCGGCGGACGCAGTCGCCGGTCGATGCCTGGGCCTCCATCGTCGAGGACAAAGCGAAGGCGACCAGCTACAAGGCCAAGCGCGGCATGGGGGGCTTCGTGCGTTCGAGCTGGGACGAAGTCAACGAAGTTATCGCCGCCTCAAACCTCTACACGGTCAAACAGTACGGCCCCGACCGGGTGGTCGGCTTCTCGCCGATCCCGGCGATGTCGATGGTCAGCTACGCGGCCGGTGCACGCTATCTGTCGCTGCTGGGCGGCGCTTGCCTGTCTTTTTATGACTGGTACTGCGACCTTCCGCCCGCCAGCCCGCAGACGTGGGGCGAACAGACCGACGTGCCGGAGTCGGCCGATTGGTACAACAGCCGCTACATCATCGCCTGGGGATCCAACGTCCCGCAGACCCGCACGCCGGACGCGCACTTCTTCACCGAGGCTCGCTACAACGGCACCAAGACCGTCGCCATTTGCCCGGATTACTCCGAGCTCGCCAAGCTCACCGACCATTGGCTGCACCCCAAGCAGGGCACCGATGCCGCGCTGGCCATGGCGTTTGGCCATGTGATCCTGCGCGAGTTCCACGTCGATACGCCTTCGCAGTACTTCACAGATTACTGCCGCCAGTACAGCGACATGCCGATGCTGGTGCGCCTGGAGAAACGCGCCGATGGCCGCTTAGTGCCCGAGCGCTATCTGCGCGCCGCCGACCTTGGCGGCCTTGGTGAAGCGAACAACCCGGAATGGAAGACCCTCGCGCTCGACGAAATCACCAGCGCAATCACCGTACCCAACGGCTCGGTGGGCTTCCGCTGGGGCGAGAAGGGCCGGTGGAACATCGAGGAGAAAAACAGCCAGGGCCATGAGACCCGGTTGAGTCTGAGCCTCAAGGACGCCGCCGACGGCATCGAGTCGGTCAGCTTCCCTTACTTCGGCGGCATCGAAAACGAGTACTGGACCGAGTCGAAGTTCGACGATGTGCTTGAGCGCAAGCTGCCGGTCAAGCGCCTGACGCTTGCCGATGGTCAGGAGTGGATGGTGGCCACCGTCTACGACCTGCTGCTGGCTCAGTACGGCGTGGACCGCGGCTTCGGCGGCGGCAACGTGGCGGCGAGCTTCGACGACAACGTGCCGGGAACGCCGGCCTGGCAGGAAAAGATCACCGGCGTGCCTCGCACCGAGGTGATTCGGATCGCCCGCGAGTTCGGCCGCACCGCCGACAAGACCCGCGGCCGCTCGATGATCATCGTCGGCGCGGCGATGAACCACTGGTTCCACAACGACATGAACTATCGCGGGCTGATCAACATGCTGGTGATGTGCGGCTGCGTGGGCCAAACCGGCGGAGGTTGGGCGCATTATGTTGGCCAGGAGAAGCTGCGGCCGCAGTCCGGCTGGGCCCCGCTGGCGTTCGCCACCGACTGGAGCAAGCCGCCGCGCCAGATGAATGGCACCAGCTTCTTCTATTTCAACTCCAGCCAATACCGCTACGAGAAGCTCGGCGTTGACGAGATCCTGTCGCCGCTGGCCGACAAGACGAAGTACACGGGCTCGCTGGCCGACTTCAACCTGCGCGCCGTCCGCATGGGCTGGCTGCCGTCGATCCCGCAGCTCAACACCAATCCGTTGAAGCTGGTGCGCGAGGCCGAAAGCGCTGGTGTCGCTCCGATCGACTATGCGGTGGGCAAGCTCAAAGACGGCAGCCTCGACTTCGCCTTCGCCGATCCGGATGCGCCGGAGAACTACCCTCGCATCCTGTTTATCTGGCGAAGCAATCTGCTGGGCAGCTCGGGCAAGGGGCACGAGTACATGCTCAAGCACCTGCTTGGCACCCGCCACGGCTTGCAGGGCAAGGACCTCGGTGAGCGCGGCGCGGCCAAACCGGAGGAAGTGAGGTGGCGCGACGAGGTGCCGGAGGGCAAGCTTGACCTGCTGGTCACGCTTGACTTCCGCATGTGCACCACAGCGCTGTACAGCGACATCGTGCTGCCGACCGCGACCTGGTACGAGAAGGACGACCTCAACACCTCGGACATGCATCCCTTCATCCACCCGCTGTCGAAGGCGGTGGACCCGGCTTGGGAGGCGCGTTCGGACTGGGAGATCTTCAAGGGCATCGCCCACACCGTCAGCGACATGGCGCCCGGCGTGCTCGGCGTTGAAAAAGACCTAGTGCTGGTGCCCACCCTGCACGACACACCGAACGAAATCGCCATGCCCTACGGCGTGACCGACTGGAAGAAGGGCGAGTGCGAGCTCATTCCCGGCAAGACCGCGCCGAGCATGGTAGTGGTCGAGCGCGACTACCCGAACCTGTTCAAGAAGTTCAGTTCGCTGGGCCCGCTGCTCGACAAGCAGGGCAATGGCGGCAAGGGCATGAATTGGGACACCAAGCATGAGGTGGAATTTCTCGGCCGGCTCAACCACGCGGTCACCGAGGACGGCATCAGCAAAGGGCGCCCACGCCTCGATACGGCGATCGACGCCGCCGAGACCATCATGCACCTCGCCCCGGAGACCAACGGGCACGTAGCGGTGAAGGCATGGGAGTCGCTGGAGACCTTTACCGGCCGCGAGCACACGCACCTCGCAGTCGGCAAGGAGCATGAGGCCATCCGCTTCCGCGACATCCAGGCGCAGCCGCGGAAGATCATCAGCTCGCCGATCTGGTCGGGCATTGAGGACGAGAACGTCAGCTACAACGCCGGCTACACCAACGTCCACGAGTTGATCCCGTGGCGCACGCTCACCGGCCGCCAACAGTTTTACCAGGATCACGAATGGATGCGTGATTTCGGCGAAAGCCTAATGGGCTACCGCCCACCGATCGACACCAAGACCGTCAAACCGATCATGGGCAAGAAGCCCAACGGCAACCGCGAGATCGTTCTGAACTGGATCACGCCCCACCAGAAATGGGGCATCCACAGCACCTACAGCGACAACCTGATCATGCAGACCCTGTCGCGTGGAGGTCCGATCGTCTGGCTTTCGGAGGACGACGCCAAATCTGCGGGCATCGAGGACAACGACTGGATCGAACTGTTCAACGTCAACGGCGCCATCGCGGCACGCGCGGTCGTGAGCCAGCGCGTGATGAACGGCATCGCGATGATGTACCACGCGCAGGAACGCATCATCAACACGCCCGGCAGTGAGATATCCGGCACGCGCGGCGGCATCCACAACTCGGTCACCCGCGTGGTGGTCAAGCCGACGCACATGATCGGCGGCTACGCGCATCTGAGCTATGGCTTCAACTACTACGGCACGGTGGGCACCAACCGCGACGAACTGGTGGTGGTCCGCAAAATGAACAAGGTCGACTGGCTGGACGGCGAACCCGTCCCGCCGGCCGCGAAGGAGATGGCGTGATGAAAGTCCGTGCCCAGATCGCGATGGTCCTCAACCTGGACAAGTGCATCGGTTGTCACACCTGTTCGATCACGTGCAAGAACGTCTGGACCAGCCGCGAAGGCGTCGAGTACGCCTGGTTCAACAACGTCGAGACCAAGCCCGGCATCGGCTACCCCAAGGAATGGGAGAACCAGCAGAAGTGGAACGGTGGCTGGGTCCGTGGCCGCAACGGCAAGGTGACGCTGAAAGCCGGCGGACGCCTACGCATGTTGGCGAAGATCTTCGCCAACCCCGACATGCCGCAGATCGATGATTACTACGAGCCCTTCGACTTCGACTACCAGCACCTGCACCAGGCCCCGGAAGGTCAGCATCAGCCGACCGCACGCCCGCGCTCGCTGATCAGCGGCGAGCGGATGCAGAAGATCAATTGGGGTCCGAACTGGGAAGAAATCCTCGGCACCGAGTTCGCGAAGCGCAGCAAAGACGGCAACTTCGAAGGCGTGCAGCGCGAGATCTACGGCGCGTTCGAGAAGACCTTCATGATGTACCTGCCGCGCCTGTGCGAGCACTGCCTGAATCCGGCCTGCGTCGCGGCGTGCCCAAGCGGCGCGATCTACAAGCGCGAAGAGGATGGCATTGTCCTGATCGATCAAGACAAGTGCCGCGGCTGGCGCATGTGCGTCTCGGCCTGCCCGTACAAGAAGATTTACTACAACTGGAAGTCGGGTAAATCCGAAAAATGCATTTTCTGCTACCCGCGCATTGAGATGGGCGAGCCGACCGTGTGTTCGGAAACCTGCGTCGGCCGCATCCGCTACCTCGGCGTGATGCTGTACGACGCCGATCGCATCCAGGCCGCCGCATCAGTGCCCTCCGAGAAGGACCTGTACCAGGCGCACCTCGATATTTTCCTCGACCCGAACGATCCGAAGGTGGTCGAAGCTGCGCGCGCCGAAGGCATCCCGGACAGCTGGCTCATCGCTGCCAAGGCATCGCCGGTCTATAAGCTGGCGATCGACTGGAAGCTTGCGCTGCCACTGCACCCGGAATACCGCACGCTGCCGATGGTGTGGTACGTGCCGCCGCTGTCGCCAGTGCAATCGGCCGCCGATTCGGGGCGTATCGGTAAGAACGGCGAGATCCCGGACGTGAAGTCGCTGCGCATTCCGGTGCGCTACCTCGCCAACATGCTGACGGCGGGCGACGAGGGCCCGGTGGTCCGCGCGATGGAGCGCATGCTGGCCATGCGCGCCTGGCGCCGCGCCATGCACGTCGACGGTATCGAGGATCTTGAGGTGCTGCATCAGGTTGGCCTGACCCTGCATCAGGCCGAGGAGATGTATCGCTACCTCGCCATCGCCAACTACGAGGATCGCTTCGTCATTCCCACCGCACATCGCGAGTACGCCAACGACGCCTTCGGCGAACGTGGCGGCTGTGGCTTCACTTTCGGCGACGGCTGCTCGCCGTCGAGCCCGGCTGAAGCGCTGTTCGGTGGTCGTTCGACGCAGACCTACCACGTGCCACCAAACCGGCAGGTGCCGGAGAGGGAAAAGGCATGAAACTCCTCAAGCTGATTGCCGTCCTGCTCGACTACCCGGAGGATGATCTCTGGGCCCATGGCGATGAGCTGCGCGAGGCGGTGGACGATCCCGCGCTTTCGCCGCAGCGTCGCATCGCTCTGGCCAGCTTCGTGGAAGAGCTGCTGGCCACCGATGTGCTCAAAGCGCAGGAGCGCTGGCTGGACCTGTTTGATCGCGGTCGGGCCATGAGCCTGCTGCTGTTCGAACACATCCACGGCGAGTCGCGCGACCGAGGGCAGGCCATGGTCGACCTGCTGTCCACCTACCGGAAGGCCGGCTTCGAGCTGCACGCCAAGCAACTGCCGGACTACCTGCCGGTGGTGCTTGAGTTCCTGTCGGTGCAGCCCGTCGCCGAGGTGCGCGACTGGCTATCGCACGTCGCCCATATCCTCGAGTTGCTGGCGGCGCGCGCGCAGGAGCGCCAGAGCCCGTATGCCGTCCTGCTGGAGGCCCTGGTGGAAGTGGCCAAGGGCCGCGTCGATCTCGACCTGCTGCGCCGACGCGTGGCCACCGAAGAGCGCGACGACACCCCCGAGGCGATGGACAAGGTCTGGGAGGAAGAGGCCATCCGCTTCGGCGTCGAAGCCCCGTCTGAGGACTGCAATCCACCCACCCGACTCCCGTCCGGTGCCAAGCGGAACGAACCTGCGGTGACACCATGAATACGCTGAATATCCTGATCTTCCAAGTCTATCCCTACGTCGCCATCGCGGTGTTTCTGGTCGGCTCCTGGGTCCGCTTCGACCATGCTGCGTACACTTGGCGTAGCGGCTCCAGCCAATTGCTTTCGGATCGCGGCATGCGCGTCGGCAGCAATCTCTTCCATGTTGGGATGCTCGCCATCATAGGCGGCCACACCATCGGTCTACTGACACCGCACCACATCTACGAGCCCTTCATCAGTGCACCCAACAAGCAGTGGGTGGCAATGATTGCCGGCGGCGTGTTCGGCCTGATGATGCTGGTGGGCCTGCTCATCCTGCTGGTGCGGCGCCTGTTCAACCCGCGGATCCGGGCCACCTCAGCCAAGCGGGACATCCTCGTGCTGGTGCTGCTGTTGGCGCAACTCTCGCTCGGGCTGTCGTCGATATTCGTCTCCTACGACCACCTCGATGGCAACCAGATGATCAAGCTCGGAGAATGGGCTCAGCATATCGTCACCTTTCGGATGGCCGGTGCAGCGGACTACATCGCCAATGCGCATTGGATCTTCCGCGCCCATGTCTTCCTTGGGTTGACGCTGTTTCTGATAGCGCCTTTCACCCGTCTGGTGCATGTGTGGTCTGTTCCGTTGGGCTATCTCATGCGTCCGTACCAGATCGTGCGCAAGCGCCAGCCCGCATTGAACTACAAGAGGAACTGAGCATGGACGATCGCAAGACGCATCGCGCCATTCCGATCGTGATGGATGAAGGCGCGCTTTCGGAGGCTGCGGTGAAGTCTGCAGCGCACAGTGCCGATCATTACCTTGCGGGCCATAGTCATGCCGGAGGATTGGGCGCCTCCGTACCTGCGCCAGCGCCGGTATTTCTTCATGTTGCAGGGCACCCGATCAGCGAGGCGGAGATTGCACGCGAAATGCAAATGCATCGTGCGCAATCGCCGCATGAGGCTCGCCGGGAGGCAGCGCAGACGTTGGTCATCCGCGAACTGGTGAGACTCGAATGCGTTCGCCTGGAGATCGAGCCTGAACCCGAGAACAGCGAGACGGCCGATGAGGCGCTGGTGCGTCAATTGTTGGAACGCGAGATCGAGACGCCGACACCGGACGCGGATGCCATTCAGCACTATTACGCGGCGAATCGTGAGCGCTTGCACCACCCCGATCGCGTCCTGGTGCGCCACATTCTGCTGGCTGCGGCGCCTGGAGACACCAGCGCACGGTTGAGAGCCATGCAGCGCGGTGAAGCGCTGGTCGCAGAACTGCGCACAGAACCCGATCGCTTCGGCGAGTTCGCCATGCGTCATTCCGCATGTCCCTCGCAAGAGCACGGCGGAGCGCTGGGATGGCTCGAACGCGGCGATACCGTGCCCGAATTCGACCGTCAGTTGTTCATGCTGCGTGAGGGGCTGGCGGGCCTGACCGTGGAGACGCGTTACGGCCATCATGTCGTTCACGTCGATGCCATCTCACGCGGTGAGACGCTCGTGCTCGAAGAAGCGGCCCCTGTCATCGCCGCTTACCTCGAAACTCAGTCGAAGCAGAACGCGATCCACGATTACCTACTGCAGCTCCAGGAACGCTACCCGGTCGAAGGACTCGACCAATACGAAACCACTGCAAGCCTTTGACTGAGCGGGCTCGCCATGCGGCGATCCGCCTGGAGACGACTCCATGCAACACACCACCGCAGGCCAACAGCGCGCTCTATGGAGCAGCACGTTCGCCTTCACCGTATGTTTCGCGGTCTGGACGATCTTTTCGATCATAGGCATTCAGATCAAGAAGGATCTCGGCCTCAATGACACCCAGTTCGGCCTGCTCGTGGCCACCCCCATTCTCACTGGCTCCTTGATACGTATGTTTCTCGGCATCTGGACCGAGCAATATGGTGGCCGGATTGTCTTCAGTCTCGTCATGATGTCAGGTGCGGTCGCGACCTGGCTGTTGACCTATGCGACGACCTACCCGCAATTCCTGATGGCGGCATTGGCTGTCGGTATCGCCGGTGGTTCGTTCGCGGTCGGCATCGCCTACGTCTCGAAATGGTTTCCCGCAGAAAAACAGGGCACAGCACTGGGTATCTTCGGTGCGGGCAACATCGGTTCGGCCGTCACCAAGCTGATCGCACCGATGGTGATGGTGGCTTACGGCTGGCATGCGGTTGCAAAAATCTGGGCGGTCGGTCTTGCTATCACCGCAGTACTGTTTTTCCTGTTCACCAAAGACGACCCCGGTCTTGCGAAACGGCGTGCGGAAGGCGTGAAACCTGTTCCGTTCGCGGAACAGATGCGCCCCTTGAAGAACCTCCAGGTCTGGCGCTTCTCGTTGTATTACTTCTTCGTATTCGGCGCATTCGTCGCCTTGGCGCTGTGGCTGCCACGCTACCTCACCGGCGCTTACGGCTTGGACGTTAAAACCGCAGGACTGATCGCGGCCTGTTATTCAATTCCCGCCAGCCTGTTCCGAGTTGTCGGCGGCTGGATGTCGGACAAGATCGGCGCACGCCGGGTGATGTACTGGACGTTGTCTGTCTCCGTCATCTGTACGTTCCTGCTGTCCTATCCATCCACAAGCTATGTTGTGGATGGTATCAAAGGGCCGATTCCATTCACGTTGGCCGTCGGCATCGTTCCGTTCATGGTGCTGGTCTTCGTGCTCGGGTTCTTCATGTCGCTGGGCAAGGCGGCGGTCTACAAACACATACCGGTGTACTACCCGAACAACGTCGGTGCCGTAGGTGGCGTGGTCGGCATGATCGGCGGCCTCGGCGGCTTCATCCTGCCGATCACTTTCGGTGCGATGAACGACATGATCGGCGTGTGGACGAGTTGCTTCATGCTGTTGTTCGTGTTGGTGTTGACTGCGCTAATTTGGATGCATTTCGCGATTCGCCGTATGGATATGGCGAAGCATCCTCAAATTGAGCGCGACACCGATCTTCCTGAAATCATGGCGGCTGCGGAACAGGGGCGCTGAGCATGATGCCAGCAACTGGCGGCGGTGAGCCCATCGCGCGCATGCGCGACGATCGCTCCGTCTGCCTTGTCATCAGTGTCAACATTTAGTCCCGTAACGCGCCGCGCGCCATACATGTGATTTTTTTTGCGTTCTGCTTTTATGTCTGAGTCACTGCATTCGGAAATGCCCGCGAATATATGAGCGAATTGATTAAAAACGTCAAGGAAAATATCGTTGCACGGCATCTGGATGATCCGGCGGGTCGTTATGCCTGCTATCCGTCAATCATGCAGTTCGAACAGGGGTTCGGCGATTCCGGATTCGTGGATGCCGTTCGTATTAGCAACGGCGATCCAATTCCGAGAAGATTGTCGTTGCATGTCGGAGTTCCCGATCACTTTGGTTTGTATCCTGTCGAAAATAGGATAAAGGTAGAGCAGGTCGATCGTTCCAAGGCGGGGGCATATCTCGGGCGCCTCGTCAGGCAGATTGCTGCTATCGGATGCATTTTTGATCGCGATCGCGATGTAGTTCAGTTGAGTCTTTCGCCGGGAACAACGCAGTTTTTCGATATTGATCAGATCGCCGAGGTCGTCGAAAGCATTTCTCGAAATTTTCATGTCATCTCAACGTCTAAACGAGATTTTTCCGTCACTATCGATCCGTGCGACGCACGGCATGGTGATTTGTCTGCATTGGTGGAGATTGGATGCAACCGGGTGAATTTCGCGTTCCCCAGGGCGGGGGTATCGGGAGACGGCACGCCTAAGAGCGTCGATGCAGAGCCGCGCGGTGTTGTCGAAGCCTGCAGGAGTGCGGGATTCCGTAATGTGCGAATCGACCTTGTCTATGGGGGCGCGCACAGTAAACGCGACATATTCGCCAACACGCTTAACGCAGCATTGGATGCAAAAGTGGATCGCATAGCGCTGAGGGATTGTGCGCATCTTCCTGAAAGTTTTGGCTCAGGCTCGGAGCAGTCGCTTGGCACACAAGATCGTGCATCGATGCTTGTGGATGCGTATAAGGCGTTGCTAGATGCAGGTTTCATCCACGTTGGCATGGACGTTTTCGCTACAAAAGATGATCCGTTGCTAGTCGCCAAACGGCAAGGCAGGCTTTACCGGGATGCGCTCGGGTTCGGCACGCATGGGGAGACCGATATGGTCGGCTTCGGTGTTGGCGCTATTCAGCAGATCGGTGGGGCCTATTGCCGGGCAATGCCATATCTCCGCGAATGGGGGGCGGCCATCGACTCCGGCAGTTATGGAATTCAATCGGGAATACGGCTATCAGAAGATGACATCACGAGATCTGCGGTAATCCAGTCATTGACGTGTCAGGGCTTCGTTGACATCAATAGCGTTGAGAATACGTTTGGCATTGATTTTAATGAGTATTTCTGCGAAGAAATTGACAGGCTGGGCCTGTTGATTGTCGATGGTTTGCTGGTAATTGAAAGCGGGATGCTGGTATTGACGCCCGCAGGGCGTTTACTATCCCGTGCAGTTTCGTCCTGCTTCGATGATTACTTACATCGTACGCTCGAAGGGGCCGTCACTTTTCGCAGGCAATGGTGAAACATATGGAAAATTTTCAATGACTTCGCGGCCCGGCATTCGCCAAGTCGCGAATCCAGCAGCAGCCGATGACGGTGATGAATTCCGATTTTGTTCTACATGTGCTTTTTCGCATGCTTGTCTGTCTGAGGGCTACGATAAATCGATGCTGTCGGAGCTGCACGTTCTTGTTGAGCATATAGGCCCTTTTCACATGAACGAGCCTATTTTCCGTGAAGGCGATGACTTCAATGCGATCGCTGCGGTGCGCGCGGGCACAGTCAAAACGTTCATCCACGACATCAATGGCAACGAACATGTGTTGGGTTTTCACCTGCCGGGCGAAGTCATCGGGCTGAACGCAATTCACACATCGCGCTATCCTTGCAACGCAGTCGCGTTAGACACGGTGGCGCTTTGCAGATTCTCGTTTCCTAAAATGGCTCTGCTGGCAACGAGATTGCCCGGTCTCCAGCAACAGTTGTTCCGGCTCCTGAGTCAGGATATTGGGAAAAATGCGCTCTTGGCGGGTGATTTCAGTGCGGACGCACGCATAGCTGCATTTTTGATCGAATTATCAAGGCGATACGAGGCGCGCGGATTCTCGCCGACACGGTTCAACCTCGTCATGACGCGTGCGGATATCGCAAAGTATCTTCGCCTAGCGCCTGAAACGATTAGTCGTGTATTCAGGCGGATGAGGAACGGCGGTATCATCAACGTCAGTCAACGAGCGGTAGTACTTCTGGATATGCAAAAGCTCAACGCGTTGGCGATTGGAATTCTTAGAAGCTGAGCTGGCTCACGAACAAATATATTTACGTCGGCTACCGTCGTTCTGCCGCTAGAACAGCATGTAGATCAATCAGCCGCTAGGCGCATGCGCATATATATGCACTGCTGGACTCGATGGTCGTCGCAGATTGCAGCACGCTCCGCAAGTAGCACGAAGGCATTACGAGATGTGTTGCTACCTTTGATGCTAGCGCAGGCATAGCTGTTCGTCTAAAACCGTCCCCAAATGCCGCTGGGACGGCGAGGACCGGACAGGCACCATTGCGGTCAGGCCAGAGCGTGGCCCGGAATGCCTACGGAAAACGTGATTTCCTCGCCGGTCTGACGCCAGACGACTCGCCTTGTATAGCGCCATCCCCATGCAGTACGTTGGCGATGTGTTCAACGACTATGGACCGGAGCGATATGGCGATTAGCAACGGACGCGGCGACGAGAACAAGGAGCGGATTCGGCGCGAATGGGACTTGGTGCCGGTGCTGCACACCCGCTTGCTCAACGGTCAATCGATCAAATGCTGTTGCGAGGTTGGCGTGACGACGACCTACTACCGTTTCGACGGGACGCACCGGGTCAGTGGTAAGCACGATGTGTTGTTCGCGCATGCCCAGGGCTGTGCCAGGAAGCTCATGGGCATCGCGCCGACCATCGCCCCCATTCCTCTGTTCAACCCACTGCAGGCCACCCCGTTGGCGCATGGGGCACGTGGCGGTGGCGCTGGTGGAGACGGGGCGCGGATGCACCCGTTCAATCGTGAACTGTACGAGGCGATCCATCTGCTGCTGATGTGCTGGGGACGGCCGCCGGCCAGCGGCGGCCCCTTGGTCGATATCCTCGATGAGATCCGCCGCGCGCCGGATGTGGCACTGCCTCTCTGGAAGGCAAAATCGGTCAATTCGGTCGTCGAGAAGGGGCAGCGGACACTGACCGCAATGCTGCAGGCCCTACCGCCTCAGAATCCGCCAATGCGTGCGTTCGACTTTCCCTTGATGCATGAGGCATTGGAAAATCATAGGGACCGGCCGGTCATCTGGCTGTAGCGGATGGCAACAGCATGTCAGAGGAGATGGAAGGTGCCAACTGGACTATGGCCATGAGCGGCGGGCGCATCAGGCAGGGAATCGACAGCGAGCTGGTGGAACAGTTTCCGACCTGTGCCGCGCGGTTCCTTGTGGCGATCCACCACGACGACATTAATGTCGCGAAACCCACACGGGTAGAACTGATGAATCGCGGGTTCAACGGCGAGGGCGGCTGGGTCGGCTTTGCGAAGGCGGGCGAAGTGCTCGGCCTTTAGCGTCACCACCATGTCGGCTCCAATTGAGCCAGTCACAATCTGAGAACAACATCACACGCCGGTGCAGCTCACGCGGCTCCGGACGTTTTCGTGTACGGCGATTACCGAGCGAACGCAGCACGACGTTCTGCAGATTTGGACAAACCATTGTGGCAATCCGATTCACGCCGGACGAAGTCGCGCGGCAGGACGATCTGGGCGCGTGTTGGCCGTGCATCGGAAGATATTGGCTTTCAACAAGGCGTATCCCGAGAATCCGATCATTGGACAGACCATTCGCCGTTCACGGCACGCGCGAGGCAGACTGCGAATGTGCCGTGCATGGTGTCGCTCATGACGGTGCGCAGCGACGGCGGCGAACGATTACGACGGCTTCCCAAAGCCATGCGCCTGCGTATGTGTTGCCGCGAATGTCACAAAGAAAAATCAGTGCGGCGCTAAATTAGCGCTTCGATATACGCACAAATAACGTGCAATTTCATCGCGTAGGCTGCTAAGACCGCCTCCCTCTCGCAGTCCGTTGTCCGGGTGGTGTGAGTGTAGGCGGCAGTCAACCTTACACCCTGCACACATGGAGACGGAAATGAACGTGAATGGCAAACGCAATGTTTCGACGTGGTACGTCCTGCTGGCCGCTGGCGCTCTGCTGGGGCTACCTTCGTTGAGTTGGGCTTGTTGCCCTTCGGATGGGCAAACTGCGCCGAAGGCGGCGACCGGATTGGGTGATGCGTACCCGCCGGGCGTGGATCTCGCGAGCGACCCGCAATGGCAGGTCTACGAGTTCGAGCGTGATGGCGTGCGTTACGTGCAAATCAACGAGGCGAACGGCAAAGTGCGTGCGGCGGCAGGGCGTATTGCCGGAATCTTCTGGGTGATGCCGATTGGTGATGATGCCGATCGCGTGTCGCTTCCGGACGATGCGTTGCCGGTAGGCAGGGCGCGCGTGTTGTATCGGGGTCGCGATGTGGAGGTCGTACTGTTTGAAGATGAAGCACGCCCCCGCTGGGTGATTCGCACGCCATCCGCGTATTGATTCGCGCGCATTGGTTCACAAGGTGGGCTTTGTTCGCAAAGCCCGCCATCTATTTCGATGGTGTCGCTTCGGTCATCATGAAGCGAATGTGGCATGGGTGCCGTTGTTTGAGAGTGCCGTCGTAGGCAAACACGCGCGCGTGCAGTTCGTCCAAAGCGTCTCGCGCATCTTGGCTCAATGCTTCGGGTTCGCGCGTCGCGGAGCAGATGACTAGCACCGTCGCGCCGGACCGTCCTGATCGACGCCACACTCTAGCGCGGATGTCGTACTCCTTCGGTGCGTAGTCCTGCATCGACTCCATCGCACGGCTGATCGCACGATATACGGCGATTCGCAAAGTGTCGCTGAGATAGTTCTGTTCGCCTCGAAAATACTGATGGACTCGCGCGCACTTTCGCCAGACATCGTGGAAAGCTGGCCCCATCAGTGCCGCGTACAGGCCGTGTGTTTCGATTTCCAGCGGATAAAGCGAGTCGCGTTGCATGTCGAGCGACTTGGCAGCCTGCACACCGACGGCCAACGCTTCCATTGCACGCTCGTATTGCCCGTCGTCCTTCAGGATATTCACTGCATCGTGACGATAGCTGTTCATATCAATGCAGGAGGAGCCCATTACCAGCGCGCTCTCTCGAAGTCGCAAATCATTGGATCGGAACAGAGTACGGAGTAGTCCTTTGGATTGTTCTGGCCCTGCTTCTTCTCGCTCGCGGAGTGCTTGGATTGCCTGCATCTCGGAGAACAGAGCGGCGGAGGTCTTATCAAAAAGCGTAGAGATATAGCTTCCGACAACAAGCAGACCACCTGTGGTCGCAGCTAAAGCTACTTGCGCCGTCAGAATGATGCCATCAGATTCGCCGACGATGTTGGTGCGAGGCAATGCGAACGCGATGGCGACGTTAACAAAGATCATGCCGAGTGCTGCGCCGTGCCAACCATGTACCACCGTCAGGTAGAACACGGGCAAGATCATGAAAATCAACGGCATCAACTGAATTGCTGACTCTTGGGCTGGCCCTAGAGTTGCTGTCATATAAAGTATGACGATCAGTAGTATGGCGACGACGACGCTGTTTGCCCCGCCAGCAGCCTTGGCTTTCCATTGTTCTCGATGTGACCAGAGTAGCCAGGGCAAAAGTACCATGATGATTCCGTGGTAGTTTCCGACCGTAAAACTCAAAAAGTTCAAGGCGGTAACAGTCTGTCTCGGCCCCATCAATACATAGTTGATGACCATCGCGCAGGTGCAACCCCAGATGGCTAATGCCAAGGTCATTTGGGGGAACTTGTGAATCAAATCGGGGAGGGTGTCGAACTTCTTCTTGAAATAAAAGGGTATGACCGAGTACGCCGAAATGTAGAGGAAAGGGCTGAGATACGCCCATTGAACGCTATATTGCTCGGCTTTCGGGACGCGCATATACAGCAGTGCCGATGCCTCGCCGATAAAGACGAGCGGCCAATATCGGATCGGCAGCAGCAGTAAACATGCGGCGCGCAGACCGGCAGGCAGATACCACTGGTCTAATGAAAAGCGCCAAAGCAGCAGAAAAGCGGCGCAATAAGCCGCGCTTAGGACGAGTATGTGTCCCCATCGTTGCCACGTTTGATCCCCCATGCCTGCTCCTTGCATTCCCTGTTCCATGCGTCTTGCGCCCGGATCGTAGCACCCTATGAAGGGGCGGATTCAATGGCGCACGATTGAATATTGTCGTGACTGGTCTGCTATAGCCACGCGATAACCAAGCCCCGAATTTCCAGCTTCGGCAGGTCTGTTTCGGGGACCAGGATACGGTCCCTGTCGTCATCGTAGCCGCAAAGCGCCCAGTTGTCCCGGCGGGCCAGAATGCGGCGAATGTGAGGGCGATCGTACAGTGTGAAGGCGTGCAGACCACCGTCAATGACTCGACTCTGGCTGGAAACGCGCACATCGACAAGGACCATCGTATCCCGCTGAATTTGTGGAGCCATTGCATCCGTGGGCTGTAGTGTCCAGCGCACCTCTTCTATCGGCGTCAGGCCAATTTTCTGTCGGATGAAGAACTCCGGCATGAGCAGGAATGATGGCCAATCGCCGTAATCGAAGCCCGGTAGGCGATCCAGGGCAAGGTGCCCTTTCGGAATCGAGCCCGCAGAGAATCCTTCTTTGGGAATGCAGCCCGATCGAAGCAAACGATCATAGGCTTCGCTGATGCGTTCTGGCGGTACGTTGAGGACTTCGCCAACTTTCGAGGCCCGCTCGACGGGAACCGGGCGGCGACCGCTGCGCCACTGCGAGACATAGGCGTCGATGACGCCCACCTTGCGCGCGAGGTCCGATGTCCGCACAGCGGACGACTCCATCGCTTCTTTCAGAGTGCGGGCGTACTTGTTCATGAAGGGATGGTATCGACAAAATTTTGCGTTTGCAAAGCAAATGATAAAGGTATTGACATTAAAATTTAGCATCGCTTAAAGTTGCCTCGGGGCAGCAACCCGCTGTCGAGGTGGTTTTGAACAGGGAGAAGGCAGGATGCAGTTCGAGACATGCCTGATCGGGGGAGCCCTCCGACGCGGGGACGATGCCCGGATCGTGATCCATCGTCGCCAGGGGGAGCGCATCGTTTTGGACGCCTCTGCGCCGGTCGGCACTGGCCTGATCTTCGAGCGCACGCCTGTCTGCTCCATCTCCGGCGCGGCCGGTATTTGGAACGACCTCTTTTCCTTGCAGGCCATCCGTCGATTCACGCTGGGCCGGTTCGAGGTGCGCGTGTGGCTTCGTCCCGCTCGCCGCCGATTGCGAGGATTCGCTGCACCTCGGGATTGTCGCGGGCCGCCGGTTGCGGCGCTTACTTTCGCGCGATTGGCAAGTATCGAAACCGCTTCGCCGGCACCTGCCGCGCTCGCATCGCCCCCGTTCCGGGCTGCTGGCGGGTGCCGGCCCCTTCGTTGGAGCGTCTTAATGCCTGTCATTGACTGTTCGCTACGTGAATCGCTCTGGATCGGCCGGGAGATTCGTGTCCATCTGACCGGCCGTGTCGATGGCGTGCTGTACATCTTCATCGATGCGATAGCGCGGCATGAACTCGGTGGTGTCGGCGGATTTCACGCCAGCGCGCCCTCGGGCGTTGGGCGATGCGCCCATGTTCTGGCCCTGCGCGATTCAGAGTCGTTCACGATCGGCGAAGAGGTTGCCATCTCCGTTGAAGCGGTGCGCCTGCGGATACCAGGCGCGGATGCGTTGCGGGAGGTGCGTCTACGCATCGACGCGCCGAGATCGCTACGGATTGCTCGTGAAGCGCCATCGCGCGCCAAGCGCCCTCAACGTATTGCCTGCTGACCCTACGCCATGCTCACCCTGACCCGCCGCATCGGCGAGACCATCTACATCGGCGGCGACACCTGCGTGACCGTCTACGACCGGCTGCGCTACCACGTCATCCTGGGCGTGCTGACGCCAGCAAGCACATGTGTGCGCTTTGGCGAGACCTGCCTGCGCCCTGCGATCCTGCCCGGTGGTGAACGGTTCTATCTGTCGACGATGCTGAATCAGGACGTGCTGTGGCTCGACGATATCCGGGTGCAGGTGCGCTTCAACCCTACCTATCTATCCACCGCATCGTTACGTACGCGCCAGCTCAAAATCTCAGTGCATGCGCCGCAAACGGTGCATGTTGATCGAGAGGAAATCCATCTGCGCAAGCTGCGCGCAGCGGGGAAACGCCTGCCCACAATGCCGTTTTCGGCCTGGCTGCGTCAGGCGAACCTGATGGTGTCCCGGCGTGCAGCGGCGTAGTGCGTGGTACGGCAACAGGGGAGGCAGCAGACGGGGTTGGATGTCGCGATACGCCTCGCGTTGTTACTGCTTTTCATTGCGCTGATGCTGTTCTGTTGAAAACGGCCAACAGCGCTTCAAACACAATCGGGATGGAGACACTGATGAACGAACGCCAAGACAACATCCATTCGCAGGCCGGTCGCATCGCGGCGCGCGCCATGGGCTGGTTGGCCCGCAAACGCAGTCTCGCGCTGTTCGCAATCCTGCTGGTCGGTGCCGGCGCGGTGGCGGCGGTGCTCACGCCAACGGTGCCGCCGACCTTTTGCACCAGCAGCGGCTGTTACACGACGCTGGACAAGGCCGAGGCCGCGATGCGCAACGCACCAGCGTATGCGGGCGTGGGTCAGTTGCTGGAACACATGCAGACCGTCAAGGTCAATGCGACCACGGTACGTATGCAGTATTGGCTGCGCGACCGGCCCGTGGAAACGCTGCGCGCACCGAGCTACTACGCGGTCTATGGCACGCTGGGCAACGGTCTTGGCACCTGCGCGCTGGGCGACGATCAGACCGCATTGCCGGGGTGGTGCGCGGACGAACAGACATTGGTGAATGTCGGCTTGGCGCGCATCCAGAATGCCTGGGCATCCGCAGGCTGCACCATCACCGGCAATGCGATCGTCGACGATTACGAACCGCCCGCTCTGGAGAGTTCTCCCACCACCTTCGGCAATATCAATTACGGCCATCTCAATTACCGGACCACCGGCACCTGCGCCAGCGGAGCCACCATCCATCACAACTGGGATATCCGCAAACGGCAGCCGGTGTACTGCCGCCAGGGCTTCGGCGCGATTGCGATGGATATCGTCGACGTGGCGACGCTGGCGACCGCCAATCTGTGCGGGGCGGAAAACGACGACGTGACCTATGTCGCCATGCCGGTACTGCAATGCGGCAGCTGCGCGGGCAGCCGACACCCGGTGTACCCGGCGACCGGCGAGAAACAGCGCGCCGAGCCAGATTTCGCGTTCGCCGGGCAGACCTTCACGCGCTATTACCGCTCGATCCGCCAGTTCCGCAACAACCGCAGTTTCGCGGTGGCCTGGAACCATACGTGGAGCGACCGGATCATCAGCGGAGCGGTCGCCGCCACCCCCTATGTACACATCGACGAAAGCGGCAGCTACGAGAGTTACGCATTGCTCAGCGGCATCCGCTATCGCGGCCAGAACTCCCTGGATCGCGTGCTGGAGCGCACCAACGCGAACGGCGTGCTGTTCACGTTGCGCCTGCCCGATGGCGAACTGCGCGAGTTCGGCACCGACGGCTATCTGATCGCCGTGCGCAACCCGCATGACCCGCTCAACGATGTGACCATCACCTACACTGCCGACAAGGCCATGTCGACCGTCACCGACGCGCAGGGTCGCGTGCTGCGCTTCGAGTACAGCGACAACCTGCTGCAGCGCATCGTGCTGCCCGATGGCACCGATGTCGCCTACGGTTACGACGACGATCTCAATCTGACCGATGTGATTTACTCCGGCGGCGCGGTCAGGCGGTACCACTACAACGAAGCCGCACTGGCCGGCGCGGTCGATCAGCACCATCACCTGACCGGCATCACTTCCGAAGACGGCCGGCGCTTCGCTTCATTTGGTTACGATGCGCGCGGGCGTGTGACCTCCAGCCGCGTGCTGGGTACGCCGAACGAATTGACCACGGTGAGCTACCCGACCGAGGACAGCGCCATCGTGCAGACGGCCGAAGGCGGCAGCGACACCTACGCCATCGAACCGGGCGTCTTCCGCCGCATTCTGGCCAAGAGCGACGGCGCGCACAGCGACCAGTTCGCTTATGACACCGAGGGGCGTTTGCTGCGCGCCACCGACAAGCGCGGCACCATCACCGAATACAGCTATCTCAACGGCTATCAGGTCTCGGAGACGGTCGCTGTCGGCACCAACGAGCAGCGGCGCGAGGAAGTGGATCGCGATCCCGCCACCGGGCAGGTCATCGAACAGCGCACCTTGGACAAAACGGGCGCAGTGCAGGCGAAAACCGCCTGGGGCTACAACACGCGCGGCCAGATCACGGCGGTGACCGTCACCGACCCCGCGACCAACGCGACGCGCACCGCGACGACAACCTATTGCGAAGCGGCGGATGTCGCCGCCGCCGACAGCGCCTGCCCGGTGCTCGGGCTGGTCAAGAGCATCGACGGGGCCCGCGACAATGCGACCGATGTCGTCGACGTGACCGCGTACGAGTACTGGCCGGCGGATGATCCGGCATGCACGGTCGCGCCGACCACGTGCGCCTGGCGCAAGGGCGACCTGTGGAAGACCATCGACGCCAAGGGACAGGTCACCGAGATCCTCGCTTACGACGGCGCAGGGCGGGTGACATCGATCCAGGATGCGAATGGCGTGGTCGTCGATATCGAGTACAGCCCGCGCGGCGGGATGACCGCGCGCAAGCTGCGCGGAACCAACGCCGCTAGCGAAACGGACGACCGCATCGAGCGGATCGACTACACGGCCGACGGGCTGGTGCAACGCGTGACCCAGCCTGATGGTGTGTTCATCACCTTCGGCTACGATGCCGGCCAGCGCCTGACCACGGTCACCGACGGCGACGGCAATACCCTCGTGTACACGCTGAACGCAGCGGGCGAGCGGGTGAAGGAAGACACCCGCGACAGCAGCGGCGCGCTGCAACAGACGCTGTCGCGCACGTTCGACACGCTGGGGCGGCTGCAGGCGCTGACCGATGCCGACAACCGCAGCACGAGTTTCGCTTACGACCAAGCGGGCCTGCTCAAGACCACGACCGATGCGCTGGGCCGGCAGACCACGCACGACTACGATCCGCTGGGCCGCCCGACGCGGACGCTGCAGAACGCGACCGATGCGGCGCAGTCCGCAGAGATTGCGCTCCACTACGATGCGCTGGACCGTCTGACCCGGGTCACCGATCCCAAGGGCCTGCACACCGACTATCTCTACAACGGCTTCGGCGAGTTGATCGAACGCCGCAGCCCGGACACGGGCACGACGACATCGGCCTATGACGCATCCGGCAACGCGATCGAGGAGACCGACGCCAACGGCAAGCTCACCCGGTATCGCTACGATGCGCTGGACCGGTTGAAGATGGTGGACTACGACGCAGCGGTGCCGGATGAGGCCTTCGCCTACGATGTGGCGATGGCGGATTGTCCTGCGGGCGAGCAGTACCCCGCTGGCCGTCTGGGCCGGATGACCGATGCCAGCGGCAGCACGGCGTGGTGCTACAACCGCTTTGGGGAGTTGACCCGCAAAGTGCAGCGCACCGGCGGCAGAACGATGACGCTACGGTGGGTGTATCAGGCCGATGGTCGTGTGCAGAAGGCGATCTATCCGGGCAATACCGAGGTGGATTACCGTTACGACACGCAGGGGCGGATCAACGAGATCGGCGTGACCGGTGGCAACGGCCGGCAGGTGCTGTTGAAGAACGCGACCTACCAGCCGTTCGGCGAGGTGCGGCAGTGGCTGTTCGGCAACGATCTTGCGCTGCGTAGAACCGTGAACCTCAATGGCCAACCCGTGGCGGTGGAGGATGGGCCTCAGAACGGTACGGGCACCGGTATTCGTCTGGGCTATGCGTTCGATGAGGTGGGCAATCTCAAGTCTGTGCAGAGCGGCCGGCAGGGCAGCACCCGCGTGCAGACCTACGGCTACGACGGTCTGAACCGTCTGACCGAGGTGAAGGATGTGAGCGGCGTAGTGCTGGAAAGCTACACCTACGACCGCACCGGCAACCGCCAGACCGCAGGCGCATGGGTGGCGAACGATGCTGGCGGTGGGCCGGGTGGCGGCACGCCGACGTTCGAGTTCCAAACAGAGCAGTACAGCTACGCCAATGACAGCCATCGCCTGCTGAGCGTGGGCAGCGAGCCGCGCGAATACGATGCGGCGGGGAATCTCAAGCGCTTGGGCGATCCCGCGCAGCCCGGTGGTGCGCGGCGGATGTTTGCGTACAACGACGCGAACCGCATGGGCGAAGTGTCGCGGCTGTCGGGTGTGCTGGCGAGCTATGTCTACAACGGCATGGGCGAGCGCGTGCGGCGCAGGGTGAACGGTTTTGACACGTACACGCTGTACGACCCGGACGGGCGTTGGCTGGGGGACTTCAACAGTGCGGGCAGTCCGGTGCAGATGGCGATCTGGCTGGGCGATCTTCCTGTGGGCTTGCTGGTGGGTGCAGGCAACCAGCAGAAGCTGTACTACATCGAAGCCGATGCGCTTGGCAGCCCGCGTGCGGTGATCGATCCGCAGCGCAATGTGACGGTATGGCGTTGGGATGCGGTGGGCGAAGCCTTCGGCAACCACTCTCCGAGCGAAGACCCGGACGGCGACGGCGTGGTGTTCAACCTGGACATGCGCTTCCCGGGCCAGCAGTACGACAGCGTGACGGGCTTCCACTACAACTACTTTCGCGACTACGATCCGGGCACGGGCCGCTATGTGCAGAGCGACCCGATCGGGCTGGATGGAGGTATCAGCACGTATGGCTATGCGAATGGATCGCCGACGATGTACAGCGATCCGGATGGGTTGATCGTGGGGCGTATTGCGCTGCAGTTGGCTACCCGGTTCGTGCTGCCGAGGCTGGGTATGCAGCTGGGAGCCAGAGCCGCAGTCAGAGCGACGCGGGCTAAGCTTGCGCGGCAGATAGGGACGAGAAAGGTTGCGGCGCGAGCGGTGAGGCGTGGATCGAAAGAAGCTCCTGAATGTAGTACTGTTACTAAGAGTTCCGCAGAGCGAGCTAAGGAGCTTCATTCGGTTCTTGATGTTCGTGCGCAACGCGCTCGCACGACTGCGGTGACTGAGACACGAGAAGGTATTCGTATTGTTAGCTCCAGTGAGCGCAGATTAACTCCTGCGCAAAGAGCGCAACTGGGTCCCAATGAGGTCGAAGGTGTTGGCATTGGTCATGCGGAAGTGACCGGAATCAACACGGCAAGGCAAATGGGTTTGACGCCACTAGGCACAGCGGCCAGTCGCCCGATATGTCCTGCATGCACTACGTTTCTACGGGATCTCGGAATCACTCCGTTAAGCCCTTTAAAATAAAGGAAAATTGAAGAACATGGCCATGCCTGCATTTAATGCTCTATTTACAAAGGAGCGACTGAGAAATCTTGACGAAAGTCGGCAACTTTTATTCGGCGCATTATGCTGCGAGAGGCTTCTTCCGAACTACATTGCTTTCCAAAAAGATACCGGATGGGGTGATTTCTCCGTTGTTCGCAACGCACTTGATAATGTGTGGAAATTTCTTGGCGCCGAAGTGATGACTGCACAAGAAATAGCAGCAGAGATTTTGAAATGCGAGGCAGTCACGCCAAGTTCTGACGAGTTTTCATCGCTTTATGTAACATCAGCACAGGACGCATGTTTCTCCGTTTGCTGTCTTCTTGACTGCTTGGTTCAAGCTGATGTAGAAAAAATCGTTCAGGTAGCGATGTATGCGACAGATTCCGTCGACTTATACGTCCAAGAAATTGATGAAATGAAGCCTGGCGATCCAAGTCTTGAAGAAAAAATACTGACGCACCGCTTGATGCAACGAGAGCTGACGCAACAAGAACATGATCTAAAGGCTATTGAGCTTGCACCATCCTTGGATGAGGATTTCTTAATAAGATGCAAGTCATCGTGGGGCAATAACGGCAAGAGCAACCTAGACATTCCTTAAAGGCCTGTAGCCCGCGCAAACCGGCGTACTGGAGCATGCCCTAAACCGATTGAATTTTCCGAGTAGGGCGGCGCATCCGGCGCGCCGGATGCGAGTGACGCAAGACTTGCCGTCAGTCGATTGCACACAACGAGCCCCGCATCGCGGGGCTTCGTTTTTTTGGTTGCGACGAGCGCCGCAAGGTGCAGCGCACCGGCGGCAGGACGATGGCGTTGCGGTGGGTGTATCAGGCCGATGGTCGCGTGCAGAAGACGATCTATCCGGGCAATACCGAGGTGGATTACCGTTACGACACGCAGGGGCGGATCAACGAGATCGGCGTGACCGGCGGCAACGGTCGGCAGGTGCTGTTGAAGAACGCGACCTACCAGCCGTTCGGCGAGGTGCGGCAGTGGCTGTTCGGCAACGATCTGGCGCTGCGCAGAACCGTGAACCTCAATGGCCGACCCGTGGCGGTGGAAGACGGGCCGCAGAACGGTGCGGGCACCGGCCTGCGTCTGGGCTATGCGTTCGATGAGGTGGGCAATCTCAAGTCTGTGCAGAGCGGCCGGCAGGGCAGCACCCGCGTTCAGACCTACGGCTACGACGGTCTGAACCGTCTGACCGAGGTGAAGGATGTGAGCGGCGTAGTGCTGGAAAGCTACACCTACGACCGCACCGGCAACCGCCAGACCGCAGGCGCGTGGGTGGCGAACGATGCTGGCGGTGGGCCGGGTGGCGGCACGCCGACGTTCGAGTTCCAAACCGAGCAGTACAGCTACGCCAGCGACAGCCATCGTCTGCTGAGCGTGGGCAGCGAGCCGCGCGAATACGATGCGGCGGGCAATCTCAAGCAGTTGGGCGATCCCGCACTGCCCGGTGGTGCGCGTCGGATCATTGTGTACAACGACGCGAACCGCATGGGCGAAGTGTCGCGGCTGTCGGGTGTGCTGGCGCACTATGTCTACAACGGCATGGGCGAGCGCGTGCGGCGCACGGTGAACGGTTTTGACACGTACACGCTGTACGACCCGGACGGGCGTTGGCTGGGGGATTTCAACAGTGCGGGCAGTCCGGTGCAGATGGCGATCTGGCTGGGCGATCTTCCTGTGGGCCTGCTGGTGGGTGCGGGCAACCAGCAGAAGCTGTACTACATCGAAGCCGATGCGCTGGGCAGCCCGCGTGCGGTGATCGATCCGCAGCGCAATGTGGCGGTGTGGCGTTGGGATGCGGTGGGCGAAGCCTTCGGCAACCACTCTCCGAGCGAAGACCCGGACGGCGACGGCGTGGTGTTCAACCTGGACATGCGCTTCCCGGGCCAGCAGTACGACAGCGTGACGGGCTTCCACTACAACTACTTCCGCGACTACGATCCGGGCACGGGCCGCTATGTGCAGAGCGACCCGATCGGGCTGGATGGCGGCATCAGCACGTATGGCTATGCGAACGGATCGCCGACGATGTACAGCGATCCGGATGGATTGATCGTGGGGCGCATTGGGCTGCAGTTGGTCACCCGGTTCGTGCTGCCGAGGCTGGGCATGCAGCTGGGAGCCAGAGCCGCAGTCCGAGCGACACGGGCGAAGCTTGCGCGGCAAGTGGGGGTAAAGGCGGTTGCGAGGCGGGCGGCGAGACGGGGGACGGCAAAAGTGCTTGAGCACTGTGCGTCTTCGTCGAAGGCGCTCGGTCAGGCGCTTGAGGCTGCGGGGTATGCGCGCCCTGCCGGCAGCGCTGCGCATCATATTGTTGCGGGTACTGCTAAAAAAGCGGCCCCAGCACGGGCTATGCTTCAGCGGTATGGAATAGGTATAAATGAAGCATCGAATGGTGTTTTCTTGCAGACAAGCGTGCATGCCAGAATCCATACGACCGCCTACTATGAGGCAGTAAACATTGCTGCTGCACAATCGGCAAACAGAATGCAGCTTATAGAAGTGTTGAGCGCGATCAGACAGTCGATTTCTAGCGGAGGTTTTCCATGAGCGACACGAGTAAGGGAATCTACATGCCACTAGGCATGGAAGGGTTCGAACTTTGTCATCCTATTCACGAAGAGGATTTTGAGAAAATTAATCTTGAAATTAATGGTAAGTCCAAGGCCAATGGATGGGACCCGGTTTCGATGGAATTGATTCAGAAAGAAAATGGGAAACCGCTGTATTTCTCGGATTCACCCTGGCTAGGTGCGAATGCCATGATTTTTCGAGAAAAGTCGCTTCCTTCGATTCGAGAGATGATGACAAGATGTGGTGAGTTTTTGCCACTGGAATGCCAAGGTCAAAACCTCGTTATTTATAATCCCGGGCAGGTTGATGGCGCCTTGGACGAGGCGGAATCTTCTATCTTGCGTTTCAGTGACGGCGGAATAATGCTGATCAGAGAATATAAATTCTTTGAAAAAAATATTGAAGGTGTCGATATTTTCAAGATTCCAAGTATGAGGGTTAGCCCAACATTTCTCAGTCACCGCTTCGTTGCAGAATGGAATAAAAATGGATTGAAAGGGTTGGAGTTCAAGCAAGTATGGCGGTCTCCTGTCTAAATGTTGTGGAACGCAGAAGCAGCCTTGGAAGCAATTCGGCGAGCCCTACTTTCAGGAGGAATATGATGAATGTGTATGAGCCCTTGGTTACAAACGGATATGAGTGGGTCAATTGTGCTAACGGGGAAGACTATGACGTTTTCAACAGTTTTGATGGAACAGCTCGCAGAAAAGAGTGGCGGCCTGTATTAGTGCGCCGAGTCCGCGCGGATAATGCCCAGGACATGAAGGAGTCCGACTTTCCTTGGTTGGGTTCGTGGGCATTGGTCATGAGAAAGGCTGCAGTTGATGCGTTACGAGATATTCTGGAAAATAATGGCGAAATCCTTCCGCTGCAAACTGATGATGGAATTGAGCTTTTTGTTTTCAATGCCCAGACTATCGATGCGCTTGATGAATCTAAATCCAACATCATGAGACTACCAAATACGAATCGAATAATGCTCGTCAAGAGTCCGGTTTTTTTTGAAAATGCCATCAAAGATCTTGACCTCTTTCGGTTGCCACATCGAGCAAGTTCGACATACGTGAGCGATCAGTTCGTTAAGCGCGTGAAAGAAGCAGGTTTGCGAGGCTTGACCTATAACAAAGTGTGGTCGAGCGGTGAAGGTCTGTAACCCGCGCAAACCGTCGTGCTGGAGCACGCCCTAAACCGATTGAATTTTCCGAGTAGGGCGCGCCCCGGTGCGCCGGATGCGAGCGACGCAAGACTTTCCGTCAGCCGATTGCACACAACGAGCCCCGCATTGCGGGGCTTCGTTTTATACAGATCGTTAACGACAGGCGGATGATTGCTTGAAGAGCATGCTGGTGTCCACCCTATGTACAACAGGGCTGTATTGGAGCAACTTGGGCGTGTCAACCCCGGCCCCCCTCCTGCACGTGCTGCAAGGGAGCTGCAAAGGATCTCTGACACCTTGCAGAATTCGATCGTGAGCGGTAGGTTTGGCCCTTGGGGACTCGATGAGGTTGCTAGCACCATGGATCATGACTATTTGACAGATTGGGGTGCATTCGTTCGAGCAATCATTTCGATGATCGAGGCCGGGCATGACGAGGCGTCGATATCAGAGAAATTGAATGGCCACATGGTGGAATGGAGCGGGGTTATTGTTGGAATCAAACTGAATGAAGAATTCGCACCTGGGGTGGCAGTTTCAATGGCTCCTGGAATTTTTCCGATATCAAGCGGAAAGCTACTGAGAGCGGATTATCTTTTTTTGAACATTAACCCATCCGATAGCTTGGGTTGGAAAAACTGCAATATTGGGGACAGCATTAAATTTCGAGCAAAGATATCTAAGGCATCAAGGCCATTCCCAGAGATTCAGCTTTCCGAAGCCGATGATGATCTGGAAATTATCTTGATGATTGGATTGTATGAGTGTCAGATCATGTCTGCGGACTAGTTTTTAGCGAAGCGGATCGAATCAAGATTCCACTGCTTGATCAAACAAGGGACTCACGCATTGCGTGGGCCCCTTAAGTTTTTTGCTTTTGTGTGCGCATGCACGAGCGAAGCTCGCTTCTACTTTCGCGTGCCCGGCCAGAAATTCGACAGTGGACTATGCCACAGCGGTGCCGGATGAGGCCTTCGTGGGCGGTGTGTTGTCCGCTGTCCGGAGCGCCACTCCAGAGCCCCGCAGCAACTGCAAACGGAATCACCTCACCCGATCCCGCATGGGATGCTATGGTTACCCACGCAGTCGACATCATCAAGGAATGAGCGCATGAGCAATGGAAAGCCGGTCGCACCTGTGGTGCAGGCCTATCTGAAGGACGTGCTGGCCGCTGTCAACGGGATCACCGATCCGAATACCAATCAGCCGCTGCAGATTCCGGATTTTTCCGATCTGTACGAGGCCGCTGGATGCTTGGACGACGTAGTCGACCCAGGCGACACGATGTGGACCATCAATACCCTGCTGGGTCGGGCCGGCAGCGTGGGCAGCGTAGCTCCAACAGCGACGTACGCGCTATCGTTTCCGAACGACCACCACATCCACGCCGACATGGGGTTGGAATGGTACTGGGTCGGTTGCCACATGAACGTGATGACGCCGCAAGGCGAGACTGGACGGGTATCGCTTCTGTTGTCGATGGAGAAGCTCCGTGCAATCGGCACGGCGGCGCAGCAGGCCGCTGGCTGGTCGGCGCTCGATGCCACGGTGGTGGCCAATCTCGTGACCGTGACTGTAGACATGGGGCCAGGCAAGCGTGCGATCCATCGGCGACGCCCGAACGTGCAATGGCCTGCGGCGGGCGGGCAGGCGGATTTCAGCCAACCGGGCGCCGACAGTCTGTACTTCGTCTGCGGCGACGATTCGCTTCGGGGTTCGCTGAATGTCTTGCCGCTGACAGTAAAGGTGAACGACGGCGACCACATGACCGTCGACATCGTGTTGACGCAGAATGCCGCGACGAACGTGGAAACCGCATTCTTCCTGCAGGGCGTACCGAAGATGGTCAGCTTCACTGACGGAGGAACGGGGCTGACTCCGTTGCCCACGCCCGGGATTTACTACAGTTGGCCGCAGTTGCAGGTGAGCGGTTCGATCACGGTGGATGGCATCTGCTACACGATTGTGTCCGGCACGGGCTGGATCGATCACGAGTTGATGATGAGCAGTCTGGAGAACCCGGACGGTGCCGTGCATCCGGTGCCATTCGTGGAGGATGCGACCCCCTACAACGGCTGGGTATGGCAGTTCTACAACCTGGATAACGGTCAGGCGTTCACAGGTGCGGGTTTCGTACTTGGTGCGATGAACGATGCTCCGACGCTGTCTTACGGCTATTTCCTGACCCCCAACAACGGCGGTTGGGACGCGATCTTCATCCAGGGCAAGCTCGATCTGCTGTATCCGAACACCTTTCCGGCGCGCGTTGGCACGTCGGGGCCGATGGTGGACTTCCCGATCGTGCGCGGCTACAGCAGCGTCGAGAACGCGTTCCTGGGCAAGCCGCTGTCGGGCGTCGCTACACCCTGGTTCCCGGATGGCACGTTCAACGGCGCGAATGGTGCGGTTTGCGCCGAGATCCCGGCTGATTACACCGATCTCTCCGGCCAGTACGCCAACGGCCTCGGCTATATGGAGTCCGTGGGCTTCGAGTCGGTCGCGGGTTATCGGCAATATGCGCTTGCGCGGTTGAAGTCGGGCGTGTGACTTGGAACGTGGCAGCGCGCGGGGCTATGTCGCCTTGCAGTAGTGCGACCACTCTTCCATTAGGGTTGCACGTTTGCGCAGCAAATCCCCGCGCTGATAGGCCGCCTCCACCTTGTCACGAAGCTGATGAGCTAATGCGTGCTCGATCACTTCGCGAGGGAAGGCTGTTGTTTCACCTGCCCAATCGCGAAAAGTGGAACGAAACCCATGCTGCGTTAGGTCGCCGCGTCCCATGCGACGCAGCACCGCAGTAAGCGCCATATCTGAAAGCGTTCCTCCACGAGGTGCCGGGAACACGTAGGGGTTACCGTCAATTCTTGGCAACTCGCGCAGCATCGCTAGCGCGCTGCTCGACAGCGGGACGCGGTGTTCTTTCTTCGCCTTCATCCTTGCCGCTGGTATCGTCCATGTACCTGCTTCCAGATCAAATTCGTTCCAGGCCGCACCGCGCACTTCGCCGCTGCGCGCGACCGTTAGAATGGCGAACTCCAGCGCGCGTGCTGAAACACCTTCCCGCCGCCGCAAATCATCCATCACAGCAGGCATTTCCGCATAAGGCAGCGCCGCATGGTGCTCGACCTTCTGCACCTTGGCACGAGCGGGCAACAACTTGTCGAGGTGCCCCTTCCAGCGCGCCGGATTCTCGCCATTCCGGTACCCCCGTACCGTAGCCCAATCCAGCACAGACTCGATCCGACCCCGCACGCGGCTGGCCGTTTCGGTCTTGCTGTGCCAAATGGGCTCCAGAACTCCAAGAATCAGCGTTGTATCGATATCGCTGACATGCACATCCCCGATCACCGGATAAGCATAGCTTTCGAGAGTCGCCGCCCACTGCTTGCCGTGCTTTTCGTTCTTCCAGCCTGCGCGATGCCCGGCGAGGTAAGCGATTGCACATTCAGAAAAGGTTCTCGTGTTGGCAGCCTGAAGCCTCTGGCGCACCTTGTGGGCTTTGCGCTCTTCTACAGGGTCTGTCCCACCCCTTGCCTGCCTACGAAGCTCCCCCGCCTTCTCCCGAGCTTCCGCCAGCGATATCTCAGGGTAGCCCCCAAGCCCGACATCTCGTCGATGAGGCACGCTGCCGCCATGCCCGTCCGGACGCAGTCCGACCACCAAACGCAACACCCAAGCACGGGAGCCGCCTGTGATGCGAAGGTGCAAGCCATCAACCCCTCCGACCGCGTGGCGTCCTTCTGGCTTGAGCTTGGAAACCGCCAGGGCCGAGAGTTCTTTGGCTTTCTTGGGCATGCCTTTAATCCCACATAATGTCCCACATAGATTGCAGGATTTTACGGGACGACACAAGGCGTCAAGAGTGAACCTCACAAGCAAATAACGTGAAAAAAATGAGTGTTTTGAATGTAGTGGGCCGCTATGGTATCCTGTATTGGCGGACTCACTCTCCGCCATTTCCCGCGTTTCGTATCGCTGAGTTTTGCAGCGGCACGTGGCGCGAGATAATGGATCGTCGACATGATGGCAATCAATCGCGAGCGCAGGATTGACCAATCCGATCAGGATTGGCACAATTCCGCTTCTGCACAACGCGCCCGTAGCTCAGTTGGATAGAGCACCAGGCTACGAACTTGGGGGTCGGGAGTTCGAATCTCTCCGGGCGCACCATCTGCATGAAAAAGCCGGCACTCGTTGCCGGCTTTTTTATTGTTCCGCATTTCCCGCCTTTTTCAGGGTTTCAGGGTGCGTCTTCCTGCATTCGCTTGCGCAGCGACAGCGGACGCATGTCGGTCCAGACTTCTTCGATGTGTCGCAGGCATGCGGCCTTGTCGCCGCTGAAGCCTGCATCATTCCAGCCGAGCGGCAATTCGCGGTCCGCAGGCCAGATCGAATACTGCTCTTCGTGATTGATCACGACGCGATATGTGCGGGTGTCTTCGGTATCCATGGCAATCTCGTCTCCGTATTGCGATCGTCGGGAGTGTCGCTCTGGTTCGGGGCGACGGTTTGCATCCTACGCTCGTGAATCTCTTCGGGTCACTCGGGCTTTCAATCGAGGAACTGCAATTTCGCGAGTTCCGCGTACAGCCCGCCCTGCGCCAGCAGTTCTTCGTGCGTGCCTTCGGCCACGATCCGGCCTTTATCCATCACCACGATACGGTCGGCTTTGAGGATGGTCGCGAGGCGGTGCGCGATCACCAGAGTGGTGCGTCCGCGCATCAGATTTTCCAGCGCATGCTGCACTGCGCGTTCGCTTTGCGCATCGAGCGCGGAAGTCGCTTCGTCGAGCAGCAGGATCGGCGCATCCTTCAACAGCGCGCGCGCGATCGCGATGCGCTGCTGTTGTCCGCCCGACAGACGGACGCCGCGTTCGCCGAGTTCCTCGTCGTAGCCTTTCGGCAATGCGCTCAGGAATTCGTGCGCTTCGGCCAAACCTGCCGCAGTTTCGACCTCGGCGTCGCTCGCTTCCAGCCGGCCGTAGCGGATGTTGTCGCGCGCGGTGGTCGCGAACAGCGTCGGCTGCTGCGGCACCAATGCGATGCGTTCGCGCAATTCGACCGGGTCGCAGTCGCGCACGTCGATGTCGTCGATGGCGATGCGACCGCTTTGCGGGTCGTGAAAGCGCAGCAGCAGCGAGAATACGGTGCTCTTGCCGGCGCCGGACGGTCCGACCAATGCGACTGTCTCGCCGGGTTTTATGCGCAGATCGAAATCTTCGAGGGCCGGCAGTTCCGGGCGCATCGGATAGTGGAAAGCCACGTGTTCCAGCCGTACCTCGCCGCGCAGCGGTTTCGGCAGGGATATGGGGTGCGCGGGGGCGACGATTCCAGCGGTTTCCTGCATCAGTTCGCCGATGCGGCCCATGCCCCCGGCCGCGCGCTGCAGTTCGTTCCAGACTTCGGCCAATGCCGCCACCGATCCGCCCGCGAACAGCGCGTACAGCACGAACTGGATCAGGGTGCCGGCGGACATCCGGTGCGCGATCACGTCGTGCGCTCCCGACCACAGCACCAGCGTGATCGCGCCGAAGAACAGCACGATCGCGGCGGCGGTCATCACTGCCTGCGCGCTGATTCGTTTCGTAGCGGTGCGTACCGCGACCTGCACGGCGAGGTCGAAGCGCCCGCGTTCGTAGGTTTCACGCGCATGCGCCTGCACCGTACGCACCGCGCCGAGGGTCTCGGTCGCCAACGCATTGGCATCGGCGATGCGGTCCTGGCTGTTGCGCGAGATGTTCTGCATCCAGCGTCCGCCGATCACCATCGGCAACACGGCCAGCGGGATGCCGATCAGCGCCCAGGACGCCAGCCGCGGGCTGGTCACGAACAGCATGACCAGCGAGCCGATCACGGTGATGCTGCTGCGCAGCGCCACGGACATGCTGCTGCCGACCACGCTGCGGATCAGTTCGACATCGGCGGTGAGTCGCGACACCAGTTCGCCGCTGCGGTTGCGCTCGTGGAAGCCGGCGTCGAGGCCGATCAGGTGCGCGTACAGCCGTTCGCGCAGATCGGCGACCACGCGCTCGCCGAGCAGCGAGATGAAGAAGAACCGCGCTGCGGTGCTCAATGCCAGGACCAGTGCGACGCCGAACAAAAGAAGGAATGCGCGATCGATATCGTTGCCGCTACCGCTGCGGAAGCCTTCATCGATCATGGTCTTGATCGCGAGCGGGAAGGTCAACGATGTGGCCGAGGATACGGTCAGCGCGAGCAGCCATGCCATGAACAGGACACGATGCCGCTGTATGAAGGGCCAGAGTGCGCGCAGGCTGCCGATAGGGGCTTTGGGATTGATCGGGTCTGGGCTGCTCATGGTGCGTTCGTCGAGAGAGGGGATGCATCGGCGCCGCACGCTCGTCCGCGCGTCGGTGAGGACCCCGCGTTCAACCCTGCGCTGCGAACCGCACCCGGTCACGGGTGGCGTCGCGGAGGCGTGTTTTCAAGTCGTCGACGCGCTCTGCGGGCAGACGGACCCGCAGATTGACGCCGTCGGCATCGAACCGTTCGTCGATTTTGGATGCCTCAGCGGCGTTGAGCGCTGCGTGGGCATCGCCGAGGTTCGCGAACGGGCAGGCGAATTCGAGTTCGGCGAAGAGGATCAGCGGGCGCTTTTCGGCGCGGCGCAGACATTCCGCCGCTGCGCCACCATAAGCGCGCACCAGTCCGCCGGCACCGAGCTTGATTCCGCCGAACCAGCGGGTAACCACGACCAGCACCTGATCGCAGCCCTGACCGTCGATGGCGGCGAGGATCGGCCGGCCTGCCGTGCCTGCGGGTTCGCCGTCGTCGCTGGAGCGGTACTGCGCACCCACCCGCCAGGCCCAGCAATTGTGGGTCGCGGCGGGGTCGGAGAGTGGCGCCAGCGTGGCCTGCGCGGCGTCGGCGGAATCGATGATCGCGGCCTGTGCCAGAAACCGGCTGTGTTTGACTTCGAGCTGGTGCGAGGCCGGCGTGGCCAGGGTCCACAGCGTCATTTCACGGTGCGGGCAGTGTTGCCGCCAGTTTCCGCAGGTCTTCAGGCAGCTCGATATCGGGATAGCGTCGACGGAATTCCTGCAGGCTGCTGCGCGCGGCGTCCTGTTCGCCTTTGGCGAGATGGCCACGGATCCGCTGCAGCCAGGCCTGGCGGAATTCCGGCGAATCGGCCGACACCGGCGGGCTGGCATCGTAGCCGTCGCTGTCGCGGGCCTTGCGCGCCTCCGCATCGCCTTCGCTGCTGCCGATCAGGCCGCGCGCCCGCTCGTTGTTCTGCCGCGTCGGCGCTGGCGGCGGTGGAGAGGCGACTGCGGCAGGCCGTGCCCCAGCGGCGGCTCGGTTAGCCGTCGACTTGCTCTCCGATTCCGTGAGCGCCTGTTCGCGGCGGTCGCTGAGCGGCGTGCGCGTGTACTCGGCGGCGCCCACGCTGCGCTCGGCGGCAATACGGGAACCGCTCACGCCGACTTTGTCGAGGGCGTCATCGGCCGCGACCGCATTGGCGCTGGCGCCCGCAGGCGGCGGCGACGCGGCTGGGGGTTCTGCGGCTGCGACCGATTCCGCCATCGCCGCATCCGCGACGAAATCCTGCTCGGAGGGTGCAGGCGCGGCTTTCGCCATGGGCGCCTGTGCGACATCGGCGCGACGCGCGACCGCATCCACAGCACCGCCCAGCGGCGGCGGAGGTGGCGGCGGCATGCGCTGCAGCGGCGGTTCCAGAATCACCGCTTCGGTCGATTCTTCGTGGAAGACAGCGGCGGGAGCGGAGGAAGCCCCGAAGTCCTTCGAACTGCCGTCGCCATTGCCCTGCAGCCGCCAGCCGATCCCGGCGGCGAGCACCAGCGATGCGGCCAACCCCATGCCCAGCGGCCAGCGTGGCGCGGGTTTGCGTGGGTGCAGCGGCGTGACTTTGGGGTCGGCAGGCGGTTCGACAGGGGTGGCTGCGGCAGGCTCGGATACCGCAGCCCGGGCCGCAGCCAGGATGATCGCATCGAGCGCAGGCGCAGGCTCGCGCGGGCCGCCCAGGCGCGCGAGGCGCTGGGCGAGGTCGCGTTCTTCTGCGGTCAATGGTTCGCTCGGGCGGTTCATGCGTTCAATCTCTGGCGTAGTTTGTCCATCGCATAGCGCAAACGCGACTTCACGGTTTCCCGGCCGACGCCGGTCATTTCGCCGATTTCCTCCAGACTCAGGTCTTGTTCCAGACGCAGCAGGATCACCTCGCGCTGCTCGTCCGGCAATTCATCCAGCGCCAACTGCAGTCTTCGACGTTCCTCGAATTCGGACAACTGCCGTTCGGGGGTGTCGTGATCCGGCATGCGCTCGGTGCGCTCGTCGGCGTCATCGGGCGCTGGCGGCCGGTGCTGCAGAGCCCGCCAGTGGTCGGCGAGGCGGTTGTGCGCGATCCGGTACAACCAGGTCGAGAATGCCGCATCGGGCTTCCAGCTCTGGCGCGCGGTGATCACCCGCTGCCACACGTCCTGGAAGAATTCGTCCGCAAGCGCGCCGTTGCCGTGCAGTTGACGCGCCAGAAAACGGTAGAGCTTGCTGCGGTGACGCTGGTAGAGACGCTCGAACGCAGCCGCATCGCCCGCCGCATAGGCGAGCATGAGGCTTTCGTCGCTGACTTCTGCCACATCGTTCATGGCGTGAAGGTTACGGGTTGCGGCCCGCTGCGTGAAGCCTGTCGCATATCGCGGGGTGCGCGAGCGACGGGCGACAGCGGTGGCAATGGCGGCGAATGCAGGCATGGCGGCGTGGACCGTGTCCGGGCGACGGCGGCCTTGCGGCCGCCGTCGCGTGCGGAATCAGTCGGCGATGATCCCGATCTGCGGCTGGTCGCCTGCCGTCATCCGACGCGCGCTGTCCACCAGTTCGATGAATTCGGCGCGCTCGCGCCACGGGTCGCTGCCGATCGCCCGACGCGCTGCCTTGGCGATGTCCTCCCACTTCCACTGCTCCAGATGGGTGCCGCCGCGCAGGGCATCGGCATAGGCGGCGACGGCGGAAGCGAAGCGTATCGATGCGCTGGGCGCGTAGCGGCGCGGTTCGTGCACGGGCAGGATCGGCGTTTCGATCAGGCGGCTGGTGTCCTCGCCCGGACGCTTGTAGCGCAGACGCAGATGCGCGAGTTCGCCTGCGACCGTGCCTTCCGTGGCCTGTTTCTTGTCGCCGTAGCGCAGCGCGGGCAGACGCTCGGCGCCGGAGCCGACGAGGGTCAGTTCGTAGAGTGCGGTGACTTCATGACCGGCGCCGATGTCGCCGGCATCGACCTTGTCGTTGGCGAAGTCTTCATTGCGCAGGATGCGGTTCTCGTAGCCGATCAGACGGTATTCCGCGACACGCGCGGGATTGAACTCGATCTGGATCTTCACGTCCTTGGCGATGGTCAGCAGCGTCGACTGCATTTCCTGCACCAGGACCTTGCGCGCTTCCTGGATCGTGTCGATATAGGCGTGATTGCCGTCGCCGACATCAGCCAGCCGTTCGGCCATCGCGTCGTTGTAATTGCCGCGACCGAAGCCGAGCGTGGTCAGCGCGATGCCGTGCTTGCGCTGGTCGCCGACCAGCGTTTCCAGCGCTTTCTGATCGGTGGTTCCAACATTGAAGTCGCCGTCGGTGGCGAGGATCACGCGATTCACGCCGTTCTTCGTGTAGGCCTGCTTCGCCATCGCGTAGGCCAGCTCGATACCGGCGCCACCGTTGGTGCTGCCGCCTGCGCCGAGCTTGTCCAGCGCGGCGAGGATTCTTTCTTTCTGATCGCCGGGCGTGGGTTCCAGCACCAGACCTGCCGATCCGGCGTAGACCACCATCGACACGCGATCCTGCGGACGCAGTTGTTCGACCAGTTGGGCGAAGGATTTCTTCAGCAACGGCAGTTTGTTTTCGTCGCTCATCGAACCGGAGGTGTCGATCAGGAACACCAGATTCGCCGGCGGCAACTGCGCCTTGGGCACGTCGTAGCCCTTGATGCCGATCATCAGCAACTGGCGCTTGCCGTTCCACGGCGCCGCCGCGATTTCGGTGGTGACGCGGAACGGTGTGCCGAGCGTGGTCGGTGCGGGATGACCGTAGTCGAAGTAGTTGATCATCTCTTCCGCGCGCACCGAGTCGGCCGGTGGGCGCATGCCTTGGCGCAGCATGCTGCGCACGTTGGCATAGCTGCCGGTGTCGACATCGATCGAAAAGGTGGACACGGGGGTTTCGCCGGCGCGGCGCACCGGGTTGTCGTCGCGGTCGTCGTAATGTTCGGTGTTGGCGAGCTGGGGCATCGGCTCGGCCGGCGCGATCATCATCGCGGGTGAAGGAGGAGGCGGTGGCGCTGACACATAGCCGTCGGCGACGATGCCATTGGCTCCCTTGCGCTCCTGCAGGCGGGCCACGCGTGAGCCGGTGACCTCAATCTTGTCGACTTCCTGGACGGCTCCGGCGGATTTCGCAGCGGCATCGGCCCGGGAAGCGGGTTTGGTCGTCTCCTGACGTGCGCGCCGCGCTTCGCTGCTGGTGATCACGGCTGATTCGAGTACTTCTTCGTCGGCAGCGGGCGCTGATTGATCGCGTTGCGCGCCAACCTGGGCTTCAGCGCGACTGTCGTCGAGCGTCGTGGTGCGTTGGCAGCCGGCCAGCGCGAGCACGCAGAGCACGGCGGCGGCGAGGACTTGGCGGGGCATCTGATGAGCGGCGGAACGGTGCATGGCGGGTCTCCGTGATTGGCAGACCTGCAAACGCGCCTTGCGGGGGAGTGGGGTTAGCTGCCCGGAATATCTGCTGTTTCAGCGCACGGGCCCGTTTGCCCATGACAGATCGTGATTCTTGCGTTGTCGACGTTTGAGATGTACCGCTGCAAGTGTAGGCTGAACGCTTTCCGGCAAAGGGGGTTGTCCATGGAAACGACCGATTCCGATCCGTCCTTGGCCCGAGGGAGTCCGCACCAGCGCCTCGCGCGCATGGCCGGGGACTGGGAAGGCGTCTACCGGCTGTGGTTCGAACGCGACATGCTCGCGGCGGAATCCGGTCAGCGCGGGACGGTGCGGACGGTGCTCGGCGGGCGTTTCCTGCTGCATGAATACACGTGGGAATTCGACGATCGCAGCTATGCGGGTATCGCACTGTACGGCTATCACATCGACGAGAAGCGCTGGGAATGCGCGTGGATCGACAGCTTCCACAGCGGCAGTTCGATCGTGTTCTCGCACACCTCCGGAGATGCCGACCCCGCGCATTTCGCGGTGCTGGGCAGCTACGGCGACGGCCAGACGCCGCCCGGGCCGCGATGGGGCTGGCGCACCGAGATCGAACAACCGGATGACGATCGCCTGACCATCGTCATGACCAATATCTCGCCCGAGGGCGATGAGACGCGAGCGGTGGAAGTGGAGTATGTGCGGAAGCGTTAGTCGTCGTTTTCGACGCGTAGTTTCAATCGCCCGTCGCGAAGCCGCGCGTCGAGGTGTTCACCTGGGCGTACCTCATGCACGCTGCGAACGATTCGCCCATCGTCGCGCTGCAAAATCGCGTAGCCGCGCGCGACGGTGGCCAATGGGCTGACCGCTTCCAGCGAGCGTGCCAGCCCGTGCAGATGCAGCGCATGCCGTTGCAGTGCGCGCACGGCCGCGGCTTGTGGGCGTGGTGCCAACGATTGCAGACGGTCGCGCAGCAGCGAGAGCCGGCGCTGCGGGCGCGATGCGTGCAGCACCGCTGCGGCGTGCCGCAACTGCGCGCGACGGCGTTGATCGGTTTGTGCCCATGACGCATGCAGGCGTCGCAGCGCTTCTTCCTGGCGGCGGTGCAGCGCATCGAGTCGCGCCTGCGGGCGCAATGCCTGCAGACGCAGGGCCGCGCGATCGGTGCGCTGTGCGGCACTACGCAGCAGACGTTCGTGGATCGATTGCAGGCGTCGCATCTGCGCGCGCAGATGCGACGCTAGATCGGCGCGATCGGGCACCAGCAGTTCGGCCGCGACCGACGGTGTGGGCGCGCGCAGATCGGCGGCGAAATCGGCGAGGCTGATATCGACCTCATGCCCCACCGCCGACACCACCGGCACCGGCGAAGCGGCGATCGCGCGGGCCAGCGCTTCATCGTTGAAGGCCCGCAGATCTTCGAGCGAACCGCCGCCGCGGGTGATCAGCAGCGCGTCATAGCGACCGCTGCGGCCGGCGGCCTGCAGCATGCGCACGATCTGCGCGGCCGCGGTGTCGCCCTGCACCGGGACCGGCAGGATCTCGACATCGACCAGCGGGAATCTCCGCCGCAGCACGCTGAGCACATCGCGCACCGCTGCGCCGCTGGGTGAGGTGAGAATGCCCAGCCGGCGCACGTGGGCGGGCAGCTCGCGCTTGCGGGCCTGATCGAACAGGCCTTCCGCCTGCAGCTTCGCCTTCAACTGTTCGTAGGCCCGCCGCAGCGCGCCTTCGCCGGCGTCCTCCATCGTGTCGAGGATCAGCTGGTAATCGCCGCGCGCTTCGTACAGCGTCAACCGGCCGCGCGCGAGCACGCGCAGACCCTCGCGCGGAGTGAATTTCAGCCACTGGCTTTTCGGCTTGAACAGTGCGCAGCGTACCTGGGCGCGTTCGTCCTTCAGGGTGAAGTACAGATGCCCGGATGACGGGCGCGAGAGGTTGCCCAGCTCGCCTTCGACCCAGATCAACGGGAAGGCGTCTTCGAGCAGATTGCGGGCGAGGGCGTTCAGCTGACTCGGGGTCAGGGCCTTGCGGTCGTCGTTCGGGGGAGGGGCGGACATCTGTACAGGATACGGGACACCGGCTCTCCTAAGGCCGGTATGGGCACGAGTAGAATGCACGCCATGTCAGCACAACCTCTGCCCTGCCAATCCGAAGCCGTAGCGCCGATTTTCGGCCCCGCGCCGCGCCGTTCCACCCGTCAAGTGCATGTCGGCGGCATCGCCGTCGGCGGGGATTCGCCGGTGGTGGTGCAGTCGATGACCAATACCGACACCGCCGATGTCGCGGGCACGACCAAGCAGGTCGCCGAACTCTGGCGTGCGGGTTCGGAACTGGTGCGGGTCACGGTGAACAATGCCGAGTCCGCCGCAGCGGTGCCGCGCATCGTCGAGAAGCTGGCGATGATGGGCATCACGGTGCCGATCATCGGCGACTTCCACTACAACGGGCATCAGCTGCTCTCCGCCGAGCCGGCTTGTGCCGAGGCGCTGGCGAAATACCGGATCAATCCCGGCAATGTCGGCTTCGGCAAGAAGCGCGATACCCAGTTCGCGCAATTGATCGAATTCGCGATCCGCTACGACAAGCCGGTGCGGATCGGCGCCAACTGGGGTTCGCTGGATCAGTCGCTGGCCACGCAGTTGATGGACGAGAACGCGCAGCGCGCCGCGCCATGGGATGCGGGCCGCGTGCTGCGCGAAGCGCTGATCCGCTCGGCATTGGATTCGGCGGAGCGTGCGGTGGAGATTGGTCTTGCGCGCGAACGCATCATCCTCAGCGCAAAAGTCAGCGGTGTGCAGGAATTGATCGCGGTCTATCGCGACATGGCCGCGCGCTCGGATTTCGCGCTGCATCTGGGTCTGACCGAGGCCGGCATCGGCAGCAAGGGCATCGTCGCGTCCAGTGCGGCGCTTGCGGTGCTGATGCAGGAAGGCATCGGCGACACCATACGTATTTCGCTCACGCCCGATCCCGGCGCATCGCGTACGCAGGAAGTGATCGTCGCGCAGGAACTGCTGCAGACCATGGGCCTGCGCGCATTCACGCCGATGGTCACCGCTTGTCCCGGGTGCGGCCGGACCACGTCGGAGTTCTTCCAGGAACTGGCGAAAGTGGTGCAGGAACACGTGCGCGCGAAGATGCCGGAGTGGAAGATCACCCATCCGGGCGCGGAAAATCTCACGCTTGCGGTGATGGGCTGCGTAGTTAACGGCCCGGGTGAATCGCGTCACGCGAATATCGGTATCTCATTGCCCGGTACCGGCGAGGCGCCGGCCGCGCCGGTGTTCGTCGATGGCGAGAAGAGCGTCACTTTGCGCGGCGACAACATCGCGCAGGAATTCGTTGGTCTTATCGACGGTTACGTCGATCGCAAGTTCGGGCGTGACGCGCACGCCGGCTGAGGTGGTCGCGACGCTGCGCGAGGAATGGCGCTTCGGCGTGGATTTCCTGCGCCGCCGCGTGCTGCGACTTGCGCTGCTGTTCGTCGGCCTGCTGTTACCGCTGTGGGGCTTCGCGGAGCTTGCCGACGAAGTCCACGAGCGCGAGCCGTTTGCGTTCGACGAACCGATCCTGCGTTTCGCGCATGCGTTGACCGGCGATGGCCTCGATCGCGTGGCGATGTTCTTTTCGGCGGTGGGCTACCAGTGGGGCGTTGTGCCTTTCGATATCGCGCTGATCGCCGTGCTGGCCTGGCGTCGACGGATGCGCGAAGGCCTGTTCGCTGGCATTGCGATCATCGGCTCCGCCCTTTTGAATATGTCGACCAAGCAGATCTTCGCCCGCGATCGCCCGAGTCTGTGGGAGTCGATCGCGCCGGAAACCACCTTCAGTTTCCCAAGCGGCCACGCGATGGGTTCGGCAACGCTCGCCTGGGTGCTGTTCCTGCTGGCCTGGCGCACGCGCTGGCGCTGGCCGGTCGCGATGACCGTTGCGGCTTTTGCGGTCATGGTGGCTTTTTCGCGGGTATATCTGGGCGTGCACTACCCGTCCGATATCCTCGCCGGCTGGGCGGCGGCATCGGTCTGGACGGTGTCGGTCTATGCGCTCGCCTATCGCAACGGCAGCCGTCCCTGGCGTCCGGCCTGAGATCCCGGCTGCCGGGCGTCGTTTTGATGATGCTTTCATGACGTCCGGTTATTTGTGCGCCGCAAAATCGACGGGAAGAAAGCAGAATTGAGAATGTCTATCGCCGGCATGTCGGATCGGTGCGCATGATGCCTATACAATCGGGGCTTCGACCGCCTCAGGGGCGTTTCGAATGGGGCGCCTCTTCTTGCCGAAGATGGCTGCTGTGCCCCACGGGGTACATGGATTGACTCAGGGGTTTCGAATCCAACCTTCGCTTACCGAATTTTTGTCCGGGGGATAGTTATGTCACGCATCAACAAGTGGGGCGTCGCGGCCGGTGTATCCGTGCTGATCGCGGCTGCAGCTGCGGCTGCCTACCAGTACACAACGAATGGACCGGGTGCTCCGGTCGCCACCGACGACGCAGGTCTGTCCGCGTCCAACGCAACCGGCATTCCCGCTGGTAGTGCTGCAACTGGCGGAGTGGGCAGCAATGGCGCCAATGCGCCAGCAGGCTCCGCCATCGACGTTCGCCAAGGCCGCGGCACCTACATCGTGGTCTTCAAGGAAGCCGCGCTGGCCAGCTACAAGGGCACCATTCCCGGCATCGGTGCGCCCGAACGCCGTCGCGACAAGCAGGGCACGCTGCGTCTCAACGCCGAAGGCGACAATTCGCAGGAATACGTCGATTACCTGCAGGTGCGTCAGCAGCAGATGGAAGCGCGCATGTCGACGATGGCCGGCCGCGACGTCTCGCCGCGCCTGACGATGCAGCACGCGCTCAACGGCATGATCGTCGATCTGGCCGAAAGCGAAGCCAGCGCCATCCGCCGCATGCCCGACGTGCGTCTGGTCGAGGAATATCGCGAAGTTCCGATGGATACCGATCTCGGCCCGCAGTTGATCGGCGCTACGCCGGTCTGGACCGGCAGCAATCCCGGCGCGCCCGGCCCATTCCGCGGCGAAAACGTCGTGTACGGCGTGATCGATTCCGGCATCAACTTCGGCAGCCCGTCGTTCGCGGCAGTCGGCCCGGTCGATGGCTATGTCCACAACAATCCACTGGGTGCCGGCAATTATCTTGGGACCTGCGACGCCGGTGGCGTGGACGCCGGGCGTTGCAACGACAAGCTGATTGGTGGCTACGATTTCGTTTGCGGTGCGCCGGCCAACGTCTGCGGCGGTACCAGCATCCGCGAAGAACCCGGCTTCGGCGACACCAACGGCCACGGCAGCCACACCGCTTCGACCGGCGCGGGCAATACACGTGACGTGCTCTTCAGCGGCAACACGCTGCGGATTTCCGGCGTGGCGCCGCACGCCAACCTCATCGCCTACGACGTGTGCTACACGAACACGGCCACCGGTCAGGGCCTCTGCCCGAACGTATCGTCGGTGGCGGCAGTGAACCAGGCGGTCGCCGACGGCATCGTCGATGCGATCAACTTCTCCATCGGTGGCGGTGTCGATCCGTGGAGCGATTCGGTTTCGCTGGCGTTCCTGAATGCCGTCGATTCCGGTATCTACGTCGCGTCCTCCGCCGGCAACAGCGGTCCCGCTGCGAATACGCTCGGCCATAACGAACCCTGGGTGAGCGCGACGGCTGCCTCGCAGACCGGTCGCAGCGGTTTCTCCATCGCGCTGCAGGTCACCGGCCCGGCGCCGGTGCCGGCGAACCTGGCCCCGCTGCTGGTCAATGAAGGTACCGGTGGCGTGGCGCTGTCCGCCACGATCCCCGGCACCACGCCGCTGCTGATCAGTGCCGGTATCAACACGACCAGCGACGGTTGCGCCGCGTTCCCGGCCAACGCTTTCGCCGGCGCGATCGCGGTGATCCGCCGCGGTACCTGCAGTTTCACCATCAAGACCAACAACGCATCCGCTGCGGGTGCGATTGCGGTGGTGATCGCCAACAACGCGGCGGGCGGGATCATTCCGTCGGTGCCGGGCACGACCATTCCGGTGGTCGGTGTGACCCAGGCTGACGGCGATGCCCTGCGCAACTTCGGTCAGGCCAATCCGACCACGACGACAGCTCAGATCACGTTCCCGCCGCTGCCGATTCCGAACACCCCGGATGCACTGGCGTCGTTCAGTTCGCGCGGTCCGGCCGGCACCTACAACCTGCTGAAACCCGACATCACTGCGCCGGGTTCGCAGATTCTGGCTGCGGTTTCCGACACCGTCTCGGTGACCGGTTCGCCGCAGGCCGTCGCATTGTTCAGCGGTACCTCGATGGCGTCGCCGCATCAGGCCGGCGCTGCGATGCTGATCCGTCAGGCACGCCCGACCTGGACACCGCCGGAAATCAAGTCCGCATTGGCCTTGACGGCGGCGCAGACGGTGCTGCTCGAGGATCAGGTGACCCCCGCGAATCCGTTCGCGCGCGGTAGTGGCCGTGTCCAGGTCGATCGGGCGATCAATGCCGGTCTGGTCATGAACGAAACCACCGCGAACTACGCCGCTGCCAATCCTGCCACCGGCGGCGATCCGACCACGCTGAACCAGCCGAACCTGTTCAACCGCAGTTGCTATCCGACCTGCGCGTTCTTCCGCACCTTCCGCAACACTGGCGCGTCCGCGACCACATGGCGCGTGCAGTTGGTGGGCGTCAGCGGTTCGGTCACGCCGATCATCACCGTGCCGGGCAACGGCTCGCTGACCGTGAAGTTCACGATCTATGGCTTCAGCCTGGCGCCCAACGGCACCGCCAGCTTCGGAACCGCCGTGCTGACTCCGGCGACGGGCACCGCTCCGGTGCTGCGTATGCCGGTGGGCGTGTCGGTACAGCCGCCGGTGATCTCGATGCCGGCCAGCCTGTCGTCCTCGCTGTCGACCAACTCCGCAGGGTCGGCGTCGTTCATGATCGGCAATACCGGTGGTTCGAACCTGAACTACACCTTCCTCAACAGCGGCACGGCGCCGGGCTCGCTGGTCAACACGACCGGCACCGTCACCGGCAGCGGTTTCCGCAGCACCAACTACACCGATCCTGCGACGGCCGGAAACCAGGCCCAGTTCTCGGCCGACGATTTCGTGCTGACGCAGTCGACGCAGCTCACCTCGCTGTTCGTGGAAGGGTTCACGCTGGTGGCCCCGCCGCTGTCGACGGTGTCGCCGACGCTTACCTGGAGCCTCTATCCGGATGCAGGCGGCTTGCCGGCGGGTAATCCGCGCTCGGCGCCGGGTGCGGCCGTGTGGACGTACACCGCAGGCGCGACTTCGGCGGGTGTGACCACCATTTCGGATGCGAATGGCGACAACATCCTGCTCAACCTGACCGCTGCGGGCCAGAACGTGACGTTGCCGCCGGGCCGCTATTGGCTGGTGGTGAACGCGAACAGCACCTTCACCAACCGCTGGAACTGGTTCATCACGACCCAGGTGAGTGGCACCAGCGGCATTGCGACGATCACCGTCTCGACCACCGGAACCGGCGCGTGGGCTGCGAACGCCACGACCGGCCTGTCGATGCAGGTCCGCGGTCTGCTGCCCTGCGGTGCGCCGTGGATCAGCGGCACCTATGCGACGACCGGAACCCTGGCACGCGGCACCAGCCGCTCTGCCTTGACCGCGATCAACAGCACGGGTCTGGCTGCCGGCAGCTATCTGGGCAATGTCTGCGTCCAGAGCAACGACCCGGCGACCCCGGTATTGGCGGTTCCGCTGTCGTTGACCGTGACGCCGTAAGGTCCCGCGCCAGCGTCAGTCGAGGGCCCGGAGCGATCCGGGCCCTTTTTTGTGACCGTTATCACTCTCTTTCGCCGTTCAAGCCGCTGAGCACCCATTTCAGGGTGCACCCGAGACCACCCATGTGTCCTATCGATCCGGCCGGCGAGCATGCCGATCTCCTCGACTTCCTGCGCGAACGGCTTGAACGCGGCAACGATTGTCTGCTTGCAGGCAACGCGCGTGGCGCCATCGTCTATTACGACAGCGCGCTGGCGTCTTTTCATCCGAACGGGCAGATCCCGGTGTTGCAGCCGACCTACCGCGCGCTGTGGACCAACAAGGCGTTGGCGCACCAGCAACTGCGTGAGCTGGTCAAATCCCAGGAAGCCTCGATGTTCGCGAACAGTCTGCCGCTGTCGGGTTGATGCTGCTGGATTTCGATCGGATCGTGCGATGGAGTCGTTCGCCTGAATAGTCCGACCCGATCGTTCGGCCGCATTGTTCGATCGAATCGAGCGCAAAACGAACGGCCGCCAGAAGGCGGCCGTTCGTTTGTCCGGTGTCGAAGATGGCGGAGGACCAGATCCTGATGACCAGATCAGGACTACCAGATCAGGATTACCAGATCCGCACGCGCTGCTCCGGTGGCAGGTAGAGCTTGTCGCTGGGCTTCACGTCGAACGCGCGATACCACTCGTCGAGATTCCGCAGCGGACCATTGATGCGGTACTGCGGCGGAGAGTGGGAGTCGGTCTTCAGCCGGTTGAGCGTGGCCTCCTCGCGGGATTTCGATTTCCACACCTGCGCCCAGGCCAGGAAAAAGCGCTGGTCGCCGGTCAGTCCGTCGATCACCGGCGCCTCCTTGCCTTTCAGACTGAGCTGGTAGGCGGTGTAGGCCATCGACAGACCGCCGAGATCGCCGATGTTCTCGCCCATGGTGAGCTGGCCGTTCACGCACTGGCCTTCGATGGGGCAATAGCCGGCGTACTGCGCGCCCAGCGCTTTGGTTCGTGCGTCGAAGCGGGTGCGATCTTCGTCGGTCCACCAGTTGCGCTGGATGCCGGCGGAATCCGATTTCGAGCCCTGATCGTCGAAGCCGTGGCCCATCTCGTGGCCGATCACCCCGCCGATCGCGCCGTAGTTCACCGCCGGATCGGCATTCACGTCGAAAAACGGCGGCTGCAGGATGCCTGCCGGAAACACGATTTCGTTGAACGAGGCGTTGTAGTAGGCGTTGACCGTCTGCGGGGTCATGAACCATTCCTCGCGATCAGGCTTTGTGCCGAGGCGCTGGTTCCGGTCGTCGATGGCGTAGCGCCGTACCGAGAGCACATTCGCGATCAGATCGCCCGGGACGATGTTCACGCTGCCGTAGTCGCGCCATTTCCGGGTGTAGCCGATTTTCGGCAGGAACGTGCCGAGTTTCTTGTAGGCCTCCGCTTTGGTCGCTTCGCCCATCCAGTCGAGATGTTGGATGTTCTGGCGCAGCGCGGTGCGCAGATTCTCGACCAGGTCATCCATCGCGGCCTTGGCTTCGGGCTTGAAGTGTCGGGCCACGTACATCCGGCCGACCGCATCGCCAAGTCCCGTGTTGCCGCCGACGGCTGCGACCGCGCGTTTCCACAGTTCCTTCTGCCCCTGCTGGCCCTGCAGCACCTTGCCGGTGAACGCGAACGCAGCCTCATCGATCCCGGTGCTCAGCAACGGCGCGTGGTTTTGCACCGCGTGGTAGGTCAGATAATCGCGCCAGACGGTCAGCGGTGTTTTCGAGATCACCTCGAGCACCGGGCCGACCGCGCTGGGCGTCGAGATGTTGACCTCGGTCGGCCTCGACAGCCCCTGGGCTGCGAAGTGCGCCGCCCAGTCGTAACCCGGAAATTCTTCCTGCAGCTGCGCGAAGGTGCGCAGGTTGTAGGTCTTGTCGCGATCGCGCAGTTGCGCGCGATCCCAGAGCCGCTTGGCCAGCTCGGTTTCCAGCGCGATGATCGCTTCGGCGCGTGGCTTGGCGTCGGCGGCACCGGTGAAGTCGAGCATGGTCGTCACGTGTTTCAGATACGCAGCGCGAATCTCGGCGAAGCGCGGCTCCGGATTGAGGTAGTAGTCCTTGTCCGGCAGGCCCAGGCCGCCAAGGCCGATCCCGACCAGATAGCGGTCCGGATTCTTGCGGTCGAGGGTGACGCTGGCGCCGACCGGACTGCTGGTGCCGTCCATGCCGGAACGGCCGAAGGCGGCGGTCAGCGCCGCGACCGAATCGATGCCGGCGATGCGGGCCAGGGTCGGTTTCAGCGGTGCGATCCCGGCGGCATCGCGCGCGGCGGTATCCATGTAGCTGGCGTAGAAATCGCGGACTTTCTGTTCGTCGCTGCCGGGCACCAGATCCTTTCTTGCCAGCAACTCTTCGATGATCGCGCGGGTCTGCTCTTCGGCGCGGTCGCTCAGCGCGTTGAACGAACCGTAGCGGGTGTCGTAATCGCGCAACTGATAACCGTCGAACCAGCGGCCGTTGGCGTAGCGGTCGAAATCGTCGCCGGGCTTCGCCGACAGGTCGCGGTTGTCGAGTGCGATGCCGAAGCTGCCGAGCTGCGGCGAGGCGCTGTCGCTGGCGAAGGCGGTGGCGGATGCCAGCGCGAGGCCCAAGGCGACATTCAGGGCGGTAAGGCGGTATCTCATCTTCGGTTCCGGAAAGAGCGGGCGATCCGCAAGCCTAGCGCGCATCGCCGCCCCGGCATGTGCCGAAGGTGTTGGGGTGGAGCGCTAAGGCGTCGGCGGCGGCGGGCTCTGGTTGCCGTAGATCGATTGCCGTGCTTCCTGCAGGCGGACGCGCAGATAGTCGTCGCGGCTCATCCCACCGGGGTAGCTGGTCATCGCCAGCACTTCGGAGACGATCTGCGCTTCGCGCGCCTTGTATTTCTGGAACTGGGCGTCCCGGCGCTGCTGTTCCTGGAATGCCGCCTGCCGTTCGGCGCTCTGTTGGCGATAGCGGTCCACGATCGCCTGCGATTGGCGGACGCGTTCGGAATCATCCTCGACAGCGGCCTGGATCAGGCCGATGCGCAATACCACGGCGTCTCCCGCCGAGAGCTCTCGCGCCTGTTCGCGCCGGTCGATCTCGCGACTGATGGCGCGCGCCCGCTCCAGTCGTGCGTTTGCGTCGAGCTTGGGCGCGTCGCGCAGGAACGCGCGTGCCTGCTGTTCGAATGCCAGGCGGCTGCGGTATGCCTGGGCTTCCGGAGTCGCTTCCAGTGCCGCCTGCCCGGGATCGGAGGCGACCGGCGCTGGCGCCGTGGCTTCCGCAGGTGTGCCGAGGCTTTCGACGAATGCATCCTTGCGGTGTCGGGCCGATATCCAGAGCGTGAGCGTCAGGACGGCAGCGATCGCCAGGCCGATGTGAATGGGTTTGATCTTCATGATGTGCGGCGCAGGATTCCTGTAATTGAGAGCGTCGCCCGGCGGAGCCGCAACGCGGATCCGCCGGGCGAGCGCATGGACGATTAGACCAGTTGGTCGATGGTCCAGTACAGCAGATTGAACGGTTTGCTGCGATCCGCGGCGTCGCTGGCTTCGGATGCGTCCAGCACGTTGCCCGAACCGACCAGTACGCTGTCGATGAAGTTCTTCAGTTCAAGGCTCATCGTCTGGACGTCGCCATTCTTGAAGTCGACGATGGTGGTGCAATGGCTTTCGTTGAGCGCGCGATATTGCGGGAAGTAACCGCCGAAGTTGCCCAACCCGTTGAGTTTCGCCGACAGCCGCTGGGTGTCGGTGCCCCAGCGGGCGTGGATCAACGCTTCCTTGGCGGCCTGGGTCGGTGCGTTCTGGATATCCGTGAAGAACCGCTCGTAGGAATACGAGGAAAAATTCAGGTCCTGCCAGAAGTGGGTTTGACCGAAACGGTCGTTGGGGTATTTCGCGGACAGCGCGTTGTAGAGCGTGCCGAGCTGATTGAGATCGAGCTGCGGCATCTGGCTGGCGAGGTAGGGCAACGGTCCATTCGGTTTGTTCAGGCCCCACGCCTCACGCATCAGACCCTGCAGCGGCGCGGACGGATACAGACTCGGATTGCCGCCGAGCGGGGCATCGAAGACCGGGCCGGAATCGTCGATCAGAAAGCTGCGGGTCGGTGCGAGGTCGCGACGCAGCGGCGCGTAGTTGGTCAGGCTGCCTGCGCCGCCTGCGCTGCAGCCGGTGGACAGCATCTGCGTCGGACGCTGCACGTTGTCCTTCAGCCAGCTCACCACGGCGCGCACATTGCGGGTGCCGTTGTGGTGCCAGACCAGCGGCGGCTTCACGCCGGCGGGGTCGTTGTAGACCGCCACTTTGTCGCCGCTGTAGATATCGCCGGTGCAGTAGGGCACATAGACGATATTCCATTGCTGGGTCTTGACCGAATCGAACGGGCTCACGCGCGTTGTGAACGGGCTCACCAGGCTCGCGCCGGGATTGAGCAGGCTCATGTAGTCGTCCGGGATGCCGTTCGGATTGCGCGCGCCGCGTACCCCGGTCTGGCCGGTGCAACTCGCGTAATCCCAGCACGCGCCGCCGCCTTCCATGTAGATGATGGTGTTGCGGGTATTCGGCACGCGGTTGAAAAAGAACTTGTATTGCGAACCGTTGCCGCATACCGCGCCTGTTTCGGGCGCGAGCTTGATGGTTTGCCACTGACTGTATGCGCCCGGGCTGAAGCCGTCGGCATAGCCGCCCGGATTCGACAGCAGCGGATAATCGCCGGTGCGTTGCGCAGCGGTGACTTTGTTGTCGGCTTTCGGCGGTGAGGCCAGATTCGCCAGTGTCTGCCAGAACGAATAATCGCCTTCCTCTGCGTGCAGCGGCGCTGCGATCAGAATGGTGGCGATGGCGGTTGCAAGCACGACAGGCTTGCGGATTGATGCGGTCATGACCTTCTTTCCTTTGGGTGATGGACTGCTTGGGTAAGACGCCCGTAATGGACGCTGTGTGGCCGGCGACGCCCCCTGCATCGTGCCGTGCGATCCCGGCGATGCCGAGGACCGAAGGACTCATGTACACCGGCGCACCGGAGCGGTCAATCGTCTCCGTGCCGCGATATCGATCGTCGTGCGCCGTCATGCCGGAAATATTGCGATGCAGCATCATTCGCCGGGCTTCGCCGCCTCGACCGGCGCATGGGTGGCATCGCGGCGTACGAGCTGCGATTCGCGGTGCGCGATATAGGCATTGGCCACGAAGATCACGCCTGCGCCGATCGCGGTCCAGCGATCCAGCGGCTCCTGGAACAACAACCAGCCGGCGACCGCGACGATCGGCAACTGCGTGAAACTGATCGGCGTGAGTGCGGAAACGTCGCCGATCTTCAGCGCCCGCGTCCACAGCATGTGCCCGCCGGTGCCGAGGAATCCCGCAGCGATCACCCACACCCAGACGATGCCGTGCGGCCATTCCCAGACCGTCAACGCCGGCAGCAGCGACATCGGCACCCACAGCAGCGTGGTCAGAAGCACGATGCGGTCGGCCGGTTCGGTGCGCGACAACAGTTTGATCTGCACCGATACGATGCCGCTCAACACGGCGGCGATCAGCGCCACCAGCGTGCCGGTGCTGAAATCGGCCGAGCCGGGGCGGATGATGATGATGACTCCGACGAAGCCTACCGCCACTGCAGCCCAGCGTCGTGCGCGCACCTGCTCGTGCAGGAAGACCACCGCCGCGATCGTCACGAAGATCGGCGTGGAATACGACAACGCCACCGCTTGCGCCAGCGGCAGATGGCCGATGGCCCAGAAGCCCGCCATCATCGAGGTCACGCCGATCGTGCAGCGGAAAAGATAGCGCGGAAACTGCGTGGTTTTCAGCAGTTCCGGCCCGTGGTGCAGCAGCAGCGGAAGCGCTGCCATCAATCCGAAGAAATTGCGGAAGAACGCGATCTCGAACGTATGCAGGCTTGCGGACGCGAGTTTGATCGCCACCGTCATCAGCCCGAAAAACACCGTGCTGCCGAGCATCAACAGCGCCGCGCGCAGAGGCTGCGACCGCGCGGCGTTCACCAGCGCGCGCCGACGATCCGGGGCTCGGGTTCGATCGCGACACCGAAGCGCGCATGCACGCTGGCGGAGATATCACGCGCCAATGTCAGCAGCTCTGCGCCGGTCGCACGTCCGTGATTCACCAGCACAAGCGCGTGTTTGTCGGACACGCCGGCATCGCCGCTGCCGCCACCGCGATGACCTTTCCAGCCGCAGGCGTCGATCAGCCACGCCGCCGAAAGTTTGCGCGTCGCAGCATTGTTGCCGGGAAAAATCGGTAGCGTGGCATGTTCGGCTTTCAGCGCATCGGCCTGCGCGACCGGCACGATCGGATTCTTGAAGAAGCTGCCGGCATTGCCGACCACGGCGGGGTCGGGCAGTTTTCTGCGGCGTAAACCGGTCACCGCTTCGGCGACATCGCGTGCGTCCGGCGTTGCGATGCCCATCGATGCCAATTCATCGCGGATGCCGGCGTAGTCGAGCTTCAGCGCGGCGGTTTCCAACGATGGCGCAAGTTTGAATTCCACTGCGGTCACCAGCCAGCGATCGGGAGCGTGCTTGAACATGCTGTCGCGGTACGCGAATCCGCACGCCTGCGCATCGAAGCGCTGGAATGCGCCGCTGATGCGCTCGAAGACGTCGACCGCATGGATGCGTTCGCCCACTTCCACGCCGTAGGCGCCGATGTTCTGGATCGGCGATGCGCCAACGGTACCGGGGATCAAGGCAAGGTTTTCCAGGCCCGCAAACCCGTGTTCCAGGGTCCACATCACGAAGCGGTGCCATTCGACGCCGGCATCGGCGCGGACGATGCCGTTTTGCGCATCGAGCACTTCGATGCGCTGCGAATCCAGATGCAGTGCGACTGCCGGCGCTTCGACGATCAGCAGATTGCTGCCGCCGCCGAGAATCAACAGTTCCGAAGCCTGTGGCGATGTCCCTGCGAGTTCGCCGGCGAACAAGCCCGGCAGATCGTCGGCGTGGTCGGTTTCGATCAGCAGACCGGCGCGCGCATCGACGCCGAAGGTATTGCGCACGGGCGCGCGTTCGAAACGACGGACGCTCATGTTTCGTTCGACAGATGCCCGCGACTCGGCGCTTCCTTGCGGCGGCGGATCGCGTCCACGCAATCGTGGATCAGCGTCGGCCCTCGGTAGATCAGGCCGGTGTAGCACTGCACCAGACTGGCGCCGGCAGCCATTTTCTTCACCGCATCGGCGCCGGTCAGGATGCCGCCGACGCCGATGATCGGAATCTGTTCCGGCAGCCGCGTGCGCAGCATGCGCAACACCGCAGTGGACTTCGCCATCAGCGGTTCGCCCGACAGGCCGCCGGCTTCCTTCGCCAGCGGATGCTGGTGCACCGCGATCCGGGAGACAGTGGTATTCGTGGCGATCACGCCATCGACCTGCAGTTCGCCGAGGACGCGCGCGGTGACATCGATATCCTCGTCGGCCAGATCCGGCGCCACTTTCACCAGCATCGGCACGCGTCGACCGTGTCGGGTCCACAGCCGGCCCTGGGCTTCCTTCAGCTCGCCGAGCAGACGCCGCAGCGCCTGTTCTTCCTGCAGCTCGCGCAGGCCTGCGGTGTTCGGCGATGAAATGTTGATGGTGACGTAATCCGCCAGCGGATAGACCTTCTCCAGGCAGTGCACGTAGTCCAGCGCGGCCGATTCGTTCGGCGTGTCTTTGTTCTTGCCGATGTTGATGCCGAGGATGCCGTTGCCCTTGCGCCGCGCTTTTTCGACATTGCGCACCAGCGCGTCCACACCGTCGTTGTTGAAACCGAGGCGGTTGATGATCGCGTTGTTCTCCGGCAACCGGAACATGCGCGGCTTCGGATTGCCCGGCTGTGGTTTCGGCGTCACGGTGCCGACTTCGACGAAACCGAAGCCCAGCGCGAACATCGCGTCGATATGTGCGCCGTTCTTGTCCAGCCCGGCGGCGAGGCCGACCGGATTGGGGAAGCTCAGGCCCAGCACCTTCACCGGGAACGACGGCATGCGCCGGGTCAGCAGCGGATTCAACCCGGTGCGATACGCGGCCTCCAGCATCGACAGGCCGATGCCGTGCGCACGCTCGGCGTCGATGCGGAACAGGAACGGGCGGGCGATTCCGTACATCCGACGTCTCAGCCGAGTTGGCCGGAGAGGCCAAGCCAGGCGAGCAAGGCTGCGATGCCGCCGAAAAACACCACCACGAGCAGCACGCTCAGGATGGCGCCGATCACCGAGCCCCAGCCCAGCACCAGGCCGGCGATCGCGAGGCCATCGCCGTCGATCGCGCCTGCGGACCGGCGGATCTCGCCGCGTGCCATGTGCCCGGTAATGATCGCGCCCACGCTGCCCAGCAAGGGCAGCAGGGTCCAGCCGAGGATACCGGCCACCAGACTGATGATGGCGAGGGTGCTGGTGGTTTTGACCGGGACGCTCATGATCTTCGCTCTCGTAGTTGAAGGATCCAGCCGAGTTGGTTTGCGCTGATTCGAATCGACGCCACCCGCTTTGACGACAAGGTCTGCGACCCGGGTTGTTTCAGGGTCAGAGATCGAACTTGATGCCCTGCGCCAACGGCAACGAATCGGAATAGTTGATGGTGTTGGTCTGCCGGCGCATGTAGACCTTCCACGCATCCGAACCCGATTCGCGGCCACCGCCGGTTTCCTTCTCGCCGCCGAACGCGCCGCCGATTTCCGCGCCGCTGGTGCCGATATTGACGTTGGCGATGCCGCAATCGCTGCCCGAAGCGGCAAGGAAGGCTTCGGCCGCGCGCAGGTTGGCGGTGAAGAGCGACGACGACAGGCCCTGCGGGACCGCGTTCTGCATGTCGATGGCTTCGTCCAGGGTCTTGTACTTCATCACGTACAGGATCGGCGCGAAGGTCTCGTGCTGCACGATTTCGGCGTCGTTGGTCAGCCCGGTCACGATCGCCGGCAGCACGAAGTTGCCCTTGCCTTCGATCGCGGCGCCTCCGGTTTCGACCTTGCCACCGCTGGCCTTGGCCTTGGCGATGGAATCGAGGTAAGCGTCCACCGCATCGCGGCTGTTCAGCGGGCCCATCAGGTTCTTCGGGTCGGTCGGGTCGCCGATCTTCGTTTCCACCTGCTTGTACGCGGTAATCAGTTTCGCCAGCACGTCGTCGTACACGCTTTCGTGCACGATCAATCGGCGGGTGGTGGTGCAGCGCTGGCCGGCCGTGCCGACGGCGCCGAAGACGATGGCCGGAATCGCCAGTTTCAGGTCGGCGCTGGCATCGACGATGATCGCGTTGTTGCCGCCCAGTTCCAGCAGCGAACGCGCCATGCGCCGCGCGCAGCGCTCGCCGACGATGCGGCCGACCTTAGTCGAACCGGTGAAACTGATCAGCGGAATACGCTTGTCATCGACGAAATTCGAGGCCAACTCGGTGCCGGCGTCGTTGAACAGGAAGAAGATGTCGGGGAAGCCGCCTTTCTTCAGCGCTTCGTTGCAGATCTTCATCGAAGCGATCGCCGAGAGCGGCGTCTTCGGCGACGGCTTCCAGATGGTGATGTCGCCGCAGATCGCCGCCACGAACGCATTCCACGCCCACACCGCGACCGGGAAGTTGAACGCCGAGATCACGCCGACGATGCCGATCGGATGCCACTGCTCGTACATGCGGTGGCCCGGGCGCTCGCTGTGCATGGTCAGGCCGTAGAGCTGACGCGACAGACCGACCGAGAATTCGCCGATGTCGATCATTTCCTGCACTTCGCCGTCGCCTTCCTGCTTCGACTTGCCCATTTCCAGCGCGACCAGCGAGCCCAGCGCGTCCTTGTGGATACGCAGCGCGTCCGCGCACAGGCGGACGGCCTCACCGCGGCGCGGCGCCGGGGTGGTGCGCCAAGTCTTGAACGCCGCCTGGGCGCGTTCGACGATCAGATCGTAATCCGCCTGCGATGAGGCCATCACCCGGCCCAGCACCTCGCCCGTGGTCGGATTGATCGGCTCCAGCACCCCGGCGTCGCTGGTCTTGGACCACTCGCCGTGGCCGAGATAGGTGCCGGATTCGCTGGCGCCAAGGCCGAGGGCGGTGAGGACGGGATGGGTCATCGGGAACTCCTGAGTGCGGTGGCGCGGCCCACGCCTGCCGGCGCGCGCTTGCGAAATGAGTGGATCATGTTGGACGGATCACGCTGGTGGCCCCGACACGATTCGAACGTGCGACCTGTCCCTTAGGAGGGGACCGCTCTATCCAGCTGAGCTACGGGGCCAAGACAGGAATTATCGCAGGCTTGGGCGGGGGCCGGCACCCCCGCACCTCACCCTTCACCCGCCCTGCGGGCACCCTCTCCCCGCGCGATGCGCAGGGAGAGGGCAAATCGACAGCCGCTCCCCCCGCTCGCTGCACTCTCCGATTCGTGCCGGAGGGCCATCGGGTCCAATCCCCGCCACCACATTCCCGGCTCGGGCCTGTATTCATGTGGCTCTTTTCTCGAAAGCAATACCTGGATGATGTGGAATTTCCCATAGGGTGCGCGTGTCGCGCACCGCTTCGTTCGGCGCTACCCCGGGGGCGGTGTGCTGAAGCGCACCCTATCGGCTGCTTCCGTGGAATTCGGTTTCGGATTCATTGCGCTGCAATCCGCATGAAGCAAGAGATTGCATGTCGGTTCGTTTCATCGGGTCGTCGGCGTGAACGGAGTTGTGGGCGTGCCAGTGGAGCCGTATTTCGTGCATCATCGCGATCACAGGACGCCAGCCGCGCAGACGCGCGGGGCGATGGACGATATCGACCAGGGAGCAGGGGAATGATGCAGATGACAGTGCAGGGCAGTGGCGACAACGGAAACGGCACCGACGACGGACAGACGCTGCGTGACACGATCGAGCAGATCAAGGACACCCGCCCCAACATCCTGATGATCATGGTCGATCAGCTGTATTACCCCAGCGCGGGTTACGGCGACGCCGGCTTCGTGAACGACATCAAGAAGATTCTCTCGTTCGTCGGCAGCCTGGAAGGCAACGCATACACGCAGCACTACCCGGGCTTCTGCAAGCTGCGCGAGTACGCGACGGTGTTCACCGATCACACCATCGCCGAGTCGGCGTGCATTCCCAGCCGCGCCAGCATCATGACCGGACAGTACGGGCCGCGCAGCGGCGTGACCCAAACCGATGGCTTGTTCAAGAACGGCGACTCGTCCAATTTCCCGTGGCTGCGCGCGGACGGCGCGCCCACTGCCGGCGATTACTTTCGCGAGCTGGGCTATTCCACGCACTACTTCGGCAAATGGCATGTCAGCGATCCGCCGGAGCACACGCTGCAGGCGTATGGCTTCGGCGACTGGGAGCTGTCATGGCCGGAGCCGCACGGCGCGCTGACCAACAACATGGGCGTGTATCGCGATTACCAGTTCGCCGATCTGGCCTGTGCGTTCCTGCGGCGACGTGGGCTGGGCGTGCCGTATTCGCGCGCCAGCAGCACTGCGGGCGATCATCATCCGAACAACAGTTTCGTGCCCACGCCGCCGCCGTTCTTCGCGGTGTGCTCGTTCACCAATCCGCACGACATCGCCACCTATCCGGCGCTGCCGCGCGCGCTGATGCCGGCCGCGCCCGGCGCAACGGTGACGCCGCAGGCGCTGATCGGCCCCGGCGGTTCGGTGCCGATTCCCGCGCAGGGCACGGTCAGTGCCGTACCGCAGGACGGCACCTACCAGGTACCGCTGAATCCGACGGGCTTGCCGCAGGCCTGCGCCACCGCGTCGCCGACCCAGAACGAAAACCTGCTCGACAACAAGCCGCGCGCGCAGTTCGACGCGTCCTACAAGGTCGCGCTGGGTCTGGCGGCCAAGACCGGCCTCGGCGCGGCGCAGGCCATCGGTGGCGACGCGCAGACCGTGCTGGCCAATGCGGTGAAGGCGACGCTGGCGGCGACCATTCCGTTCCAGTTGCAGCAGGACGCCGATGCGGCGTCGGTCGGTTTCCTGCAGTACTACGCTTACATGATTTCGATGGTCGACCGCCACATCCTCAGCGTGCTGACCTCGCTGGAGGAGGCGGGCCTGCGCGGGAACACCATCGTCGTGTTCGCATCGGATCACGGCGAATTCGGCGCGGCGCACGGCATGCAGATCGAGAAGTGGCACGGCGCCTATCAGGAAGTGGTGCACGTGCCGTTCCTGATCAGTTCGCCGGCCTACAACACGGCCACCGATGCGCCGATCGCGATCGATGCGCAGACCAGCCATATCGACATCCTGCCGACGCTGCTGGCGCTGACCGGCGCCGGGCCGGCGCAGATCGAGCGAGCGCGGCGTTCGCTGTCGAAAACGCATCTGGCCGCACCGCTGCCGGGCGCCGATCTGCTGCCGGTGATGGCGGCGGGGGGCGGCCCGGTGATCGGCCCGGATGGTGTCGAGCGCGTAGGCGTGCTGTTCGCCACAGACGACATGATCACCGAGCCACTGCCGCGCGATGACGACCCGCACAACCAATCCTCGTGGGAGCAGTACGCGGTCTTCGCGGCGACGGTCGAGCTGCTGCGCACGCCGCCTGTCGATGGCGCGCCGCCGCACCCTTATGTCCCGGAACTCGCGCCCGGCGCGGTGCTGCAGCCTGCGCACGTGCGCGCGCTGCGTTCGCAGGAATGGAAACTGGTGCGCTACTGCGACCCGTGGAGCGAAAGGCCGGTGCCGGATCAGTGGGAGCTGTACAACCTGGATGCCGATCCCACCGAGGCCACCAATCTGCTGGTGTACGACGGTGCGTTTCCGACCGTGATCGACACGTTGCCCGACGGTCTGGAAACCGCAGCGGTGCTGGAAGCCGCCCATCGCCTGCGCGCGGAACTGGCGCGGCAGGAACTGGCGCTGCTGTCGCCGTATCCCAGCCGGCATCCCAGCGCCAGCGTGTGATCTTCGGCGGCGTGGCCGGCAAAAGAAAAGGGACCTTGCGGTCCCTTTTCTATAAGCGGTTTTCGCTTGTACGCATCGGCGTCGCGATCACTCCGGACGCACATCCACGCGGACGCGGATATGGTCGCCGGGGTGGTAGTCGGTGCGGGTGACGTATTGGCGTCCGGCGTATTCGTAGGTCACGTCGTACGCGGTGACGTTGCTGCCGGTGTTCGAATAGCTGCCTTCGCGAACCGGATCGCACACCGTGATGCGCGGCTTCGGCTGGCGATTGCGCTGAGTCGTTTCGTAGATGCCGCGTCCTGCCATGCCGCCGACCATCGAGCCGACCGCAGCGGTCGCATAGCGGGCGGAGCCGCCACCGACCTTGCTGCCGAGCGCGGCGCCGACGATGCCGCCGAGGACGGTGGCGACGTTGCGGCCGGTCTGGGTGCCTTGGGCGTTGGGATAGCGATCGTCGTAGCGGCGGTCATCGTAGCCGCGGTTGTCGTCGTAGCGATCGTCGTAGCGGCGGTCGCTGTAGCGGTCGTCGTTGCCATTGCCGGCATAGACATCGTCATCGCTGTAGCAGCGGCCCGCTGAGGTCTGGGTGTTGCCGTAAGTGGATTGCAGTACCGGGTCGACGCGGATCACGCGGGCTTCGTCGTAATAAGGGCTTGCCGTTTGTGCGTAGCGATCGTTCGCCGGTGCCGGGTATTGCTGGCCTTGCGCGTAACTGTTTTGTGCGGAAGCGGTGCCGGTGGCGGCGACCAACGCGACGGCGAGGATCGAAACGGCGAAGCGGTTCATGGTGGACTCCGGACGCCGGGATGGCGCGATGAGCACGCTAGAGCCGGGCCGCTAACGCTTGGCTGAATATTCCGCTTGCCGGTCCAGTGGTGCCCGCTGGGTTCATCTGGCCGTCATGCGAAGACATCCGGCCGGCCGGACATGCGAATGATCAGAGCCATTTGACCTTCTTCAGATACCGGTACAGCGCGAAGCAGAAGACGGTGACGCCGCCGATCAGCACCCAATAGCTGTGCTGGCCGGCGAGTTCTGGCATGTGTTTGAAGTTCATGCCGTACCAGCTGGTGACGAGCGTCGGTGCAGCGAGCAACGCGGCCCAGCCGGCGAGTTTCTTCACCACTTCGCCCTGGTTGATGGTGACCAGCGACAGGTTGACGCTCATCGCGGCGCTGAGCATTTCGCGCAGGGTGTCGATGGCGTCGTTGAGGCGCACGACGTGGTCGAGCACATCGCGGAAGTAGAGTTTGGCTTCGTCCGTCACCTGGGTCATCTGGGTGCGGGTGAGCTGGGCGAGGATGTCCTGCAGTGGTGCCACGGCGAGTCGAAGCTGGGTGAGTTCCTTCTTCAATTCGTAGAGTTTGACGATGGTTTCGCGGCGGAATTCGGCGGCGAAGATGTCGTGTTCCAGCACGTTGAGCTCGTCGCGGAATTCGTTGACGATCGGCTGGTAGTTGTCGACGATGAAATCGAGGATGCCGTACAGCGCGAACGCTGGCCCTTGCGACAGCAGCTCCGGTTCGCGTTCGAAACGGGCGCGGACGTGACGGTAGGACAGCGACGCCCCGTGACGCACGGTGATGAGGAATCGCGGGCCGACGAAGGCATGGGTTTCGCCGAAGCGCACGTGACCGTCGAGCAGTTGCGAGGTATGCACGGCGAGGAACAGCGAGTTGCCGTAGGCCTCGATCTTCGGGCGCTGGTGCGCGTGCTGTGCGTCTTCGATGGCCAGATCGTGCAGGCCGAATTCCTCCTGCAGCTTGTCGAGCAGGGGTTCCTCGGGCTCGTACAGGCCGACCCAGACGAAGCTGCCATCGTCGATGGCGAGGGCGTCGCTGATGTGGTCGAGGCCGATATCGGCGCGCGCGCCATTACGGTACACGGCGCAATTGACGACGCTCTGCGGCAGCGTCGGAGCGGAGGCGGGGTTGGTCATGGCGGGCATCGTGCCGGGATGGATCGATTCCGGCAAGGCGTGTCCGATGCGGAAGCGCGGCGTAGGAGGGGCATAGGAGGGGCTTCAGCCCCGAGCTTCTTCACGATCATGCGGGCCTGGCAAAAGCTCGGGCCTGAAGGCCCTCCTACGAGGAGAAGCCGCTCGAATAGGGATAAACGGCCGGGGTAGCCGCCAAGCCGGCGCGTACGGGGTTCTCGATAATGTATTGCGCCGCAGCTGACACGTCTTCGCTCGAACGCAGGGCGTGATCGTGCAAAGCATCCTGCCAAATTGGCCGCAGATGAGGATGTCGCAACCCCAAGCGTCGAGCGCTCGCTCCTTTCAGTCTGCCGACCACTCGCGAGAGCGTGATGCCGCTTCCTAGCTGGATCAAGCCATGCCAGTGATCGGGCATCAATACCCACGTCAGGAGCTGTGCGTGTGTCCAATGTCCAGGTTCCAGAAGTGCGACTGCCGCATCCATGGCAACGTCGGGATTGCGGAAGATCGGATTACGCATATGTGTGCAGAAGGTGGCGAGATAGATCTGATCAGGTTCGGAAACCCGGCCTTTGCGCAGTAGTTGGTGTGCCCGGTTCATCCATACAGCCTGCTTGCCTGCAGTGTTGGATGGAATCGGGCAACTCCGCGGCAGGAGGTAGGTTTTCTCCGACAGGGAGCCACAGACACGATAGGAGGGGCTTCAGCCGCTAGCTGTTCGATGATCCGGGCCGGGCAAAAGCTCGGGCCTGAAGGCCCTCCTACGAATGCGATGCTATGAGGTGCGGTCCGACGTGACGTGGGCGTAGGAGGGGCGGAGGAGGGGCTTCAGCCCCGAGCTCTTCACGATCATGCGGGCCGGGCAAAGGCTCGGGCCCGTGAAGGCCCTCTGTCCTAGGAACTGCGGGCTTGTGGGGAGGCACGCAACCAGACGATGCCGAAAGCCGCATGGATCGGCAGCAGCAGCGCGATCCAATGCGCGTTGGTCTGCGGGACGGCGACGATCCAGTGCAGAAATGGCGCAAGGATCGCGAGCGTCACCGTTGCGATCAGCGCCAGTCGAAACAGACCCCCCGCCGATCGCCCGCGCGCGAGCCGCCAACCGCCGGGCAGCAGCAGCCACGCCGGTGGGCTGAGCAACATCAGATTGTGGTTGGCCCAGCCGAAGCGATGTTCGGTGCCCAGCCAGATCGCCAGCATCAGCGTGCCGACCAGGGCGGCGACGCTCCAGAACACCAGCGCGAGCCCAGCCGCGATGCGCGGACGGCGCCGCTGCAGCCATGACCACAGTGCGGCGATGGCGAGGCCGGCGAACAGCCATTGCCACCATGCGCGCTGAAATTCCGGAGGTTCCGGTGCGATCCGGTGCGGCGCGACGGTTTCTTCGCTGAGCACCAGCGGGCGGCCGTCGGGGCGTTTCGCTTCGCGCAGACTGGCGGCCAGGCGCATCGGCACGTAGGCCTCTTCCCAGCGCGACATCGGCTGGTCGGACGATGGGCCCAGGCCGATATCGAAGCCCAGCCACATCCACGGTGCGGGCGATGCCAGTCGCACCGCTTCGCTGCGGAAGGTATTGCCCTGAGAACGTGCGGTGAGCTGCGGCTTCAACGCGCCGCCGATTGCGCGGTCGATCGCGTCGCGCACGCGCGTGGCGCAGTTGTCGATGAAATAGTCGTAGCGGTAGCGCGCGTTCTCGGGCCTGGCGTTCTCGGCCAGCGCGGCTGCCATCGCTTCGGCCTGCGCGTCGTCGAGATCCAGCCATTGGATCGACACGCCGCGACCGCTGTCGAGGTAGTACTGAAGGTCGTCGCGCCAGCGCAGCCGGGCGAGGTAATAGCGCATGTCGCCCTTGACGAAGCGGCTGGTGAAATCGGCTTCGCCCATGTCGAAGAAGCCGAAGTTGTACGAAAGCGGTTCGCCCTGCGAGATGCCGGTGGCGGAGTCGTCGACGACGATCGCGTTGTGGCCGAAGCGTTCGAAGAAGATCTCGCCGGGCTGCATGGTGGCGATGCCGATTCGCGGCGCAGCCAGTGCGGCCGGGACGACCGACAGCCAGCAGGCCAAGACCAGCCACAGCAGCGCGGCGAAGCCCGTGCGCAGGCGGTTATGCCGCATGCACGCTCACATGCAGGGTATGCAGACGTCGTGCATCGGCGCGCGCGACCCGGAAACCGAAGCGGCTGAGCGTGAGCTCTTCGCCGGCTTCGGGCAGATGACCGATGGCAGCGGTGATCAGCCCGCCGATGGTGTCGTATTCGTCGTCGTCGAAATCGGCGCCGAACCGCGCGTTGAAATCGGAAATGGGGGTCAGTGCGTCGACCAGATACTGGCCGTCGGCCTGGGCCGCGATCAGTGCGTTCGGGTCTTCGGCGTCGTCGTGTTCGTCGTCGATCTCGCCGACGATCTGCTCCAGCACATCCTCGATGGTGACCAGGCCGGCGACGCCGCCGTATTCGTCGATCACGATCGCCATGTGGTTGCGCGATTGGCGGAACTCGCGCAGCAGGATGTCGAGGCGCTTGGATTCGGGCACCAGCACCGCAGGGCGCAGCAGTTCGCGCACCGTGCTGGGGCCGTTGTCGGTGACCACGCCACGCAGCAGGTCCTTGGCGAGGAGGATGCCGAGGATTTCGTCGCGGTCTTCGCCGTGCACCGGGAAGCGCGAATGGCCGGACTCGACCACTTCCTTCATCAGCGCGAGGAATTTGCCGTCGACCGGCAGCACCACCATCTGCGCGCGCGGGATCATGATGTCGCCGACGCTCATGTCGGAAATGCCGACCGCGCCTTCCATGATCCGCAGTGTGTCGGCATCGATCACGCCGTCGGCCTGCACGTCGCGCAGCAGCTCGACGAGATCTTCCTGATTGTCGGGTTCGCCCGAGATCGCCGCGCTCAGGCGCGACAGCCACGAGCGGCGCTTGTCGGCCTTCTTCTCGGCAGGCGCCTTGTCGGCGGCTTTCGCGCTGGCGGCTTTGGTGCCGTCAGGCGCGGGGGTCGTACTGTCGTCCTCAGGCATTGCAGTCTTGGCGTCGCCCAGCGGGGCGGAGGCGTCAGTTTAGCGTGTCCGGGCGGGTGCGGGCTCGGGTACAGGTCCGAAAATCGCTCAATCCTGGACCCGGTAGGGGTCCGCGATATCCAGTTCGGCCAGGATCTCCCGCTCCAGCTGCTCCATGCACTCGGCCTCGCGCTCGTCCTGGTGGTCCATGCCCAGCAGGTGCAGCACGCCGTGAACGGTGAGGTGGGCGTAGTGGTGCGCCGCCGGCTTGCCCTGTTCCGCCGCTTCGCGGGCGACCACCGGCGCGCACAGCACGATGTCGCCCATCAGCGGCAGGATCACGCCCTTGGGCAACTTCACGCCCTCGGCCATGTCGGCCGGGAAGCTCAATACGTTGGTGGCGTAGTCCTTGCCGCGATAGTGGCGGTTGAGCGCGCGGCCCTCGTCCTCGCCGACCACCCGGATCGCCAGATCGGCTTCGCGAATGCGTCCCTGCAGCGCGGTGGCGACCCAGCGCCGGAAACTCGTGGCGGCCGGAACGCCGGTGCGCGGGGCGGCGTAGCCTACGGCGACATCGAGGCGAACGGGACCTTTGGTCATTGCGATCTCTCTGCCGTTGCGATTTGCTCGGCGCTCTGTTTTTCGTAGGCCCGCACGATCTTCGCGACCAGCGGGTGGCGGACCACGTCGCGGGCCTCGAAGAACGTGAAACTCACGCCTTCCACCTCGTGCAGAACGTCGATCGCATCGCGCAGACCGGATTTGATGTGCTTCGGCAAATCGATCTGGGTGAGGTCGCCGGTGACCACCGCTGTGCTGCCGAAGCCCAGCCGGGTGAGGAACATCTTCATCTGTTCGATGGTGGTGTTCTGCGCTTCGTCGAGGATCACGAAAGCGTCGTTGAGCGTGCGTCCGCGCATGTAGGCGAGCGGTGCGATCTCGATGACGTTCTTCTCCAGCAGTTTCGCGACCTTGTCGACGCCCAGCATTTCGTACAGCGCGTCGTACAGCGGGCGCAGGTACGGGTCGACTTTCTGCGACAGGTCGCCGGGAAGGAATCCGAGTTTTTCGCCGGCTTCCACCGCCGGCCGCACCAGGATGATCCGCTGGATGCGCGCGGTGTTCAGCGCTTCCACCGCCATCGCCACGGCGAGGAAGGTCTTGCCGGTGCCGGCCGGGCCGACCCCGAAGTTGATGTCGTGGGTGGCGATGAGATGCAGGTATTTCTGCTGGTTCGACCCGCGTCCTCGCACGGTGCCGCGTTTGACCTTCACCGCGACTTCCTGCGGCCGGTAGCCGGGATCGGCGGCGTGGCTGTCGTCGTTGCCGAGGCGCAGATGGATCGCCTGCGCGTCGAAGGTGATGTCGGCGGATTCGTCGTACAGCGCATGCAGCAATTTCTCTGCATGCACGACGGCGGCAGTGTCGTCGCCATCGACGCGGAAGAGGTTGCCGCGGTTGGCGATCTGGACGCCCAGACGCAGTTCGATCTGGCGCAGATGGGCGTCGAAGGGCCCGGCCAGATTGGCCAGCCGCTCCGGATCGGCGGGGTCTAGCGCGAATTCGCGGCTGTGGGGGCTTCTTGCGTTGTTTTGCATCGCCGAAGCGTAGCGCGCGCGGCCCTGCATGACCATTCCGACCGGCGGCAGAGGGCGGCATGGACATTAATTAACTAATCAATTAAATTAGCGGCATGTCCCGAACAGATCCCTCAACAGCGTCCACCGGCTCGCCGGGAAAAGCGCGCAACGCCGCCGTCGCCCGCCGACCCGGCCGACCGTCTGGTGACGGGCGCGACTTGCGCCAGACGCTGCTCGACGCTGCGGTCGCCTGCTTTGCGCGACAGGGCATCGCCGGCAGTTCGCTGCGTGCGATCGCGACCGAAGCCGGCGCCACGCCGGCGCTGCTGCACTACTACTTCGGCGGCAAGGATGCGCCGATGGATGCGCTGATCGCGGCGGTCATCGAGGAAAAACTCATGCCGGTGATGCAGAGCCTGCGCGACCCGCTGCTGCAGGCCGGCGACGATCCGAAAGCACTGGTCCGGGGTTTCGTGCGCAGTGTGATCGCGACCGCACTGGCGCATCCGTGGTTGCCGCAACTGTGGGTGCGCGAAGTGCTGCACGAAGGCGGCGGCCTGCGCCGGTTGATGTTCGATCGCATCGGTCCGCTGTTGCCGCAACTGCTGGCCGAACGCTTCGCGCGGTTGCAGGCCGAGGGGCGTTTGAATCCACGGCTCGATCCGCGCCTGCTGGTGCCGTCGCTGATCGGGCAGACGATGTTCATGGCGGCCAGCGCGCCGATCTGGCGCGGTGTTTTCGATGCCGGCGATGTGGGCGCGGATGCGCTCTGCGACCACGTGCTGGCCCTGCTCGAATCCGGTCTGGAGTTGCGAGATGTCTAGAATCTGTCTGCCCGCGATGTTGCTGGCATGTTCGCTCGTGGGCTGTACTGCGGAAACGCCGCAGGTGCTCGGCACGCTCGAATACGACCGTATCAGCCTGCCGGCGCCATCGGCCGAGCGGATCGTTTCGGTCGATGCGCGCGAGGGCGATCGGGTGAAGGCCGGCGCTGTCGTGATGACGCTGGAACGCACGCGCATCGCCGCGCAGACCGATGCCGTGCGGGCGCAAGCGCAGCAGCAGCGCGACCTGTTGGCCGAACTGGAAGCTGGAACGCGCAGCGAACAGGTTGCCCAGGCGCGCGCGCGACTCGCCGCCGCGCAGGCGCAGGCCCGCGATGCACGCGCCTATTTCGCGCGTGTACAGCCGTTGGGCCAGCGCAGGTTGATCGCGGCGGTCGAAGTCGACCGCGCGCGTGCCGCCGCCGACAGCGCCGACGCCAACGTGCGCAATGCGCAGGCGTCGCTCGGCGAACTGGAAAACGGCACGCGGCGCGAACGGATCGAGCAGGCGCAGTCCGCAGTCCGTGCGGCTGATGCCCAGGTCGCGGCGCAGGCGGTGACGCTCGACAAATTGAAGATCGTCGCGCCGCGCGATGGACGCATCGACAGCCTGCCGTACAAGCTCGGCGACCAGGCGCCGCTGGGCGCGCCGCTGGCGATCATGCTGGTCGGCGATGCGCCGTATGCCCGCGTTTACGTGCCCGAGCCGATGCGTGCGAACGTGAAGATCGGCGACCGCGCGACGGTGCATATCGACGGCAAAGCGGCGATGTCGGGGCACGTGCGCGCCATCCGCAGCGAACCGAGTTTCACGCCGTACTACGCGCTGAGCGGCAAGGACGCGGCGCGGTTGAGCTACCTCGCCGAAATCGTATTGGACAGCAGCGACGATCTGCCCGCCGGCCTGCCGGTACGGGTCGAGTTCGTGGCGGAAAAATAGCGCGATGGACGCCGAATTCGCCATCCGTGCGCGTGGACTCAGCAAACGCTTCGGCGCAGTGCTCGCGGTCGATCATGTCGACCTGAGCGTGCCGCGCGCCAACGTCTATGGTTTCCTCGGACCGAACGGCTCCGGAAAATCGACCACCATCCGCATGCTGTGCGGATTGCTCACACCGAGCGAGGGCGACATCGATGTGCTCGGCCTGAGCGTTCCGCGGGAATCCGAAGCGCTGCGCCGGCGGATCGGCTACATGACCCAGAAATTCGCGCTGTACGAAGACCTGACCGTGCGCGAGAACATGGAGTTCATGGCGGCGGTGCAGGGATTGTCGCGCGTACAGCGCAAAGCTCGCATCGACGAACTGATCGAGGCCTACAGCTTCGCCGACCGCCAGAAGCAGCTCGCCGGCACCATGAGCGGCGGCCAGAAACAGCGTCTGGGTTTGGCGTGCGCGATCGTCCACAAACCCGAACTGCTGTTCCTCGATGAGCCGACCAGCGCGGTCGATCCCGAATCCCGCCGCGACTTCTGGGAAAAACTCTTCGATCTCGCCGACGCAGGCACCACGATTCTGGTGTCCACGCATTACATGGACGAAGCCGAGCGCTGTCATCGCATCGCGATTCTGGAAACCGGGCGCCTGGTCGCCGACGGCACGCCCGCCGAGCTCACGCGTGCGCTGGTCGGGCGCACGATGGGCGTGCGGGCGCGAGAGCCGCGCAGGGTGCAGGCCGCACTGCATGCGTCGCCGGGCGTGCTCAGCGTCGCCCAGATTGGCAACGAACTGCGGGTGCTGGTCGAACCGGGCAGCGATGCGGCGCAATTGCAGGCGCATTTGCGCGCTTCGTCGATCGATGCCGAAGTCTCGGCGATCGAGCCGAATCTCGAAGACGTCTTCGTTTCGGCCACGCATCGCGCCGGCACAACGGGCAGCGATGCGTCCGCTAGGCACGGGGCGATACCGGGATGAAGATCGCGCGGATCTTCGCGGTGATGATGAAAGAGCTGCGGCAGATGCGCCGCGATCGCATGACCGTGGCGATGATGATCGGTATTCCGACCATCCAGCTGATGTTGTTCGGCTTCGCGATCAATCCCGACGTGCGCAACCTGCCGGCCGCGATCGCCGACATGGCCGACACCGCCGGCTCGCGTGCGCTGGTGCAGGACATGCTCGCGACCGGCGTCGTCCGCCAGGTCGCGCCCGCGCGCACGCCGCAGGAACTGCAGACGCTGCTCAAGCGCGGAACGATCAAGATCGGCATCGCGATTCCGCAGGATTACGAACGCCGGAAAATAGACGGTCGCGAAGCGGTGCAGGTGATCGTCGACGGCAGCGATACCACGGTGCAGGCCACGGCCAGACAGCTGGCGGCGATGCCGCTGGACGGCAGCAGCGGCGGCGTGGCTTCTAAAAACAGCTCCGTGCCGATCAGCGTGCTGTCGCTGTACAACCCGGAGCGCCGGGCGGCGGTGAATGTGGTACCCGGGCTGATCGGCGTGATCCTCACCATGACCATGATCATGTTCACCGCGATGGCGATCGTGCGCGAGCGCGAGCGCGGCAATCTCGAGTTGCTGATCACCACGCCGGTGTCCAGCGCCGAACTGATGATCGGCAAGGTGCTGCCGTACATCGGAGTGGGGTTGGTGCAGACCAGCGTCGTGCTGCTGCTGGGCATGGTGGTCTTCGATGTGCCGGTGCGCGGGCATCTGATCGATGTCTACGGCGCCGCCATGCTGTTGATCGTGGCCAGTCTCGCCCTTGGCCTGCTGGTCTCCACGCGCGCGCAGACCCAGTTCCAGTCGATGCAGATGGCGTTCTTCCTGTTTCTGCCGTCGATCCTGCTGTCGGGCTTCATGTTTCCCTTCGACGGCATGCCGGTGGTGGCGCAGTGGATCGCCGAAGTGCTGCCGCTGACGCATTTCATGCGTCTGATCCGCGGCGTGATGCTGCGCGGCGCCAATCTCTTCGAACTGTGGCCGGATGTGCTGGCGCTGCTGGCCTTCACCGTCATCATGATGACGTTGGCGATTTCGCGGTTCCGCAAGCGCTTGGACTGAGTCGGCCGCAACTTTGCTGCAGTGCCGCGCACGCTGCGGCGGCTTTGCGCTAGGCTGCCTTCGCCGCAGGCAGGTGAAGGCACGGCCTCTCCGGTGCCGCATCAAGGGGAAATCGCGATGACGATGACATTCGCCCGTGTCCGGGTCCTGCTGGTCGTTTTGGCGTTGGCCGCATCCGTCGCGGTCGCCTTGGCGCAGCCGCAAGCCGAGGTACAGGCAGGCACTGCTGCCGAAACCCGTCCGGGGGCGCTGCCCGAGCGTAGCGATTCTCCCGCGCCGGGCGGCGTTTCTGCCGAGGGAGCGGGAAGGGCCCAGGCCACCCCGCGCAAACCGATGTATCCGGTGGTGAAGGACGCGCGCCTCGTCGCCAACCCCAGAGTGCGTTACTTCGGCCCGCCTGGCACCACAAGCCCGTTCGGCAGCACCAACATGACCGAGAACCAGTGTCGCGACATGGAGCGCTGCCAGGTCGTACAGGGCCAAGGCCCCGCGTATGCGACGTGGTGCCGCTGCGGCAAGGGCAAGCTGACGACGTTCACCTATATCCACGATTGATTCCACGACAGAAAGCCGCGACTGATCCGGTCTGATCCTGCGTCGTCGCATCCCGGTGCCATCGCATTGACATCTGCTGCTGCTAAAAAGCAGCGGATGGATATCACCAGGATGATGACGATGCGCAGATCCACGATGTTGCTGCCGGTACTTTGCGGTGTGTTGTGCGTGCTGTCGGGCGCGGGTTCGCAGGCGCATGCGGCGACGCCGCGCGCGGGCTGGGTGGTCGCCGAAGTGTATGGCCACAACCATCCGTACGCAGCCACCGCCAGCAACGAGCTGGATGTCAAAATGGCGACGATGTCGCTGAGCGCGTACAACTTCTATCGCGGCACCGACCACATTTTCTTCCGCGACATGCTCGCCCGGCCGGCTTCGGCCTACGCCACCGCTCAGACCGGCTATACCTGGGTCGGCGGCGATACGCATCTGGGCAATTTCGACGCATCCCGCGACAGCAGCGGCAAAGCCGTGTTCAAGGTGTCGGATTTCGACGAGGGCTATCTTGGACAGTACGTCTGGGATCTTCGCCGCCTTGCGGCGAGCATGGTGCTGGCCGGGCGCGAGAACGGCTTGAGCGATGCCAGCATCCGCACCGCGATCAATACGCTGGTCGGTTCCTACGCCGGCAAAATGTCCGAATTCAAGGGCGCCAGCGCTGAACTGAATTTCCAGCTCACCGTGAGCAATACCACCGGCGCAGTGGACGACACCATCGTGGCCGCCAACGGCAAGACGCGTTCGAGTCTGCTTTCGAAGTACACGCAGCTCAGCGGCAGTGCGCGCGTGTTCCAGAACCTGTCGAATCTGGTGCCGGTCACGGCGACGACTTACAGCGGCATCGTCGGTGCCATGGGCACCTACGTCGATACGATCGCGCCGTCGAAGCGTTACGCCGCCAGCTATTACACGGTGAAGGACATCCACCAGAAGCTCGGCTCGGGCGTCGGCAGCCTCGGCAAGCTGCGCTATTTCGTGCTGGTCCAGGGGCCGTCCACGGCGACCACCGACGATGTCATTCTGGAAATGAAGCAGGCTTCGACCAGTGTGGTCGCGATTGCGGGCAACGGCCAGTTGCCGGCGTGGGCCTACGACAACCACGAAGGCGGTCGGGTGGCGAAAACCGCGAAGGCGCAACTGATCAATGCCGATGTGCTGCTCGGCTACACCGCCGTCGCCGGCAAGCCTTATTCCATGCGCGAGAAGTCGCCGTACCAGGAAGATTTCGACTACACCCAGCTCGGCACGGCGGGCAAGTTGGACACCGCCGCGAATTACATCGGTCAGGCGCTGGCTTCGGCGCACGCGATCTCGGATCAGGACTACGACGCCACAATCGTGACTTACAGCATCGACAAGCAGGTGACGGATGCGATCACCAGCGTTTCCGGACTCAAGACCGAGATCGCGAATTTCGCTTTCGATTATGCGGCGCAGACGCAGTTGGACTGGCAGGCGTTCGTCACCGCTTACAACAACGGTACGCCGCTGTATTGAATCGGCGGTTGTCGACCTGCGCAGGATACAGGTGGCGGCAATCCCGCCATTCGTCGAACGCCTGATCGTCGATGTAAACGTCAGGCTTCGGCAGAAAGCCGGAAAAACAATGTTACGAGCGTCGTCTCATGTCAGCCATCGACCTTCGCTCGAGCAGCCAATCGCCCCCGCAACGAATTGCTCATCGCCTCGGTCACGACGACATCCACGAACTGCCCGATCAGGTTCGCACCCGCTGGCGCCGGGAAATTCAGGAAGCGCATGTTCTCGGTGCGGCCGGTGAGCTCGCTTGGGTCTTTCTTCGACGGCCCTTCGACCAGAACGGTCTGCGTGGTGCCGATCATCGACTGCGAAATGCGTTTGGCCTTCTCGTTGATCGTGGATTGCAGACGCGCCAGGCGTGCGTGTTTCTCCTCGCTGCTCACGGTGTCTTCGATATCGGCGGCAGGGGTGCCCGGGCGGCGCGAGTAGATGAAGGAATAACTCTGATCGAAGCCGATATCTTCGATCAGTTTCATGGTCTTCTCGAATTCGGCCTCGGTTTCGCCAGGGAAGCCGACGATGAAGTCGGAGCTGATCGAGATGTCCGGGCGCACCGCGCGCAGTTTGCGGATCTTCTGTTTGAATTCCAGCGCAGTGTAGCCGCGCTTCATCGCCGAGAGCACGCGATCGCTTCCGGACTGCACCGGCAGGTGCAGATAGTTGGCGAGCTGCGGCACGTCGCGGTAGGCCTCGATCAGCGAGTCGCTGAATTCGAGCGGGTGCGAGGTGGTGAAGCGGATGCGGTCGAGGCCGTCGATTTCGGCGAGGGTGCGGATCAGCAGGCCCAGGTCGGCGACTTCGTTGCCTCCATACGGCCCGCGGTAGGCGTTGACGTTCTGGCCGAGCAGGTTGACCTCGCGCACGCCCTGGGCGGCGAGGTGGGCGACTTCGACCAGCACGTCCTCGAACGGGCGGCTGACTTCTTCGCCGCGCGTATACGGCACCACGCAGAAGCTGCAGTACTTCGAGCAGCCCTCCATGATCGAGACGAAGGCGGTGGGGCCTTCGGCGCGGGGCTCGGGCAGGCGGTCGAATTTTTCGATCTCGGGGAAACTGATGTCGACCTGCGGCTGGCCGGTCTCGCGCTTGGCGCGGAGCAGGTCGGGCAGGCGGTGCAGGGTCTGCGGGCCGAACACCAGGTCGACGTAGGGCGCGCGCTTGAGGATGGCCGCGCCTTCCTGGCTGGCGACGCAGCCGCCGACGCCGATCACCACCGGCCGCTCGCCGCCCTTGAGCTTGCGCCAGCGGCCGAGCTGGCTGAAGACCTTCTCTTGCGCTTTTTCGCGGATCGAGCAGGTATTGATCAGGATCACGTCGGCTTCGTCGGCGTTGTCCGTCATCACCATACCTTCCTCGGCGCCGAGGACTTCGGCCATCTTGGTCGAGTCGTACTCGTTCATCTGGCAGCCGTGGGTCTCGATAAAGAGTTTTTTCGGTGCGGAAGCCGTGGAGGGCGCGTTGACTCGGGGAGCGGGCGTGTCGGTCATGGGCGTGTCCGGGGCGCGGCGGTGATTCCGGGCCGGAAAGATGGAAAGGGGCGCCAGTGTAAGCAAAAGCGGCCTTCGACGGCCGCAGGTGATGGTCGTTGCCGTTTAACAATCAAACACTTGGCAAATCTTTCGAATCCGGGGACACTTCCGCGCATGACTTCGGGCAAGACGATCTTCAGGTGCGGACTGTGGCTGGCGTTGATGCTGGCGGCGCCCGCATTTGCCGGTACGGTCTATCGCTGCGACAGTCCCGACGGCAGCCGCACCTATGGCAGCAAGCGGGTCAAGGGCGCGAAATGCAGCGTGATCAGCAGCTACACGCCGTCGACCTCTGCGATGCGCAGCGTGCCGGTCGGCGCCACCACGGCCCGCTCGGCCAGCGAGGCGCCTGCGGTTGCCGGGGGCATCTCTGCGACGCCCACCGCCAGCGCCCCGGCAACGCCGCAGGGCACGGTAAGCGAGGCCCCGCCGGCCGCGATGACCGCCATCCCGCGTCAGGGCACGACCCGGCGCGTCGAGGGGCAGGTCTATTCCTACATCAAGGATGGAGTGCGCAATTACACCAGCAAGCAGCCCAAGGGCGTTGCCGGTGCGACCGCGATCCGTTCGATCCGCTACAGCTTCCTCGAAACCTGCTACGCCTGCGCGCCGCTGCCGGGCGTCAACTTCGGCACCCTGCGGCTGAATGTCGCCGCCTACGCCGCTGAAATCCGCGCCGCTGCGACCCAGCACGGCGTCGACGAGGCGATCGTCCGCGCGATCATCCATGCCGAGTCCTCGTTCAACCCCAACGCGCGGTCGCGGGTCGGTGCGCAGGGGCTGATGCAACTGATGCCTCCCACAGCGCGCCGCTTCGGTGTCAGCAATGCCTACGACCCCACCCAGAACATCCATGGTGGGGTGCAGTACCTGGCCTGGTTGCTCAAGCGCTACAACGGCGATCTCACCCTTGCCGCCGCTGGTTACAACGCGGGCGAGGGCGCTGTGGACAAGTACAAGGGCGTGCCGCCCTACAGCGAAACCCGTCGCTATGTCGAGCGGGTCCGGGTCCTCGCCGAGCGCTATCGCGGCATCCTCCCCGGGCGCAGCTGAGCGTCCCGGGCGCTTGAGCGCCCCGCGAAACTTCCGTTCTGCTCCCTCCTGCCGCCAGTCCGGCGACCTCTGTCGTGGGCGCGCGACAGGGAAACATTGTCGGTCGATTCAGCGTTCCGTTACACTTTGTCGTCTTTGTCGGCCGGCTTCGGGAACGAAACCGGCCTGCAGTCCAAATGTAGCCTACGTTTTGCGGAGTGCCGGATGGCAACTAAAGTCGTAAGCGGGTCTGATCACCCCCAGGGTGACGGCGCGCAACCGGTGGACGCGGGGCGTCGCCGCTTCCTGACCATATCCACCGCCGTGGTGGGTGCTGTCGGTGTTGCTGGCGCCTCGGTGCCGTTCATCAAGTCCTGGATGCCGAGCGCCCAAGCCAAATTGGCCGGCGCACCGGTTTCGGTCGATATCAGTGCACTTGCGCCCGGGCAGCAGCTCGTCGTGAAGTGGCGGGGCCAGCCGGTCTTCGTCTCGCACCGCTCGAAGGCGATGCTCGAAGCCCTTCCCGGGATGAATGCGCTGGTCGCCGATCCGTCGTCGCAGAATGCGGATCAACAGCCGACCTACGCGCAGAACGAGTTCCGTTCGATCAAGCCCGAGTTCCTGGTGCTGATCGGCGTCTGCACCCATCTGGGTTGCGCCCCCGACTTCCTGCCGGAAGTGAAGCCGCAGGTGTTCGATGCCGACTGGAAGGGCGGTTACTTCTGCCCCTGCCACAAGTCGCGCTACGACCTGTCCGGCCGTGTCTACAAGTCGCAGCCGGCGCCGTCCAATCTGCCGGTCCCGCCGTATCGGTTCGACAACGACAACACGCTTGTCATCGGTCTTGATCCGGAAGGGAGCGCATAAGTCATGTCGAACATCATCATGCGTACCGCCGACAACGTGATGGAATGGGTCAATTACCGCGCACCGGGGTTGATGCCGTTCTATCGCAAGCACATGTCCGAGTACTACGCACCGAAGAACTTCAATCTCTGGTACATCTTCGGCATTCTCGCCACGGTCGTGCTGGTCAACCAGATCGTGACCGGCATCTTCCTGACCATGCATTTCAAGCCGAGCGCGGCGGAAGCCTTCGCCTCGGTCGAATACATCATGCGCGACGTCGATGGCGGAAATTACATCCGCTACATGCACAGCACGGGCGCCTCGATGTTCTTCATCGTGGTGTATCTGCACATGTTCCGTGGCCTGATGTACGGCTCCTACCAGAAGCCGCGCGAGCTGGTCTGGATCCTCGGCATGCTGATCTACCTCGTGCTGATGGCCGAAGCCTTCATGGGTTACGTGCTGCCGTGGGGCCAGATGTCGTACTGGGGCGCCAAGGTGATCATCTCGCTGTTCGGTGCGATCCCCTACATCGGCACTTCGCTGACCGAATGGATCATGGGCGATTTCAACCCGGGCGACGCCACCCTCAACCGCTTCTTCGCGCTGCACGTCATCGCGATGCCGCTGGTGCTGCTGCTGCTGGTGGTGCTGCATCTGGGCGCGCTGCATGAAGTGGGTTCGAACAACCCCGACGGCGTCGAGATCAAGAAAGGCCCCAAGGGCAACCGCTGGTCGCCGACCGCGCCGGCCGATGGCGTGCCTTTCCATCCGTACTACACGGTCAAGGACACGTTCTTCGTCGGCTGCTTCCTGATCGTCGCCGCGTTCATCATGTTCTTCGCGCCGACCTTCGGCGGCTGGTTCCTCGAGCACGACAACTTCACCGAGGCCAATCCGCTGGTCACCCCCGCGCACATCAAGCCGGTGTGGTATTTCACGCCTTATTACGCGATGTTGCGCGTGGTGCCGTCGTTCTTCGGCATCAAACTGTGGGGCGTGCTGGTGATGTTCGGCGCGATCGTGATGCTGTTCCTGGTGCCGTGGCTGGACAAGGGCAAGGTCAAGTCGATCCGCTATCGCGGCACGCTGTACAAGATCATGCTCGCGATCTTCGCGATCTCCTTCGTCTGGCTGGCCAAGATCGGCGCCGGCCCGGGTACCGACCCGGTCGAGACGATCATCGGGCGCGTGCTGACTTTCCTCTACTTCGCCTTCTTCATCACCATGCCGGTGTGGACGAAGCTCGACAAGACCAAGCCGGTTCCGGAACGGGTGACGATGCATGACTAAGCCATCCACGATGAAGTCTTCGATGAAGTCTTCGCTCCTCGGCCGCGCCGCGGTGCTGCTCTCAGGTCTTGTGCTGTCGTTTTCGGCGCTTGCCAACACGGCGGGCGGTTTGATGCAGGCCGGCACGGATCTGGAAGACAAGGCCTCGCTGCAGCGCGGCGCGCAGTTGTTCATGAACTACTGCGCCGGCTGCCATTCGCTGAAATACATGCGCTATTCGCGGATCGCCGAAGATCTCGGGCTGAGCGAAGATCAGGTGATGAACAATCTGAACTTCACCGGTGCGAAATTCGGCGAGCAGATCGTCAGCCCGATGCCCGCGATCCACGCCGAGAAGTGGTTCGGCAAGCCGCCGCCGGACCTGAGCGTGATCTCGCGCGTCCGCGGCAGCGACTGGATCTACACCTACCTCAAGTCGTTCTACCTCGATGAATCGCGCCCGCTTGGGTGGAACAACAATCTGTTCCCGAACGCGTCGATGCCGAACCCGCTGTGGGAAATGCAGGGTCAGCAGCGCGCGGTCTACGGCAAGAAGGACGCGAAGACCGGCGAAGCCGCCGTCGAACGCCTCGAAGTGGCCCAGGCCGGTTCGCAGAACGCGGAAGAGTTCGACCGCACCGCGCGCGACATCAGCGCGTTTCTCGAGTATGTCGGTGAGCCGGGCGCGATCAAGCGCCAGCAGGCCGGTGTCTGGGTGATCCTGTTCCTGACGTTCTTCACCCTGATGGCGTGGCTGCTCAAGAAGGAATACTGGCGCGACGTACATTGATGGCGCGGCGCGCCTTCGCGCGACGATCACCTGCAGGGGCGGCCGGCTTGTCCGGTCGCTTTTGTTCTTGAGGATGGATGGCGAGTCTGCGTATGCGAAATGCTCTGACCCTGTTTTCTTCCGTCGACGATGTGCTCTGTCATCGCGTGCGCCTGGTGCTGGCCGCGAAAGGCGTGACCTACGATCTTGTTCCGGTGGACCCGCAGAATCCGCCCGAGGATCTGATCGATCTGAATCCGTATCACTCGGTGCCGACCCTGGTCGAACGCGATCTTGTGCTGTACGCGGCATCTGTGGTCAGCGAATACCTGGATGAGCGCTACCCGCATCCGCCCTTGATGCCGATCGATCCACTGTCGCGCGCGCGCCTGCGCTTGGCGATGCTGCGCATCGAACACGACTGGGTACCGCAGGTACAGGCGGTGCAGTTCGGCAACCGCCAGCAGGCGGAAGCCGGCCGCAAGCGCTTGAAGGAACTGCTCACCGCTGCGGTGCCGCTGTTCAAGGCCAGCAAGTTCTTCCTCAACAACGAAATGAGCCTCGCCGACTGCGCGATGGCGCCAATCGTCTGGCGGCTGCCGGCGCTCGATGTGCCGCTGCCGACCGATGGCAAAGTGATCGAAGACTACGGCAACCGCATCTTCCGGAATCCGGGCTTCGTCCGCAGCCTGACCCATCAGGAAAAGAATCTGCGCGAGTTGCCGGCTTGATGGCCACCGTGGCGCCGCTGATCGGAATGATGTCTGGCCGGGGTATTCGCCGCAATGCACGCATCCACCGTCCGGAAACGCGGTAGTACACTGCCCGCATGAGCGACGACATCTCGCCTCGCATGACCAGTTTTCGCCCGTATCTGCTGCGGGCGTTGTACGCATGGATCACCGACAGCGACATGACGCCGCATCTGCTGGTCGATGCGACCCGGCACGGCGTGCAGGTGCCGGCGTCTGCGGTGAACGACGGCAGGGTCGTGCTCAATGTCGCCGCACGCGCGGTTTCGGGCTTGGAGATGGGGAACGAAGGAATCGCGTTTACCGCGAGATTCGGCGGCGTCAGCCGTCCGGTGTGGGTGCCGATGGCGGCAGTGCTCGCGATCTCTGCCCGCGAAACCGGTCAGATCATGCAATTGCCGCCGGAGATGGAGGAGGCCGCTCCGACGCAGATCGAAAGCGCCGACGTACACTCTGCGGACGCCGACACCGGCGGCGACCATGCGCCGCCACCCAAGCGCGGCAATCATTTGCGCGTGGTGAAATAACGACCGTCGTATCGCACCGCGACGCCGGTCGCGCCGTTTCGAATCGAAGACTGCAGGGGGCAGTGTCCGATGGCAAACACCGTCTCAATTCAACGTGTTCAATTCAACGTGATGCGACTCGCAGCATCTACCGGGCCGCTGAAGGAGACCAGCCGCTCGCCGCGCAGCACCAGGCGCGCGACGTGACGGTCGGTGCCGTCCTGCGAGTATTCGAAGCGGAAGCTGCGCTCGAAACCGAGCCGGCCGTCTTCGCCGCGGCGAAGACGCAGCCCGGTCGCGTGCACGGTCTGGTCGATCAATTGCACCCCGGCAGTGCGGCAGGCATCGCCACCGAGCAGGATCGCCTGTTCGGCGGCGGCGCGCGAAGCGCTCCAGAATGCGAACCCCATCGCACCCAGAATCATCAGGATCAGTAAAGTCGGCATTCCCGTAATCTGCGGCCGACGCGCCGCAGATGCAATCCCCGTCACCGGAGTCAGATCGCCCATGAAGCTCGTATTCGCCGCCGGCGAATTCCCACCGCTCCTGCTGCAGCAGGGCGTCAAACGCATCGGCTCGGCCGTCGATGCCGACATCGCCCTCCGCGATCCCGAGATCCTGCCGCAGCACTGCGAGCTCCATGTGAACCCGCAAGGCGTGATGCTGAAGATCGCGCGCGGCGCGCTGGTGACGGTCAACCAGCGTCCGGCCGATGGCCTGATTTCGCTGCGTGTCGGCGACCAGATCGGTTTCGCGGGCGTGCAGGCCTTGATCATGGCGCTCGATGCGCCGCGCCCACCCAGCCCGGCGCCAGAACTCGACGACGTCGGTGCCACCACCGTCCGTGCGGCGCTGCCGAAATACGCGCTGCGTGCGCAGACCGGTCGGATGCTCGGCCGCAGCTATCCGTTGACGGGTGCGTCCATCGTCGGCCGGGCCCCGGATTGCCAACTGCGATTGGATGATTCCAATCTTTCGCGCAAACACGCCAAGCTGATTCCGACCAACGAGGGTGTGGTGATTGAAGATTTGGGATCGACCAACGGCAGCTTCCACAACGGCAAACGCGTGCAGCGCGCGGTGGCGCAGCCGGGCGACGAGATCGGTTTCGACACCCTGCGATTTCTGCTGCTGGAGTTGGGTGCGGAAAGCGCGAGGTCAGATAGTGGGGACGCCATGCGCACGTCGTCGCCACCTCGTTGGATCTGGGTCGTCCTTGCGCTCATCGCTATCGCCATAGCCGTGTTCTTGATCCGGTAAGTGCCCGGTCGCGTTTCGACGGACGTTGCGACAGCATGCTGCACCGTCTTCCCGGACCGCACTTCCTGCGGCCCGAGAAGACGTAGCGAGCATCAGGGAACAGGGCAGCCCGAACCGTAGAGGCATGCCTCGTAAACTGAGTAACAGTAGGCTTCACCGCCGCCCTGGAAGAGGCATTGCGCACGAAGCTGGCGGCAGTTGTTGCCGATGCAGGTTTCAAGGGCGCTTGCGGGAGTAATTACGCCTAACAGCGCGATGGCGAAGGCGATAAACGGTAGCCGTGTTACGAATGGTTTCTTCATGACGAACACTCCGTGTCGTATTCCCCTGCGCGCTGAAACGTAGCAGCGCCGATAGGGGGCGTGAACAGGACGCGGGCCCCACAGTCCATCGTTTCACGCGTTGTCCGGCGGCGGTCCCAGCTTCAACGACAGATCGATCGCGTGCACATGTTTGGTCAGACCGCCGATCGAAATGCAGTCGACGCCGTCCTCGGCAATGCCGCGCAGCGTGGTCATGTCCACGCCGCCGGAGACTTCCAGCGGGATGCGTCCGTCGAAGGGCGCGGATTTCGCGATCCTCACCGCATCGCGCCGGGTCGCGGCGTCGAAATCATCGATCAGGATCCGCGTGCAGCCTGTGCGCAGGGCTTCTTCCAGTTGCGCCAGCGTTTCCACTTCCACGATCAGCGGCAGCGACGGATGCATCGCGCGCGCCGCGAGGATCGCACCCGCCAGCGAACCCGCGGCACGGATGTGGTTTTCCTTGAGCATCACCGTGTCGTAGAGCCCGATGCGGTGGTTGGTTCCGCCGCCGACGCGGACCGCGTATTTCTGCGCCAGACGCAGCCCGGGAATGGTCTTGCGCGTATCGAGGATCTTCGCGCCGGTGCCGCGGACCACGTCGACGTAGCGGGCGGCGACGGTAGCGGTGCCGCTGAGGGTCTGCAAAAAATTCAAGGACGCGCGCTCGGCGCTGACCAGCGCGCGGCTGCGTCCGGCCAATGTGGCGATCACGGTGCCCTTGGCGACGCGGTCGCCTTCGGCAATGCGCCAGTCGATATGCACGCCCGGATCGAGCGCGCGATGGCAGGCATCGAACCATGGGCGCCCGCAGATCACCGCGTCTTCCTTGCACAACAGATATGCGATGTCGGGGCCGTCGGGCAGCAGCGCGGCGGTGACATCGCCGCTGCCGATGTCCTCGGCCAGCGCGGCCGCGACGTTTGCGGCGATGATCTCGGCCGGGGGCGGCGTGATCGCCGAACGCGCGTCCGTGCTCAAAGTCCCTCCACCGCCGCAACCGGAATGCCTTCCTCGATCAACAGCACCGGAATGCCGTCGTCGATGCGGTAAAGCGTTTTGCGGTCGCGGGTGATCAGCGCCTCGCGGATCGTTTCGGTCTGCGGGGCGTCATCGACGCGTTTGACGCTGCCTGCGGCGATGGCGCGGTTCAGCGCCTCCAGGCCGGGCTTGTCCAGCAGCGCCAGCGGCTGGCGGGTGGCGGGGCAGACGAGGAGATCGAGCAACTTGCGGTCCATTCGATGAAGCCGTGGGTGAAGTGCCGCTAGAATACCGTTTTGCAGCAGGCGTGACGCCGCAGGGTGGGGCCATGGCAGACACAGACAACCGGCCTTTGGTCGGCGTGGTGATGGGCTCGCGCTCCGACTGGGAGACGATGCAGCACGCGGTCGCCAGGCTCGAAGCGCTGGGCGTGGCGCACGAAGTACGCGTGGTGTCCGCGCACCGCACGCCGGATGTGCTGTTCGAATATGCGGCCACCGCGCAGACGCGTGGCTTGCGCGCCATCATCGCCGGTGCGGGCGGCGCCGCACATCTGCCCGGCATGCTCGCGTCCAAGACCGCAGTGCCGGTGCTCGGCGTGCCGGTGCAGAGCAAGTCGCTGAACGGCATGGATTCGCTGCTGTCGATCGTGCAGATGCCGGCTGGCGTTCCGGTTGCGACCTTTGCCATCGGCAATGCGGGCGCCGCGAATGCCGGCTTGTTCGCAGCGGCGATGCTGGCGGTCGATCATCCGCGGATCGGCGCCGCGCTGGATGCGTTCCGCGCCAAACAGACGCAGGATGTCTGCGACAACGACGATCCGCGCCGATGACGACCGTCGGCATTCTCGGTGGTGGTCAGCTGGCGCGCATGCTTGCGCTTTCCGGCGCACCGCTCGGCCTGCGCTTCCGCGTGCTCGATACCGTCGCCGACGCCTGTGCCGGCCAGTTCGCGCCGCTGATCGTCGGCGATTATCGCGACAAGCTTGCGCTGGCCGAGTTCGCCTCGCAGGTCGATGTCGCGACCTTCGATTTCGAAAACGTGCCCGCCGAATCCGCGCAGTGGCTGAGCGAGCGCGTGCCGGTGTTCCCGAATCCGCGCGCGCTGTCGATCGCGCAGGACCGCCTCGTCGAGAAAACCCTGTTCCGCGAACTCGGCATTCCGGTGCCGGACTTCGCCGATGTGGCGGATCGCGCCGCGCTCGACGCGGCCATCGCGGCGATCGGCGTGCCGTGCATCCTGAAAACCCGCCGCCTCGGCTACGACGGCAAAGGTCAGTTCCGGATCAAATCCGCTGGCGATGTCGATGCCGCATGGGATGCGCTCGGGACGCAGGCCCAGACCGTCGGCTTGATCCTCGAAGCGTTCGTGCCGTTCGAGCGCGAGTTGAGCGTGGTTGCCGTGCGCGGCCGCGACGGCGCGTTCCGCACTTGGCCGCTGACCGAGAACTGGCACATCGACGGCGTGCTGTCCGCGAGCCTTGCGCCCGCCCGTGTCGATGATGCGCTCGCGCGAACCGCACTCGCGCATGCGCGCACGCTGGGCGAAGCGCTGGACTACGTCGGTGTGTTCGCGCTGGAACTGTTCTGCCGCGATGGTGTGCTGCTCGCGAACGAACTCGCGCCGCGCGTGCACAACTCCGGCCACTGGACCATCGAAGGCAGCGAGACGTCGCAATTCGAGAATCATCTCCGCGCGGTGCTCGGTCTGCCGTTGGGCGATACGCGCATGGTTGGCCATGCCTGCATGCTCAACTGGATCGGCGCGATGCCCGATGCGAACGCTGTGCTGCGCGAAGCGTGCGGACATTGGCACGACTACGGCAAGGAACCTCGTGCAGGCCGCAAGGTTGGCCACGCGACATTGCGCGCAGAGACGGCACACGAACTCGCAGAGGCGCTGACGCGCGTTGGCGAGGCGCTGGGGCGCACGGATATCGTCGCGCATGCGGCTGGCATCGGTTGACAGGGGAGCGGGGTATGGCAGGCATGCGGACATGGGCGGCGGTCGGAGGCGTGGTGGTGGTTGCGCTGAGCATCGCGATTGCGATGCGCTTCTTCCCGCCACAGGACCGGAAGTCGTCATCGGCATCGACGACCGGCGATGCCGTCGGCGCGGCCGGTTCCCGCGATACGAAGCAGCAAGGCGATGCTTTCGCGCAGTCGCGCACAGGGCCTGCCGCGACGCGTGCGTCGATGGCGAAATCGACCGCGCCGCTGCCGCCTCTGGATGCGCCGCTGGCGGCGATCGTGCGCGAGCTGAAACCTCGCGCCGAAGCCGGCGATGCCCGTGCGCTGTGCCGACTGGCCGTCGAGTACCGCTATTGCGCCGAGCTGGAGGGCCGCATGCAGATGATCGAGACCGGCGTCGCGCGCGCGCAGCAAAGTCCCGAGAGCGGCCGTCGCAGGGGCTGGGGTTCGCCGGAGCGGATGGCGTCGGCCTTCGAGGAAACGAATCGGCTGTATCAGCACTGCGAAGGCGTCGAGACGCCGTCTTCGACCGAGATCGTGCGCTACATGCGCGAGTCCGCGCTGGGCGGACATCCGCAGGCGGCGAGTTATTACGCCTCGGGCGACATGTTCAGCAGCAGCGACACGCTGGACAACCTCTCCGAACTCTCGCTGTACCGCGACAACGCCGAATCGATCGCGCTTGCCGCCGTCGCGCAGGGCGATCTGCGCGCGGCGTGGGAACTCGCCCAAGCCTATGCCAGCAATCCCGAAGACCGACGTCGTCCACTGCTGGCGCAGGCGGTCGATCCGCAGCCGGCGACCGCGCTGTCGTTGCTGTACGCGCTGCGCACGTCGATCGGCAGTGCGGGCGCCGCTGGCGGTGTCGACATCCAATCGCTCCTGCCTCGCGTGCAGGAGCGCATCGCGTCGCTCGAACAGCGGCTGCCTTCCGCCGACGTCGCGCGTGCGCGCAGTCAGCCGGCGAAAATCGGCAGCGACGCCGGCGCGGGCATCCCCGGCGCCGGCGCATTGCAGCGGCTCAGCGGTGCGATATCGTCGCGCGGTCGCGGCGGCGACTGGGCGCGCGATATCTGCGATTGAGCGCTTGCTTCCTCAGCGGCATCGTCCGTAACGATCAGGCGACGCGCCGGGGCCGCCTTTCCGGCCCGGAGGATTTTCCCAGTTGGTGCCGCGCCCACCCGCACGGCCCGGCGGATTGTTGTCGTTGTCGCGCCAGCAGCGACTGCTCTGGTTCCACCAGCCGTAGCGCGGGTGCCAATAGCCGAAGTTCGCGTTGAAGTAATAGCCGCCATCGACGATCGCGAACTTGTAGCGCGTCTTGCCATGACGGTAGTAGCGATAGTCGGGCGAAGCGCCCGGGCCGCCGCGCCAGCCGGGCGGGTTTTCCCAGTTGGTGCCGGGGCCGCCGGCCGGGCCGGGCGGGTTGTCGTCGCGGTCGTGGCTGCGCGCGCAGGCGGTGCCGGCGAAGGCGAGGGCGATGGTCAAGGCGAATGCGGACAGCAGGGATCGGGACGATGTCATCGGGTGGCTCCGTGTGCGTGGAAGACCACCGGGAAATGCCTGCGAGGAGCATGGCGTTGACGCTGCAGTCGCGATCGTTCATCGGACGGTCGGTTTGCGTTGCAAGCGTTCGCTGTCCGCAAAAAAGCAGGCGCAAAAAAACGGCCGGGTTTCCCCGGCCGTTCGCGATCCGCATCGGATGCGTCCATCGCAACATATCGGTCAACGCATGTTTATCGCCGCATGCATGCCGATCACTTCATCTGTGCAGCGACGAAGTCCCAGTTCACGAGGTTCCAGAACGCTTCCACGTACTTCGGTCGCGCGTTGCGGTAGTCGACGTAGTAGGCGTGTTCCCACACATCGCACGTGAGCAGCGGGGTGTCGTCGCCGGTCAGCGGAGTGGCGGCGTTGGACGTGCTCACCAGTGCGAGCGAGCCATCCGGACGCTGCACCAGCCAGCCCCAGCCGGAGCCGAAGGTGCCGACGGCGGTTTTGGTGAACTCTTCCTTGAATTTGTCGAAGCTGCCGAACGCGGCGTTGATGGCCTCGCCCAGTTTGCCGGTCGGAGCGCCGCCGCCATTGGGTTTGAGGCAGTTCCAGTAGAACGTGTGGTTCCACACCTGCGCGGCATTGTTGAACATGCCGCCCTGCGCCTTGCGCACGATCTCTTCGAGCGACAGATCGGCGAACTCGGTGCCCGGGATCATGTTGTTGAGGTTGGTGACGTAGGTCTGGTGGTGCTTGCCGTAATGGAAATCGATGGTTTCCGCCGAAATGTGCGGTTCCAGCGCGGTGCGGTCGTAGGGCAGGGCGGGCAGCTCGATGGCCATGGGCGGGCTCCTTGGGGGTAGGGTGAGGCGGGCGCCGGACGGGTCCGGAGCCGCGTGAACGATTACAATGCGCGACTCTAGCCACATGATTCTACCCCCACCTTGGCCGTCGCGACTCTCAGCGTCGCTGGCCCCATCCCGCAGGAGAGTCCCATGCCGGTGTTGGAACGCATCCAGTCCGAAATCGAAACCCATCCCATCGTGCTGTTCATGAAGGGCACGCCGCAATTCCCGATGTGCGGTTTTTCCAGCCGCACCTCGCAGGCGCTCAAAGCCGCAGGCGCGACCAGCTACCACACCATCAACGTGCTGGAAGATCCTGAAGTACGCGCCAATCTGCCGCGCTTTTCGAACTGGCCGACCTTTCCGCAGTTGTTCATCAACGGCGAACTGATCGGTGGCTGCGACATCACCATCGAGCTGTTCGAATCCGGCGAGCTCGCGCGCATGATCGCCGAGGCGCAGAAGGCCTGATGTCGGAAAGTGCGATGCCGGAAGAGGTGAAGTCACAGGTCGCGCAGTACGACGCTCGCCCGCTCGAAGGCCGCGTGGTGCTGGTGGTCGGCGCGCACGGCGCGCTGGGCCATGCGGCATCGCTTGCCTGTGCGGCTGCGGGTGCGACCGTGGTGCTGCTCGGTCGCAAAGTACCCAAGCTCAACCGCGTCTACGACGCCATCATCCGCCAGGGCGGCGAGGCGCTGCTGTATCCGCTCGACCTCGAAGGCGCGACGCCCGACGATTACGCCGAGATGGTCGAGCGCATCGAATCCGGAACCGGTCGGCTCGACGGCGTGCTGCACTGCGCTGCGGATTTTCCCGGGCTGACGCCGCTGGAACACACCGACCCGGCCGCGTTCGCCCGTGCGCTGCACGTGAATCTGACCGCGCGCTGGTGGCTGACCCAGGCCTGCCTGCCGCTGTTGCGTCGCGTGGAGGACAGTGCCGTGGTCTTTGCGATCGATGATGCGCTGGCGAGCGGTCTGCCTTACTGGGGCGGTTATGGCATCGCCCAGGCTGCATTGAATGCGCTGCTCGGCACGCTGCATGCCGAGCTTGCGAATTCGAGCGTGCGCGTCAGCGGCCTCGCGCCCGGTCCGATGCGCACGCCGCTGCGCGCGAAAGTATTCGTCGAAGAAGACACCGCCGACACCTGCGATGTTGCTGCGGTCGCGCCTGCCTGCGTGCACCTGCTGTCCGCCGCAGGCGTCGAACAGCGCGGCACGCTGTGGGCGCCGACACGGTGAGCATCGCCTCGGCCGCTTTGCTGCTGTTCCTGATCCTCGATCCGCTCGGAAACATTCCGGTATTCCTGAGCTTGTTGCGCAGTCTGCCGCCGCGGCGGCAGCGCATCGTCCTTGCGCGCGAACTGCTGATCGCGCTGGTGGTGTTGATGCTGTTCCTGTGGTGCGGCAAGTACGCGCTGGAGCTGATGCACCTGCGCGAGGAGTCGGTGTCGATCGCCGGCGGCATCGTGCTGTTCCTGATCGGCATCCGCATGATTTTCCCGCCGCCGGAAGGCCTGATGGGCGAAATGCCCGACGGCGAGCCGTTCATCGTGCCGATGGCCATTCCGCTGGTCGCTGGTCCGTCGGGCATGGCGGCGGTGATCCTGATGGGCAGTAACGACCCCGCGCGTCTCGGTGACTGGAGCCTGGCGCTGATGATCGCGTGGGCGGCGACTGCAGCGATCCTGTTCTCGGCGACCTATCTCTACAAATGGCTGGGTCAGCGTGTTCTTGTCGCTGTCGAGCGGCTGATGGGCATGCTGCTGGTCGCGATCTCCGTGCAGATGTTGATGGATGGCATCGCGACCTATCTGCAGGTGAAGGGGCCTTGATGGTTCTGTGACGAAATTCCTGTGTGACTGTCCAGTACGCTGAACCCCTTGCGGCGTAACGTTCAAGTGAAACCTGAGGCGCGTTCATCCAATGAATTCAATGGCTTACAAGCCGGAAAACCGTCATTCCTCTGTCATGTTCAGCCTCTATCGTGTTAACCTATAGTTAACCCAGACCTAAATCGGCTGTACAGGTTCCGGGTCCAATCTCCCCCGCTGACCGGATCGCGGCGCCATTAGCGCTCGCGATCTTTATGTACGACCCATCGCATCGTTCTCCACCGAGGCCAATAGCAATGAACCATACGAATCGTCTCCGACTTTCCAAACTGTCGATCGGACTCATCGTCGCCCTCGCAGCGGCGCCTGCGTTCGCGCAGAACACCACTGCCGCCTTGGGCGGTCAGGTTGTCGGGGCCGATGGCCAGCCGATCGCCGGAGCTGAAGTCACCATCGTGCACAGCGAGTCGGGCACGGTCAGCCGCGTTGTCACCGACGCCAACGGCCGCTACAACGCACGCGGTCTGCGCGTCGGCGGCCCTTACGCGATCACCGCGAACAAGGAAGGCGCGGGCACGCGCAGCGAAGATGGCGTCTACCTCGCCTTGGATCAGGTATCGCAAGTGAACCTGTCGATCGGCACGCAGGAACTGGACGCGATCACGATTTCCGGCAACGCCGGGCCGGAGATCTTCAGCGCCGACAAGATGGGTGCCGGGACTTCTATCAGCCGCCAGGATCTCGACAAATACGCGTCCGTCCAGCGCAATCTGCAGGACTACGCCCGCTTCGATCCGCGTATTTCTCAGACCGACAAGGAGCGCGGCGAAATCTCCGCTGGCGGTCAGAATTCGCGCTACAACACCATCACCATCGACGGCGTCGCCACCAACGATACCTTCGGTCTGGAATCCAACAACCTTCCGACCGCCAAGCAGCCGATCTCGATCGACGCGATCCAGTCGGTGCAGGTCAATATCTCCAATTACGACGTAACCCAAAAGGGTTACACTGGCGCCAACATCAACGCGGTCACCAAGTCGGGCACCAACGCGTTCAAGGGCTCGGTCTATTACGTCTACCGCGATGAAAACGGCGCGGGCGATCGCTACAACCGCACCAGCGACAGCTACTTCGCTGCCCCGGCGTTCGAGGAAACCACCAAGGGCATGACCTTCGGCGGTCCGCTGATGAAAGATCGCCTGTTCTTCTTCGCTTCTTACGAAGAGCTGAAAAGCTCGCGCGGCACTCCTGAATTCGGCCCGCTGGGCAGCGACCGGACCAATGTCGCGATCACTCCGACCGCGATCAGCGGCGCCCAGACCATCGCCAGCACGCAGTACAGCGTAGATGTCGGCTCGGCCGAAACCTCCGAGACGGAACTCACGGTCAAGGATGCCCTGATCAAGCTCGACGCCAACATCGGCGAAAATCACCGCGCCAGCTTGCGCTGGAGCAAGACCGAGCAGTCCGATCCGATTTTCCCGAACTTCTTCAATAATCTCATCTCGCTGAGCTCTCAGTGGTACAGCCAGGAAAAGACCATCGAGACGTTCGTCGGCGAGTTCTTCTCCGATTGGAACGACACGTTCTCGACCGAATTCAAGGCGTCCTATCGCGATTACGCCAGCACGCCGGTCAACAACTCCGATCTGCCGCAGATCCGTCTGAACTTTGCCGGCGCGCTGCCTGCCGGTTCTCCCTCGGTATCCAGTACCAATGCAGGTCTCATGTTCGGCACCGAGCGCAGCCGTCACTTCAACGATCTCGCGACCGAGACCTGGAATTTCTATGCGGCCGGCAACCTGTTCCTCGGCGATCACACGCTGAAGTTCGGCGTCGATTACGACGACAACACCGTCTACAACGCATTCCTGCAGGATACGAAGGGCAACTACACCTTCGCCTGCCTCAATGGCGCGGCAGGGTTCTACCAGTTCACCGCTGCTGCGGTGACCTGTAACACTGCGACGCGTGCCCAGAACGAAGCGGCGGTACTCGAGAATTTCCGCCGTGGCCGCCCCACCAGCTATCAGGTGCAGATCGGTGCCCCCGGCTTCGACATCAACGACGGCGTCGCCAATTGGGATTACCAGAATCTCGGTGTGTTTCTGCAGGACACCTGGGTGGTCAACGACGGCCTGACCCTCACGGCTGGCGTGCGCCTCGACCGCAAGGGCATGGGCGAAAGTCCGCTGTTCAACACCGCCGCTGCCGCCGCCACCGTCGCTGGTACGCTCACGGGCTCGACCACGCCACAGAACGGCACGATCACCCGCGCCACCGGTGGCTTCGGCATCCGTAACGACGTCACCCTCGACGGCAATACGCTCTTCCAGCCGCGCTTCGGCTTCAACTACACCTTCGCCAGCGAGCGTCAGACCCAACTGCGCGGCGGTTTCGGCCTGTTCGAGGGCGCCGCCGCCAACGTGTGGCTGTCCAACCCGTATTCCAACACCGGTATCGCCACCCGCATCATCGGCTGCGGAATCCCCGGCTTCGCCGCATGCCCGACCACGGATGGTCTGTTCACTCCGGATCCCGGTGCGCAGCCGACCAGCTTCACGGGCGCCATCCCGGCCGCCAACGTCGACTTCCTGTCCACGGATCTGCGTCAGCCCTCGGTCTGGAAAGCGAACCTTGCCTTCGAGCATGAGCTGCCGTGGTGGAACATGGTCGCGGGCATCGAGTACATCCGCACGCAGGTGAAGGACGGCGTTTACTACCGTCATCTGAACCTGGGCGGCGCGACCCGTCAGGGCAAGGATGGGCGCGATCTGTATTACACCCCGCAGGGTTACAACGGCGCGTGCTGGAACACCAACGGTTCCAACATCACGTCCGGCGCTTGCACCGGTTTCCGCAACCGTGCGCTCAGCAACGCCAGCTTCGCGAATGTGCTGCTTGCCGAGAACACCAGCAAGGGCTACGGCGACAATCTGACCCTGTCCTTGAACGGGCAGTTCATGGAAGACTTCCGCTGGGGTCTTGGCTACGCCTACACCCGCGCGAAGGAAGTCAGCCCGCTGACGTCTTCGGTGTCGAATTCGAACTGGAATTCGGTGTCGGTGTTCAACGCGAACGAGGAAGTGGCCGCCAATTCGGCGTATCTGGTGAAGGACCGCTTCATCGGCCAGCTCACCTGGAGCCACAAATTCTTCGGCGACAATGCGACCACCTTCGGGCTGTTCTATGAAGGTCGCAAGGGCAAGCCGTACAGCTGGATCTACAACAACGACCTCAACGGCGACGGCATCACCAACGACCTGATGTACATCCCGACCCGCTTCGGCTCGGGCGATGTCGTGTTCCGCGACGTCAATGCAAACGGCAGCGGCGCCGATGAAGAAGCGCTGTTCTGGCAGATCGCGAACGCGAACGGTCTGAACCGCTATGCCGGCGGTGCGGTCGAGCGCAACAGTTCGTTCGGTTCGTGGACCAACAGCTTCGACGTTCGTTTCAGCCAGGAATTCCCGGGCTTCCTCGAAGGCAACAAGGTGCTGGTGTCGCTGGACATCATCAACGTCGGCAATCTGCTGAACAAGGATTGGGGCCACATCGACGAGGTCGCGTTCCAGTCGGCCGGTGGTCTTGCGCGCAGCTTCGTGAACTATCAGGGGCTGGACGCCCAGGGGCGCTACATCTACGGCGTTACTGGTCAGGTCGAGGACTTCGTGACCCGCCAGCAGCGCGGTGAGTCGCAGTGGGCCGCTCAGCTGACCCTCAAGTACAGCTTCTGATACGTAACGGTAATCCGCAGCGGTAAACCGCAGCGAGGACGACGGCCGGAGCAATCCGGCCGTTTTCTTTTTTGCGGCGCTGTTCTTGGCCGTGACCCTGCGATAAAGTCGGCCGGACACACAACGACGAATACACCGAGCGCAATGAACGATTCCACCACATCCATCCTTCCCACTGTCGACGCGCATATCTATCCGCGCGGCGGTCTCGATATCCTGTCCCGCGACGAGGTTGCGCGCCTGCGCGACGCCTCGGCCGGCGGCATGCACGACCTGCTGCGCCGTTGCGCGTTGGCGGTGCTGACCAGCGGCAGCGCATCCGACGATCCGCGCGCAGCCGCCGAGCTTTACCCCGATTTCGACATCCAGGTGCTGCAGCAGGATCGCGGCGTTCGCATCGATCTGGTCAAGGCGCCGGCGATGGCCTTCGTCGATGGCGAGATCATCCGCGGCGTGGCCGAACTGCTGTTCGCGGTGGTCCGCGATTTGGCCTACACCGCGATCGAACTGCGCGAAAACAGCGGCAGTCGCGATCTCACGACTTCCGAAGGCATTACCGATGCGGTGTTCGGTCTGCTGCGCAATGCGCGCATCCTGCATCCGATCGATCCGAATCTGGTGGTCTGCTGGGGCGGGCATTCGATCAATCGCGACGAATACCTGTACACCAAGCAGGTCGGCTACGAGTTGGGCCTGCGTGGGCTCGACATTTGCACGGGTTGCGGACCGGGCGCGATGAAAGGACCGATGAAGGGCGCGACGATCGCGCATGCCAAGCAGCGTCATCGCCGCATGCGTTATATCGGCATCACCGAGCCCGGCATCATCGCCGCCGAGTCGCCGAATCCGATCGTGAATCATCTGGTGATCATGCCGGACATCGAGAAGCGTCTCGAAGCGTTCGTGCGCATGGGGCACGGGATCATCGTGTTTCCGGGCGGCGTGGGTACCGCAGAGGAAATCCTGTATCTGCTCGGCATCCTGTTGCGAGAAGAGAACGCATCGCTGCCGTTCCCGTTGATCTTGACCGGCCCGGCCGCGTCGGCGCCGTATTTCGAGCAGATCGACAGGTTCCTGCGGCTGACCTTGGGCGAAGTGGCGACTTCGCGCTATGAAATCATCGTCAACGATCCGGAAAAAGTATCGAAGCGGATGGCGACCGGAATCCGCAAGGTGCGCGAATACCGGATCGCCGAGAAGGATTCGTTCTTCTTCAACTGGTCGCTGGAAATTCCGCTCGCATTCCAACAGCCGTTCATTCCGACCCACGAAGCGATGGCTGCGCTGGATCTGCATCACGGGCGCAAACCGCACGAGCTTGCGGCCGACCTGCGTCGCGCGTTTTCGGGCATCGTCGCCGGCAACGTGAAGGAAGACGGTCTGCGTCGCATCGAAGAGTTCGGACCGTTCAAGATCCACGGCGACACCGACATGATGCAGTCGCTGGACGCGCTGCTGCGCGCGTTCGTCGAACAGCGCCGGATGAAGATTTCTGGCTCGTATCGCCCGTGTTACGAAGTCATCGCATGATGCGCGTGCCGGCGGGCGTCAAACGCCCGCCGGCAGAGTCACCGTCACGATGAAACGGTCGCCGTCGGCGCGGGCGACGACGCTCCCGCGGCCCTCGGTGTAGGCTTCGATCTGCGCCAGCGATGCGGGCAAACCGACGTTGTGGCCGGTCGATGCCCGCGCAGGTTCCGAAGGCACCGGGTTCGAGATCACGATGATCACGCCCTTGTCGTCGCTGTCGATGCGGATGTCGATTTCGCCGCCGCCGGGGATGCGTTCGATCCCGTGTTTGATCGCATTTTCGACCAGCGGCTGCAGCGACAGCGTGGGGACCAACGTGTTCGGCATCGGCTCGGGACGCTTCCAGTGCACGCGCAGTCGTTCGCGGAAGCGCAGCGATTCGATTTCCAGGTAGCGTTCGATCAGCGCGATCTCTTCGCTCAACGGAATCTCGCGTGGCCCACCGAGCGCGGCGCGGAACAGGTCGGCGAGATCGAGGAGCAGATGTTCGGCTTCATCGGGACGATGGTGGACCAATGCGGCGCCGGTGTTGAGTGTGTTGAACAGAAAATGCGGACGCACCCGCGCCTGCAGCGCGGCCAGTTCCGCCTGTTTCGCGCGCACCGCGAGTTGACGTACGCGCCAATGATTCTGGAAAGCGGCGAGCGCCAACCAGCCGACCACCAGGACGATTCCGGTAACGCGCAGGAACACATCCATGCGCTCCGACGCGGGCGTTCGCCAGAGTTCGCCCAACAGCAGATCGCTGACCGCCAGTACCGACCAACTGCTGAGCAGAAGCAGGGCGAGAGCGAGATAGGCGACAAGCTGTGGTTTGACATCGCGTAGACGTTCGCGCAAGAGATACAGGCCGCCCAACGTCAGCAGCGCCACCCACTGCACCACCAGCGACAGCAGTCCGAAGCGGATCCAGCGCCCAAGCGGCGCGTCCCCTGCCAGCGTCAGCACTGCAGCCAAACCTTCAGCGGCCAGTACGACCCAGATCACCACACGCCCCTGCCACAGGCTGTCGAGCGGCGCACCGGTTCTGGTGGCGGCGATGGCTGAGTGCGGGGTGGGAGAGGGGATCGGCATCGCACCATGATGCCTCGGGTACGCCCGGACGGGCAGGGGGACCGCTCATGCCGCCGTGCCCGCCGCCCATCGGCCATCGGTTGGTGCCCCCGAAGACGCAGCCCTATGCTGCGTCTCATCGATCCACGGAGGCGAAATGCGATATTCCCGCCCAAGCACTTCCCCGCCCAAAAGCGCGCAAGCCCGCGCCGTGCGCGGATTCACTTTGGTCGAGCTGGCCATCACCGTCGTTGTCCTGTCCGTGTTGATGGCCATTGCGGCGCCGCTGTTTACCGGCATGTCGAACGGCAATCGTCTGACTTCGAACGCCAACGAAATTGTCGCGGCCATGCAGATCGCCCGTTCGGAAGCGGTCCGCCGCAATGCCCGCACAGCTTTTTGCGAAAGCAGCGATGGCGCCACCTGTACCGGCAATACACCTTGGGTTGGCTGGCTGGTGATTGCTGTCGAAGCCAATGAAGTCGTGCGTGCAGGCGTCTTTGCAGCGCCTGTTCAAGTGTCCAGCAGCCCCAATATGATCAACCGTACAGTGCTGTTCCGTGCGGACGGGCAGGCTTATGCGGGCAATGATCTGCTGCAGGCGAACGTGCGCGTATGTCTCCCCGTCACTGATCCCGAACTGAACGTTCGCGACATCAACATCGCGATCGGTGGACGCATCACGGTCAGACCTCCCATCGATGCGGCAGGGGCTTGCCCGACTCCGGCGGATAACTAATGTCAGCTCAATCCTCCTCTCTTTCTCCTTTCCGTAGACGGGCGCCCAGGTCCGCCGCTGCCGTTCGCGGTGTCGGTCTGATCGAAGTGCTGGTCGCGGTGCTCGTACTCGCGATCGGTCTGCTCGGCGTCGCCGCCATGCAGGCGACTGCGCTGCGCAACAGCCAGAGCTCGCTCGAACGCAGCCAGGGCGTCATGCATGTCTACACCATTCTCGATGCGATGCGGGCCAATCCCAATGCCGCACGCGCGGGCGCCTACAACATGGCCATGACCTGCGCGGTTCCCGGCGCCGGCAATCTGGTCGCGAACGACAAGCGCGCGTGGATCGATACGCTCCAGCAGAATCTCGGCACGACTGCCTGCGGCCAGGTCGCCTGCGTGGGCGCCCTGTGCACGATCTCCGTGCGTTGGGATGATTCCCGGGGCACGTCCGGCTCTTCGACGCAGACCTTCAGTACGACGACACGCATATGACCCCGAAGATCATTCATTTGCGGCGATATGCCGCTCACGGCCGGACTGGCGCGCGTTCAACTGTTCGCGGACTCACTCTGGTCGAATTGATGATTGCGATGATGCTCGGCCTGCTGGTGGTCGGCAGCGCCAGCGCGATCTTCATCTCCAATCGCGCGACCTACCGCGCTACCGAAGGCTTGGGTCGTGTGCAGGAGAACGGGCGCATGGCCTTCGAACTCATGGCCCGCGATCTGCGCGAAGCGGGGGGCAATCCCTGCGGCAACGCCGATCGCAAAGAGCCCTTGAAGCTCGTCAATGTGCTCAACAACCCGACGGCGCAGTGGTGGACCAACTGGAATAACGGTATCCGCGGCTATGAAGCTGCGATCCCGGGCGGCAACCCTCCCGGTCGCGTGGTCGGGGCCGACGCCATCGATCTGATGTCGGCGGACAGTTCCAGCGCTGCCACGGTTTCTTCGCATACGCCAAATACGACGCAATTCGTGCTCAATACGGCGGACCATGGATTCAGGAATTCCGATCTCGCCATCGTGTGCGATTGGCGTGAGGCTTCTCTGTTCCAGGTGACCAGTGTTGCTGGCAACAGGATCGAACATGCCAACGCAGGCGCCGCGCCGGGAAATTGCACCAAAGGGCTGGGATACGCCAACCCTGCGGTATGCACCCCCGGCGGCAGGACAAAACTGTACGGTCCGAATCCGGTGGACAACATGGCCAGCGCCACGGTCGTGCGCATGCAGCCGGTGCGCTGGTATGTCGGTACGACGCCGAATGGCGGCCGTTCGCTCTTCCGAAGCGCCGTGGTCAATACCGCTGGCGTCCTGGCGGTGACCGAACAGGAAATCGCCGAAGGCGTCAACGACATGGAAATGCAGTACCTGCTCGAAGGTGCTGCGAACTATGTCGATGCGACGCTGATCCCCGCCAATCGCTGGAACGACGTGACTGCTGTGCGCGTGACGCTCGACATGCTCAGTGCCGACGGCGCGGGCATCGGCGGCGCGCAGCTGCAGCGTCGCATCGCGCATACCGTCACCCTCCGGAACCGCATGGAATGAACACATATCCACGTTATCGCGTCGCATCGAATCGAGGACAGCGCGGTGCCACTCTCGTGGTGGTGCTGATTTTGTTGCTGTTGATGACGCTGTTGGGGCTTGCCAGTTTGCGCAGCACGATTCTCGAAGAGCGGATGACCTCCAATCTCCTGGATCGTAGCCTGGGCTTCCAGGTGGCCGAGGCCGGACTGCGTGAGGCTGAAGCGACGTTGACGCCGAATCCGGCGAATTTTCCCGCCGCTGGCTGCGATGCCCAAGGCCTGTGCTCGCGCCCGGATCCCACCGCTGTCGAACGTTGGCTCGATCCGGGTTTCAATGCGTGGCGCGTCGGGTCCGTGTTTGATACCAGTACCGATGCGCCCCAGTACATCGTCGAAGAGATGGGCGAAGGCCCGAACTGGCGCGACTGCGACAAGCTCTCACCGATCCATCCCCTGTGCCTGACGCCGCGATACCGGGTCACCGTGCGCAGCCAGCAGGCCGGACGCGCGTCCGTCATGCTCCAAACCATTTATGCCGGCAAATAAACCGAGGCACCCGTGAACACTACTTCCCGTAACGCCGTCACCGCCCGTCCCGCGCGCATGTCGCGTCTGGCGCCCGTGTTGGCCTGCATCGTCACCGTGCTCGGCCTGCCCGTGCACGCGGCGGTCTCGCTGCCGGACACGCCGATGCAGACCAACAACGGCGTGCCGCCGAACATCTGGTTCATCCTCGACGATTCGGGTTCGATGGCGTGGGACTTCATGCCGGGCCCATTCAATTCGGGCGGCGTGCCCGCAACCACCCCGAATGCGATCCAGTTGCAGACCTACACGCGGAATACGCTGTATTACAACCCGAACAGTACCTATCGGGGCTGGCAGCGCGCCGACGGCACCTTCATGAACGACACGCCTTACACGGCGGTTTTCAACAGCACTACGTTGGCGAGCGGCGGCACCACCAATTTGAGTGGTTCGACGCAGACGTTCTATGTGCCGACCGCGACCAACAACGACCTCGCGGATTCGCGCCAGTACACGCGCTATCAGTTCCGCACGGATGGTACCGCGACCGCTTGCAATTGGCAGTTCGTGTCGCCGGTGGGCTACAACAGTTGCAACAACGTCGCGTCCTTCACCTGGGGCAGCGTCACCCGCAATCTGGCCCAGGAAAAGGCCAATTTCGCCAACTGGTTCTCCTATCACCGGACCCGGACCAAGGTCGCCAAGGCCGGCGCCAGCTACGCGTTCAACGATCCCAGCGTGTTCAACGACGACAGCGATTACCGCGTCGGTTTCACCACGATCTGGCAGAGGAACGAATTCCGTATCCCGGTGGCCAACAACAACGGCTTGTTCAAGGGCAACAACCCGGGCGAAAACCGCCGGGTGTGGTTCGACCGCCTGTTCGCCGCCGATGCCAACAACGGCACGCCGTTGATTCCGGCGCTGGCCCGGGCGGGCGCGTATTTCGAGGAGACCGGAGCCAATGGCCCGTGGGGCCCGCAGGCGACCGCTCTGCAGTTCGAGTGCCGTCAGAACTTCACGATCCTGACCACCGACGGCTACTGGAACAGCGGTGGCACCGCCGTCGGCAATACCGACAATGCCAACGGTGCCGCGATCACACGGCCGGACGGTCCGCCCTACACCTATACCGCAGCGCGGCCGTTTCAGGACAGCTGGAGCAACACGCTTGCCGACGTCGCGATGCATTACTGGAAACGGGATCTGCGCACCGGCCTGATCAATACGGTGCCGGCGTCCGCGTCGAATCCGGCGTTCTGGCAGCACATGGTCACTTTCGGCATCTCGATCGGTCTCAAGGGTACGCTCGACCCGAAGGTCGATATCCCGGCGTTGACCAGCGGTGCCAAAGTCTGGCCGAACCCGATGGACAACGAGGACCAGGAGCGCATCGACGACCTGTTCCACGCATCTGTGAATGGCCATGGTGCGTTCGTGGCGGCGGGCAACCCGGAAGAATTCGCGGATGGCCTCGGCAGTGCATTGCGCGCGATCGCCGCGCGGCGCGGCTCGGGCTCCAATGCGACCGTGACCGGTACGTCGACCTCCGCAGGTACCAAGGTATTCCAGGCGAAGTTCTTCTCTTCGAAGTGGTACGGCGAAGTGCAGGCCTATCCGGTTTCCGGCACGGGCGTCGATGTCGCCAATCCGCTGTGGACCGCCACCATTCCCGTGCTCGCCTCACGCAGTATCTACACCCACAACGGCACGGCCGGGACGACCTTCCCCACGACCGCGCAGAACACCGCATTGACGCCTGCGGTCGCGAATTACATCCGTGGCGACCGCACTCAGGAGCCGCAGTTCAACGCGACAGGCGTGATGCGCGACCGCAATACGCTGCTCGGCGATATCGTCAACAGCTCGCCGACCTATGTGAAGACATCGACCACTGTCGAAACGGTCTATGTCGGTGCGAACGACGGCATGCTGCATGCGTTCAACGCGTCCGATGGCGTCGAACGCTTCGCTTATGTTCCGCGCGGTATCGATCTGGCGAAACTCAAGGCGTACAGCGAACCCGACTACGGCCACCACTTCTTCGTCGACGGTCCGATCATCACGTCGACCAGTCGTGAGCTTGCGAACCGTACCGTGCTGGTCGGCAGCCTGGGTCGCGGCGGTAGAGGTCTGTATGCGCTCGACGTGACCGATCCCACCATCTTCGGCCCCACAAAAGTGCTGTGGGACAAGGACAGCAGCTTCGATGGCGATATGGGGCAGGTCCTGAGCCGGCCGATCATCGCGAAACTCAACGATGGCAGCACCGGCCTGATCGTCTCGAACGGCCTCAACAGCACCAGCGAGCGTGCCGTGCTCTTCGTGCTGGATCTGGTGACCGGCGCGAAGATCGCCGAGATCGACACCGGCGTCGGTTCGCCCGTCACCTCGAATGGTCTTGCCGCGCCGCGCGGGTGGGATGACGATGGCAACGGCACGGTCGACACCGTGTACGCGGGCGATTTGCGGGGAAATCTGTGGAAGTTCGACCTGTCCGACAGCAATCCCTCGCAGTGGCAGGTCGCCGATAACCGGCCGCTGTACGCACCTATCGCAGCTGGAACGCAACCGGTGACCGGCGGCGTGACGATCGCCGTCGACCCGGCGACCGACAAGCGTTGGGTCTTCTTCGGCACCGGCCGTCTGCTGAGCACCGGCGATATCACTGATACATCCCGGCAGACGTGGTATGGCGTGATCGACGACGAAAGTGCCGCCTCCTCGGTGACCCGCACCGGCATGACCGCGCGCAACATCGCGCTCTACGATGCTGGGACCAGGAACCGTGCCTTCGAGCCGAACAGCGCACTTCCGCTGGGAAGCAAAGGTTGGTACATCGATCTCGATTTGCCACCCGGCAACACGCTGGAAGGCGAACGCATGGTCGGCGACCAGCAGGTGGTGAAAAACGCATTGATCGCGGGCAGCATCATTCCGAGCACCAGTAATCCGTGTCTGCCGGGTCGCGGCTATATCAACGCGATCGATGCGTTCACCGGCACCAGTCTCCTGACGGGTTTGTTCGACGCCAATCGCGACGGCGAATTCGGCAACGACACGATGGGCGTCGGCAACACCGCAGTCGGCTCGATCGACCTTGGCGTTGGCATGGTGACCGACCCCGCATTGCTCGACCGATTGCTGGTTGCCGGCGGTTCGTTGGCGACGCTCGCTTCCACACCGCTGGATCCGGCCCTTTACGGTGGCCGTATCTCCTGGCGCGAAATCATCCGGAGATGACGATGACCCCCAACCGTATGACCCATCGCCCACTGAGTCGCCGACCGAGCCGTCCGGCATCCCGCCGTACGGCCACGGGCTTCACCCTGGTCGAGTTGATCATCGTCGTGTTGATCATCGCCGTGTTGTCCGCGATCGCCTATCCGGCGTATCAGGATTCGGTGGTCAAGACCCGTCGCGGTGCGGCGAAATCCTGCCTGCTCGAGTCCGAGCTGTTCATGCAGCGCTTCTTCACAACCAACCTGCGCTACAACCAGACCGCGCCTCCGGCCAACGCTGCAGTGGTGCTTCCCGCATGTACCGCAGGCGCCGATGTCACGAACCACTACAACGTCGCTCTCACCGCAGTCGCCGAAAGAACATACACGCTGACGGCAACGCCCCAAGGCCTGCAGGCGGCGAAAGACACCGATTGCGGCACGCTCAGCATCAATCAGCTGGGCGCGAAAACCAAGACCGGTACGCAAACGCTCGACTATTGCTGGTGATCGGCTGATACGTCATACGTAAAAAAGCGGAAGGCCCGTTCATTGAGCGGGCCTTTCGTTTTCCGGACACCTGTTTTCGGGTTATCCACTCAGCACATTCAAGATCGTGATGATGTAACGCTTAAAAGCGGTGGTGTCAGGGAGACGGCGTGCCGAAGATCCGGTCGCCAGCGTCGCCGAGTCCGGGCAGGATGTAGCCGTGAGCGTTGAGGTGCGAGTCGATGGCGGCGACGAACACTTCGGTGTCCGGATGCGCTGCCTCCAGCGCGCGCAGGCCTTCGGGCGCCGCGACCAGGAAAATCGCCTTGATCCGCCTACAACCTGCGGCTTTCAGCGTATCGATCGCGGCGATCGCGCTGCCGCCGGTGGCCAGCATCGGGTCGATCAGCAGCGCGGTGCGCCCGGCGATGTCGTGCACCAGCCGCTGGTAATACGCCTGCGGCTGCAGGGTTTCTTCATCGCGACGCAGACCGATCACGCTCACTGGCGCCGATGGCAGCAACACCTGGACGCCCGGAAGAAAGCCCAGGCCCGCGCGCAGGATCGGCACCAGCGTGATCTGCGCCTGGTCGCAGCGGCCAACGCTCAGCGGTCCGGCCCAGGTGTCGATGACGATGTCGTTCAATGCCAGATCGGCAGTGGCTTCGTAGGCGAGCAGGGTGGCGATCTCGCCCACCACCTGCCGGAACAGCGCCGTTCCGGTGGCGGTATCGCGCAGGATGCCGAGTTTGTGGCGGACGAGCGGATGGCGGATTTCGACGGTCTTCATGCGCACAAGATTAGCCGAGCCGTGCGCTGTGGGGCAGCGGTCGATGCACAAGTTCCGCCGCGAAACGCGCGATCCCGGCAGCGCAGCGGTCGGTGCGGGTCATGCCCGAGCGCCGGGAATGTCTGGATAAAAAGAAAGCCGGACAGCGCCGGCTTTCTTCGTCTGCTTCATCGCGACGCTGGTCAGGCAGCAGCTTGCTGCTGCTGGCGCGGGCCTTCGAGCAGCGCGCGCTTGACCATCGAAATCAGCAGGTCGAGCTCTTCGGAGGTCACTGCGAACGTCGGCGTGAAGCGCAGCGAGTTCTCGCCGCCGTGGATCACGCCGATGCCGCGCTCGCGCATCCATTCCTCGGTCGAATCGGTGCCGTAACCCTTGAATTCCGGCGACAGCTCGCACGAGAACAGCAGGCCGGTGCCCTGGACCTTGGTGATCAGGCCCGGCAGTTCGGCTTTCAGCGCTTCGAGCTTGGCGATCGCTTCGCGGCCCTTGTCGCGGATATTCGCTCGCAGTTCCGTCGTCAGCAGGCCCAGCACGGTGCTGGCGACATCCAGCGCGCGTGGATTGGCGGTCATGGTGTTGCCGTAGGTGCCTTTGCGGTACAGGCCGGCGGCGCGCTCGTTGACGGCCAGCACCGACAGCGGGTACTGCGCGGCGTTGAGCGCCTTCGAATAGGTTTCCATGTCCGGCGGGTCGATGCCTTCGAAACCGGGGTAGTCGACGATCGACAGCACGCCATGGGCGCGCAGGCCGGCCTGGATCGAATCGATCAGCAGGATCGATTGGTGCGACTTCGTCAGTTCGCGGGCGACGTCGTAGAACGCACGCGGCACCGCGCGGCCCGGATCGCCTTCGCCCATCACCGGTTCGAGGAACATCGCTTCGACGAACCAGCCGTTGGCGTCGGCATCGGCGAACACCTTGCGCAGCGCGTCGACGTCGTAGGGCTCGACCGTGATCACGCTGTCTTCGCCGCGGAAACTGGCGAGATGCTGCATGTAGTTCTTGCGGCTTGAATCGGAATACAGCGCCGGGCGTTCGGTACGGCCGTGGAAGCTGCCTTTCACGACGATGCGCTTGATGGTGCGGCCGGCATGCGGCGCACCGGGGTCGGTCATCAGCTTGGCGTTGACGTCGACGATGCGGCAGGCCAGCGACATCGACTCGGAGCCCGAGTTCAGGCACAGGAATTTGTCGAACGGGCAGGCGCCCTGGCTGTGGCCGATTTCCCTGCGGATCGCGCGGTCGAAACGCAACTGCGACAGGCTCGGGGTCATGATGTTGGCCATCGCCTGCGGCCGCGACATCGTCTCCAACACCGCCTTGGGCGTGTGGCCGAAACCGAGCATGCCGTAGCCGCCGGAGTCGTGCACGACCGCGCCTTTGAGGGTCACGACCCAAGGCCCGCGCGCGGCCAGCGCGACGTACGGGTTCACGGTGTCGTTGGAATAGAAGTTGACGAAGCCGGCCTGCACCGCCAGCGCCTGCGCGCCTTCGTCCATGTCCAGCAGATCGGCGAACTCGTCGTGGATGCGCGCGTATTCGGCGGCGGCGGCCTGGATCGCTTCGACCAGTTCGGGGTGCGTTGCGGCGAAGCGCAGGATCGTGGCGTCGTCCAGACCTTGGGTGCGGCGTTTGCCGCCGAGGGCGCGGAGCGGGGCGAGGATATCGAGCAAAGCCATGGCGGCCTCCGGAAGGTGGCGTCGAAACGACCATTATCGCGATAAATCCGCCGGTTTATAGTTGCGATCTGTCCAGGTTTCGATGATATTTCGTCGAATCGACGAAACGAATCGACCAAACCGGCGATGCCATGAAGCTTACCGATACCGATCAGCAGTTGCTCTCGCTACTGCGTGAGAATGCGCGCGCGTCCACGTCGGAGATTGCCCGGCGTCTGGGCCTGTCGCGGACCACGGTGCAAAGCCGCATCGAACGACTGGAGCGCGATGGGGTGATCAACGGCTACACCGTCCGTGTCCACGACGAGTACGAGCGCGGGCTGGTCCGCGCGCACATCATGATCGCGGTGCAGCCCAAGCAGATGACCTCGGTGGTGACGGCGTTGCGCGCGATGCCGGAGCTGCGGTCGCTGCATTCGGTCAGTGGGGGCTCCGACCTGATCGCCATCGGTGCGGTCTCGGCCGTCGGCGACATGGATGTGCTGACCGACCGCATCGGCGCCATCGACGGCGTGGCGCGCACCACCTCGTCGATTGTCCTGTCCACCAAGTTCGAGCGCTGAGCAGGCCTTCCGTGCGGATGGACGCGCTTCCGGTCATCGACATCGCGCCATTGCTGGGTGGGGCGTCCGCTGATCGCGCAACCGCGACGGCCGCTGTCGCTGCCGAGATAGGCGATGCCTGCCGCACGCATGGATTCTTCTATATCGAGGGTCACGGCATCGACGCGGCGCTGCAGGCGGGGATGCGCGAAGCCAGCCGCGGGTTTTTCGCGCTGCCGTTGGCGGAGAAGATGCGGATCGGCATGTCGCGAGGCGGACGCGCCTGGCGCGGCTATTTCCCGGTCGGCGGCGAGTTGACCAGCGGCCGGCCCGACCTCAAGGAAGGTCTGTACCTCGGGACCGAATTGCCGCCGGACGATCCGCGGGTGCAGGCAGGATGGCCTCTGCATGGCGCGAACCTGTGGCCGGACGACCCGGAAGGCTCGAATGCGCAGGCCGCGATGCGCGATGTCGTGACCGGCTACCTGCACGCCGCCTGCCGTGCCGCGCAGGCGGTGCTCGGCGGTATCGCATTGAGTCTGGGGCTGGAGGAGGAGTGGTTCCGTCGCCATTACACCGCAGACCCGACCGTGCTGTTCCGGATCTTCCGCTACCCCGCACAGCCGTCCGGGGACGATGGCTGGGGCGTGGGCGAGCACACCGACTACGGCTTGCTCACCCTGCTGCTGCAGGACGACGTCCCGGGCCTGCAGGTGCATACGCCGGGCGGGTGGATCGACGCGCCGCCGCTGCCGGACACGCTGGTCTGCAACCTCGGCGACATGCTCGACCGCCTGACCGGCGGCCATTACCGCTCCACGCCGCATCGCGTGCGCAACACCAGCGGGCGCGAGCGCTTTTCGTTTCCGCTGTTCTTCGACCCGGACTTCAGCGCCCGGGTCACGCCGCTGCCGCAGCTCGCCCGCATCCACATGGACCGGATCGAGGCTGATCGCGCCCGGCGCTGGGACGGGGCCAGTGTGCTGGCGCCGTTCGAGGGCACCTACGGCGATTATCTGCTGGGCAAGGTCGGCAAGGTCTTCCCGCAGTTGCTCGGCCAGGTGCTCTGAATGGCGGGTCGGAGGACGCTGGCGTCTACAATGCCCCGCCCGAATCCTTCTCCGCGATGAAGAAATCCGACTTCCATTTCGATCTGCCCTCGGATCTGATCGCGCAGGCGCCGCTGCCCGAGCGTTCCGCCAGCCGCCTGCTGCTGGTGCCGCCGGGGGCGATGTCGTTCGAAGACCGGACCGTGCGCGATCTGCCGGCGCTGTTGGAACCCGGCGATCTGCTTGTCTTCAACGACACCCGGGTGATCCCTGCGCGCCTGTTCGGGCAAAAGTCGACCGGCGGTCGCGTGGAGATACTGATCGAGCGACTGCTGCCGGACAACGAAGCGCGGGCGCAGGTCGGCGCCAGCAAATCGCCGAAGCCGGGCAGCCGCATCGCGCTGGATGCCGGCGGCGAGGCAGAAGTGCTGGGCCGCGAAGGCGAGTTCTACCGCCTGCGTTTCGAGGTGGGCGAAGGTCTCGAAAACTGGCTGCTGCACGCAGGCCGCTTGCCGCTGCCGCCATACATCCGCCGCGAGCCCGGGCAGGACGATCTGGAGCGTTATCAGACGGTGTTCGCGAAGGAAATCGGCGCGGTCGCCGCACCCACTGCCGGCCTGCATTTCGACGCGGCGCTGCTCGATGCGCTGCGCGCGCGCGGCGTCGAGTTCGGCCACGTCACCCTGCACGTTGGCGCCGGCACGTTCCAGCCGATGCGCGCCGACGACCTGCGCGACCACCGCATGCACAGCGAGTGGTTGAACGTCGGCGCCGAACTGGTCGCGCAGATACGGCATACCCGCGAACGCGGCGGCCGGGTGATCGCGGTCGGCACGACCGTCGTGCGCGCGCTCGAAAGCGCGATGCGCGACGGCGATCTCCAGCCCTTTGCCGGCGAAACGCAGATCTTCATTTTTCCCGGTTACCGCATCCGCAGCGTCGACGCCATGCTCACCAATTTCCATCTGCCGGAAAGCACGCTGTTGATGCTGGTGTCGGCATTCGCCGGCAAGGACCGGGTGTTCGAGGCCTATTCGCACGCGGTGCGCGAGGGCTATCGATTCTTCAGCTACGGCGATGCGATGCTGCTGTTTTCGCAGAACAATGCGCAGGACAACGCGCAGGGGAGTGTCGGCGCATGAGCCGGATGAATTTCGAACTGCTCGGCACCGACGGCATCGCCCGTCGCGGTCGCCTCACCTTTCCGCGCGGCACAGTCGAAACCCCGGCCTTCATGCCGGTGGGCACCTACGGTTCGGTCAAGGGCGTGCTGCCCGAGCAGGTCCGCGCGCTCGGCGCGGAGATCATTCTCGGCAACACCTTCCATCTGTATCTGCGCCCGGGGCTGGACGTGATCGCCGATCACGGCGGCCTGCACGGCTTCACCCGTTGGAGCGGCCCGATCCTCACCGACTCCGGCGGTTTCCAGGTGTTCTCGCTGGCGCACAAGCGCAAGATCACCGAGGCCGGCGTGACCTTCGCCGCACCCACCGACGGCCGCAAGGTGTTCCTCGGCCCCGAGGAAAGCATGCACATCCAGAAAGTGCTGGATTCGGACATCGTGATGATCTTCGACGAATGCACTCCCTATCCGGCAACGGAAGAGGTGGCGCGCAAGTCGATGGAACTGTCGCTGCGCTGGGCCGAACGCTCGAAGAAAGCCCATGAGGGCAACGACGCGGCGCTGTTCGGGATCGTGCAGGGCGGGGTGCACCACGATCTGCGCACCCGTTCGGCCGAAACGCTGAAGCAGATCGGTTTCGACGGTTACGCCGTCGGTGGTCTGGCGGTGGGCGAACCCGAGCACGAGCGCAACCTGATGCTCGAACACACCTGCCCGCAATTGCCGGCAGACCGGCCGCGCTATCTGATGGGCGTCGGGCGGCCGGAGGATCTGGTGGAGTCGGTGGCGCGCGGCATCGACATGTTCGACTGCGTGATGCCCACCCGCAACGCGCGGAATGGGCACTACTTCACGGGTTTCGGCACGGTCCGCATCCGCAACAGCCGCTACGAGCGCGATCTGCGCCCGATCGAGGAGGGCTGCGGCTGCTATGCCTGCGCCAACGGTTACAGCCGGTCGTACCTGCGTCATCTCGACCGTTGCAACGAGATGCTGGCACCGATCCTCGGCACCCTGCACAACCTCTGGTACTACCAGTCGCTCATGGCCGGGATGCGCGCAGCGATCGAAGCGGGCCGCTTCGCCGATTTCAGGGCCGCCTTCCATGCTGCCCGCGAAGCCGCCCCGGCCGAAACCGGCTGAACTTTCCGGCGCCGGCCCGGTCCTCAACAAGGGTCATGCGGGGTTGGCTCACGGTTCGAAAGCCAGCCGGCCGGCCCGCATGGCATAATCCCCAGCTATTTTGCGACACGGACCCGCGATGAACCTGTTCGATCTGCTGATCTCCCCCGCCTACGCTCAGGCTGCCGCCCCCGCCGCTCCCGGCGCCGGTGGTCTGATGTCGACGCTTCTGTTCCCGATCCTGCTGCTCGTGGTCATGTACTTCATCATGATCAGGCCGCAGATGAAGCGCACCAAAGAACACCGCGCCATGCTCGACAAGCTCTCCAAGGGCGATGAAGTGATCACCAGCAGCGGCATCGCCGGTGTCGTCCGCGAGATCGGCGACGACTTCGTCAGTCTCGAAGTGGCCAGCAACGTCATTCTCCGCGTGCAGCGCGGCGCCATCGGTCATGTGCTGCCCAAGGGCACGCTCAAGTCGCTGTGATGACTGCTGTCGCAATGATGTCTGTCGCAATGATTCTCCTCTGAATTTCCGATCCACCTCGAATGCGGCCGGTCGGATGACCGGACGCGGTGCTCGTCATGCTCGAATATCCCCGTTGGAAATATGCCGTCATCCTGGTCGTGATGCTGCTCAGCGCGCTGTATGCGCTGCCCAACATCTTTCCGCAGGATCCTTCCGTGCAGATCACCGCCAATCGTGGCGCGAAGATCGACGATGCGTTCGAGCAGCGCGTATCGCAGACCTTGACCAAGGCGGGCGTCAAGCCGAAATCGGTCGAGAAGCAGGGCAAGAACCTGCTGGTCCGCGCGACCGATCCTGATATGCAGACCAAGGCTTACGACGCCTTGCGCGAGTCCTTCAGCAACGACGGCAACTACGTGGTGGCGCTGAATCTCGCCTCCAACGTGCCTTCATGGCTGAGCGCGATCGGCGCCAAGCCGATGTCGCTGGGTCTCGATCTGCAGGGCGGCGTGCACTTCCTGATGGAAGTGGACAAGAAGGCGGCGATCGACAAGCGCTTCGAGGTCTATCTGTCCGATATCCGCAGTTCGCTGCGCGACGAGGGCATCGGCTATTCGTCGGTCGAGCGCGATGGCAACACGCTGGTCGTCACGCTCACCCAGGCGACAGATCTCAACAAAGCGCAGGGGCTGATCCAGAAAAACCTCAGCGCAAACGCGCTCGATGCCGGTGCAGCGGCGTCCGCCAATGCCTTCACCTACGACACCAACGCCAACATCCTGCGCATCGGCGTGTCCGACGAGATGGTGCGCCAGATGACCCTCAATGCGGTCGAGCAGAATCTCGGCACGCTGCGCAATCGCGTCAACTCCCTCGGCGTGGCAGAGCCGGTGATGCAGCGCCAGGGTGCCGATCGCGTCGTCGTGCAGTTGCCCGGCGTGCAGGACACCGCCGCAGCCAAGCGTACGCTCGGTGCCACCGCGACGCTCGAATACCGCAGCGTCTACGAAGGCAACGCCATCGACGCGCGCGAGACCGGCAACGTGCCGCCGGGGGCGCGACTCTACAACAGCCGCAATATCGGTGCCGATGGCAAACCGGTTCCGGTGCTGCTCAACAAGCGCATCATCGTTGCCGGCGAAGACATGGTCGACGCGCGCAGCTCTCTCGACAGCAACGGTCTGCCTGCGGTGCTGGTCACGCTCAACAGTGCCGGCGGTCAGCGCATGCTGCAGTTCACCACCGAAAACGTGAACAAGCCGATGGCGGTGGTGTACATCGAGCGCGTGCCGCAGGTGCGCATCATCGACGGCAAGGAAGTGAAAAGCGTCCAGGTGAAGGAAGAGGTCATTTCCGTCGCCAACGTCAACGAACCTTTCGGCAAGACCTTCCAGACCACCGGTCTGGAGCGCACGGAAGCCGATGACCTGTCCAAGTTGCTCAAGGCCGGTGCGCTGGCTGCGCCGATGGATTTCGTCGAAGAACGCACCGTCGGCCCGAGTCTCGGCAAGCAGAATGTCGAGCGCGGCCTGAAAGCGGTCGCCTTCTCTTTCATCTTCGCGCTGGTGTTCTTCCTGTTCTACTACCGCATGTTCGGTGTGGTCACTTGCGTCGCGCTGCTGCTCAACCTGCTGATGGTGTTCGCGTTGATGTCGGTGTTCGGTGCGACGATGAGTCTGCCCGGTCTCGCCGGCATCGCGTTGACCGTCGGCATGTCGGTGGACGCCAACGTACTCATCAATGAGCGCATACGCGAAGAACTACGCGCCGGGCTACCGCCTCAGAAGGCGATTTCCGAAGGCTACGACCGCGCCTCGGGGACCATTCTCGACGCCAATATCACCGCGTTCCTTGCCGGTCTGGCGATGTTCGCGTTCGGCACCGGCCCGCTGAAGGGATTCGGTGTCACCACCATGCTCGGTATCGCGACGTCGGCGTATACCGCCGTGTCCGTGTCGCGCGGCATCGCCACGCTGATTTACGGCCGCCGTCGCAAGCTGCAATCCGTCGCGATCTAAGGGAGCGCAATCATGAAGCCTTTCAACGTGTTCCCTTACGACAGCAACATCGATTTCATGCGCCTGCGCATGATCTCGCTGGCGGTGGCTGCCCTGATCATGGTCGTCGGCATCGGTGCGATGTTCGCCAAGGGATTCAACTTCGCCCTCGACTTCACCGGCGGCGTCGGCATCGAGCTGGCATACGACAAACCGGTGGACGTGGACAGCGTGCGCAAGCGGCTGGAAGCTGCCGGATACGAAAGCGCCCAAGTGCAGACTTTCGGCACCGGCAAAGAGCTGCTGGTCCGTTTGCGCGACGATTCCAGGAAGAACGCCGGCGATGATCCGACCGCGAGCATCGCCGAAAGCGTGCGCGTGGCCGCTTCCGAGCCCGGCAACCCGGCGAAGAAGCTGCGCAGCGCGGAAATCAGTCCGCAGGTCGGTCGCGAGCTGGCCGAGAACGGACTGTATGCGGTGCTGTTCGTGGTCATCGGTTTCCTCGCCTACATCTCGTTCCGGTTCGAGTGGAAATTCGCGGTGGCGGCGATCATCACCACCTTGCATGACGTGCTGGTGGTGGCGGGCTGGTTCGCGCTGAGCGGGCACGAGTTCGATCTCACTGTACTTGCGGGTGTGTTGTCGGTGATGGGGTATTCGATCAACGACACCATCGTGGTGTTCGACCGCGTCCGCGAGAATTTCCGCGGCATGCGCGTTTCGCCGGGCGAGGTGTTGAACAAGTCGATCAACCAGACGCTGTCGCGCACGGTGATCACTTCGTTCGTGGCGTTCCTGACCGTGCTTGCGCTGTACCTCTACGGCGGTGGTTCGCTGCGCGGCATGGCCGAATCGCAGATGCTTGGTATCGTCATCGGTACCTTGTCCTCGATCTTCGTCGCATGCCCGCTGTTGCTGTGGCTCGGCGTGAGCAAGCAGGATCTGATGCCGAAAGCCCGCGACGAGGCTGCGCTCGCGCGTCGCCCCTGATCGCAGGATTTGTTCCACGAAAAAGGCCGCGCAACTGCGCGGCCTTTTTCGGTGTCGGATAGGATTGCATTGGCAGGCCAGGGCCCGCCCAATGTGTTCGTATCAATCGAAGGTCTTGGCGTAACCGGTGTTGACCAGGGTTTTCTGCAGTGGCTCGATGATGCGGACGTTGGCGGCGACGACCTGACGCGAGCCGGTGTCGATGTGCATCGGGCCCAGCGCCGCACCGCGGAAATCGCAGACCCGGCCGCCCGCTTCGCGCACGAGCAGAACGCCTGCGGCGATGTCCCATGCTTTCACGCCGGCCTCGAAATAGCCGTCGTAGCGGCTGGCGGCCACGTAGGCCAGATCCAGCGCCGCCGAGCCGCAGCGGCGGATGTCCTCGGCGTGCACGAGCAGCGATTTGACGCAGTCCAGCTGCGCCTCGGCGCGCTTGCGTTCGCGTGGCGCAAAGCCGGTGGCGAGCATCGCGCCTTCGAGTTCCTTGCGCTCGGACACGCGGATGCGGTGTCCGTTGAGTTGGGCGCCGCCGCCGCGGCTGGCGGTGAACAGCTCGTTGCGCAGCGGATCGAAGATCACCGCATGCACGGGTTCGGCGGCCTCGCACAAAGCGATGGACACGCACCAGTGCGGGATGCCGTGGAGATAATTGCTGGTGCCGTCGAGCGGATCGATGACCCAGGTGAAGCGGCTTGCGCCGCGATTGCCCTTCTGCTGTCCACCTTCCTCGCCCAGAACCGTGTAATCCGGATGCGCGCGGCGCAGTTCCTTGATGATCGCGACTTCCGCCAGGCTGTCGATTTCGCTGGCGTAGTCCATGCGGTCTTTTTCGACCACTTCGATCGCTTCGAGCCGGGTGAGGTGCCGCAGCAGGATGTTGCCGCCGGCGCGAGCCGCTTTGACCATGACGTTGACAGCAGGCTGATGCATCGCGAACGACTCCGGGCGCGGCCCTTGCGGGCGCGTGAAAAAGCGGTGAAAGGGGCAGGGGAAAAGAGCAATGCGGTTCTGGACCGCGCGACAGTTTAACATTGCCGCCATGTCCTCCGCTTCCGTGTCCTCGCCCGCCGAACGTCTCCGGATCGTGCTGGTCGGCACCCAACATCCCGGCAATATCGGCTCCGCAGCGCGTGCGATGAAGACCATGGGCTTCTCGCGCCTGGTGCTGGTCGCGCCGATGCAGTTTCCGCATCCCGAGGCCTACGCGTTGGCGGCCGGTGCGAACGATGTGCTGGAGACTGCCGTCCGGGTCGATACCCTGGCCGAGGCCGTCGCCGACTGTCGATTGGTGCTGGGTTGCACTGCCCGCAGCCGCCGGATCGCGCTAGAAGCCTTGCACCCGCGTCAGGCTGCCGAGCGCGGGCGGGTCGCGGTCGAAGCCGGCGACGAGGTGGCGCTCGTATTCGGCCGCGAGCGGACCGGGCTCGAGAACGACGAACTACAGCTCTGCCACGCGGCCGTGCATATTCCCGCGAACCCCGACTACAGCTCATTGAATCTTGCGGCGGCAGTCCAGGTTTTGGCATACGAATTGCGTGTAGGTTGGTCCATGGATGAATCGACGCTCCTGATCGCGCCTGTCGGTGTGGCCCGGGCGCGCGAGGTTCGGAGCGAACCGCCCGCGACCCATGCCCAGCTTGAGGGCTTTTTTTCGCAATTGGCAGACACCCTGGATGCAATCGATTTTCACAAAGGCCGGACACCGGCGACCGCGATGCGCAAGTTCAGGCGACTGTTCCTGCGCGCGGAGCTCGATGCCCGTGATGTGCGGCTTTTGCGGGGTTTGCTCGCCGATGCGAAGCGAATGGCCGACATCGCCGAAGGCCGTCTGCCGCCGCCGCGCATGCCCTGACATCATCCCCGCGCTGCATCTGCGCGCGATCCGTCCGGGTCGTTCCGCCGCGGCCACCGGCGCCCGCGCCGGACAGTCGGGGCATTGATCTTGGTCCGCCTGTTCCCGCTGTTTGCGGCGCTGTTGACCCTCTTCGGCGTGGTGCCGGGTGCGGCAGCGGCTGACGATTCGCGTCACATTCTGGTCCTGGGGCGCATCAGCGACGACCCCAAGACCCACTATGAACAGCTGAAGCCGCTGCTCGATTACGTGGTGCCGCGGATGGCCGATGTCGGGATTCGCGAGGGGCGGGTCCTGATGGCGCGCGATGCGCAACAGATGGCCAGCTATCTTCGTCGTGGTCAGGTCGACTGGGTCACCGAGACCGCAGGTACCGCGATGCTGCTGGAAGAGAAGGGCAACGCCCGCCCTCTGCTGCTGACCGAGCGGGATGGCGTCAGCCGCTATCGCACGGTCTTTTTCGTCCGCCATGACAGCGGGTTGAAAGCCCTGGAAGACCTGCGCGGCCGAAGCGTCGCCTTCCAGAACAACGCATCGACCAGCGCTTACTTTCTGCCGGCCATCGAGCTGCTCCATCGGAAGCTGTCGTTGAGCCTGCTGCTGTCGCCGATGGACAAGCCGACCGACAAGACGGTCGGATACGTGTTCGCGCGTTCGGAATTGAACATCGGCGCCTGGGTGCACAAGCGACTGGTCGATGCCGGCACGATGAATGATATCGACTGGAACAATCAGGCACGCATGCCGTCGTCCTTTCGCAAGGATCTCGAAGTCATCCACATCACCGAACCGGTCCCGCGTGCGCTGGAAATGGTTCGCGGCGACCTCGATCCGAAGGTCCAGGCGCGACTGCGCGAGGTGCTGATCGAGGCCGCCGGCGACCCGCGCGCGCGCGAAGCGCTGCAGTATTTTTTCCGGACCACGCGCTTCATGCCGATCGACGACGAGACCCGACGCGTGCTCGATCGCATCCGCATCGGTGTCGCCCAGGTGCGGGCGGATGTCGAATGAGACCGGTCGGATGAGAGTGTTCCAGGGTCTCCACGCCAAGTTCATGTCGGTGATCGGCCTGACGCTGCTGGTCATGCTCGCGGTCGTCGCGTTGATCTGGCAGCGCCAGACCACGACCCAGGAAGAAGTGCTGCGTCTGAGCCGGGACGCGACCCGGACCCTGGTGTTCGACCGCCTTCGCCAGCGCGGCGAGGCTCAGGTGGGTCAGGCGGCGGATCTGCTGGTCAACCCGACCTATTACTTCGACCTCGATGCCATCGGCGCCGCTACCCGCAGCATCCTGCATCAGTCCGATGTCAGCTATGTGCTGGTCTACGACGCGAAAGGCAGCATCATCCACGACGGCTCCGGCGACATTCCGACTTTCGGCCAGCAGATGCGCGACCCGCTCGCGCAGCAGATCGTTTCCGCAGACGCGCTGCTGGTGCTGAGCACCGACGAGGTGATGGATGTCTCCACGCCGATCCGGATCGGCGATCAGCGTCTGGGCGGAATACGCGTCGGCTATTCGCTGGTCAAGATCCGCGCCGAAGAGGCGCATGTGAATCGCGAGATCGGCGATCGCCTGCGCGAGATCGGCAATCGTCATCTGGCCTGGATCGGCCTGTTGTTGCTGATGCTGGTTTCGCTTGCGGTGCTGGTGGGGATCGTGTTGCAGCGGGCGCTGGTGCGCCCGATCCGTCAACTCTCCGATGCAGCGCGCCAGATCGAGGCGGGCAATTTCTCCACGTCGCTGCCCGTCAACGCCCGCAAGGACGAGGTCGGCACGCTGGTGCGCGCCTTCGCGCGGATGGCCGACAGCATCGAGCGTCACGACCGCGACATGCGCCGCATGGCGTATACCGACTCGCTGACCGGTCTCGCCAACCGTCTGGCGTTCCGCGAGACTCTCGACCATCGTTTGATGCAACTGCGTGGCGTTGGCCGACAGCTTGCGCTGCTGTTCGCGGACATCGACGACTTCAAGCGGGTCAACGATACCCTCGGCCACGATGTCGGCGACGAAGTCCTGATCCAGTTCGCCAACCGTATCCGCGAAGCGGTGGAACGCGCTGGCGGCCATGCCAGCGAACTCGCGCGCTTCGGCGGCGACGAGTTCGTCATTCTGCTGCACGGCGAAGGCGACCACGCCGATGTGCGCAGCAGCGCGGCGCATCTCGCCGAAACGCTGGTGTCGGAGCTGAGTCGGCCGATCGTGGTGCAGGATCGACAGGTGTTCCTCGGTACGTCGATCGGTGTGACGCTGTTCCCGGAGGACGCATCGGGCGCGACGATGCTGATGAAGAACGGCGATATCGCGATGTACCAGGCGAAGGTCGCCGGCAAGAACTGCTACCGCTTCTACAACCGTGCGATGGACCAGGCGGTATCCCGTCGCGTGCGCATCGAACAGGATCTGCGCGGTGCCTGGGAGCGCGGCGAACTGACGTTGGCGTACCAGCCGATCTATCGTGTTGCCGACAAGGCCCTGATCGGCGCCGAAGCGCTGCTGCGTTGGCAGCATCCGGTCCACGGTCACATGGCGCCATCGGTCTTCATCGATGTCGCCGAGCAGAGCGGTTTGATCGACACCATCGGTCCGGCGGTGATCCGTACAGCCTGTCTGGACGCGATGCGTTGGCGTCGCGAATCCGCTGGCGCCGATGAATTGTTCGTTTCCGTCAATGTGTCCGCGCGACAGCTGCGGGGTGGCGATTTTCACGAACAGGTGATGGAAGCGCTTGCCGAAAGCGGCCTGCCGCCGCAGTTGATGCATCTGGAACTGACCGAGACGGCCGTGCTGAGCGACGAAGATCAGGCGCGCCGGATCCTGTCGGGTCTGCGCGAGCATGGAATCAAGATCTGGCTGGACGATTTCGGCACCGGATTCTCCGGGCTCAGCCATCTGCGCCGGGTGCCGGTGGATGGCGTGAAGATCGATCGCAGTTTCATCGCAGACATGCTGCGGGACCCGGACGATCTGGCGTTGACCACCGCGATCATCGCGATGGCGCATTCGCTGGGGATGATCGTGGTCGCCGAAGGGGTCGAGAAAGAAGGACTCTACGATCTGCTGCGCACGCGGGGCTGCGATCTGGCTCAGGGCTATTGGCTCGGCCACCCGGTCAACATGCAGGATTTCATGGTGTTTTTGGAATGAGTCTTTGGTGTCGATGCGATCGGTTTGTCGACCGTTTGTCGACCCGATCGCCTCAGCCCAGACCGGCGACCCACGCCCAGAGCATTGCCGCCAGATTGCCGGACACCGCACCGAAGACGTAGATCGCCACGATGCCTGCGGTCCATGCGATCAACATCAGCGCACCATCGCGCTCCAGCAGCGCCAGCGCATACAGCAGCAGCAAGCCGCCGAACAGGAAATTGGTGAAGGGGATCGGGAGCGCCAGCAGCACGCCCAGCAACACCAGCTGCAGGCCCGAGAAGATCGTCGCCAGCGGATGATCGATGACGGTGGTCAGGCGCGGCTTCACCACCTTCTCCAGCCATCGCAACCAGCGGTCGCCGACGCGATCGAACCGGATCAGGGTGCTGCGCTGCGGGCCGCGGCGCGAGACGAAGCCCGGCAGCCAGGGTTTGCGCAGGAGCATCAGCAGGTGCATGCCGGTCAGCACCACCAGCGGTCCGCTGAGCGCGCCGGCCACGCCGGGGATCGGAATGAACGCGGGAATGGTGGCGATGAACAGCAGCACGCCGAAGGTGCTCCGACCCAGTCCGCCGACCAGTTCGCTCAGCGCCAGATGATCGCTCGGATCGCCATCGCACAGCGTATCGAGCACTGCGCGCATGCCGTGCGGCACGACCTGCTCGTCGTCGCTTTCAGGTTCAGGCGTCATCGGCGACATCCATGCTGTCGATGCGGGTCAGCAACAATTTGTCGATTCTGGGGCCGTCGAGATCGACTACTTCGATCCGCCAGCCCGACCAGTCGAAAAACTCGCCGGTGTTGGGGATGCGCCCGAAGTGCGCGATCGCCATGCCAGCGGCGGTGTGGTAATCGTGGTCGTCGAGATGCGGCAGACGCTGGCCGATCAGCTCGCGCAGTTCGTCTACCGGCAGCGAACCGTCGACCAGAAGCGAACCGTCCGCGCGTTCGATGACCAGCGCGTCCGAATTCGGGCTTTCGCCGGACTGCAGACGGCCGAGCACCGCTCCCATCAGATCGTTCACGGTGACCATGCCGGTGACTTCGCCGTACTCGTCCACCACCAGCGCCAGCGACTGCTGCTCTTCGCGGAAGATTTCCAGCAGCTTCAGCGCATGGGTGGATTCGGAAACGAACAGCGCAGGGCGCAGGGTGGTGAACAGATCCGGCTCACGCTCCTGCAGCCGGTCGAGCAGCGATTTCACTTCCAGCAAGCCCAGTACTTCGGCATCGCTGTCGCGATAGACCGGGTAGCGCGAGTACGGCGTTTCCTGCATTTCCGCGAGGTTGTCCAGGAACGTCGCATTGGCGTCCAGCCAGACGATGCGGGTGCGCGGCGTCATGATGCTTTCGACCGTGCGGTCGCCCAGACGCATCACCCGCTGCATCATGTTGCGCTCGTCGTCGTCGATCACGCCCTGCTCGTGGCCCTCGCTGACGAGCATCTGGATCTCCTCTTCGGTGATCGCGTTGCGCGCGTCGTCGCGGATGCCGAGCAGGCGCAGCACGCCGCGATTGATCGCGCCGAGCGTGAACACGATCGGTTTCGCGAAGCGCGAGAGCAGGTCCAGCGGTATCGCGACCTTGCTGGCGATGATTTCAGCATTGGTCAGCGCCAGCCGCTTCGGCACCAGTTCGCCGAAGATCACCGAACCGGCGGTGATCAGGGTGACCGCGGTGCCGATGCCGACCGGACGGGCGTATTCCTGCAGGCCCGGGAACAGCCCGCCGAACCATGCCGCGATCGCTAGGCCGATGGCCTCCCCGCCGAAGACGCCGGTCAGCACGCCGATGGATGTGATGCCGACCTGCACTGTGGACAGGAGATTGTCCGGGTGTTCCGCCAGCGCCAGGGCCTTGCGCGCGCCGCGGCTGTGCTCGCCCATGTGTTTCAGGCGCGTCTTGCGCGAGGTCATCAGCGCCATTTCCGACAGCGCGAAAAAACCGTTCAGCAGGATCAGCGCAACCACGATCGACAGCTCAAGCATGGGGGCAGGCGCTCCCGCGGCGGGACATCTTGCCGTCGTTGTCCGGAGCTGCAGCGGGTTTTCGACGGCTTGCGGGGGGCTCCGGCGTCGGGCGGGGCATAGGGGGGCGGGTCACAGGGGGCTGGCGTGGGGGGGTGGAGCGATCATAGCAGGCGGTCACGACCATCCCGGCGAGTCCCTGCAACCCGGCGCGCCGGGCCTTGGCGGCAGGCTGCCATGACGGTTGGATGTCGATGGGATGACATCGGCTGACCGAATGTCATCTTCAAGTCACAATTCGGACTTACGCTATTCACATCACTGTCATCGAGACGTCGACCATGTTCTCCCTGCAAACGATCTTCGGTTCCGGCCAGCAGTTCTACGACCTGCTCGATGAGGCCGCCGCTGCCGCGCACGCCAGCGCGACCGCGCTGCATACGATGATGAAAGCCACCGACCGCCAGCCGGCGCTCGATGCCTTCAAGCTGGCCCGCCAGCGCGAGCGGGCTGCGTCCGAGAAGATCGGCAAGGCGCTGGTCGACAGCTTCATCACCCCGATCGAGCGCGAGGACATCGAGGCGCTGGGTTCGGCGCTGTACAAGATCCCGAAGCAGATCGAGAAATTCGCCGACCGCTATTCGCTGGCGGTCCGCCACCTGGAAGATATCGATTTCGCGCCGCGCGCGGCGATGCTGGAGCAGGCCGCCAGCGTGGTGGTCGACATGGTCAAGGAACTGCGCCACCTCAATATCGACCGCATGACCGCGCTCAACGAGAAACTGCGGGCGATCGAGAACGAAGCCGACCGGCTGATGCTTGAACTCTATCGCGACATCTATTCCGGCAAGCTCGACAGCCTGCAGATGTTCCTGCTCAAGGAATTCTTCGAGATCCTGGAAAAGGCGATCGACCGCTGCCGCGAAGCCGGTGTGGTCGCTTATCAGATCGTCCTGAAGAACAGCTGAGACGACCGCCATGCTCACTCTCGTGCTGCTGGTCATCCTGGCCGCGCTCGTCTTCGAGTTCATCAACGGGTTTCACGACACCGCGAACTCCATCGCCACCGTAGTCGCCACCAAAGTGCTCTCGCCCGGCAAGGCGGTGATCCTGGCTGCGGTCATGAATCTGATCGGTGCGTTCTACGGGACTGCGGTCGCCAAGACCATCGCATCGGGCCTGATCGACACCGATGTGGTGATGGTGACGTCGCAGGTGATCCTCTGTGCATTGGCCGGCGGCATCACCTGGAACCTGATCACCTGGTGGAAGGGTTTGCCGTCGTCGTCCTCGCATGCGCTGATCGGCGGCCTCTGCGGCGCTGCGCTGGCCGCCGCCCACAACGATTGGGCCGCGCTGATCTGGTCGAAAATCGGTGACGGGGGCTGGACCAGCAACAAGGGTGTGCTGTGGAAGGTCGTCGTGCCGATGGTCAGTTCGCCGATCGCGGGTTTCACCCTCGGTGTGCTGATCCTCGGCGCCATCTATGCGTTGATCTGGGGTTTCTCGAAAGCCGGCGGATCGTTGGCGCGGATGGTGCGCCCGCGTTGGGTGAACGCGATCTTCGGCAAAGCGCAGCTTGCGTCGGCTGCCTATATGGGCTTCGCGCACGGCAGCAACGATGCGCAGAAGACCATGGGCATCATCGCGCTGTCGATCTTCGGCGCGCAGGCGACCGGTACGCTGGACAATCTGCCGGCCTGGGCCCACTTCCTGCACCCCGACGGCGGCGAAAAGGACATCGACAACTGGATCGTCTTCACCTGCGCGCTGGTCATGGCTGCCGGTACCGCTGCCGGTGGCTGGAAGATCATCAAGACCCTCGGTCACAAAATGGTGAAACTGCAGCCGATCGATGGCTTCGCTGCTGAGACCGCATCGGCGACGATTCTGGTCACTGCCGCGCATTTCGGTATGCCCGTCTCGACGACGCACAGCATCTCCACCGCGATCATGGGCGTGGGCTTCGGCAAGAACCCGCGCGCGCTGAAGATCACGGTGATCGAGCGGATCATCTGGGCCTGGATTCTGACCATCCCAGCCGCAGGCGGCGTCGCCTACGGTCTTTTCAGATTGATCGAGGCGCTGGGTTGGACCTGAAGCTTCCGGATGAGCCCGTACGAACAAAAAAGGCCCGCGAAAGCGGGCCTTTTTGTCCGTGTGCGGTGGTCGTGGTTCAGAGCAGGTCGCCCCCGGCGGACAACGCCCGCTCGAGCTGGTCGCCCATGCCGCCGATTTCGAGAATCAGACGGTCCACTTCGCCCGGGCTGAGATTATCGTAGGGGCGGTTCTCGCACAGTTGCAGATACGGCACGCGATCGAGTTCGCCGATGGCCAGATAGCCGACCCGGCTTTCCCAGTTGAAGGCCAGCGCGCGACGGCAGTCGATCCCGGTGGTCGGCGCGATGACGGTGCTGACCCGCAGATAGGTGCGGCCGTCGTCGTCCTCCAGTTCGGAGAGGAAGATCGCCTGATGGCGCCGACCCTGTTCGAGCGACAGTTCGACGCAGAGCACGTAGGGCTCCTGCATCGTGATCCGGAAGTCGCTGGAAGCGAGGTGGCTGCGGACTTGTTCGAAATTTTGCATGGGGGACTCTGGGAAAAGCGTTGCATTATGCTAACCCTCCATGGACGCACTGTCTGCTGCCGAACGCATCCTCGCCGCGATCCGTGCGATTCCGCGCGGCGAAACCGCTGCGTACGGGGTTGTTGCCCAGCGCGCGGGATTGCCCGGGCGCGCACGCATGGTCGCGCGGCTGTTGTCGCAGAACGACGACCCTACGCTGCCGTGGCATCGCGTGCTGCGCTCCGATGGACGCAGCGCCTTCCCGCCGGGCTCGCAGCATTGCGAAGAGCAGTTGAAGCGTTTGCGTCGTGAGGGTGTGCGCGTCGACGATCGCGGCCGCGTGCGTCCCGCGAAGCGCGCGAAGTCGCTCGATGAGGAAGTCTGGGGCTGAGCCTTGAAAAGGCTCAGACGAATTCGCGCGGCGCCCTTCGGAACCATGCCGCGATACTCAAGCGCTCGCGTCGTGTCGGCAGCACTTCGTGCTCCAGTTCGCTGAGAAAACAGAGGCTGCCGCCGACCGGAGGCACATCGATCGACATCAGGCCGTTGGATGTCAGACCGTTGGACATCCGGTCGATCGACACTTCATCAATATCCGTGCTTCCAAGATGAAGCCGCAGCTCGCCGGCGTCGTCCTCTGCCCAGTCGGCGTTGAGATACGTCACCCACGTCACCACTCGCGCGTCGCTGTCTCGAAAACGGTCGCGGTGACGCGCGTAACCGCCGCCGGACGGGTACGCCGCGTAATGCGCTTCGCAATCGGTCAGACCGAGGAACAGCGTGCGGTTGAGTATCGTGCGGAGTGTGCCGAGTCTTGTAAGGAAGGTGCGCGCCGGATCGCCGCAGCGCGGGTCGTCGAGCCAACAGGTGGCATCGGCACGGATGTCGTTGCGAAACGCACGACTTTCGCGACGCCCAACCGCGCCGGCCGAAAGACTGCCGGTCGATTGCAGCCTGCGCAGGTCCTCGCGGAGCGCGTTGCACAGGGCGGCATCGGGCCAATCGGCGATCCAGCAGGCGCCGCGGTCGCGCAAGGCATCGGCGAGCAGGGCGGGTTCGCGCGAAAAATCGTCGGCGCCGAGGGTGGGGAGCGCGGTCATCCCGGTATCATAGCCGCCGCATCGAACGGTCGATGATTCCCCAATACCCAACCGTTTCCTCTCCCCCAAGGATCACGGATGTTCTCCAGGTTGCCCGCAGCCACCAAAGCGCTGTTGATCGCCAATATCGTGATCTATGCACTGCAGCTTCTGCTGCCGGAATGGGTCTTCGCGCCGCTGCGGCTGTTGCCTGTAGCGATCGACGGCGATCCGTTTTCGCCGACGTCGTCGTTCATGCCGTGGCAGTTGGTCACGCATGCCTTCATGCACGGGAATCTGCTGCATATCGTGATGAATCTGCTCGGCATCCTGATGTTCGGCGCGCCGCTGGAAGCGCATTGGGGAAGCCGTCGATTCCTGATCTTCTATACGTTCTGCACATTGGGCGCCGGGCTGTGCCAGCTTGCGGTAGCGACGCTGATGCTGTCCCAGACCGGATGGACCTACTCCACGCTGGGGGCCTCCGGCGGTGTGTTCGGCCTGCTGGCGGGTTACGGCATGTTGTTCCCCAACCACCGCATCAGCCTGCTGTTCCTGCCGGTGTTGATCAAGGCGCGGACCCTGGTGATCGTTTTCGCGGTCGCGCAGCTTGCGCTGGCTTTCAGCGGATTGAACACCGGCGAGGCCCACTTCGCGCATCTGGGCGGCATGCTGTTCGGCTGGCTGCTGATCCGGCACTGGCGTCGCCCGCGTCCGCCGCAGGCACCGCCGCCGCGCCGCCGGCCCTCGCATCTGCGCGTGGTCAAATGAGGCCCGCACCGATACGGCCCGCGTATGCCGCAGTGGACTTCGAACACCGACCGGGCGCGGCGGCTGTGGTATGGTCCGGTTCGGCGCACGGAGACCGAGGTCGGCGAGTGGTGGAGCAAGCATGAAGTGGGATCCCTTCCTTGTCCTTGAGCAATGCCTGATCCTGCTGGTGATCGCCAGCCAGATCTGGATTTCGATCAAGGTGATCATGAATGCGGAAGGTGCCGAACAGTATGTTCGCATCATGTCGTTTTCGACCGGTTTTCTCGCGTTCCTGATCACCCGCGCGTTGGGCGTGACTTTCGCCGATCTGATGCTGGCCACCCATTCCGCCGACAGTTCGATCGGCATCGTGGTGATCGGCGTGGTGTTTCCTTTTCTGGTCGGCATCCTGATTTCCGAGGGTACGATCATCGCGCTGAAGCTGGGCACGCCGGTTCCGATCCGGATGGTGCTATTGATCGCTTCGTTCACCGTGTCCCAGGCCGCGTACACCAACTATGTCGCGCTGTATTCCAAGATCACGACGCTGGACAAGGCCTTCATTCCCAATCTCTCGTACTCGGTCGCGGTGGGATTGTGGTTGACTTTCCGCTACCGCGACAAACACACGCCGACCGGTCCGAAGTAGGCCGGACGCGAAAACGGCGACCGCAATGGTCGCCGTTTCGTTTTTGAGATCCCGCAACCGCATCCCGGGCGGGGTGCGATTACCACCAGCCCCACCACGGCCACGGGCCCGGGCGGGCGATCACCTCGACGCGTTCGCGCACCGGCCACAGATAGACGACATCGGCGGCGATTCGCGGAAAGCGGTAGTCGTATTCGCCGATCTTGCGGTTTTCGTAGCCATCGACGCGGCCGGTGAAGGTGACTTCGCGGGTATCGGTGAACAGCGCTGGATCGTAGAAACCGCTGCGGCAGGCGATGAAACGACCGCGGGTGTCGTCGGCGGCCCAGTAAGGCCGGCCGGAGGCGTCGAGACGGGTCGAGAGCACTTCGAAACAGGTGCGGTCGGCGAGTGGTTCGGTGCGGACGATGCGGCCGCCCCAGCGGACGATGGCGCCGGTGCTGTCCTGTTCGATCGCATCGTGCGGCGACACGTCGGCGAAATCACCGCGCAAGGGTTTGGTCTGGGTGACGCAGCCGGCGAGGGCGATGGCCAGCGCGGCGATGACGAAGGTGCGTGCGTGCATGAGGGTCTCCGGGGAATTCATATCATTGCCGTCAAGATAAATGCCTTCAGGATCGATGTCGTCGGATTCTGTGCGGGTCAGGGCCGATGCTTGCGCAGATCGCGGATCAACCCCTCCGCACCGGTCATGCCGCCATGGTCGCGAGCGTACCGCCAATCGACGAAACGTGCGCTGAGCCGGCGCAAGGTTTCCGCCTGCGGTCGCGCCGCGATGACCCGTTCGACCCAGGCCGTGGCCGGTTCGTGCGGTTCGCGAGCGAGCCTGAGCCGACGATAGCGACGTTCCAAGCGGTGCCAGGCGCGAAGCACCGGATCGCGCTCGCGCTCCTGCCGGGTGGTCAGCCACAGCATGCCCACCATCGCCAGCACGGTCGCGATCACGAACAGTTGAATCAATCTGGCCGAGTCGAGGTCCGGAACGCCGAAGGATTCCAGCAGGCGACGCTGGCGCGCGGCGTTGTAGCCGAGCACGAAATCGTTCCAGCCGCGACGCATCCAGTCGCCGATATTGAACACGGGCGTCAGCCCGGCGAATCCGCCGAGCGCGCCCGGTCTGCGGTCGGCGATGGTGTCGTAGATGCGCTCCGGCGCGACTGCGGCCGTCGGATCCACGCGCACCCAGCCGCGACCGTCCAGCCAGACTTCGGCCCAGGCGTGCGCATCCGAGCGGCGCACGAGCCAATAGTCGCCGACCGGGTTGCGATAGCCGCCGACGTAACCGGTGACCACCCGTGCCGGTATGCCGGCCGAGCGCATCAGCACCACGAACGCGCCGCTGAAGTGCTCGCAGAACCCGGCTTTTTCTTCGAAGAGGAATTCGTCGACGGTGTTGCGGCCGAGCAGCGGTGTATCGAGGGTATACGCGAATTCGGTGCGGATCCAGGCGAGCGAACGTTTGACGATGACGTTGTCGCTGGCCGCGCTGGAGGGACCGGCTTCCCGGCGCCAAGTGGCGGCCAAGGCGCGGGTGCGCGGGTTGTAGCCGGCGGGCAGACGCAGTGCGAGCCGTCGCAGCGCGGGGTGAAGATCGGTTCGAGACGGGTCGTTTGCGAGCGTGGTCCGTGGCGCCGAGCGCATCCGCCAGCGGGTGATGCCGTTCAACGGCTCGTCGCTGCGCAGGCTGAAGTCTCTGCCGAGCTGCGTGCCGGGCGGGGCGTCGAGCGGTAGCTCCAGCGCGACCAGTTGGTTGCGTTCGGTCGGTTCGACTTCCAGCACGTACTCGTAGCGCTTCGGACCCGGTGCGGTGTCGGGACGTCCCATCCACCGCGACCATTCCACCGCCGTCCAACTGCGACCGTCGAAATCCCACAGCACCGGCCCGCGCCAGTACATCTGCGATTGCGGCGGCGCTTCGCCGATGAAGGTCGCCCGCAGCGCGGGAGTGTCGTCGGCGACCAGATCGATCCAGTCGCCCGGCGTCATCCGGTCCGACAGTCCCGGGCGGGTCAGCGCACGCTCGGGCACGCCCCACATCGGCACGCTGAAGCGCGGAAACAGCCAGAACACCACCAGCGCCAGCGGCAGGCCGATGGCGATCATCCGCGCCACGATGGCGAACCGTCGCCAGGGTTTGTCCGTCGACGACGTTTCGCCGACTTCGATATCGGTGAGTTTCAGCAGCGCCGCCAGCACGGTGACCGCCGCGATCAGCCCGAGCGTCAACGACAGCGGCCCCTGATCCAGCAGAAAGGTCGCGAACGGCGCGAACAGCGCGAATCCCAGCATACTTCGAGCGTCGCGCAGGCTCTGCATTTCCACCGGCTTCAGCGCCAGCATCGTCGCCAGCAGCACGCAGCCGGTATCGCGGCCGAAGCGGAATTCGTAGCGGGTCATCACCGTGCCCATCAGGGCCACGATCAGCAGGAATTTCAGCCAGCCGGGTGCGCGGCCTTCACGCACGAAGAACGGAATGGCGATCGCGACCGCACCGATCCCCACCGCCAGTATCGGCGGCACCTGCAACAACAGCGGCAGCAGACAGGTGGCGGCGGCAGCGAGTGTCCAGCGTCGTGCGATGGGATCCAGCGGCAGCGCGTTCCGATCAGCCACGGCCGACAGCCTCCGGCATCAGCGCCAGTGCCTTCAGACAGGCATGCCGATGCGCATTGCCCTGCGCCGGCCCCAGCGGCGGTTGCCCCGGCAACACCAGCCGGTAGCGACGACCATCGCGTTCGGCTTCGTCGACCCATCTTGCGAGACGACGGATGCGCGCTTCGTAGGGCAGCGCATTCAATTCGCGCCAATCCAGATCGATATCGGCGCCGAGCGGTTGTTCGTATTCGCGGACCAGCAATTCATCACGTCGGGCCGAAGGCTTCCAGGCGATCGCGCGGCGCGAATCGCCGCGACGATACGTGCGCAGATGATGCACATCGTCGCCGCTCGGATGCATGCGCGCGATCGCCCGATCGCCACCGCCTTCCGGCAACGGTGGGCCGTGCGCTTCAGGCGCGGGATAGACCAGCAGCGGCGCTTCTGGCCAGACGTAACTCCAGGCCACCACCACGCCCAGCGGACGCGTGGTGGAAATGCGCAGACGTTCCGGCTCCAGCCAGCCGCGACGTTCTGTGGGCAGTTCGATCGTCGCTTCGCCCGCACCCTGCTGCAGCGACAGGAACGCGGCATGCCCGCCCGAAGCGATGCGCAGGCCGCGACGCTCGCGCCCGGGTTCGGCGCGCGCGTGCACGCGCAACTGCAGCGGCTTGCCAGCGCTGACCGGATCGGCGCCGATCGCGACGATGCTCAATCCCGACAATTGCAGATGTGCGGCGAACAGACCGGTGTGCGCCGCACCGCCCAGCAGCAGCGCCAGCATCAGCGCCGGATTGTTGTTGTAGTTCAGCGCGCCCAGCAGCATCGCCACCAGCAACACGCTGAAGAACAGTCCGAATCCGGTCGGCAGCACGTAGACGCGTCGTCGGTCGAAACGCACCGGCAGAGCCTCGGGCGCGCGCGGTGTGATCCACTTCGCCGCGCGGCGTTCGATCCAGGTGCGCAGACCTGCGTTGGTCATGCGTGTCCCCCTCACCCGGCCTTCGGCCACCCTCTCCCCGCATGCGGGGGTGAGGAGGCGCGTATTGGCTCGGGAGTCGACGAACGCCCGAGCGCTGTGCGCGAGGGCCCGACGGGGGAAGAGGGAGCGCAGCGAGCGAGGGCGAGGGGCCTCATCAATCCACCGCCACCGCATGCAGGATCGATTTCGCCAGCGTCGCACCGTCGCCGCTGTCGGCATCCGCAACGAGACGATGCGCCGCTACCGAAATGAACAACGTCTGCACGTCCTCGGGCAGCGCGTGCGCACGGCCGAGCAGCAGCGCATGCGCACGCGCGGCGCGCAGCAGCGCCAGACCCGCACGCGGCGACAGACCGACGCGCACGCCGGGGTGGTGGCGGCTGCGCGCCATCAGTTTCTGCACGTAGGCGATCAGCGCTTCGCTGGCATGCACTTCGCTGACCGCGTTGCGCAATGCGCGCACATCGTCGGCGCTCAGCACCGCTTCGCTGCGCGCGATCAGATCGCGGCGGTCGCTGCCGGAGAGCAGCGCGCGTTCGGCGTCTTCCGGCGGATAGCCCAGGTGCAGGCGCAGCAGGAAGCGGTCGAGCTGCGAGTCGGGCAGGGGATAGGTACCGGCGAGATCGACCGGGTTCTGGGTCGCGATCACGAAGAACGGGTCGGGCAGCGGATGGGTGATGCCATCGACGGTGACCTGATGCTCCGCCATCGCTTCCATCAGCGCGCTCTGGGTGCGCGGCGGTGCGCGGTTGATTTCGTCCGCCAGCAGGACCTGCGCGAACACCGGGCCGGGGTGGAACTGGAAGCCACGCGCCTGTGCATCGAACACCGAGACACCGACGATGTCCGATGGCAACAGGTCGGACGTGAACTGCACGCGCTGGAAGCCGAGCCCCAGGCTCGCCGCCAGCGCATGCGCCAGCGTGGTCTTGCCCAGGCCCGGCAGGTCTTCGATCAGGACATGGCCATCCGACAGCAGCGCGACGAAGGCCAGGCGCACTTCATGCGGCTTGCCCAGCACCAACTGGTTGACTTGCGCCTGGGCGCGTTTGAGTGCGTCGAGCAGCGCGTCGTTTAGCATGTGCGGGGTTCGAGGACTGGCGTCACGGGATTCTCCGATTGGTCTTGCGGGCATTTTTCGGCAGTGTAACGAGACTACGCATTGAAACAGCAGACGGATTCGGCGAAGCGGACGTTCATCGCGCTCTGGGCGGTTGCGATGCTCTTCAAGTGCGCGCTTGCCGCGAATCTGCCGCTGTTCGTGGATGAAGCGTTTTACTGGCAGGAAGGCCGGCATCCGGCCTGGGCGTATTCCGATTTGCCCGGACTCACCGCGTGGTTGACGCGAGCGGGCGTGGAACTGGGTGGGCACAGTCTGCTCGGACTGCGCTGGCCGTTTCTGCTGATCGCGGCACTGCTGCCTTGGTCGGTCGTGACGATCGCGCGTCGCGAAATCGGCCTCGGGCACGCCTGGCATGCGGGCATGCTGGCGGTGCTGCTGCCGCTGCTCGGCACGCTGGGCGTGCTTGCGTTGCCCGATGCGCCGTTGGCATTCGCGACCGTGCTGTGTCTGGATGCCGGCAGTCGGCTGATGCGAAATGTGGGTTGGCGCGCGGTCGGGTTGCTTGCCGCCGGCCTGGCGATCGGTGGGCTCACGCATTACCGATTCGTCGCGGTGATCGGCGTCGGTTTCGTGGCCATGTGGATGCTGCCCGAAGGACGTCGCGCGCTGCGCGATGTGCGGGTATGGCTGGCGGTTGCGATCGGCGCGCTCGCGTGGCTGCCGCTGCTGCTGTGGAATATCGACAACGCCGATGCCGGGCTGCGTTTCCAGCTTGTCGATCGCCATCCGTGGGCGTTCCATCCCGATGGCCTGCTGTTCGTCGCGGTGCAGGGGTTGCTGGTCACTCCGCTGCTGCTGTTTGCGGTGCTGTGCGCCGGTTTTTCGCTACGCGGTGCGATGCAGCCGGCCGGTGTGCGCTATCTGGCGTGGTCCGGGCTGCTGGTGTTGTCCGGTTTTTTCGCGCTTGGGTTTTTCGCCGACAGCGAACGCGTGAGTTTCCACTGGCCATTGCCGGCGTATCTCGCGCTGTTGCCGCTGGCGCCGCTGATCCTGTCGCGATGGTCCGGACTCATGCAGCGGATGACATGGACATTGGCGGCGCTGGGTCTGATCGCGGGGCTCGGCTACTACGCCGCAGTGTCGTCGCCTGCGCTTCGCGAACGCGCAGCGGACAGCAAAGTGTATCCATCGAATTTCGCAGGCTGGGATGTGTTGGCCCGTGAAGTCGAAGCGATGCGCGCGCGGATGCCGGCCGGTACGCGGATCGTCGCCGACAACTTCAAGATCGGCGCCGAACTCGGGTTCGGGCTGAACAATCCGGACATTCCGGTGCTCGATCATCCGCTCAACCGGCATCACGGCCGCGCGCCCCAGTTGCTGCTGTGGGGCTTGCAGTACGACCGTCGCGCCGATCGCAGCGATGCCCCGGTGCTGCTGGTCGTCGGCGCCACCGATGTGAGTTACCGCGAGCAGTTGCTGCGTTATCACGATCTGTGCGCGATGGTCGGCCCGTTGCCGCCGCCGAAGGTGCTCAATATCGATCGCGGCCGTCAGCGTTTCCTGCTGTTCGCGCTGTCGCCTGCGCGTTGGGATGGCGACTGCACCGCGCCGGCGATGGCATGGATCGATGCGCCCGAAGCCGGCGACAGCGTTCCGCGCCGTTTCGCGCTGCAGGGCTGGGCATTCAAGGATGGCGTGGGGCTTGCGCGGATCGAGGTCTTGATCGATGGCCAGCCGGTTGCCGACGCCGAATACGGCATCGAACGACCCGAAGTCGTCGGTTTCTGGCAGAAGTGGCGCAAGGGTGGCTCCACCGATCCGCAGCAGCCCAAGGTGGGGTTCCGTGCGGAGATCGATCTGGGCGCGCGCGCGCCTGGGACCTATTGGCTGCAACTGCGCCTGCATGGCCGCGATGGCAGCGTCGAAGACTGGCCGCAGCAGGCGGTCGTGCTCAGAGAGCGTTAGTCTTTCCGGCTCACGGCAACCGGAAGCCCGCCTCGCGCAGCAGGCGTGCGGTCGCGATCAACGGCAGCCCGATCAACGCGGTCGGGTCGCGATTTTCGATCTCGTTGAACAGAGCGATCCCCAGGCCCTCGCATTTGAAGCTGCCGGCGCAGTCCAGCGGTTGTTCGCGGACGACGTAGCGTTCGATCTCGTCGTTGCCCAGCGAGCGGAAGCGCACGGTGGTGATGTCGAGCGCCTGCAGTCGGCGTGCATGAGGCCCCGCGAGGCACAGTGCAGTCAGGAAGCGCACCTCGCGGCCGGACATCGATTTGAGCTGTGCGACGGCGCCCGCATGGCTGCCGGGTTTGCCCAGTGGCCGGCCATCGAGTTCGGCGACCTGGTCGGAACCGATCACCCATCGCCCGTCATCCTGATCGGCGAGCACCGCCTCGGCTTTCGCCAGCGCCAGCCGCTCGGCCAGACTCTGTGGCGACTCGTTGGGTCGGGGCGATTCGTCGACTTCGGGCCGGGCGACAGTGAAGGCCAAGCCGAGGCGCTCCAACAGGATGCGGCGATAAGGCGATGTCGAGGCGAGGACCAGGCTAGGCATGGCGGCTGGCTCAGGGCTGCGCGGTGCGGGCACGTTCCACCAGCACCAGCTGCTGATCGATCCGGGTCCGCGCCTGCTCGATCGAGGCGCGGATCTCGTCGAGCGTCAGGACTGAAGCGGTCTCGCCATGCTGCTGAAGCCACAGTCGCTGGCGCAGCATCTCCTGCAGCGCGTTGCGCACGGTCTCGTCTTCGTCGCCGGTGATGGCTTCGATTTCGGCCTTTGCGGTGCGCAGCCGGGCTTCCAGAGCATCGGCGGCGTCCAGCAGTCGGGCCATGGCGCGCTGACGGGGCGCATCGCGGCGGGCATAGCGCCAAGTCAGGGCCAAGGCGACAATCGCCAGCAGAATCGATGCGACGGTGACGACAGGAAAAGAGAAGGCGGTCACACGGCAAGCCCGGAAGCGGGTCGACAGTCTGACGCGGCAGGCTCCGGTGGGCAAATCCCGGGTAGCGCCGAGTGGGCGCTTGCCTGACAGAGAACGTTTCCGGTTTGACAGTGTGCAGCCCGCCCCCTACCATTCCGCGCTTATGTCCGCTGAAGTGCCCGAAACCTTGGACGCTTGGCGCATGGTGGCAGCCCGGCGCAGCTTCAAAGGCCGGCTTCCGCTGGCCGCGATGGCCCGCCTCCGCGATCTATTGGCCGATACCGAGGGCGAAGCGCGCTTCTCTCTGGAGTTCGACCAGGATGTACTGCAGGTACCGTTCGCGGAACTGCGGGTCGATGCCGAGTTGCCGTTGATTTGTCAGCGCAGCCTGCAGCGTTTTTTGCAGCCGGTGTCGCTGGTGCAGCGGTTCGGGTTGATACGCGGGAGCGATGGCGGTATCGAAGCGGAGGATGTCGAGGCTTCGCTGCTGCCGGACTACGAAGTATTGCAACTGGCCGATGATGGTCTGTTGCGGCCGGCGGAGCTGGTCGAGGACGAGTTGATCCTCGCCGTGCCGCTGGTGCCGGTACAGCCTGGCAGCGAGTCGGTCGAGCGCGACTGGCCGGTGACGGCGGAAGAAGAAGTGCGTACCAATCCGTTCGCGGCGTTGGCGGCACTGAAAAAAACCTGAGAAACACACATTCAAAGGAAGGCGCCAACTGCACGGTCTCCACGGGATCGGACATCGACGACTTTCGCGACATTCACGTTATTGAGGCTGGAGCAATCCCATGGCAGTGCAGAAATCCCGAGTCACTCCTTCCCGTCGTGGTCAACGTCGTTCTCACGACGCCCTGACCGCCAAGCAGTTGGCTACCGACCCGACCTCGGGGGAAGTCCATCTGCGGCACCACGTCACCAAGGACGGCTACTATCGTGGTCGCCAGGTGATCGCGCCGAAGGCAAAGATTGCCGACGAAGAATGATGATTGCGGCGCGCATGCGCCGTAGTCATTCCCGTCGTCGATGAGGCAAATGCCGCATCACGCCGAATCAGCGCAGCCGGCATCGCTGGCTTGCGGAATCGACGCGGCCGTCTCGGCCGCGTTGTTTCGACAGGGGCAACAGCTGGTATGAGCAAGCAGATCTACGCGCGTATTGCAGGTACCGGCAGCTATCTGCCCGAGAAAATCCTGACCAACGACGATCTTTCCAAGTTCGTCGACACCAGCGACGAATGGATCACGTCGCGTAGCGGCATCCGCCAACGCCACGTCGCTGCGGAAGGCGAAACCACCTCGGACCTCGGCTACCACGCCGCCGTACGTGCGATGGAAGCCGCGGGCGTCACCGCCGAAGAGCTCGATCTGATCATCGTCGGCACCACCACGCCCGACCTGATCTTCCCCTCGACCGCTTGCCTGATCCAGCACCGGCTCGGTGCAGACGGTTGCGCAGCGTTCGATGTCAACGCGGCCTGCTCCGGCTTCATCTATGCGTTTACCGTCGCCGACAAATTCATTCGTTCGGGCGCTTCGAAAACGGTGCTGGTGATCGGCGCGGAAACGCTGACCCGGATGATCGACTGGTCCGATCGCACCACCTGCGTGCTGTTCGGCGACGGCGCCGGTGCGGTCGTGCTCAAGGCCGACGAAGAAACCGGCATCCTCAGTACCCATCTGCACGCCGATGGCGGCAAGAAGGAATTGCTTTGGAACCCGGTCGGCGTGTCGGTCGGTTTCAAACCCGAAGAACACAATGTCGGCGTCCGCATCAAAATGGCCGGCAGCGAAGTGTTCAAGTACGCAGTCAAGGCGATGGATTCGGTGGCCGAGGAAACGCTGGAAGCCAACGGCATCGACTGTCACGACATCGATTGGCTGATTCCGCACCAGGCCAATCTGCGGATCATCGAATCCACGGCCAAACGTCTCGACATGCCGATGGACCGCGTCATCGTGACCGTCGACAAACACGGCAACACCTCTTCCGGTTCGGTGCCGCTGGCGCTGGATGAAGCGGTGCGCTCTGGCCGGATCCAGCGCGGCCAACTGGTGCTACTCGAAGCGTTCGGCGGCGGATTCACATGGGGCTCGGCGCTGCTGCGTTACTGAGCCCGCACCGCTTTCCGACAAAGCCGTCGCGACCCTGAGGACGCGGCGGTTTTTTGTTGTCGAAGCTCCGGCCGCACGACATTTCGGGACATGCCCTACATACGCCGTCGTACAGACAGACGGCGGCGTTCGCCCGTATCATCGCCTTCCGCATTCGAGCTGGAACACCGCGTGAGCGAACCCCAAGCGGCCGATCCGACCCTGGCCTTCGTGTTTCCCGGACAGGGTTCGCAGTCCGTCGGCATGCTCGCCGAGCTGTCCGAGCGCTATCCGTCGATTCACGAGAGCTTCGCGGAAGCCTCCGATGGCGCTGGCGTGGATCTCTGGGCGCTGTCGCAGGGCGGCCCGGAAGAGCAGCTCAACCGCACTGAATTCACCCAGCCCGCGCTGCTCGCCGCGAGCGTCGCGGTGTGGCGTTTGTGGCAGTCGCAGGGTGGGGCGATGCCGTCTTCGCTCGCCGGGCACAGTCTCGGCGAATACAGCGCGCTGGTCGCTGCCGGCGCGCTGTCGCTGCGCGAAGCGGCGCATCTGGTGCGTATCCGCGGGCAACTGATGCAGGGTGCTTCGCCTGCCGGCAGCGGTGCGATGGCCGCAGTGATCGGCACCGAAGACGATGCCGTCCGCGAAGCCTGTGCCGAAGCGTCGGGCAGCGAAGTCGTGGTGGCGGCCAATTTCAACGCGCCCGGGCAGATCGTGATCGGCGGCCATGCCGCTGCGGTCGAGCGCGCCAGCGCGCTGTTGACTGGACGCGGCGCGCGCAAGATCGCTCGGCTCGCGGTCAGCGTGCCGTCGCATACGCCACTGATGCGCGATGCGGCCAATCGCTTGGGCGAAGCGATGCATGGCGTCGACTGGCGCCAACCCGCGTTGCCGGTGATCCAGAACGTCGATGCCGAAGTGCACGATGGCATCCAGGCGATCCGCGATGCCCTGGTGCGTCAGCTGTATCTGCCGGTCCAGTGGACTTCCTGCGTCGAAGCGCTGGCCGCGCGCGGTGTGGTGCGCGTCGCCGAATGCGGTCCCGGCAAAGTGCTCGGCGGATTGGTCAAGCGCATCGACAAGTCGATCGAGCACCGTGCGCTCGGCGCGCTGGACGATTTCGAAACCGCGCTCGACGCGTGGCGTTGACCGCCCGCTTCCAGCGCCGCATGCAATTCATTTCCGGGATACGCATTCCATGACCAACGACACCACCCAGTACCGCCCGTTGAAAGGCGAGATCGCCCTCGTGACCGGCGCAAGTCGCGGCATCGGCGCTGCCATCTCGGACCTGTTGGCCGCGCAAGGCGCGACCGTGATCGGTACCGCCACCTCGGACAGCGGTGCGCAGGCCATCGGCGAGCGCCTTGCGCCGATTGGCGGCCATGGCCGCAAGCTCGATGTGGTCGACGGCGCAGCGGTCGAGGCATTGATCGACAGCATCTCCAAAGAGTTCGGACCGGTATCGATTCTGGTCAACAACGCCGGCATCACCCGCGACAACCTGCTGATGCGGATGAAGGACGAGGATTGGCAATCGATCCTCGACACCAATCTCACCAGCGTCTATCGCACCAGCAAAGCGGTCATGCGCGGCATGATGAAGGCGCGCAAGGGGCGCATCGTCAACATCGCATCGGTCATCGGTGTGACCGGTAACGCAGGCCAGACCAACTACGCCGCCGCCAAGGCCGGGATCATCGCGTTCAGCAAATCGCTGGCGAAGGAAATCGGTTCGCGCGGCATCACCGTGAATGTGGTCGCCCCCGGTTTCATCGATACCGATATGACCCGTGCCATGCCGGATTCGGCGAAGGAAGGCCTGATCGGCCAGATCGCCCTCGGCCGTCTCGGCGAGGCCAGCGACATCGCCCAAGCGGTCGCGTTCCTGGCCGGCCCTGCGGCCGGCTACATCACCGGCGAAACGCTGCATGTCAACGGTGGGATGTATATGCCCTGAGCCGCAGTGCCCGATTCGCCGCCCGAACCGCGTCCAGGACGCGCATGCGGTGCTCTGGTCGATCGGCAGTCGCCAAGTCATTGAATTGAAAAGGCAGGTCCGGGCCTATCCCGAACCCTGGTTTCCCTTACACTATCCACCGCAACATTTACCTCCCCGGAGCACAACCCATGAGCAGCATCGAAGAACGCGTCAAGAAAATCGTGATCGAACAACTTGGCGTCAAGGACGATGAAGTCACCAACAGCGCTTCCTTCGTCGACGACCTCGGCGCGGACTCGCTCGACACCGTCGAACTGGTGATGGCCCTCGAAGAAGAGTTCGAGTGCGAGATTCCGGACGAAGAGGCCGAGAAAATCACGTCGGTGCAGCAGGCCATCGACTACATCAAGTCTCACGTCAAGCCGTAAGCGCGCTTTGATCCTGCGCCCGATCGATGGATCGGGCGACCGCCGGGGCCGCATCGCGGCCCTGCGCGTTTGAGGGCGCGGAGCGATTCCGCGCGTCGCGGCGCAACCATCGCGTCGCGGGAATAGGCCGTGAAGTCCCTGTAGCGTTCGGGAGTAGAACAAATGTCGAAGCGTCGCGTAGTGGTCACCGGTCTGGGCATCGTCTCGCCGTTGGGCAACGATCTGGCCAGCAGTTGGGACGGCATCGTCAACGGACGTTCCGGCATCGCCGAGATCACCCATTTCGATGCTTCCAACATGGCCACCCGGATCGCCGGCGAGGTCAAGGGTTTCGATCCCCTGCTGTGGATCGCCCCCAAGGACGTCAAGAAAATGGACGCCTTCATCCACTACGGCGTCGCCGCAAGCCTGATGGCGATGCGCGATGCCGGGCTTGAGGTGAACGAAGGCAACGCCGAGCGCATCGGTGCGATGATCGGTTCCGGTATCGGCGGCATCCTCGGCATCGAAGAACAGACGATCAAGTATCACGAAGGCGGTCCCCGCAAGATCTCGCCGTTCTATATCCCCAGCACCATCATCAACATGCTGCCGGGTCAGATCAGTCTGATGACCGGCATCCAGGGGCCGAATTTCTCCGCAGTATCGGCCTGCGCCAGCGCCAATCACTCCATCGGCATGGCGATGCGCACGATCCAGTACGGCGATGCGGATGTGATGATCGCAGGTGGCGCGGAGCGCGGTTCCAGCCCGACGTCCATCGGCGGATTCTGCGCGATGAAAGCCATGTCGACCCGCAACGGCGATCCTGCGCGTGCGTCGCGCCCCTGGGACAAGGACCGCGACGGGTTCGTGATGGGCGACGGCGCCGGCATTCTCGTCATCGAAGAATACGAGTACGCCAAAGCCCGCGGTGCAGAGATCTATTGCGAACTGCTCGGCTTCGGTGCCGGTGCGGACGCGTTCCACATGACCGCGCCCAGCGAGAACGGCGATGGCCCGGCGCGCTGCATGGTCGCCGCGCTCAAGGATGCCGGCGTGCGCCCCGATCAGGTCGGGTACCTCAATGCCCACGGCACGTCGACGCCGTTGGGCGATCTGGCCGAAACGCTTGCGATCAAACGCGCGCTCGGCGATCACGCGTACACGACCATGGTGTCGTCGACGAAATCGATGACCGGCCATCTGCTCGGCGCTGCCGGCGGCGTGGAAGCGGTGTTTTCGGTGATGGCGCTGCGCACCGGCATCATTCCGCCGACGATCAATCTCGACGCGCCCGGCGAAGGCTGCGATCTGGATTACGTGCCGAACGTCGCGCGCGAAAAGAAGATCGACGTCGCGGTGTCGAACGGCTTCGGCTTCGGCGGCACCAACGGCACCCTGGTTTTCGGCCGACTGTAATTTTCCCGACCGTATTTCCCTTCGAGACATTGTCCGCATGATCGTCACCCGCGCGCTGTCGGCGGACTGCGATCTGCTGCGCCTGCATCGTCAGGCGCCCGAGCGCTATCCGCTGCTGCTGCAATCCACCTCGTCGTCCTTGCACGCCGGGTATGCGCCGCATCCTGCGGGGTCGAGCATGGGACGCTGGGATCTGCTGCTCGTCGCCGACGGCGAAGCGCTGCGGCTCGATTGCGATGGTTGCGTCCGCGATCAGGACGACCGCGTCGTATCGGATCGAAGCGGGGGCATTGATTTCCTCGCATTGCTCGATCATCGCTGGCGCGCATTGCGCATGCCGCGCGAAGAGCCGCGCTGGCCGTTTCGTGGCGGCTGGGCGCTGTTTCTGGCCTATGAACTCGCCGCGCAGGTCGAGCCGGTGCTGCGCTTGCCGCAGGCCGAAGGCGCGTTGCCCGTCGCGCTTGCGCTGCGCTGTCCGGCAGCGGTGTTGCGCGATCACGCCACCGGCGAATGCTTCGCGATCGCCGAACAGGATTCCGCATCGATGCTGGGCGGCATCCTCGCCGATATCGATGCCGCCGATCCCGCGCCGCTGCCCGCATGGCAAGCGCCATCGTCGCTGCAGGACGATGCGCCCGGTGCATTCACCACCGGCGTGTCGCGGATTCTCGATTACCTCGCTGCGGGCGATGTGTTCCAGGTCAATCTGTCGCGTGCGTGGCGCGCGCGCTTCGCGCAGCCGCTCGATCCCGCAGCGCTGTACGCGCGTCTGCGCACCGCCAGTCCGGCGCCGTTCGCGGGACTGTTCGCGGGCGGTACCGCCGATGCGCCGTGGGCGGTGGTGAGTTCTTCGCCGGAACGTCTGGTGTCGGTGCGCGGCGATGTGGTCGAAACCCGACCGATCGCCGGCACCCGTCCACGTTTCGAGGGCGACGACGACGCAGCACGCATCCGCGAACTCGTCGGTCATCCGAAAGAGCGCGCCGAGCACGTGATGCTGATCGATCTCGAACGCAACGACCTCGGTCGCGTCTGCGTGCCGGGCAGCGTCGAAGTCGACGAATTGATGACGGTCGAAAGCTATTCGCACGTGCATCACATCGTCAGCAACGTGCGCGGGCGACTGCGCGACGATGCCTCGCCCGGCGCGACGATCCGCGCGGTGTTTCCCGGCGGCACGATCACCGGCTGCCCGAAAGTGCGCTGCATGCAGATCATCGCCGAGCTGGAAGGCACCGGGCGTGGCGCCTACACCGGTGCGTTCGGTTGGCTCAATCGCGACGGCGATCTGGATCTGAACATCCTGATCCGCAGCGCCGAAGTGGAGCGCGATGCGACCGGCGGAAGCTCGCTGCGCTTCCGCACCGGCGCCGGCATCGTCGCCGACTCCGATCCGCAGCGCGAACTCGACGAAACCCGCGCCAAGGCACGTGGTTTGCTCAAGGCAATGGGAACCGAAGCGTGAGCGCGCGTCTGTTCGTCGGCGAAGCGCGCATCGAAGACCGGACCGATGCGGTACTGGCCGAAGGCCGGGGCGTTGCCTACGGCGACGGCATTTTCGAGACCATGCGCGCGATCGGCGGATCCATTCCATGGTGGCCGGGGCATCGCGCGCGGCTCGCGCTGGGTGCGGCGCGGCTGCGGATCGTGCTGCCGTCGCCCGAGTGCCTCGACAGCGAACTGCACGACTGGCTGTCGCTGCATCGCGACGCGGTGATCAAGCTCATCGTCACCCGCGGCAGTGGCGGACGCGGCTACACGCCGATGCTGCAGGCGCCGCCGGTGTGGATGCTGATCGCCTCATCGCTGCCGCCGCCGCTGCGTCCCGGCGGTCTGGTGCTGCGGTGGTGCGATACCCGGCTGTCGCGGCAGCCGCTGCTGGCGGGGATCAAACACTGCAACCGCCTCGAACAGATCCTGGCCCGCGCCGAATGGAGCGATACGGGCATCGACGAAGGCCTGATGCGCGACACCGAAGGCGATGTCGTCGCTGCCACCGCCGCCAATCTGTTCGTGCTGCGCGAGGGCCACTGGTGGACGCCGCCGCTGGATCACTGCGGTATCGCAGGCGTCTGTCGCAGTTGGGCGCTGCGCGCGTTCGCCGCTGGCGAGCGTCGACTGACTGCGGAAGAGGTGGAAACCGCCGACGCGGTGGTCCTGTCCAACGCGGTGCGCGGTATCCTGCCGGTAGCGCGCCTCGGCGACCGCGTCTGGGCGCCGCATCCTGCGGTCGGCGACGCCCGTCGCCGTCTGGCCGCCGCGCATCCCGCCTTCGCTTATCCGGCTTTCCACAACGCATCGAACGAGGACGCTCCGTGAGTGCAGCCCGCAAGAAAAAATCCCGCCTCGGCGTGCTCGCGCTGCTGTTCCTGGCGCTGATCGCAGTCGCGGTGGGTGCGTTCGGTTTTCTGGCCTACCAGCGCTATCTCGGCTTCGCCGACGCGCCGATGACCGGCATCGACGACGGCGAGACCCTGATCGTCGCGTCCGGCGATTCGCTGCCCAAGGTGCTGCGCAAGCTGCGCGCACTGGGTATCGAGACCCGCGATTTCGAATGGCGCGCGCTGGCCAAGCAGATGGGCACCGCGGGCAGGATCCAGATCGGCGAATACGCGCTTCAGCCGGGCATGAGCCCGCGCGAACTGCTCGCGCACATGCGCGACGGCAAAGTCGTCAGCTACAGATTCACCATCGTCGAAGGCTGGAACATCCGCGACCTGCGCGCGGCGCTGGCCAAAGCGACGCCGCTGAAGCAGGAAGGCGCGCAGTTGGACGATGCCGCGCTGATGCGCGCGCTGGGTCTGGGCGCGCAGCATCCGGAAGGCCGCTTCCTGCCCGAAACCTATCTCTACACCCGCGAAGACAGCGATCTGGACGTGCTCAAGCGCGCCGCCACCGCGATGGAAAAGACGCTGGCCGAAGCCTGGGCCGGACGCGACAAGGACCTGCCGCTGCAGACGCCGTACGAACTGCTGACCCTGGCATCGATCGTCGAGAAGGAAACCGGCGCACCGGAGGAACGTCCGCAGATCGCCGGCGTGTTCGTGCGTCGCCTGAACACGCCGATGCGTCTGGAAACCGATCCCACCGTGATCTACGGCATGGGCAGCGCCTACAGCGGCAACATCCGCCGTCGCGATCTCGACACCGACACGCCGTACAACACCTACACCCGCGATGGCCTGCCGCCGACGCCGATCTCCATGCCCGGTCGCGCCGCGCTGCAGGCCACCGCGCATCCGGCGCCGGGCGATGCCATTTTCTTCGTCGCCATCGGCGACGGCAGCGGCCGGCATGTATTCACCAAAACCTACGGCGAACACAAGACCGCCGTCGCCGAGTATCTCAAGCGTTACCGCACACAGCGTGCGGACGAACAGCGCGCTGCTGGACAGCAGGCCGTTGAAAAGCCGGCCGTTGAGCAGCAGGCGCCCACGCAATGACCGCGCTCGGCGACAACGGCCTCGAACGCCATCCGCATTTCGTCTCGCTGGAAGGCGGCGAGGGCGCGGGCAAGACCACCGTGCTCAACGCGCTGCGCGATGCGCTGCTGCAGGCCGGGCATGAGGTGGTGTCCACCCGCGAGCCCGGCGGCACGCCGATGGCCGAACAGATCCGCAACCTGCTGCTGAACGTGCCCGTCGACGGCGTGCAGCACGAACCGCCCGCCGCCGAAACCGAACTGCTGCTGATGTTCGCCGCGCGCGCGCAGCATGTGCGCGAAACCATCCTGCCTGCGCTCGCGCGCGGCGCATGGGTGATCAGCGACCGCTTCACCGACTCCAGCTACGCCTATCAGGGCGGGGGACGCGGGATCGATTCCGCATTCATCGCCGAACTGGAACATCACGTGGTCGGCATCCAGCCCGGGCTGACGCTGCTGCTCGATCTGGGTGTGGCCCAGGGCCGCGAACGCACCCGTGGTCGCGATCTCTACCCGGATCGCATCGAACGCGAGCGCGACGATTTCTTCGAAAAAGTGCGCAGCGCGTTCCTCGCCCGCGCGCGCGCCGAACCCGAACGCATGCGTGTGATCGACGCGACCCAGTCCGCCGCCGAAGTCGCGGCCGACGCGGTCGCGATCCTGCGCATGTTCATCGCGCGCACCAAGGCATCCGGATGAGCGCACGCGCATGAGTCTGCAACTGCCCGCGTTCGCACCCTGGCAACAACGCATGTATGCCCAGACCACCGCCGCGCTCGACAGCGGTCGTCTCGGCCATGGCCTGCTGCTGTGCGGCCCTGCGCAGCTCGGCAAGCGGCTGCTGGCGGAACGGCTGGCCCAGCGTATGCTCTGCACCGCACGCGACAGCGCAGGCGAGCCCTGCGGCCATTGCCGCAGCTGTCAGCTGTTCGAGAACCGCTACCAGCGCGACCCCGCCGAACAGCGCCCCGACGGCATGCTGGCGCATCCGTTCGGCCATTCCGGTCATCCGGACCTCACCTTTGTCGGCTACGAGTGGAACGACAAGGCGCGTCCGCCGCGCCTGCGCACCGAACTGGTGATCGAACAGATCCGGCTGATTTCCGAAAAACTCTCGCTCACCCCGCAGTACGGCGGCGCGCAGATCGTGATCCTCGATCCCGCCGACGCCATCAACCACGCCGCCTGCAACGCGCTGTTGAAAACGCTCGAAGAACCGCAGCCCGGCCGCTATCTGTGGCTGATCAGCGCCAACCCCATGCGCCTGCCCGCCACCATCCGCAGCCGCTGCCAGCGCCTGGAGATGCGGCTGCCACCGCTGGACGAAGCCCTGGCGTGGCTGTTGGCCCAAGGCCATGCCGACGCCATCGCCCGCGAAGCGCTGACCGCCGCGCGCGGTCATCCCGGCCTGGCCGATCGCTGGCTGCGCGACGGCGGCCTCGATCTGCGTCGCGAGATCGCCGCCGACCTGCAGGCCATCGGTCGCGGCGACAAATCGCCGCTCGACACCGCCAAACGCTGGGCCGACGCCGCCGACCTCGACCAGCGCCTGCGCCACGCCGCCGATCTGGCCCTTGCCGAAGCCGGACGCTTGACCGATCCGATCAGAATCCGCACCCTCGCAACCTGGTTCGACGCCGCCAACCGCACCCGCGATCTGCTGCGGACCACGGTCCGCGCCGACCTCGCCCTCGCCGAACTGCTCGCACAGTGGCGGGGCCCGGGCAAAGCGGCGGGTAGCGCGTCACAGCAGTCTTCTGGAGCACGACGATGAACGTCAAAGCGGCAAGCGGTGCCCGTCAGGGCATCCTCTCCCTCGCAGTGAAGGACAAACATGCGCTGTTCCAGGCGTACATGCCCTTCGTGAAGAACGGCGGCGTTTTCGTCCCCACCGCCAAGCGCTATTTCATCGGCGACGAAGTCTTCCTGCTGATGACCCTGCCCGAATCCACCGAGCGCCTGCCGGTCGCCGGCAAAGTCATCTGGGTCACCCCCGCAGGCGCGCAGGGCAACCGCGCCGCCGGCATCGGCGTGCAATTCGCCGAAACCCCCGAAGGCGAAGCGGTCAAGAACAAGATCGAAGTCCTGCTCGCCGGCATCATGACCTCGGACAAGACCACGCACACGATGTAAGCGCGCATCGCCCCGCCGATGTGCTTGTGTAGAGCGGCGCAAGCCGCGATGCACCCGCTCTCGTAGGATTCAGCCCCGAGCTTTTCTCCGCCAGCCCGACACACCCGCGAACAGACCGATGGGGACGCTCTGCGCGCGACACCGCATTACCGTCTCCAATTCAGATGCGGCAAGATGTCGCCGATTGGGCGGTGGGGTCTGGAACTGCGTTGCTGAGCCGGAAAGCTTCGGCGTTGATGTTCAACAGCTTCACACGCGAGCTTTAGTGCTTCGACGTTGATCAACATTTCACCAACGGTGGAGTTCGGTGGTGCCGGTGCTGGCGTAGAAAACCCCGATCTTGGTGTCCTACAGCTTCATGGCTGATGTTCAGGACCTCAGCGGTGGTGAAAATTTCACCATCGACGCTGCTCGGGAGCTGCGGCGCAGGCGCAGAAAGCTTGGGCGTTGGTGTTGGAAGGCTTGGCGCCGACGTTATGCTCTGCGTGGCCGCGTCCTGCTGGCTCTGGAGAGATGATGACCGCCAAGCCGCATTCGCCCAGCTGCGACCGCAACCAGCAGCCGATTCTTGCGGTGCTGCGTGAGCACTTCGCCGATCGGCGCACGGTGTTGGAGATCGGCAGCGGGACCGGGCAGCATGCGGTGCACTTCGCGGCGGCGATGCCGTGGCTGCGCTGGCAGTGTTCGGATCACGAAGACGGGCTGGCCGGGATCCGTCTGTGGCTGGACGAGGCGGGGCTGGCGAATACGCCGCCGCCGTTCGCGCTGCAGGCGGTGCTGGTGCCGCAGCCGGGGTTGGCGCCGCCGCTGTCGTCGCGGTACGACGGGGTATTCAGCGCGAACACCCTGCACATCATGGGCTGGCCGGAAGTGCAGGCGCTGTTCGCCGGGTTGGCGACGGTGCTGGCCGACGATGCGGTGCTGGCGGTCTACGGGCCGTTCAACGAGGGCGGCGATTTCACCAGCGACAGCAACCGCGAGTTCGACGGGTGGCTGAAGGCGCGCGATCCGCGTTCGGGCATCCGCGATGTCGAGGCGGTGCACGCGCTGGCCGAAGGCATCGGGCTGCGCCCGGTCGCCGACCATGCGATGCCGGCGAACAATCGCATGCTGGTCTGGCGAAGGGGCTGACGGCGCGCGCGAGTGCGGTCCGACCCCTGCATCCGCGCAAAGCGTGTATGCGACGCGGCAGGCGATGCGGTTTCGACCATTGCGCACGGCTCCGCAGCGGGCGAATGCCTGACATTCCCGGGACGATTCCGGGTTGTTTTCGTTATTTTCTTCTGAAATCAAAGGGATACGGCCTGCTTCCGGTGCTCGGGCCGCCTAGACTCGGACCTGCGTTCGCCACCCCGGACGCGCAGCAATCCAACAGAATGATCAAGGAGCAACCCGACGATGAAACGACTTCTCATTTCCCTGTGCATGGTGTTCGGCATGGTGTCGACCGCGCATGCCGTGCCCTATTGCTACAGGGGCACGATCCTCCAAACCGGCTTCAATCAGCTCACCCCGACGCAATTGCAGATCTGGTGGAACAACAACCCGCCTCCGGCCAACAACGCCAGCCCGCACTGGTATGTGGCCTTCCACGCAGCCCACGAGTACTGCAAGGCCCGGTACGGCAGCGATTTCATCGTCACCCAATGGGCCCCGGGTCCCAGCCCTTACAACATTTCCCAGGGCGCCAGCTTCCGCTGCGGCAAGTGCATCCCGGGCAATGAGCTCCCGCCGGTCGATCCGGTGCCGGTCGACGACAAGTAAGCCGCTGTCACGGGCGCCGCCTGCGGTGCCCTCGCCATCGGCTGGCCACAACACCGATCGTCCGCTTCGTCCGTCCCGGATGAACGCTGCGCCTGTGGGCCGGCCATCGACTGCGCGGCATCCGTACTCGTGGAGATCGAATCGGATGCCGGCAGATTTTCCCAGCTACAACCTGTCAATCAAAGGAGTGTCTCGATGAAACGTATCCTGCTGTCGTTGTTGCTTGCGTTCGGCGTGGTGTCGGCTGCCCAGGCCGTGCCGCCGTGCTATCCCGGCTCGGTGGTGAATGTCGGACCCGGCCAGTACCTCAGCCCCACCTATCTCGCCAACTGGTGGGCCACGCACTTTGTTCCCGCGCCCGGCAACGTCGCCAACCAGCATTACTACGTGGCCTTCCATGCCACCGACGAGCGCTGCAAGGCGCTTTACGGTCCGTCGGCTTGGGCGCAGATCACCGGCCCTTACGCGCTCACCAACACCACCAACGGCACGATCGCGGGCGGTGTGTATTTCCAGTGCAAGAAATGTTCCGGCCTGATCGCCGTGCCGAGCGACCCGGTGAAGGAAAAGTGAAAGCCGCCGCATCCGGCGGATTAGCGTGACCATGGACACGGCGGAATTTTCCGCCGTGTCTTCTGCCCCCGCAGCAAAGGCCGGTCGCCGGATGCGGTACGGCCGATGATCTGCGACGACGGCCACCGCACTGGTTGCGAAAGCGCCGACAACAATCGATCAGAATGAATGTCTGCTGCGGATGCGGCAGACCTTTTTTCGTGTCTGAGGATGTTTCGTGTCGGAACGATCCCGCATCACCCGCACGAATCAACGAAGGCCCTCAAAAAAACAGGCCCCGGTATGCGGGGCCTGCGGTCTTGCTCGATGCGTGGTTGCGATGTCGGGCCGTTACCAGAACTTGTATTCGACCAGCAGCGTGTAGGCGCGTCCGCGCGGATCGGCGATGCGCGGTTCCCAGCCGGCACCTGCGGCGAAGTCGTTCATGTGCGCGGTGAACGGCGGGTCCTGATCGAGCAGGTTCTTGATGCCGAAACCGAGCTTGAGATCCTTGATGCCGGTCCAGGTCACGCTGTAGTTGTACGTGGTGTAGCCGTCGACGCGCGGCTTCCAGTTGGCGGGGATGAAGCTGCCGTTGGCGACGCTGGCCGGCGGTTCGTCCTGATAGCCATCGCGATGGATCTGGCTGAGGCTGTGCGACCAGTTGCCGCGGGTGTAGCCGAAGTTGAGCGTGTGCTTCCAGCGGATCGGCAGGTTGAAGTAACGCACGTAGCGGTCGACCAGATCCGCCGAATAGGGCAGCGACTCCAGTGCCTTGGTCTGGAACTGGTCGATGTAGCTGCCGTTGAGGTTCACCCGCCATTGGCCGCCGGCCAGTTCGCCGGTGAGATTGGCGTCCAGCTCCACGCCGCGCATCAGACTGCCGCCGGAGTTGATGTAACGGCGGTCGATCGCCACCACTTCGCCGCTGTCGTCGCGGATCCAGTTGTCCTGGAACAGGTCGTAGTAGCGGATGAGGATGTCGCGCGGCGCCGATCGGATGGTGTTCTCGCGTTCGATTTCCCACCAGTCCACCGCGAAGTTCAGCTGGTTCATCGGCGAGTACACGAAGCCGATGCTTTTCTGGGTGGATTCCTCGGGCGTCAGATCGGTCTTGCCGCCGAAGATTTCGACCGGACGGATGGTTTCGCAGCCGACCACGTTCGGTCTGGCGATGCCGTCGGGGCAGGTCGCCGGGTCGGCCAGATCCTGGCCGGTGTACTGGATTTCGCTGACGCCGTTGAACAGCTGATTGAAGCTGGGCACCTTGAAGCCGGTGCTGTACGCGCCCCGGAACAGCAGCGTCTCGAACGGCCGGTACTTGAACGACACCTTCGGGTTGGTGGTGCCGCCGAAGCCGCTGTAGCGGTCGTAGCGGCCGGCCAGGTTGATGTCGAAGTTGCTGAAGACCGGCAGCTGGAATTCCACGTAGGCGGCCTTGATGTCGCGGCTGACGTTGCCCAGTGCATTGGCGTCGTCGAAGGGCGCGTTGAACACGGCGCGCCGGTTGGTGCGCTGGTCGCCGTCGAAATGGAACTCCTCACGACGCAAATCGATACCCGCAGCCATTGCGATATTGCCGCCGGGCAGCGCGAAGAAACCCAGATCGCCGGTGATGGAGGCATCCAGCGAAGTCATCACCGATTCGCCGCCGTACAGCGTCACGCCTTGCGCGGACGCGCCCGCCAACGCGGCCATGGCGGCCGCCGACTGGCTCTGCCCCGGCGCGAGGAACGGATTGATCACGCCGCTGCCCAAGATCTGCCTGAGCGAATCGGTGTAATGGAAACCGGTGCCGAGCGTGGATTCCGACTTGCTGCTGGCGCGGATCAGGCCGACGTCGTAGCTCCAATCGTCGATCAGGCCGCCGTTGATCACGCCGCCGATGCCGGCGACGAACCGGTAGGACGTGGTGGTGGTTTCGATCTGGCGCGGGCCGCAGGCCATGCAGCGCCAGCGGTAGGCGATGGGCGCGCCGTAGTTGAGCTGTCCGGCGCCGAAATAGGCGGCCAACTCGTTGTACACCGCGTCGTAGGTGGTCTGGGTCAGCGGATTGAGCGGATACCAGGTGGTCGGCCCCAGCGAGGTGAGGGCGGTGGAGGTGCTGGACGAGATCTGATTCGGTTCGAAGGTCTTGGCCACGTCGACCTTGGATGCGGTCAGCTCGACGTAGGCCTCGTGCGCGGTGCCGATGCGGTAGGTCGCGCGGCCGATGAAGTCCACGCTGTCCTGCGGCTGCTGGATGACGGCGGCGCCCGGATAATCCCAGGCGCACGCATAGCGCGATGCCGGCGAATTCCACAGCCGGTAGCCGTAGGGCCCCATGTCCGGGCCGGCGGCTTCGCAGCCCGCCGCCCCCGGAAGATTGAAGATGTTGACGGCGGTCATGCGGGTGGTGCCGCCGGCCGGATCCAGCACGCCGTTGCGCAGCAGGCTGGTCGCGCCCACGCCGGTGCTGCCCAGGCTGAAGACGGTGGCGAACGGCGTGCCGCGGGTGTCCGGCGACAGGCCGCGATCCGCCTGGAAACCGTTGGAGAAGTCGCGATCGCTGCCGCGCAGGATGGTGTTGCGCTTGAGGTTGATGGTGCCGAACGCGTTCCAGCCGTCGCTGTCCAGATCGCCCGCGCCGAACAGCAGACTGCTGACGTAGGTGTTGCCGCCGCCCGCTTCGGTGACGTCCAGAAATGCGGAGGCCTGCGCGCCACGGTAATCGCGCTTGGTGATGAAGTTGATCACGCCGCCGATGGCGTCGGTGCCATAGATCGCGGAGGCGCCGTCGCGCAGCACCTCGACGCGGTCGATGGCGGCGAACGGAATCGAGTTCAGATCGACCGCGCGTCCCTTCAGACCATGGGTCGCCACGCGCCTGCCGTTGAGCAGCACCAGCGTGGCGTCCGCGCCCTGGCCGCGCAGGTTGGCGCCGGAGACGCCGTTGTTGCCGCGCTGTTCTTCGTTGACGATGCCGGCGTTGCTGGCGAGGTTGTCGGAACTGTTGCCGGAGATATTGAGCGTCATCAGCAGCTGTTCTGCCGAGGTGATGCCGAGCTGGTCGATCTGGTCCTTGGTGAAGGAGGTGATCGGCAAGGCTTCTTCGGCCTGGGCGCGTTTGATGCGCGTGCCGGTGACCGAAATCCGGTCCAGGGTCTCGACGCCGCCGGTCTCGCTGGCCGGCGGAGCATCCTGTGCGGCGACCGGCAGCGCCATGGCTGCCAACAGGGCGATACAAAGACGATTGGCGCTTGGCTTCACGCGTGCGGTCATGCTGGTCCCTCCCCGGGAGTCTGGAATGAGCTGGCGATCTTCGCCGGCAGTCGCCGGCCGCACCCGATCCGTCCCCCGGACCGGTATGTAAGATCACTGTCACGTAATCTAGTCGTTTCCGGCCGCGCAGGGAAATCCGGCTCCCCCGAGCGGCCGGTCACGCCGGCAAAGGCTCAGGCCTCGGCGTCTTCCCTGTACGCATCCACCGGGATGCAGGCGCACATGACGTTCTTGTCGCCGTAGACGTTGTCGACGCGCGCCACCGGCGGCCAGTATTTCTGCTGGCGCAGGCTGGCGAGCGGGAACGCGGCGAGTTCGCGCGGATACGCATGCGTCCATTCGCTGGCGCCGATGACGTTGGCGGTATGCGGCGCATGCTTCAGCGGATTGTCTTCGCGATCCAGGCGACCATCTTCGACCGCGCGGATCTCGTCGCGGATCTGGATCATCGCGTCGATGAAGCGATCGAGTTCGTGCTGCGATTCGCTTTCGGTCGGTTCCACCATCAGCGTGCCGGCGACCGGGAAACTGAGGGTCGGCGCGTGGAACCCGAAATCAATCAGCCGCTTGGCCACATCTTCGGCGCTGATGCCGGTGCTGTCCTTGAGCGGACGCAGATCGAGAATGCACTCGTGCGCGACCAGCCCGTTGCGGCCGGTGTACAGCGTGGCGTAATGCGGCGCGAGGCGCTTGGCGATGTAGTTGGCGTTGAGCAGCGCGACCTGGGTGGCGCGGCGCAGGCCGACGCGGCCCATCATCGCGATGTACATCCAACTGATCGGCAGGATCGATGCGGAACCGAACGACGCGCCGGAGACCATGCCGACCGTGCCGTCACCGTCGAGCGTTTTCGGGAGGAAAGGGGCGAGATGCGCCTTGACCGCGCATGGACCGACGCCGGGACCGCCGCCGCCGTGGGGGATGCAGAACGTTTTGTGCAGATTGAGGTGCGAGACGTCCGAGCCCCACTTGCCGGGCTTGGCCACGCCGACCAGCGCATTCATGTTGGCGCCGTCGGTGTAGACCTGGCCGCCGTGCCGATGGACGACATCGCAGATCGCGACGATCTCTTCCTCGAACACGCCGTGCGTGGACGGGTAGGTGATCATCAGCGCGGCGAGGCGATCGGAATATTTCTCGGCGTTGCGGCGGATATCGTCGACATCCACGTTGCCGTTGCCGTCGCATTTGGTCACAACGACGGTCATCCCGCACATCTGCGCGGAGGCCGGATTGGTGCCGTGCGCGGATTCCGGGATCAGGCAGATATCGCGATGCGCTTCATTGCGCGAATGGTGATACGCGCGGATCGCGAGCAGGCCCGCATATTCGCCCTGCGCGCCGGAGTTCGGCTGCAGGCTCACCGCGTCGTAGCCGGTGCATTCGACCAGCATCGCTTCGAGTTCGTCGATCAACTGCGTGTAGCCGGCGGCCTGTGCGGCCGGCGCCAGCGGATGCAGATTGCCGAACTGCGGCCACGTCACCGGGATCATTTCGGCGGTGGCGTTGAGCTTCATCGTGCAGCTGCCCAGCGGGATCATGGTCCGGTCCATCGCCAGATCCTTGTCCGACAGCGCGCGCATGTAGCGCAGCAGTTCGTGTTCGCTGTGATGGGTGTTGAACACCGGATGGGTCAGGAAGTCCGAGCTGCGCAGCAGCGCTTCGGGCAGGGCGTCGTGGGTGTCGATGTCGAGGCCGTCGATGTCGCCGGCATCGGCGCCGAACAGCGCGGCGAGGGCGATCACATCGTCGCGCGTGGTGGTTTCGTCGAGGCTGATGCCGAGGCTGCGCGCATCGATGCGGCGCAGATTGATGTCTTCGGCGCGTGCGCGCGCATGCACCGCTTCGGCATCCACGCTGGTGATGTGCAGGGTGTCGAAGAAACCATCGCCCACATGCACGCCTTCCTTGCGCAGCGCGGCGGCGAGGATCGCAGCCAGACGATGGGTGCGGCGCGCGATGCGGGTCAGGCCTTCGGCGCCGTGGTAGACGGCGTACATGCTGGCCATCACCGCCAGCAGCACCTGCGCAGTGCAGATGTTGGACGTGGCCTTCTCGCGGCGGATGTGCTGCTCGCGCGTCTGCAGGGTGAGGCGATACGCGGGATTGCCTTCGGCATCGATGGACACGCCGATCAGACGGCCCGGCATGCTGCGCTTGTAGGCATCGCGGCAGGCCATGAATGCCGCGTGCGGGCCGCCGAAACCGAACGGCACGCCGAAACGCTGCGAATTGCCGACGACGATATCCGCGCCCCATTCGCCGGGTGCGGCGATCAGGGTGAGCGCGAGCAGGTCGGTGGCGACCGCGACCAGGCCGCCGCGCGCGTGGACGGCATCGGCAAGCGCCTTGTAGTCGTTGATGCGGCCGAAGGTGTCGGGATACTGCAGCAGCACGCCGAAGCAGTCGGTGGTCATGGCGTCGGCATCGTTGCCGATCGTCAGTTCGATGCCCAGCGGCTCGGCGCGCGTGCGCAACACTTCGAGGGTCTGCGGATGCACGCCGCTGGACACGAAAAACAGGTTCGATTTCGACTTCGTGGAACGCTTCGCCAGGGTCATCGCTTCAGCGGCGGCGGTGCTTTCGTCCAGCAGCGACGCGTTGGCGATTTCCATGCCGGTGAGGTCGGCGCACATCGTCTGGAAATTGATCAGCGCTTCCATGCGGCCCTGCGAAATTTCCGCCTGGTACGGCGTGTAGGCCGTGTACCACGCGGGGTTTTCGAGGATATTGCGCAGGATGACGTTCGGCGTGTGGGTGCCGTAATAGCCCTGGCCGATGAAGTTGCGGAACAGCTGGTTGCGATCGGCGATGGCGCGGATCTTCGCCAGTGCTTCGACTTCGGTCATCGCATCGGGCAGCGCCAGCGGCGCGGACGATTTGATGCTGGCGGGCACGATCGCATCGGTCATCCCGTCCAGCGAGTCGTGGCCGATGGCGCGCAGCATGTGCGCGATCTCGGCGTCGTTGGGACCGATGTGGCGTTCGAGGAAAGCGGAATGATGTTCAAGCTCGCGCAGCGTGGACGCGTGCAACGTGGCGCGGAAAGTCGAAGTCGAGGACATGGGCGGGCATCGTCTGGCGCGGCCGAAGCCGCGGGAAGTCCGCCCATCTGTCCTTCTGCCTGAGAGTTTGAACGCGAGGGGACGAGGAACCCTGCGTTTTGCCCCTTCGGCGCCGACGCTGCCCGGCATGTCTGCGATGGGCGGCCGATCTCTCCAGAGTGTGTACACGCGGCGGTATCAGGCCTGAGCGATTCCGGGCGAATTGCGCCTTCGGCAGCGACCCGGATGTCCGGGGCCGCTTCTCCCACCGTGCCGGCGGAGTATACCCGGCACGTCCGCGCCTCCGCCACGACACCCGCCGGACAGGACACTGGGTTCCGGCATGCGCATCGCCGGGCCGCGTAACATGCGGAGCTGTTCCGCCTGCCGCCGATGCGATGCCTGCCCAGTCCGCCACGCCGTCCCGCGCCCGTCTGGCCCTGATCCTGGGTGGCCTGGCCATGATCGGTCCGTTCTCGATCGACACCATGTTCCCGGCCTTTCCGCAGATCGGCGAACAGTTCGCGGCCGACAAGGTCGCGCTGCAGCAGACGATCAGCGCCTATCTGTTCGCGTATGCGCTGATGAGTCTGGTGCATGGGCCGCTGTCGGATGCCATCGGGCGCAAGCGGGTGATCCTCGGTGGATTGACGATCTTCACGCTGGCCTCGATCGGCTGCGCGCTGTCGACCAGCCTGCCGATGCTGCTGGCCTTCCGCGCGCTGCAGGGCATGTCAGCAGGCGTCGGCCTGATCGTTGGTCGCGCCGCGATCCGCGACGTGTTCCAGGGCCAATACGCGCAGAAGCTGATGAGCCAGGTGTCGATGATCTTCGGCATCGCCCCCGCGCTGGCGCCGATCATCGGCGGCTGGATCCTCGGCTGGGAACGCTGGCCGGCGATCTTCTGGTTCCTGGTGCTGTTCTCGGTCGTCCTGCTGCTCGCGACCTGGTTGGCACTGCCGGAAACGCATCCACCTGAAGCACGCATCCGGCCATCGCCGAGACAGCTGCTGCGCAATCACGGTTACATCTTCCTCAATCGCCGCTTCCAGCGTTTCGCCGCAGCCGGCGGTTTCAATTTCGCGGCGCTGTTCCTGTACATCTCGTCGGCACCGGCCTTCGTGCTGGATCACCTGCACCTGCGGCAGGACCAGTTCGGCTGGTTCTTCGTGCCGACCATCGCCGGCATGGTGTTCGGTTCGTTCCTGTCCGGGCGTGCGGCGGGGCGAGTCAGCGGCACGCGTCTGGCCGGGACAGGTTTTGCGCTGTGCGGCTTCGCGGCGGTGTTGAACATCGGCTACAACCTGCTGGTACCCCAGCCATCGGCCCCATGGGCAGTGCTGCCGATGGTGATCAATTCGATGGGCATCTCGCTGGTGTTCCCGATCCTCACCCTCGCCATCCTCGACATGTATCCGCGCCAGCGCGGCGCGGCGTCCTCGCTGCAGGCGTTCACCAGTCTGATCCTGCAGTCGGCCGTCGCCGGTCTGTTCTCGCCGATGCTCAGCCATCATCCGATGTGGCTTGCGCTGGGCGCGGCGTCGTTCACGCTGATCGGCTTCCTGTTCTGGTGGTGGGAAGTCTCGCGGACGCGTCTGCCGCCGGAGTCCGAGCCAGTGGCTGCAGCGCCACCGGCGCTGTGATCCGAGCGCATTTCGGATGCGCGGCTCATCGGCCGCGGTTGGCCTGCTTTGCGGCCCGGCTTCGTTGTCCTGAGCAGGGGGAAGGGTACGGAGCGGTTCGAATCCGTACATTCGACAGGTTACGGTTCAAGGAGATCCGACATGCCTCAAGATTCCTGCCAACCTATTCGTGACTTCATCGAACAACTCGACACCGAAATTCGCGAACTGACAGATCTATTGCCGGAATTGCCTTCCAGCCAGCGGCCGGTCACCAAGCTGCATATCGCAGACCTGAAGAGACAGCGCACGCGAATGAAACAGGCGCTCAAGGCGTGCATGGAGGCGAAAAGAACCGGTGTCTGAATCGTGAGGGTAAGATCGGCCGGCAATCGCTCAGCCGCTGTGATTTTCACTTCCACGTTTCCACCACAGATGCAGCGGCAAGCCAGCGATCACCAGCACCGCGCCCCAGACCAGCGCATCGGTGCCGGTGCCGATCAGCGCATAGACGCTGTACAGCAGCGCCAACGCCGCGACAATACGACCGCGCTTGCCGAGCTTCAGCCACGCCGCGCTGCTGAACACGTAGGGCAACAGCGTCGCGGCGGTGGAGAGCAGGATCGAGAACGTGAAAACCTTCACCAGCGAGTCGGTGTAATTGGCGACCACCAGCAGGCTCGCGAGCAGGGTGCTGACCACGATGCCCATGCGCGGCGTACCTTGGGCATCGAGTTTGGCGAACGTCTGCGGGAACAGGCCGTCATGCGCGGCGGCCATCGGCAGTTGCGCCGACAGCAGCACCCAGCCGTTGAGCGCGCCGATGCAGGAGATCGCCGCGACCACCGCAATGCCGATGCCAGCCGCCGGCCCCCACAGCGCTTTCGCGGCATCGGCCATCGGTGCGGTGGACGTTGTCGCGATCTCCGGTGCGAGCACACCGAGCACCGCCGTGCAGGCGAGGATCGTCGCGATGCCGGCCAGCAGCGTGCCGATCAGCGTGGCGCGCGGAATCGTGCGCTCGGCGCCCTGGATCGCGCCGGCGGGAATCGTTGCGGCCTCCAAGCCGAGGAACGCCCATAGCGTCAGCGCGACGGTCGCGTGGATGGTGGACGCCATCGACAGCGGTGCGTCGCTCGCGAGCATGCTGTTCGAAAGCGTGCCGTTCGAAAGCATGCCGTTGGCGGGCTGCAGATATTGCGGTTCGATCAGCCAGATCGCGATCCCGCCGAACAGCAGCAGCGGCAGCAGTTTCAGCACGGTCGTGATGATCTGCAGCCGCCCGGCTTCGCGCACGCCGATCAGATTGATCGCCGCGCACAGCCACAGCGCCGCCAATGCGACCGCCGCCCCGCGCACGGGCGAGGCCACCACCGCCGGAAACAGACTGCCCAGGCTGCCGGCGAACGCCACCGCGATCGCCGCATTGGCGCACCAGATCGAAATCCAGTAACTCCACGCGATGATGAAGCCGATCGTGTCGCCGAAGGCCTCGCGCGCATACGCATACGGTCCGCCCGCCTGCGCGCCGCGCGCGGCCAATCGCGAGAATGTCATCGCCAGCAGCAGCGCGCCGCCGAGAGTGATGCCCCAGCCGATCAGACTGATCGCACCGTAGGGCGCGAGCGAAGCGGGCAGCAGAAACACACCGCTGCCGATCATGTTGCCGGCGACCAGTGCGATTGCGGACCAGAGGCCCAGGACGCGCGGAGATGCATTCATGCGATGGTCCTGGTGGTGTGTGGGAGGGATTGACCAGCCGTTCGGCTGTTGAAAACCAGCCCCGACGATCTTTTTTGGTGCTCAATCGGGGCTAAAGCCCCTCCCACAAAATCATTCGGCTTCGCGATACGTGCGACGCAGCAGCTCATGAAAATGATGCACCGCATTCTCGCGCAGCGGATTCAAGCGACCGGCCTCGTACGAACCGGACGACAAACCGCGCTGCACGTCCTCGCAGATGCCGATGTCCTCGTCCTGCACCACATCGCTGAACGACAGATCCGCATCGCGCCGAGCGCGGCCGGCGTCGGAATCGTCGGGCGCGTAGTAGAAATCAAACTCCACCCGGCAGCGATCCGCCCCCTTGGGAATGATACGGTTGGTCTGCATCCGCCCGGGCAGGATGTTCAAGGTCGTGTTCGGCCACAGCCAGTAATACAGCGCATCGCCGCTGCCGTACAAACCTTCTCCACTTTCGAGCGGGCTGAACTGGAACGAATACCACTCGGCGGTTTCGGTCACGTAGCTGCGGTAATCGAGCATCCGGTTGAGTTCCGGATGCACATGCGGCACGTGATAGCCCTCCAGATAATTGTCGACGTACACCTTCCAGTTGCAGGCGATGTCGTACCCGACGCGGTGATGATGGGTGAACGATGCAAGATCGCGCTCCGCACCGATCCGCGCATCGATCCCGGCCACGAAAGCCTCGAACGGCGGCGCCAGCGCCTCGTCCACCGCCGCGAACACCAGCCCCTGCCACACCCGCACCGCAAGCTGCGGCAACCGGATGTCGCCCACATCGAAATCCGCCACATCGGCCATTTCCGTCGCCGTGCGCAATTGCCCATCGAGCGAATATGTCCACCCGTGATACCGGCACCGCAGCGACTTCGCCGCCAACCCGTCGCACTGCGCCAACGGCCCCGCTCGATGTCGGCACACGTTGTGCATCACCCGGATCACCCCATCCGCCCCCCGCACCGCGATCACCGGCAACCCGCCGAGATCGGCGATGGCGTGATCACCGGCATTGCGCAGCTGGCAGAGGTGCGCGACCAGCTGCCAGCTGCGGTCGAAGATCAGGTTGCGGTCCAGCGCTACCGTCGTGGGGTCGGCGTAGAACCGCGCGGGTAGGGCGGTGGCGTGGGTCAGGGGTTGGGGGGTTAGGTCGATTGGGATTGTCTGCGTGCTCATTTGCCGAGTATCGCGCAGGCCCGAGGCGGTTGCTACACCGAGGTCATTCCACGGGAAAAAACGGGATCAGTCAGGAATAACACCTATTCAAACGTCATACCCCCAATGTCGTCGTTCTCGCGAAGCGGGAACCCAGTGACTTCATCTCTTTCCATGCTGATGAAGACGCTGGATCCCCGCGTTCACCGGGATGGCGTGCTTTAAGTAAGTGGCATTAGAGTTAATCAGCGAAACGGTTCGGCCATTCTGACGTCAGCGTTGCCGTAACATGCTTTGCGATGCGCTGTCAGGCATCCACCCGGGCGACGGCGCAGTAGAGCGGTCTTTCCTGTTTATCGCGGTCGTAGCCGGAAGGCGCATCGTCGAGATCTTCGAACGTGACCCGAGACCGGAATCCAGAAGACAGCAGCAAGTGGCTGCGGCCTGCGGCAATTACTGCGATTCTGGCCAACGCGTTAACTCTGTTGTCGGCGACTACCATATGTATTTCGAACGACATTGCGATGTTCCTTGTCGGTTGACGGATATGGAATATTTGGCGATTACGGTGATGCCGCTGCACTGAGTGCAGTGCGATGCTTTTTCAGGAGGCCTGCGAAAGCGGTGTTGAATTCGTTCAAGTTTTTCGATGCAAGAATCCTTTTTTTGACAGCACTATTGATCCGAATGCCTGCTTTTGCTTCCAGTTTTGACAACGCGTTGGCGTCGACACCGGATGCACTGAATATATATTCCCAGACATTTTTCGATTCAGGGAGCGCATTTGAAATTTGTTCATCGATGGCGTCTCGGATGAGCACAGTATCCTGCTCGATCATAAGCCGCTCGTAGTCAATTCTTGTTTCGTCACGTTCTCCGACAGCTTTTAGAAGTTTAAGGCACGTGCTTTTGAAACTATCTTCTCCGTCAGAAAGCATGGCCAAGGTGTCGGGACTCGATGCGAGGCTTTTCAGATTCCGCAGGAAAACGACGCAGGTCATCTCCAACTCGCTGAAATTGTTGTTCATCCGAACTATCTCGACGACGGCATCGGCGACATGTCGGCTGACCGCTTCAGCACTGCTGGCGATCGCTTTGGCATCTCCGCTGGCTTCGGTCGACAGTGCTTCCTGCTTTTCGACTGCTTTCTTGACCGTGGCGTAGTGCTCGGCGGCAGTTTTGGCGTCGGCGTCGGCTTTGGTAGACGCCTGACAGGCGGCGTTCTTTGCTTTGATCTCGTCGTCGCTGGCACCGCTATCCTTGTATGCGTCCTTTCCAGTTTGACAAGCGCCGAGCGGGGGCAATGCAGCCGCTTCAGACTTCACCTTGTCGGCTGCTGCTTGCGTGGTCTGTACATCACCCCGAGCCTTGGCAAGTGACTGAATCGATTCGCCGCTGACACCCGAAGCGGCGGTCTTCGCTAGTGTTGTCAGTGCGGCCGACTGGGTCCTTGCGGCGCCTGTCAGCTGCTCGACCGCTAGCACATGCACAATCGCGCGCTGGTCACGCGCGGCCTGCACGATGAATTCGTCCGCACTTGCTGCACCACTGAGAAAACGTTCGCAATTGCGGAACATCATTTCGCGCAGGATGTTCACCGTCTGCGTCTTGCCGATAGTGGCGGCGTTTTCGCTGATCGTCTGTTGGATCTCCGCGCCGATCTCCTGACGAGTCTTTTCGTTGCCGAAGAGCGCTTTGATCCCATACCCCGTCGCGATGGCTGTGAAGACATCCGGCGGCGGCTCGGAACAGAAGCGCATAATCGGTGCGGCTTCGGTCTGCCCACTCGCCAGATGAGCGGGAACGGAAATGATCGCGCGTTGTTTTGCATCGATACTGAGAATATGGCCTCGGTCGCTCGGTACGGATTTGCCGCGATGGATCGAGTTCAACCGCGCACAGCCGGCCGTCATGAGTGCCGCCAGGCAGATCATGGTGCCGAGCGATCGGAGTAGGAAGGAATTCGTTTTCATGGTGTTGTCCCTGATGGCACACATAAACGTCATGACACCAGTGTCCCGGATGATGCCGACCGCACGCAGGCGCTATGTGGGTGGCGGTCGGCATCGGTTCGGGTTCTGTTGTCGGATGCTCCACGGTGCATTGGGTCACGTGGGGACGATCTGTCCAAGCGGCACTCCGAAATAGCGAGCAAATTCGCGCGCCACACGGAAACGCACTGCACGCCCCAATTCCGCACGCTTGATCGTGGGAAGCGATACGCGGACGTTGCGGTGCCAGAAGTCGTTGGCCAGATCCTGCTGGCTCAACATCAGGGATTTGCGAAGGCGGCGAAGCATCAGGGCATCAAGCACCACTCGCCCCTTGTTGAGCGGGTCCGGATCGCGGTAGACCGGATTCGACGGCGGTGGATCCGAAGGTGGCGGCGCGGCTGGGAGCGAGGCTGGAACCGGCGCGAGTGGAGCTGCGGATGACGGATCCGACGGCGACGGCTCGGAGGCCGGCGTACCGGACGGAAGAGTGGGTGATTCGACGGTGTCTGCTTCGTCGTTCAGAGCAATGACAGCGGTAGATGCGATCTCATTCATCTGGTTTCCCTTTGAGGGCAGGTGGGCCATCGGATGATGGCGGTGGGCCTCGCAACCGGGTTGGTTGCGAGGCCTGGAAACCTGCCAGAACGTGGATCGGGAAACCTTCCGAAAAGCTTATGGTTTGTATTTCATTGATTTTATTGACATATATAAAGAAGCTAGAAATGCCCCGCGCGACCTGGGCTGGGGGTGCTTAGAAGGTTCCTGAAGCGCACCGGTGCACACCAGTACATGCTTTGCAGAGACGATGAAGTTGCAGGCCATGCCTCGCTACACGAAAGCGATCTCAGCTCGGCGCTGTTTGAAAGTGGGACGAACTCGCGAATTTCATAGCGCCAGTGATAAGTCAGACAGATTCATCCGAAACGCAAAAAAGCGAAGGTGCAAGTGGCACAGGCGTCACGGTTAAGTGCAATTCCCCGCCTCATACCCTTTGCTAGTCGGTCGATTCTGCTTTCGACAGAATCAATGTCATGGGGGGCCGTTACCCACTTGCGGGTCGCAGATTAAATCAAAGGGTTGCTCAATACCCTTAGGGTCAGTTATACGAACTATGACGCCAATAAAAATAAGTTCGTGCTCATCCAGCGTTACTGTGAATTCTATTTGATTAGTTCCAGCAGGATATGGGTGCTTTGGCGGCCAAGGCCCTGACTGGCTAGGCGGCCTAGGTGCCACGTCCGTAACAGGCGCTTTCGATTTGTCTGTGCATAGATAGCTGATTATTTGTGCGCTAAATCCATTATTAAGCGTGGTCTTTTTGAGTGAAATAGTAACGATTTCGCCAGGTTTGATCGGCATGCTTTGCCGGCTGAATTCATAGCTATAGCCATCATGCCCGTTTTCCCAAACGTTAAGCACAGATGCTGCGCGCAGAAATGGAGCGGCCGCGCCAGGAAGTATGTTAGATAAAAACATTTGATTATGCCCTCTCTATTGAAATGGAAAGAATCTTTAAATTTCCGCGCCTTATGAATCTAAGGTTGTGAGACTTTAAGTAAATTAAATTGTATTTTTATAGTTGTAGTGAAGAAAAAAAGCTTGACTGTTCTCGCTAGATCGAATTTTCGGTTGTTAGAGATAATAGAAATGTGGGTCTAAATTATCTGGGGGGTCGGTACTCCGATGAATACGGGCTTTCTTCGCTCTAGGTTTGCGAAAGTGATCGATCTTCACTGACCGTTGGCGCTGGCGGAATAGTTCAGTCTTCAGAGCATCAGCGTGTCGGCAAGGTATAATTTCTCCGCTGGAGGCCCTTACCGATTTGAGGGTCGCATAGCAAGTAGTCAACTACTTTGTCGCCATCTCTAACTCTCACAAGTACGCCGATTTGTACCATTTCTCGGTGATCGAGCTCAAAGCTGTAGGCGGAGAATTTTGTGTTATCACCGCATCCGACAATGATTAGAGCGCTTGAATTGCTGCGATCAACGCGTTTTATCTTTGCACCGAATTCTCCACGTAATATTTTCAGACAAGGCATCAATATGGATTGGAAATGGTGTCATACATGAATGGCACTTACTTAAGCTCTTGTAGCTGGATTTTCTGAGTTCTGCGAAAGTTCCAACCGAGTGATTTCAGTCGTTTACGGCCAACTAAAGACACTGGATCTCCGTCTTTTCTGGAGTGACGAGGCTTAAGTAAGTGCCATTCGTGTCATGCATGTTTATATTTTTATTCTTGTATTTTGATGAAATCCGGGTGTCTATATCCAATAGTTTGAAGCCATAAGATTCTATGTAGGGTATTATGGCGCATGCCGAGTAAGATATTGGCTTCAATCCAGTGATGATTCCAGTCGGGACGGGTTTTCGCAGACACTTTTTCCAAGGCTAAGATGGCCTGTCGCCAGCTGTCATTTGCGACTTCTCGCCGGCCTGCTTTCGAATGGAAATATCCATTGGCTATTAATATCTTGGCGTATTGAATCCAAGTTTCATCACTGTTGAATTCAAGCGAATGCGCAGGGATATCATAAATTTTAGTGTTATCATTTTTAAAATAAAATAATTGTCTGTTTCTCTGTGTTGTCATGAAATTGGCATTTATTTCGATACTTTTCCATGCCTCAGTCAGTCTGATCTCGTCATCAATTTCCGATATGGTTTTCAGCGCCAGTTGAAGTTGCTCGTATTCGGTGTTGTGGTCTGATTGCAGGCGCGCAATATCCGCCAAGATCAAACGGCCACGAGCAAGGCTTTGCATCCAGTCGTCGTTATAGGGCTCTATCTTGGACAGTCTGTAGAGAATATCGACGCTTTTTTTGGCGCTGTCTCTGGCTTGTTTTAGATTCCCCATTGAAGTTTCAAGCGTTGCTTGAAGCTGCAAGAAATTTGCTAGCCTGAAATTCCATTTATGGTAGTCCTTCTTTTTGTCGGTCAGTTCTCCAAGCAATCTGATCTGTTCATAATAACCTTTCGCTGCTTCTTCAAGCTTTCCACTAGCCTCAAGCGAGCTGCTGATCCAGGATAAGGAGTCGATCCAGTCGTAGCTCATGCTAAGGTCATCTTTATATCTCTCTTTCATGCGCCTTTTGTGTTGCTCGGAGCCTCTGAAAAATGCAAGTGCGGATTCGGGTCTGCCCTGTCTCAGCGCTAAACTGCCGAGATTGTTGAGAGCATAAGCCTCTTCTGTCTTCCATATGTCATTGGCCGGAGCCATCTTGATGAGCAGTCTTTCAATTTTCAGATAGTTATTCCACTGGATTTCTGCTTTTCTATAGTTTTTCAATTCGTAATGATGATTGCCAAGATAGTAGGTCGCTTGAGCCAGCTCATTAAGGGCTTCTTGAGAAGAGTAATTCGAGTCGACGGCTTTCCCGGATTTCTGTGCGGATAATGCGAAGAGAGTGAGCGCATGCGTGTATTTCTTTTGACTTAATTTTACGCTTCCAAGGATGCGAAACGCGCGCGAATAATTGATCAGGTCATTCGTTCTCAACTCGCTTTCTGGCTGACTTTGATAATACGAGAGCGCTTTCATGCTCACGCTTTCCAGCAGTTCAAGATTCCCAGAAAGATCGAGCTTGGTTGTCAATCCCCCGAGCAGATAATTCGCGAACTCTTGGGTTTCCTCTCTTCTTTTCTCGGCTTTCTGGCGTTCCACAAGCGTAATCAATCCTGCAGTCGCGGAGAAAAGCGTGAGAAAAGCCATTGCGACAATCGCGCTACGGCGCAGTCGGCGCTTTCTCATAAGCAGTCTCCGTGATGCGTAAATAAAATCACGAATGTCGCTGTTCATATTCTCCGGCAATTTCTGGAAGACCTCATCGGCTTCAGACAGTTGCGTTGTTGAATTTAGCAAGAGGTCTTCAGGCCGGCCTTTGCTCGACCAGATATTCGCTGTACGTTGGAAGTCTTCGCGTGCGAGCAGAAAGCGACGGTTGTCTCGTACCCAGTTCTTTGCTGTTGGCCATTGCCTCAGTAATGCTGTGTGGACGACATCGAAAGCTTGCTGATCGTCGCTATACTTCCCTACGAAGAGTCGAGCCGAAATGAAGGCATCGATCAGCGTTTGGGCGCCTTCGTCCGGTAGCGCAGCTCTTTTTACGACTCTGGTGGTGATGATCGCGTCGTTTGCGGGGTTTGCCACGACCAGATGCGACAGCACACGGTCCAAGCTGTCTTTCGCGGTCAGGGGGAGCGCAGAGAAGACTTCTTCCGCATGATGGGCAATTGCACCTTCAAGACCACCTATTTTCTGGTACCCCGCGAAGGTCAACATCCGATTTTCGGTGCGATCATCGTAGAGCAGTTTCAAGGTGTGTTGCAGGAGCGGAAGCGCGTCGAGATGCTCTACGGCGGCATCCCGGAGTACGTCGTCCAGAGACTGCCCGTCGTGTTCAAAACTCAGGCCGGCGATCTCGGCTGGATAACGGATGATCTCCCTGATTTCATTCGAGCTGGGCGTCAGTACTTGGATATGCCCTTCGCCAGCGATGCGCTCCGCGATATCGGGCATCGATTCGATCAGCGTCGGGTAGTCGCTACGTGCGATCATCACTGCGAGAACCCGAGGGCATTCGCACAACGCATTGATCACGCGCGAAAAGTCTCCTCGCTCTTCCTGTGAGATTTTGTTGGACGAGACTAGTGACTCGGCATGATCGATGACCAGCAGAAGATGTGCATACGGTTTGTAAGAAAGCCTGCGGTCCGCATAGCAATCGAATGCGCCCGAGATAGTGGAAGCAATCGAGTCGGCGTGCTGGATCAGATGATTGGCTAGATCTCTCGCCGACGACCACTTGAACACCGCACTGCCACGAAGCTCCCACCTGGATAGCGCCATAGAGAGTTGTTCGACGACATCGCCGCCTTGTGCTGCCGCCATATTGCAAGTCGCAATCGACAATGCCTCCAAACCGTCGATCACTCCATCCTCAATTTTGGGCAACACACCAGCCCGCAGCAGCGATGTCTTGCCACAGCCGCTCGGACCAACCATGAAAACGAACCGGCGTTCGTTATCGATTTGTTTTCGCATCGCGTCGCGGAGACGCTTGGTCAGGCGTGACCGACCAAAGAAGACATCGGCGTGCTTATGATCGAAGGCTTCCAGACCGACGTATGGGTTGCGACCTAGCCAAGCTTGCTGCTGTGTTGGCCTTTCGCCGCCGTTATCGGAGACAACTTTCGCGATGAGCTTATATCCACCTGCGCGCGTTTCGATATAGCACGGCGCCCGCTTCTTATCGCCGAAGAAATTGCGTAGATGTGAGATGACGGCCTCTACGGCCCCGTCGTTATGGATCGTATCCCCTTGCTTGTCCACACCCCAAATTTTTCTCAGCAAGTCGTCTTTGCTGACAAAGGTGTCGGCGTGGTCGGCAAGCATGGCCAGCACTTCCATCTTCCGAATTTCGAGATGGTATTCGACGTCATCTTTGATGACGATCAATTGCCCCGGTTGCACCACGTACGCGCCGACGCGGAAATCCGGATGTTCGGCGAGCGCTTTCAGCCGTTCCTTGCGCGTTGGCATGGCACTACCGCAGCGTCAAGACGGTGTGTATTGATACCGGCTGACAGCATAGCTGCCCGCTGCAATAATCATCCCCCGTTCTGTCGAGTTCCATTCGCTGCCCCCTGCGGCGGACGCATAGCATCCTATCGAAGATCGGAAATCGATTGTCGAAAGCTATTGATTACTTTCTGCTCGAACCCCTGCTTGCTTTGCGAATGTAGCGCCTGTCGTGGAGAGGTGAATAGCCCGTTCGTCACTCCCGGCGGAAGTGATACCGCCGGGAGTTGCATTCATTCAGCCTGCTTTGGGTGGCGCAGGCACGGGCGCCCCCGCCTGCCACCCGCAACTCTGCCCCTCATTCTGCTGCTTCAGCCATTCCTGCAGCGGTGAGAAGTATTCCAGCACCGCAGAGCCGTCCATTTTTTCGCCGCCGGTGAGTTCCTTCATGGTCTTCTGCCACGGTTGGCTGGCGCCTTTGCCGAGCATCGCCCAGTATTTCTGGCCGGCGTCCTTGTTGCCGTAGTAGCTGCATTCGTACAGCGGGCCCTTGTGACCGGCGGCGTCGCAGAGGGCTTTGTAGAACTGGAACTGCAGGATGTGGGAGAGGAAGTAGCGGGTGTAGGGGGTGTTGCCGGGGACGTGGTACTTCGCGCCGGCGTCGAAGAATTCCTCGCCGCGCGGGGCGATCGGGCCGACGCCCTGGTACTTGGCTTTGAGTTCCCACCATGCCTGGTTGTAGTGGTCTGGCTTGATCGAGCCGTCGAACACGCCCCAGCGCCAGCGGTCGATCATCAGGCCGAAGGGCATGAACGAGACTTTCGCCAGCGCCATGCGCATCTGTGCGTTGATCAGCGCTTCCTTGCTCTGGTCCTGCGCGTTGACCAAGCCGATCGATTCCAGGTATTTCGGGGTCATGCCGAGCACGATGGTGTCGCCGATGGCTTCGTGGAAGCCGTCGTGCGCGCCGGTCTGGAAAAGCGGCGGTTTGTCGTTGTAGGCGAGGTAGTAATAGACGTGGCCGAGTTCGTGATAGATCGTGGTGAACTCTTCTTCGTTCGGCTTGATGCACATCTTGGTGCGCACGTCGCCGCCCATGGTCATGTCCCAGGCGCTGGCGTGGCAAACCACGTCGCGGTCGCGCGGCTGGATGAACTGGGTTTTCTGCCAGTAGCTTTCCGGCAGCTTGGGCATGCCCAGCGAGACGTAGAAATCCTCGGCGCGCTGGGTCATCTGTTTGGCGGTCGCCAGTTGCGCTTCGCGGTCGGCTTCGACCACTTTTTCTGCGGTCGCTTCGCCTTCGATCTTCGCGCGCGCGGCGGAAAGATTGCGCTGGTACTGCGCCTGCAGCGCGCTGTTGATGTCGAGGCTGCCGGCACCCTTGTACGGTTCCAGCACATCCCAGAGGTTGCCCCAGTCCTGTTGCCACATATTGCCCATCAGATGCGCGGGCAGCATGCCGCCGGCGACCTGGCCCTTGTCGGCGCCGTATTTGGCTTTCAGCTTGGTGCGGGCGTAGCAGTGCAGTTGTTCGTACAGCGGCTTGACCTGGCCCCAGAGCCGGTCGGTTTCGGCGGCGATTTCGGCGGGGCTCATGTCGTAGCCCGAACGCCACATCTCGCCGGTGTCGGCGAAGCCCATGCCCTTCGCGCCTTCGTTGACCAGTTCGGAGAAGCGCACGTAATCCTTGCGCATCGGCTGCGAGATCGTGTGCCAGCCCTGCCAGGCATCGAGCTGCGCCTGATAGTCGCGGCTCTTGGCCAGCACGTCGCTGAGTTCGCCAAGATCGCGGCATTGCTGCTTGTCGCCTTCGCCGGTGCAGTATTTGCCCGCGCCGTAGTCGCCTTCCATCTTGGTGGCGATCTTGGTGAGTTCCTCGAGCTTCTTCGCGTCGTCCGGCGGCGGCATTGCGGTCGAGAGTTTCAGCAGCAGGATCGTGCGCGCGCTTTCCGGAGACATCTTCTGGCCTTCGAACGGTTTCGCGGCCTTGATCCAGGTGTTGAGCAGGGTGAGGTAGCGCTCATTGGCCTTCGCCGCGATGGCCTGGGTGTCGTCGGTGATGTAGGTCGACGACAGCCACTGCGCGGCGGTCAGGTCGGGATAGATCGCCTTGTATTCCTGATTGATGCGGGCGACGAAGGCATCGGCATCGTTTTTGGCGGTTGCGGCGGTGTCGCCGGTCGCGGCATCGCTCGAAGCGTCTTTCTTGCATGCCGACAGAGACAGCAGGCCGGCGCCGATGGCGAGGGCCAGAAGGGTGTTACGAGGGTTCACGGGGACTCTCCGGTGGCCGGATGGCTTCAGCCCGGGAGGCTAGTGTTCCGAGCCGGTTGGCGCAAGGGCGTCGAGCCGACGCAGGTTGCGGGACGCCGGACCCTCCCCCCGGCCCCTCTCCCGGTGGGAGAGGGGAGCAAGCCCTTCCGAGAGATGAGGCAGCGCCTGCAGGAAGGCTGCCGCGTCGTCGGCGTCCTGCTCGAACCAGGCGCGGGCCGAGCCCAGCCGGAAGGTGTAGCCCCAGGCGTCCATGTCGGAGAAGGCGCGTTCGATGCCGAAGCCGCGCAGCTCGTCGGCCAACAGCAGTTGCAGATAGCAGGTCGCGTCTTCCTCGAACTGCGAATCGCTGGCGTCGGTGTGGACGCGGACGCGCCGCTCCGGTGGAATGACGATCAGATGGCAGGCTTCGTGCAGCAGCGAATGCACCGGCGTATCGCGCCGCGCGTACACGGTGCTGCCGATCACGCCAGCCTCGCATTCGCCCCAGAAACTGCCGGGAATGGGCGCGCCATCGTCGATTAGTTCGAAATGCAGGCCGTAGCGCGAGAGCAGGGCGATCGCCTCGGCGAGGTCGATTTCGCCGAGGGTGAGGACATCGGGGTGTGTAGGAGCGGCTTCAGCCGCGAGCTTGTTCGAAAAGATCACGATGGACATTGAGATCGTAGCCTGAAGATCGCGGCTGAAGCCGCCCCTACAGGAGCGGGTCAGGTCGGAGAGGGGCGGCCATCGGGCAATGCGACCGAGATGTCGAGGACGTCGTGGTCGCCGTCTTTCGCCATTTCGACCCGGACCGCGTCGACATCCACACTGACGTATTTGCGGATCACTTCCAGCAACTCGCGCTGCAGCAGCGGCAGGTAATCGGGGGCACCACGGCTGCTGCGCTCCTGCGCGACGATGATGCGCAGGCGTTCCTTCGCGACCGAGGCGGTATTCTTCTTGGGCTTCAGGAAGTCGAAGAGGGACATGGGCTCAGCCTCCGAACAGTTTGCTGAAGAAACCCTTCTTCTCGAACTGGGTGAAGCGCATCGGCCGCTCTTCGCCGAGCAGTCGGGCGACCGCGTCGTCGTAGGCCTGTCCAGCGTTCGATTCCATGTCGAGGATCACCGGCTCGCCCTTGTTGGAGGCGTTGAGCACGTCCGGCGATTCGGGAATCACTCCGACGGTCTTCAGGCCGAGCACGTCTTCGACGTCCTTGATGCTGAGCATTTCGCCGGTTTCGACCCGCGCCGGGCTGTAGCGGGTGAGCAGCAGATGCTCCTTCACGCGCTCGCCGTTTTCGGCGCGCTTGGTCTTCGAGGCGAGCAGGCCGAGGATGCGGTCGGAGTCGCGGACGCTGGAGACTTCCGGGTTCACCACCACCACCGCCTGGTCGGCGAAATACATCGCCAGGAACGCACCTTTTTCGATGCCGGCGGGCGAGTCGCAGAGGATGATGTCGAAACCGTCGTCGGCCAGATCCTTCAACACCTTCTCGACGCCTTCCTTGGTCAGCGCGTCCTTGTCGCGGGTCTGGGAGGCGGCGAGCAGGTACAGTGTCTCGAACCGCTTGTCCTTGATCAGCGCCTGCTTCAGCGAGGCTTCGCCGTGGATGACGTTGACGAAGTCGTACACCACGCGGCGTTCGCAGCCCATGATCAGGTCGAGGTTGCGCAGGCCGACGTCGAAATCGATGACCGCGACTTTCTTGCCGCGTCTCGCGAAACCGCAGGCGAGGCTCGCGCTGGAGGTGGTCTTGCCGACGCCGCCCTTGCCCGATGTGACTACGATGATTTCAGCCAAAGTCGTTCTCCGATGAAGTGTCTTGCCGATGAAGGCGGGCCGCGCTCAAGCAAGCGCGGCGATATGGATCTGTTCGTTGTCCAGCCACACCTGCACGGCCTTGCCGCGCAGTTCGGCCGGTAGATCCTCCATGACCTTGTAGTGCCCCGCGATCGCGACGAGTTCGGCGTGGAACTCGCGGCAGAAGATGCGCGCCTTGTCGTTGTCGCGCGCACCGGCGAGCGCACGCCCGCGCAGCGCGCCGTAGATGTGGATCGAACCGTCGGCGATCACTTCGGCGCCGGCGCCGACGGTGCCGAGCACGATGAGATCGCGCTGTTCGGCATAGATCTGCTGGCCCGAGCGGATCGGTGCGGTGTGCACCATGCCGATGTCGCCGGCGGGTTTGGGGGCCGGTACGGTTGGCGCAGGCGCGGCCTTTTTTGTGGGAGGGGCTTCAGCCCCGACGGTCGGGGCTGAAGCCCCTCCCACAGAGGCGTCAACGGCCGGTTCGTATTGCGCACGGAATTTCGCCAGCAGCGGCAAACCCAGCTCGACCGCCAGACGCTCGTTGTCGCCGCTGCCCCAGGCCAGTGCGACCGGGATCACGCCCGCATCGCGCAGCGCGACAATCAGCGCGCGTGCGATCGCCACATCGGGGGTTCCGGGCAGTCCGCCGAAATCGACGATGACTGCCGCGCGTTCGAACAGTTTCGGCGCGCGCGCCACGCGGTCGCGCATTTCCGCGCCGAGGCGTTCGACATCCAGCGTACGTATGCGCAGGTTGGCGATGCCGACCTGGCCGATCTTCAGATCGCCGGCCAATTCGTAGTTCGCGGTCGGAGCCGCGCTCATGCCCCCACTCCGGTGGCGAGCGGCAGCTGCGGAGCGATCCGCGGTGCGGTCAGCCACGGAACGTCCGGAAGATGCGCGCCGTAGGTCTCGCGCACCCAGGGATAGCTGCAGAGATCTTTCATCAGCATCGATGTGCGCAGGCCGGTTTCGGCCATCAGCTGCTGGCCGACCTCGCGGAAGCCGAAGCTGCCGTGGAACAGCAGGGCGGGATCGGCGCGCGACGGATCGCTGCCGGCATCGAGGAACACTTCGCAGGCCAACTGCGGGTAGCGCAGCTCGGCATAACTCTGGGCGTCGGCGTAGAACGCGCGGCCCACGCCGCCGCCGCGGCGCCGGCTGGCGACCACGATGCGGTCGATATAGAAGAAATCCGGGTAGCGTTCGGCGAACCAGCGGAAGTTGCTGCTGTCGTGGTCCGCATGGTTGCCCACGCCGATCATGAAGCCGACGAAGGTGCCATTGCGCTCTGCCACGCGGAAGTATTCGGCGGTGTCGAAGAAATGACGCAGGCGGGGCTGGTCGAAAGGCAGGATCGTGGGGCCGGCGGCATTGTTGAGGGCAAGGACGGAATCCAGCTCGTGCTCGCGCACGTCGCGGATGACAATCGACATTCCAATGGCTCCGGCAGTGGCGTGCGGGGCGGGGGCCGGCACGGTGGGCGCGAAATTATCGCACGTGCGCCTGAGCCCGGCGAGGTTGGTGGAGGGCCGCGATTGGCGGGGGCGTTCCGACGATTTCCGCAAACCGGCGCCATCCATGACTTCCGGTGGGGTGCAGGGGACGGACACTGGCCTACACTGCGGACATGTTCGCGCGTTTGGACCATGGCAGGCTGTTGCGCTACTCGGGGCTTTTCACCTGGGCGGTGATCGGCGTGCCGTTGCTGTATTCATGGATGCAGCCCTGGCAGGGCTGGCTGGCCTACGCCGCCTTCGGCGCAGCCTACGCATGGTTGACTACGGGGTTGGGCACCCGCCGCCGGCATCCGGTCGATTTCGTCCTGCTGCTGGTCCTGACCGTCGCCGCGATCGCGGTCTGTTACTACAGCGAGACCGGCCTGGGCAGCGTGCTGCTGATGGTCGCCGCCTGCGTCCTGCCCTGGATGCTGTCGCTGCGGGTTGGCGTGGCCTGGTTGGTTCTGAGCCAACTGGTGATGGTGCCGGTGTTCGTCCAACTGCTCGGGTTTCCGCTGTTCGAAGGGATCATGCAGTCGCTGCTCTATGCCGGATTCGCCGGCTTCGTGTACGTGACCAGTCTTGTCGCCTGCCAGCAGGCCCAGGCCCGGGAAGAGCAGCGCCGTCTCAATTCTGAACTGCGGGCGACCCGTGCGCTGCTGGCCGAGAGCGTCCGCGTGAACGAGCGCACCCGGATTTCGCGCGAATTGCACGATCTGCTGGGGCATCATCTGACCGCGCTCAGCCTGAACCTGGAAGTCGCGAATCATCTGGCCGTGGGCAAGGCCCAGGAGCATGTCTCCCAGGCCCACACACTGGCGAAGCTGTTGCTGAGCGACGTCCGCGAGGCGGTCAGTCAGATCCGCGACAGCGACGCCATCGACATGGCGGCGACCCTGCTGCCGCTGGCCGACAACGTGCCCGGGCTGCATATCGAGATGAGACTGCCGATGCCGTTCCTGATCGACGATCCGGAGCGTGCCCATGTTTTGCTGCGCTGCACCCAGGAAATCGTCACCAATGTGGTCCGCCATGCCCGGGCCACCTCGCTGGACCTGGATTACAGCTGGTACGACGACGGCATCAAGCTGCAGGCGCGCGACGACGGCCGTGGCGCGGAAGGGCTGGTGGCCGGCAATGGGCTGCGCGGCATGCGCGAACGACTGGCCGCTTATGGCGGCGAGGTCGAGATCGAAACCCGGCCCGGCAATGGCTTCTGCCTGACCTTGTCGCTGCCGTTGATGCCGGCGCCGGACCGGGTGGGTCTACCGCTGCGGTTTCCGCAGGCGCCGATGGGCGAATCCCCGGTCAGCGAGGCGGCCGCTTGAGGATTCCAGTCGGAGATTCGAAGGCTGCTGCGTCCTTGTCGGCCTGTTCCACGTATTCAACAGGGGGAGACGGTTCGCTGTCCCGCCACCGCGACCTGCCATGACCGGTAGGCGCGTTTCCGTTAAAAGGACACAGGAGGCGTCATGATTCGCGTTTGTCTGGTCGACGATCAGACCCTGGTGCGCCAGGGTATCCGCTCTCTTTTGGCGCTGGCCGAAGGCATCGAAGTCGTGGCCGAGGCGTCCGACGGGCGTCAGGCGGTCGAGTTGATCCCGCAGATCAATCCCGATGTCGTTTTGATGGACATGCGGATGCCGGCGATGTCCGGCCTCGAGGCGCTGCAGGCCCTCAGCAAGATCAACCAGCTCCCACCCACCATCATTCTGACCACCTTCGACGACGACCAACTGGTGTTGGCGGGGATGAAGGCCGGGGCCAAGGGCTATCTGCTCAAGGATGTCTCGCTCGATCAACTGGTGGGCGCGATCCTGGCGGTGGCGGGCGGTGGTTCGCTGGTCCAGCCGGCGGTCACCCAGCGGTTGCTCTCGGGTCTGGAGCACATGCGCAACGATTTCGTCAGCCTCGACCGCCCGGATCCGCTGACCGATCGCGAGACCGAAATCCTGCGGCTGATGGCCTCGGGCTTCTCCAACAAGGAGATCGCCAATTCTCTGGGCGTGGCCGAGGGCACCATCAAGAACCATGTGTCGAATATTCTCTCGAAGCTTGGCGTCCGGGACCGCACCCGTGCGGTACTCAAAGCGTTCGAGCTGCAATTGATCTGAGCGGGACGCCGCTTGTCGAGGTCTCGGCCGCAGTTGGGCCGCTGGACTGTTTTTCGTCTCCCGGTCGGGCGCTCGCTCCTCACCGGGGTTCCCTGATACGATTCGGGTCTTGCCCGCCATGAGCGGGTATTGGTCCCGGAGAGCCCCTGCATGACCCGTCTGATCGAGATTCTGATTTCCCTGGCGATCGTTGCCGCGCTGTTCCTCATCGTCGGCCTCGTGCTGCCCTCCAGCCGATATCTGGTTGAACGGGTCGAAACGAACCGCAAGCTGAGCATCGTCTACGACACGCTGAACAACTTCAGCCGCTTCAAGGATTGGAACGCGACTCCCCTCCGTGACCCGAAGATGGAAACCCGTATCGCCGGTCCCGCTTCCGGTGTCGGCGCTGAATTCCACTACGACTCCAAGAATGGCGCAGTGGGCAGCGGCAGTTGGAAGATCGTCGAAAGCGTGCCGAACGAACTGGTCGCGATCAGTATCGAAAACGATCGCATGGGCACGGACAAGCGCACCGAGTTCAAGCTCAAGCCGACCGGCAACAACAACCGCAACGTCGAAATCGCGCAGAGCTACAAGGTCAACTACGGTTGGAACCTTCTGGGTCGCTATGCCGGCCTGTACGTGCGCAGCCACGTCGGCGACGACATGAAGTTCGGTCTGGCCAAGCTCACCAACATGCTCGCGTCGATCCCGAACATCGATTACGCGGTCTATGGCGATAAGCTCACCGGCCTGACGGTCGCCCAGATTCCGGCCGAGCACCTGCTGTACGTGCCCGCCGGCACGCTGGAATTCGACGATCCGGTCATCGAGAAATCCATGCGCGCCAATATGGAGTGGATCAACCGCACCATGGCCTCCAGTGGCCTGGTTGCAGCTGGCCCGATGCGCATCATCACCAGCGAGCAGGGTCGCGAAACCTATACCTTCGATGTCGCTCTTCCGGTGCGCAAGGCGTCCGAGGCCGAAGGCGCCGCCGTTACCGGCGAGCTGACCGGCCTGACGTTCCCGGCGGGCAGCCCTGTGAAATATCAGCTGTTGCCGGCGCGTCGTGCCGTCAGCGGCAAATTCATCGGTTACATCCGTGAACTCGAGAACGTCCGCAACGCGCTCCGCGCCTGGTCGGCGCCGCGCGGCCTGGAAATCACCGACCGTCCGTACGAGGTCTACGACAGCGGTATCGATGGTGCGTTCAAGGAAGACGGCCAGTTCACCGCCTACTGGGCGATCAAGTAACCCGCAGGGATGTCTGCCGGTTCCGTGTTGTATTCCGAAGCGCCGCACATTGCGGCGCTTCGCGTTTGCCGTCTTCGAAACCGCAGCAGCGGCCGATGAAACCGCGCTCCGCGCATCGCGCGCTTACCGCTGTCGGCGCAGTGCTGGCAGGTGCGGGCGTTGCCCTGTCGGCTTATGCGGCGCATGGCGCCGAGGGTACAGCCCGCGCCAATCTGCAGTCGGCCGCGCTGTTCGCGCTTGTGCACGGTGTCGCACTGGCGGCGCTGTCGCGGCAAACCCCGCATCGTCTCGGCACGGCCGCGCTGTCGATGCTGTTGATCGGCGTGCTGCTGTTTTCGGGCTCGCTGGTGGCGGCGCACTTCTTCGGCGCACCGACCCGGCTCGCGCCTGCGGGCGGTTCGCTGCTGATCCTCGGCTGGCTGCTGTATGCCGCCGATGCCTTCCGACGTTGAGGCCGCCATGCCCAGACACGCCCGCGGATTCGATACCCAGGCCGCTTACGACCATCTGGCCAGGCGCGACCGCAAACTCGGCGCGTGGATGAAACGCATCGGCGCGATCGACGCCGATCCGCGCTGGCGCAAATCCTTCGATCCGGTCGATGCGCTGGCGCGGGCGATCCTCTATCAGCAGCTCAGCGGAAAGGCCGCGGCGACGATCGTTGGCCGGGTCGAAACCGCGATCGGCAGCGACCGTTTCCACTGCGACACGCTGGCGCGCTGCGACGACGCCACGATCCGCGCCTGCGGCGTGTCCGGCAACAAACTGCTGGCATTGCGCGACCTCGCGGCGCGCGAGGGGCGCGGCGAAATTCCGGCGCTGCGGCAGATGTCGACGATGGACAACGACGCCATCGTCGATGCGCTGGTGCCGGTGCGCGGGATCGGTCGCTGGACGGTCGAGATGATGCTGATGTTCCGTCTCGGCCGCCCCGATGTCTTGCCGGTCGACGATCTGGGAATCCGCAAGGGCGCGCAGCTCGTCGACAAGCTCGACGGGATGCTGCCGCCGAAAGCGCTGGCCGAACGCGGCGAGCGTTGGGGCCCGTATCGCACCTATGCCAGTTTCTATCTGTGGCGGATCGCCGATTTCGGCGTGCAGGCGACATCCAAAGCGTCAGCGGCAACGAAAACGCCGACCAAACGCTCGCAGGATTGAACGTCAGCGGCTCGCCTCGACAGGCGCGGTGACGCGGGCGAGCAGACGCCGTTTCCAGACCAGCGCCGGTTGTTCGACCAGAAACCACGACAGCGCGGCGCAGATCAGCGCGAGCACGGTCGCGGCAGCGGTGTTGCCCAGTGCGGTGGTGGCGCCGGCGAGGAATGCGAGCTGCTGCATCGGCCAACCGTAGAGATACAGGCCGTAGGACAGATCGTGCCTGCGGATCGCCGGCAGTCGTGGCACCAGCGCGAGATACAGCGTGGCGTACGCGAGCAGCGGAAAATAGGCGAGGTAGAACCATGTCGATCCGCGCAACACTGCAGCTGCCGCCAACATCACGAGTATCGGCCACAGCGACAGCCTGACCGTCCGCCGGTTCACCCACAGCAGCGTGCCGGTGATGAAGAACGCGGTGCAGTTGGCGGTGTCGGCCAGGTGTTCGGGCAGCGGATGCTTCCACCATGCGACTGCTGCTGCGCCCGCCAACGCCAACGCCCACAGCGGCGTGTAGCGCTTCGGCGTCAGCACGCCGAGCAGCCACGCCACCATCAGCGCGAGATAGAGTCTGGCTTCGATCGGCAACGTCCACAGCGAGCCGTTGATCGCGGTGCGCGGCAGGGTCTCGAAAACGCCGGGCAGGAAGAATACGTTGCTCCACAGCGACGCGTTCACCGCGATGTAGCGCCAGGCATCGGGCCGCGACCAGTAATCGCTGGCGGTGGTGAGCAGCGGCGCCATCACCAGCGCGCTGAGCAGCACGCAGACCAGCAGTGCGGGCACGATCCGCAGCGCGCGCGAGATCAGATAGCCGCGCACGCTGTTGCGTTCGAGACTGCTTGCTATCAGGAATCCGCTGATGACGAAGAACACATCCACCGCGACGCCACCGGCGAAGCGGAATTTCGTCAGCTGCGTGATCAGATCGGCGCCGGGTGCCGCGGTGATCGCCCAACTGTGGCCGTAGATGACCATCCACGCCGCGATCAGACGCATCAGATTGAAGTTGTTGCGGCCGGATGCCCAAGCCGACTCGATCGTCGGCGTCATTCGGCGTCGGCGGACTTCAGGGTCAGCGTGGTCGACAGTTGCAGCAGCGAATCCTTGTCCGGGTGATCGATGCGCGCTTCGATGCGGTAATCGCCGAGCGCGTCCTCGGGCTCGAAGCCGATCTTCAGCTCCACCGGGGAGAGCTGCATGATGTGCGCTGGCGCGGAAGGCTGCGCTTGCGCCAGCGACATTTCTTCAAGATCGGTGTAGTCCGCGCCGTCGGGCGCGACCACGCGCAGGCGCAGCTGCGCGCCGCAGGGCGCTTTGCCTGCTGCGATGGTGTCCTGCGTGGCGTCATCCAACGCACAGCCGGCGTAGAGCACCAGGATCGATATCGTCTCGCCGCGGCGTGCGGTGTCGATGGTCTGCAGCTTCGGCGAATGATCGGTCGCGGTGCCGTACCACTCTTCGTGGAAACGCCTGGATTCCGCTTCGGTCGCGATCTGCAGCATCGCGCCGAAGCCGCGTTCGGACTGCTGCGACGGGGTGTCTTCGAGCAGCACGCCATCCCGCGTGCGCCATCCCGCATCGGCGGTCATCGGAGCGAGTGCGAACAGCAGTGCGAGTGTCAGTGGGCGGATCATGCGTGGATCTCTTGCGGATGCGGTTCGGAATGACGCCAGTGCCAGGGTTCGTAGACGATGCCGTGCGGGTTGTCGCGCGGATAACTCATCACGAAGCCGTGGCCGCCGGCATGTTCGCGCAGCCATGCGAATGCGGTGGTGTACTCGAAAGATTCTTCCGCCGGTGGCTCGCCGGGCGCGCCGATGTCGAGGGCCATGCCGCTGTGATGTTCGCTGAAGCCCGGCGCGGCGTTGACGGTGAGAATCGCGTCGACCGAAAGCCCGCGCGCGAGTTTGCGTTCGAAAATGCCAAGCTGGTAATCGTGGCTGCGATAGCCCGAGATCGCTTCCAGCACGATGCCGTCGCGCAGCGCGGCAGCGCGCAGGCCGGCCCATGCGCGTGCGGCGCGGGGATGCAGCCACAGCGGGCGGCGGTAGCGGTCGATGCCGGCGTGCATCAACCATCGCGGCTCGGCGACCAGCGGCAGACCGATGCGTTCTGCGTATTCCCCGGCATCCAGACCCAAGGCATCCAGTCGTTCGTGCAGCGCATGCAGCGGCAGAAGCCCAGGATCGCGTACGCCGGCATGCGGCAAAGGCGCGTCCACGATATCCAGCGCGGCGTCGATGCCCGATGCGCGGCTCCAGTGCGGATCCAGCGCCATCCAGCCCTGCGGCAATTCGGCGGCGAGATAGCGCCCATCGCGTTTGCGGCGCAGGACCCAGCGTGCCGTGGAGACGATGCGGGCGTCGCGATTGCTGCGCGCGGTGAGCAACCAGGCCGGCCAGGCTTCGATCCGGGCGGTATTGAGCAGGATGCGGGGCAGGGGACGCATCGGCACAGATTAGCGTCGCGCCCCGGCCTCCGCCATGGTTCTGAGCGCATCGAGCAGCGCTTGCGGACGTTCCAGACTCAGCAGCAGCATGCGTCCGCTGCGCTCCGGCAGTGCGAGGACTTTCGTCGTGTCGGTAAGCAGCACGAAGGCGCGGGAGCGGTTGCGAAGCCGGAAGTGCCCGGCGCGATAGCCGGGCATCGAGGAACCGAAGGTCTTCAAGCCCGGCTTCAGCGTCGAGTCTTTCGCCAAGTCGAGGATGCGCGCGGCGGCGATGTCCAGATCGGCGGTGCGGATGCGGGCGGTGTTGAAGCCTGCAGCGACGGTCAGCAGATCGCCGTCGAGCACGACCTGCCGCCTGCGCACCAGCCATGCCGTCATCCCGACGACCAGGACGGTCATCGCGATGGCGGCGAGCCAGATCATGGGTTGTTCGCGCGCGGCGAAGCCGATCGCGACCACACCGACGAGCAGGCCGATGCCCGATGCCATGACGACCAGTCGGAGGTCGGGCGGAACGATGGTGAATTCACGACGCATGCGCATGTCTCTTCGTCACGTCTCTGGAGTGCGTGTGGTGCGCCCATTATTTCGTGGGTTGTGCGGCGATCCACGCGGCGATGTCCGCGATCAGTGCGGCGTCGACGTGTCCGGGGGTCTGGTATTCCTGCAGGTTGCCGTCGCCTTCGCCGGAAATCGCGAGGTGGTTCAGCGTCTCGTACAGCTTGAACGAAGCGCGCGGGCTGTCGTGGAACGCGTCGCGCCAGCCCTGCCAATCGGCGTCGACCACCTGGATGTCGCGCGCACCCTGCAGGAACAGCAGCGGCTGCTCAATCGCGCGCGCTTCTGCGACCTGGTCGACGGCGTCGACGCTGCGCCAATAGGCGGGCGCAATGCCCATCGGCGCCTGTGCCGCCGCGATTTCGCGACCGCCGCGCACAGCGGCGACACTGTCGGTCAATTGCTGGATCGCGATGCTTTCGGCATCGCTGGTCTTGCCGTCGTTGAGGATGGCCATGCGCCGGTTCTGTTCGATCAGGATGTCGAGCAGAGGCCGCGACGGCGCTGCGAGCAGGACCAGCCCGGCGATCTGCGGGTCGCGTGCGCCGATCCGGGGCGCCATCATCCCGCCGAGGCTGTGACCGAGCACGAACACGCGTTTCGGATCGATACCGGTCTGGCTGCGCAACAGTGCGGCGGCAAGCACGGCGTCGTCGGTGGTTTCCAGATCGATGCTGCCGCCATCGGCGAAATCCTGCGGGCGCGCCTTCGTGCGTTTTTCGTAGCGCAATACCGCGACGCCGCGTTGGGCGAGGCCGCGCGCGATGTCGAGGAAGGGACGATTCGGGCCGATGGTCTCGTCGCGATCATGGGGGCCGGAACCATGGACCAGAACGACGGCGGGGAAGGGGCCATCGCCGTTGGGCAGCGCCAACGTCGCTGCCAGGCCGGTGGCTTCGTCGCCGATCCGCAGTTCCAGCTCGCGATAGTGGGCATCGGCCGGAACCGGCGGCGCTGCGGGCGCGGCGGCCGGTGCCGCAGGACGGATCGCGAAACCGCCGAGGCGGTGTTCGGCATCGAACGCGAGCATCGCGTTGAGCGCGGCTTTTTCGTACTGCAGCGGAATCGTCACCAGCGTGCGGCCGTCGCGTTCGACGACGCGCGCTTCGCCGCGTTCCTTCAGTGCGCCGATCTGCGCCGGCAGAACCTTCCAGCCCTGCGCCAACTGTTCGACGGTGATCGCGCCCGCCATGGTCGCATCGAAGCGCGCATGCACGGCGGCGAAGTCGCCCGCATCCATCGCGTCGAGCACTTCATTCGAAGCGCGTACGGCGTCGAAGTCTTCGGCCCGTGCGCGCGGCGACAGCAATATGCCCAGACCCAACAACAGCGCTGCGGCAGACAGCAGCAGTGCGCGCGTCGCGGTGCGCCCTTCGCCGGGCCGATGACCGGAACGACGCTCGATCTGGCGGATGATGTGGATCATTGCAATTCTCCGGTCGCTTGCGGAGCCGTGGGGTCCGATGCCGAATGGCCCGAACCCTGGCCGATCATTTGGGTTTCTTGAAATACAGCGAGGCCCGGTTCATGGCCAACTGCACCACGTTGACCAGTTCCCAGCCCTGCAGGCCCTGCTGGTTGAGGATGTCCTGCACGTCTTCGGCGTTCAGCATCATGCGCATGCCTTTGGGCTTCACATCGATCACCTTGTAGGTCCAGTGCGTGCTCACGTCTCATCCTCGTTCTTGGGTGCACTCTTGTCGGGCAGTCGCCCGGCTTTGCGCAGTGCGTCGCGCAGCAGGTATTCGATCTGCGCGTTGAGGCTGCGCAGCTCATCGTCGGCCCATCGCTGCGCCGCCGACAACACCTCGGCGTTGATGCGCAGCGGATAGGCTTTCTTTTCGGACATGATCGGCGTTCTTGCGTAGGGTGTTCTTGCGTAGGAGCGGGGCTTCCGCCGCGATCAATACAGGGTGCCGGCGTTGATCACCGGTTGCGTGGAGCGTTCGCCGCACAGCACCACCAGCAGGTTGCTGACCATCTGCGCCTTGCGTTCTTCATCCAGGTGCACCACGCCGTTCTTCTGCAGCGCTTCGAGCGCCATTTCGACCATGCCCACAGCGCCGGCGACGATCCGGGTGCGCGCAGCGATGATCGCGTTGGCCTGTTGCCGCTGCAGCATCGCCTGGGCGATCTCGGGCGCGTAGGCCAGATGGCTGATGCGCGCATCCAGGACGGTGACACCGGCGTCGGCGAGTCGGTCCTGCAGCTCTTCCATCAGATGCTTCGACACTTCGGCGGCGTGACTGCGCAGCGCGAGCTGGCCGTCTTCGTGCTGGTCGTAGGGATAGCTGGTGGCCATCGTGCGCACCGCCGATTCCGACTGGATGTGCACGAAGCTCTCATAGTCGTCGACGTTGTACACCGCCTCCGCGCTGTCCACCACCTGCCACACGATGACGGCCGCGATCTCGATCGGGCTGCCGTCGAGTTCGTTGACCTTGAGCTTGCTGCTCTCGAAGTTGCGTACCCGCAGCGAGACTTTCTTCTTGGCGTAGAAGGGGTTGTTCCAGCGCAGGCCGCCGTCCTTGACGGTGCCGACATACTTGCCGAACAGGTTCAGCACCGCCGCCTGGTTGGGCTCGACCATGTACAGGCCGAAAAGCAGGAAAAATGCCGCGACTCCGATGAGCACACCGAGGACCAGAATCCACGGGGATGCGCTGGTGGCGCCGCTGATCACCGCAAAGAGAGCGACAACGAAAGCCGCCAGCAGAACCAGCAGGACCGGAATGCCCGGGATCGAGGGGAAGGGGTTCTCTTTCATGGCGACGACTCGCAGGTGGTGTTGAGGATTGAGTGATATCAAAAAGATATCAGTCGATGCAATCAAAACCGGACAAGCGGTCTGTCCTTCGGGCAGGGTTTTCGCAAGTGCCTGATTTAAAATGGCGTCTTTCCCACAGGCCCGCCGCCCATGCCCACCCCTGACGCCCTCGAATTCGGCACGCCGCTGTCGCCCTCCGCCATCCGCGTGCTGCTGCTGGGCTCGGGCGAGCTGGGCAAGGAAGTCGCGATCGAGCTGCAGCGCTTCGGCTGCGAAGTCATCGCCGCCGACCGCTACGCCGACGCCCCGGCGATGCAGGTCGCGCATCGCAGCCATGTGCTGAACATGCTCGACGGGCAGGCGCTGCGCGATCTGATCGCGGACGAAAGGCCGACCCTGATCGTCCCCGAGATCGAGGCGATCCACACAGAAACCCTGGTCCAGCTGGAGCACGAATTCGCCGGTCGCGGCACCCATACCCGGATCGTCCCGACCGCGCGCGCCGCGCGGCTGACGATGGACCGTGAGGGCATCCGCCGGCTCGCCGCCGAAACCCTCGGCCTGCCGACCTCGCCGTACCGGTTCGTCGATACGCTCGACGACTATCGCGCGGCGGTGTCGACGATCGGTCTGCCGTGCGTGGTGAAACCGGTGATGTCGTCCTCGGGCAAGGGCCAGAGCCTGGTCCGCACCGGCGACGACATCGACAAGGCCTGGGACTACGCGCAGACCGGTGGGCGCGCCGGTGCCGGGCGCGTCATCGTCGAAGGTTTCGTCGACTTCGATTACGAAATCACGATGCTCACGGTACGTCACGCCGGCGGCACCGATTTCTGCGCGCCCATCGGCCATCTGCAGCGCGACGGCGACTATCGCGAAAGCTGGCAGCCGCAGCCGATGTCGCCGCGTGCGCTGGAGCGCGCGCAGCAGATCGCGAAAACCATCACCGACGATCTCGGCGGCTGGGGGCTGTTCGGTGTGGAACTGTTCGTGAAGGGCGACGAGGTGTGGTTCTCGGAAGTCTCGCCGCGCCCGCACGACACCGGTCTGGTCACCCTGATTTCGCAGAACCTCAGCCAGTTCGCGCTGCATGCGCGCGCGATCCTCGGCCTGCCGATCCACGCCGCCGAAAGCGGTGCCATCGGCCAGAACGGCCCGTCGGCGTCGTGCGCGGTGCTGGCGCACGGCCATGGCGTGCCTGTGTTCGAGCACGTCGCCGATGCGCTGCGTGCGCCCGATACCGCGCTGCGCCTGTTCGGCAAACCCATCGTCGAAGGTCATCGTCGCGTTGCGGTGACGCTGGCGCGGGGCGAAGACGTCGAGGCAGCACGCGCCACGGCGCGCGATGCGGCTGCGGCGTTGAAGATCGAGCTGCGATGAAGATTGCGCCAGTCGCCCCTGGACGTGGAATGGCGATCGCTGTGCGGTCTTTTCGGCGCACCGCTTCCTGCTACGCTTCCGCGACTTGTTGAGGAGACACCGATGGACGACAACAACGGCTATGCGGTGTTCTTTTTCCCGCAGGCCCTCGAAGCGCTCGGCGATGCGGTCCAGCCGTTCCTGCAGGACGGCCCTGCCGGCCCGCACGTGGCCTGCCACACCGTGGATACCGGCGGCGCATTCATCGAGATGACCCTGGAAGGCCGCACGCCGGAAGGCAGGCCGGTCTCGCTGGAACTGATGGTGCCCAGCGGCATGGTGCGGATGATCGTGTCCACCCACAGCGACGAGATGTTCGGCTTCGGCCTGCATGGGTTCTCGAAACCCGCCGCACCGCTGCCGGTGCTGGGCCCGACTGCGGAGCCGGCGAGCGCGCCGCCGGAAGCCCTGCCTTCGAGTACAAGGTGACGCCTGGAATCCTGGCCATGATTTCGGACCCTGCGGCTCGCGATCGCGCCTGCAGATGAATACAGTGGTGCGGTTCGTGGCGCATCTCGATATGCAGCCGCAAGCGCTGCCGGGTCGGCGTATCGATAGCCGGTCGATTCATCGTCCGTCCGGTGGATGTTGCCCGGTGAAGACGAGATCGACCCATACGGCATAGTGGTCCGACGCGGACGCGGTTTCGTATTCCGGCGTGCCGGGCATCGGCCAGTGGACGCCGCTGCCGATGACGCCGAGCTTTTCCGAGGGCAGAAGATAGTCGAGGCGCAGGTTGCCGGCCTTGCCGCCGAAACTGGCGGTGTCTTCGGCATGGGGGCCGCGATGTTCCGCGTTCGGCACCGGCACCGCTTCCGATGCGGCAACGGCGCCACCGCTGCGTGGCGCCGGGTAACGACGGAGTCGCGGGTGATCGAGCAGGGAGATGAGCGCATCATGGCGGCCATCCCCGTCGAGCGGGTCGTTGTTGTAGTCGCCGGCAAGGACGAAGTATTCGCCAGTGGGCAGACCGCCGCAGGAACCGCTGTCGTCGCACAGCCAACTGCGATCGCCGCTGTCATTATCCAGATATTCGTGCCACAGACGCAACTCATCGGCGTTGCGGGCGCCGTTGCGATCTTCGGCACCGTCGAATACAGGCGGCGTCGGATGCGATACCAGGAAATGCAGCAGGCCATGCGGCGTACGCACCGGCACATCCCAATGCGACTTCGACGACAGCCGCAGTTGGCGCCAGATCGCCTCGGGGTAGAAGTGCCTGCGCGCGAGCGGATCGATCGGCGATGCGGCATCCGGCATCGCGCTCCATTTCAGCAACTGGAACGTCCGCACCTGCGTGCTGTCGATGGGATAACGCGACAACACCAGCATGCCGTACTGGCCGGGATGCAGGCCATAGCCCCAGGCATCGTTGCCGCGATCCCGCCCTTCGCCGCCGACGATGCCGTTGCCGTCCAGATCCAGACCGCTGGGGACGCCGGTGTTGACCGGTGCGAGGTAACGATACGGATAGCGCAGCGCCAGCGCATCCGCGCCCTGCGCCACTTCGAGATAGTCGTGCTGGAACAGATCGGCGGCGCGGCCTTCGGCGTCGTAATCGAATTCGTTGAGCAGCACCACGTCCGGACGCACGCGCTGCAGCACGGCGGCGATCCTGCGCGCGGCCGGATCGCCGGCTTCGAGTCGGCGGATCAGGCCGCCGTCGGTGTCGTCGTAGAGCGAGGTGTTGTAGGTCGCGACCCGTAGCGGCGGCGATGCGGCGATCGCATCCTCGACGCGCTGCGCCGCGCCGGCAAGCGCGGCCTCCGGATCGCCGTGCACCCGGATACGCACGCAGCCTGCGAGGACAACCGACAGTGCGGCGACAGCGGTGGTGATGATCAGAGCCCTTGTGACCAGTGCCCTTGTGGCCGGAGCCGTCGTAACCAGTGCCCGAACCGGCATGCGGGGCGTGAACAGTGGGGTCATGGCGTTGCTTCTCCGGTAATGCGCGACCAGTTGTGGCCATCGAAGGATTCCAGCGGCCGGTAGCGGCGTTTGTAGGCCATCTTGCGATGTCCGTCGATCCAGTATCCGAGATACAGATGACGTTTGCCTTCGCGTTGCGCCCACGCGATCTGCTGCAGGATCGCGAAGGTGCCGAGACCGCGTTCGGCCGCGTCGGGGTCGTAGAACGTGTACACGGCGGACATCGCATCGGCGATCACATCGGTCACCGCGACCGCCAACAGTTCGCCTGTCCCGTGCGCTTGCCGCGTGCGCAGTTCGAGGAAGCGGCCCTGGCCCCAGGCACTGACCAGAAACTGGTCGAATTCGGCGGGGCCGTGTCCATCCATGCCGCCACCGGCGTGGCGTGCGCCGAGATAGCGCTGGTACAGCGCGAAGTGTTCTTCGTTGCGTTCGGCGGGCAGCACGCGGGCTTCGAGATCCGCGTTGCGGACCAGACATCGCCGCTGACTGCGGTCGGCGCGGAATTCCGCGACCGGGATCCGCACCGCAACGCAGGCCTGGCAATTGCGGCAGTGCGGCCGGTAGATCAGATTGCCTGAACGCCGGAAGCCCCAGGTCAGCGCCATCGGATAGGTCTGCGCCAGCCGCGGATCGCCGGGATCGAACACCAGATCGCGCGCCTGCCGCTCCGGCCAATAGCCGCAGGCGTGGTCTGCGGTGTGGAACAACCGCAGCGGTTGGTTGAGATCGATGTCTTCCCGGTCTTGCTGCGTGTCGTTGTTCATGGCGATGTCTGCACTCCGTGCAACGTCAGCCAGTAGCCGCTCGCAGCCAGGCTGCCGGCTGCGGCGCCCGCTACGATGTCGCGCGGCCGGTGCCGCGACAGCTGCAGACGCGACCAGGCGACGATGCCGGCGAACACGCAGCCCGCGCCCATCCAGACAACGCCCAACGGCCACAGCAGACCCGCCGCATAGACCGCAAACGCGGCGTGCAGCGAAAGCTTGCACCAGCGCGCGGTGAGCATTGCGATGGCGACGATGCTTGCCGACAGCGCAAGCGCCAGGGCGAGATCGGGCGTTTGGGATAGCCGCCACGCCAGCAGTGCGCCGATCGCGATCGTCACCAGCAGGATGCGATTGAGCGACTGTCGTTCCGAGGGTTGGCTGGCATCGACGTGCGCCCAGCGACCGCGTCGCACCTGCAGCCACGACCAGCCCAGCACGAGTGCGGCGAACAGCGCGAACGCCCCCAGCATCGATCGCAGCGTCCCGGAATCGCCGCCCCGCAGTGCGGCCGGCAGCGCCAATGCCGCAGGCAGCACCAGCACCGGATGGCCGAGGATCGAGATGGCGCGGGCGAGACGATCGAGCATGCAGGCAGGATAACCGCCCGCGTTCGCAGGCGCTGCGAACATCGCCGCAGTCGTCGACGTGATGGCGGCGTCAGAACCTGCCGGAGGCGACCAGGCCGGCGATCATGCCGCCGAATCCGCATACGAACCCGATAGTGGCGCCGAGCCAGCACTGGATGCGTTCGCGTCGGCGGATCTTCGCCGCCAACGGCGGGTCGCGCTGCGCTTCCCGCGCGTGGCGTCGCGCCAGCACGCGCGGCTGCACCACGATGGTCTGGTGGAAGATGACCGCCATGAAGGCCAGCATCGCCAGCACCGGCAGCACCCAGCCGTCGTCGTAGCGCGCCAACGCGATCGCGCAGACCATGAACAGCACCGACGCGATGCCGTTGATCGTTGCGCTGTGGATCAGCCCGCGCCGTTCCTCTTCGTCGATCGCGCCCTTCAGCTGTTTTCGCAGCCCCAACCAGATGCCGCCGAACGCACCGATCAGCGCGAAGCCGATGCTGCCTGCCGCGCCGAACACGATCTTGCCGAGCGTTTTCGCGCCACCCGCGGCAGCGATGGTGAGGATGCCCTTCGCTGCAGCCGGCGGACTGGCGATGATCAATGCGGTGGCGATGACACTGGTGAATGCCAGGCCCGGCGCGCTGCCGGCTGCGAATTCGCCGAAGCGGGCGAGCAGGTCCTCGCGCAGGCTGGCGCGTGCGCGCGACAGCCGTTTGCGCACAGCCGCATCGGACATGCCCAGCAGCAACGCGACCTGCTGCGAGCTCTGGCCTTCGCGATAGAACAACAGCAGCACTTCGCGACTGTCTTCCGGCAGCGCCGAGATCAACTCTGCGGCGGCGTGCTCGCGCTCGTCTTCGACGAGTTGCTGCATGGGCGTGGGCGATGGGTCGGCGGCGAGTTCGATCGCGATCTCCGCACCTTCGCCGTCGAGCGGCCGGTGACGGTTCGCGCGCAAATGGTCGCGGGCGAGGTTGCGGGTGATCTGTCGCAGCCATGGCAGAAAACTCGACGGGTTCTGCAGCCGTTTCAGGTGCTGCCACGCGCTGAGGAAGGCGTCCTGCGCGATGTCCTCGCTAGCGGACACATCGCGGGTGATCGCCAGCGCCACTGCGGTGACGGTGTTCTGGCAGGCGGCGACGATCCGGCCATAGGCGGCGCGGTCGCCGCTGCGTGCGGCGGGCAGCTCTGTCTCGATCAAGGCATCGATGACGGTGGCGGCGTTCAATCCGACCAGCGTCCCGCCAGCATCCGGATCGCTGCGGCCGTGCCTTCGAAACCGTAATGCAGGCCCAGATAGAAGATCGCCATCGAACCGACATACAGCACGCCGGAGATCACGATAGCGGTGGGCCCATAGCTGTAATCGTAAGCCCGCTGTCGACACTCCGCGCCGGTCGGGTCGCGCGCCGCGTCGCGCGCCATCATCGGCAGCAGCACCCGACGGATCCGCAGCAGCGTCCACAGCGAGGCGAATTCGGTCGCCAGCGTCGCCGTCATCGCCCAGCCGAAGCTCGGCACCCACCAGACCACCAGGAATGCGACCAGCATCAGACTCAGCGTGACGTGGAAATACAGCTGATAGCTGCGCAGGATCGCATCGCGCTCTTCCAGCGTATCGGCGAACACCAGAAGATATTTCCGGGTCATCTGCGCAGCGATCGCACCGCCGACCACCGACAGGCCGATGAGGCTGCTCATGCCGAAGATGGCGGCGAATCCCTTGCTCGCGATGCCGCCGCCGATGCTGGCGGTGCCGATGGCGGTCGCGCCCGCTGCGGCGGCCGGTTTGGTGGCCATGCCCAGTGTCGTGATCACCGCTGCGGTGAAGGCCGCCGATGGCGCCGAACTGTTCGCGAAATCGCCGAAGCGCTTGAGGATGTCGTCGCGCACCAGTTGCCGCGCGCGCGACAGACGCTTGCGTGCGGCGGCGTCGCTGATGCCCAGCAGTGCGGCGACCTGCTGCGAACTCTGGCCTTCGCGATAGAACAGCAGCAGCGCTTCGCGGCTGTCGTCGGGCAGCGACGAGATCAGCTCGAACGCGGCGCTTTCGCGCTCGTCTTCCAGTACCTGCTGCATCGGCTGTGGGCCGGGGTCGGCGGCCATCGCCATCACCAGTTCGGCGTTGGGTCCGTCCAGCGGCTGGTTGCGGTGCGCGCGCAGATGGTCGCGGGCGAGGTTGCGGGTGATCTGGCGCAGCCATGGCAGGAAACTGTCGGGGCTGTGGAGGCGCTCCAGGTGTTGCCAGGCGCTGAGGAACGCCTCCTGGGCGATGTCCTCGCTGGTCGCCACGTCGCGGGTGATCGCCAGCGCCACGGCGGTGACGGTGTTCTGGCAGGCGGCGACGATCCGGCCGTAGGCGCCCTGATCGCCGCTGCGGGCGGCGGGCAGCTCCAGTTGGATCAGGGCATCGATGGTCAGGGCGGTGCTCATGCGCAAAGGTTAGCCGGTACATTAACGAAGACAACATCAGGACGGCGCCGGGCGGGGAATGTGACCAGTGCGGTCAACCGCTTCCGCACCCACACGTTGACAGGTCATGCAGGGCCTCCGGCCCGGCTCAACCCACGAGGACATCCCATGAAATCCATTGCCATGCTCGCGCTCGGTCTCGCCATCGCCGGGACCGCCACCCTGACCTTCGCGCAGGCGACTCAACCTGCGGCCGGCAATCCCGCCCCGCGTCACGCCAGGATCGATGCCAACGGCGATGGGGTCATCGACCGCAGCGAAGCGGCCAAGGCACCGAAATTCGCCGAGCAGTTCGACAAGCTCGACGCCAACAAAGATGGCCGCATCACCGCCGAGGAGCGTCCGCAGCACGGCATGCGCGACGGCAAGGGCGGTGGACAGGGCGCAGGACAAGGCGGGCGCGACGGCATGCGCGGCGGGCGGATGCAAGCGCTCGACACCAACAAGGACGGCCGTTTCAGCCGTACCGAACTCGCCGGCAGGGACCGTATGCTGCAGAACTTCGGCACGATCGATGCCAACAGCGACGGCATGCTGAGTCGCGAAGAAATGCAGGCCTACCAGAAGACCCACCGCGGTGAGCGCGGCGCCCAGCGCCCGAAGAACTGAAGCAACAAGCCCTGCGAACACACGGTGACCCCGTGTGTTCGCCAGCGGCGCGACCGCAAGGCGAGCGCTCGCTGCCGCGCGACTACAGTCGAGTACGTTTCACTTCCCATTCCAGACCGTCGCGCCTGACGTCGAGCGTTCTGGTCTCGACACGACGATTACCATCCTTGTCGTAGTCGGCGATCTCGACCTTCACGGTGCCGGCACCGGAACCATCGGTGAGGTATTCGCGCACATCCACCGACACCACGCTCTTGTCTTCCGCCGCAGGCGCGCATGCGGATTGCGGGCGGATGCGCGCAAGTTCCGTTGCCGGCACTGCATCGACGATCGTTTTCGATGGTGCGACGCCGTCCACGGCCAGACAGAGGCCGGCGGCGTGAGCCTGCAGTTCCGCCGTGATCAACATCGCCGCCAGCGCGCTCGGCACATCCGCCCGATAGATCGCTTCGGTGGTTGCGCCGACCGCAGGGCTCTCGGTGGCGACTGCTCCCTCGACCGTCGAGATGGCAAGCGCCGCTGCAGGCGCTGTCGGCGTCTGTGTGGAAGGCGCGGGCTTGCGCCATGCGAACAGGCCGGCGCCGACCGCGATGATGATGCCGATCAACAGCGCCGATTTGATGAGCAGCATCCGCCGCTTCGAGGCGCTGCCGCTATCGGTATTGCCGGGGTGCAGCAGTACTTCGGTCGCGAGGAAACTGGTCGGCGAGCGCCCGGAGTCGAGCAGTCCGGCGTCACGCATCAATGCGCGCGCCTTGGGCTGGTCGTCCGGTCTCACGATCCACACTGCCGGCTGCGGGTCGGTGCGGGTGTCGTCGCGATAGCTGAAATCGCCGCGACGGTTGCCCTTGTACGAGCGGCCGTTGGTGATCCGCGCTTCCACGCCGTGTTCCTTCAGCAGCGCAGCGACGCGCTCGACATTTTCCAGACGTGGGCTGGTGAAGATCCGACGCATGCATCAACCTCCTGAAGGCTTGGCGGCGACGTGCTCGGCATCCAGCACGCGGATCATGCCTTCCTGGGTGGTGCTGGCCACCAGTCGGCCGGCGCAGTCGAAGATCTGCCCACGCGCCAATCCCCGCGCACCCTGCGCACTGGGGCTGTCGATCGAATACAGCAACCAGTCGTCGGCGCGGAACGAACGGTGGAACCACAGCGCGTGATCGAGCGACGCCATCTGCACGTTCGGCTGGTAATAACTGATGCCGTGCGGGAATGTGGTCGTGCCCAGCAGATGGAAATCGGACGCGTAGGCGAGCAGGGCGCGATGCAGCTCCGGCGCGTCGCCGACCGTTTCGCTGAGCTTGAACCACACCTGCTGGAACGGTGGACGCTTCGGCGGGTTGAGTTCGTCGCGCGGATAGATCGGGCGGAATTCGAACGGCCCCATCCGGTTCAGCCAGCGCTGCACTTTGCTCGGCAGCTTGGCCAAGGCTTCCGCCGAGATCGGCGGCGTGGGTTCGATGTCATCCGGTTTGGGCACTTCCGGCATCGAGATCTGATGCTCGGGGCCGGGCTCGACGATCTGGAACGACGCCGCGCACACGAAGATCGGTTTCCCGTGCTGGATCGCCGTCACCCGGCGCACCGAAAAACTGCCGCCGTCGCGGGTGCGGTCCACGTCGTAGACGATCGGGTGTTCGATATCGCCGGCGCGCAGGAAATACGCATGCAGCGAATGCGCCGCGCGTGGGCCCTTGTCGGCATCGGCCGAATCCAGCGTCGCTTGCGCCGCCGACAGCGCCTGCCCCAACACTTGGCCACCGAACACGTATTTGGTGCCGATATCGCGGCTTTGTCCGCGGAACAGATTGTTTTCCAGCCGCTCCAGCGACAGCAGATCGATCAATTCGGAAACGGGAGAGGTCATGGCCGTGCCGGTGGGGATTCGGCCGGATTATAGGCGCTCGCCCGACACACATCGTTGCCGGCATGCGGTCGTTGTCCCGCGTTGCGCGTGCGACCCTGCGCTGCCCGCACCACTGGAGAGCGTCATGACCACCGTCGTCGCACCCCGGGTCCACGACCTGGGTGGTTTTGAAGTCCGCCGCGCCGTGCCGTCCATTCAGGCGCGCAGCGTCGGTCCGTTCGTGTTCGTCGACCACATGGGGCCTGCGGTGTTCGCGCCGGGGCGGGGCATCGACGTGCGCCCGCATCCGCATATCGGGCTGGCCACGGTCACCTTCCTCTGGTCCGGGGCCCTCCACCATCGCGATACGCTCGGCACGACCCAGGAGATCGGTCCGGGCGATGTGAACTGGATGACCGCTGGTCGCGGCATCGCCCATTCCGAACGTACCCCCGCCGCGCTGCGCGAAGGCGAACATCCGCTGCACGGCATGCAGACCTGGGTGGCGCTGCCGAAAGCCGATGAAGAAGCTGCGCCGGCCTTCCATCACCACGCCGCCGCCACGCTGCCGCGGATCGAACGCCCCGGCGCGCGCCTGCGCATCGTCGCCGGTCGCGCCTACGGCGATGAATCCCCGGTGCGTGTGTTCGCCGACACGCTGTACGTCGCCATCGATCTGGATGCCGGCGTCGAAACCGGACTCGAAGCCCGCCACCGCGAACGTGCGCTCTACGTACTCGAAGGCGATGCGCAGCTCGACGGCGTCGACATTCCCGCGATGCACCTCATCGTCCTCGACGACGGCATCCGCCACCGTCTGCGCGCGAAGACATCGCTCAAGGCCATGCTCCTCGGCGGCGAGCCTCTCGACGGCTCGCGCCATCTCTGGTGGAACTTCGTATCGTCGTCGCGGGACCGGATCGAACAAGCCAAAGAAGATTGGCGCAATGGGGCTTTCGGAACCATCGACGGCGAAACGGAGTTCATTCCGTTGCCCGAACGATAGGCGGATCGCCATCGGAAGGCGACCGCAAGCTTTCGCCTGCAGCCGCCCTTGAGATGAATCCGGTGGTTCAGAAGTTGCGGATCGCGCCGATGAAGAAACTCGGCACGACATCCGTTTCATCCTCGATCAGCGGACTGTCGGTGATTTCGGCCGGATAACTGTCGGCATTCAGGCCTGCGATGCCGACCCACTTCGATCCCATGGGCAATACCGCAGTGATACCGATGTGCGGGATGGTGACTTGGCCCGGCTTGTAGTCGACGACGCCGCGCGAGACTTCCTTCGAGAGCGTGCCGTAGTAGTAATTGGCGGTGTCGTCGGCGAGCGCGGTGACGCCGATGCCCGGAATGAGCGTGACCGGCCCGACCTGGAACGGATAGCGGTAATCGAGAGATGCCTGGTATCCATCGCTGGTGCCGGTGATATCGCCACGGATGTCCAGTTCGAATTCGCCTGCGGATTCGATGTTGAAAGATGCCGAAAGACCTGCATCCGCCGCATTTTTCCGGTCTTCCAGGAGGTTTCGGTCGATACCGTTCAGCGCGAGTTCGGCGACGCCGAAATCATCCGCATCGACGCTGTTGAGGTTTGCGGCGACGAAGCCGCTGAGCGTGAATATCTCGCCTTTGACGATCTTGTAGCCAAGCATGGGGCCTTTGATGAAAAAGCGCTCGCCCTCGTAATGGACGTAAGGGAACGCTTGGACATGATTGGTTTCGCCGGCATATAAAGTGTCGCGGATGGCGACGCCGACGCCCAGCCCCCAGTCGTTGCCGGATTCGTCGCTTTGTTGGGCCTGCGTGGAAAAAGGTGCGATCAGAAGCAGCAGTAGCGCGTTTCTGATGCGCGCAGCGTTCTTGTTTTTCATGGGTCGTCCTTGGCAAGGTGTTGTCGAATCAGTGGGGCGAGCGGATTGTCATGCTGCGGACACTTGGAGGCGTTTGCATTCTTCCATGTGACGAATTTTTTCGTTCTCGCCTTGGCAGCATAGTCGAGGTATGTGACAGCCCGCAACGGGCCTGAATGTGTCGGTCATCTACATTGCAACGCGGATGTTCATATTCTTGTGGAACGACGGGTCTCGGCTGCAGATTGATGCGGGGATGCGCGTGTCTTCGATCGCTTTTCGTTGCCGACCGTCGCCGTCTTTGAAAAAAACACCACGGATGACGGCCTGTATCGCGAGGTCTCGTTTCGATATTCGCATGAGGCGACGCCTTGAAATTTCCCCACGAGGAAACAAAAAAAACGTCAGCGATCCATTTCAGGGGGCGAGCCGTTGCCAGGTCGTCGTTTCCATCACCCGGTTCCAAGGAAACAGCGGCCCCGGATCGCGCTTGCGCGGCACCTGCGCGGACGGGTCGTCCAGCGCCTGCTCCATCTCGCGATCCAGATCTTCGTGACCGGCGATGAATTTCACGCTCGGGAACTGTTGCTGCAATTGAATCAGCAGCGTCAGCAGCGCGACGACCTGCGCTTCGGGATACGGCTCATCCATCGCCTGATGCTTCGAATCGCGCCAGTGCGGATAGCGGCCGGTGTTGACCAGTTCGATACCGATCGAGCGCGGGTTGTAGCCGCGCACATGGTGGGCGACGCGGTCGGGGCGCACGTACAGCGTGGTGTGGCCGTCTCGGTCGATGTAGTAATGACCGCTGTTGCCGGTGCCGCTGCCTTCGTAGAGGATCTTCTCGCCGAACTCGCGCGCGGACCGCAGCGTCGGCGTTTCGGTGCAGTGGATCACGACCAGATCGATCTGCGACAGCGGGCGCGCGTCGAGTTTGAGTTCGTAGGGAAGGGGGTCAATGACCACGGGCGGCATCGGCGGAAAGTCGGGAAGCATGGCCCGGATGCTAGCATTTACCGATGTCGCTGCCGCCCCCCGAGTCCGAACTTCACCGCCTGATGACGCAGTTCCCGCGCGTCGGGCAGCTCCGATGGATCGGCCTGCGCCCGGCGCGAAACGTGCCGATGCGTGCGGTCGACAGCGCCGAGGCGGTGGTCGGCAGAGGCCTGCACGGTGACCGCTACGCCAGCGCCAGCGGCAAGCGCGGCATCACCCTGATCCAGGCCGAGCATCTGCCCGTCATCGCCGCGCTGGTCGGGCTCAACGCTGTCGAGACGGCGGCGCTGCGGCGCAATCTGGTGGTCTCCGGCATACCGCTGATCGCCCTGAAAGGCAGACGATTCCGCATCGGCGATGTGTTGTGCGAAGGCACCGCACCCTGCGACCCCTGTTCGCGGATGGAAGCCACGCTCGGTCCCGGGGGATACAACGCGATGCGCGGCCACGGCGGCCTGTGCGCGCGCGTCCTGCAAGGCGGTACTCTCCGCGTCGGTGATGCGGTCACCTGGATCGAGGATTGATTTTGAAATTGCGCGGACATTGCATTCTCTCCCATGGCTTCGAAAGCGGCCCCGATGCGACCAAGGTCACGGCGCTCGCTGGCGTTGCCGAGCGCTTCGGCTGGACTCACGAACGCCCGGATTACAGCGATCTCGACGCCCGGCGCGAGATCGGCCCGCTCGGCGATGTGCCGCAGCGTCTGGCGCGTCTGCGTGCGCTTGCGCGATCGGCCGCGGAACGCGGCCCTCTGGTGATGGCCGGTTCCAGCCTGGGTGCCTATATTTCCGCGCGAATTTCGCTCGAGTTGTCCAATGACGGGGCGCCGGTGAAGGCGCTGTTCCTGATGGCGCCGCCGCTGACGATGGGGCCGTTGCCGGCGCTGGATGCGCCGCAGGTGCCGATTTCCATCATCCACGGTTGGGACGATGAGCTGATACCCGCGATGGCGGTCGTGGAGTGGGCACAGGGACGCCGCGCGCGTCTGCTCATGGTCGATGACAGCCATCCTCTGCCCGCGAACGTGCAGACGTCCGCCGACGCTTTCGCCGCTTTATTATCGAGTCTGTCCGCATGAAATTCTTTGTCAGTTGCGGCAAAGGCCTCGAATATCTGCTGGTCGACGAGTTGCTCGCGCTCGGCTGCGCGCACGCCACCGCTGCGCGTGCCGGCGCGAACGCGGAAGGCACATTGCACGACGCCCAGCGCGCGGTGCTGTGGTCGCGACTGGCGAGCCGGGTGCTGTGGCCGGTCGTCGAATACGACTGCCCCGACGAGCGCGCGCTCTACGCAGGCGCGGCCGCCATCGACTGGTCGCAGCATCTGCGCTCGGACATGACCCTGGCGATGGACGCGCATGTGTCCGGCGATGTCATCACCCACGCGCGCTATGCCGCGCAGCGGATCAAGGACGCCGTGGTCGATACCCTGCGCGGGCGTGGCGGCGAACGACCGAGCGTCGATCTCGAATCGCCCGATCTGCGCCTGAATCTGGTGGTGCGCCCTTCGAAAATCGGCAACAAGGCGATCCTGTCGATCGATCTGGGCGGCGGCCCGCTGCATCGTCGCGGCTGGCGGCAGATGCAGGGCGAAGCGCCGCTGAAGGAAAATCTGGCCGCAGCGGTGCTGATGCGCGGAGGCTGGCCCCATCTCTACACCGAAGGCGGCGCGCTGCTCGACCCGATGTGCGGCAGCGGCACGCTGCTGATCGAAGGCGCATTGATGGCGGCCGATGTCGCGCCCGGCTTGTTGCGCGACCTGCAGGGCGCCAGTGCGCCGCCGACGCGTTGGCTTGGTTTCGATCTGGCGCAGTGGCGCGAACTGATCGATGAGGCGACCGGACGGGAACAGCGTGGACGTGCGGCGCTGCAATCGCGTTTCCATGGCAGCGATCTCGATCCGCATGCGATCCGCGCCGCGCGCGACAATGCCGAACGCGCAGGTGTCGTCGAAGTCATCGATTTCACGGTCCACGATGTCAGGCAACTGCCGACGATCGCGGAGCCGCGCGGCCTCGTGGTCTGCAATCCGCCCTACGACGCACGGCTCGCCGCCGATCCGCAGTTGTACCGAGCGCTGGGCGATGCGCTCAAACGTACGACGCCGGAATGGAAAGCGAGCCTGCTGTGCGGCGATGCAGAGCTGGCGCGCGCCACCGGCCTGCGTGCGGCGAAGAAGTACCAGTTGTTCAACGGCGCGATCGAATGCGTGCTGATCGTCTGCGACCCGGTCCGCCCGCCGCAGCGCGAAGTCGCGGTCGACGCGCCGACGCCCGTGCTCAGCGAGGGCGCGCAGATGGTGTCGAACCGCGTGCGCAAGAATCTCAAGGCGAGCAAAGCCTGGCGCTCGCGCGACGGCGTGACGTGTTATCGCGTCTACGATGCGGATATCCCCGAGTACGCGGCAGCGGTCGATGTCTACATCGGCGACACGACCGGCGAACTCTGGCTGCACGTGCAGGAATACGCCGCGCCGGCCGAAATTCCCGAGGCGACCACCCGCAAACGCCTGCAGGAACTGCTTGCAGGTGCGCGCGATGCTTTCGCTGTTCCGCGTGAACGGGTGGCGGTGAAGACGCGTGCCATCGGCAAAGGCGGCAGCAAATACGCCGACAGCGGCACCGCAAAACGCGGTGAGTTCCTGGACGTCCGCGAAGGTGCTGCCAAGCTTCGTGTGAATCTGTTCGATTACCTCGATAGCGGGCTGTTTCTCGATCATCGTCCGATGCGTCTGCGCATCGCCGAAGAAGCGAAGGACGCGCGCTTCCTCAATCTGTTCGCCTACACCGGCGCAGCGACCGTGCATGCAGCAGTGGGTGGCGCGGCGCAGACGACTTCGGTCGATCTCTCAGCGACCTACTTGCAGTGGTGCTCGGACAATCTGAAACTCAACGGCATCGTCGGCGCGCGGCACCGTCTGGCGCAGGCCGATGTGTTGCCATGGCTGTTGGCCGATCGCGGCGAGTACGATCTGATCTTCTGCGACCCGCCGACATTCTCGAACTCCGCGCGTGCGGACGATTTCGATGTGCAGAAAGACCACGTTCGTCTGCTGGAAGCGGCGATGACCCGCCTGGCTTTCGGCGGCACGCTGTATTTCTCGAACAACTATCGCCGCTTCCGTTTCGACGAAGCCGCCATTTCGGCGTTCGCGGTCTGCGAGGACATCAGTGCGCAGACCATCCCGCCTGATTTCGCCCGCAACCCGCGCATCCACCGTGCGTGGCGGCTGCGCGCGCGCTGATCGTGAGGCGCCGATGCAATGCCATGGCCGGGCGGCGCGATCGCCAGCCCGGCTGCCCGCAAGTGTTCACATCAGCCCGTAGATGATGTCGTTCCAGGCCAGCTTCCGGTCCCTGGCCTCGGCATCGGTCGGTAGGCGCGCGGTGCTGAGCTTGGCGCGCACGCCTGCAGGCGGATAGATGCCCGGATTTTCGGCTATGGCCTTGTCGATCAGAGGGGTAGCGCTGGTGTTTGCGTTGGCATAAGCGACAAAATTGCTGATGTCGGCGATGACCTCCGGTTCCATCAGGTATTGCAGGAAGCGATGGGCGTTGTCGACGTTCTTGGCGTTCTTGGGGATCGCGGCGACATCAGTCCAGCGCATCGCGCCTTCGCGCGGAATCACGTAGCGGATTTCAGGGGCTTGGGTCTTGGAGGCTGCAGCGGTTTCCTGTGCCCGCGCCTGCGCCTGCTGCACATCGCCCGAGAACGAGAGCACCACACACAGCTTGCCACTGGCGAGATCTTCGATCAGCTCGCTGCTGTTGTCGAATTTTCGGATATGCGTACGGATCGACGCATATATTTCACGTACCACGCCGTTGGCTTCGGCGCTGAAATCATTGGGGTCTCGGCCTTTCCAGATCAAGGCTGGCGTGAACGATTCGAGCTCGTTGTCCAGCAGGCCGATGCCGCAGCTCGAGAGCTTCGCTGCAGTGGCCGGATCGAAGACCAGGCTCCAACTGTCGAGCGCAGCGCCTGCTCCCAGCACAGCCCGCACCTTGCCGACGTTGATGCCCAGGCCGGTCGTGCCCCACAGGTAGGGAACGATATGCGCGTTGCCGGGATCGTACTTGCCCAGTTCATCAAGAATCGCCGGATCGATGTGCTTGAGATTGCCCAGGCGGGTCTTGTCCAGCGACGCCAGAGCGCCCGCCGCGATCATCTGCTGCGCATACGGCTGCGCCGATGGAAAGATGATGTCGTAGGCGTCCGGCGATGCTGCGAGCTTGTGTACGAGCGCATCGTTGTCGCTGTACAGGTCGTAATTGACTTTGATGCCGGTTTTCGCTTCGAAGTCGCCGATGGTGTCTTCGGCGATGTAGTCCGGCCAGTTGTAGACGTTGAGGCTCTGCGAGCCTGCAGCCGACGCAGGTCTCGCTGCCGCTGCTGGCGTTTCCGGGGCTGCATCGTTCCCGCAGGAAGCGAGGCAGACCAGGGCTATGGCGCCGACCAGCAGAGTTCCGATATTCCATTTCATTGTGTTCCCTCTCCTTGAGTGTTGTGTGCGGAACATGCGCGCCGTCGTGGCCGTTATTGTTTCGCCGGGTTTCTAAGCAATATACATGCCAGGCGAAACGATCCGTTCCAGACCCGCTGCTGGGGCTGGAACATGGTGGCTACATCTCTGGCAATGACCCTAACTGACCCGGAGTGACCATGTCCGACCTTCACGTCATCAATGCGCGCATCACCCGCAAGGTTCGTGGCCTGCCGACTTCCGACGGCGCCGGCGTGAAACTGCGTCGGGTCATCGGCACCCAGCAACTGCCCGACCTCGATCCCTTCCTGATGCTCGACGAATTCGGCACCGATCGTGCCGAAGATTACATCGCCGGTTTTCCGGAACATCCGCACCGTGGCTTTGAAACCGTCACCTACATGCTCGATGGCCGCATGCGTCACCGCGACAACCATGGCAATGAAGGCCTGTTGGTGCCCGGCGCGGTGCAGTGGATGACGGCCGGGCGTGGCCTGGTGCATTCCGAAATGCCCGAGCAGCAGGAAGGCCGCATGCGCGGCTTCCAACTGTGGGTGAACCTGCCGGCGACGCTCAAGATGAGCGAACCGCAGTATCAGGAATTCGCGCCGGAGCGGATGCCGGTCGTGCACCCGGCCGAAGGCGTGACGGTGAAAGTCATTGCTGGCGATGTGACCGATGCCGGCGGGACAGTGGTGCGCGGACCGATCGTGCAGCCGGCGACCGATCCGCTGTACCTCGATATCGAGCTGGCGCCTGACGCGGTCTGGACCCGGGAGCTGCCCGCGGGCCACAACGCGTTCGTCTATGTCTACGAAGGCGTCATTTCGGTCGGAGATGGCGGCGATGCGCGTCCGGTCGACACCCAGGAGCTCGGTGTGCTCGGCGGCGGCGACACGTTGTCGCTGCGGGCATTTTCCGACGGTGCACGGCTGATCCTGGTCGCGGGGCGTCCGCTGCGCGAGCCGGTCGCACGCCACGGACCATTCGTGATGAACACCCGCGAGGAGCTGATACAGGCATTCGTGGATTACCAGGAAGGGCGGTTCTGAGATAGGCGAGATCAATCGCCAAAACGAAGGCCGCGTCCTGCGACGCGGCCTCCTTTAGTGACGAATGGCGCTGACGATCAGTGCCGGTCGTTGCCCAGCCATTTGTAGAGAAAGCCGCCGATCAGGCCGCCCAGGATCGGCGCCAGCCAGAACAGCCACAGCTGTTCGACTGCGCCGCCGCCCGCGAACAGCGCGACACCGGTCGAACGGGCCGGGTTCACGGACGTGTTGGTGACCGGAATGCTGACCAGATGGATCAGGGTCAAGCCCAGGCCGATGGCGATCGGCGCGAAGCCGGCAGGCGCATTCTTGTGCGTCGCGCCCAGAATCACCACCAGAAAGAACGCGGTCATGACCACTTCGCACAGAAATGCCGCTGCGGCACTGTAGCCGCCGGGCGACAAGGCATCGTAACCGTTGGTGGCAAAAGCCCCAGCAGCAGCCGGGTCGATGGCGAAGTCGGGACGACCGCTGGCGATCTGGAACAGGATGAATCCTGCGGCGATGGCGCCGATCACCTGCGCCACGATGTATGGCACCAGCTCCTTTGCCGGGAACCTGCCGCCTGCCCACAGGCCAAAGCTTACTGCGGGATTGAAGTGCCCGCCGGAAATATGCCCCAGCGCGTAGGCGCCGGTGAGTACGGTCAGACCAAAGGCCAGCGAGACGCCGAGCAGTCCGATCCCGAGTGGATTGCCGTCGCCGCCGAAATTGGCGGCGAGCACCGCGCTGCCGCAGCCGCCCAGTACCAGCCAGAACGTGCCGAGGAACTCGGCGGTCAGACGCTTGAGCATTTTCCTTCTCCTGGACGCAAACGGAATGGGGTGACCCGGTATCGCAGTGATGTCGGGTACGGCCGCATCTCGTGGGGGAGGGCGGTCTTACGGGTGCTCAGTCGTTGGTCGGCGGGGGAATCGGCAGCGACAGCACGAACTGCTGGTGTTGCGCCAACGTCTCCGCGTCCTTGGCGCGCATGAAAATGTGGATGACCAGATTTTTCCTGACTTCGATCAGCGTTTCCCGGATCAGGACGTTGGGCTCGTTGGGGACTTCGCCGCGATACCACTGGACTGTCCTGCCATTGAGACTTCCGACTTCGGCGCGATCGCCCCGACGCGGCTTGAACGGCGATTCGGGACTGATCGTCATTGCGAACGCTTCGGTCGCATCGTCGGTCCGCATCGCGCGGCACAGCAGCATGTTGGGAATCTGCACGACTTCCCAGCGCAGGGATGATGCGGTCTCCGCCGGGAAGGCCGGACAGTCCGAAAACGCGTCCTGGGCCGGGGTTTGTCCACTGGCAACGCTTGCCCAGAGTAGAGCCAGCGACAGCAGCCAAGTCGGTACCTTCGATTTCACAACAGTTCCCCCATGTTTGAACGTGTCATAGCGTCCATGCAGGCGGTTCGCCGGACATCTGGATGTCCTCGGAAACGTCGCGAGCCTGGGGCGTCGCGTCCGTCGACTGAAACTTAAGCTACACGAGTTCGGGTTTCCAGAGGCGCGGCGATTTTTTCTCCGGTCAGTTAGCTGAATTCCAGCGGACATTGCGACGCAGGTCTCATCGCCTCTGCAGCAACAGCTCCAGCACCAGATTGCTGCCGAAGAACGCCAGCACAAGCAGCGCCATCGCGATCAGCGTCCAACTGGCCGCAGTCGCGCCGCGCCAGCCATAACGCCTGCGGCCGATCAACAATGCACCGAATCCGAGCCACGACAGTACGCTGAACACGGTTTTGTGCGCCAGATGCTGGGCCATCAGATCTTCGACGAACAGCACCCCGGTCAGCAGGGTAGCGGTAAGCAGAATGAATCCGACTGCGATCGTGCGGAACAGCAGCGTTTCCAGTTCCACCAGCGGCGGCAGCGCGCGCAGCCACCCATGCAGTCGGCGCCGGCGCAATGCGCGCTCCTGCAGCCAGAGCAACATCGCCAACACCGCAGCGATCGCCAGCGTGGCGTAGGCCAGCAAAGCGCACCAGGCGTGCAGTTGCAAACGCCAATCCAATGGCTGCGGATCCTGCCGGCCGACCCAGCCATACAGCATCAGCGTCACCGCAGCGATCGGGAATACGATCACACCGAGCGCGGCCATGCGCCCGCGCGTCCCCATCAGCAGGGTCAATGCGGCCATGCCCAAGCCGACCAGCGACAGCGCGGAGAAGAAATGTAGGTTCGCACCGCCAGCCTCGCGCCAGGTCAGCACATGGGCAGTGCCATGAAGCAGAGCCGCGATCGCGGGCGAGACCCACAATCCCAGCGGTGCCCCCGGCCCGGACTGCGCCAATCGGCGCGCGAGCAATACCGTGGACAACAGATACAGGGCCGACGTGACGAGAACGATTGCCATCGAATCAGTGTCGCATACGGCGATACCTTCCCGCACTGCTTATAATCGGCATCTTTTCCGCTGCGGTCCGCGCCCATGTTCGAATCCCTCACCCAACGTCTGTCCGGCACCATCGAGCGCCTCCGTGGTCGCGGCCGGTTGACCGAGGAGAACATCCGCGAGGCCACCCGCGATGTTCGCGTCGCGTTGCTGGAAGCCGACGTTGCGCTGCCGGTGGTGCAGGCCTTGATCGAGCGGATCAAGGTCCGCGCGGTCGGGCAGGAAGTGCTGAAATCGCTGAGCCCCGGGCAGGCGCTGATCAAGATCGTCCGCGACGAGCTGGCCGCGGTCATGGGCTCGGCGGCGAGCGATCTGAACCTCAATGTGCCGGCGCCCGCGGTGATCCTGATGGCAGGCCTGCAGGGCGCGGGCAAGACCACCACGGTCGGCAAGCTCGCCAAGCATCTGAAGGAAAAGCGCAAGAAGAAAGTGATGGTGGTCAGCGCGGACGTTTATCGTCCGGCCGCGATCGAACAGCTCAGGACGCTCGCGGAACAGGTCGATGTCCTGTTCTTCCCGTCCGACGCAACACAGAAACCGGAAGCCATCGTCCGCGCCGCGATCGACGATGCGCGCAAGTCCTACGTCGATGTGCTGATCGTCGACACCGCCGGTCGCCTCGCCATCGACAACGCGATGATGGCCGAGATCAAGGCACTGCATGCAGCGGTCAATCCGGTCGAAACCCTGTTCGTGGTCGATGCGATGACCGGCCAGGACGCGGCGACGACCGCCAGGGCCTTCAGCGAGGCGCTGCCACTGACCGGTGTGGTGCTGACCAAGACCGATGGCGATGCCCGTGGTGGCGCGGCGCTGTCGGTGCGCTACATCACCGGCAGGCCGATCAAGTTCATCGGTGTCGGCGAGAAGCCCGACGGCTTGGACGTATTCCATCCGGACCGTGCCGCCGGGCGCATCCTCGACATGGGCGACGTGCTCTCGCTGGTCGAGCAGGTCGAGCAGCAGGTCGACAAGGACAAGGCCCAGAAACTGGCCGAGAAGGTCGCCAAGGGCAAGAAATTCGACCTGAACGACATGAAGGACCAGCTCGAACAGATGCAGAACATGGGCGGCATCAGTGGCCTGATGGACAAGCTGCCGGGCATGGGCCAGATCCCGGATGCGGTCAAGAATCAGGTCACCGGTAAAGAAGTGCCACGGATGATCGCCGTCATCAACTCGATGACCAAGAAGGAGCGCCGCAACCCGGCGTTGCTCAACGGCTCGCGTCGCGCCCGTATCGCCCGTGGCTCCGGCCTCACCCCGGCCGACGTCAACAAGCTGATGAAGCAGTATCAGCAGATGGAAAAGATGATGAGCAAGCTCAGTGCCGGCGGGATGAAGGGCCTGATGCGGGGGATGAAGGGAATGATGGGCGGGCGGGGCGGTATGCCGTTCAGGTGAACGGGCTGCGCCTGATTGCCCCAAAGTCCGCGCTGCGAACGTTGGGCCTGGTCAGTGCGCTTCCAGCTTCCATTTCGTGCCTTGCTGCACGAATCGCCCAACCAAGCGGGCGATTCGGCTGTAGCAGACGCCTACCGGGGGTTTATCGGCCTGAATCAGAAGGTTATACTTGTCGGCTTACCCTGCCACTCCGGCAGCTGGGCTCCACAGGAAAAAATCGTCTCATGGTCAAGATTCGTCTCACCCGCGGCGGCGCGAAGAAGCGTCCCTTCTATCACATCATCGTCACCGACAGCCGCAGCTCGCGCGACGGCCGCAACATCGAGCGCTTGGGCTACTACAACCCGATCGCCGCTGGTAACGAGAAGCGCGTGGAGCTCGATGTCGAGCGTACCCAGCACTGGATCGGCCACGGCGCGCAGATGACCGACAAGGTCGCTGATCTCTACAAGCAGTTCGCGAAGCAGGCCGCTGCGGCCGCTGTCGCTGCGGCTCCTGCCGCTTAAGCGTCCGGCCGCGAGCCTTCGCGGCCGCCGCCGATCTCGATGAGCATACCGACGCGCCGCATCCTGGTAGGCAGGATCCACGGCGCGTTCGGCGTGCGCGGCGAGCTGAAACTCGAATCCTTCACGGATCCGCAGACCAACCTGCTGCGCTATCAGCCATTGATCCTGCGCGATGCGCAGGGTCGCGAGCGCGAGATCGAAGGCGCGCGCGGACGCGCTGGGGGCAAAGGGTTGATCGGGACGCTCCCGGGCGTCGAAGACCGCGATGCTGCCGAAGCATTGCGCGGGGCCGAGCTCTACGTGCTGCGCAGTGCGCTGCCGCCACCGAAAGACGGCGAATTCTATTGGGTCGACCTAGAAGGGATGCGTGTTGCGAATCTCGAAGGCGTCGAGTTCGGCACTATCAGCAGCGTCTTCTCCAACGGCGCGAACGACGTGATGGTGGTGCGCGGCGACCGTGAGCGGCTGATCCCGTTCGCGCGTCCGGATTACGTGAAATCACTCGATTTCGAGAGTGGAAGAATCATCGTTGATTGGGATGCGGATTTCTGATGGACGCTTCCGACGCCATGCGCATTGACGTCGTCAGTCTGTTCCCGGAATTCGTCTCCCAGATCGCCGGTCACGGCGTGGTCGGGCGCGCGCAGGAACGCGGACTGCTGTCGATCCACGGCTGGAATCCCCGCGACTACGCCGAAGGCAGTTACCGTCGGGTCGATGACCGTCCCTTCGGGGGAGGCCCGGGCATGGTGATGCTGATCGATCCGCTGCAGACCGTACTGAAAGCGGCACGAGAAGCTGATCCACGCCCTGTCGGCGTCATCTATATGAGTCCGCAGGGCGCTCCACTGACTCAGGCCAAGGCTCGGGAATTGGCCTGCCGGGGCCGACTGATCCTGCTCTGCGGCCGATACGAAGGCGTAGACGAGCGCCTGCTGCAGGCGGAGGTGGACGAAGAGCTTTCGATCGGCGACTACGTCCTGTCCGGTGGGGAGTTGGCGGCCGCTGTCGTCATCGATACGACTGCGAGGCTGCTGCCGGGCGCCCTGAACGACGCCGAATCGGCCGTACAGGACAGTTTCGAAGGCGAGAACGGCCTGCTCGACTGCCCGCATTTCACCCGGCCGCTGGAACATCCCCTGGGCAGTGTTCCGCCGGTGCTGCTGTCGGGCAATCATGCCGAGATCGCCCGCTGGCGGCGGAAGCAGTCGCTGGGGCGTACCTGGCTGCGGCGTCCGGAGCTGATCGACCGGGAAGCGCTGTCCAAGGCGGATCGAGCGCTGCTGGATGCCTTTCTGGCCGAACAGGGCGAGAGCCCAGCGACAGTGCCCAAGCCCTAGCATCGAAAGGGAATTCCCCTTTATAATGCCCGGCTTACCGTTTTACCCATGCCATGACGCGGGTCCACGTGCACTCGCGCAACAACATGCCTCTCGAAGGCAATCAACAACAGGCCCGTCCCATGAACAAACCCTCACTCAACACGCTGCTGCAGCAGTTCGAAGCCGAGCAGGTCGTGCGTAAGCTTCCGGATTTCGGTCCGGGCGACACCGTCATCGTCAACGTCAAGGTCAAGGAAGGCAATCGCGAGCGCGTGCAGGCCTATGAGGGCGTGGTGATCGGCATCAAGAATGGCGGCCTCAACTCCGCGTTCACCGTCCGCAAGATTTCGCACGGTTACGGCGTCGAGCGTGTGTTCCAGACCCACAGCGCGGTGATCGAGTCGGTAACTGTGAAGCGTCGCGGCGCAGTGCGTGCGGGCAAGCTGTACTACCTGCGCAACCTCGAGGGCAAGAAGGCGCGCATCAAGGAAGATCTGTCGATGCACGCCAAGGCGAAGGCCGAAGCGAAAGCCGGCTGATCCGCCAGAGCTCCAGCTTTACCGCAAAAGGCCACCGCGAGGTGGCCTTTTCGTTGCTGGCGCTACACTCGTGCTTGGACTACTGCCTGCGCCGCCATGCTGACCAAAGACATCGCCGTTCGCCTTGACTTGTGGCTCTGGGCCGCACGCTTCTACCGCACCCGCAGCCTCGCCAAGCAGGCGATCGATACCGGTAAGGTCGATGTCGGCGGGCAGCGTGCGAAAGCCTCGCGCACGGTGAGGGTGGGCGACACCATACGGATCGTGCGCGGCGATGAGACTTTCGAGATCATGGTCTCCGGCTTGAGTGACCAGCGCGGACCAGCGTCAGTGGCGCAGATGCTTTACAGCGAATCGGAGGCATCCAAGGCCACGCGGCTTGAAATGCTGGCGAGCCTGCGTGCCGGGCGTGCCGGTTATCAGCCACCACAACACAAACCGGATAAACGTGCACGGCGTTTGATCCGTGCCTTGGGCGATATCGACGCCATCTGACGCGCCGGGTGACACGCCTTCTGGTGGGACACAAAAAAACCCCGCTTTCGCGGGGTTTTGATGTTTGCCTGCATGATGCGGTAAAGCATCTGCGGACGATTGCTTGGTGCCCAGGAGAGGACTCGAACCTCCACGGTTTTACCCGCTAGTACCTGAAACTAGTGCGTCTACCAATTCCGCCACCAGGGCAAGGGCGCGTATGTTGCGTCGCGACGAGCACGATGTCAACGCCCGCGAGGGCATTCCAAATCGATCGCGAGACCGATCGTCGCCCGGATCGGCCCCGGTCAGTTCCCGCCGACGTATACTTGCAGCCAATGTCAAAAACCACGAAGAAGTCTACTGGCCCCCGCGCCACGCGCGCCCCTGATGGCGCCCTCCCCAAATCCGCCTCTCGCTCCGATCCGCGCAACACTGCGTCGTCCGGGCCGGGCAAGGCCTCCAAAGCAACTGCGTCTCAACCTTCCACCAAGCGGCCGAAGCCAAGCGCTCAGCCCAAATCACGAAATACAGGCAAGCCCGCCAGAAAATCCGCCAAGGCGGCGCCGTGGCTGCCCGACAGCTTTGTCACGACAGATGCATCGAAATCGTCCGTGCGCAAACCTGCGCATCACGGTGCTGTCGTCCAGGACCCGCATGCGGCCCGTGAGGCCTCCCGTTACGCCGATCCTATTCCCAGCCGCGAGGCGATCCTCAAGCTCCTCGGAGAGGCGGACGGTCCGATGCTTTTGGAGATCGTTGCCGAGCGTCTGGGTCTCGATACCCCCGAACGCCGCGATGCCCTGGGCAAGCGCTTGGCGGCGATGCTGCGCGATGGCCAACTGCTGCAGAACCGGCGTGGCGGCTACCTGCCGGCGGCGCGGATGGATCTGATCGCCGGCACGGTGATCGCCAATCCCGATGGCTTCGGCTTCTTGCGCCCCGATACCGGCCCCGGTGACGACCTGTTCCTGTCGCCGGTGGAAATGCGAAAGGTCTTGCATGGCGATCGGGTCATGGCCAGCGTCACCGGCGTCGATCGTCGCGGTCGTCGCGAAGGTGCGATCGTCGAAGTACTCGAACGTCGCATCACCCGCCTGATCGGCCGTTTCACGCTGGAAGCGGGCATCAGCTACGTGATCCCTGACGACGCCCGCATCCAGCGCAATGTACAGATTCCCGCCGACGCACGACTGGACGCGCACAATGGCCAACTCGTGGTGTGCGAGATCGTTCATGCGCCCGATGCCTACAGGCCGCCGATCGGCCGTGTACTGGCGGTGCTGGGCGACAAACTGACGCCCTCGCTGGTGGTCGAGGCTGCGATCCACGGACACGATCTGCCGCATGAATTTCCGCCAGAGGTGAGCGCCGAAGCCACAGCGGTGCCGTTGCAGGTGACGGATCGCGACATCGCCGGGCGCGTCGATCTGCGCCAACTGCCGCTGGTGACCATCGACGGCGAAGATGCCAAGGATTTCGACGATGCGGTGTGGTGCGAACCGAACCGGAATGGCTTCCGCCTGATCGTCGCGATCGCCGATGTCTCGCATTACGTGCGTCCGGGCGCGCCGCTCGACGACGAAGCGCAGAAGCGCGCGACTTCGGTGTATTTCCCGGGCTTCGTGGTGCCGATGCTGCCGGAAACCTTGTCCAACGGCATCTGTTCGCTGAACCCGAAAGTCGACCGTCTGTGCTTCGTCTGCGACATGCAGGTCGGGCTCGATGGCGAAGTGACGAAGTCGAAGTTCTACGAAGCGGTGATGCATTCTCACGCACGCCTGACCTACAACCAGGTGTGGCAAGCGGTCGGTGAAGGCGATGCCGACGCTATCGCCAGGATCGGTTCGCTGTTGCCGCAGGTCCAGCGACTCCATCAGCTGTATCAGGTGCTGGCGAAGGCACGCAGGGCGCGCGGCGCGATCGAATTCGAATCAACGGAAGTGCGTTTCGTGCTCGGTCCGCAGGGCGAAGTGGTGCAGGCTGGCATGGTTCAGCGCAACGACGCGCACAAGCTGATCGAAGAATGCATGATCGCGGCGAACGTCGAGGCCGCGCGTTACCTGCTCAAACAGCGCATCCCTGCGCCCTACCGGATCCACGACAAGCCGCCGGAATCGAAGTACACCGATCTGCTGGAATTCCTCAAGGAATTCAAGCTGCGGATGCCGCCATGGGCCACGGTGGAACCACGGGATTTCACGGTATTCCTCGGCAATATCCGCGAACGTGCCGATGCTGCGCTGCTGGAATCGGTGTTGCTGCGCACCCAGTCATTGGCGGTGTACGCGCCCGACAACATCGGTCACTTCGGGCTCGCGCTCGATGCCTACGCGCATTTCACGTCTCCGATCCGGCGTTATCCCGATCTTCTGGTGCATCGCGCGATCAAACATGCACTGAGTGGCGCGAAACCCGCCGCGTTCGCGTATTCCTCAAGCGGTATGGCCGCGCTGGCCTTGCAGTGTTCGGAACGCGCGCGTCGTGCCGATGAAGCCGAGCGCGAAGTCGACGAGCGTTATCGCGCGGCATGGATGGAAAAACATGTCGGCAGCAAGTTCGACGGCATCATCAGCGGCGTGACCAGTTTCGGACTGTTCGTGGAACTGAACGACTCGAAGGTCAACGGACTGATTCACGTGACCCAGTTGCCGAACGACTATTACCACTTCGATCCGATCCGGAAAACGCTCAGCGGCGAGCGTGCCGGCCGCATCTTCCGGCTCGGCGACAGCGTGAGCATCATCGTGCTCAAAGCCAGCCTGGAAGAACGCAAGATCGATTTCCGGCTCGCGGAAGAACGTGGCGTCGCGCCGTTGCCGCCGCGTGGGCAGCCAGCGAAGCGACCGAAGAAGAAGTATTGACGAAGCGGTGACGTGTGGAAGGGGCGCATAAGCCCCGATAGCGTTATCCGAAATCCAATGACGGATCGCGACGTCCGTCGCTTCCACATGAAGCCACTGCCCCGCGTGCCGCGATGACTCCGCTGGCGAAGCACGCGGTCAGCAGGTAGCCGCCGGTCGGTGCTTCCCAGTCCAGCATTTCCCCGGCGAAGAACACGCCGGGTATCGCGTTCGCCTGCAGCGTATCGTCGAGGGCTTCCAGACGCACGCCGCCTGCGGTGCTGATTGCTTCGGCGATCGGCCGTGCGCTGCCCAGGCGCAGCGGCAGGCGTTTGATCGTGCGCACGAATGTGTCGACATCGCCTATGGCATCGCGTGGCAAGACCTCATGCAGCAGCGCGACCTTTACTCCGTCCAGCCCCGTTTGCCGACGCAGGTGTTCACCGATACTGCGTTTGCCGCGCGGCTTTTCCAGGTCGCGATGCAGGCGCGCTTCGTCGCGTCCCGGGGCCAGATCCAGCCACAGCATCGTTTCGCCATCGCGCAGGATGCGTTCGCGCAGATCGGCGGAGATCGCATAGATCACGCTGCCCTCGATGCCGGTCGCAGTAACCACGCATTCGCCCTGCAGCGAATGCATCTCACCGTCGCAGTCCTGCCAATGCGCGATCACCGGTTTCAGCGGTGCGCCGGCATGGCGGGTCGTCAGATGTTCGCTCCAGTCGATATCGAAACCGCAGTTCGATGGTCGCAGCGGTGCGATGTCGATGCCTCGTTCCGACAGCGAGGGTACCCAGGCGCCGTCGGAACCGAGCTGCGGCCAGCTCGCGCCGCCGAGCGCGAGCACTGTGGCTTTGGCGACGACGTGGCGTTCACCATCGACAGTATCGAAGCGCAGCGCTCCGGTTTCGTTCCAGCCGATCCAGCGATGATGGACGTGGAAGCGCACACCGCGCTCGCGCAGGCGTCGCACCCAGCCGCGTAGCAGCGGCGCGGCCTTTCGGTCCATCGGGAACACACGCCCAGAGCTGCCGACGTAGGTCTCGATACCGATGTCGCGCGCCCATTCGCGCAGTGCATCGCTGTCGAAGGCATCGAGCCAGTGCCCGACCCGCATGGTCCGTTCGCGGTAGCGCGCATCGAATGCCGGTCGCGGCTCGCTGTGGGTGAGGTTGAGACCACCCTTGCCGGCGATCAGGAATTTGCGCCCGACCGAGCCTTTGGCCTCGAACAGATCGACCTGCAACCCCGCCGCGATCGCGACCTCGGCCGCCATCAGTCCGGCGGGGCCGCCGCCGACGATGGCGATATCGGTGCTGGAAGACAGGTTGGGCGACATGCGCAAGGTGTCGGGCAGGGCGGCGGATGATAGCGCGGTGCGGGCAAATTGCTGCCCATCCCGGCACAATAGCGCCATGAGCAACCCATCAACCAACAGCCAGAAAGCGTGGATCGTCGGCATCAACGCGGTCGCTGCGGCGGTCGAGCACGATGCCGAGCACGTCCGCGAAGTACTGATCGAAGCCAGCGCCAAGAATCCACGCCTGACCGAGATCGAAGAGAACGCGCGACGCAAGGAAATCGACGTGCGCCGGGTCGCGACCAATGCGCTGGATGGCGTCGCTGGCGGCCTGCGCCACCAGGGCGTGGTCGCGCGCTACGCCGCCGCCAAGACCTACAACGAAGACGATCTGCCCGAACTCATCGAAGCCGCTGCCGGCAAGGCGCTGCTGCTGGTGCTCGATGGCGTGCAGGACCCGCACAACCTCGGCGCCTGCCTGCGCAGTGCGGCTGCGGCAGGCGTGACCGCTGTGATCATCCCGAAAGACAAGGCGGTGCAGGTCAATGCGACCGTGCGCAAGACTTCGGCCGGCGCCGCCGACAGCATCCCGGTGGTGCGGGTGACCAATCTCGCCCGCGCGATGCGCGACATCCAGCAGCTCGGGGTTTGGATCTATGGTCTGGCGGGCGAAGCCACGGGCTCGCTGTACAAACTCGATCTGCGCGGCAATGTCGCGCTGGCACTGGGCGGCGAAGCCGACGGTCTGCGCCGGCTCACCCGCGAACACTGCGATGAGCTGGTAATGATTCCGATGCCTGGCATCGCATCGTCATCGCCCGGAGTGGAAAGCCTCAACGTCTCGGTCGCGACCGGCGTCGTGTTGTTTGAAGCCGTGCGTCAGCGGCAATAAAGATCATCGGAAGGAAAGACGCGCGAATGAATCTCGAGTGGTACGACTGGGTCGGTTTGCTGGGCTCTTTTCTGGTGGTCGGCAGTTATTTCCTGCTGCAGAGCGGGCGGCTTTCCGGCACTGGCCTAGCCTATCAATTGATCAATATCGCCGGGTCGAGCTGCATCCTGGTCTCGCTGTTCGGCGGTTTCAATCCTGCGGTCTGTCTGCTGCAGATGACGTGGATCGTGATCAGCATCTATGGCATCGCGCGTGGGTGGCGTCAGAGGGGCCCAGCCGCAGAGTCGATTCCCGGTTAGCTGTGCATCGTCGCGATTGAATGCAGCGGCTGTTATTCAATTTCTGCCACCGGTTTCAATGCCAGATCGTGAAAATCGAAGCTGAAGTCGGTATTCGGCGAGATCGCCTGCATTCCGGCTTCGCGGATATTGCCGTCGACGTCCAGCGTGAAGTTCACGAATGCATCCGCGTTGAGCCAACGTTCGTCCCAGCGCACGATGAAGGTGTCGTGCTGCCAGTGGCTGAGCGTGCCGGTCAGCGAGGGAGTCCGTGAGAATTTCATCCGCAAGGCGTCGCCTTCGCGGAAGATCGAGACATCGCCGTACCAGGCGTCCCGATACGTACCGGCATAAGCCGCGAGCGGCAGTGAGGGGCGCGAATTCTTGACCCGCGCGGTTTCATGTGCAGCCCAGGATGTATCGGCTTTTTCGCGCGATTTCGCCAGCGCCGCACCGTAGGCGGCGTTCCAGTCGGTCTTCGGCGCATTCATATAGGCATCGAGCACGCGCAGGGTGATGGCGTGGAAGGCGCCGCCGAGCTCGGCGTTGGTCAGCACGACCACACCGAGCTTGTGCTCCGGCATCAGGGTCAGCCGCGACACCATGCCCGGCCAGCCGCCGGTGTGCCAGACCAGTTTGCTGCCACGGTAGTCGGACAGCATCCAGCCCTGGCCGTAGGCAATGAAATTCGGCTTCGCCGGCTGCAGTTCGGGCACCGAGGGCTGCGGTACCGGTATCGGCGTGATCGCCGACCACATCTGCTGCTGGGTTTTTTCCTGGAACAGACGGTGTTCCGCACCTGCGGCATCGCGATACGCGCCGCCGGCCAACTGCAGCCGCATCCATCGAGCCATGTCGTGGGCACTGGCGTAGATGCCGCCGGCCCCGGAGACGTTGTGCCACGACAGCCGCGGCGCAGGCAGCAGGTCCTTGCCGTCGGCCAGCGCATAGCCGGTCGCCGCATTGTCGCCGGGTTTCAAGGCGTTACTGTTGTAGCGGGTCTCCATCATTCCCAGAGGCACGAAGACACGGGTCCGCAGGAATGCCTCGAACGTTTGCCCGCTGACCTGTTCCACCACCAGTTGCGCCACGCCGTAGAGGATGTTGTCGTAGGCGTAGCGGTCGCGGAACGAGCCGGTCAGCGGTACGTGACGCAGGCGCCGCGCCACCTCTTCGCCGGTGTAGGTCGTTGTGGGCCAGTAGAGCAGGTCGCCCGCACCCAGCCCGAGTCCGCTGCGGTGCGCCAGCAGATCGCGGAGACGCATTTCCCGGGTCACGTAGGGATCGGCCATCTGGAACCAGGGCAGGTGATCGACCACGCGGTCGTCCAGGCTCAGCTTGCCGTCTTCGGCCAGCATGTTCAGGGCGGTGGCGGTGAAAGCTTTTGTGTTGGAGGCGATGGCGAACAGGGTGTGGGCATCGACCGGCGCTTTGCCCAGTTCGCGCTCGCCCCAGCCGCGTTCGAACACGATTTCGCCGTCCTTGACCACCGCCACCGCGATCCCGGGGACCTCGAACGTCTTGCGCACGGATTCGATATAGGCGTCGAAATCCGCGAGCTGGGCGGGTAAGGTGGCCCCGGTCGTTGGGGCGGGGTTGGCCGCCCGGATCGGCGGAGCGGCACCGAATCCACCGGCCATGAACAGTGTCAGCCCGATCGCACGGATCCAGGCGCGGCGACGATGCGACATCGGGAGCAGTGTGGGCATACGCGGTGCCTGTCGGGTCGAGGTGTAGGCCGACAACTATCCCGCATCCGTTGCCGAGTGGCACCCCTGTACGGGGTCGGGATTCGTAGGTTTGCGCCCAAGTGCTTGAACTGCCATACTTTCCGGCTCCTTCGCCTCCGGCGGAGGACCTTGCCCTACCGTCGCCTGCATCGATCAATCGATCCGGCGTCGCGGGGGCTTTCGGTGGGCAATTCCGCCTGTCGATATCCACAAGGACACCACCATGCGTCATTACGAAGTCGTCTTCATGGTCCATCCGGACCAGAGCGAACAGGTGCCGGCAATGATCGAGCGCTACAAGTCGCTCGTCGAATCCGGTAGCGGCACGATCCACCGTCTCGAAGACTGGGGCCGCCGTCAGCTCGCCTATCCCATCCAGAATCTGGTCAAAGCCCATTACGTGATGATGAACATCGAGATCGGTCTCGAAGTTCTCAACGAACTGGTCGACACCTTCCGTTTCAACGACGCCATCCTGCGTCACCTCGTGATCAAGCGCGACGGCCCGGATACCGAGCAGTCCCTGATCATGAAGAACAAGGACGACAAGGATAAAGCGGACAAGGGCGATCGCCGCCGCCGCGACGATGATGGCGCCATCGGCATTGCCGACAGCGACGACATTGCCGATTCCGCCGATTCCGTCGAAGTCTGAGGAGACCACCCATGTCCAAGTTCTTCCGCCGCCGCAAGTTCTGCAAGTTCACCGCCGAAGGCGTGAAAGAGATCGACTACAAGGATCTCAACACCCTGCGCCAGAACCTCACCGAGAACGGCAAGATCGTGCCGAGCCGCATCACCGGCACCAAGTCGAAGTACCAGCGCCAGCTTGCGACCGCCGTCAAGCGCGCCCGCTTCCTCGCGCTGATTCCGTACACCGACAACCACAACGTCTGATCTTGGCGGCCGCGCGCTTGACGGCGTCGCGGCCCGCAACGAACTGTCATTGAACACTGCCATTCGGACAGCCACCCGCTGCGGCGCGCGTTTCATCCACGGCGCGCACCGCTAACGAATACGGAACCACCCATGAAACTGATTCTTCTGCAGAAAGTCGTGAACCTCGGCGGTCTGGGCGACCAGGTCGACGTCAAGCCGGGTTACGGCCGCAATTACCTCGTGCCGCAGGGCAAGGCCGTGCCGGCCACCGCCGCCAACGTCGCGATGTTCGAAGCCAAGCGTGCCGACTACGAAGCCAAGGCCAAGTCGCTGTCGGACGATGCCGAATCGCGTCGCAGCCGCCTCGACGGTGTCAGCGTCACGATCAAGGCCAATGCGTCCACCGAAGGCAAGCTCTACGGTTCGGTCGGCCCGCGCGATATCGCCGAAGCCCTCACCGCTGCCGGCCACAAGGTCAACAAGTCCGAAGTGGTCATGGGCGAAGGCGCACTGCGTTACACCGGTGAACATGACGTCCTCGTGCACCTGCACGCCGACGTCGAAGTCACGGTCAAGGTGGTCATCGAGCCGGAAGCCGCGTAAGCGCAACTTCCAGGCTTCGATTGAACGGGCGCCGCAAGGCGCCCGTTTTGCTTTTGGCATTGTCCGGTCGCGGTCAGTGAGACGATGGGAGGGTAAGAAACCGGACTTATCCACAGGTTGTTGCATCGCGAACCCACAGGCCAGGCGCATACGATGGCCGGCAGCACTTCTTACAGACGCAATCTCCCGGAGTATCACGTCCCCATGGCTTTCCGCCCCAATGCCTACGGCGACAACCGCCGCCGCGACACCTTCGGCGATAGCCGTGTGGAACAGTTGCGCATCCCGCCGCAGTCGATCGACGCCGAACAGGCGGTCATCGGCGGCCTGATGCTGGCACCGGACGCCTTCGACCGCATCGCCGACCGGCTCAACGAAGAAGACTTCTATCGCCGCGATCACCAGTTGATCTATCGCGCGATCCGCGAATTGGCTGAAAAGAGCCGGCCGTACGACGCAGTCACTTTGGGCGAATGGTTCGAATCGCAGGGACTGTCCGAGCAGGTCGCCGGCGGCGCCTATCTGGTCGAGCTGGCCAGCACCACGCCCTCGGCCGCCAACATCACCGCCTATGCCGAAATCGTCCGCGACAAAGCGATCCTGCGGCAGTTGATCGATGCCGGCACCGGCATCGTCAACGACGCATTCCAGCCGGACGGCCGCGACAGTGACGAGATCCTGTCGAAGGCCGAAAAGGACGTGTTCGCGATCTCCGAGGCGCGCTCGCAGGGCCGCACCGATTTCGTCGCGATCAACAAGGCGATGGCCGAAGCCTTCGACGTCTTGCAAACCCGCTATCAGAATGGCGGCAGCGTCACCGGCCTGCCGACCGGCTACACCGAATTCGATGAAATGACCGCCGGTCTGCAGCCGACCGATCTGATCATTCTCGCCGCACGTCCGGCGATGGGCAAAACCACGCTCGCGCTGAATATCGCCGAGCACGCTGCGATCAAGACCAAAAAGCCGGTTGCGGTTTTTTCGATGGAAATGTCGGCCTCGCAGCTGGCGCTGCGTCTGATTTCAGCCAACGGACGCGTCAACGCCACCCGCTTGCGCACCGGCCAGCTCGAAGACGAGGACTGGAGCCGGGTCAGCAGCGCGATCCGCATGATCAAGGAAACCAAGATATTCATCGACGACACCCCGGGTCTTTCGCCGGAGGGTCTGCGCGCGAAAGCGCGCCGTTTGAAGCGCGAACACGGCCTGGGCCTGATCGTCATCGACTATCTGCAGCTGATGGCAGTGCCCGGCAACAGCGAAAACCGCGCGACCGAGATCTCGGAAATCTCGCGCTCGTTGAAAGGATTGGCGAAAGAACTCAATGTCCCGGTCATCGCGCTCTCGCAGCTCAACCGCTCGCTGGAAACGCGTGCCGACAAGCGTCCGGTGATGGCCGATCTCCGTGAATCCGGCGCCATCGAGCAGGACGCCGACATGATCGTCTTCATCTACCGCGACGATTACTACAACAAGGAAAACTCGCCGGACAAGGGCCTGGCCGAAATCATCATCGGCAAGCAGCGTAACGGTCCGACCGGTTCATTCAAGCTCAAGTTCTTCGGCGAGTACACGCGATTCGACAATCTTGCGTTCGATTCTGTGGGCAGCTTCGAGTAGCGTGATGTTGAAACGGAAGCGGTAAGGCTTTCGAGCGCCGATTGACCCCGGCTCGGCTCCCAGCGCAGACTGCGAATGCCCCGGACGGGGCGGGCGTTTCGCCGATATCAGCGGCTTCCGGCAGGCCGCGCCAAAGGGGGCATTCATGGACGTATCCGAAGACGTATTCGCGCACATCGGCCGCAATTACGACCACTACCCGAACACCGCGCTCCAGTTGTGCGCGATTTCCTACGATGGGCTTCACGAAATTCCTATCGAGGTCGCGTCGTCGAGCGGATTGACGGTGGTCTGGGGGCCGGTGGAGCTGCGCGACTGGGAGGGCATTTCCTACAGCCGCGCCTTTATCGCGGGCGACGCGACCACCGGCGAGTATTTCGCGGTGATCCGTGGCACCAACTTCGAGAGCCTGGAAAGCTGGCTGAAGCAGGATTTCGATCTCGACAAGGCCGTTCCCTTCGGTCAGCTTCCCGGCAACCCGCCGAATGTGCCGGCCAACGCGCTGATCTCCAAGGGCACGTTCAACGGCATGTCCGACCTGCTGCGCCTGCGCGACCCGGACCGCGGCGACACCTCGCTGCTGGAATTCCTGGCCGCGCTGAAGCCGCGCTTCCTCTACGTCACCGGGCACAGCCTTGGCGGCACGCTCACGCCGACGATGTTCGCCTACCTCAACGCGATGCTCTACGGCGGTCGCCCGGTCTGGAACATGGCGCTGTGGTCGTTCGCGGGCCTCACTGCGGGCGGCGCCGGCTTCAACGATTACTTCAATTCGATTTTGCCCAACAACCAGGGCTTCCAGTGGCGCATCCAGAACAGCCAGGACATCGCGCCGCTGTGCTGGTGGTCGTTCGGCGGCATCCAGCAGATCTACGTGCCGCATGGGCTGCACTGGGATTTCGTCGAGAAGGATCTGGTCGCCGATCTCTTCAGCGACGCCGCCCACTCGGGGATCGGCTACGCGCATCCGCAGCCGGGGCTGATGCTGCCCGGCACCTTCGACAACGATTTCCCGGACAGCGACGTGTGGGCTGCGCAGGCCCTGCACCAGCACCATCCGGCGACGTATCAGCTGCTGGTCAAGGCGCGGTATCCCAACTGACGGCCGCGGGCGACACGCGGCCCGCGAGGGCATCCGGCGCGCCAACTCCAGCAGCGCGATGCTGCTGAACGCGGTGACGCGCACTCCGGGGGCATCGGCCCTGCTGCAGCACCGTGTTGCCCCCAAAGATGCCCCCAACGGGTGTGATGCGATGCCTCGGGCCGCTCTGCGAAGAAAGCAAAAAGGCCGGAACCCTTGTCACGCTGGGGATCCGGCCTTTCTGTTGTTGCTTGGAGCTTGAAATGGTGGTGGGGGCTCCCGAAAAACAGCCCACAAGCCCCAATCTGCGCGGAATTCAAATCGATCAGGCCGCGAGATGCCCCCAGAGTTGCCCCCAGAATGTCCGGATTCAGCTAGACGACTATAGACAACATCAGGCGGAAGCCATCCGAAACTGCCGACAGATTCGTCGGCCATTGCGGCCATTTGGTGATTCGCTGATATGAAAAAAAATGCGCGTGGGAGGATGCGCGTGTCGCTGAAACTGAACGGACAGAGATTGACCCTCCCCCGGGTGCCAGGCTGGCCGCCTATCGGAGCCACGAAGCCGGGCCCCCGCACTGCGCGCGCTGTTGACCCTTAGCGATACCGGGTACGCTGGTATGCGTCCGCCGACCCGCTGCGGGGCGGCTTAGCTCGGGCGCTAGCCTCCACTGAGGATCTTCATATGCTGTTGCGGATATCGACCGGACTAGACGGCGTATCGATCGCTTTGGGGGAGACGACCAAATCTCTAAAACCATCCTCATCTGCCTCGCAGCAGTCGCCGAAAGGCTGTTACGTTTACGGCCACTATGATCGAAATGGCGTCCCCTTCTATATCGGCAAGGGCAAAGGTCGTCGCGCATGGAATGATGATCGTCATTTTTTATGGCATCGATACGTCAATAAACACATAAACGGCTTTTACAGTGTCGTCATACTTCATGATGATCTTTCCTCTGAAGATGCGGAAGAGTTAGAAAGCGCTTGGATTTCACAAGAGTCAGAAACGCTAGTCAACTGGATCAACTTCGGTCGAAAGACCGATTTCAAATCGCTAGAGAGATTCCACAGCCTGCGAAAAGAAGCCCTTGACCTGATAGCCAGAGGCCGTGCCATTGAGGCGACTGATATCAAGACTTCCGTCGAGCTGTATCGGCAGGCGTTGAAGTGCGTGGATATCTACTCAAAGATTCAACCGGAACAAGGCTTGATTGGCCGCCTCATTGATGAAGAAAGAAATGAATCAGGGCTTCGCGGTGAGTTGGCGGCTTTGGATCGGCTCACAATATGTCTATGCAAGCTGGGTCATGGTGCCGCTGCGCTTGAAGCCTCGGATGATTATTTCGCAGCGTATCGTGCTGATTCGTCAGCATCCCAGGCTGCGCGGATCAAAAAGCGCGTGCTCAAGGCTTTGTCGCGTGCTGGCTAAGTGGTCGGTTCAAAACTGATAACGCATCGTGGCGACCTGTAAGATCTTGCCTCGGTAGCCGTGCTATCGGAGAGTAAGGCGCGCAAACGCTCCGCTTGGTAGATATCTAGATAGGTGTGCACATAGCGACCAATTGAGTCATCGAAAATGGCTTGACTGCTACACATGGCGGCTAGATTGGTCGCTATGTGTGGCAATTCATTCGGCTATTGATCCGCATGGCGGCTAGATTGCTCCGTATAGCGACTAGGCTTTGCGTTTTCTCCAAGTGTCCGGAGCCGTCATTGTCGGCGGTTCCAGGTGCTTGTCAGACTCGTCTACTGGATACCAACTCAGCGCGTACAGGCTGCACTTGTTCTTTCCACCTTTGCGAGTTTCGATGATCCATCTCTGTTCGATCAGTTCGCGCTTTGCGTCGGCTACAGTGCCTTGACTTCGCCATCCGCGTTTCTTCAGCAGCGACCAGGGAATGCTCAGGTCTCCATTGCGTCCAGGGCGATACTGGCGGGCGATCTCAAGCAGCAGTTTCAACGCATTGCCAGACAGCCGGCCAAATTCGTCGGAGTCTGTTATCCGATGGAAGATCTGAACGAATGGCGGCCCTTTACCGCGTCCAGTGATCTTGTATCGATTCCGTTCGTTGACCCGCTGCAGTTGGCCGGTTGTCATCCGCTCCCGCCTTCGCGCTGCAGTGCCTCCCGGTAATGCCATACAGCCATGCGCGCGCCGCTCAGGCTGATCAGCAGCCGATCGCAGGCGTCGACACTTGGGCGCGCGCTCAGCTCATGTAGTCGTGCCTGTAGGGTGTCGCCAATGTCGACCAATTGGAGGCGGAGCGCTTCCGTATCGAGGGGGGTCATTGCGGCCTGCAAGGTAGCGGCATCGGCCGTGCTCATGCTGCGGCCTGCGCGATCAATTCGCGGATGTCCTCAACACGCCACACGGTGACGCCCGGGCTAAGTTTTACTGGCTTTGGATAGCGTCCGCATCGGACACCCGCCCACCACGTGCTACGGCCGACAGGAATGATTGCGGGAATTTGCGGTGTTGCTTTGGGGTTGCCGATGATCTGGTGCAGCCGGACGTATCCGGTTTCGGGAAGTGCCACGTGATCTCCTATGCCCGTTTCGGGCTGTGTCGGGATGATGTGGCACAAGCTATAGGCCGAAATGGTCGCTTCTTACTTGCGACCATTTCCCGCCTTTTTTCTTGCCTGTGTGAACCGCTTCTGGAAACGATCAAAGCCGATCTGATCGGTCAGCCAATCTGGGGCTCTTGACCAAAGTTTTTTGGCCGTCTCGGCCGTTTTTTTTGCAACTTCCGCATCAATCCATTTTTGCACTTCCCGCCGCTTAGGCAACTTTCGTCCATCCGTCACCGCCTTTCCCGACTTGGCTAACGGAAGCATAAAATCGTTCCGTTCGATAATTAGACGCCGCAACATCATCCATTCAAGATGACGTGCTAGCGAATCTTCGTTGTTTTCCCATAGGGCTGCGAGTGCATTTTTTCGGCGTTCTAGCAGCTCTATTTTTGCGCCGCAGTCACGCAAGGCCGACAACCACAAATCAAATTCTGGGAGATTGAATCCGCGAAAAATGCAGGTTGTCGCGAAGCCCATCGCCTCGGGTGAAGCATGGTGGTAGCCATACTCACTATGCCGCATCCATTGCGGAATGCCGTGCTGATCAATTTCGTCAGTCGTTTCAATTCCCTCTGCAATACAAATGCCGCTGCATAGTTCGACTGGTTTTGTGCCGTTGACGGGTTTTCCTTCCTTTGACCCGTCGTCAGCCATTGGCGCGGATTTCTCCGTGCCTTTGTCGTCTCCGCGCTTGCTGCGCTTCGTCATGTATCAGGCTGCAGCCGCAGACTGCGGCGCCACTGTTTCCAGCCATAGCAACGCGCTCGCGATCTCGCAAAACATCGATTCCCCCGGTTCGCGTGGCACCCTCGCATCCGGCCACTTTCTGCCCAGGCTTCGATCGCATTCTGCTTGACAGCGAACCCGGTCGACCTCAGCCGCCAAGTACAGGCCAAACACCAGCCCCCGGCGGATGTCGCCAACGGCCGCGCCGCTGAACGTGTACTCGTGCCCTTCGTGTTGAACCTCTACAATTTCGGCCGCCATGATCGTTTCTCTGTAGAACGGTTGTGGAAGTCGGCCCGGCCGTGGTCGCTCACGCCGGGCCGGCGATTACCGGGCTTCCCCGGATGCTTTGCGCTTGAAGGTCAACACTGTGCCCGTGTCGTCCCGCAGTGCGTCGAGATAATCCGCCCACGCTTGCATCATCTTCCGACGTTCGGGCAGGTGTGAAGTGCGGTTGTAGGCGCGGCCGTTGGGGTCTTTCACGGCGTGCGCCAACTGGTGTTCGATGTAATCGGGCCGGAAGTGCAGCACCTCGTCGAGAATCGTCCGCGCGATTGCCCGGAACCCGTGCCCGCTCATTTCGTCTTTGGCGAAGCCCATGCGCCGTAGGGCCGCCAGGATCGCGTTATCGCTCATGGGGCGCCGTGGGCTGCGGCCACCGGGGAAGACGTAGCGGCCGGCCCCCGTGAGGGGCTGCAGTTCGCGCAGGATGGCCAGGGATTGATCCGACAGCGGCACGATGTGCGGCTCGCGGGTCTTCATTTTTTCGGCCGGCAGGTTCCACTGCGCGGCGTCCAGGTCGATTTCCGACCATTCGGCTTGCCGTAGTTCGCCGGGACGCACGAAGAGGAGGGGAGCGAGTCGCAGGGCGCTCCGCGTCACCAGCGACCCTTCGTAAGCCTCTATCGCGCGCAGCAGGCCCCCGAGCTTCCCAGGGTCGGTGATCGCGGCCCGGTGCGTCGCCTGTACCGGTGGGAGCGCGCCGCGCAGGTCTATCGCAGGGTTTCGCTCAGTGCGTCCGGTCACGATGGCATAACGGAAGATCTGCCCGATGTTCTGCAGGATTCTGTGCGCCGACTCGACCGCGCCACGGTCGACAACCCGGTTCAATGTTGTCAGCAATTCCTTGGCGGTGATATCTGCGATCGGGCGATGGCCAAGCCAAGGGAAAGCATCATTTTCCAACCGCAAGCGCACCTTGTCGGAATGGCTTGCGACCCATCGCGTGGCCTGCTTGGCGAACCATTCGCGGGCGACGATCTCGAAAGAGTTGGCGGCCCGCTCTTCGCCTGCGGCTTTTGTGGCTTTGCGGTGTTCTCCGGGGTCGACGCCTGTCGCCAAAAGCTTGCGGGCCGCGTCGCGCTTGTCGCGCGCGCTGGCGAGGCTGGTATCGGGGTAGGTGCCCAGTGATATCCGCTTTTCCTTGCCGTCGAAACGGTATTTGAGACGCCACCACTTGCCCCCGGCTGGGGACAGTTCCAGATACAAGCCGCCGCCGTCCGGAAGTCGCTGCGGTTTGTCGGTCGGCTTCGCTTTGCGGATGGCGATATCGGTGAGCGGCATTGGGGGCAACTCGTCGCGGCTATGGGTCAGTTGCCCCCATTGTTGCCCCCAGTTGCCCCCGGATTGCAATACCCATCATCGGACAGCATCGGCCACAAAAAAGGCCAGAACCCTTGATATTGCTGGGGATTCTGGCCTGATTTGGACTGCCTTGGAGCTTGAAATGGTGGAGGTGGGGGGAATCGAACCCCCGTCCGAAAGCGCGCGATCTCTGGTACTACATGCTTAGCACGACGTTCGTTCTCGGCTGACGGCAACACGACGTGCGAAGCACACCGCCAGACACACCCGCTTTGTTTAAACACCGGTTGACGGGTCGCCGCCGGAGCCTGTTCCGTGATAATGACCCTACATCCACGAGCACGGGCACAAGTGGGTTCGGGGCTTACGCCTTAAGCGGCGAGAGCGTAGTTGTCGTCGTTGGCAACTAAGTTTTGCAGCTGGATTAGCGAGGAAAGCTACCCCCTCGGCATGCACCAGTGGACGTTGCTACTCCCGTCGAAGCCAAGTGCACCCCCGGGAAGTCGATACCACTGACAACCTCAGTATGGGGCCGGGCAGGGGCGGGTTCAAGCGCCATGCGAACGAGATGCAGGGCTCTCTCAAGCGTCCTTGTTGTGCCGACGCATGGTGCGCTGCTTCTCGCGTGCCCAGTCCCGGTCCTTGGAGGCCTGGCGCTTGTCGTGATCCTGTTTGCCCTTTGCGAGCGCGATTTCGAGTTTGACCTTGTTGCCTTTCCAGTACATCGCAGTCGGCACGATGGTGTAACCCTCGCGCTGTACTTTGCCGATCAACTGGTCGATCTCGCGCCGGTGCAACAGCAGCTTGCGGGTGCGGCGATCATTGGCGACGACATGACTGGATGCCTGGATCAGCGGGGTGAACTGTGCGCCGATCAGGAACAGCTCACCGTGCTGGATCAGGGCGTAACCGTCGGTGATGTTGGCGCGACCGGCGCGGATCGATTTCAGTTCCCATCCTTGGAGGGCAAGGCCGGCCTCATGGCGCTGTTCCAGGTGGTATTCGTGCCTGGCGCGTTTGTTCAGGGCAATCGTCTTGGTGACGGGCGCGCTCTTGCCTGCCTTGTCACCTGCCTTTGCCTTATCCTTACCGTCTTTCTGCTTGCTCATTCGTCGTATTGTCCCTGAAGCGGGGCAGGCTGGCGAGTCACCTCAGCGAGTCATACGCCCCATGCCGGTCATCCACCGCTCCGCCCTGGTCGAACATTCCGCCGCGAAGATGTTCGCCTTGGTCAACGATATTGCCGCTTATCCGCGTCGTTTCGACTGGTGCGAAGCAGCAGATGTCCTTGAGGCAGACGCGGCACGGGTGCTGGCACGGCTGGATCTCGGACTGGGCGGCCTCAGCACCTGGTTCACGACCGAGAACACGCTGACGCCGCCGCATCACATCGATATGGTGTTGCGCGACGGCCCGTTCCGGAAGCTCACCGGGCGATGGCAGTTCCACGCGCTCGACGAATGCGCCTGCAAGGTCACGCTCAGTCTGGATTTCGAACCCAGCAGCAAATTGCTCGGGCCGGCGTTCGTGCTGGGGTTTCAGACGCTCGCGGACCGGATGGTCGACGATTTCGTGCGCGTGGCCGACCGCGGGGACGAGTGAGGGATGTCCGGACGGATCCAGGTCGAGGTGGTTCAAGCGTGGCCGCGCAGGCATGAGGCGGTGTGCCTGGACATGCCTGAAGGCTCGACGGTCGCCGAAGCGATCGGGGCGGCTGGCCTGACGCCCGGAGGGCATGCCGGGGTGGCGATATACGGAGATATCGCGACTGGCGAACAGACACTACGGGACGGCGACCGGGTGGAACTGCTGCGCCCGTTGACGATCGACCCCAAGGAAGCCCGGCGTCGACGCGCCGGCAAGTGAGTCGCCTCAGCGGCGCTTCTTTTTCTTGTCGTCTTTCGCCAGATTCGGCCCGAATTGACGACCGGCATTCGCGGCCAGCGTATCGTCCTGTTCGGCGAAATACTCGCCTTCCCATTTCGCGACCGAACCGTTCTCGAAATACACCGTGAAATTCTTCACTTCGGTCGTGCCGCGACGATCGATGCGCTGGGTCGCGGTGTAGTCCCATCGATTCTCGTTGTAGGGATCGGAGATCGACGGCGTGCCCAGCAGGCCCATCACATCCTGCTTGCTCATTCCTGTTTGCAACTGCTCCACCGCAGTCTTGTCGATCAGGTTGCCCTGGTAGATCGGCTGCTTGTAGAGGATGCCGCAGCCGCTGGTGGCGATTGCGACAGCGAGCACGAGCAGCGGTGTACGAAGCGAACGGCAGTGGATGGTGGGCATGAGGCGACCGGCAGGAAAGGGGGTAATGCGCCTGCCGATGATACACTGGGGGCCGGCAATGCCGTCAGCCGGATCAGGAGCAGTTGTTCATCGCGGGTTGGATGCCGCTCCCCCCAGTTCGAACCCACGGACCGCATTCATGGAATCCACAGACCTTCGCAAGCTCGGCCTCAAAGTCACCCACCCCCGCATGCGTGTGCTGGAGCTTTTGCAGCAGGCCCTGCCGCGTCACATGACCGCAGAAGACATCTATCGAAAACTGGTCGACGATGGTGACGAGATCGGGCTGGCCACGGTCTATCGGGTGTTGACGCAGTTCGAGGCTGCCGGCCTGGTGCTGAAGCATAATTTCGAAGGCGGGCACGCGGTCTATGAACTGGACCGGGGCGATCACCACGATCACATGGTCGACGTCGAGACCGGCAAGATCATCGAGTTCGAAAGCGCTGAGATCGAAGAATTGCAGCGCAGGATCGCGGCCGACTACGGCTTCGACATCGAGGACCACGCGCTGGTCATGTACGTCCGCAAGAAGAAGCAATAGCAGAGTGTCTGTACATCGCGTCGGGCTCTGAACGGTACCGCTGTCGATGCGGAAGCCTGCCCGGCGCGAGGCGGAAACTGCTTCGGTGCATTGACCACCGCAAAATGGCGATGGCCCCGCCGGCTGACCTCGGCACCCGCATCGACCGATACCGTTGCTGCCTTCCGGCCCTGGCGGAGTTTTCGATCTAGCGTCGCGAGGGGCCGACGGGGCCACCATAGACGTTGCGTCTGCGACGCATTGAAACTGGCGGAGAGAGGGGGATGCACTCGGTACATCCATGTACCGCGCCCTCCGGGCGGCTTCGCCGTGCAGATCGGCGATCCTGCCGATCTGTCGAACCCGCGGGGGTTCTCACCCCCTCTTCGACGTGTCGCCAAACTTCGGCGCCGCGTCGAAGACCGCTTGCGTTGAAACTGGCGGAGAGAGGGACCGCCTTCGCAGTGCCCAAAGAACCCCAACCAAAAACAACGTGCGAAAATTTTACCACTATTTTTAGGGGTTTAGCTACGCTTCGCCTCCAACCTAACCCAACGACCCCCAAGGGTAGCCAGCTCCAAATGGCATACTGGATGGCATACTGGAAACGGAAATTTCGGGGTGGGGAATGGCTTTAATCACGGATGCAAAGGCACGGACCATCAGTCCAGGTAGCCCGCCTGTTCCACATGGCGTCGTGACTGGTCTGGCTCTGTTCCCGTCGGCCACCCACAAGAGCCAGGGAAAGTGGGTGCTGCGCTTCGTCAGCCCTGTCACTCATAAGCGGCGCAATGCAGGGCTTGGGGCTTATCCCGAAGTGGGCATCGCTATGGCCGGAAAGCTCGCGCGCGAAATGCGTGAACAGATCGCCGCAGGTCAAGATCCGTTGGAGCTGAAGGCCGCTGAAGCCGCCAAACCGAAGACTCCCGCCTTCAAGGACGCTGCCGAGCAACTCCACCGTGAGCTGAAGCCGGGCTGGAAAAACGTCAAGCATGCCCAGCAATGGCTTAACACCCTGACCGAGTACGCCTTCCCGCTGATTGGCTCGATATCCATTGACCAGCTCCAGCCCAGGCACATGGCCGATGTCCTGCGCCCGATCTGGCTGGAAAAGGCCGAAACCGCCAGCCGCGTGAAACAGCGCCTTCATGCCGTCATGGCGTGGGGCTGGGCACACGGGTTCAATCAGGCCAACCCCGTGGATGTGGTCAACCACCTGCTGCCCCTCCAACCAGGAAAATCCGTCCGTGTAGAGCATCAGCCTGCGATGCCTTGGGCGAAGGTCCCAGCTTTTGTGAAGGCGGAGTTAGCAACCGCGAATGAATTTGATGTCACCCGGCAAGCCCTGCTGTACCTGATACTGACCGCCAGTCGATCTGGGGAAGTACGAGGCATGGTCTGGGACGAAGTGAATCTCCAGGGAAAGCTTTGGACGATCCCTGCCGCACGCATGAAAGCAAAACAAGTCCACCGCGTCCCGTTGTCCAAGCAAGCGGTTGAACTGTTGAAGAGGCAAGTCGGCCATCATGAGGAATTGGTATTTCCCTCGGTACAGGCACAGACGGTCTTGTCCGACATGACCTTGACGGCATTATTGCGTCGATTGAAAGCTAAAAGTGATACGGCGGATAGGGTAGCGACAGCGCATGGTTTCCGCTCCAGTTTCCGCGACTGGTGCAGCGAAAATGGCTTCGCCCGCGACCTGGCCGAACGATCGCTGGCCCATACGGTGCAGAACAAGGTCGAAGCGGCCTATCACCGCACGGACCTGCTGGAGCAACGTCGTCCGATGATGCAGGCGTGGGCCGATTTCATCATTCCTGTTGACCGAAAAACAAACCGCAACAAAAAAGAACCCAAGCATGACAAGTGAATCACAACCGATCCGGGTGAAACCACTTTCTACCACACTCCGTGGAGCCGACCCTGTTGCTCACATCCTTAGCCTGACCGAATCAGGGCGCTGGGGGTTCTACGTCTGCGTTCCTGACGGGTTTCGATGCGACTTCAAGGAGCTTCGGCTACTGACAAATAGCCGCGTGATTGAGGGGGGACAAGAGGGGTTCTGCCTCATCCGCAAGTCTCCTGATCCAAGCTACTTGCAACTTGATAAGCGGCAAATACAAGAACTACTGGTCAAGCATTCCTTGACACTGCACTGGTTCGAGGCGAACGCTTTGTTTCTTCGGTTGAGAAGCGACGGATTGCCGTCCATCGACTTCGATCATCAGAGGATTCGAGCAGGCAAACTGGAACCCAAGAGCAGCGCCATCGCCGATGCTACGCCCACCAAATTCGATGCCGCAGCGGGTGATAGTGCGGTTGTGAAATCGCCGATTCAAAACTCGAACATGTTTTCGTACTCCATGCACGGAGTTGGGTTCAAGGACATCTTCGTCGAGGCGAACGCAGACGATGGCGCGATTGCTGTCGTGGGCTCGTCACTTAATTCCAACTTCTCCTCTGCCAATGCACACCTCCCCGCTGACCCGTTTGGGCTGGAGAAGTCCTCCCCTCTTGTGTTCTCCATCCTGGTCCAGGCCTACAAGAACCGAGATGCGGCGCGGAGGGAGATTGATGCGAAGTCGGTCGCAATTACCCTTAAGGGGGTGCATCCGAATTACCCTAAGAATCCGAAGCCCTTCAATGATAAGCGGGATCTGTTCGGAGCCAACCTGGCAAATCCGCATTACAAATACAAAAAAGACAACACTAGGCCTGGCGCACCCCTGCCGATAAATGCAACAGTGCCATCTGATGCATTCTTCAACCAGAAATTCATCAACTCCGGATTTTCCAAGGTGCTGTATGCCGCCTGCCGCTGGAACGGGACGATGGAACCTAAAATCGGCAGCTCAGAATCCCTAGTCGATCTGCTCGTGGACTTTGGATTCTGGGATGCCGGCGAGAACGATCAGGTGCAGTCCTTGTTGTTCTTTATTACCGGCGAGATGTGTGAGCGCGACAAGAATAAAAACGATTTTAGGCACGAACGAGCTGAGGTTGTTAGAGTCAATTCATCCAAAAAAAAGGGCCGATAAATTCGGCCCTCCTGTTGCACCCTCGAATTAATTCGTTATTGCTTCTTCAGTAGCTCACGGTCGATGACCGAAGTATCCAGTCCGCTGCTGCGCGGCGCACCGCGTCCGCTATGGCCCTTGGGCATGATCCCCTTGCGAAGATTACGAATGCCCTTGCCGAGCGGCTCCTGCGCGCCTTCAGGGCCTTCTTGCGCCTTCGGCGGGCTGGGCTTGAGCTGCGAGGTTTCCTTGCACATGTATTCGATGGCGAGGCGCAAGCCCTTCATCATCGAGCGATCAGTCGGGCGAACTAGGCCCAGGCAGTTGTACTCGTACTTGTCCTTGCGGGTATAGCAGTTAAAATAACTCGATTTGTGAGATCCGTCCTCAGCCTTTCCGCAGCGTTCAACCCAGTACTCGCCCACTGCGCGAGTAAGGTTCAGCGCATCACGGTGCAGGTGGCCATCCAGAACAATTAGCACGTGAAAATGCACTCCGCGGTCAATCCCTTCCTCGCGCTTGCCTATGTATCCGAGGACGTCGTCTACGATGCGATCCTCCCGCAACGCGCGTAGCATGAGTCCGTATTGACAGTCCGCTTCTCGCGTGTAGCCCCATCCTTTAGACGAGGGTCGGAAGTAAAAGTCGATCCTCAAAATCAACAGGTTTGTACGACGGCCGAACTGCGCTGCCATGTACTTGCAGCAACTTGCGATGTTTTTTTCCTCATTCCGCTTGTAATTCTCAACCTCGTCTTTGAAAGCCGGCCTACGAAATTCAGCACGCACGAATGTGAGCAACTTGCCGAGGGTATCGCGTGCATACTCCTGTGAAACGTCAGGCTCACCGTTTCTGTTCGTATGCACGACCAGTTCATGTGCCCACTGCTTCATGGCTTTCAGCATCACGGTCAGGTATGGATTAAAACGATGATGCTCGTAGTGGTTCACTACCTCCTCGTCGTAGCTCCTGCACTCCAAAAAAATCTTCCTGCCCAACTTGGTCAGGCGATAGCGCTGGTTACCTCTCCAGTTGGGAGAAAGTTCAACCGCCAGGCTGTCACTATCGGTAATTGTCAGTGCCAGCTTCTCAAGTCTAATGAGGTAATTAATGAAATCGAATTCTGGTCCGATGTAGGTATGCCCGTCACGCCGGGTGGTCTTGCGCACAAGAAGGTGATGGTTGTACTCCCGTTGCTCAGTGCTCAACTCACGTTGTTTATGATTGATCTCTTTATTGCTCTTCATGGGCATGTTCCTCTCCTGATTGTCGGATAACGTGCTTATTGGTGATAGGTATTCATCTATTAGATATAAACCGGAATTCAAGCTAGGCAGCAGCCCTTGGTTCCGACCGCTTGCTAAAGAAAAACCCCAGCATTGCTGGGGTTTTTTGTTATCGACATTGTGTCGAGTTGGTGAGAAAAATTAACTGCGATAGGCGGCCTCCTTGCGGCTTTCCAGCCATTCATCAACTACATATTCAAGCCAGCCCTTGGCCGAACTGCGTGAACCTCCAGCGCCCAATGGGATTGGTTTCGGGAAAGTTTCGTCATGCCAGCGCGAACGAGGGTTGAGGCGATTGTCGACCGTGCTCTCAGAGCAGCCGACCTTCTTTGCTATTGCCTTCTTGCGAAGGATGCGCATGGAGCGTGGAAATGCAGTCACACTGCTTCTGGTGCCTGGCCAGTCAGGGTTGGCATCGAGGCTAGGACTTGAGGGATAAAGATTCATATTGCTATCTCAGCGGAACGACGAGCACCATGCCCGCCGTATCGTGATTTTGCGTTGGGTTTCATTGGATTCATAAGGGGCGGAAATCCACGATGTAGCGGAAAAAGTTGCGGAAATTCATTCCCGCACCAGAAACCCACCGCTCGCTCTTGCTTTCAGGCCGCGCGCTGTGAGCCCACGCTGGCTGAACAGGGAAAGGAACCAACTCGACGGCCCAATCAGCCACAATAAACGGCCAGCCCGCGCTGACCGGTACCAATCGAAGTTGAGGTTTCCGGACCTTTTTAGTTGGATTTCAGCGAATTGGTGGGCTTTGTACCGGTCAAGTGTCCCAGCCCAAGGGGATTACCCTCAGTAATCCCAGTCTTCATGCCGTACTGGCAGGCGGTTCAAGGCGTTCTTCAGCTGCCGTCAGTGCGGCAGGCACTCATCCATCAAGGCCTGGAGCCGGGCGTTGTGGCTGGGTTCCAGCAGGTGCACCAACTCACGCACCACGATGTACTCCAGGCACTCCGGCGGCTTGCGGGCCAAGTCGGTGTTCAGCCGAATGAGGCCGGTACAGGGGTTGCAGCTCCCCACTCGGTTTTCATCCGGTGCACTTGGAGGCGACTAACCTTCACCCCCGTCAGTGGTTCCAATTTTTCAGCGGGGCAGGGGCGACAGCCTCGATTTGTTCCCGATACCAGACTTCCAGAACCTCATGCTGTTTCACTGTGTGGCTGAAGGGATAGACATGCAGTTCCAGTCGGGAAGGTTTCAGAGCCACTCTAGGTGCGGTCGCAGTTTCTACGATGCGCAGCAGGCGACGGTTGACTCCACACGACGTGGCTTTCCCGGTCCAGATACTCGCGGGGCGTCTCGCGTTCTTGCGCGCGCATTTTTCGCTACTGGATTTTTATCCAGTCGAGCTCGGTAATGGCATAAACGCGGATGGTGTCCAGTGCCATGTTCGGCGGCACGCAACTCTCCCAGTTCAATGGCATTGCGCACCTGCACGCTCAGTATTCCTGCTGGGCCCGCACGATGATGAAGATCTGCTCTACTTCAGCCTCGTCCCGAAGGATCTCCCATAGCGTCTGTTCGATGGTGTTCTCCCTCGTCAGGACACCACGCCTCGCGAGTAACTCAGTGATAGTCGCGACTTTTTGCTTCGATACCTGACAAAAGCCTGCTGTAATCAGTCATCCGATTGACGATCAAGTGCTGCACACCGTCCACGCGTTCCAATCGGGCGTTGATATGGAGGAGCTGTGCGCCGAGCAGAACCCGTCGCTGCCGTTCGGCCACCTGTTGCCAGACCAGTGCATTGACCATGCCGTCCTCGTCTTCCAGAGTCAGGAAGGTCACGCCACCAGCTGTTTCCGGCCGTTGCCGCAAGCGCACCAACCCGGCGAACTGGATGCTGCGTCCATGCGGAACTGCAGCCAGTTCAGAGGACCGCTTGCAACGCTGTGCCCGAAGTTGAGAGCGCAGGAAGCTCAACGGGTGGCGGCCGAGCGTCAATCCAGTCATCGCATAATCCGCGATCATATCTTCGCCGGCAGAGGGCATCGGGAGGGGGAGTGTGAGTTCGGGCGTAGCGGGTGCCTGCTCGAATAGGGGGAGGGATTTCTCCACGCCCGACACCTCCCAGCGTGCGCGGTGGCGATGACCCGCCAAGCCTTTCAGGGCGCCGGCATCAGCCAGCAGGCCTTGATGCCGGCGATCTAGCTGCGCGCGCTGGCTGAGATCGGCGACGCTATTGAAACTAATTGCGCGGCGAGCGGTGGCGAGGGTCTCGGCCACGTCTTGCCGGAACCCTTTGATCAGGCGAAATCCGAGCCGGATATCAGGGTTCTCTGACGCTTCACCGTGGGGAAATTCCAAGGTGCAGTCCCAGTCACTCTGACGGACATCCACGGGTAATACGCGGATGCCATGTCGGCGGGCATCCTGGAGAATCTGGTCGGGCGTATAGAAGCCCATCGGCTGGCTGTTGATCAGGCAGGCAGCAAATGCGGCGGGTTCGTGGCACTTGAGCCAGCAAGTGGCGTAGGTGATCAGGGCAAAGCTCGCCGCATGGCTTTCCGGGAAGCCGTAGTGACCAAAGCCCTTGATCTGCTCGAATAAGTGTTCTGCGTACTCCGCGGTGTAGCCGCGCGCGAGCATCCCGGACCGGAGTTTTTCGCGGTGTGGTTCCAGCCCACCCCGCCGTTTCCAGGCCGCCATCGAGCGACGCAACTCGTCGGCTTCACCCGGCGCAAAGCCCGCTGCATCGATTGCCAGCTGCATCACCTGTTCCTGAAACAGGGGGACACCGAGCGTGCGTTCAAAGATGTGCCGGAGCTGTGGCGGGTAGTCGATCGGCTCTTCACCGCGCTTGCGACGTAGATAGGGGTGGACCATGTCGCCCTGGATAGGTCCGGGGCGAACAATCGCGACCTCGATCACCAGCTCGTAAAAATTCTTTGGCTGGGTGCGAGGGAGCATCGCCATCTGCGCCCGCGACTCAATTTGAAATACACCCACGGTGTCGGCCTTGCCGATCATTGCGTAGGTGGCTGGATCCTCGACGGGAATGGTGGCCAAGCTCAGGTCGCGTCGCCCGGTGGCGCGCAGCAGGTCGAGCGTCTTGCGCACTGCGGTCAGCATGCCGAGTCCGAGCACATCCACCTTCATCAATCCAAGTGAGTCCAGGTCGTCCTTGTCCCACTGGATGACGGTTCGCTCGTCCATCGCCGCGTTCTCGACCGGCACCAGCGTGTGCAGCGGATGCTCGGAGATCACGAATCCGCCAGGATGCTGGGACAGGTGGCGGGGCAGTTGCATCAGCTGCTGGGTCAGGGTGGTGACCCGGCGCAGCAGCGGCGTGTCGGGATCAAACCCGGCTTCGCGCAGGTGCGTATCGTCTGGTTCGCCTTCCCAATAATTCATGGTTCCGGCCAAGGCACTGACCTGGTCGGGGGACAGTCCCAGCGCCTTGGCGACATCACGGACCGCGCTGCGGCCCCGGTACTGGGTGGCGACTGCAGTCAGGGCGGCACGCTCGCGGCCATAGCGCTGGAAGATGTACTGGATTACTTCTTCGCGGCGTTCGTGCTCGAAGTCGATATCGATGTCGGGTGGTTCGTTGCGTTCGCGCGAGAGGAAGCGCTCGAACAACATGTTCATCCGGGCTGGATCGACCTCGGTTACACCGAGAGCAAAACACACCGCCGAGTTCGCCGCCGAACCACGGCCCTGACAGAGGATCCCGCGACTGCGCGCAAAACGGACGATGTCGTGCACGGTCAGGAAGTACGACTCGTACTGGAGTTCGGCGATGAGTGTGAGCTCATGTTCGATCTGGACACGGGTCTTGTCGCCGATGCCGTCCGGCCAGCGCCAACGGATGCCGTCCTCGGTGAGTTGCCGCAGCCAGCCGGTAGGGGTGTGGCCCTCTGGCACCAGTTCGCGTGGATAGGTGTAGCGCAGCTGGTCCAGGGTGAACGTACAGCGCTCGGCGATGTTTACGCTCTCGGCCAGCCAAGCAGTGGGATAGCGTTCGGCTAGCTGTTCTCGGGTGCGTAGGTGCCGCTCGCCGTTCTGGAACAACCGGAAACCGGCCTCGGCCACAGTGCAGTGGTGACGGATAGCGGTCAGGGTGTCCTGCAGGGCGCGGCGGCCACGCACATGCATGTGCACATCGCTGCTGGCCACTATCGGCAGACCAAGGCGCTCGGCCAGCGCCTCCACATGCGCCAGGCGGGTGGCCTCACCAGGCTCCCGATGCAGTTCGGCGGCAATCCAGAGTCGACCGGCGAACACAGACTGCAGCCAGACGGCGTGTGTGTCGGCGTCGGGGAATGCCGGACACCACAGGCAGAGTAATCCTGCAGGCATTTCGGAAAAGTCTGATGCCAGCGTCAGGTAACTCCCTTTCTTTGCGCGTCGGCGATTGATGGTGATGAGCAGACACAGCGCCTCGTAGGCCGGCTGGTCGGCGCACAGCAGCACGAGCTTGGGGCCGTCCTGCACTTGGAACTCGGCCCCGACAATGAGTTTCACCCCGTGCCGTTTGCTGGCCTCGAATGCCCGCACGATTCCAGCCAGCGAACATGCATCGGTGATAGCCAGCGCCCGATAGCCGAGTGCCGCGGCACGGGCGAACAACTCATCGGCCGTGGAGGCGCCTCGTTGGAACGAGAATGCAGACAGGCAGTGAAGCTCGGCATAGGCAGGTGCGTTCATGCGAACCAGCCTTGCAGCCACCACTGCCCCGGTTGACTTGCTACCTGGAACGCCCAGGCATGCTGACCCTCGCGGGTACGAATGACCGCGTAGTCGCGGCGCACATCACTGCCATCCCACCAGCCGGTCTCGATGCGCTCTTCGCCCCCGACCACCACATGACCGATGCCACGTAAGGGGATCGGTTGCGGCAACAGCCAGGCGGGGCGAAGTGGAGAGGGCGCAGGATCGCTACGCTTGCTGCTGATTGCGCCAAGACGCGTCGCGCGCTCAGGGCGGTGGTCGGCCTGCAGCGCGATGCCTTGCACGGCGTCATCGCCCAGGCGTGCGCGCAGTCGCTCACGTAATTGTTCCCATGGGACTGCCTGCTGCGGACGTGCATCGAACAGGTCGCGGCCGGCAGGGACAAACGGCGGCAACTCCTCGGCGACCAGGCGCATGCCTCGCGTGCCGGCGGGCAGGCGAAGTTGCTCCAGACGGCTGCGTGAGAGCTCGAATAACAGGTGAGCCTCGCGTTCGGCGGCGAGCAGGCCGACGGACAGCTGACTGTCCAAGTGGCGTTCGTGCTCAAAGTAGAGCGTGAAACGCTGCACGCCACCGTCGCGCGCTGCCAGGAACGTGGCCAGGTCCGCGGTAAGTCGGCGCAGGGGGAACAGCAATGCCTGCGAGGACTCCACTTCGTACTCGAACTCGATGCGCGCCTCGAACCGGTCTGGCGGTGCGTAGTACGGCAATGGCGGGCTAATCCCTCCACGAAGGGCATCCAGATGTTGCAACACGGTCGGTGCAAAGCGTCGGGCCAGACTCTCGCGCGGCAAAACGAATACCTGTCGCAGCTGGCGCATGCCGGAGCGTTCAAGCGTGGCAATTGCATCCGTGGGCAGCCCGCTGCGTGTGACCGGCACAGCACCCAGCGCATTGGACAGGTGCGCCTCATCCACCCCCAGTCCGGGATGGACATTGCAGAGGATGCGCGCAGCAAACGGGTTTGGCGCTGCGACCAGGCGATGGCTGAAGCCGAGTTCGGTCAGTTCGCTCGACAAGCGACGACCCAGATCGGACCAGCCGCCGAACAGGGCACGGCTGGCACGGATCTCCAGCACGATTGAATGCGCGAAGGCGAGGCTGACCAGTGAGCTGAAGCGATAGGCCCAGGCGGCGAGCATCTCGCGCGCCTGAGTTTCGGATTTCGGGTCATGGGCAAGAAGATGCACCTCGGGTGTCAGCAACTGCGCGGTGGTCAGTGCCATTCCGCGGCGCAAGCCAGCCTCTCGCGCTGTGGCGTTGACCGCATGCAACACGCGGCGCTGTACGGGGCCGCTAACCAGAGCGAGTGGCGCAGCAGGGTCGACTTGCTGGCGAAGGACGGTATCCAGCGCCAGTTGCGGCAGCAATATGCACGCCCAGCGCATGACGCGTTACTGCCACGTGCCTGCAAACGGGATCGGCCGTGCAGGCGCCAAACCGCCGCGGCACTTGAGCACGCGCAGTTGATAGTCCGTATCCACTTGCACGCGCAACGCGGCTGGTGAAGGATTGCGGGCTTGGCGACTGTCGCGGAACGCGAAGCCCAAACATTGCCCAGTCTCCGCCGCAACCTGCAGACGGCGCAGCGCGCGATCGTCGGCCTGATGCGGCCAACAGAGCACCGCTGCGCAAGCACCGGAGCGCAGGCATTGTTCGGTCGCCCACAGCGCGTCACGCGGGGCGGCTTTGATCACCTGCAACTGATTCAGGTCGATACCGGCATGGTGCCAACCCGGTGCATGCACCCGATACGGCGGTGCCACCAGCGTGACCCGGTCCCCAGCCTGGGTCAGACGCGCCAAGGTCGGGAACAGCAGCGCCAGTTCGCCCATGCCATCCAGCGGTACCAGGAGTTCGGTCAGGGCCGCTTGGGGCCAGCCACCCAGCGGCAGGCTCGCATCGAGCAACGCATGGCCGGTGGGATGCAGGGCGCTGGCCGGAACGTGTTGCGGCTGTCCACGCCAAACGGTGCGGGCATCGAGCAGCGCCTCCAAGTTGAAAACTGCACCCATCAAGGATCTCCCCATAGAGATTTCGGGAGGGTGCGAGATAGTGGCAGAGGCAACATGGTGGACAGTCTCGAAGGCAGAAGGCTCACGGCCTGAGACACGCCATGTTACGCCGAATTAGTATTATTACTAATAATGCTGGAGTAGCAGGGACTTACGCCGGAATCTTCATGTCCACCGCGCACGATGACTAACAACCATTTTTTCTCAGCGCGTGGGATGGTCGGTTGGCACAGTCAGCACATCCGCAGGAGACAGGACATGCTGGGGTTTGAAGTGATGATCTGGCGAGAAACGGAAGCCAACATGCCCAAACCATGGGAGTGGTGTGTGGCACGGTGGCTCACCGGGACCAATGGACTGGCCTGGCTGGATGACTGGGCCGCAACCGGGCAAGTGGAAAATCTGGGAGGCAACGGCTATCCGCTGCATTTTCGGATCAAGGCCGGTACGCTGGCCCAGGTACTCGCTGGCGGGCTGCCTGCCAACGACAGCCCGCTGGTCATTGGTGATGACTACGTGTTGCCCCGTGGTTTCAACGGAACACTGGAGCTGGATACAGCCAAGCTGCAGGCCTGTCCCGAAGACGAGTGGCTTGTCGTGGAAGCGTGGGATCAAAGCTGACGAACAGGAGACGCCGATGTGTTATTCCGCTCAGGCCTTGCATGACTACAAGAAGTTCAAGCGCGAGTTCGACGCTGCAATCGGCATCAAGGAATACATTCGTATCTTCTGGGATCAGAAGACCAAGGGCAGTCCCTACAAATTTCCCAAGGCGATGCTGGATGCCTTCGCTGGTGCGACGTCCGGTGATGAGGGCAAGATCCACGAGTGGATAGAAGAGTGGAAGGCCGAGCAGGCCACGGCGATCGAGCAGGAGCTGTTCGCACAGAAGAAGCGATTGGCGGATGCAGAACGTACCTTGCAAACCAAGGTCACCAAGAAGGCGCAGAACGACCAGCGCATTGCCACCGACAAGATCAGCAAGGCCAAGCTGAAACTCTCGGATCTGAGGCGTACGGAACCCCTGGATCGGGATTCGCGTTTTTTCCCAGGAAATTACGGAACAGTCATGGTGTCCGAAGATGGCAAGCGCGTGGTCTACCCCATGCGCTATCTATGTCGTCCTGCAGGCAAGCCCGCAAATTACGACGTCCGCTATCCCGGCACCTATAACGCCCGTCGCGACAGTTTGGGTAACTACTGGAAGGATCTGTTTGGCTACACGCACGGGCTGATGATTGTGGATACGTTCTATGAAAACGTCGAAGGCGAGGATGGGGCCAACAAGGTGCTGCAGTTCCGTCCGAAAAACGGCGAACCGATGTACGTCGCCTGCCTATGGTCGCGCTGGACCGACCCGAAGGGCGAGGAGCCCGATCTGCTCTCATTCGCGGCCATCACCGACGAACCAGAGCCGGAGGTAGCCGCGGCAGGCCATGATAGAACCATCATCAACATCAAGCCCGAGCATATCGATGCATGGCTCAATCCGGATCCGAAAAATATGGACACCCTATACGCCATCTTCGACGACAAGCGTCATCCCTACTACGAGCTGGTCAAGGAAGCGGCATGAGATCAATCGGCACACAAGGGCTGTTGGCGGGCAAGGGCGTTGGTACCCAAGGCTCTTCGAATGAGATATCTGCATGAGCATCAATGGGCGCGAAGCAGTTTCACTCCTGGCCTGCATGGAACAGCGCGTCGCACTGCACCGCCAGGACAACACCGACAAGCTCTGGAGCTACAAGTTGCGATCCAGGCCAAGCACCGAGTTCGCCTTCGATCCCAACACGACGACCGGACTGTTCGTGTGGGTTGACCGAGCACCGATTGGCGTGGAGGGCGTTCAGGACGTGGAACGCATGACGGCATAATCCAGCTCCACAGCGCTGGAACGCGTGTTTACCGGCGGGCTGCACCGCGCCGTATTCAAGGCAAAGATCCAATCGCCCGAAGCACTGGTGGCCTTCCTCGAATATTTCGAACGCATTGGGAAGGAGATCGCGGGCAGGCAGCCCTAAAGCGCCTAGTTGCGGTCTCGTCATCGCGACCGACGGCGGCGTCAGGATGAGGAGGCATACGGCGGGTCCAGCTGCCGGGGCGCAGCGCCGCCACGTGCGCGGCTTCCTCGTGCCGTGGAGCCGTTTCGCTCCTGGGCGCGGTGGAGCGACGAGGCGCAGCGAAGTGGGCTTTGAGCTCATCCAGGTTCACTATGTAAGCCCCGCCGGCCAGCAGCCGTTCGAGGTTTCGGCCCCAATGTCGTTGCGGATGTGCGTTGACCACCAGACGTTTCTCCTTTTTCGCCATATACGGGGAACTTGCTCCAGGAGTGTTTGGCTCTGGGGGGAGGCTGAGTGAGCGCTTCTGGCCGCGAGCAGACATCGGCGGGGCAGGGGGTTGGGGATGTTATCGGGGGTAGGGTGTGTGGCCTCGGCTCGGAGCAGGGTGCGCGCGCAAGCTGACTTGGAGACGTCCCGCACGACAAACGAACCACCGCTAAGTGTTCACCGAAAAGGGGCATTTACTGGTCAGCAGGCTGAGGCATCGCGCGCGCTGAACTACTTTTTCAGAATGATTGTCGGTCTTTAGTACGTGCCTTTTCTTGAACCGAATCGGCCATTGTTAGCGTCATCCGTAAGATTGCGACTCAGCGCCCACTGGATTACCTTCTGAGTGTCGCAGCACACATTAACTGAAGCTTGGGCCAAATTACATGGAAGCTGACCGAGACAACCAAGAACTATCCGCAGAACAGATCCTGGCTTTGTTGCCAGAATTTGAGCGATCGGCATTGATACTCCAATGGACAGCGGAATCCGTTGACATCAGCCCAGTGACAGCGCTTTGCATTGAGGAGGTAATGACTCGTCAGTTCTCAGACGATGCCGATGATGAGGCTCGCCATCAATTCGCCGACGGCTTGGTCGAGTTGTTTCACCGCGCTTGCGAAGATTTCTTGGCGGCGCGTAGAAAGTATGGTCTGAATGAGCCACCGGGAATTCAGCGACCGTGGAACTGGGCGGTGAACTCGAACGGCGCTTACGGTGCCCGCGCATCTGTTGACGAGCAGGGCCGCGACTCGATTAGCATCGAGAGCGGAACACTCGACTTCTTGCTTTGGGCCTCATTAAAATACGCTGCCGCAAAGCAGAGCGAGGAAGCAACGTCTGTCTGTCGTCGTGCCCCTGGACGAAAAACAGGAGGACTTCTTTACAGATATGACATTCCGAGTGACCCCGGCATTCGCAGCTTTGCCTTCTTGACGGCGCTCACTGCTTTTCAGTTCGTCTTCTTTCACGAGATTGGTCACCACTCTCAGGGGCACTGTAGGTATTTGGCTAGCGGGCTATCTGATTACAACTTGGATACTGAAGGGGCCTCTCCAAACCTAGAGCGTCAGTCCTTGGAGTTAATGGCGGATATATTTGCGGTTCGTGAGCTTGTGGCATTGTTCAAGGCGAGACGCGAGACATTGGCAACTCTCCCTATTGCTCCAGCCACTGGTTACCTCAAAGTGCAACGGGATACATACTTACAGGATGCTCCTGCGACGGCTTGCGTTGGCTCTGCTTTGGCTCTACCTGACAAGTGAGGGTGGCGGATGGCATCCGAGACGGGAGATCCGCTTCATTGCGGCATTGATGGCGCTTAAGTCTTTTGCTGGTCCAGAGCTTGGAAAGTCAAACAATGACTGGCTGAGGGGCATATGCAATGTCGTCTCCCATGTGGGAGACGCAATGCAAGAATCGCACTATGACGAGGACGCATTCACGTTTCTTACAGAGCCGCTTTGGAATGAGGAGAATCATCCGACAGTTATGTCAGAGATACTGGACTTGATTAAGCGTTCTGAGCAGCTCAAGCCGACCCTCATGCCTCATGCTCGTTATCCTCAGGCGTTTGTTGGCTTCGACCCGGAAGCTTTTAAATAACACTCATTCGTGCGCAAGGAACTGGACGTTAAGCCCCGAGAATTCCACAAAGCTACTGCTTGTCGCGGTCAGGTGCTCCTCGGGAGCGCCGATCAAATCGATGAAATGACGGGATTAGATTGATTTATCGGGGGTAGGGAAGGGTTGCTGTCGACCCAAAGCGGACATCGAAGAGATATCCGACTTCGGCGGTCATCGCGCCTGTAGTCGGTCCAGTGGACTTACGGTTGCCCTGATTGCTTGCTCCACATGAGTGTAGATCATTGTGGTCTTCAGGTTGTGCTGCCCCAGCCCTAACGGGGTATCACATCTGCCAGCCCACACCCCCGACCAATGACCTGCGACCAGCCTGCTCTATCCAGTTTGGATGCCAAATCGGCCCAGTAGACTGGTCCAGGTAGCCTGGACTGCTGATACATAGAGAGCATAGGCGCCGCGCAATGGGTTAAAAGCGCAGGTAAGCAGTGTTGGATTGTTGCCGAGTTTCCAGACAATGCAATTCTTACGGGGTGAATGCAGTCGCCATCCCCCTGTGTCAGGGTCTGCAGCAATACCTCGCCATGTGGGTCTATGACGGCGTCCGGGAACTGGGCACTCTTGGGAGTCTGCATCTCGCCGCGGAACAGCAGGGCAGTCGGGCTCTTCTTAACCTCCCACAACAACCTGCCCTCGGCTAACGCACGGCTATCCAGCGCCTGCCTCTCTCGGGCCAAGCGGCCATCTCTAACGACCATCGAATTTGCGTCCGTGGGCCAGAAAGCAGATACCACTTGGCTAGGTAGATGCTCGGCGAGCTCAGTATCGATTGCCCTCAGACTTGAAAGCTGAAGGTCGCCATTGATGCGGGCGCTCGCCCAGCGCGAACGGCGTTGCACGGTATCGTGGCCTGCATCTACCGAGACGGCAGGGACGGCTTCTTCCACAGGCCTCCAGGCCAGGCTTCCAGCGATCAACGACAAATCAAAACAAAGGTTGTTGAGCGGGTAGGGCTTTGTAGTAGTGCTCCGTCGCGCCAGCTTGAAGATCCGACCCTCCATCTCCCATATGTGCAGGAGCTCCCGAAGGTCAGGGCGTTGTGCAAGGTCAACCTGATCGGGAATAACGACTAGAGTCGCTGCGTGCAGTTCCGGGAGCGGTTCTTTGAGCTGCGCAGTAACGACAGGCGTCCACCGGAACATCCTCTGCCAAGCTTGTGCAAGTCGATTCGCAACATCTGCCCCAGTGCTGGGATTATCTAGAACCAGGATCCCCAGCCGAACAGCCGGCTGCCATAGTGGCGTTGCAGCAAAGCGGGATACGAGAGAGGGGTCATAGCGCCGCACACCTGACCCGGTCTCAATCTTAGGTGACTCCAGGTCTAGCGGAACTAAAGGTGCCGGCTCTAGCTGCCAGCCGGCATCCTCGAGGTTTAAGACAAACTCGTGGATCAGGCGAAGCTGTTCCTCCAATCTTATGGCGGTCGTGCCGCGAACCCAGCGGGAGTCGGGAATATCGAAGGTTGGTAGATTTTGTTTCAAATTGCCGACGGCAAATAACCAGTTACCGCAGCTCACGTCGAGCAGGGCAGGAAATCCCTGCTTTAGTCGTATGGCAACGTTGATAGTGCGGAAGCGTACAAATCGCCGATCCGGCGAATAGTCATCACTACCGTTAATCTGCAGCCGGTAAGGCTTGCCTGACATCGCCTGGAAGCGAGAATCTTCCTCGTCGCACACGTCCTCAGCGAGCTCAGCCCAAATGTCTAGTCCCTTACGGGAGGGAGACGTGTCATAAAGAACGAATGTAGTCGCCCTTAAAGGTAAATTGCTCACAGCGCGTCGGACCAATCGGAAGGATTGAGCTCGGACAGAAAACGACTTGGATTGTCGCTGTTTTCGATCATGACTAGCGTATGGCAGGCCCGGCTGAGCGCGACGTAGAGGAGGCGGCGCTCGGTTGCCAATGCTTCAGAGAGATGCTCCTCTGACAGCGAGCCATTAATCGATCGTGCGGCGGGATAGTGCGAATCCGATATGCACGGAGCCACAACAACTGGGAATTCAAGGCCCTTCGCCGAATGAGCGGTGATGACATGCACATGATTGCCGGATATGTCGATCTTTGTCGCCTTATTCACGGGCTTTGCAGCGACACCATTGGTGACTAGATATTTAACGCAGTCATTGACCAACGCGTGATCGCGTACCACGACTGCTATCTGACCGCTACAGTGCAAGCCTTCTAGCTTTTTGATGACTTCCTTAGTTACGCGCCACTGGCTAACAGCATCAGCGCGAACCCAGACTGGCGGAGGCCCGGTAAAAATAGGATTGGGACGGCCAGTTTCAACCTCACCGTCCGCAGTCTCACTGCGTAGGGTTTCAATTGCGCGGTAAATCTCTCGGGTCGTGCGATAGTTGCGACGGAGTACGAAGACTCGACTGCGTAGGCTAAGACCAGGTTCGGTCTCGGACCATGTTGGTGGATGGACATAAATTGACTGCCCTGTATCGGCGCTCATCAATAGATAGCGCCGGTCCTCAACAAGATTGAGGATGATCTGCCTTGAGACACGGGATAGATCCTGCACCTCATCGACAAATAGCGCATTGAACTTCGGGTAGTCAGGCCACGCTGCAAGGGCGGATAGTGCGTACTTACGCATCAGATCCCAAGTCTCGATCTTGTGCTTCCTATGCAGTTCGAGAAATGCTTGATAGAGCCCCCAGATCTCACTACGAGCGGCCGAGTTCATTGGCACCACTCGACCGGAGCGGCGATGCGCGAGGTATGCAGCAGAATCGGATATTCCGTAGCCCAAGATCACATGGTCTATTTCCTCGAGCAAGTAAGGCAGTCCGAGCCTTGCAATGAGCTCACGCGTGGAGGCAGGCAGCCTGGGGACCACTTCCTTTTCAAGAAGTCGCAGTATCTCGTCCGATGACTTGCAATTGGGGCGTCTGCTGAGCGCTTTTGTCGCTAAAGCGGTAGTGATCTTGTCGAGCGTGCTGCATTCGACAAGCTCTTGATCCCCTTCGGAGGGGTTGATGCCCGCCGTAAGCAGCTCGTTAAGATCAGAAAGCGTATTGGTGTAAGTCAGCACGCCGAATCGAGGTGCTGTTGACCAGAGTGACTCGGCGGGCCTGTTGACCAGCATGTCACGCATCCAATACAAACCAACCAAGGACTTTCCTGTGCCTGGGCCGCCTTTCACTAGCAGTGGGCCGTCTACTTTCCGGGCAAGGACGCGGCGCTGTTCTTCATCCAGAGCCAGCAGAAAAGACTTTAATGGTCGTGCGCTGATGGACATGGGGTCACTGCGATCGAGCGAATAGAGCTTGCCGATTTGTGACGATTTTGGATTGGTGCTGTAGTCGGTCAGGCGGTTGATGACCTGATCGGGGAAGAACTCCTTGTTTAGCTCATCTGCGCTATGGGTCTCAATAATCTTGGCGTGATACTTGGGGTCTATGCCAAGTAACCACAGCTCGTCTTCTGTTATCCACTCTATTACTTGTTCGATATCTACCGGAGGATTGACATCATCTATAGCAGGCAGAACGCTTGAATCGGAGTCCGTCGGAGCAGCGCCAGATACTTGTTCTTGCGTACCCTCAAGTCGCTTGCGGATTGTATCTTCTAAATCAGGGTTGACTGCTTTAATGCCAGACCGATCGGGTCTGTATGCGTCTTGCCGGGACTTAATGGTGAGCAAGACAACCCGCTTTATATTCTGCTGCACCTCATAAAGTAGCCGGTAGTCGCCAATCCGAGCTCGATAACGGTCACGAACATTTTTGAGGCGTTTTGCGCGAGGAATTTTCTGGAAAGGGTCGTGAGCCAGTGGGGTCAGAAATCTGCCGACAGCCTTGAGCACTTGCTCAGGGGTCCCGCCCCGAACATCTTCATAGAAGCCTTTTGTGAAGGTAATGGTGTACACCTAGACCCCAGCCCGCGGCATTGTGTCGGCGCGGATCTTCCCCATCCGCGTCGTCTGCAATGTCATGCCCTGCAGGCTTGAAGTCAAGCCGTGCATTCTTCCTGGTTAGATCTGGTGGTATACCCGACTGCATCGATGATATTTGGCTGCAATGCCTGCTGGCCCGTGCGTCCTTTGGGGTATGAATCCTAGCGTTGCCCTATTGCCTGTGAACTATTTACGTTGCGACGCAAGCTCAATCATGTGAACAATCTGGGTTACCTAGTATTTTGCATGAGGGAAGCACGCTTCGAAAGGGCCAAATCGGTCCAGTCTGTACGAATGGGGAAGCTGATTTCGGCTGGCCTGTCGTCGACGTTTCTGAGGCGTCACTTCGCCTATGGAACTCACTCTTGGACTTGATTAGCTCCGTTTCGTGCGGAGTTCGAACGAGCGAACTTACCGCTCTAGTGCGTGGCTAGGAGTTTGTATGGATCGAGATGGGGACCGTCTTCTGCTCAGTGCCTCCGACCTTGTGGGCCACCTCAATTGTGGCCACTTGACCGGATTAGACATGGCAGTTGCGAACGGCAGCCTAACGAAACCCGTCGTTTGGGATCCACTCCTAGAGCTTCTATGGGCACGAGGGGCGCAACACGAGCAAGGATTCGTCGAGCACCTGAGAACGCAAGGTTTCCAAATCACGGCGATAGAGGGCGTAGGTGTTCAGGACGATGCAATCGCCTTGACGCAAGAGGCTATGCGTCGCGCGGATCCGATCATTGTGCAAGGCGCATTTCGGTTGAATAATTGGGTCGGGCGGACTGATGTGCTCCGACGTATTGAAACGCCGAGTGATCTGGGCACCTGGTCGTACGAGATCATAGACACCAAGTTAGCCCGTGAAACGAAGGCTGGTACCGTCCTGCAGCTGTGTCTATACGCCGCCCTGCTTGAAGCCATCCAAGGTCGTTGCCCAGAACACTGCTACGTCGTCGCCCCTTGGAGCGGATATGAGCCGCAGGCCTACCGAATGGATGACTATGCGGCCTACTATCGGCGCGTGCGTCAGGCGCTGGAGTCGGCCGTGGCAACGGGAAAGCCGACGCAGGTCTACCCCGACCCAAAGGAACACTGCGAAGTCTGTCGCTGGCGCGAGAAGTGCGACGAGCGCCGCCGTACTGACGATCATATCTCCCTGGTTGCCGGTATCACGAAAACGCAGATAGACGAGTTGGTGTCCCAAGGCATCACGACGTTGTCCGGTCTTGCAGCGATGCCTCTACCGTTGACTTGGAAACCGACACGCGGCTCGACCCAGGCGTATGAGCGCGTGCGAGAGCAGGCACGAGTTCAACTTGACGGCCGACACGCGGCGTCCGTCGTGCATGAGTTGCTGACCGTGACACCCGGGTTCGGGCTATCGGCTTTGCCACCACCCTCAGCAGGCGATGTCTTCCTGGATCTGGAAGGCGATCCGTTCGCAGGGGAGGGTGGGCTCGAGTATATGTTTGGCTATACCTTCACCGATGCAGAGGGTAAGCCTGCGCACGTTGGGGACTGGGCGCTGTCTCGAGCAGAGGAAAAGCAGATCTTCGAGCGATTCGTAGACTTCGTAATCGAACGCCTAAAGGCATACCCGGACCTCCACATCTACCACTTTGCACCCTATGAGCCGGCTGCTCTGAAGCGGCTGATGGGGCGTTATGCGACACGTGAGGAAGAGATCGACTCGCTACTGCGATCACACCGCCTGGTGGACCTCTACGCTGTCGTCCGCCAAAGTTTGCGTGCCAGTGTCGAAAGCTACTCAATCAAGAAGTTGGAACCGCTGTACGGATTCTCGCGTGCGACCTCGTTGCCGGAGGCAAACAAGGCGCTCACTAAAGTGCAAGCAGGGCTCGAACTGGGCGACCTGAGCCTCATTGACGACAACGCACGCGAGACTGTCGCGCGTTACAACCAGGATGACTGTGAGTCGACACGAAGCTTGCGTGACTGGTTGGAGGGGCAACGCACCGGTCTGATCGCACAAGGGGTGGAGTGTCCGCGACCGGTCTTGCCCGATGCCGTGCCGAGTGAGGCCCTCAGCGACTGGCAACAGAAGATTGCTGAGTTGATCGCGCAATTGACCGTCGATGTACCTGCCGACTTAGATGAGCGGTCAGTCGAGCAGCATGCGCGCTGGCTGCTCGCGCACAGCCTAGATTTTCATCGACGAGAGCAGAAGGCGGTGTGGTGGGAGTTCTTCCGACTATCTGATTTGGCCGCGGACGACTTGCTCGACGAGCGGGCTGGCTTGTCGGGATTGTCCTTTATGGGCCCGCAGGGCGGCACGGCACGGGCGCCAATCCACCGTTACGCCTTCCCTCCGCAGGAAACCGAGATGCGTGGTTCGGAGGATCTCCACCAGCTGGGCGGTGGCAAGCTGGGATCAGTGGTTGCCGTGTCCCTAAACGAGCGGTGGATCGATATCAAGAAGCGCATGGACAGCGCTGCCATCCACCCGGAGGCAGTCTTCAGCCACAAAGTGGTGAATGCGGACGTTCTAGCCAACGCACTTGTGCGTCTTGGTGAGTACGTAGCCGCTCACGGCATTGAGGGGCCAGGCCCCTTTCTCGCAGCCCGCGACTTACTCCTACGCATAGCGCCTCGTATTGGCGGACAGGCCATACAACAGATCGGCGAGCTAACGGTGGATGCCGCGCGCCGGGTGGTGCTCGCTCTTGAAGGAGGTGTACTGCCGATTCAGGGCCCGCCCGGGGCCGGAAAGACCTTCACAGGCGCCCGAATGATCTGCGCACTGGTGCAAGCAGGAAAGAAGGTCGGGATATGCGCGACTAGCCACAAGGTGATCCGCAACTTGCTGGACGAGGTAATCAAGGCGGCCGATGAGCAGGGGCTCCCATTGCAGTGTGTGCAAAAGCCAGCCGAGCAGGAGCCCGACAAGCCGCGCCTGCGCTTCGCCAAGAGTGCTTCAGACCTGTTCGCCGCGCTCTCTTCCGATGCGCAGGTCGCTGGAGGAACGGCATGGCTATGGGCCTCACCCGACGCAGCCGAATCTGTCGATGTGCTCTTTGTCGATGAAGCCGCCCAGATGTCGCTTGCTAATGTCCTGGCCATCTCGCAAGCCGCGCCGCGGCTCGTGTTGCTGGGCGACCCGCAGCAATTGGATCAACCTATGCAGGGCAGCCACCCGGAAGGAACGGATGTGTCGGCGTTACACCACGTCCTTGGCGGGGAGCAGACGCTAGAGGCTGATCGCGGGCTGTTTCTTGCGGAAACATGGCGACTGCATCCGGAGATCTGCCGCTTCACTTCTGAGATGTTCTATGCAAGTCGGTTGCTGCCCCGTCCAGGGCTCGAAGCGCAGATTATCAATTCGACGAGCCGGGTCAATGGAGCCGGCTTACGCTTCTTGGAGATTCCAACACGGGGCAACCAGAGCTCCTCCCCAGAAGAAGCTGATGCCGTACAGCAGCTGGTGGCGGAGGTTCTTTCGGGGGATACAACTTGGACCGATAGGGACGGCGTTGAACGACCTTTGACCCTGCAAGACATCCTGATCATCGCGCCTTACAACGCGCAGGTCTTCGAGCTGGCTGACCGAATTCCGGGTGCCCGCATTGGCACGGTGGATAAGTTTCAAGGACAGGAAGCACCCCTCGTCATCTACTCTATGACTACTTCGAGCTATGCAGATGCGCCCCGTGGGATGGAATTCCTGTACAGCCTCAACCGACTGAATGTTGCGACATCTCGAGCAAAATGCATTTGTATCCTTGTCGCCTCGCCATCCGTGTTCGAGGTCAGCTGCAGGACGCCCCGCCAGATGCAGCTGGCAAATGCTTTTTGTCGATATTTGGAGTTGGCGACCCCCCTATAAAGTTAGCGGTACCGGCCGAGTCTACCCAGCACTTGGCAGCGGCCGCCTCCGGGGCCTAGACTAACCACGGCGCCCGCCTTGCTTGCACACGAGCAAAAACAGGTTTTCCCCTTTGATCGATTCGACTTCTGGCCTGGCGGCTGGGTAGTTAAACGTGTGCGTCTGACCCGGTTTGGCCTGGCTAATGAGGACGAATCATGACCGTTAAAGAACAAACCTATCAGCTCCATGTCTTGCTCAAGGCACTGGGGTGTCACGATCTGGGTCGTAGCCAAGTTCATGAGCTACTCGCAGCCGCAATGGGTTACAACACTTATGCTGGTTTCCAGCATGAGGCGACCTGGTGCACGGTGCCTTACGCTGCAACTGCGCTTGAGCCGAACGTGGACAGGATCAGGGATCGATGTGCCGAACTGGGTGTTCCCTCGTCCCAGGTGGCGCAAATTGTTGAGGCCGTTTCGGACTTCCTGCGAAATGCCGCATACGCCCCCGTGAGCTTCGAGCAGCTGTTAGCAACAGAGGAGGACGATGAGGAAGCACCGCACTCGGCATCCTGGGTCGCTACCCACCTCATGCAATCCGTCCCCTGGGGCAGCCCGGAGCTGTTAGAGCGTGACCCGGTCCTTCTGGAGGGGCTGGAGGCCGCCGCTAGACGAGGGATGGCAACGGCTCATTTGGCTCTGGCGGTACTCCTAGAGTCGCATGCGATGCAGTGGGGCGATGAAGCCGATCGACTCAAGCGGCAAGTAAGCCGGGAAGGTACATGGACAAGTCCCTACCTCAGCCTTGCCGATGCTCAGGCAGGCCTGTTTGGAATGGAGAAAAAGCATCGGCATCATCTGCTTGCGGCAGCCCGGGGGGGAGATTTACGTGCCCTGTTTGAGACAGCAGAGCGTTATGGCGATCCAGGAGTCTTGGCGCTACAACCGACCGAGGAGATGGATCCGATCACCATGGCAGACATCGCTAGAGATCACGGTGACCAAGAAAAGCAGCGCTATTGGCTGAGAATCGCGGCCGCAGAGGGCGATGTGGGTGCCATGCGTGAATTGATCGAATACTTGGGAGAATCTGACGAGCAAGCATGGGTATGGATGCATCTGTCCCGCTTGCTCGGACAAGACCTAAGCGCGGACCGCTATGTTGCGATCAATGAGGACGGATCGGAATACGATGACGATTTAGGTGGACCGGCCTACGTCGGCGGCGAAGATGGGATTGAATTGGATCCTCTGCCCATCGAAGCTAATGCCGTCGCGCTTCGCCTGGCAGAACAGCTCTTCTCGCGGATGAGGGAATAAGCTGGCTGAAGGCGCTGTCGCAAGGCGTCGCTCAGCCGATGCCTTGCGATTGGCTGTTAGCCGTTCTAACAATCAGGAGCCGCTTTCGACCCAAAGCGGTCAATTCGCTGTATGGAATGCGACGCCTAAACGCGTATTGCCTTGGATTGCCCGAGATACGGCCATGCATGTGCCCTTGATTCGGGACTCGCCTTGACGGCCTTCCAGCGCTGCCTGAACATCCCGCACACATCCCGGCTCTTGGGATCTACTAAGTGTTAGCAACCACAGGGGGAGTTCGTGGCATCGGCAAAGAGGGCATCTGGCAAAGAGGCAACAAAGGCTGCGATCGACGCATCGCATATTGAGATCAAGAACTGGAAGGATCTGCATGGCAAGCTCGAGTCAATGCGTGATACCGGCTGGATCTTTCGCGGCGTTACATCTCCAAAGCACTACTTAGTTCCAAGCATTGGTCGCGAAGCTGTCTATGGACCTTACAAGCTGGCCCAAGAGAAGCGACTGTTTGAGGAGTTCAAGAATAGAGCGGTAGCGCTTATCAGCGACTATCGCTTTGACGATTGGGACTGGCTCGCATACGCGCAGCACATAGGTGTACCTTCCCGTTTGCTTGATTGGTCAGTAAGTCCGCTAGCCGCCTTGTACTTTGCGCTCGAGGCAGACAGCGACAGTGATCGCGTCTTGTACGCTGTCAAGTACTCTCGCTACATCCACGAAGTCGATCACCGCAACACTAGCCCGTTTTCTAACAAGTCAGAGGGCAGATTCACTGCACCGCTCGCCTTTGATCGCATTCGAGCCCAGCGCGGAATTTTCACCATCCATCCAGAGCCGACGAAAATCTTCAACCCAAAGGGACTTAAGAGCTTCCTTATCAAAGCATCAGCGGTCAAAGACTATCGTCGCCGCCTGTTTAAGTACGGCATTGACCATTGGCACATCTACCCCGACTCGCAGGGCCTTGGCATGCAGCTCGCTTGGCAGTTCAAGAACAAAGTTGGCCTTGGCTCAATTTTTCTGGACAAATAGCAATCCGGGACCATCGCGGTGATTGCTAACAATTCATTCAAGCCGAAGCCGCTTCGCGGCTCGGCTTAGTTTTCAGGCGTTAGGCAGGGGATGGGAGAACATGGAGAATGCAGTCAATTTCTTCCAAGGCGAGTTCTTCTTGAACGACCGTCCAAACGGAGGAAGAGCAGTCCTTCTTCGATCGATCAATTCAGGCCCGTTTTTGGCCGCTCCTTGACCATCTAAGGTCGAGGAGCGGCCATATGGGTTCAGACATCCGTCTGCTCGGCGATCTCTAGGGCGTCATCGACCTCAATGCCAAGGTAACGCACGGTGCTCTCTAGCTTCGTGTGCCCAAGCAATAGCTGGACCGCCCTGAGGTTTCGTGTCCGGCGGTAGATCAACGAAGCTTTGGTCCTGCGCATCGTGTGTGTTCCGTAAGATCCCGATTCGAGGCCTGCTTCTTCCACCCAGCGATGGACAATCCGGGCGTACTGCCTCGTCGAAAGGTGAGGTGAGTCCGAGACTCGGCTGGTGAACAGGAAATCCGAGGACTTGAGTTCAGCATGGGTAATCCAAGCCTGCACGGCCTCGCGAGTCGATTGGGTAATCTCGAACTGGACGGGTCGCCCCGTCTTTTGTTGCATCACCATGGCGCGCGCCGCCATCTGCCCGCCATGGGAGACATCGGATACCCGGAGCTTCACCAAGTCGCAGGCACGGAGCTTAGAGTCGATTGCGAGGTTGAAGAGGGCGAGGTCACGGACCTTGTGGCCGAGCTGAAGGCGAATGCGAATAGCCCAGATGTCTTTCAGCTTTAGCGGTGCCTTCTGCCCGATCAGCTTGCCCTTATTCCAGGGCTCGTGGTGCTGAGATGTGTGAAGAATTGCCATGACCAACTCCTGATGAAGGGTTGGTCAGGCTTCTCCTACGCGCAGAAGCATGGCGTGATGCGACCCGCAGCGGTCGTCCGTAGCGAGCAGGTAGCTCCTGAAAGGTGCCCTCAAGGTCCTGTTTAACAGGCGCTCGCGTGGGGCCGTTCCCGATACCACGCTCCGAATTGCCCGTTGTGCGTGAAGCGACGCAACTCGAACTGTCCGGACTCGTGAATGACGTGACGCCAGCGGGAACAACCGTACTTTTGTGGCGTTTGCTGAGGATGGTGTTCGGAAACCCATCGCGCGGCAGCATCCAGATTCACCCAGCCGTCGATGGACAGTTCCTGGAAAGCTTCCCTCAATGCTCCGACAATGCCCGCCACGGGCCAATGGATCTCGCCGTCGGGGCCTATTCCATTGACGATCATGTCCCGGAACTGCGGCGATTGCATCAAGTCCGCAGTGGCTTTCCTTGCTTCGTCCATGTAGCCAGCGAACGTGACCAATTGTTCAAAGTGTCGGTCGATCTCTGTGTACGATTGGTTCAATGCGTCTTGCGCTTGAAGACAGCCATCTAAAGTCCAGAGATCATGCAGGTCGACAAAATGGTGCACCAGTGAATTTCGTAGTGTCCCCAGCTCGCGCAGTTCCGCCTTGAGTGCCTCGTGACGTTCGGCTGGCAGGTTGAGCTGCATCCGGAAGCCGAAATGGATTGATTCGCTAGTTTGCTCGGGTGTGTCGTCGGGCAGTTCGAAGCCTTCTTTCAGGATGTAGTCGCCCATCAGTCGACCAACCAAAACACCTAATGTCTTGTCGCTAGTCTCGGCCTTCCTGGCGTCCAGGGCATGCGGGAGTGACTCGGAGGTTCCAGAAAACTGTTGTACTGCGATCATTGACTTGAGCAACCGCTCGTATTGCTGCAAACGCAAGAGGCATCGACCCAGAAGGCGTTGCACTTCGCGTTGCGGAACTGCGAAGTCTGATTGTTCGATATCTGCCATAAGGAACGCGAACCAAAGTGCAAATGTTGGACAGTGAACAATAGCGCTTGAGAGAAAGGAGAGGTGCTGGTCAGGCATTCTGCTAGGCAAATACCGACCGAGGCTGTGTAAAAACTCCACCTCCACTGGCATGATCTGAGCACCGGCCGATGGGTGTTCTGCATGAAGCGATTCGTGGATAGCGTTGATCGTTCCCAAGGGCTTCTGCTCCCTGATCGGCTGGAAGACTTCGTCCACGATTACAACCCAGTGCGGGTGGTTGATGCCTTCGTGGAAGCACTCGATCTGAGCGGACTGGGCTTCGAGGCGGCCAATCGCGTGGCCGGTGGCAGGCCTGCTTATCTCCCCGCCGCGCTGCTCAAGATCTACATCTACGGATACCTCAACCGCATCCAGTCCAGCCGTCGCCTGGAGCGGGAGGCACAACGGAACCTGGAACTGATCTGGTTGACTGGCCGGTTGGCACCCGACTTCAAGACCATCGCCGACTTCCGCAAGGACAACGGCAGCGCGATCACCGCGGTGTGCGGCCGGTTCGTCAGCCTCTGCCGGAACATGAAGGTCTTCTCGCACGCGATCGTCGCGATCGATGGCAGCAAGCTCAAGGCGGTGAACAGCCGGGACCGCAACTTCACTGTTGGCAAGATCAAGGGACGCCGGCAGCAACTGGAGAACAGCGTTGCGCGCTATCTCGCCGAGATGGACCGCGCGGATCGTGATCCAAGCTTGTTGCCAGAAGGACGCGTTCCGCAACTGAAGGACAAGCTCGCCAAGCTGCACATGCAGATGGAGAAGCTCGACGCCATCGAAAAGCAGCTTCAGGCCACTCCAGATCGCCAGATATCACTGACGGATCCGGATGCACGCTCGATGGCCACGAGCGGCCGTGGAACTGGTGTGGTGGGCTACAACGTCCAGGCGGCTGTTGATGCCGAGCACCACCTGATCGTGGCCCACGATGTCGTAAATGATGGTCATGATCGTGCACAGCTCTCGCGCATGGCAACGAAGGCAAGAGAAGCCCTTGGCACCGAACGCATGACGGCACTGGCAGATCGAGGCTACTTCAATGCGCCAGAGATCCTGGCGTGCGAGGAGACAGGCGTCATTCCATTGGTGCCCAAGCCGCTCACGTCGAACAGCAAGGCCGAAGGCCGTTTCGACAAGCGGGACTTTGTTTATGACGAAGCCGCGGATGAGTACGAATGCCCAGCAGGCGAAAGAGCGATCCATCGCTTCACGGCCGAAGAAAAGGGCCTGACCCTGCGTAAATATTGGTCCTCAGCCTGCCCCCGCTGCCCGATGCGGGGGCAATGCACGACCGCTAGCTATAGACGAATCACCCGCTGGGAGCACGAACATGTGCTCGAACGAATGCAGCTGCTGCTGGATGCCAGGCCACAAGCTGCAGTGGTGCGAAAGCAGACGGTGGAGTATGTCTTCGGCACGCTCAAATCGTGGCTAGGCACCACGACGTTGCTGACGAAGACGCTTCCGAGGGTTCGAACAGAAATCAGCTTGGCGGTTCTGGCCTACAACATGAAGCGGATGATCAAGATCATGGGCACCGAAGGCATGGTGCTGGCCATCGCCGCCTGAGCGTCGCGGCTTTTTGCCGCTGCGCTGGTTGCTCGAACTAGTGGCAACGTCGTCGGCAGTGCCGCTTCGACGAGTTTTACACAGCCTCGGCCCGAAGCGGGCAGCGACAACTTAGGCAATGCCTGCGAGCACGCGGGTCACAGTCGCGGCGCCACGCCCTGTGGAAACGCGTTGGGCGAGGTCCCGTTCCACAGCGGGCTGGAATCGTCCAGGCCTCTGGCTTCGGCATTGGCCCTCGGCGAAGCCAACGATTGAAGGCCAGGGAAATGCAGGAGGCATCGTGGACATCGGGCGCAGGTCGCGCATAAGTCGATACATAAGCCCGCGTGCGGGGCGACTGTCAAAGAGATCAGTGATCGCCGAGGCACGGCTTGGTTGCTGCAGAGCCGTGCGATGGATGTCGAACGTAGGGACAAGGGAGGGCATGGCAATGACTTGGTTGGGCAAACAACGAAGCCGCCCGAAGGCGGCTCCGAGTCGCGGCTTGCCCAACTTGCCTAGCTGGGTAGCTTTGCCGCGAGCACGTCGACTTTCTCGATGGTCGGCGGCTCGGAGAACAGTTCCCCGGCCTTGGCCATCAACGCCGCTGCAACCTTGCCGGCGAGATGGGCCTCCCGGCCCGCATCGTCGGGAAAGGCATCGAAAATGCCGAAGGTTGTTGGCCCGAGGCGAATTCCGAACCAGACGGTCGTGGCGGGCTCGTCCATGACGAGTGGCAGACCACTCAATAGAAAGCTTTCAACTTCCTTCTCCTTGCCGATTTTCGCTTCGAGGCGAACGAACAGCGCGACCTTGACCATGAGCTGTCTCCTGTTGGTGTGATGGAGTAACGACGTCCCGTCTGCTTACTGGAAGCCTGGGAATTGATTGAGCCAAGGAATCAATGGAGCGGCGCGCCGGGCCAGTAGGCCGCTACTGCCTGACACTCTAGTCGCTGCCGTGGAGCGATGTGTTACGTCGGCATGAGGATGGCCCAACGCCCCCTTCACGGGGACGGCGAACGCAGGGTTACGATAGTCACGAATCTGCGGGAGTGCGAACCCATGCCACACCAGCCCTCGTCGCCTGTCGGGTTCGACGCCTTCGTGCACGTGCGAGGCGCGCGCGAGCACAACCTCAAGGATGTCGATGTCGACCTCCCCAGGGATGCACTCGTCGTGTTCTCCGGCATCTCGGGATCGGGCAAGTCTTCGCTGGCGTTTGGCACGCTCTATGCCGAGGCGCAGCGACGCTACCTGGAATCGCTGTCGCCCTATGCACGGCGCCTGATCGACCAGGTGGGCGTACCCGACGTCGACGCCATCGACGGGATGCCGCCGGCAGTCGCGCTGCAGCAGCAGCGCGGTACGCCGAACGTCCGCTCCACCGTGGGCAGCATCACCACGCTGTCGAGCCTGCTGCGCATGCTGTATTCGCGCGCCGGCACCTATCCGCCCCGGCAACCCATGCTGTATGCGGAAGATTTCTCGCCCAACACGCCGCAGGGTGCATGCCCTACCTGCCACGGGCTGGGCTACGTTTACACCGTAAAAGACGAGGCGATGGTCCCCGACCCGTCGCTGTCCATCCGCGACCGGGCGATCGCAGCGTGGCCACCGGCCTGGCATGGGCAAAACCTGCGGGACATCCTGGTGACGTTGGGGTATGACGTCGACAAACCCTGGCGCGAGCTGCCGAAGAAGGACCGCGACTGGATCCTGCACACCGACGAGCAGCCAGTGGTTCCGGTGTACGCGGGTTTCACGCCTGCGGAAACGCGCGCGGCGCTGCGCCGCAAAGCCGAGCCCAGCTACATGGGCACCTTTACCGGCGCGCGCCGCTACGTGCTGGACACCTTCGCCAACACGCAGAGTGCGCTGATGAAGAAGCGTGTCGCGCGCTTCATGTCCGGTACCACGTGCGCGACGTGCGACGGTCGCCGCCTCAAGCGCGAAGCGCTGTCGGTCACATTCGCCGGGCTGGATATCGGCACCTTGTCGCGTTTGCCGCTCGCTGACATCGCCGAACTCCTCGCGCCCGCGGCGAAGGGCCGGTTCGACACACCCGTTTCCACAGCCACGCGCAGCCGCGCCGCTGGACGCAAGGACATCGCCCGTCGCGTGGCCGCCGGCGGATTGCCGCATACCGGCGGCACGGACGTGCGGCGCACCGCGAACCTGTCCGAGGAGAAGCGGATCGCAGCACAACGCATCGCTCGCGACCTGATCGAGCGGATTGGGTCGTTGCAGGGGCTGGGCCTCGGTTACCTCGCGCTGGACCGTTCTACGCCCACGCTCTCCTCGGGCGAGCTGCAACGGCTGCGCCTGGCCACGCAGGTGCGCTCCAATCTGTTCGGCGTGGTCTACGTGCTGGACGAGCCGTCGGCAGGACTGCATCCCGCCGATGCGGAAGCCCTGCACGCGGTGCTCGGCCAGCTCAAGGCGGCCGGCAACACCCTGTTCGTCGTCGAGCACGACCTGGAGACGCTGCGCCGCGCCGACTGGCTTGTCGACGTGGGGCCGGATGCAGGCCAGCATGGTGGCCGCGTGCTCTACAGCGGGCCGCCCCTGGGGTTGCGCGACATCGAGGCGTCGCACACGCGGCGCTATCTGTTCGACGCCGTGCCGACGCGTCGGCGCACGCCTCGACGCCCGTCAGGCTGGCTCGAGCTCATCGGCATCCAACGCAACAACCTGCATGGCCTCCATGTGCGGATCCCACTGGGGGTCTTCACTGCGGTCACTGGCGTGTCCGGCTCGGGCAAGTCCAGCCTGGTCAGCCAGGCGCTGGTGGAACTCGTGGGCGAGCACCTCGGCCACCAGCCGGCGGCGGAGGAAAGCAGCGACGAGATGCCGCTGCCCGACGCAATAACGCGCACTGCGGGCCGCCTGGGCGCGGGCGTGGGCGCCATCCGCCGCCTGGTCAACGTTGACCAGAAGCCCATCGGCCGCACGCCGCGGTCCAACCTGGCGACCTACACCGGCCTGTTCGACCATGTGCGCAGGCTGTTCGCGGCGACTCGCGCGGCGAAGGCGCGCCGCTACGGCGTGGGTCGCTTTTCCTTCAACGTGGCGCAGGGGCGTTGCCCCACTTGCGAGGGCGAAGGCTTCGTCAGCATCGAACTGCTCTTCATGCCGAGCGTCTACGCGCCATGCCCTACCTGCCACGGCAAGCGTTACAACGAAAAGACCCTCGAAATCGAGTGGAACGGGCGCAACATCGCCCAAGTGCTGGAGATGACGGTGGACGAGGCGCTGTCGTTCTTCGCCGACGAAGCGCCCGTGCACCGTGCACTGGCATTGCTCCACGGCATTGGCCTGGGTTACCTGCGGCTCGGGCAGCCTGCGACGGAACTGTCCGGCGGCGAGGCCCAGCGCATCAAGCTGGCCACCGAGCTGCAGCGCAGTCAGCGTGGCGACTCGCTGTACGTGCTCGACGAGCCGACCACTGGACTGCACCCTTTAGACGTGGACAAGCTGATGGTGCAATTGCACGGACTGGTCGACGCAGGCAACACCGTGGTCGTCGTCGAACATGACATGCGGGTCGTCGCCGACAGCGACTGGATGATCGACGTAGGCCCGGGCGCAGGGGAGAAGGGTGGTCGTATCGTCGCCGAGGGCGTGCCGCAGAACGTAGCGAGCGCAGGCGTCGGGGCCACCGCGCCTTACCTGCAGCGCGCGCTATCCTCACGCTGACCGAGGCGCTGCTCGATTTCCCTCTGGCAAAGGTGGTTTCCCAGCCTAACGTCCGCTCTTGGCCGAAAGCGACCTCTCATTTTCAGCCATCGTACTCAACATAGTCAGCTTCCGTGCCGAACCGAACATCAAGAAGGCTGTTTCGCTCCACCCGCGAGCGGTTCGAGTCGTGATGCAGATTCGGCCGGTATGGTCCCTTAGGATAGACGGGCCACCGTTACCGCATCACCCAAGGCGGCCTGCGCGATGTCCGTGAGATGCTGGTGATGAGTGAAATAGATAACCTGGGTGCGTCGCGCCAGTTCACCCAACGCGGTAAACCCCGCCGCCGAGCGGGTGTCATCGAAATTGACGAACAGATCGTCGGCCACGAAGGGTAGCGGTGTGCGCCCTTCGTCAAGGTGCAGTTCCAATCCTGCCAGTCGTAGCGCCAGATACAACTGGTCGCGCGTCCCTTCGCTTAAAGCCACCACCGTTCGCGGCATCGGTGAATCCTGCCCCAAGACGAGTAGCTGGGGGTTTCGGGCGTTCGCGTCATCAATCAACAGTCGCGAGTGCGCGCCGCAGGTCAGGATCTGCAGGTAACGCTCGGCCGCTGCCACGAGGGGCGATTGATGGTCCTCCCGGAATCGTCCGATAGCCCAATCCAGCAGTTGCTGCTGGATCAAACACCGAACATGGTCGTCCAGCGCGCGGTTACATGCGAGGGTCGCGCTGGCTCGCTCGCTCATCGCAAGCACAGCGTCTTCGGAGGGGGTCACACCGTCCACGGCTTTCTCCGCGATGCGCACGGCCGCCACCGCCTCGCTGAGGCGTGTCTCGATCGCCTCAACCTCCTGGTTAAGAGCCTCAAGCTCAGCCATGAGTGTGTCGGCGTCTACCCCCTCGGCCTCCGCACGGAGCGTCTCGATCGAACGCCCATCTTCGGCCTGCATCCATGTGCGGCGCTTCTCATCACGCGCTGTCACATCGCGATCCCACGCGTCCCGAGCGTTGGCTAGTTCACTGAAGTTGTCAAAATCTGTTACGCCAAGTCGCGCGTAGTGGCCGCGCAGTTGATCATCGATCTCCTTTAATTGCGCTGTGACGTCATCCAAGTCGGGTTGGCGGTCGCTCACCCGCGCCTCGATGGCCTCGCGTTCGCGCGCCAGATTGACGTGCGTCGCGCTCAACGCCACTAACGTCTCCAGTATCGACTGCCAAGAGCCAACCGCCGGCACCGCTAACCGTGCCGCTAGCTCCCGCACCTGCTTCTCGTACTTGTCGAGATCGCGGCGCATGGGGTTGATGCGGGCTTCATCGCGCTCATGGAACTCCCGAGCCTTGTTCCGCAATGCCTCGATGCGTCGTCCCGCATCCCGTGCCCACTCGGCGGACAGCGTCTCGGCAAGACGCGCCTCGCGCAAGGCATTGCGCAACGTCGTTGTGTGTTGGCTGACCTCGGTCTCCAGCGCCGCTAGGCGTCCGTCCCACTCTGCCAATAGACGCGCGCCCTCGGCGCCACGCTGCTTGAGGCTGGCCGCGGCACTTTGTTGTCTGTCACGCTCAACCAGCACGCGCTTACCTTCGGCCAACACGACGTCGATAGGAACCAGCGGGTCGTCGCCCCACGGCGGCTCGGGCAGCGCCAAGTGGGCGAGAATATCCGTCGCGAGCGGCACAAGGGCGGCCAGCGCTCGCTGGTGACTCTCGACGCGCGACCCATGCGCGGTGTCGGAAGCGCGCACAGCGCGAAACTCGCTCAACCACGAGCCAAAGTTCTCCGGATCCACCACCGGCAGACCCGCCTCCTGGCACAGGCGTGCCCAGCGTTCGGCGACCTCGAGCCGCTGACGCTCCGCCGAGGCCACCGCATCCTTCGCAGCCTGTGCCCGAGCTAGACACGCAACGTAGTCGGCACGCAGACGATCGAGCTCGTGGGCCGCACTCGCCTGATCGAAACGGCGATCGCTCAATGCATCTGCTTCGAGTACCAGTGGCTGATATCGGGATACGGCAGCGGCGTCTGGCGGTCCTTTTGACACGAGCTCATCCAAGGCAAGGTCTCGCCGGAGCCGCAGTTGCATTAGCGCATCGAGACTGGGGATATCAGACTGCTCCATCTCCGCCAGCCGGGCCTCCAGGTCGACGCGGGTGTCCTCGCATGCCGCGACAAGATTGCCCTGCGTAGCCACGCTCCCCGCGAGGAGTCGCTGCTCGCGCACGATCTCCTTGGCCACGACCTCGTTCGGTGGGTCCAACCCGGCGCCGAGGCCATTGGCGGACAGACCCAACACCACCTGCCGTTCTGTCAGGCTGCCTGCTTCAATGCCGAGCTGATCGCGCCGTGCCCGTAGCTCGCCGAGATTGGCGGTCGTCTCGAGCGCATACAAACTACGACGCAGCGGCTCCGGGTCTTCGGCTCGAAGTCCGGCAATGTCCGCCAGCAAAGCCGCCTGCGCCTCACATGCGGCGGGATGACCGGAACGCGCGTCGCGCCGCCGCGTCTCCAGATCAGCCATCGCCGTTGCGGACACCGCGATGGCACTGATCTGCGCGAGCGTTGGCAGGCGCGTGTACAACCCGTCGAGCGATTCTCCCGCCATACCCAGTAAGGCCAATTCCTGCTCGATCTCTGGTCGCAGCTGCTCGCGCTGCGCGATCCGCTTCGGGATGTCCTCCAGCGTCTTGAGCGCTTGACTCCGATGCAGTTCAAGTTCCTTGATGTCCGGCGCGGCCGCGACCACCTCGGGACGGACGCTTATCGTATTCCGGCCGCGCTCGTCGGCCTCCTGCTCTCGAAGCAATCCGGCAAGGCGTTCGCTCAATGTGTGTCGCGCGCTGTATGCCTGCGTGACTTCCGTCCGTAGTTCATTACCCACGACCATCGGTGCCGCTCCCGCCAGCCGCACCTCCAGCTCAGCGTAGTTGCGCAATTGCGGCAGGGTCCTCGCGATCCGCGTCCGGCCCGTCAGGTACGCGCGTTTCGTACGTCGATCGCTATCGATAGCCTCCAGCTGCCGCTGCGCATCATCCCGCGCCTTTTGCAACGCTCGATAAGTGGTCTCTTTGTGCTCATGCTGGCGCAATCCCGCCGACGCCAGATCAAACCGCGCCTTCGCGCGCGCAAATGAGGTGCTCTGTCGACGCGACGAATAGGCCTCAGCCGCTTCTTCGCTCAGGCGTCGAGACACTTCAGTGAACGTCGTCAGTCCTGCCGCCGCCTCAAACAAAGTCCTGCTCGCATTCGCGTCAGGCGCCAGCATTTCGCGCGCACCCGCCACCAGTTCATCCCGGCCAAGCGCGAACAGGCGCTCGAAGGTAGTGCGATCCATCCCACCCAGGCGCGCGAGCCACGCCGCCTCGTCGAGCACGCCCTGGCCCTCCACAGTGAGGGAGTCGCGCCGCTTCGTGCTTCGCGTCACACGCCAAGTTTGATCAGTGACCAACACATCGCCGGCGAGGCTAATGCCAGGCCGCGGGTGCTGGTAGGCCTGGGTGGTTTGCAGCGGAACCCCAAACAGAAAATCGACGATGGCCTCGCGCATCGACGACTTCCCGGCTTCATTGGGGCCGTAGACCAGTAGCACGGAGGGTGCCGCCGGAAAGGCGAGTGCCTGCGTGGCGAACTTGCCGTAAGCGGTCGCCTCGAACGTCAGGAAGCGCATTAATCGATCGTCCGAAGCCGGGAGCGCAGCTGGTCGGCGGCGTCGCCGATCGCCGCTTCCAACTCATCGTTGGCGAGTTGCTCTAGCAACGTCGGCTCGGGCGTCTCGACGGGCTTGCGCTTGCTCAGCACCGCTTGCAGGTTTTCTCGGAGTGTCCCCATGAACGCTGGATCGCGGACTGCCTGCGCGAAGTAGGCGTCGAGCGAAGCGATCGCGTCGCGGGCATCGCCCGACGCAACCGCTGCCGCTGGCGGCTGGACGTGGAACTCGGTGTCTTCCAGCGTGACCTGGTCCTCGAACTGGGCGAACACGCCCGCCATCTCGTCCCGTAGCATCGCCTTGGACCGGCACAGCGACGGATGCACCATCGCGTCCAGCCGCAAAACGACGCGCATGGCTAGGTGCCGCCCGTCGGCCTCGTCGCACGCCGATTCAATCGCCTTTCGCACCTCGCTCACCAAGGTAGCTGGGGTCTGGACTGCCGCTGGCACGTCCAGGTCGAGCACGTGGAATCTCAGGACATCCAGGGGCACGAATTCGGGCATACCCAATCGTCCATCTTCAATCGGCACCGACACCGCGCCGCGTGCGCCCAGCTCCTTGATGTGCAGGGCTTGCAGGTTGCCGGGGAAAACGATGTGCGGCGCGCTACCGAGTACCTTGTGTTGATGCACATGCCCCAGCGCCCAATAGTCGTAACCATGCCCCCGCAACTGCTCCACCGTGCACGGCGCGTAGGGCGAATGTGGCGGTGAGCCGGCCAGTGCGGTATGCAACACACCGATGTTCACGCAGCCAGTTACCGGGCGAGGGTATCCGCTCGCCAAGTTCTCGCGTGTGTCGGCCTGCGCGAAACTCTGGCCATGCAGGTGGATGTGTAACGGCTCAAACTCGAACGACTGCGGCGAGCGCGTCGAAAACAGCCAGACGTTGTCGGGCGGCACCAGCGTCTTGGGCATGGCCGACTCGGCGTCGTGGTTGCCATGCAACAGGTACACCGGCACGCCGCGTGACCTCAAGCGACCGACCTGTTGATGGAAGAACAGACCCGTGCTCACGTCCTTCCATGCGCCGTCGTAGACATCGCCCGCCAGGACCAGGAACGCCGCATCCGACTCGATGACGTAGTCGATTAGACGGGTAAAGGCAAGACGCGGCGCTAGCGCAAACGAATGTGTCGCCCGGCCATCCAGTAGCGCCGGCAGGCTCCTATCCAGGTGAATGTCAGCGGCGTGCACGAAATGCGGCATGGATCAAGCTTAGTGCATGCGCGTAGGTAACCCAAGGCGGCACCCCATTTGTCTTCGACGGCTCGTAAAACTACGCGTTCCAAATGGAGGAAGGCGGTAACCAGAAGACAACGAGCATCCCTAATGGCAGCTAGCGTAGCCCGACGGAATATCTCCGTTTGGCTGTATCGCGTCAGAAAAGGTCATTCTTCCGAATTCCCGGGACGCCACAGGCCGAAATTTCATGTAAGGTAATCCTCTATACAGGGGGCAATCATGGCTGCTGAAAAGACCGTGTCGGTCAGTTTTCGCGTATCCGCCCGGTTCAAGGCACTGCTCGAAGCCGCTGCCACTCGCGAACATCGAAGCCAGACCAATATGCTCGAGGCTCTGCTCTTCGCGTATTGCGAGGCCGAAGGCCTTGAAGCGGACGTAGCCAACGAGACTGCATCACCTCCTGCGGAGGCACACGCATGATCCCTGGCGCCGCACTTGTCAAACGGCTCCTCGAATACCTCGAGCAGCTTGAGAAGCTAAAGCTCAAGCCCGTATTCGAGGTTCCGCGTACGCCCTTCGTTGCGCATCAGCACGAACTTCTGCAGTTGCCTGATATCGCCTTCAACCTTCAGAGCGATGGCGATGACGTCTGGCTTCGACTCCCCCGGCTCGATGAGATCCCGCCGCCCCCACCGGGCGCCTTACTGAGTCCTTGGATCACCTTTCCCAAAGATCCTTCTCGCGACCTGGAACTACGGTCCGAGATCCCCAATGCGGGGGGAGATCCTGTTTCCCTGAAGCTTGACGACCACCCAGAGGTTAGAACCTCTTTCGAGTGGTACGTCGGCAACCAGTGGACGCCATGGGTGGTCACCGAAGTCCCGCGACGCAAGGCGCGGGCGCTATATAACCGGCTGTTCGAACTGCATCAGACGATGGCGTCCGATGGAACGGAAAGCCCTCTCGAACTCGTATGGGGCGTTGGTTTCGCGACTTGGAAGAAACAGGGATGTTCGACGCCTGTGCGCCATCCTCTGATCACGCAGGTCTGCGAAATATCTTTGAATCCTAGAACGTACGATCTGGAGATTCGCCCCCGAAATCTAGATCCGAAACTAGAAGTCGACTGTTATACGGCTATGGACGTCGTCGGAGTTAGACCGCTTGATGCAGCATGGAGAGTGGCGCTGACATCAGCGTCCGATCGCATTAATCCCTTCGAAGATTCCACTTTTGCAGGAATTCTGCGTACTGCAGTGGGGCACCTCGACGCTGGTGGAACCTTCCGTACCGGCATGGGAGGTGAGGTATTGCCCCAGCCCTCAGAGCACCTCCAAGTGACCGATGCGTGGGTGCTCTTCGCGAGGAAGCGCTCAGCTGACATTCTCCTTCGGGATATTGAGCGCCTGAAGGATGAGGTGGAAAAAGCGACCGAACTACCTCCCGTTGTCCGCGCGTTAGTTACGCGTGGTGCGGACACTGTCACTGTTAATCCGGAGATTCATTTTCGCGGACTCTCGAACAGCGAATCGACGCCAGATGCCCATGAGCTCTACTTCCCAATGGCGTACAACGACGAGCAAGTGTCGATCGTGGGCAAGCTCCAATGTAACGATGGAGTCGTGGTGCAAGGTCCTCCTGGTACCGGGAAGACCCACACGATTGCAAACGTCATTTGTCACTATCTGGCACAGGGCAAGCGTGTTCTCGTAACGTCCAAGGGAGAATCTGCTCTCGCAGTACTTCAGGACAAGCTTCCCGAAAAGATCCGACCGCTGAGCGTTGCACTTCTCGGGAATGACCGTGATGGGATGAAACAGTTCGAACGCTCGATCCAGCAGATCGCCGCAACCGTGACGGGCTACTCTCCTACGCGTGCCGAACGTGCCATCACAGCCGCCGAGGCGGACCTGAATCGGCTGCATGGAAAGATTGCAATGGTCGACCGCCAGATCGCCGATGCGGCGGTATGTCATTTGCGCCCCTACGATTTCCAGGGGCAGAGCCTGACCGCGGTTGAATTGGCAGAGATCGTTGTCGCGCAAGCGGCGACCCACGCCTGGTTCGATGACGAATTGCCCCCGGGCCCCGATGGTGAATTGCCGTTCGACGCCGCCGAGCTGGCGACGCTGAAACGTCTACGGCTTGATGTAGGGGATAGTCTTGCATATCTCGAACATGCAGTGCCGCATGCCACCGAACTCCCAAGTGCGGTGGAACTAATCTCTCTGCATCAGGATCTCGTGACCGTTGGAAACATCCAGGCGGATATCGCAGCTGGGGACGTCCTTGCACTGGTCGACGCGCGAATCAAGACATTTGAACGCGCGCGTGCGCTTCTACATTTCTTGCTGGAGCGCAGCGAAATCCGATCACGACTCTCGAGTGCTGGCCTTGAGTGGACTACGACACTGGTCGATCAAGTGCGCGCCGCGGATCCAGGCGACCCGGTCCTCGACATCGTGTACAGACTGTGCGGCGAAGTCGAGGCGCTCGAGAACGAAAGACGCAACTTGCTGGCTCATGCAGTCGTCCTTCCCGAGGGCGCCGAACTCGATGATGACTACCGTGAAGCATTGCGCAGGTTGGTGGCTGGCCAGAAGGCCTTCCTCTTGCCGATCGGCAAAGCGCATGCGCGGAAGCAGTTGGCCGGAACCAGCGTGGGAGGGGAATCCGTTCGCACGCTGGATGGATGGGCGCTGGCCGATCAGTTGATCCGGTGGCGCGTCGAGTCGCGAAAGATCGCAGCTCGATGGTGTGCCGTGGCCGGCGAACTGGGGTTGGATGCACCGACCGATAGTTCCGATGGCTCTATCCGCTCACTTTCGCTGTGGGCATCTCACGTGATGCAAGCGCGACGGTTGGTGACGGAATTCGAATCTCAGCTGAAGCAGCGCACGGAAGAGGTCTTCGGGCCCAGCGTCGGAGAGGCCATTGCTGCCGGCGACGAAGGCGTGCACCAACACGTCATCTCCAGTCTCCGCTCCCATGTTGAACGAAACAAACTTGTCTACGCGACCGAGCGCGTGGCTGCCGTTCGCAACAAGCTTTCCGAGTACTCCGGCGGTATCGTCGAGCAGGCCGACGCCCTGCTCGACGAGACAATCGGCAAGCCGGGCACTAACGAGGCGGATACGCAATCCCGATGGAGCGAGCTCCTTGCGGAACTCGATCGATTGGCTAGATTGCGTCCTGCGCTAGACGAGATCGGGCGGATTTGTTTGGTCCTCCACAGCGCAGGCGCACAAAAGTGGGCGGCGCGTTTGCGCACCGTTCCGGCGGCAGGCGGCGACGAAGCAATCCCGGACACATGGCGCGCGGCCTGGCGGTGGCGCCAGGCGTCCACGTTGCTTGAGCACATCGACGGCCACGAGCAACTCCGGAAGCTCTTCAAGGAACGAAAGTCCCTGACGTCGCATCTCGAACGCACTTACCAAGAGCTGGTGTCCGAGAAAGCCTGGCTTGGCGTATACATGCACTCGCCGGAGTCCGTCCGTCAGGCGTTGCAGAAGTACCTCAGCGCCATTCAGTCGCTGGGCGCCGGAACCGGTATTCGGTCGGGGCGTCATCGCCGCGATGCACGGGACGCAATGGAGAATGCCTACAAGGCGGTTCCCTGTTGGGTGCTTCCCCATTGGCGCGTCTCGGAGGCCCTGCCTGCGGAGCTAGGCCTCTTCGACCTCGTCGTGGTGGACGAGGCCTCGCAATCGGACATCTCGGCGCTACCGGCGTTGATGCGCGGCAAGACACTTCTCGTCGTCGGTGACGACAAGCAGGTATCGCCTTCGGCAGTGGGCGTTGCAGAAGTGCAGATCCTCGATCTGCGCGACCGTTTCCTGGCCGAACAGCCTCATGGCGCCCTCATGACACCGGACAAGTCGATGTATGACCTAGCGTCGGTCATGTTTGCGGGCAATGCTGTGATGCTCAAGGAGCACTTCCGCTCCGTGCCCGCGATTATCGAGTTCTCGAATCGGACCTTTTATGGCGGGCAAATAAAGCCATTGCGCATTCCAAGGGCCAACGAGCGCCTTGATCCTCCATTGATCGACGTATTCGTGAAGGGGGGCGTCCGCAACGCCCGCGAGGTGAATGAAGCCGAAGCCCAAGCTGTGGTCCAGGAGATCCAGTCGATCCTCGTCGACCCAGGCTTGGTGGGTAGGAGCATCGGCGTCGTGACGTTGCTCGGTCATCACCAGGCTGCGCGGATCACCACGTTGATCAACCAGCAGGTGTCACAACTCGACATCCTGGAGCGCGAGATTGCGATTGGCGCGCCGCCCGTGTTTCAAGGCAGGGAACGCGACATCATGCTGGTATCCATGGTGCTGGGCCATGGTGATCGTGCGGTAAATACCGTGGCTGGCATGGAGCAGCGATTTAATGTTGCGCTTTCCAGGGCACGCGACAGGATGATCCTGTTCCGCTCGTTGCTCGAATCTGAGTTGCGGGACAATTCGCTCAATAGTCTCGTTCTGCAGCACTTCAAGCAACCCTTCCGCCAGGATGCGCGCAAGGTGGCAGATCTCAAGGCGCTATGCGAATCGCCATTCGAACACGACATGTTCGACGAGCTCACCAAGCGCGGCTATCGCGTAACGCCGCAAGTGCGATCAGGTGGGTTCCGCATCGACTTCGTTGTGGAAGGCAGCGAAGGCCGGCGACTTGCGATCGAATGCGATGGGGATAAGTACCACGGGCCTGAGCAGTGGCGCGATGACATGCAACGCCAGCGCGTGCTTGAGCGTGCCGGGTGGACATTCTGGCGGTGCTTCGGATCGAGCTTCGTTCGCCGCAGGCAGGAAGTTCTGGACGATCTCTTTTCGACTCTCGCGTACTTGGGCATCGAGCCTATCGGCGCAGACACGATTGATGCATCGTCCTGGGTGGCTTACAAGGAGGTCGACCCACTGAATGTTGAAGGTGTGGATGAACCAGACGACGCAATGCCGGGGGCCCAACCCGAGATCGACCTGAAATCCGACGATGCGATGGAGGTCGCATGACCATGTACAGGCCGTTGATGACCAAGGGGATCGAGCATTTGGAGCAACTGTTCAAGAACTCGGCAGGCGATGCTAAAACATTGCGACGCCTAGTCGACGAGCTGGCTTGCCGAAGCACAGCTCGCGCCTCATCGCTGCTCGCCGCCGTGCAGTCGTCACTCAATGCGCAGGGCGAAGTGCTTACTGATGCGGCAAATCCTCAAATGAGGGAACAGACCACGCAACTAACGCTGCTACCGGGAATCCCCGCGGAGCCGAGCGTGCCCATCACAGCAACAGCGGCACCTCAGAACCGGCCGCGCCCAGCCGTGGTTGTTCAAGCCGCGTCTGAACCACCGATCCCTGCTAGACAGGCGCCCGCGCAAGTATCAATGGATGGGCCTAATCCGACTCTGACAATTGAAGCGGCATATCGTTTTCTGAAGGTCAGTAGCTCCGCCCCCTGGTCCACGATTGAGAGCGCGCGACGTGAAATCGTGCAGAAGGCGAACCCGGAAGCTCTGGGAGGAGAGCCGAATTCCAGCCGAGCGACAATAGTGGAGCGTGCAGCCAAGGCGAACGAAGCAAGTGCCCGTGTTTGGCGTGAGCGTTATCCCACGCTCGCATGAGCTGTTGCCACGCGGTGGTGCAGGAACAGTGAACAGCAGTGAGAAAATACCTTTAGGTCTGCGACTAGTGGCGCGTGGCTAAGTCGGTGTAACGCCACCGCCCTAGAATCAAAAGAATTTCAGATACATACCACCCTTATGAGACCGGTAGCGACTGGCCTCGCGTGAGAGCGTTCCGCACCGATGCGCTCCCAGGGAGTTTAGGAATGATCCCGCAGAAGACCGACGTCTTGACCTGCATCCTCGTGGTGACCGCCGCATTATTGGTAGGTATCGCGAAATGCACAGGCTGCACCTCGAAATTCCCCTGATCTATCCGCCATGACGGAACGCACACAAGGCCCGGACTCTCCGGGCCTTGTGCGTTTATGCCGTCCACTTACGAGGAAGAACTCATGCACTTGGTACAAACGATGGCCTACGCCGGTGAAAAGCCGTGGCATGGTCTTGGCAACAAACTGGCCCCGCAACAGCCGATTGAGGTCTGGAAGCAGCAGGCGGGCATGGACTGGCAGATCGAGGAGTCCGCAGTCCGTTTCATCACCGGCAACCATGGCATCGGCGCGATTGAAGCGTTCCCCGAGAACAAGGTCTTGTACCGTTCCGACACCAAATCCCCTTTGGCGGTGGTGTCCAAGCGCTTCCAGGTGGTCCAGCCGGAGGAAGTGCTGGAGTTCTACCGCGACCTGACCCAGTACAACGGTTTCGAGCTGGAAACGGCGGGTGTGCTGCGTGAAGGCCGCAAGTTCTGGGCGCTGGCTCGTACCGGCCAGAGCACGACACTGAAGGGCAGGGACAAAGTGGAGGGGTACTTGTTGCTGGCTACCGCCTGCGATGGCAGTTTGGCGACCACGGCGCAGTTCACCTCGGTCCGGGTGGTCTGCAACAACACGCTGAAGATTGCCCTGGGGGAATCCAGCGGCGCGGTGAAGGTGTCGCACCGTTCGCAGTTCGACATGGATGCGGTCAAGCGCCAGCTGGGCATCACCGTGTCCTCGTGGGATGGCTTCGTCGCCCGTATGAAAGCGCTGGTCGAGTGTCCGGTGGACCCGGATTCGGTGGAAGGCCTGCTGCGTCGCGTACTGACCTACCAATCGCAGGAGAACAAGGCGATGGTGGTCAACGAACAGGCGCTGGCCAATGTTCGTTCGCTGTACGAGGGCGGCGGCAAGGGTGCACTGCTGGCTTCCAGTCGTGGCACGGCATGGGGGTTGCTGAACAGCGTGACTGAGTATGTCGATCACCATCGCCGGGCACGCAGCGAGGACCACCGTCGAGACGCGGCGTGGTTCGGTCCCGGCGCGCAGCTCAAGCAGCGGGCTTGGGACGAAGTGATGAAGCTGGTGGCGTGATGCAGGCTCGATCACGTGTGAGTGAGTCGGCAGTTGCTCGGATGGCCTCGTCGGAGGAGGCCATCCGGGCACGCGACGAGCGGACCATCGCCCGAGCACTGCGCATTCTCGAACAGCGGGCCTGCGACCTGGGCCCATTGCTGGGGGATCCCACTACGTGCGGTGCGTTCTTCCGGTTGCGATTGGGCAACGAGGCACGGGAGCACTTCGAAGTCGCCTTCCTCGATACCCACCATCGGCTCATCGCAGTGGAGCGGCTGTTCTCCGGTTCGGTGGATGGAGCAGAGGTGCGTCTGCGCGTCGTGGTCCAGCGCGCGCTGGCCTTAAATGCTGGGGCGGTCGTGGTGGCCCACAACCACCCCAGCGGCCATACCGAACCCTCTGCAGCTGATCGGGCAGTCACGACTCAACTGAAGAGCGCTCTGGGGCTGATGGATATCCGGTTGCTGGACCACTTCGTGGTCACGGCTGGTCAGGCGGTCTCGATGGCAGCCCGGGGACTGGTGTAGCGCTCACGTTGGTTCGGTGAGCAACGGCATGGCCCGCGTTCCGTGCGGGCGTAAGTACGAGCATGTGTTCCAGAGCGATTGAAGCGCATTGAAAACCGCAGGCCGGGGATCCGGACCACTGAGAAGTAGCACCACGCACAGGCCGCCCTTTGGGGCGGCCTTTTTTATTGGGAGAACGAGATGGTGAAACAAAGGGCTTTACGCCTGGTGGATACCCGCACGCTCGATCGCGGGCAGTGGCTGGAAGTACGCAAGGGTGGCATCGGAAGTTCGGATGCAGCAGCAGCAGTAGGTTTGAACCCCTACAAGAGCCAGCTTGAGTTGTGGATGGAAAAGACCGGGCGAGCGGGAGCAAACGAGGAAAACCCGGGCATGCAGGATCCTCGGTTCTGGGGAACCCTGTTGGAGCCGTATGTCGCGGTGGCCTACATGCAGAAGACGGATCGCAAGGTACGGAAGATCAATGCCGTACTTCAGCATCCGACCTTCAACTTCATGCTGGCGAATATCGATCGGGAAGTGGTGGGTTGTCAGGACGTGCAGATTCTGGAGTGCAAGACTGCGGGCGAGTTCGGCTCGCGCTTGTGGCGGGAAGGCGTCCCCGAATACATCCAGTTGCAGGTGCAGCACCAGTTGGCTGTTACCGGTAAGGCGGCGGCGGATGTGGCCGTCCTGCTGTGCGGGCAGGCATTGGAGATCCACCACATTCCACGCGACGACGAAGTCATCGCCCGCCTGATTGTGCTGGAAGCCAGGTTCTGGGAGTACGTGGAAACCGATACGCCTCCGCCTGCCGATGGCAGCGAATCGGCGGCCAGAGCCCTGCGCCAGTTCTATCCTGGCAATAGCACCACACTGGACTTCAGCCAAGACGAAGCGCTGTCACAGGTGTTCACCTCGCTCTCCGAGTTGAAAGCAGAACTTGAGGTCAAGGAACAGCAGGCTGAGCTGCACAAGCAGACCCTCCAGCAGGCAATGGGGGATGCCTCGCACGCTGTGTTCGCTGGCGGCGAAGTGACCTTCAAGCGGTCCAAGGACGGCACCAGTCTCGACACCAAACGGTTCACAGCCGATCACCCCGGTATCGCTTTGCAATACACCGTGACCCGTCCCGGTTCGCGACGGTTCGTGCTGTCGCTGGCTTCCGATCAACCACAGAGGGCTTCAACATGTTGAAAGGTTTGGCAATCACTCCGCCCGTGGTCGGGCGGATCTCCATCGGCCGCGTGGTCGAACGTAACGGCAAGCGCCTGCCGGAGAAGGACGATCAGTTCACCCTGACCAGTCAGGTACAGAATCGAGAAGGTTGGGTGCTGCATCCACTGGATGAAAAGCTGCGCAAGGAAGCGGAGGGCCACAAGCTGCGCTCAATCCCGGTACGGTTGCTGTTCAACGACCCGACGCTGAACATGCGGGCCGACTACTCGCTGTTCGACCGTTCCACGGGTAGGCCCGTTTGCGTGGGAAATGGTGAGACGTGCAGGCGCACAGGGAAGGAGGGGATCACCAATCTGGCCTGTATAGGACCGGATACCTGCGCCTTCGCCAATGGCGACTGCAAGGCGTATGCCAGGCTCAATGTCGTAGTAGGCGATGGCGAGGAGGATGCGCTGGGGAGCTTCGTGCTGCGCACCACGTCCTTCAACACCATCCGCACGCTGGCGGCAAGGTTGCAGTACTTCAGCGCTGTCTCTGGAGGGCGGTTGGCTTGCATGCCGTTGGAGCTGAAGCTGCGTGGCAAGTCCACGACGATGAGCTTCCGCGCCGCGATCTACTACGTTGATCTGGTGGTACGCACGGGCCTGACACTGGAACAGGCAATTTCGGATGCAAGGCAGAAGGATGAGCAACGGCGGGAAAGCGGCTTTGACCAGGCCGCACTGGACGAAGCTGCCCGCCAGGGCTTCGCCAATGGCGCCTTCGAGGAATTGGGAGAAGACGTGCCGGCGGTGGTCGAGGAGTTCTACCCGGAGGGTGAAGCAGAGTCGACTACGGCGAAGACCAACGGCGGCGGATTGCGTAGAAGGCTGGAGACCAAGGTATCGCAACTGCCGCCACAGGGGGCTGCGGCATGAGCGCCTTCAGGTACGGACTGATCGACGAGCAAGTGGCGTGGGTCGAGGATGTACTGTCGAACGACGAGAACAGCACGGACACCGAGTTGCTGACGTACTTCACCAGCCACGGCTTGAGCCAGGAACAAGCCAGCAACGTGCTGAGGCACCGCGAGGATTACCTGCTCAACATATATCTCGCCGGCCACGGTTCGCTACACGACAACTGACAAGCGAAAGGAGAACCGATGTTCAAGATCATTGGCGGCATCGTGCTATGCGGTTTTGCATTTTACGGATTGGTGATGTACCTGTACGACGCACATGTAAAGCAGTAGACAACAAGAAAGGCGGGGGCGAATGCCCCCGCCTTGAGGTGCGCACCCGCATTTTTTTTGGTCAACGCCAGGTGATATTGCGCGTGTGAACAAACGGATTATGGCAGTTGATATAACCACGCTTTTCTTTGCAGAACTCAATCATTCCGCGGTTCTCCAGGCGCAACAAGGCGGCGCGCACACGGCGATCCGAGATGTTCAGCCAAAGGCCGATGGGTTCAACTGGGACTTCCCGCAAGTTGACCGGCCAAGAAAGGTTGCCCAGGTAATTGGCAACGGCAGCCACATCCGCCTCCTGCACGGGCATTGGCGGGGGCGGAGCAAATAACTGTTCGTACTGACCAGCATGAAACCCGACGATCTCCCAGGCACGCTGCAGAGCCGACAATGACACGTAGTGGGTATCGCTTTCGAATACATGCAGCAACGAGGCCACGCGGGCGGTGAGGTTCAACATCTTGGAAACGAAATCTTCGATATGGGAAAACTGACCAAATTTCAGGTCGTGGACGACTCGATCCAGCTCACTCCAGTACCCCACGGCATCTGGAGCGAACGAAAGTTCAATGCGTTCAGTGATGCCAGATTCAAGATTTTCACGGTGCTTGTCGTACATGGCACGAAGGCGCTTATGGAATTTGGCAATATTTTCATCGTCGTCGTCGCTCTCTAAATACCCGTTACCAAAGGGCATGGGAGCAGCGACATAAATAAGAAAGCGAGCAAACAAGCCCAGCTCGACAGTCTTGTGCTTGATTATCTCGCCGCCCTTAAATCGAGGAATATACGGATTCAGTACCGCACGCTGCAGCAGAATTCCAAGCGTACCCGAAGGATTTATTGCAAACAGAGGCTTTTTCTTCTCGCGGATGAAATCCAGTGGCTTTCCGTCAATTAAGTCGATCAGTTCAGCTGGATGGCGCATCAGGGGGTTGGAGAAAAATCTTTCCCCCTCATCGGTAAGGAAGTCGATAGCCTCGTTATTGCCATCCAACTGCCGCACCATCCCCTCCAAGTCGATGTTCCCTGCGCGACGTGGGCGCAGCTTAGGTGGCTTCGGGGTGTTGTGGTTCAAGGCCGCGAGTTCCGCTTCCACTTCTCCGCACGCTTCGTTCTTACGCTTGCGGCGGCGAACTTCCGCCCTCAACACTTCGACCTGGAGCTTTCGCTGGTCAAGTTGTGCCCTGAACTTGGCTTCCATCTGAATGAAGCGGACAATGCTTTCGTTCGCGTGACACATCAGCGGCTGAATAACGCGATCATGCACTGGGCTTTTCGAGTTGCCAGTTCCTACAATGCACAACGTATTCGCATTGATCGGATGCGGGTTCCATCCGGGTGGTTTGATGAAATAAAACGGTCCGGCGGCTGAGGACATTACGGAAAGCAGGTACGTCCGCACCATAATAGGGTCTGCACTGTTCGTCTTGGCGCAATACGCTTTTGCCGCGTCCTTTGCGATCGACGGAAGCATATCCAACTGCGCTTCGTTTCCACTGCGAAAAAAATATGGAGCTGGAATATTCATTCCGCAATCTCCGTATGGCCGACACCATTGAGCGCATCAGAAATGTGAGAGGGTGCAGCAGCGTCGCTGTGTTCAATCTCGTCTCCCGAGGCAGGCGGTTGGTCCCCATCATTGTTGCTGCCGCGATCTTCGTTGGCATCCGAAACCTTGTCAGCGTTCAGCTGTTTGCGAAGCTCATTAAATTTTGCTGGGTAAAGTTTTTCCTTGAATCCAAGGCTGCGGATGATGTCAATTATTTCCTTGTCGGTGATGTTGTCTTGTTTGGAAGACAAGATAACTTGCTTGATGAGACCAAGGAATTTTTCCAGGCCTTTCTTTTCCTTGAGCTTTTGGTACTCCGCGATGAATCGCGCGGCTTTTTCGTCGACACTATCTTCCTTCATTAGGGCTTCCTCAAAGATGGGCGCCGAGATTGATACCCATCATTGGGGAATGATGTGCTGGTTTTATCGGAAGGAAAAAGGAGCGGAATTCATGGAAAGGCAGGGAATATTGTTGCGGTATTTCCAGCAAGGTGTTCACGGTAAGTCGTTGGTGCCTGTTGTATGCCGTTGGGGGAGCTTGGGCTGGTAAAATTCCGAGCCAACTGATTGCAGTGCCTTCAAGAATCCACCTTCTAACCCAGCACAATGATCGAAACTTGGGATAGAGCCCAGTTTTACGTCGGCGTTGAGCGCGGGTTGATGATGAAAGTGAGTACAAACGGAAACCAACGGCCATTTAGGTTTAGCCCCGCGAGGCCGCAGGGCAAAGGTGAGTGGCTGGTCAGCAGGCCGCGCCTACGGCGGTCAACTTCCGTTCGTATGGAGCTATTGCGCGAAGGGGTGCCGTGCTTTTCCTCACCGCCACGATGATGGCGGTCGAGATTGGCGTTGCTGGCCGATGGTTGGCACATGGGCTCGCATGCGGTTGCGTTGGGCCTATCGGTTCTCGCCTATGCCTGCGCCAGGCGATATGCCAACGACACGCGCTTTGCGTTTGGAACCTGGAAGATTGAAATCCTGGGCGGCTACACCAGCGCCGTGCTATTGCTGTGTGTAGCGGGACTCATGGCCTTTCAATCCATCGAGCGCCTCATCTCTCCACTTCCGATCCACTATAACCAGGCCATTGCGTTGGCGACGGTCGGCTTGGTCGTAAATCTGGTCTGCGCCTGGCTGCTGCAGGGCAGTCATCATCACAACCACGATCATGATCACTCCCATCATCACGAACATAACGGCCATCAGCACCAGGACTTGAACCTTCGGGCAGCCTATTTGCACGTGCTGGCAGATGCGGCCACCTCGGTCCTCGCGATCATTGCTCTCACCGGTGGGAAGATCTGGGGCGCGGTCTGGCTGGATCCGGGTGATGGGCATTGTGGGTGCAGTCCTGGTGGCGGTTTGGGCTCGTGGACTTTTGCGCGATACCAGCAAGGTGTTGCTGGACGCGGAAATGGATGCGCCGGTGGTAGAGGAAATCAGAGAGGTCATTGCCACCGGCTCCCCGGTGGTTGAGATTACCGATCTGCATGTCTGGCGTGTGGGCAGGGGCAAATATTCGTGCGTCGTGGCTTTGGTGGCTGGGGCCGATGCGACTCCTGAACACTACCGACAGGCGTTGGGGATCCATGAGGAGCTCGCCCATGTCACGGTGGAAATGAACGGGCCATCCGCGTAGCGCGTTGGCAGGGGGTTTACGTAAAGTCTAGACCTCGGTCAGAGTTCACGTCCCCTATATTGTTTTGTTGGATTTTGAGGTTACAGTTGCGTCATGTCGGTCTGGTCAATCCTCTTGCGAGTGCTTCTTAGTGTCGCCTTGGTGCTGAATAGCGCCACGGGCGCCTTTGCTGCGACACGCATGCAGATGTCCCATGCTGCGCCGGTCAGCAGTGTTCCTGCCGCCGAGAGAGCTGCTGTTGAAAAACCATGCCACGAAGCCAGTGGTATGAGCCAAGTAGGTCCCACGGCCGCGACTGATCCGACTCCGGATCCTGTGAAGCACCCGAGCCCGGACTGCTGCAAGTCCGCAAGTTGCACCTGCATGTGCATGCACGGTGTCCAAGCACCGCCCGTCTATGCATTTATCCCCACCGCGCTTGTGAACCACAGCCAGAGCATTCGCCCATTATTGCTGGGCCACATTTCGCCTGCGCTCGCCCATCCTACCCGACCTCCTATCGGCTAAGCGGCCCCTGGGCACCCCTCGGTGCTGTCTTGATGCTTGTCTGGCGTGGAAGTCCGCGCGGACCGTCTTTGTTCCTACCTGTATGCGCGGGTATGTAAGTGGAGTTCGATATGTCTATGGATCGCTTTGATCGCGGCGCGCTGTCGCGTCGCCGGTTTGTTCAAGGGCTGGCCGCCGGCGGTGCGGCCGCGGCGCTGGGTTTGTGGCCCAAGAACAGCTGGGCGCTGAAAGGGCCTGGCAATAACAATGTCCTTTCCGGTACCGATTTCGACCTGGCTATCGGCGAAACCCCGATGAACTTCACTGGGCGCACGCGTCCGGCGATTACGGTCAATGGCTCGATCCCAGCCCCGCTGCTGCGCTGGCGCGAAGGCACTACGGTCAACCTGCGCGTAGCGAACGCGCTGCCCGCCGGTTCCATCCACGGCAATGAAACCTCAATCCACTGGCACGGCATCATCCTGCCTGCCAACATGGACGGCGTGCCGGGCCTGAGCTTCAACGGCATCGCCCGCGGCGAGGCGTACCACTATCGTTTCGCCGTCAACCAGGGCGGTACCTACTGGTACCACAGCCACTCCTCGCTCCAGGAACAGGCCGGCCTGTACGGGCCGTTGATCATCGACCCCATCGCGCCGGAGCCGTTCGCCTACGACCGCGACTACGTCGTGATGCTGTCCGACTGGACCGACCTTGATCCGGCCGCACTGTTCTCGCGCATGAAGAAGATGGCGGGCTATGACAACTACTACAAACGCACTGTCGGCGATTTCCTGAGCGACGCGAAGCAGGATGGCCTGAAGGCCACGTTGGCCGACCGGCGCATGTGGGGCGCAATGCGGATGACGCCGACCGACCTGTCGGACGTCAACGCCCACACCTACACCTACCTGATGAACGGCACTACCGCGCTAGGCAACTGGACCGGGCTGTTTCGCAGTGGCGAGAAGGTACGGCTGCGCTTCATCAATGGCTCGGCGATGACCTATTTCGACGTGCGTATCCCCGGCCTGAAGATGACCGTGGTCGCTGCCGACGGCCAGTACGTGCATCCGGTGACGGTGGACGAATTCCGCATTGCCGTGGCCGAGACCTTCGACGTCATCGTCGAACCGTCCGGGCAGGACGCCTTCACCATTTTCGCCCAGGATTCCGGCCGCACCGGTTACGTTAGCGGCACGCTGGCAGTGCGCCAAGGCTTGCGCGCTCCCGTCCCGGCGCTCGACCCGCGTTACCTCCTCAGCATGACCGACATGGGCATGGACCATGGAAGTATGGGCGGCATGGACATGTCCGGGGGCAAGGGCATGGAAATGAGCTGCGGCGCAAACATGGGCATGACCGGCATGGATCATGGCTCGGCAACGCAGGAGTCCAAGCCGGCCAACGCCGACCCCCATGCCGGCCACGACATGGCGGGCATGAAAAGCGGCTCAATGACCGGCATGGGCCCCGAGAGCACGGTCACGCACCCGGCCAGTGAAACGCGTAACCCGCTGATCGACAACCAGGCGATGACCGTCAGCTCGCGGTTGGACGATCCTGGCAATGGCCTGCGCGACAACGGTCGCACGGTGCTCAGCTACTCGATGCTCAAGAGCACGTTCGACGACCCGGACGGCCGCGATCCCGGACGCGAAATCCAGTTGCATCTGACCGGGCACATGGAGAAGTTCGCCTGGGGCTTCGACGGGCAGAAATTCTCCGAGGTAACGCCGCTGCGGCTCAACTACGGTGAGCGTGTACGCATCGTGCTGGTCAACGACACGATGATGACCCATCCGATCCACTTGCATGGCGTGTGGAGCGATGTAGAAGACGACGACGGCAACTTCATGGTGCGCAAGCACACCGTCGACATGCCGCCGGGCAGCAAGCGCAGTTACCGCGTGCGCGCCGACGCATTGGGTATGTGGGCTTACCACTGCCATCTGCTCTTGCACATGGAAGCCGGGATGATGCGGGCCGTGCAGATCGGGGAGGGCATCGCATGAACGCCTTGAAGATTAGCCTACTGGGCATCGCGCTGGCGTCGGCGTTTCCGGCCATGGCGCAGGAAAACGATCATTCGAAGATGGACCACTCGAAGATGGCCATGCCCATGCCGCCAACGCCGACCGAAGGCAAGCCGGCGAAGAAGAAGCCGTCTGCCAATCCGGCGCCGAAGAAAGCCGCCAAGCCGGCGGCCACGGATCCCCATGCCGGACACAAGATGCCTCCGGCAACGACATCCGAACCTGCCGCGATGCCGATGGACCATTCGAAGATGGGCCACACGATGCCGGAGACGCCATCCGAAACGGAAAAACCAATGGATCACGCCGGGATGGGGCACGACATGTCCGGCATGTCGATGGAGGCTATGCCCGGCATGCAGCATGGCGAGGGGAATACGGCGCCAGGCGAACTGCGCACGCCGATTCCGCCGATCACCGAGGCCGACCGCGCTGCCGCCATGCCGCCAGCCGAGCACATGGAACACCTCGACAACGCCATCCATAGCTACACACTGATCAACCGCCTGGAAGGCTGGAATGCCGATCCGGGTAAAGGGCTGGCCTGGGAAGGTCAGGGCTGGATCGGCACCGACTTGAATCGCCTGTGGTGGCGCAGCGAAGGCGAACGCGTCGACGGGCATACCGAATCGGCCGATCTGGAGTTGATGTACGGCCGCAGCTTCACGCCGTGGTGGGACTGGGTCGCCGGTGTACGCCACGACTTCAAGCCGGGCAATGCGCAGAGCTTTGCCGGGTTCGGTGTGCAGGGGCTGGCTCCGCAGAAGTTCGAGGTTTCGGCGATGGCCTATGTCGGCGAACACGGACAGACCGCAGCCAGGTTCGAGGCTGAATACGAATTACTGCTGACCAACCGGCTGATCCTGCAGCCGCTGGTCGAGGTGGACTTCTATGGCAAGAACGATCCCTCCCGCGGCATCGGCTCGGGACTGAGCACGGCGGAGGCCGGTCTGCGCCTGCGTTACGAATTTACTCGCAAGTTCGCGCCGTACATCGGCGTGGTCCATGAGCGCGCCTTCGGCAAGACCGCCGATTTGCGTCGCGTTGGAAACGAAAGCGCCAGCGACACGCGTGTCGTCGCTGGCTTCCGCATCTGGTTCTGAAAAGGGAAATCACACCATGCCATTCGTGACACGAAAATCACTGCTCACCTTGAGCGTCCTGTCCGGCGTTGCGGTGCTGGCTGTCGCCGGCTTTGTCTGGTCGGGCATTTACAACATCGGCGCCGACGACCAGCACACCCGACCGGTGTATGCCTTGATGGAAACCCTGCGCGAGCGCTCCATCGAAGCGCGGGCGGGCAAGCTGAAAGTGCCCGACCTCAAGGATTCGGCGCGCGTCACCCAAGGCGCCGGCAACTACAATGCCATGTGCATGGGCTGCCATCTGGCCCCAGGCATGGAAGCAACCGAGATGAGCAAAGGGCTGTATCCCGCGCCGCCAAACCTGACCCAGGAAGCCGTCGAGGCAGCCGAAGCCTTCTGGGTGATCAAGCACGGCATCAAGGCTTCGGGTATGCCGGCGTGGGGGAAGAGCATGGAAGACGAGTACATCTGGAACATGGCGGCCTTCCTGCAAGAACTTCCCAAGCTCAACGCGCAGCAATACCAGGCATTGGTGGAAAGCAGCGGCGGGCATTCTCACGGCGGCGGGGAAACCAAGCCGCATGAACATCCAGAAGGCGTTGAAGATGACCACGGAGATGCCGCAGCCGATGAGCATGGCGACATGAAAGGCATGGTGATGGAAGAGACGAAGCCGCATACCCATCCGGCAGGCACTCCTCCGCATGACGATGCCGCTGCTGATCATTCCGGCATGAAGATGGACAAGACGCCGGCGGCCAAGCCGCATTCTCATGCGCCTGGCACTCCTCCCCACGATGACAGCCCGTCAACCACAAAGCCCGCTGCGGATGAGCACGCTGGCATGGTGATGCCCGAAACCCAACCGGAGGATCACAAGAATGATGGCCACCAACACTAATCAACTCTCTCACAAGGATCATCGGATGAAATTCATCACCGCAATGCTGCTCATAGCGCTGGCTCCCCTGGCACAAGCGCACGGCCCCGAGGCGCATGCCAAGCCTGCGGCCGCTGCGGTGGAAGCCCAAGTAGCCCCGGCAGTCAAAGTGGTTGAAGAGTTTTCTTCTGCGCTGCAGGCGGGAGATCTTGGGCGCGCTGGCGCGCTGCTGGCCGAGGATGTGTTGATCCTGGAAAGCGGTGGCGCGGAGCGCTCGAAAGAAGAGTATCTGGGCGGCCATGCAGGACACGATGCTGAGTTCCTCAAGGCAGCTCATATCCAGCTGGTCCATCGCACGGCCCGGCTGGAAGGCGGTTTTGCTTGGGTCGGCACCGAGAGCGAACTGCATGCATCCAAGGACGACAAGCCGATCACGCTACTGAGCACCGAGACGATGGTGCTTAAAAACACGCCCAATGGCTGGCGCATCGTTCATATCCACTGGTCCTCGCGGCCGAAGCGTTGAAAGGGAGAGCATTCATGCACATAGATCGTCGGATCAGGTCGCTATCGATTCTGACAATCGTGGTGGGTCTGAGTGCGTGTGCACCCACCACACAAGCACCGATCGCCGTGGTTGCTGCGGTTGAGCAGAGCGCGGAGGCCCACGGGTTGCCGGTTGCCCTGGTGCACAAGAGCCCGACCTGCGGATGTTGTGGTCTATGGGTGGATCATTTGAAAGAGGCTGGCTTTCCAGTTGAGGTCAGGGACAGCGAGGATGTGACGCCGGTGAAGCAGCGATTGGGCGTGCCCTACGGCAAGGGTTCTTGCCATACCGCCGAGATCGCCGGCTATTTCATCGAGGGGCATGTGCCCGCCGAGGACATCAAGCGCCTGCTCGCTGAGAAGCCCGACGCCAAGGGTTTGGTGCTCCCGGGAATGCCCATGGGCTCTCCTGGAATGGAAGGCCCAGAGGGGACAGCTAGGCCTTATACGGTGGAATTGGTGGGACGAGATGGCACGACGAGCCCATTCAGCCAGCACTGACGAATTGACCCTTGACTCTGGACTACGGTCCAGAGTGCAGACTGTGGTCAGTGAAATTGGAGGTGCGATTTATGAAGATCGGTGAATTGGCCCAGAAGGCCGAAGTCAACATAGACACGGTGCGCTACTACGAGCGGCAGGGGCTGTTGCCGGAGCCCCAGCGACTGCGCTCGGGTTATCGACAATACGAGCTGGGAGACGTCTCTCGCCTGCGTTTCGTGCGTCGCGCCAAAGGGCTTGGGTTCACGTTGCAAGAGATCCGCGATTTGCTGGAACTGTCCAGCCATCGCGAAAAAGACATGGCTGGCATGAAGACCACCGCTATGGAGAAACTTGCTGATGTCGAAGAGAAGCTGACCGAACTCACCCGAATTCGTGATGGCCTGAAAATGCTCGTTGACTCGTGCCCAGGCCACGGAGCATTGGAAAAATGCCCAATCCTCAATGCTCTGGCGGAGGATCCGGCATGAATACCCATTCCAACCATGACCACGGGGCGGCGTCCTCGGGCGGATCTAAAACACCGGCGACAACCGTTGGGACGGTCGTCGATCCGGTCTGCGGCATGTCCGTGGACCCTGCGACAACGGTGCACCATGCGACGCATCAAGGCACCGACTATCACTTCTGTTCTTCGAAGTGCCGAGAGCGCTTCATTGCAGAGCCGCAGAAATATCTCTCGCCTGAGCCGAAAACCGCCGAGATAGCTGCGCCTGCGGGCACCATCTATACCTGTCCGATGCATCCCCAGATCCGCCAGGAAGGCCCGGGCACGTGTCCCATTTGCGGCATGGCGTTGGAGCCGGAAATGCCAAGCCTGGACGAGGAGGATAATCCGGAGCTGCGCGATTTCACTCGACGCTTCTGGTGGACCCTTCCGCTCACGATCATCGTGCTGACCCTGGCCATGGTCGGGCACCGCTTTACCTTCCTCTCGACTGAAGCTCGCACCTGGATAGAACTGGTGCTCAGTGCGCCCGTCGTGCTCTGGGCAGGGTGGCCGTTCTTTGAGCGTTGTGTCCAATCGATCCGCAATCGTAGTCCGAATATGTGGACGCTCATCGGGATCGGTGTGGCCTCGGCGTTTGGATACAGTGTAGTAGCGACGATCTTCCCCGATCTGTTTCCTGCCTCCTTTCACGAACATGGGCGAGTAGGCGTCTACTTTGAGGCCGCTGCGGTCATCGTATCGCTGACCTTGCTGGGTCAATTGCTGGAACTGCGGGCGCGCTCCAAGACCTCGGCCGCGATCAAGGCGTTGCTGGGGCTGGCTCCGAAGACCGCAAGGCGGCTGCGCGACGACGGCACTGAGGACGACATCGAGCTCAGTCACGTCCACGTCGGCGACCGCCTGCGTGTACGTCCCGGCGAAAAGGTGCCGGTCGACGGCAAAGTACTCGAAGGTCGATCCAACATCGACGAATCGATGCTGACGGGCGAGCCGATTCCGGTCGAAAAAAATGTAGGCGACGCTGTCATCGGCGCCACCATGAACGGAATCGGCAGTCTGGTGATACAGGCCGAGAAGGTTGGTTCGGAAAGCGTCCTCGCGCAGATCGTGCAGCTGGTCGCACAGGCGCAACGCTCGCGCGCACCGATGCAGCGGATGGCCGACAAAGTTGCGTTCTGGTTCGTTTTGGCGGTGCTTGCTGTCGCGGTGGGGACGCTCCTGGTGTGGGGCTTGTTCGGCCCTGAGCCGTCGTGGACGTACGCGGTGCTCAACGCGGTATCGGTTCTCATCATTGCGTGCCCCTGCGCGCTCGGGCTGGCTACGCCGATGTCGATCATGGTCGCCACGGGTCGCGCCGCGCAGGGCGGCGTGCTGTTCCGCGATGCCGAGGCGATCGAGAATTTCCGCCGCATCGACGCGCTCATCGTCGACAAGACCGGCACATTGACCGAAGGTCGGCCCGTGTTCCGGGAGGTGGTCGCGGCGAATGGATTTGCTGAGGACGAGGTGTTGCGCCTGGCCGCCAGCCTCGACCAGGGCAGCGAGCACCCGCTGGCTGACGCCATAGTGGTGGAGGCCCGTCGCCGCGACTTGGCGCTGGAGACGCCTCAGGATTTCGAGTCGTCCACCGGCATCGGTGTGCGTGGCAAGGTTGGCGCGCGCACGCTCGCGATCGGCAACACGCAATTGATGCGCGAGCAGGGAGTCGATCCAGCATCTCTGCAGAAACAGGCTGAGGTGCTGCGCCACCAAGGAGCAAGCGTCATGTATCTGGCAGTCGACGGCGCTCTGGCCGGCCTGATCGCCGTGGCCGATCCGATCAAGGCCTCCAGTCGCGAAGCCATCAAGGCCTTGCAGGAAAGCGGGTTGCGCATCGTGATGGCCACCGGTGACGGCGTGACCACGGCCAATGCGGTGGCACGGGAGCTGGGGATCGACGAGGTACATGGCGAGGTGCGGCCACAGGACAAGATCGATCTCGTGAAGCGGCTGCAGGCCGAGGGCCACAAGGTCGCGATGGCCGGCGACGGCATCAACGATGCCCCGGCGCTTGCGGGCGCGGACATCGGCATCGCCATGGGAACCGGCACCGACGTAGCCATGTCCAGCGCCCAGGTAACCCTGGTCAAAGGGGATCTGACACGGATCGTGCAGGCCCGTGCCATCTCCAATGAAACGGTCGCGAACATGAAGCAGAACCTTGGGTTTGCGTTTCTCTACAACGCCTTGGGCGTGCCGATCGCGGCAGGCGTTCTCTACCCCGTATTCGGCTTGCTGCTCAGCCCGATGATCGCGGCCCTGGCCATGAGTCTGAGCTCTGTCTCTGTCGTTACCAACGCGTTGCGACTGGGGAAGATGTCCTCCAAGCAAGCACATATTGCTCCAGCCGATGAACCGGCCAAGAGCGCTTCTTGCCACTAACCAAAGGAGTTTTCTGATGAAAATGTTGCACTCTGCTCTCGCTATTACACTGTTGCTTGCCTCCGGTTCCGCCCTGGCTGCCGATCCGGCAAAAACCGACAAACCCGCTGCAGCCCAACCCATGGATCACAGCAAGATGGGTATGTCGCATGGCCAGATGGATCACAGCAAAATGACGGGCGATGCCTTCGCCAAGCTCGATACCAACAAGGATGGGAAATTGTCAAAGATCGAGATGGCCAAGGATCCAAAAGCGGCCCATTTCTCCATGCTCGATTCTGACAAGAATGGCAGCCTGAGCCCCGCTGAGTTCGCCAAGGCCAGCGGTATGTAATCGATCGGTTGAGCGGACCAGGCGTGGAACAACTTCGCGCCTGGTCCGCTTTCTCGGGAAGTTCACGCTTGTAACGCAATGAGGTGATCTATGGAAACGATGCATAAAGACCAGCATGGGAAGCAGGGCCATTACGGCCGTTTACTCTTAATGACGGCACTCTCGTTCGTGGCGATGTTCATCCTGATGTATGCGATGGTCGACCGCTTCGCCAACGTCTACGCCAATTTCAACCAGGTTTACATGGCAGGCCTGATGGCCGCGCCCATGGTGCTTATCGAAATGGCGCTCATGCGCAGCATGTATCCCAACGCCAAGCTCAATGGAGTGATCATCCTCGCCACACTGTTGGTGATGATCCTGTGCTGGGTCTTCATTCGCCAGCAAACTGCGATCTCTGATAATCAGTTCGTCAGATCCATGATCCCCCACCATGCGGGAGCGGTATTGATGTGCGAAGAGAACCAGCTCAAAGACCCTGATCTTGTGCAGTTGTGCCAAGAGATCATTTCATCCCAGAAGGCCGAGATTGCCTTGATGACGTCTAAGCTAAAATAGGTTTAGATCATCATTGATTCAAACTTCCCAATGCCCAACCTTTCGTATACCACTGGTAATTCTGTGGATTAAACGGGCTGCCACACGCGCGGTTTCATCATTCCTATCGTTGGGGGGTGACAGTTCTGCGACATCCAGCAATCGAACTTTGCCAGTGATAACTATCGCATCTAGCAGTAACTCGAGCGCTTCTTGGCTCACTCCGCGCGCGCTGGGGGCACTCACGCCTGGGGCGGTTGCTGCGGGTAGAACATCCAAGCACACGGTCAGATAGATGACATCTACATTGGCCAACCAGGAGAGCAGTTCTTCGACTCGCTTACTGAGCTCAACGAGGCTCAACTGGTCATCGCGATAGTAATGCACACCGTATGCTTGTGCGGCTGAGAACAAGCTTTGGGTGTTGGCTGAGGCGCTAACTCCAATGCAAATGTAGTCCAAAGGTAAGCCAATTGTGCTTGCGTGGCGCAAGGCTTGGAGAAAGGAAGTTCCAGAACTCGCAAGCTCTTGCTCTCTCAGATCGAAGTGTGCATCAAGATTAACGATTGCCACACGCGGTCTGGATTGTCGCAAGTGCTGGGTCAATCCAAGGTAGCTTGCATACGCAATCTCATGACCACCACCCAATCCCACCACCAGGTGTCCGGCGTCCAAGAGGCGGCAGACACAAGAGGAAAAGCGCGCCTGCGCCCCTTCTAGGTCGCCATCTAGGCAGTGCACGTCTCCGCTGTCATAGAGGGGCGCGGCATCGAGGACTGGTAGGTTGGACATCATCTTGCGCAGCGCAGAAGGACCCATAGCTGCACCCACACGCCCACCATTTCTGCGGACGCCCTCATCGCACACAAAGCCCAAGATGGCGGTGCCGGGGGCGTCGTGAACTCCTAAGGGCTGGATAACCTGATGCCAGCGGCGGGAATCGCCCTTGGTTTCGGGATCGACCCGCCCCGTCCATCCCGAGGGCATCAAAGCTAGTGTTCCAAGGGGAGTGGAAGAAACTGATCCAGCTTCCCCTTGGCTATCAGAGCAAGAAGGCGGCCCATCTCCTTGGGGGTCGTCACCCCCATGTTCGCGTAGGTCTCTCTCAGCCGGACTAAACGCGCGTTGCTCGATGGGGGATAGCTGGTCCATGCTGTGTCTTCAAACCCCCAGGCAAGGAGTGTCTTCTCAATTGTCTCCGACCCAACCCTATCGGCCAGCACAACTGTGGCAGTGTTGTCGCTCACGTTCATCATGAGTTGAATCAAAGCATCCACGTTGATCTTGAGGCCCTCATCCAAGTGGTAAGCCCACATGGAAGCGTGTCGCCGATCCTTGGACCATAGCTTCACCGGCTCATCCCACTTCAGCGATCCCTTTTCAATTTCGTTCATCGCCACAGCCATGACGGCAGTCTTGATGGTCGAAGCAGAGGGAAACCTCTCTGTTGACCTTTCCCCTATCGCTGCGCCAGTGGTCAGGTCTTCCAGGTGATAGCCCAGCCTCCCTTTGAAGCTGATGGAGACGGCATCCAGCTTCTTTTCCAGAGCCTTTAGGTTCGGTTCTG